>NZ_BAVZ01000014.1 GCF_000576305.1 Paenibacillus pini JCM 16418 | reverse complement strand
AGCTTATGAGCTGCTTGGCATCTTTTTTTATTGGTCATAGTGAACGGCATTAATCTAAACGATCTAGAAGCGAGTTGAAAACTTGTTTCACCTGTTCATCATACTTCCCTTTTTCCTTACCGGAGGAAGTATAAACGAGCGAGGCACGATGATGATTGTAAATTACTGTTCGGGAATTCTGTGTATCAATGACGTTCTGATCACCGTACCAATTGTGAATTCGGTTCACGCGTTCTTGCTCATTTGTAAACACATGGAGTGAAATATATTGTGCTGGATTCCCGTTTATCATATACATGTAGCTAATATTCCCGCGACCGTCCTCTGAATACATTTGATGTGTAAGAGGTATATGAAGTGAACCGAACGTAAGTTGAAGTTCATTAAGAAATTTTCCGTTCAATCCTTTTCCTTGTGACTTCGCACGAATATTTCCTTCATCGAAAGATTGCATATTATAGAGCTTTGTTTCTTTATTGATAACGTTATGTTTGCTACATCCAACCGTAGCAGCCAGCAGCGCACAAGCAAGGATTCCCGCTACTTGTTTTTTCATGAAGTCCATCCTTCCCTCATGCCGATATAGGTTTAGAATGCCAGAAAAAACGGTAGCTTATTCAGTTCCTGTGCAGGAAGTTATGATTTCTCTGCTCGGTCATCCAAGTGTATGATCGTACGACCTACTGCCTCACCATTTAAAATTGCTGGTAACACTTCTACTAAATCTTCTAATCTCTTCTCTGTCAGACCCATTTCCAATACGATATCTGGTTTCCATTCATGAGCAATACTATTCCAAAGCTGAATTCTCAGATCCATTGGACAGAGTACAGAATCTATACCAAGTAGCTGTACTCCTCGTAAAATGAACGGATAAACCGTGTTATCAAACTGTGTTCCTCCCGTTAGTCCTGATAGGGCAACACCCCCACCATAACGGATGCTTTTGAGTAGACCTGTAAGCCCTGGACCTCCTACTGGATCAATCACGGCTGCCCATTGCTCTGAACCCAGAACGCCCTTCGAAGTAACCTGAATATCTTCACGAGTCACAACATGTGCTGCTCCCAATTGTTTCAACCATTTCTGATACTCTTTATGCTTACCTGTACTTGCTGTGACTTCATATCCTAGCTTAGAAAGCATATTAATCGCCATGCTCCCTACACCCCCACTAGCACCAGTAACCAGCACTGGGCCACTTGAGGGAGTCAAGCCATTACGTATAAGACGTTCAATGGACTCAGCAGCGGTAAATCCAGCGGTTCCAATGCCCATCGCTTCTCTCAAACTCAATCCTTCAGGCAAATGAACAAGCCATTCACCGCTTAAACGTGTATATCTGCTGAACCCACCATAGTGAGAAGAACCAAGACCGTATCCCGTACAAATCACTTGATCTCCTGCTTTGAACTTAGAATGCTCTGAAGAAACAACCACTCCAGCTAAATCGATACCGGGGATAAACGGATATCTATTTACGATCCCGCCATTTGTAAGGCTCGCTAATCCATCCTTATAATTCACGCCTGTGTATTCAACTTTAACAGTGACATCTCCATCGGGTAATTGGTCCATCGACAGAATTTCAACACTGCCTTGGACTTTATCCGCTTCTTTTCGCAATACAAATGCTTGAAAATGATCCATAAATCAAATCAGCTCCTTTTTTATTTTCCAATAAAATAAGTACTACGCATATTCTATTGAGGGGATATGTATATCAAGCAGTGTCGAACAAGCGCGTTCTACATCATTTATTAGCAGGATCTGCGATTTCCCGAGAAATAATTATGCCCAGATACTCTCGAAAATAAAACGCCTGCTAAAACATAATTTCATGTTCAGCAGGCGCCGAAAGGAACCTATTTTATATTTATAAGCAGCTCTATTCCTCTTCTTCCATATGCTCAGCCATCATTCTTTGTTTAAGCTCCCAGGCCTTTTCACTGATATTAATTCGATAAAACTCAGGATTTAGTTTACGAAGATATTCAGGCCAGAATATAGCTAATTGCTCCTTATGATAATCGCGAATTTCATCCAGCGATGGCAGCTCATACACTTGTATTCCTTGCTCAAAGACAGGAACAAGCATCGAAACCGCATCATAATTCCGCACGTATTTCTGTAAGAAAGGATGCTGTGGGTTAAACAATTTCAGCCTCAAACCATCATGTGGCTTCTCTTCATCAGGGAAGCAAATATAATCAGCTGTTGCCTTACCTGTAACCCGATCGATAATACGGTATACATCCTTTTTACCGGGAGTTGTAACCTTCTCGGGATTACCAGAGATTTTAATAGTAGGAACTATAACCCCATCCATCTCATGTTCAACAAGCTTATACACACCACCCAAAGATGGCTGGTCAGAAGCCGTAATTAACTGTGTGCCTACGCCCCATGTATCGATGCGGGCACCTTGAGCCTTCAGGTTGAAAATCGTATTCTCATCTAGGTCATTAGAGGCTACGATTTTCACATAAGCAAGCCCTGCATCATCAAGCATTTTACGAGCCTTAATAGACAAGTATGCTAGGTCTCCGCTATCTAATCGAATAGAACCAAGTCGTTTACCCATGGATTCCAGCATTTTTGCTGTTTCGATGGCATGAGGAACACCACTTTTTAAGGTGTCAAATGTATCCACTAATAATGACACAAAATCCGGTAAAACTTTTGCATACGTGTTAAAAGCCTCTTGCTCACTAGCGAAACTTTGTACCCAAGAGTGGGCATGAGTTCCTTTGGTAGGGATACCGAATTTCTGCCCAGCAAGCATATTCGAAGTCGCATCGAATCCCGCAATATAAGCAGCGCGAGCCCCCCATACAGCAGCGTCTGCTTCTTGAGCACGACGCGTACCGAATTCCAATAACATATCGTTTCCAGCAACTTGCTTGATTCTTGATGCTTTCGTGGCAATAAGCGTTTGAAAATTCATGAAATTCAGAAGCGCTGTTTCAATGAGCTGAGCTTCCATAATTGTGCTTTCGACACGAATCAAGGGTTCATTCGGAAAAACTAGCGCTCCCTCTTCATGGAGTACATATCACCACTGAATCTAAATTGCTTCAGTTCCTCTAAAAAAGCAGAATCATAATTCTCTTCCTGCTCCGACAAATATTTAATATCGTCATCTGTAAAACGGAGATTAGCTATATAGTGTACAATTCGCTCTAGCCCTGCAAAAACAGCATAACCATTTCCAAAAGGAAGCTTGCGAAAATATGCCTCAAATGTTGCCTTTTGCTGATGCGTTCCATTCACCCAGTGGGCATACATCATATTGATCTGGTATTTATCGGTGTGCAAAGCCAAACCCATCGTTTGCATAACCAACATCCTCCTTTGTCTACCTTTTTATGATGTTCGCCCCAAGACTCGTTCTGAAATGTTGAAGAGCCCAAAGATGTCCTTCTGGATTAAAGCTCGCTACAGCATCCTCATGAATCGTAATATGATAGCCCTTGTTATAAGCCTCAATCGCTGTATGTAAGATACAAATATCAGTACAAACTCCAATCAGATGTACTTCCTTGATGCCACGTTCCCGCAGTCTTATATCAAGATCAGTCCCACAAAAAGCACTGTAACGAGTTTTGTTCATCCAGTAAATCATTTCTTCGTTGTTTTGATAAACTTGTTTTAATTCACCATAGAGCTCGCGACCAACAGTATCACGAATGTTATGGGGCGGAAAAAGTGCTGTTTCAGGATGATATATATCACCCTCTTCATGCATATCTACAGCCATTACTACCCAATCTCCGTGATCTATAAACGTTTGTGTTAGTTCTGCTACTCTCTCCTGTATGTCTATAGCAGGTTGACCAACAGGTAACTTACCATCCACAAAATCATTTGTAAAATCAATTACAACCAGTGCTTTCATTTCCCCACCCCTTACGTATAAATGGATAAAAGTGGCACTAAATCAGTAAAACGATAGAGCTGCGCAGGGCGCTGAGAATATTGATTAGAACTTAACGGCTTGCCATCTTTATCACGTACTTCCTCTAAAATACCTTGTCTACTGCGAGTAGACGTAATTTTTCGAATAAAATTTGGCTCGTTAAACTCCGGTACAACGGTCTGAATTACCTGGTATAGCTCACTTAGTGTAAACTGTTCGAGAAGGAACTGCCTCGCGATCGTAGAATGCAGCATTTGCTGCTGAATGCGCATATAGGCATCCCGAATGATATCTCTGTGATCAAAAGCTAAGTCTAATTCACCAAGTACTTCATCAATTCCAAATAATCCAACTTCACCAGCATCATCCGCCGCTTGTCTATGCTCAAGCATCCACTCTTCCACAAGAGCAAAAAAAGCATTGCTGATAATCCAGCCCCGTGGATCTCTGCCTGGAGTACTGTAGACGCCTAGATATTCCAGATGTCCTCCGTCAACTCCTGTCTCTTCCTTGAGCTCCCGCTTAGCTGCATCATAAATGGATTCACTCTCTTGGCAAAACCCTCCGGGTAATGCCCACATCCCAGCGAACGGCCACGCCTTACGGCGAATCAACATAACCTTGAGCTCACGAATAGGTAATGTCTTCGTTACGGTTTTTCGTTCTCTCTTAGTCAATGTGAACATCACAATGTCAGCAGGAACTCCATCAGGGTCCGATATTTCTTGACCCGATTATTAGAAGCTCCCTCTTCATGAACCAGGTTTCCATTTAAATCAGATTGATTTTCAATTAATTGATTGTTGTTATTTGAATCTCTATTTACTTGATCATCCATATTATCACCACATAACATTCTTATTGATATTTTCATTATGAACAATTAAAAAATAATGTCAAGTCTCCCCATTTTATCTGATGGATTCCATTCTATTATTGTTTTATGATTTACGTTGAATAACTCTGAAACTTCCAGTTGCCATGCATCCTAGGTTACCCTCGCTGTCATGAATTCTTGCCTGTGACGTCAAGCTTCTTCCAGCCTCATGTAAGATAATAGCCGAGACAAAAAGACGACCTTGCTTCATAGGAGACATAAAATGAACATTGAGATTTGTCGTGACGCAGCTATCCAAATTTTTTCTTGCGGTTGCAACCATTCCCATAGCTTGATCCATTAGAGAAGTGAGGACACCCCCATGAATAATGCCCAATGAGTTGGTATGATGTTCTTGTGCATCGAGTTCAATTTTCACTTCGTTCTGATCACCTGAAATGTACTCACAGCCCAGATAATTCCAAAACGTGTGTTCTCCACGAGCCAACATTGCATCTAATGCATTTTCCATCTATTTATTTCCCCCATAGTTGTTTATATTTTATGTGACTGTTCTCGGATGGTGTTTCCTATGCGAACTACAATACTTGGATGATAATTCGGCTTCTAGGATCACTTGATCTCGGCACCATATCCCATTTTCATATATCATTTCTTGATAATGTTTAATAAAATGATCCCGCTCGATGCGTACCATTCGAAAGCCACATTTTTGATACAGAGCTAACTGATTTAAACTAGAATTGCCTGTACGAATCCATACCCGTTTATAACCTTGTGTTCTTCCCATCTCCATCACTTGCCCAATAAGCCTTTTTGCATACCCTTGGCCTTGACAGTCCGGATCAACTGCAATATTCATGATCTCTAGATTGTCTGGTTCAATTTCCATAACACCACATACTCCAACAACAATCTCGTTTTGCTCAACAATTAGCCATTTTACGAGATCCCTGTACTTCATTACTTGCGTTATTTCAGAATCGGCGAGTAGTAAAAGTTCCATGGGTGGTATTTCTCCATCCCTTAATTCTCTTATGAGAAACGCTGGTTCTACAT
Source organism: Paenibacillus pini JCM 16418 (assembly GCF_000576305.1). Lineage (GTDB taxonomy): Bacteria > Bacillota > Bacilli > Paenibacillales > Paenibacillaceae > Paenibacillus_AQ > Paenibacillus_AQ pini. The sequence goes on along the minus strand of NZ_BAVZ01000014.1, from coordinate 102,788 downwards.
CCTTCATACTCTTCCTCTTCCTTATATCTTAATACTACCCAAAATACACCCTAGAAAAAGCAAAAAAGGCGCGGATCTTGATCCGCAACCTTATTCCTTAACTTATCCGCAATCGGAAGGAGGCGAATCTGTTCCCGCTTCCACGTTTACTTTTTGAGAAACCGTATCCCGAAGGACAGAAATTACCAACTGTAATAAATAATTGATGTCGCTTTGGCTTTGTTGAAATTCTACAACTAGCGGAATACCATCAATCTCATCCTGTAAATCTGAAACTTCTTTCTCTATTTTCATAATCATCTCTTTATTTTGAAAAGATTCGAAAGCAACAAGTTCTTTTTGTTTCTTCTTAATTGTTTTAATAAGACCTTGAATGCGTTCATGTTCACGGATTTTTTCTTCAGCTTTCTGAAACTGTTGAACTTCTTCGCTGCTTGAAATGAGTTGAGCTAGTTCCTGAGCTTTGGCCATGATATCCTCACGGATAATCAATTCTTTAGTATCGTATGACATCATGCCGTATTTATTCATATGTCCCTTGTCTGTCACGTTTATTACCCCTATTCTATTTATATGGATACTGCTACAGTTACTGGTTCGTCAACGACTTCGCCCTTAATGTACCAGGTCATTGAATCGGTAATTTTAACCTGCACAAATGTGCCAATCAAACTTGCATCCCCTTCAAAATGAACCAGCTTACTTGTGCGAGTACGGCCGGCAAGCACCGCAGCATTGTTCTTACTCTCACCCTCTACGAGAACTTCGACCACCAAGCCAAGCATATTCTTATTGCTCTCATGACTACGATCAACGATAGCTTTGTTGAGACGTTGTAGGCGCTCGCTCTTCACGTCCATCGGAACGTTGTCTTCCATTACCGCAGCAGGCGTACCTTCACGCGGGGAATAGATAAACGTATACGCGGAATCAAAACCAACTTCACGCACTAGATCCATCGTATCTTCAAACTGCTCTTCAGTTTCTCCGGGGAATCCAACAATAATATCAGTCGTCAGGACAAGTCCAGGTACACTTTCCTTCAATTTGCGAACAAGCTCAAGATACACTTCACGTGTATATTTTCTTCCCATAATTTTGAGAATAGCATTGTTTCCCGATTGACTGGTAAGTGAATATGCTCGACTAAATTGCCACCTTTTCCAAGTACTTCAACCAAATGATCATCGAAATCACGCGGGTGTGAAGTCATAAAACGTACTCGGGGAATATCGATTAATCGAATATCATCCATCAGATCAGCGAACGAATATTTGATGTCGATGAAATCTTTACCGTAGGCGTTTACGTTTTGACCCAGAAGGGTAATTTCCTTGAAGCCTTGCCGAGCTAGGTCGCGCACTTCCGCGATCACATCTTCTGGACGCCTGCTACGCTCTTTTCCACGAGTAAATGGAACAATACAATATGTACAGAATTTGTCGCAGCCATACATAATGTTAACCCAAGCTCGTAATCCCTGCCGTTTCTTCGGTAGATTCTCAATAATGTCGCCTTCTTTAGACCAAACTTCGACGATCATTTCTTTGCTAAACAGCGCTTCTTGAATCAATTGTGGTAATCGATGCACATTATGAGTTCCGAAGATCAAATCCACGAAACCATGCTTTTGCATAATACGATTGACCACATTCTCTTCTTGCGACATACATCCGCACACACCTAATAGCAGGTCGGGTTTCTCTGTCTTTAAATGCTTGAGATGGCCCAATTCTCCAAACACCTTATCCTCAGCATTTTCACGAATTGCGCATGTGTTTAGCAGAATAATATCCGCTTCCTTACGGTCTTCTGTGCTTGTGTATCCCATTTGTTCTAATAAGCCTTTAATCGTTTCTGAATCATGCTCATTCATTTGGCATCCGAAGGTATAGACAATATAATGCTTACCTTCACCAATACCCATGAGCTCCTGTGGCACAGATTCGTAAAGCACCTGTACATCTTCTTTGCGGCGCTTCTTACCTTGTCTATGGTTAGGCTCCGAAATAATATGAATCTCCCGGCCCTTAATTCGTACTTTTTTTCCGAATTCATCCTCAGAGAGGATCTTAGCGTCCGAGAAATCAAAATATTTGGAGTAATCCTTTGTTTCTTTAGCCATGATGTTGACCACTCCTTCACTTCCAAGGGACAAGCCCTACAAACTAAAAGACATTCTTATGGATTATATCATGAACCCAATGTGTTATCTACTTTAACACTACACGAAAAAAGCAAAAAACAGGAGATTTCCTCCCGTTTTTTATGCTTAGCTCATATATAAATTTAAATAGATCTACTCTACTAATTCAGCCGTATCACCAGTCTTAGCCCCCGCTGCGTTCGCTTCATCGGTATCAATATGCATATCTAGCGCAAATGAATCGGAAACACGAGCGATTACATTCTCAAGAATGAGACCGCGTTCTCCGCTCAGACGAACTTTAAGTAGCTGCTGATCTTCAATTCCCCAGTTCTTTGCATCCGAGGTATGAAAATGAATATGTCTTGCAGCCACAATGACTCCCTGTTCAAGCTCTACTTGACCTTCAGGCCCTTTAATTGTAATGCCTGGAGTTCCATCTATTTTACCAGATTCTCGAACTGGAGCCTTCACTCCAATCGCGAAAGAATCAGTACGAGAAATTTCTAATTGGCTCGCTTGACGAGCTGGTCCCAAAATTCTAACCTTGTCGAATTGTCCCTTAGGACCGATAACAGCCACCGTTTCATTTGCCGCAAATTGTCCGGGCTGTGAAAGAGGCTTGAATTCTGTCAATTGATAACCTTGACCAAACAGGGCCTCAATATGTTCTTGGGACAGATGTATATGTCTTGCAGATACGCCTACAGGTACAGTTTTACTCATCTGAAATCACTCCTTAATGTTATCTATGTTCTGTACATTGTAAGACTTATTATACATCCTTTTAACCGAAAACAAAAAGGTGATACCCCTAAGGAAGCGCCTTCAATGAAATTATTTATACTCTGCTACAAGTTTGTCATTTCTTCGCGCCTAAGTAAACGGGATTACACAGAAGATTTACTTCTTTCAGGCAAATGGGTTTCCAAAAAGTTTAATGCATTATTGTTAAACCATCCTTTGATCTGGGATTCCGAATAATGTTTGAGTAGCAGTTCAGCAAGAGCGGGATAGCATGCCGGATGTTCAAGTCCCTTTACCCAGGATTCAATGCCGTCGAAATCAGACCCAAACATGAGATGATTCTCTCCTCCCAGCTCACAAATGTGTTCAATATGAGGAAGAAGATCTTTAATCTTAACGGAAGCCTCATCTTGTTTTACAAACCAAGGCACAAAGGTAAGCCCTATTCTTCCATCCATGGATACAATAGCCCGAATTTGTTCATCACTTAAATTACGAGGATGTGGACAAATACGATATACATTAGAGTGAGAAGCGATAAAAGGTTGTTTTGTGAGCTCTGTCAGTTCCCAGAATCCAGCTGGTGACAAATGTGAGACATCAAGAAGTAGTCCAATCTCGTTACACAAGCGCACGAGCTCAATTCCCTTTTTCGTTAAACCGCCGTTTCTTTTCTCCAACACACCGTCTGCAGCCCAATTAGCATAATTCCATGTTAATCCTAAAAACCTTACTCCTAATTCGAAACACATTTTGACATAAAACAAATTTCCTTCAAATCCGTCTGCCCCTTCAACCGATAGCATCCCCCAGCACCCTGAGGGTACTTCTAAGGAGTTTATATCTATTGCTTTTAACGAGTGCCCACCTTTATGATGATCGTTCTTTAGAGCACCCTTTACGCCCGCCTGATATGAGATATTATTTTCTGTTAGGTTCTTTTGTTCGCTATTTTGTCCTACCTTTGGACGTATATGCTTTATCTGCTCTCTCCACTTTAACCACTCCATTCCATCGGCCGTAGGGAGCACTCGTGATTTGAATACATCCACTTGATTTAAAATATATTCATAACGAGGCGTCCCCCAACGTTCAGATAAATATATAGCAAAGCATTGTAGCGACACTTCTCCCTGAAGCATACGCTGGTATGTAACATCAAGCTGATATCCATCCTTAAAAGATATATTTGCATTCTCCATCATTTTACTCAGAGCATCACAATGAAAATCTACGACAGGATAATTCATAATCCTTCCCCTCCTTTAACTCATAACATGCAAAAAAACCTGTCTATTTCATATAAACTGAATAAAAGTTTGAGGACATACAGTCCCCCTCTTCTGCTTCATTCAATTTATATCAATAAACAGGTTTACCTAGAATGAACTACTAAAGATATGCCCAATCATAAACGTTAACATTTATTAGGATTATTACATAACAAATTTAAATTCAATCTATATCGTTATTCACAATTTGAATCTATCCATTCATCTAGGCTCAACTATTAATTTAATCGCAGTTCGGTCTTCCCCATCGATCACAATGTCTGTAAAAGCTGGAATGCAGATCAAATCAACTCCACTGGGTGCAACGAATCCCCGGGCAATAGCCACTGCTTTAACAGCTTGGTTAAGTGCACCAGCACCAATCGCTTGCAACTCAGCAGCACCACGTTCACGAAGCACGCCTGCTAATGCACCGGCAACAGAATTTGGATTGGACTTTGCTGAAACTTTTAATACATCCATGGTAAGTACCTCCCCTGGGAATATGATGTTAGCTCGCATCTACATACTCAAATGTTATTCGGGGGAGGTAAAATAATACCTTCTTTTTTACAATCCTTAAATAAAATATCCATCTATAGACATATCATATTAAGCCTTATGTCTTATAGCCTTAGTCCATAATCCAATCGTCTTCTAATATCCTTATTTTTTCCATCTTCATCGCTTTACCTGTCACATCATCAAGCTTAACAAACAAGCCATGAAGATGCCATTTACCTTCATCTACCTGAAAACGCACAGGGAGCTGTGTCTTGAATTTTCGTAATACTGCATCCTGCTCCATACCTAGAACGCCATCTCTTGGACCTACCATACCGGCGTCAGTAAGATATGCCGTGCCATTGGGCAAGATCCGATCATCGTTACTCTGTACATGGGTATGCGTGCCTACCACGATTGAAGCACGTCCATCTAAGTGCCAGCCCATCGCAATTTTCTCTGACGTTGCCTCTGCATGGAAGTCGACAAGAATATGCTTATGCTTCTTGCGTAGTTCATCGACAATTTCATCACTTACTCGAAATGGACAGTCGATCGCTGGCAGAAACGTACGCCCCTGTAAATTAACAATAGCAAGCTCTTTACCATTAGCCTTAACAACGGTATAACCCAGGCCTGGTGTGCCTGGAGGGAAATTGGCTGGACGAATCATACGAGGCTCATGATCGATAAAATCAAATATATCTTTATTGTCCCAAGTATGGTTACCCATTGTAATGCCATGAACTCCCCAATCAAAAAACTCTCTAGCGATGGACTGTGTAATTCCTCGTCCTGCAGCTGAATTTTCACCGTTAACGATAATAATATGTGGATTATACTTTGATTTAAGGGATGGCAATGTCGTTCTTAACGCTTTTCTGCCTACACTTCCTACGATGTCTCCAATAAACAAAACGTTGATACGATTCTCCTCCTTATATGTGAACAATTGAAAAGTGGCCCCAAATGGCGGCCACTTTATCTTGTGTTTCTTTATTTAGCGTATTCAACTGCACGCGTTTCACGAAGAACTGTAACTTTGATATGTCCTGGATAATCCAGCTCATTCTCAATCCGTTTCGTAATATCACGCGCAAGACGGAATGCATCCGCATCATCGACTTTTTCAGGCTGTACCATAACGCGAACTTCGCGTCCAGCTTGAATGGCGTATGATTTCTCAACACCTTCGAAGGATTCGGATATTTCCTCAAGCTTCTCAAGACGTCTGATATAAGTCTCAAGCGTTTCACGGCGTGCTCCCGGTCTTGCAGCGGAGAGTGCATCTGCGGCACCAACCAACATAGCAATAACCGATGTAGCTTCAACATCACCGTGATGCGATGCAATACTGTTGATTACAACTGGATGTTCTTTGTATTTCTTCGCAAGTTCCACGCCAATTTCCACGTGAGATCCTTCCACTTCATGATCCAGCGCTTTGCCAATATCATGCAGTAAACCGGCACGTTTCGCGAGTGTGATGTCTTCTCCTAGCTCTCCAGCCATTAAACCAGTCAGATAAGCTACTTCCATGGAATGTTTAAGCACATTTTGACCATAGCTAGTACGGAATTTCAGGCGACCCAGAATTTTAATCAAATCTGGATGCAATCCATGTACTCCTACCTCAAACGTAGCTTGCTCACCATACTCACGAATTCGTTCATCAACCTCTTTACGTGATTTTTCGACCATTTCTTCAATTCGCGCTGGATGAATACGTCCATCTGCTACCAATTTCTCAAGCGCAGTTCGAGCGATTTCGCGACGAATTGGATCAAATCCCGACAAAATAACAGCTTCCGGAGTATCATCGATAATGAGATCAATACCAGTGAGGGTTTCCAGAGCACGAATATTACGGCCTTCACGACCGATAATACGCCCTTTCATCTCCTCATTCGGCAACGTTACTACAGAGACTGTCGTTTCTGCTACGTGGTCGGCAGCACAACGTTGTATAGCAAGTGTAACGATTTCGCGGGATTTCTTATCCGCTTCTTCTTTCGCCTGCTGTTCAATATCCTTAATCATTTGTGCAGTTTCATGGCGAACTTCCTGCTCTACATTGCTCAAAATGATGCTTCTTGCATCGTCCATTGTCAAATTAGAGATACGCTCCAATTCTGACATCTGGCTCTTGTAAATCGTGTCAATTTGCTGTTGTGTTTCTTCAATTCGTTTCTCTTTGTTAGCCACTTGTTCTTCTTTACGTTCTAGCGATTCAATTTTTTTATCCAGCGACTCTTCTTTTTGCAACAATCGTCTTTCTTGTCGTTGAATTTCATTCCGACGCTCACGAGTGTCCTTTTCAGCTTCAGTCCGGATTCTGTGGACTTCGTCCTTACCTCCAAAACTGTTTCCTTCTTCTGAGCTTCTGCTTCTTTCTTCGCGCTTTCCACGATTTGTACGGCAGCTTCTTCAGCACTGGAAATTTTAGCTTCTGCAAGAGATTTGCGAATAAAATAGCCAATCACGAACCCAAAGAATAATGCGGCAACAACGAGAACGACCGATAGCCATATAGGCATTCTGTTCACCTCCTCGTTGGTTCCTCCAAGGTATTCCTTGGGAAATTCTACAGTTGTTTAATTACTTCAATACGTTCATCATCATACAAAAAATCGTGTATTACCGATTTCCATCTGCACATGCGAACCGCATGTACAAAGCCCGCCTTACTTGTGGCGGAATCATATCATATGAATTGGGCCAAGGAATCTTACATAAACGATCCTCTTTGGAAGGAAAAAGGGTACCTTTATAAATAGAAGATTCATACTCATTTTAGTATTTGTCAAAAGATATTGTCAAGAGAATGCGGTTCATTCTTCGTTAAGTTCTTAATTTAATGGTATTTATTTAAATGACAGATTATCAAACCTTGTCATACATCACTCTACAATTAGTCAAAAGAATAACTTTCTTCTTCGTCCTCAGGTAAATTATCCTCTTGAATCAAACGGTTAATAACATTCCTTACCTGATCTCCAGAGAAACCTCTCCTCATCAAATATGCTCCTGTTTTACGTTTCTTATCTAGAATTTCTCCCTTGATCTGATTCCATTTCTTTCTACCAATCACCAGAGCACTGTCAAATTCCTGTTCAGGACTGACCTCAGCTAGCGCTTCCGTAATTAACACCTTATCAACGCCCTTCTGCTGCAGTTCCTGTCTGACCCATGCCTTACCTTTACGCTGGTTTGTAATCCTCTGCTCCGCCCACTGCTTCGCATATATTTCATCATTGACCAGCCCTTCGTTCTCCAAACGCTGTACAGCAACCTCAATCGTATTGGCTTCCATACCTTTGTCACGAAGACGGTCAGCGATTTCCTTGCGTGTGCGCGGCTTATGCCCCAAATAACTTAATCCATGAACGTAGGCCTGCTGCTTCTCATCGGCAAGTATGATGTCCTCTAGCTCCTGCTTCCAGAAGGAATTCCCCTTCATCATACGGTATTTAACCACTACATCTTCGTGGACAGACACCGAATAAGGACCAAAAGAAATTAAATATCTTCCTTTAGGTCTTCGTAATTTTTCAACAGATGTTATTTCCAGACTCTCGTTATCCGGGAAGTGAGCAACAACACTACTCTCTTGTTCTAAATCTGAGTCATCATCCTTCATCGTCATCTTCTCACCCCTATTGATTCAACATCATCCCATTTGGAAAAAAGCACCCTGTGACATAATATCACAGGGCGCCTAAGTTCTTAATCATCTATTCTAATTCAAGCAATTCCTGTGCTTCGCGTTCCTCTGCTTCCAGATCCTTCGCAGACGGTTCTTCCACATGAGTAACTAAATTACTAGCTTCACGAATCTTGGTCTCGATCACATCACAGATTTGTACATTTTCTTTCAAAAATTGCTTAGCATTCTCACGACCTTGACCTAATCGCTCACCCTCATAAGAGTACCACGCACCGCTCTTATTGACGATATCCAGCTCAGTACCAATATCAATAATGCTACCTTCCTTCGAAATACCTTGACCGTACATAATATCAACCTCGGCCTGTTTGAAAGGAGGAGCTACCTTATTCTTGACAACTTTAATCCGTGTGCGGTTACCCACAACATCGTTGCCCACCTTAATGCTCTCAATACGACGTACATCCAAACGAACAGAGGAATAGAATTTCAACGCGCGTCCACCTGGTGTTGTCTCCGGATTACCAAACATAACCCCGACCTTTTCACGAAGTTGGTTAATAAAGATAGCAATCGTCTTCGACTTACTAATTGCACCGGACAGCTTACGAAGAGCCTGAGACATCAAGCGAGCTTGTAGACCTACGTGAGAGTCACCCATGTCGCCTTCGATTTCTGCCTTAGGAACCAGTGCAGCTACGGAGTCAATAACGACGATATCTACAGCTCCACTGCGAACAAGTGCTTCCGCAATTTCAAGTGCCTGCTCACCAGTGTCTGGCTGAGACAATAGCAATTCATCGATATTAACACCTAGTTTGCTAGCATATGAAGGATCCAGCGCATGTTCAGCATCAATAAAAGCAGCTTGTCCACCTGTTCTCTGTACTTCAGCAATAGCATGAAGAGCTACTGTGGTTTTACCAGAAGATTCTGGACCATATACTTCAATAACGCGGCCTCTAGGAAATCCGCCTATACCTAATGCAATATCCAAAGCTAAAGCTCCGCTGGGAACTACTTCCACTTGCATATGAGTGGATTCACCCAATTTCATAATCGAACCTTTACCGAATTGTTTCTCTATTTGACGAAGCGCCATTTCAAGCGCAGCACGACGATCTGACAATAAAATCACTTCCTTCACTGTTTATACTAATACTATTATAATACCTTGTTTGAAACCATTTGCCAAGCTTTTTTCGAACATACATTCGTTTTTTTGCAGTTATCATACTCCTTTCCCTTTCGATGCCTTATAGCTCAACAAAAAAAGAACCGCAGCAACGATTAGATTGCAACGGTTCTTCCGTATTGGTTATATTATACATTCAAAATAATAAGGTTCACAACTATGTTAACTCTATTAACCTAAACATAAATTATCTTTCAGCCTATAGAATTAACTTTTTCCATAGATGATGGAGCAAAGTTTTGGCTGTACGAATACGAATCGTTTCCCGGTTACCACTGAAACGAAGCTCATATACTTCGGTCTCACCCTCACGTCTCGCAATAGCCACATACACTAACCCAACCGGTTTATGTTCTGAGAATGCAGGGCCCGCAACTCCCGTTACGGATAATCCAAAATCACTGTCCATAATCATTCGAACCTGCTCTGCAAGCACCTTAGCTACTTCATGGCTAACAGCGCCGGGCGCATCTGGACCTTCGAGCAATGCATGAGGAACATTGAGAAGCTTCTCCTTAATAGCATTCGAGTAACACACAACTCCACCTTTAAACATGTCTCCGCTACCCGGAATGGAAGTGATACTCTCCATCACAAGCCCACCCGTACAGCTCTCAGCAATACCTAATGTGAGACCTCGATCCGACATAATGTCGACGATCATCTTTTCGATTGGTACATCAGTATTTGCATACATGTGCTCCGGAAGACGCTTCTGTATTTCCGCCTCAAGCGTATTCAGCTTCACAAGAGCCTCCTGCTCGCTATTTGCCTTGGTAGAGATCCTTACAGTAACTTCCCCTTCCTTGGCGTAAGGAGCAATGGTAGGATCGCTTTGAGCATGAATTAAATCAAGAAGCTTATCTTCAAGTAAAGATTCACCAATTCCAGCGAACTTAAGCATTTTAGAATAGATCGGCATTTCATCCGTCAAAGCATGTTGTAAGAGCCAGGGTTTAGCTTGCTGATTAAACATGGGCATCATTTCTTTAGGAGGACCCGGAAGAACAACATAAAATTTGTTCTCTTCTGTCAAAGCAACCCCGACTGCAAGTCCAGTCTCGTTAGGAAGCGGTGTGCTTCCTTCAATAATAAGAGCCTGACGCCGATTGTTTTCTGTCATATGTATGCCTCTGCTCACGAAGAATTTCTCCACCTGATCCATCGCAAGTCGATCGATATGAAGCTCACGTCCAAGAAACTCAGCCAACGCGTCCTTCGTGAGATCATCTTGAGTTGGCCCAATTCCACCCGTAAATAGCAAAACATCTGCACGCTTGGTAGCTAATTCAATAGCATTCTTCAGCCGAGACATATTGTCCCCTACCACCGTTTGACAATAAACATCAATGCCTATAGCGGCAAGTTCTCTAGATAAGAACTGTGCGTTTGTATTTACGATTTGGCCCAGAAGCAGTTCCGTGCCCACTGCGATAATCTCTGCTTTCATGCTTCTCACGCCTCCTCATTTACATCTGTGATATGTATTTATCATTTACAATTAATCATGAAGGTACAACAGCATTTTCTGATAAATGGGAAATAAAAAGCAATAGGATAAGTCCTATTGCCGTTAAACGTTAGATGCATGAAGCAATTTTCTATTTTTCACAAAATAATCGATTCCGGAATAGAGGGTTATTAATGCTGCCGCCCAAGTTGCAATCGAATCAAACGGAATGCCTGCAAATACAAACGGAAAGTTGTTAATCAGCATCGCCACAATAGCGACAATTTGAACAACAGTCTTTACTTTCCCCCAATAACTCGCAGCTACAACAGCACCATCAAGCAATGCAACTTGACGTAATCCCGTCACAGCAAATTCACGACTAATAATGATCACTGCAATCCATGAATCGCATTTTCCCATTTCTACTAATGAAATCAGTATGGCAGCAACAAGTAGCTTATCCGCTAAAGGATCCAGCAATTTACCTAAATTCGTAACCATATTATTCTTGCGAGCCAGGTAACCATCAATCCCATCCGTACTGGCTGCCACAATAAATATTACAGCTGCTATTAGTTGGTTATAGGGCAGTTCATACGAACCCCAAACCAACGGTTCAGGATAAAAACTGAAATCAACTAGCAAAAATACCATCATGATCGGAATCAGACAAATCCTCGCGATTGTGATGCGGTTGGGCAGATTCACTGTTCACCCTCCCCAGAAAGAAAATAACTCGCTAAAACCGCACTGAGCGTGACATTATTTGTTTGTTCTGTCATTCCGCATCCCCCAATAATCAAAAGCCCGTCATCCATAATTACACTGATCAAGTATAATATATCAAAATATGCTATGTCAAAAAGCGAAGACCGTTCATCCTTCTTTTCAAAAATAGGCGCATTATTTAAAATTCATAAACTGTAAATCAAGCTTTAATTCTGCTTTGCGAAGCATCTGCATAATTTCTTGCAGATCATTCTTACTCTTACCTGTCACACGAATTTGGTCACCCTGAATTTGACTCTTTACCTTTAGCTTCGAGTCACGAATCAAGACATTAATTTTTTTCGCATTGTCTTGATCAATCCCCTGCTTCAGTGTGATTTTCTGACGAACAGACCCGAGCGAAGCAGGTTCAACTTTGCCGTAATCCACATTTTTAAGAGATAAACCACGCTTAACCATCTTCGATTGCAAAATATCGAGTACTGAATTGAGCTTATACTCATCATCTGAGACCACAACAAGTGCATCTTTTTCGAGTTTTAAACTGCTTTTACTTCCTTTAAAGTCAAAGCGTGTCTCAATCTCTTTCTCTGCTTGCGTAATCGCATTCGTCATTTCCTGCAAATCAAACTTAGACACAATATCAAATGAACTTTCTGAACTCATGACTTCACGTCCTTTCTTTAAACATCAAGATATATTATATGAAAATATAGACATCAAGTCTAATAAACCACACATTTTTCTTAAAAAAACAATAAAAAGACATTCCTTTGGATGAAATAATCCTTCAGAAATGTCTCTTTCATACATATTTTATGCTTGCGAATCTCGCACGGGCTGTCTGAACATATCTAATATGCCCAAAACGATATGAGCAAGACCATAGCCCAAAACGCCATACCCCCAAGAATTTGGAGTCAGGTAATAACCAAAGAGGCTGACAACAATACCCAAACCAGTTACGATCCAGCTAACTGTCATAGCACAAGCACCTCATTTCAGTGGAAATTAGACGACTAGAAACTACCATCAAAGATAGCTCTAGTCTTTCCTTAAGAGCAAGGGCTTATACTCTTGAAATATTAGTTGTTTCCGGTTGTGCTTGATTCGTCATTGGAATCTGAATTCGTAGTACCATTACCGCTATTAGTTGACTGACCTGTGCTGTCTCCATCGCCCTCAGGACCATATCGTACTAGAATACGAGATGTTGACTTACCATCTTTAACTGGTTGTCCAGCAACTGTTATATCCGTTGCAGGGGAATATCCTGACTTAATATAAATCCCAGTTGAATCAAGTGTAAAGGAGAATGTTTGACCTGCTTCTGTATTACCAAATTGCAGCTTTTCACCATGGATATTATTTCCCTTGTATATCTCGAGCCAGCTCTTGCCAGTCGCCTTGATTTCTATTTGTACAGGACTTCCTTGAGGAGCTGATACATTAAAGATTGTATCTTTACCCTTCTTACCCGCAGGAGTTACTGTTGTTACTTGACTGCCTGTATTATTTTCCGGCTCCGTAGTCGTACCTGTACCATTCGTTGCATCTTCACCAGTCGTACCACCACCCGTAGTTCCATCAGGATTAGTACCCGGCGTAGTCGTAGTGTCAGGCTCCTTCACAGGTTCTTGAGGCTTCGTCACGGGCGGAGTCGGCTGTGTCGCTGGGTTCTGTTCCGTATTAGTCAATTTACTATCGTCTACTTGATTCACCTTCGGTTCTTTTTGGTGGCTCGCGTATAAGTAAATAACTACAATAATTAGAATTGGGAACGTCCACATCAGAACGGTAGACAGCCATTTCACATTTCGTTCTGGAGCTGTTCGATTCTTTGTACGTTTCTGAATTACAGGTTCCATGACCGTTTCAGGCTCAGCTGGACCCACATCCTGTTTATGCCCTTCCAGCAGTTCATCAGGATCTAGCCCAACCGTTTCGGCATAGGTTTTGATAAAAGCCCTCACATAAAAACTTCCCGGGAGCACCTTATAATCCCCAGCTTCGATGGCTTCCAAATATCTCTTGCGGATTTTTGTCATTTCTTGCACGTCGTCCAGACTCATACCTTTTTGTAATCTGGCTTCTCTTAACTGTTGACCCAGTTCAGACATACCATCACCTCCTCTTCAAAATATTCATGTTATAGATCATCGCTATATGTGCTGGTAAACGTATCATAGAGAATTTCTTCTTGCGGATTGTTTCTGAGTTCAACAATGATATTGAAATCATCATAAGTGTATTCGGACTCTTGCACAAAAACATCTGGATGTTCAATTACCTTTGTACAAGGCATATTCATAATATCCTGTAAAAGATTATAATGCCGCTCATTCGAACGAATTGTACTCACAATACCATCTATAATAAAAACGTTGTTATGATTCATTTCATCTTCTGACAACTGGCTTCGTACCGTTTGACGAAGTAGTGTTGAGGATACAAACGTCCATCGTTTCATTGCGCACACACTGCCTGCGATAATAGACTCCGTTTTACCAACCCGTGGCATCCCACGTAATCCGATGACTTGATTTCCTTCCTTCTTAAATATTTCACCCAAAAAGTCGACAAGTAATCCCAGCTCATCCCGAGTGAAACGAAACGTCTTTTTGTCATCCGAATCTCTGTCGATATATCGTCCATGACGCACCGCAAGAATATCAACCAATTTTGCTACTCTCAGGGCCCCCACTGTAATATTATCCACTTTTTTCAACATGGAACCCATCAAATGTATTTTCTCATCATCATCTGTTTCCAGAAGCATACCACGTGTTTTGCCTTCTACACCGTTTATTGTCAATATGTTAACTTCCAGCATACCCAAGAGAGAAGCAATATCTCCAAGAAGACCGGGACGGTTCTTATGTATCCTGTATTCCATATACCATTGTTTAGATTCCAATTCGACACCCCATCTGACCTTTTCCCGTTCGCTTCGACAAAATAAACCTTCAACCTTTTCAGGAGAGGTTCAGCTGATTTGAACTCATAACGGGTCACGTTAATGATATATAAAATACTTATGAAAAACAAGTTCAACTCTGTAACCATTAGAGAAAAGCCCCCAAATGGGGGCTTTTTCCAAATCATTATGCATTTCTCTTGGCAAGTTTCACCATCAAGCGGGCGATTGTATGCCGTTCTTCCTTATTGCCGACTTCCCATAATTCCTTAAGGGCGCGGTTAGAAGGATTCTGTGGATCGACCTTCTCATCGAGGAAATCACCAATTTCATAAGCCAGCTTGGAAATGGTATCCTCATTCATTCCTAACTTTTCAGCTTGAACGACACGTTCACCCAGAAATTTTTTCCAGGTATCGAAATTTCTCACTACTGTTGACATGATAAATCTCCTCCTCAGCTCATTGCATAAGATTTAAAATCAACAGTTGTAATATAACCTCATAGTGTGAACGCTATTCCTCCGTAGAACTGGCTTATTTAAGTAACCCATCCTCCATTTGGACTAATGACTTGGCCGTTAATATAACCCGATTCAGGAAGTGCCAAAAAATAAACAAGTGAAGAAATTTCATCAGGTCTCGCCAGTCGTCCAGCCGGTATTTCATCTTCGAGCATACGAATTTCATCGTCCTCCAAATGATCTAGCATCGCTGTATCCACTGCCCCAGGTGCCACTGCGTTCACCGTTACACCAGAAGGTGCAAGTTCCTTGGCAAGCGCTTTAGTGAACGCATTAATACCACCTTTACTGGCAGAATAAAGCACCTCACAAGAAGCACCGGAAATGCCCCAAACTGATGAAATATTGATGATTCGTCCGCAGCGTTGTGCAATCATATACGGCATGAAAGCCTGTGTACAGAGAAACAAACCCTTTAAATTAACTGACATGACCTCATCCCACTGCTCCTCTGTCACTTCAGACAAGAGTCCATAATGAGAGATGCCAGCATTATTAATAAGAATATCCGGATTCATGCCGTGACTCTCCAGCTTATCACGCATTCTATAAATTTGTTCACGATCTTTAAGGTCTGCCGATACCGTTATCACCTTACCACCAAACTTCATACAGCGACGAGCTACATCATTAGCAGCTTCGTGAGAATTCCCATAATGAATAACAACGTTCATGCCTACAGAGGCGAAACGCTCAGCGATCGCTGCTCCAATTCCCCTACTTGCACCTGTAACTAATACCGTCATTTCACCAATTGCCTTAACTGAACATGCCTCTCCCACATTGTCCATTAAGGATTCACCACGATGGATATGGCCAATTGATCCCAATCAATATGTTCACGCAGACGTGTATTTACATCGTCTAATGTAATGGATTCATAAACCTGCACAACAGAGAAAAAATCACTTCCACGGAACTGATATTTCGTAAATTCATGAGCAATATTTTCTGGAGAGTTAAGCATACGCAAATATCCACCAATCTTCTTCTTGCGTGCTCTTTCAAAATCAACCTGTTTAAAACCGCTAGAAACAATCGCATCCACTTCGGTACGAATTCTCGCCAGCATCTCATCGGGATCGCGAGTATCTCCTCCTGCTGCTGAGAAAGCATATTGCGGGGAGCTATTATATTCATGTGAGAAGCTGTCAGATATCAAGTCTTCATCATAAAGCTTCTGATATAGTGGTGTGCTAGAACCAAACAACAGATCGAGCATCAGCTTGGTTGTCAAATCACTTTTCAAAAGATCTTTGCCTGTTGCCCCAAAACTTTTATCTTTAAACCCAAATAAACACTTAGGCATGGAAACCGCGAGTTTACTAACTCGTTTTTTCTCCGCAACGCCTATTTGTTCAGGCTCAAATAATCTTTCAATACTACCTTGTTTTTCATACGTTTTTTGCGCTTGATTGTTACGAACCAGCTCAAATACTTCCTCAGGCTTCACACCACCCACTACAAACAATAGCATATTGCTTGGGTGATAAAATGAATGGTAGCAGTTATACAATGTTTCTTTCGTGATGGTGCTAATGGATTCCACTGTACCCGCAATATCGATATGAACAGGATGAATGGAATACATGGCTTCGATTAAGCCAAAGTATACTCTCCAGTCTGCATTGTCTTGATACATATTAATTTCCTGTCCGATAATGCCCTTCTCTTTATCCACATTTTGATCCGTAAAGTAAGGGTTTTGTACGAAATTGATCAATGTTTCAAGGTTCGTTGTAATATTCTCCGTCGCCGAGAACAGGTACACCGTTTGATCAAAACTTGTAAAAGCATTAGCCGAGGCCCCATTGGTAGCAAAAGTTGCAAAAATATCGCCTGTTGGCTCCTCAAACATTTTATGCTCTAGAAAATGAGCGATCCCGTCAGGTACTTTGACTTCGTCCTGTCCTTCTACCTTAAAATGATTATCCACTGAGCCATATTTGGTCGCAAATGTTGCATATGTTTTCTGAAATCCTGGCTTTGGCAGAACATATACATGCAGCCCGTTGTCCATCACTTCGTAATATAGGCTTTCCTGTAGCTGATCGTATTGAAGTTTTTCCACCGGCTATTCCTCCTCCTGCCCTTTCAGAAAATAAATCGTATCCAGTTCAAAAGTTAATGCGGCTGCCTTGACATCATCTATACTGATATTCTCCACCTGATTTAGTAATTCAGCACGAGAACGATCTTTACCTGAAAATTGACGATTGAAGTCATACGCAATCATTTCAAAAGCAGAATCATCGATTTCGCGAAGCAGATTACGAATCATTGCTTTCGTTTGAGACATTTCAAGCTCGGTTATATTCCCAGCGCGCATCTCTTCTAACTGACGCTGAATGATTTCTAATGCCTTCTCGTAGTTCTGAACCTCAATACCCGATTGTATTGTCCCGATGCCTTTGTGACCATCGTAGCGGGATGAGGCATAGTAAGCGAGACTTTCTTTCTCGCGAACATTGATGAACAGCTTGGAGTGAGGGTATCCACCCAAAATACCGTTATACATTAAAGCTGATGCATATAGATCATCACTGTAATTAATAGACGTACGAAGACCAAGGTTCAGCTTCCCTTGACTGACTTCAAGTTTCTCCACCACCGTCTTCACATCACGCACTTCACGGATCGAAGCATTAGGTTTGTAAGTGATTCCGGGTGCATCGCCAAGTTCAAAGTATTTCGTAACAAGTTCCTGCACTTCTTCCAGTGATGTATCCCCAACAACATACAAATCCATGCTGGAATTTTGCAACCATTGCTGATAAGCATCATAAAGATTCTCTGCATTGATTTGATCCAAATCTTTGCGTTGTCCAAGAGGGTGAAGGCGATAAGGCTCGTTGCTACACATCTCCTCAATACACCGTTCCGAAGCATAGCGGATTTTATCATTAACAATGGAATCTAATTTTTTACGTACATTTTCTTTTTCGGCCTGCACATAGGACTTACGGAAATGTCCATCTTCAAGCGCAGGACGAGTAACTACTTCTCCTAAAAAAGCAAAAGACGATTCAAGTAGACTTTCCTCACTTTTCACAAAAGAATCATTGATGGTATCCATTCTGAACTGGACCATTTGATAATCTCCGCGCTTATATACGTCAAAACCGAATCCGGCTCCATACATTTGTTCAAGCTGTTCCCGAAATTGAATTGTTTCCGGATAGGAAGCTGTTCCTCGCCGAAGCACAAAGGGAATTAATGCCGTGCTGGTAACGGTTTCCTCCGTAAGCGGTGTGCCCGCAAATAGTGAAATCGCAAAAGTCTTGAAACGTTTTGTCGGCAGTACGTGAAGCCGAACACGCTTCGCTTTTCCATGTTGAAATCCCGTTTTATCCAAGGTTCCAAGCTCCTTTAGCCATGAATTTATAAAGAATCACGCTCTCGATTATTATCCATTCTAACCCATTCGAAAGTGAAGAAGCAACCGAAGACAAACCCTTCGGTTGCTGTTTCCAGAGTGTTTCTTGTTACATACAGAAAATATGTTGTCCAATCGTTTTCACTTGTGGTCGGCTCCAAATCCACTTTGATGTTGCCGTCTTCGGATTAAAATAATACAAACAGCCACCACTTGGATCCCAACCGTTTAGCGCCTGTTGAACGGCCTTGCGAGCTACATCATTGGGTTCGAGCCAAATCTGACCGTCCGCTACAGCTGTGAAGGCTCCTGGCTGAAATATTACGCCTGAGGTCGTATTGGGAAAGCTAGGTGATTTAACCCGGTTGAGTATAACTGCGGCGACGGCAACTTGCCCTTCAAACGGCTCACCCCGAGATTCACCATAAACCGCATTAGCCATGATTTTGAGGTCGTTCTCTGAAAGTCCCATCGTATTTGAAGAAGACATCTGAGAATTCTTATCCTTATCTTTATCTTTATCAGTGGATGGCTTTGTTCCAGAATTCGAACCTGAGGGATTAGGATTGGCCGCTGTACCCGCAGGCTTCCAATTCTTAGTAGCATTATATAGTTTCAGCTTGGTCTTGGGCCCAACCGATCCATCCGCCTTTATACCAAATTCCGATTGGAACCATTTCACAGCTTTTAGTGTTGTAGCACCAAATTGACTATCAATTTTGCCACTATAGAATCCCAAATGTTTGAGGCGGCCCTGGAGCTCGTAAATATCCTGACCCGATGCACCATACTTAAGCAAAACTGTACCAAACGTTGGAACAGAATCTTGATCCAATTGTTCATCGGCGTTTGTTAATTGCGGAGATGCAGTAACCCGTGTATGTTCAGACCACGGTTGCAGCTCTGCGAACATAGCACCCGATAGCACAACGGTTAAACCGATAGTGATCCATATTTTTACCTTTTTCATATCATAAGCTCTACCTTTCTCTTGTGGATTAACAGGATGGCTAAGGTTATTATGACAATCGCCCCCATATCCTATGCACTTCAGAAGAGACAAGCTTTAACCTGAGAGTGTCAACAATTACGAATCGAATACAATACAAAAAACCTCCCTGCATCAGTGACAATACCACATTTAGTAACGCTGAATGTGGTATTGCCTCTGGTCAGAAAGGTTTGATTAAAAAATGAGATTAATTAAGAACTAATTCGATTGTTTTGCTGATATTGCTCCATCGACATCAATACTTCTCTTGGCTTACTACCCTCATAAGGACCGATGATACCTCTTGCTTCCATCGAGTCAATCAGACGTGCTGCTCTAGTATATCCTACCCTCATTCTCCGCTGTAGTAACGAAACCGATGCCTGCTTCGCTTCAAGAACGATTTGAACCGCTTGATCGTAAAGTTCATCAAGAACTTCATTTCCATCGGTAGTGGTTTCCTCTATTTCGGGCACTAGGGACTCATCATACTTAGCTTCGCCTTGTTCTCGCACATAATCAACAATAATTTCCACTTCCTGGTCAGTCATAAATGCACCCTGAACACGGATCGGCTTGGAAGAACCCATTGGCATAAACAACATATCACCGCGGCCAAGAAGTTTCTCGGCACCTGCCATATCTAGAATAGTACGAGAATCTACTTGCGATGACACACCAAAGGCAATTCGTGAGGGAATATTCGCCTTAATTACACCCGTGATTACATCTACGGACGGGCGCTGAGTAGCAATAATTAAGTGAATACCTGCAGCACGGGCCATTTGTGCCAATCTAGTAATAGCTTCTTCCACATCGTTCGCAGCTACCATCATTAGATCAGCAAGCTCATCCACAATGACGACAATATAAGGGAGCACCGCTGGCAAATTATCTTTCATTAAATTATTATAACCTTCAATATTCCGCGTCCCTGATTTCGAAAATAATTCATAACGCTTTTCCATCTCAACCACAATTTTCTTCAAGGCCAAGGAGGCACGTTTCGGATCGGTTACAACCGGTGCTAACAAATGGGGAATCCCATTGTAAACATTAAGCTCCACCATTTTGGGATCAACCATAAGAAACTTAACTTCATCTGGTTTGGCTTTATACAAAATACTTGTAATTATACCGTTAATACATACGGATTTACCTGAGCCTGTTGCACCTGCAACGAGTAGATGGGGCATTTTAGCCAAATTACCCACTATCGTTTGACCAGATATGTCACGTCCGAACGCAATAGATAATTTAGATTGGGCATCTTGAAAAATGGGTGTTTCCATGACTTCACGCATCGTAACAAGTGATACTTCATTATTTGGAACTTCAATGCCTATGGCTGATTTACCTGGAATCGGCGCTTCCATCCGGATATCCTTGGCGGCAAGTGCCAGTGCGATATCATCAGTCAATCCAACGATCCGACTGACCTTAACACCTATATCCGGCTGAATTTCATAACGAGTTACTGCGGGTCCGCGAACAACCTCAAGTACCTTAGCTCGAACACCAAAGCTTTCCATTGTAGCTTCAAGCTTCCTCGCCGTCTGCATATAATCCTGTTGATCTCCAGCTTTCCCTCCAGTTTGGGGCTTAGCCAAAAGACGGAAGGGCGGAATCTTGTATGGCTTTGGTGGCGGAACGGGAATGCTTGGCTTCTCCCCACCATCAAGAGACTCACCTTGAGCGGATTCCGATGTATTTGTATCACTTACACTTGAACCGTCATTCAAAACATCACCTAACTCGTCATCAGCTTCAGCATTCAACTGAACTGATTCATCTCCAACAGAATCATTCACATGTGGATCATCCCAATCTTCTTCACCAACACCTTCAGATTTCACTTGCTCAAAGAAATCACGGATAATAGGGGTCGGCGCTTGAAACACTTCTTCGCGTTCCACATCCAATCCCTGCTTATTAGGATTATCTAAGCTTTGTCTTAATAAATGATCGTACGGACCTTTTGAAGCTTTTGCAGGTTTAGAAGGATAATCTTTAATACCTTCAAGAATATCGCGGCCATCGAGCTCCTCATCCTCTTGGTAATCCTTTTCCTGCTTAGCAAACCTGCTACCAAACATTTGGAAGAACACAGGTGTAGAACGTTTTGACTTCGGAACTACAAAATCATCAAATTCATCTTCCTCGTCTTCGGTCGGAAGTAAAGGTGCTCTAGTTGAAGCGGTAGACTTTCCAGATTTCGTGAGTGGAGTCTGCTGTCGGTTGGATCCGATTCTCTTATGCATTTCTCCTCCCACTTTCATCACTCGAGTGCGGAAGATTCGTAATAAATCCACATAAGACAGGTTCGTAATTAACATAAAGCTAATGATAAACATGACCACAAGCATTAATTTAGATCCTAAGCTACCGAATAGCCAGAACAGCACTGCAAATTGAAGCGCCCCGATATACCCTCCACTAATGTCTTTGTTCATCATCGAACGATCACCATTAACGGCAGAAGTTAACAAACTTCCCTGCAAATCATTATGTACTTGGGTAATAATCGACGACGGACTTATAATATTAGGTGGTATCTTAGTTCCCAATGAAGAAATACTGCTCATCAAAGTCAAAGCTAGTACCACTAGTAAAATCCCCGTCTTACGTGTACTCCATCGACTAGGCCATTTGCGCTGTATCATAACAGCAAGTCCCAGATAAATCCCGATCAATGGGATAATAAAGTAAAATCTCCCTAGCAAAAGCCCAAACATTTTGGACAAAGACCATCCAACCTTGGCCTCTCCTGAAAGCGCAATAACGGAAAGAGTAATTAGAATTATTCCATATATTTCATACTTCAGTACATTAGTCAGTGAAGCCTTCTTTTTCCTTCTTCGTTTAGCCAAAATGTCACCCCCGGAACAATATTATACCATATAATTCCGTGGGCACCTATGTTCTGTTTATCCTTCTATAAATCCATTTTCAGTGTGGGGATATAATGAATAATTTGCCCTGGTGCAAACGCAGGATTCAAATAATCGCCAAGAGGGCAACCAAGAAGTCTTACGATTTGCGCTTCATTATTACCTAGAGGATTCACCTGCATTAATACTCCTTGTATAGTCACCTCTTCAGAAGGTTGATCGAGCTTGTCTGCTCCTTCCCAAATAGCCTCAAGTGGGATAATTGTATGCAGCGTCATTGCGTAATCCCCTCCGCTATAGAGACTCTATTCTTATCATCAATAAGCTGGTTGAGTCTGGCTAAGGCATGCCCGATTCCCCCTACCTGATCCATTAGACCATACTTTACTGCATCGGCACCTCCAACTGCCGTTCCGATATCCCTGTTCAATTCACCTGTCTGAAACATCAACTCTCTAAATCTTTCTTCAGATATGCGCGAATGAGATGTAACGAACTTTACAACCCGTTCCTGCATTTTTTCCATATATTCAAAGGTTTGTGGAACGCCGATTACGAGCCCATTAAGCCTAATGGGATGTATAGTCATCGTTGCACTTTCTGCAATAATGGAATAGGTTGATGCAACAGCAATAGGAACACCGATACTGTGGCCACCGCCGATGACAACTGTCACAGTAGGTTTGGTTAACGAAGTAATCATTTCGGCTATAGCAAGCCCTGCTTCAACATCACCACCCACGGTATTCAGTATAATCAGAATTCCTTCGAGTTTACGATTCTGTTCAGCTGCAACGAGTTGCGGAATAATATGCTCATATTTCGTCGTTTTGTTCTGCGGAGGTAGAACCATATGTCCTTCAATTTGACCAATAATCGTCATGCAAAAAATATTGGATTCATTCGATTCTGCAACAGAAGTCTGACCCAGTTGCTGGATGGTATCGAGTACGGTTGGTTCACGTATCACTGATGGAGAAGGTGAAGTGGGTTGAACAGGTTCAGGAGCATTTGGCGCGGGCTCCTCTTGAATATAGTTCGTATCAAGCTCATCATTATGTACCATGTATGCACGATCCTTTCCCAGTAAAATCAAGATGATATTGATTGTAGTATGCCGGAAAAGAGTAAGATTTTATTCAAAATACGATAACACCCTAAAGAACACGCAGGTCTTTGTGACTTGCGTGTTTCTTTAGTACATTAACTCAAAAAAACACATAAAAGCCCCCTTTTCGCAAGAAACCGTCCATTATTGCCTGCGAAAAGGGGGCGACTGTGTGCTTATTTCAAGACCAAAGTCTATTCAGTTTATACATTATACTTCCATAATAATAGGAAGTATCATCGGTCTACGACGGGTTTGTTCATATAAGAATCGACCCAAAGCATCCTTAACTCCGGTTTTGAGAGAAGCCCATTCATTTACATTCTCGCTCATCAGCTTCAGGAGCGTACTCGATACGATTCGGTTCGCTTCATCCAGAAGTCCTTCTGATTCACGAACATAAACGAATCCTCTCGAAATGATGTCTGGTCCCGACATAATAGTCCCATCTTGTTTGCTAAGAGTGACAACAACGACCAAAATACCATCTTGAGACAGTAATTTACGGTCACGAAGAACGATGTTACCAACGTCCCCAACTCCCAAACCATCAATCAATACATTACCTGCAGTAACTTTACCAGCTCTACGTGCAGCTCCGCCTTGGACTTCAACAATTTCTCCAATATCGGTAATAAATATATTGTCTGGATCTACGCCTACAGCTTCAGCCAGCAAAGCATGACGACGTTGCATACGATATTCACCGTGAATAGGTAGGAAGAACTTAGGTTTCATCAAGTTCAGCATTAATTTCAATTCTTCTTGACTACCATGTCCAGATACGTGAATACCAGAGTTAGCACCGCTATAAATAACATCAGCACCTAAACGGAATAATTCATCGATTGTACGGCCGACATATTTTTCATTACCCGGAACTGGAGTCGCGGCAATGATAACAGTATCACCTGGTAAGATATCTACTTTACGATGTGTAGAACGTGCCATACGTGTCAATGCTGACATTGGCTCGCCCTGACTGCCTGTACATAGTACAACTACACGATCAGCAGCCATTTTATTTACTTCTTCTGGCTCAATCAACATGCCATCTGGAACATTAAGATATCCAAGATCAGAAGCGATTGCAACCACATTAACCATGCTACGGCCAATAACCGTAATTTTGCGGCCTGTTGATTCAGCTGCATTAACAACTTGTTGAATGCGGTGTACATTAGATGCAAATGTCGCAATAACAACACGCTGTGCAGCTTTACGGAAAATATCCTCTAGCACCACACCAACATTTTTCTCCGAAGGAGTAAAACCTGGTTTCTCAGCATTTGTACTGTCTGACATAAGTACCAATACGCCTTCTTCACCGATTGCAGCCATTCGCTGTAAATTCGCATACTGACCATTAACTGGCGTATGATCAAATTTAAAGTCACCCGTATGAACTACGTTGCCTTCTGGAGTAGCAATACAAATTCCGACAGAGTCTGGAATACTGTGATTAGTTCTGAAGAAAGATGCTTTAAGCGTCGATCCTAAAACGACTTCGGAATCTTCATCAATCAGAATACGCTTAGTTTCACCAAGCAAATTGGCTTCTTTTAGCTTGTTCTCAACAAGGCCAAGAGTAAGCTTTGTTCCATACACAGGAACATTTAGATGTTTCAGAACGTAAGGCAATCCACCGATGTGGTCTTCATGTCCGTGTGTCAGCAAAATGCCTCTCACTTTGTCACGATTTTCCGTCAAGTAGCTAATATCCGGGATGACAATGTCGATTCCGAGCATGTCCTCTTCCGGGAACTTAAGCCCTGAATCAACTACTACGATATCATTGGCGTATTGAACGACATACATATTTTTTCCGATTTCACCGACGCCGCCCAACGCAAATACCGTCAATTTATCGCTATTATTTTTTTTAGACAAATGAATCTAACCCTCCTATGGTTTTGGACGTCGTACCATTTAGTATTTATATTTCAAAAATATACCGCACCCAGTCACTTGACCTCATTATACATGATTAAAAACTCAAAAAACAAGTCACGTTCTGAGTATCCATTAGGCTTCCCTTTACAAAAGCTCAATATTTAGCAAAAAGGCGCCCCAAAGGGACGCCTTAATACTTTAAACAGCTAGTTCAAAATTAAGATAATGATAACAAATTTCTAATGAATAAACTTTCTGCCTCATCGGGTGCCACAAGCGGTAAACGAACATCGCCGACAGAATGTCCAAGTAAATTCAAGGCATATTTCAAGGCAGCAGGATTAGGAACTGGCGTCGGACATTCAAATAATCCTTTGAACACCGGGAATAACTGCTGATGTAGATTGGCAGCTTTTTGAACATTCCCCTCTAGATAGGCATGGATCATTTCTGACATGGATGCACCAATGATATGGCTTGCTACACTTACAATACCATAAGCACCAACAGATAATGCTGGTAACGTCATCGGATCATCGCCAGAATACACTTTAAAATGAGCTGGAGCTCCAATCACAATCTGAGTCACCTGTTCAAGCGACACACATTCCTTCGTAGCTACAATATTTGAAATTTCAGCAAGACGTAAAGTCGTATGAGCACTAATGCTGGCTACGGTACGGCTTGGCACATTATAGAGCATGATAGGTAGCTGAGTACTGTGGGCAATCGCTTCAAAGTGGCGATACATCCCTTCTTGACTGGGCTTGTTGTAATAAGGAACTACAAGCAAAGCTCCATCAACTCCAAGCTTCTCAGCTTCTTGGGTAAGATGGATTGAATGAGCTGTGCTATTACTACCTGTGCCAGCAATAATTTTACAGCGACCGTCTGCATGCTTTACAGCAAATGCAAATAACTGCAATTTCTCTTCTTCACTTAAAGTTGGTGATTCACCAGTTGTTCCGCAAATAACGAGAGAATCTGACTTTTGCTCTTCAATTAAGTAGTCTATTAATGCAGACGTCTCCGTCCAATTGATATTGCCCTGCTCATCGAAGGGTGTTACCATGGCCGTGATTAATCTTCCGAAATCCACCTTGCATACCTCCTCATATGATTCGCTAGTGCTGACAATCTCTAATATGCATTCGTTTAGCGATGTAACTCAAACGTTTTGTGAAGTGCTCTAAGTGATTGAACCATATCTTCCTTCTTGACCAGCACCCAAATCGTAGTATTGGAATCTGCAGATTGCAGGATTTGTATGTGTTGTTCACTGAGTGATTCTACAATTTTAGCCATAATACCAGGTACGCCATTAATACCTCCACCGATGACAGAGACCTTAGCACAGCCCGACAGACTCTTTGGCTTGAGACCCATTTCCTGCAGAACCGTAATTGCTCGCACCGAGTCGGTATCAAATACCGTATAGACTGCGCCCGTAGGAGTGACATTGATAAAGTCTACACTGATGGAATTCTCAGCCATTGATTTGAACACTTGTAGCTGAAGATTGTCCGTTTCATTTAGGCACTCTACTGTAATTTGGGTTACATTACTCACATAAGCAATACCCGTAACATAACGGTCTACAATGCCTGACTGAACATCCTTGAAACCTTCGGGCTGAGTCACAAGTGTCCCTTCATCTTCAGAGAAGGTTGATCTTACACGGACAGGTACTTGGGACTGCATTGCGATTTCAACAGCTCGTGGATGAATCACCTTAGCCCCGTTTTGGGCCATGTTGCAAATTTCAGCATAACTTACAAAGGGAAGCGGTTTGGCATCTTCTACGACCCGTGGATCAGCTGTTAGAATACCATTTACATCTGTATAAATGTCTACCATTTCGGCGTGCAAAGCGACTCCCAGGGCCGTGGCCGATGTATCGCTGCCTCCTCGACCAAGTGTTGTAAAGTCCCCGGATTCGGTTTGCCCTTGAAAACCCGTTACAATTACGACTTGATGACGTGTCAACTCGTCGATAATGCGTTCAGGTCTTACGTCCAATATTCTAGCATTTCCGTAATGATCGTTAGTAATAAAACCAGCCTGTGCTCCTGTCAATACTGTAGCCGTAATCCCTTCATGATGCAGTATGCTGCACAGGGTTGTCGCAGATATGATTTCACCACAGCACAGCAGTAAATCCTTTTCGCGTGATGGTAGGGCGTTTCCGTTGAGGGCAACCCAGTCCAGAAGTGTATCTGTAGCGTAAGGCTCCCCTTTGCGGCCCATTGCTGAAACGACAACAACGATTTGATAGGAAGCAGCAAGCTCCCTTTGAATATGTTTAATAACAAGCTCTCTTGCCTGCGGTGTGGAAAGAGAGGTGCCACCGAATTTTTGTACTAAAATACCCATTTCAATTCCTCCATAAACCTTAAGCGCGCGCGTTACGTTTAGAAACAATAATTTCAGCAATTTGCACAGCATTCCATGCTGCACCCTTCATGAGATTGTCAGAAACAATCCACATGTTCAATCCTTTGTTATCACCCAAATCACGGCGCAGACGTCCGACGAATACATCGGGTTTACCTGCACAATCCGTAGCTAATGGGTAAGCCTGCGAGCTAGGATCATCCACAAGCGTAATTCCTGGAGAATCAGCCAAAAGCTTCTTGACTGCATCCAAATCATAATCATTCTTCAGTTCAACATATACGGATTCAGAATGACCATATACAACCGGAATTCGGACACAAGTAGCTGTGACACTAATAGATTCATCTTTCATAATCTTCTTAGTCTCAAGAACCATTTTCATTTCTTCCAATGTATAGCCATTTTCCTGAAACTTATCAATCTGTGGAATCGCATTGAAAGCAATTTGATGTTTCACAGGCAATGAACCTACTGGCAATATATCCGGAGTTACTTCCTGACCTTCAATCACTGCTTTCGTTTGGCGATGCAATTCATCTATTGCACGGCTTCCCGCTCCTGAAACAGCCTGGTACGTCGAAACGATGATCCGTGAAATACCATATGCGTCTTGAAGCGGCTTCAATGCTGCAACCATTTGAATAGTTGAGCAATTTGGGTTAGCTATAATGCCATTATGTTCATCAATTTGCTCAGGATTAACCTCTGGCACAACCAATGGCGTATGAGGATCCATACGAAAAGCGTTCGTATTATCTATACAAACAGCCCCGTGCCGAGCGGCGTGGGGGGCAAGCTCTTTACTTACGTCGCCCCCAGCGCTGAACAGCGCAATGTCAATACCTTTAAAACTTTCAGGGGTTGCTTCTTCTACTGTAATGTCTTGGCCTTTAAAGTTAATCGTCGTGCCGGCGGAACGTGCAGAAGACAGCAATTTCAAACTAGAAATTGGGAAGTCTCTCTGATCCAGTAATTTCAAAATTTGTTCTCCTACTGCTCCTGTTGCTCCTACGACTGCGACATTAAACTTTTGATTACTCATTTGCCGTATCTCCCCTTATCAATTAAGACTATTTCTCTATAAAAATAGCAGTGTTTATGCTGAGAAAAAACGTTGTATAATCATAGGCTGTAATTGGGCACCTTCTAGTGCGGCATAGCATGTTTCAGGAATAAGATCCATTTGGGCAACAAGAGAATTTGGCTTCTGCTCCGGATTATCCTGACCAAAAGGAACAAAATAAATGTTCTTGGTAACGAGTAGCTTAGCGATATTAGCTGCATTAAGCCCCAGTCCGTCATTCGTTGAAATAGCGAGCACCAACGGTCTGCTATTGCGCATTTGCGATTTAGCTGCCATCAGCACAGGACTGTCTGTCATCGCATTCGCGAGCTTACTCGTTGTATTACCGGTACATGGAGCAATAACCATGACATCTATTAATTTAGAAGGACCCAAAGGTTCAGCCTCAACAATGGAAGAAATAATATCATTTCCAGTAATATCTTTCAACTGCTTCAGCCAATTTTCCGAAGTTCCAAAACGTGTATCCGTTACTAAAACCGACCCTGACACAATAGGTACCACATTGGCTCCAGCTTCCACAAAGCGCTTAATTTGTGGCATGATTTCAGCAATCGTGCAGTGTGAACCCGTTATTGCATACCCAACCGTCTTCCCCTGCCAGTTCATTCGCCATCCCCCCGAATCTTGATCTCGTCCGAAATCAACTGTACCAACGCATTGGCAATAATTAAGCCAGCTGTTTTGGGAGCTACGATGCCAGGCAGACCGGGAGCAAGCAAAGCCTTAATCCCCCGTTTCTCCGCATAGCGGAAATCACATCCTCCGGGAGCTGAAGCAAGGTCGATAATGACTGAGCTTAAAGGCATTCTAGACAGGATTTGTGCTGTGACTATCATAGTCGGTATCGTATTAAAAATCAAGTCGATATTGCCCACATGATCGCGCAAATCCCTTGTCAGGAAAGGCTCCCAGCCCATAACCTGTGCTCTTGCAAAATGCTTCTCCGAGCGTACGCCCACCTTAACTTCGGCACCGAGTCCCTGTAAACTTTTAGCCATTGTGAATCCTGTTCTCCCTAAACCAAGTACCATACTTCTCGATCCATGTATCGTGAAATCCGTATTCTCAATAGCCATAACTAATGCACCTTCTGCGGTTGGGATGGAATTATGAATAGCTACATCATCCCGGTTCAGAAGCTCCGTCAGCTTGACATGATGAGCAGCACAAAGATTCCGCAAATAGGGTTTAGCCATACCCGTGTAAACCGTGCATTCACGGGATAGGGAAGCCATAAGCTCATCCGTCAGCTTAAGCTGTTCATCAGAGAACAATGTGTTAATCATGCCGTTATCATCGCACCCGACCACAGGCAAGACCAGAACATCTGCAGTAGAAATCAAATCATCGGATAATTCACTCCAAGTGACTCCTTCCATTCTCTCCTTCAAATTATCGAAACCAACGATATGAACTATCGCATCCAATTCCGAACATTTACGGATTACCTCAAGCTGCCGTGCATCCCCGCCTAGGAAAACGAAGCGGACCCCTGTCAGCATAAGGATGTCACTCCTTTCAAGTAACGCTGTTATACAGCCATCTTATGCGCTGGCCTACACATGGGTGAATTAACTGCGATTTTCTCACACAAAAAAAAGCTTGCCGGTTTCTTCCTTTAAGAAGAAATCAGCAAGCTCTATTTATGTTTACTTACCCGTATGACCAAAACCGCCTGAACCCCGAACCGTTTCTGATAAAACATCAACCTGTTCAAATTCTACATCAGGCACCGTTTGAAAGACCATCTGCGCGATCCGTTCATTTCTATCGATCGTGAATGGCTCTTGACCTAAATTAATCAGTAGCACCTTCACTTCACCTCGATAATCAGCATCAATCGTACCCGGTGTATTCAAACATGTAATACCATGTTTAAATGCTAAACCACTTCTCGGACGAATTTGTGCTTCAAGTCCATCTGGCATAGCAAGAGCAAAACCTGTTGGAATCAACTTTCTTTCATTAGGCTGTAAGATAACAGGCTCCTCGACGGCTGCATATAAATCATACCCTGAAGCGGAACGTGACATTCTTTCTGGAAGTTTAATATCTTCGTGACCCGGTAACTTATTGATTTGAACGTAATGCGACAAAGTCGTCCCTCCTCATTCCAGCAATCGCTTTATCCGTTGTTCCCACCATTGCAAGTGCAAACGGCTTACTAAACATAAGATCCAGAGCCGCATTCACATCATCCATATTAACTTTCTCAATCTTCTCAATCATATCATCTAACGATAGATGCTTACCCATCATGAGTTCATTCTTGCCTAGACGATTCATACGACTTCCCGTACCTTCAAGACTGAGGATTAGACTTCCTTTTAACTGCTCCTTACCTTTACGAAGCTCGTCCTCACTAATCCCGTGAGTTGCTATATCCGCCATGACCTCTTTAGTCAACTTCATTACCTCTTGCGTTTGTTTAGGAGCCGTACCTGCATAGACTGTAAACAGTCCACTGTCCTCGTTGGAACTGTGGTAGGAATAGACAGAATAGGCCAGTCCCCGCTTTTCGCGAATTTCTTGGAAAAGGCGTGAGCTCATGCCCCCGCCGATACTATTATTCAGCAAAATCATGGCATATTGAAGCGGGTCATGAATGGAGCAGCCTGGAAACGAGAG
The DNA here is from genome assembly GCF_000576305.1 of Paenibacillus pini JCM 16418. Taxonomy (GTDB): domain Bacteria; phylum Bacillota; class Bacilli; order Paenibacillales; family Paenibacillaceae; genus Paenibacillus_AQ; species Paenibacillus_AQ pini. The sequence continues at coordinate 71,265 of NZ_BAVZ01000014.1, read as the reverse complement.
GCAGATATGATTCTGCTCGGTCTTTTTCTTATGATATAACACTTCACTGTGGAAATCAGGAGTAGCAATATCCATGACTTCACCATGATTACCAAACCCACCGAAATGTTTTTCTAATAATTCAATAACATCGTCATTAATGTTACCCGCGACACTTACCACTGTATTCTCAATTGTATAATGATCTTTCATATAGGCACGCAAATCATCTGGACCCATCGCTTCTAGTTGTTGTTTAGTACCCAAAATCGGATAAGCTAGGGGATGATCTCCGTACACGACTTTCGACATAAGATCATGGACCAAATCATCTGGCGTATCCTCATACATTGAGATTTCTTCTAAAATGACGTTCTTTTCTTTTGCAAGCTCTTCCCCATCCATCAGAGAATTAAAGAACATGTCTGCCAGTACATCTACAGCTATCGGCAGATGCTCATCTAGTACCTTGGCATAATAACAAGTGTATTCCTTTGAGGTAAAAGCATTGACATTACCTCCAATGGCGTCGAACTGCTCAGCAATAGCCTTGGCATCAAAGCGATCCGTACCTTTAAACAGCATATGCTCGATAAAATGAGAGATCCCATTATTGTCTTGATGTTCATGTCTTGAACCTGTTTTGACCCATATTCCGAAAGAAACAGACCGGCAAGTCGGAATTTTTTCCATTACTACTCTAAGGCCGTTGGTCAGCTTTATTTTTTTCATGCAAAAAGGCCCTCCTAAATGTAATGCGTAAATTCCTAATCACTAAACGCAATCCTTATCCTATCAAAAAAAACGCTCTCACTCAACCGGGGCTTTTACGATCCGTTCTGAGGAAAGTGTTTGGCTTACCGTCCCAAGTGTTAACCCCTTTGCTTTAATCGCTTTAATCATACCCTTGAGGGCCTGAGAAGATGAAGAAGTCGGATGCATCAAGATGAGCGATCCTGACTCCACTTTATTTGATATTTTGACCACGATTGATGAAGGTGAAGGTTTACGCCAATCCACTGTATCCAGCGTCCATAGCACCGTTTGTAGTCCCAAACGATGTGCAATGCGAACAGTCTGCTGATTAAAGTCCCCAGAAGGAGGAGCAAACCATTTATTCTCAACACCAAGGCTTTCTTTTAAAAGCTTCTGAGTTTTGCTGATCTCTAACGTAGCTCGATCTGTACTAAGCTGACTCATGTTCGGATGCGAATAAGCGTGGTTTTCAAGCTCATGTCCCCGTTTTTGAATCTCTTTGGCCAACTCTACATTTTTCTTCAGCCAACTTCCGTCAAAAAAGAATGTTGCCTTCACACCTTCAGCATCCAGCGTATCCAGAATAGGAATGATATACTCGTTCCCCCATGCTACATTAATCATAAGCGATGCCATTGGTTTCTGCGGGTTACCACGGTAAATAGCTCCGCGCCCAGATCCTTTACATCTACCTTAGGTAGAATCTGCCTATAGACGTATGCAGTATGCGGTATGGATGTTTCCTTCGCTGCTTTCTGCGCCCGTTTGTATGTTTCTTCTACGTCAATCTCAAGGCCATTATAGCAGGAACGGCTTTCCACACACGATCTAAGGTTGCATCAATCGGCTCAATTCGTGTCTGCTTCGCCTTCTCTACAATTTGAATATAAAGTGGATCACTCAGGTGATTGTCCTGCTGAGGACCAACAGTCTCTATAATCGATGTATTCTGACGCACTTCATTTATATAATTCCTAACCACAGTGGTTTTCCCTATACCTAGCACAATGACAAAGCACGCTAGCACTATCGATGCCTGTCTAACTTTCATAGCTCCGCTCACCCCTCAACCCACTTTGTCCCATCATATGAGTCAGGCCATTGGAATATGATTAGATTCGTGCAAAGGAAGATACGATTGTGGTTATTTTCTATAAAAAAAGAGCCAGAAGTCTAAGCTTTCTGCCTCTTTTAATGCTTATTCAGCTGATGGTATAGCACATGAAGATAATTAAGCTTTCGTTTCTGTTGTAAGTACCGCTTTACGAGATAGATTAATACGTCCTTGTTGGTCAATTTCGGTTACTTTCACCGTAATTGTATCACCAATAGCAATGACATCCTCTACTTTAGCAACACGATCCGTTGACAGTTGCGAAATATGCACTAGGCCATCTTTATTCGGTAAAATTTCAACAAATGCTCCGAATTTTTCAATACGTTTAACCGTACCAACATAGATTTCACCAATTTGCACTTCACGAACAATACCTTCAATAATAGCACGGGCTCTTTGATTCATTTCTTCATTCGTAGAAGCAATGAACACACGTCCGTCCTGCTCAATATCGATCTTGACGCCAGTTTCTTCAATAATCTTATTAATAATCTTGCCACCTGCACCAATAACATCACGGATTTTATCCGGGTTAATGTTCATAATCATGATCTTAGGTGCATATTGTGACAATGATTCTCTAGGCTTCTCGATAGCTTCCACCATTTTGCTCAAGATGAATAGACGACCTTCTTTTGCCTGTGCCAAAGCATCATTCAAGATACTACGGTCAATCCCATCAATCTTGATATCCATCTGAATTGCAGTTACACCTTCAGCTGTTCCTGCAACTTTGAAGTCCATATCCCCTAAGTGATCTTCCATACCTTGAATATCCGTCAGAATCGATACATGGTCTCCATCTTTAATCAGACCCATAGCAACACCCGCAACAGGAGCTTTGATTGGAACACCCGCATCCATCATTGCCAAAATACTTGCGCAGATACTTGCTTGAGACGTCGAACCGTTCGATTCAATGACTTCAGATACGAGACGAATCGTATAAGGGAATTCCGTTTCAGAAGGAATAACTTTGGACATTGCGCGTTCGCCAAGAGCACCATGACCAATTTCGCGGCGGCCTGGAGCACGCAGTGGACGAGCTTCACCTACGCTGAATGGAGGGAAGTTGTAATGATGCATGAAACGTTTAGTTTCCTGTGGGTCAACACCATCCAGAATCTGAACATCACCAAGAGCACCCAAAGTACATACACTAAGAGCTTGAGTTTGTCCACGTGTGAACAAGCCTGTTCCATGTGTACGCGGTAGAATATTAGTATCGCATTCGATCGGACGAATTTCATCCAATTTCCGTCCATCTGGACGTACTTTATCATGCGTAATAAGACGTCTAACTTCTTCTTTAACAATATCATGAAGCACTTCTTTGACATCTTTCAAGAGCTCTGGCGTCTCTATGTATTTTTGTTCAAAGAACGAGACTGATTCGTTATTGATTCCGTCGATAGCGTCTTGACGAGCATGTTTCTCTTCAATACGTACAGCTTCAACGATGCGAGCTTCGGCAAAAGCACGAACTTCAGCGTTTACTGTAGCATCAACAGCATGCAATTTAACTTCCATTTTAGGTTTACCAGCTTGTACAACCAGTTGTTCAATAACAGCGACAATATTCTTGATTTCATCATGACCAAACATAATTGCCTCAAGCATGACTTCCTCAGGAACTTCATTCGCTTCCGCTTCAACCATCATAATGGCATCTTTCGTTCCTGCTACCACAAGATAGAGATCGCTCGCTTCTTGCTGCGCAACATTAGGATTGATGATAAATTGTCCGTCAATACGACCAACAGCTATACCACCAATAGGTCCGTTAAAAGGAACGTCCGAAATACTAAGTGCAGCGGATGTACCAATCATTGCAGCGATATCAGGTGCACAATCTTGATCCACACTCATAACTAAATTCAGAACTTGAACATCATTACGGAATCCCTCAGGGAACAATGGACGAATTGGGCGATCTGTCAAGCGGCTAGAGAGGATTGCTTTCTCACTCGGTCTACCTTCACGCTTGATAAATCCCCCTGGAATTTTACCTACCGCATATAATCTTTCCTCATAGTTCACAGTCAATGGAAAGAAATCCAAATCCTTCGGATCTTTTGAAGCCGTTACGGTACAAAGAACAACTGTATCGCCATAACGTACAGTTACCGCAGCGTTCGCTTGTTTAGCAAGACGTCCTGTCTCAAGTATCAGGGTTCTTCCGCCTAGCTGCATTTCAACACGCTTTTCCATGAAATCCCTCCTTCTTCTTCATTCATTATATCCATTTATAAATATATTCATCTAATCCTGCATAAAAAGCAACCCAGTTGCCCCCGCTGTCACTCCTAGAAGGACGAACGGTGAACAACCAGGCTGCTTTAATGTAGAACCATATTAGCGGCGCAATCCTAGCTTCTCGATTAGAGCGCTATAGCGTCTAACATCTTTATTCTTCAAGTATGCCAACAGCTTACGACGTTGACCTACCATTTTCAACAATCCACGACGGGAATGATGATCTTTCTTGTGCGTACGCAAGTGGTCCGTCAAGGTAACGATATTCTCCGTTAGGATAGCAACTTGCACCTCTGGTGATCCAGTATCGGACTCATGAGTTTTGTTCTCTTCAATCAGTTGTTGTTTACGTTCTTGAGTTAATGCCATCCTGTTCACCTCCTTCATATAATCATAAAAATAATCGCCGTTAGCCTCGTTACCGTCGGTGAGATCGAGTAACCAAGCTAAGGTTATGTGTACTGTTTCCAGCAACGTTAATCAGTATAGCATACTTGATGACATAAAGTAAATGTTAGCCACTGTTTAATATTACTATTGCAAGAGCTTCTTTGCCTGCTCTGCATCTGCAGTGATTTGAGCTACCAATTCGGGTATCGAGTTAAACTTACGTTCGTCTCGGATATAATGAACCAGTTCTACGGTCAATATCTCTCCATAAATCTCTTCATCGAAATCAAATAGATGCACTTCGTAGCTTGGAGCGATTTTACCTTCATTAAAAGTAGGTTTTACCCCAACATTCATCACGCCTGGAATCCAATTTCCTTGGTACAACGTCATGACTGCATAAACTCCTTGGCGGGAACAACAAAACGGTCAGTTAAGGAAAGGTTAGCTGTAGGAAAACCAATCGTACGACCACGCTTATCGCCATCGATTACAGTTCCCCGCAAACGATAGTTTCTCCCCAGTAAATGATTGACCTGTACCAAATCTCCCGACTGCAAAGCTTGACGAATGACCGAACTGCTGACCTTCTCTCCTCCAAGTAAAAATGGTGGAATGGTCTCCACAAGCATTTTCGTCTGGCCAAGTTCCCTCAGCATATCAGCATTTCCTTCCCCTTTATGACCAAACCGGAAGTCAAAGCCAACAACGGCTGTATGAATCTGTAGCGGAAACAGCATACCTTCCACAAAGTTAAACGGACTAACATGGGAAAAGGCATCATTAAATTCCACGACATATAACGTTTCCACACCCAACTCTTGAAGCAACAACTGTTTCTCATGGAGGGGTGTCAAGTTCCCATCATAGTCGCCTTTCTTCATCACATCTTTGGGATGTGGATGAAAGGTCATCACAGCCGCAGGCACACCAGCTTGGCGGGCCTGACGGACCGCAGATGAAATAACACTGGCATGTCCCAAATGTACGCCATCGAACTGTCCAATAGCTACTACCTGAGGATGAGCATATTCGCGTGCGATGTCTTGAGATAGTGGATAGGATAAGTTCACAGTTTTCACAACGCTCTCACCTGCAATTCATTAGATATCCCTACATAAATAAGTACGGGTTACTGCTCTGGTAAAAACACCTTAATGGGTGCTATTGCTCCAGTCTCTTCCTGCCGTTCGAAGATACCCAGAAAATGACCTTCTACATCATACAACCGAATACTTCCTTCGCTCTGTACTTCAGGAGTCACGAATCTTGCAGATAAACGCTGACCTTGCAGCGTCGCAGCGGTTTTCTCCTCTGCAACAACATGAGCTGGTAAATGCTCAATTGCCTTATCTACTGCAATTAAACGTTCGCCTAATGTTCCGCCCTCTACCAATTGTTCAATCTCAGCAAAAGACAGACATTGCGATGCATCGATGCCCGCTGACACCGTGCGCACCAACTTTACCATCGTGGAAGGCAGACCTAACTTGCGTCCGATATCCACACATAGTGTACGGATATACGTTCCTTTGGAGCATAAAGCACGAAATGATATATCTAGATGCGGACCATTCCAAGATGAACCTGTCATTTCAATCTCATATATCGTTACTTCTCTACTCTTACGTTCAACCGTCTTACCTTCACGGGCCAACTCGTAGAGTCGCTTACCATCTACTTTGACTGCCGAATACATTGGCGGTACTTGAGAGATAACCCCTTGAAATGATCGGAGCACCTTCTCTACCTCTTCAAGAGTAACAGATATATGATCAACTTGCTCTAACACTGTGCCGGTCATATCTTCCGTATCCGTTGCGAGGCCTAAACGTAGGGTAGCTTGATATTCCTTAGGAAGTTCCTGCATATATTCAACAACACGTGTTGCTCTACCAAGACATAGCGGGAGAACACCTGTAACTTCAGGATCTAACGTGCCCGTATGACCTACACGCTTCATTTTTAACAAACGGCGTACTTTGGCCACAACATCATGGGAAGTCATACCAGCCGGTTTATCGACTGCCAAAACTCCTTCGAATTCACTCATAAAAATGATCTCACCCGTTCTATAACCTCTGGTACAATGGTTTCCATTGCGCCTTCAATCTTGCATCCTGCCGCTCTGACATGTCCACCGCCACCAAAAGATTGGGCAAGAGCAGCTACATCAACTTTACCTGCAGAGCGCATACTCACTTTAACGGCTTGATCATTAATTACTTTGAAGAGAATACCAACCTCAACACCCTGAATATTTCGTGGATAGTTTACAATACCCTCAAGATCTTCATTCGCCGCACCCGTGTCTATCATATCTTGTGGTGTGATGCAGACCCAGCTAATTTTACCATCGTCAGTCATCTGAAGAGAACGAAGTGCTTTCGTTAGCACCTTCATTTGAGCATGCGTCATAGACTCCAGAAGTTGTTCAGACAGCTCAGGCCCATTAACCCCATAATCCAAAAGCTTCGACGCAATTGCCATCACTTTAGGGGAAGTATTCGAATAACGAAAGCCTCCCGTATCCGTCAATAGTCCGGTATAAATCGCCGTAGCTATTTCCTGATTCCAGGTAACATTCGAAATATTAATAAGGTCATATAAAATTTCCGCAGTTGCTGCTGCATCTGGCTTAATCAGCGTAACACTTCCATATCCATTATTCGTCGGATGGTGATCAATGTTTAGTATTTCAGCATTGTTGTCAAAATAACGCTCTGTTAATCCAACGCGGCCAAAATCGGCACAATCGACGCATATTACATGCTGAAATGTACGTTCAAGCGGATTCTGTTCCATATTCACAATTTGATCTGACATAAGCAAAAATTGCATACGCTCCGGAATTGAACCCTCATTAATCAGTGTAAATTTCTTCCCTAAACATGAGAGAAGCCAGCCCACGGCTACCGTGGAACTGACTGCATCTCCGTCGGGCTGAATATGCGACACTACTAAGAAGTCATCGTGTTCCAGCAGAAATTGCTTAGCCTGCTCAAGCGATTGTTCATAGGTCTGCATTACAGTCTCCTTTTATAAAACATACTTTAATTCGTATCATCCTTGCTAATCTCGCCGAGCAATTTCTCAATATGACTACCGTAAGCTACGGACTCATCAAATTTGAAAATCAACACAGGCGTATGACGCAAACGAATTCTCTTTCCTAACTCAGAACGGAGAAACCCATTAGCTTTATCAAGCGCTTTGAGCGAATTCTCTTTCTGTTCCACATCCCCCAGTACGCTAATGTAAATCTTAGCCTGGGAGAGATCGTTAGTTACTTCAACACCTGTTATCGTAAGAAAACCGATGCGTGGATCTTTTAGTTCACTTTGGATCAGCTGGCTCAGTTCTTTCTTAATCTGCTCTCCAACACGTCCAGTCCGTATTTTAGCCATGCAATTTCACCTCTCTACTTGCGCTCCACCGTTTCCATGATGAACGCTTCAATAACGTCGAGTTCTCTGACGTCATTATAGCTTTCCAAAGTAATACCGCATTCATAACCTTGCGCCACTTCTTTAGCATCATCTTTGAAACGTTTGAGAGTATCGATCTTACCTTCATGAATGACAATACCTTGACGGATCAAGCGAACTTCCGCATTACGCGCAATTTTGCCTGATGTAACCATACAACCGCAAATGGTACCGACTTTACTGATTTTGAAAATGTTACGTACTTCTGCGTGGCCGATAACCACTTCTTTAAATACTGGATCAAGCATACCCTTCATGGCTTGCTCAATTTCTTCGATTGCGTTATAAATTACGCGGTGCAAACGGATATCAACCTTCTCTTGCTCAGCCGTTGCTCCAGCTTGAGGATCAGGACGAACGTTAAATCCGATAACAATCGCATTGGATGCTGCTGCGAGAATAATGTCCGATTCCGTAATGGCACCTGCACCACTATGAATGATCTTAACGCGAACGCCTTCAACTTCGATTTTGCTAAGTGAACCCTTAAGAGCTTCAACCGAACCTTGAACGTCACCTTTAATAATCACATTCAGATCTTTAATTTCGCCATCTTTAATATGCTGGAACAGATCATCCAGTGTAACACGTACGTTAACACCCAGATCCGATTGTCGCTGCGTAATGGAACGTTTGTCAGCGATGGAACGTGCTTTACGCTCATCTTCAAACACCATGAACGGATCACCCGCTTGAGGAACCTCAGTCAAACCTGTAATTTCAACAGGTGTCGAAGGTCCAGCTTCCTTAAGACGACGGCCTTTATCACTTACCATGGCGCGAATACGACCGAAGCAGTTACCTGCAACAAATGCATCACCGACTTTGAGCGTACCATGTTGCACGAGAATACGTGCTACTGGTCCACGTCCTTTGTCCAGCTCAGCTTCGATAACCGTTGCACGAGCACGTTTATCAGGATTTGCTTTATATTCGTTCATTTCAGCTACGAGAAGGATCATTTCAAGTAGTTCTTCCAGACCCATTCTTTGTTTAGCTGATACATTTACGAAGATTGTATCGCCGCCCCATTCTTCAGGAACAAGACCATACTCAGTTAACTCTTGTTTCACTTTATCAGGGTTAGCATCTGGCTTATCAATTTTGTTAACAGCTACAATGATTGGTAATTCTGCAGCCTTAGCATGGTTAATTGCTTCAACCGTTTGTGGCATAACACCATCATCAGCTGCAACCACAATAATCGTAATATCCGTAACTTGTGCTCCGCGTGCACGCATAGCTGTAAATGCTTCGTGACCTGGAGTATCAAGGAATGTGATTTTCTTATGGTTAATCTCAACTTGATATGCACCAATATGCTGTGTGATACCGCCTGCTTCGCCACCCGTTACATTGGTAGAACGAATTGCATCCAGAAGTGTTGTTTTACCATGATCAACGTGACCCATAATGGTAACAACCGGAGGACGGGATTTCAAATCTTTATCATCGTCGCTCTCTTCAACCGTTTCAAAACGATCATCTTCAAGTACAATTTTCACTTCTACTTCAACACCGAACTCGCCGGCAAGCAGAAGAATCGTATCCATATCAAGCTCCTGATTAATGGTTGCCATAACACCCATCGAAATCAGTTTCTTAATCACTTCAGAAGCATCCTTGTGTAGCAATTTAGCGGTTTCACCAACCGTCATTACGCCACGAACAATGATTTTCTTAGGTGTGTTGTCAATTTTCTCTCGCGGAGGCTGATTCTGTCCTCTTCCACGGCCGTTGTTACGTCCGCCACGATTGTTGTTTCTAAAGTTACCTGATTTGTTATCATCAAAACGTTTCGAACCGTTATTGCTTCCACGGCTCTTATTGTTGTTTCCGCCTCTGTTCTCACCTGGCTTGGAGAAACTATCTCCACCACCACTTGGTTGACCTGATTGGAATCCACTACGATTTTGCGGTGGACGGGAAGAAGTGCCGCTGGACGAACGTTGACCAGCACCCGCTCCTTGTGACCCTTGAGGACGGCTTTGTCCTCCACCTTGTGAAGGTGAACTTGATGGACGGGAGGTATATCCGCCTTGCGAAGAACTTCCTTGCGTGCGGTTACCTTGACCTCCACTTTGTTGTCCTTGAGGACGTGGGTTATTACCTTGGTAAGTACTACCTTGAGTACGGTTACCTTGTCCAGAGGATTGTCCCTGCGGACGATTACCTTGACCGCTAGATTGTCCTTGAGGACGACTAGTGGAAGATGAACTTTGTTGAGAGCTTGGTCTGCGGGAATCTTGCCCGCCCTGGGGTCTTTGTGACCCGGATTGTGTGGTGTTATTCGTATTATTATTCATACCTACCTGCTTTTCCTGTTGTTTTTGGGATTGCGGCTGACCGGATGAACCGGTACCCAGGTTTCTCACGACACTCGTGTCTTTTTGAACATTGGGAGCAGAAGTAACTGGTTTGTTATCTCCACTTTCCCGTTTTGCTGCCGCATTTGACTTGATATCTTTAAAAAATTGTTCCACTTTAGTGACTGTACCATTCTCCATGACGCTCATATGATTGTTCACAGGAATATCGAGTCTCTTCATGATGGTTATAATTTCTTTACTGCTCATATTTAGTGATTTGGCATATTCGTACACGCGCAGTTTTTCTTTACTGTCTTGTTTACTCAATATACTCCACCTCCGTCATTATCTCCAAAGACTTGGAGATCATTTCCGCGAACCCTTGATCCGTAATCGCGAGCACAACGCGTTCCGGCTTACCTATGCTTGTGCCCAAACTTTCCCGGTCAAATCCGATCACCAGAGGGATGTTGTATGTTCCGCATTTATCGCGAAACTTTTTCTGTGTATTTGCTGAGGCGTCACCCGCCAGTATGACTAGTTTAGCTTGAGAAGACCGTATGGACTTTAGCACGATTTCGTCACCTGTGACTATTTTTCCCGCTCGCATGGCAAGACCGAGACGAGACAGTGCTTTATTCATCACTGGATTGTTCCTTGACTGCAAGAAATTCATTCTCAACAGAAGTGAAATCCTCAGCGAGTTGCTCATAAATTTCTGGCTTCACATGATGCTTCAATGCCCGATCGAGCGACTTATTCTTCTGTGCTAGCTTAAAGCAGGAAACTTTACCACATAGGTAGGCTCCTCTTCCAGACTTCTTGCCAGTCAGGTCAATTAGCACTTCATCTTCAGGCGTCTTAACGATACGAATCAGTTCTTTCTTAGGCATCATTTCTTGGCATGCCACGCATTTGCGTAGCGGTACTTTTCTTTGTTTCAAACCGCGACCCCCGTCCTGTTTAAATTAATCGACGGTAACGGAATCTTGATGCATTTCACCCGAGGATGTTTTCGGTCTGCCGAATTCCTGTTCCGCCTGGCTCTCGCTCTTAATGTCGATCTTCCATCCGGTCAGCTTAGCAGCAAGACGCGCATTTTGCCCTTTGATACCAATAGCGAGCGATAGTTGATAATCCGGCACGATCACGCGCGCCATCTTCTCATCTTCAAAAACCAACACCTCAAGAACTTTAGAAGGACTTAATGCATTCGCAACATATTCCTCCACCTGATCTGAATAACGAACGATGTCGATTTTCTCACCACGAAGTTCATTAACGATGGTTTGTACCCGCATACCACGGGGTCCGACGCATGAGCCTACAGGATCAACTTCCGCATTACGGGAATGCACTGCAATCTTCGAACGGAAACCAGCTTCACGAGCAACTGAACGAATCTCAACAACTCCGTCAAAAATTTCAGGCACTTCTAGCTCAAACAGACGTTTGAGAAGACCCGGATGGGTACGTGACAGCATAATTTGAGGACCTTTAGTCGTGTTCTCAACCTTGGTGATATATGCTTTGATACGATCGCCATGTTTGAATTTCTCATTAGGCATAAGTTCGTTCTGCGGAAGAGCAGCTTCGATTTTACCTAAATCAATGTAAAAGTTACGTGGATCCTGGCGCTGGACGGTACCTGTTACGATATCTTCCTCTTTATCAACAAAAGCGTTATAGATCAACCCACGCTCTGCTTCACGGATACGTTGAGTAACAACCTGTTTTGCCGTTTGTGCGGCAATCCGTCCAAAATCACGAGGCGTCACTTCAATTTCAGCAATATCTTCTAGTTGAAAGTGAGGGTTAATTTCTCTTGCAGCAGCAAGCAGAATTTCAGTGCGGGGATCTAACACTTCCTCAACAATCAGTTTACGGGCATATACTTTAATAACCCCTGTGTTACGATTCATATCAACTCTTACATTCTGTGCTGTATTAAAATTACGTTTGTAGCTGGAAATCAGAGCAGCTTCAATAGCTTCAAAAAGGATATCCTTGCTAATTCCCTTTTCTCTTTCCAACTCATTCATTGCTTCAATAAATTCCATACTCATTGGAATTCAGTTCCCCCTTTCATTAGAATGTCTTTAAAAAACAATGGCCAGTCTAGCGCTGGCAACTTTGTCATACGGAATGCGGTATTGCTTCTTGCCTGCTGCGATTAAAAGCTCTTCATTCTCAAACGAAAGAAGCCGGCCTTCAAATTCTTTCAGACCATCTAGCGCCTCGTATACCGTAATATAAACATCTTTACCGACAGCCTTTGCAACGTCTTCACTCTTCTTGAGCGGACGTTCTGCCCCCGGCGAAGATACTTCCAAAAAATAAGCGGTGGGAATCGGATCATTGTTATCCAGTTTCTCACTCAGGTATTCACTGATCATGCCGCAGTCATCAATATCGATGCCGCCATCCTTATCGACAAAAACACGGAGGAAGTAATTACTACCTTCCTTTACGTATTCCACATCAACCAGTTCGAAGTTATGTTCCTCCATATAGGGCTGTACCATTTCTTCTACAATATCTTTAATCTTCGTTGTGCTCAAAGAATATAACCTCCAAGACTTCATTATCCTATATACCAAAGAGTAAAGAGTGGGTCGCCCCACTCTTTACACAACGGTTTTATCTCCATGATTACCAAAAAAATTATAACATAGTCTGGCAACACTGACAAGTATCTGTCCTTGACTGCACCTTGTCTACCAAGGGATTTGGGCATTGTTGCATCAAGTCAACATGACTGAAAAGTTCCTATTTCCACTACTAAAATAATGATAATTGATTACTTTCAGGCAAACCACGGAAGCAGCCCATTTGCGTGAGCAGTTCAATGATTGTTTTACCTGCCTTCGATTTCTGCTGGAAATCTTCAATTGAAAGAAACTCGCCGAAATCACGTGCTCCCGCGATATTGCGGGCAGCATTGTCTCCTATTCCTTGAAGAGCAGAGAATGGTGGAATCAATGATCCTTCGTCTACTGTAAAACGCGTTGCTTCTGAGCGATACAGGTCAATGTTCTTGAAACTGAAGCCTCTTGCTGTCATCTCAAGCGCCATTTCGAGAATAGCAAGCATCCCTTTTTCCTTGGTAGTTGCTTGGAATCCCTTCTGCTCGATCTCTTGAATTTGACGATAAATAGCCTCATATCCCTGACAACAAAGCTCTATATCAAAGTCTTCAGCACGTACTGAGAAATAGGTTGCGTAATACTCAATAGGATGATACAGCTTAAAGAATGCTGTTCTTACGGCTGAAATAACATAGGCTGCGGCATGAGCCTTTGGAAACATGTACTGGATTTTGAGACAGGAATCAATATACACTGTGGTACCTTGCATTTCTTCATCTCATCGATCCATTCCTGAGATAATCCTTTACCTTTACGTACATTTTCCGTAATTTTAAAGGCCAAGCTAGCATCCATACCCGCTTTATAGATCAAGAAGAGCATGATATCGTCACGACAACCGATTACGGTTTTGATGTTACAAGTTCCATTCTTAATCAATTCCTGAGCGTTACCAAGCCATACCCCTGTTCCGTGGGACAAACCTGAAATTTGCAGTAGATCGGCAAATGAAGATGGCTTCGATTCAATAAGCATTTGACGAACAAATTTGGTTCCCATTTCAGGTACACCATATGTTGCAACAGGCGAGCGTATTTGCTCTGGCGTTACACCAAGTGCTTCGGTTGAATGGAACATGCTCATTACTTTTGCATCATTCATCGGAATACTTACCGGATCAACACCCGTTAAATCTTGAAGCATCCGCATCATAGTCGGGTCATCATGACCAAGAATATCGAGTTTAAGCAGATTCGCATCAAAAGCATGATAGTCAAAATGCGTTGTTTTCCATTCAGAGCTGGTATCATCCGCAGGATATTGCACAGGTGTAATATCTTCGATGTCCATGTAATCAGGTAATACAACGATACCGCCTGGATGCTGCCCTGTGCTTCTTTTCACACCCGTACAACCCGCAGCCAAGCGATTCACTTCAGCTCCACGCCAGCTTTTCTGATGATGCTCTTCATATTTCTTCGTGTAACCGAAAGCTGTCTTCTCAGCTACTGTACCGATTGTACCTGCGCGAAACACATTTTCAGGTCCAAAAAGGACTTTCGTATAGTTATGCGCCTGCGGCTGATACTCACCTGAGAAGTTAAGGTCGATATCGGGGACTTTATCACCTTTAAAGCCAAGGAAAGTCTCAAATGGGATATCTTGACCCTCACCTTTTAACATATCGCCACAATCAGGACATGTCTTGTCAGGAAGGTCAAATCCACTTGGAATACTACCATCGAGGAACCATTCGCTATGTCTACATTCACTATTTTTACAAACATAATGAGCAGGCAACGGATTTACTTCGGATATCCCTAAGAAAGTTGCAACAACGGATGAACCTACTGACCCTCGTGATCCTACTAGATATCCATCCCGATTGGACTTCTTAACCAAACGCTCAGAGATCAAATAGTTGGCAGAGAAACCATATTTGATAATAGGTTCAAGCTCCTTCTCTAGCCGCTTCACCACGACATCCGGCAATTCCTCACCATAAATGGATTTTGCCGTGTCATAACATGTTTGGCGAATCTCTTCATCCGCGCCTTCCATAACCGGTGTAAACAGCTTGTCCGGAAACAATTCCAATTCTTCAAAGCGGTCTGCCAAGTCGCATGTATTACGGACTACCACTTCAAATGCTTTATCTTTACCTAAAAATTCGAATTCACTTAACATTTCATCCGTTGTACGGAAGTGTGCATCGGGTTTGCGCATATCCTTGAGTGGACTAAACCCAGTGATCCCATTAATCGTAATTTCACGGAACAACTTATCACGTTCTTCTAAATAGTGAACATTACCTGTCGCAATAACCGGTTTATTTAACTTCTCACCAATTTCACAGACTTTTCGAATCGCTGATTTCAATTCCAGAGCACTGCCTACCAATCCTTTGTCTACCAGATGCATATACATCGTTAGAGGTTGAATCTCAAGGATATCGTAGAACTGAGCAACTTCGATTGCTTCTTCAACGGTTTTATTCAGTACAGCTTCGAAAAACTCGCCCTTTTCACAGCCAGAGATAATCAGCAGCCCTTCACGTAAATCTTCAAGCTTCGACTTTGGTATACAAGGAACACGTTTAAAATATTCAGTATGCGATTGGGAAACAAGTTTGTATAAATTTTTCTTACCAACTGGATTCAGCGCGTAAATGCCACAGTGAAAAGGACGTGCGTTGGACAAATCTACACCGACGTAATCATTGAGACGTTCAAGCTTGGTTAACCCTTTCATCTTCTCAGCATCGGCAAGTAGTCCATTCAAAATACCTGCTAGTGCTATCGTATCGTCAATGGCTCGGTGATGGCTCTCTAGCAACACTTTGTATTTATCAGCCAGTGTATTTAGACGGTGGTTCTTCATGCTTGGATAAAGTAACCGTGCAAGCTCTAACGTATCCAGTCCTGGATTGTCCATGGTGTTCATACCACGTTCTTTAAGTGAGGCTTGTATAAAACCAATATCAAACCGCGCATTATGAGCAACCAGAATGCCGTCTCCAGCAAACTCCACAAAATCACGCAACACAGGCTCAAGATCGGGTGCATCTTTTACCATTTCATCCGTGATGTTCGTTAATTGCTGAATATGATATGGGATCTTCTCATGCGGATTAACAAATGTAGCATAACGGCCAATTTCTTTACCCTCATGAATTTTTACTGCAGCAAGTTCTGTGATATTACTATTGGTAATCGACAGACCCGTGGTCTCGATATCGAATACAATAAAAGTTGCCGTTTTTAAATCTTCAGAACGGGGTTGAATCACCACAGGAACGGAGTCATTCATAACGTTAGCTTCGACCCCGTAGATCATCTTCATTCCATTCTTTTTAGCGGATTTAGCCGCATCCGGATAGCTTTGAACCCCGCCATGGTCACTAACTGCGATCGCTTTATGACCCCATTTAGCAGCGGTCTTCACATATTTATCGATTGAGGTTACCGCATCCATCGTGCTCATCGTCGTATGCAGATGAAACTCCACTCGTTTCTCTGGTGCATTATCTTTCCGAGCAGGAGGGGCTTGTACTTCAGATAAGTCTGACGGGATCATTACAAGCTCAGGGATCGGCATAAACCGGTCCATTTCAACCCGTCCACGTGCCTTTACCCACTTACCATTTTCGAGTAAGTTCATGATTTTGAGATCTTCTTTATTCTTAGCAAACATCTTCATCTGCATAGAATCACCAAAGTCTGTCAGATTGAACATGAAGAGTGTACTGCCATTACGCAGTTCCTTGCGATCCAGACCAAAAATCGTACCCTGAATCGTAATCTTCTTCTCTTCATCTTGAATCTCCTGAATTGCAACAGGCTGCTCTTTAATGTCATAGCCCACTTGCAGGCGTACGTCGCCTTCTTCATCATCTGAAAAGTTCGCTTCCGCTTCAATACTACTCATCATTTGCTGAATCACTTCACGTTGTTCTTGAAGCTTCTTCTGCTCGAATTCTTCGAATGCATCCTGATTAGTCTCTCCAAGCTGAATCTTAACGCGCAATGGCAACTCAAAAAAGCGGGTAAAGAAGCGGGTAATCGCCTGGTCTATTTGTTTCTTACGGGCAAGTTCTAAGGATGTATTATCATTCATCGTCAGTAGCAGCACTTCGCCGTCAAGTTCATGCTGCGCACGCATCATCCAACCATTCACAGACGGTACTTCACGTTGTACCCAACTAAGAAATAGGTTCCAATAAGTGTCAACAATCTCTTTAGGAGCAACGGAAGGTCCGTATTTGAAAATAAACGATAGTTTGGCAATATGCTGCATCTTATCCTGGAGTTTTAAACAAAATGCTCGGTAAATTTCAGCAGGCACCAATGTATCTTTTATAATCGTAATCATCCATTCCTGGCTACTACGACTAATTTCCACCCGGTCAATATATCCATCTAAAAAATAAGGATCAATTAGAGCAGGAGGCACTTCCCCCTGTTTCATCAACAGTTCAAATCTTTTTCTTTGTTCCAGTGTCTTATCCACGCTCTCTTCCCCCTTGCTGCCTTAGCATAAAAATGAAAAGCTCCTGTTCACAAAAATGTCCTCGATCCCTTACTCACCGACTCATTTCTGGCAGAAGCTCCTCAAACATCTATTTCTTAAACCGTATTCTGCTCTCACCCCAGAAAACGACTTCAAATCATCCTAATTAATAGGCTCTAGCGAACACAACAGTATGCTTCGCAGGTTGTCCGCACACAAGGCAAGTATGTTTCACTTCAGTAGGATTAAATGGAATATTACGGCTTGTTGCACCCGTCTCTTCCTTCACCTTACTTTCGCATTCATCCGAACCACACCATCCAGCAAGTGAGAAGCCGCGTTTTTCTTCCATGGCACTCTTCATTTCTTCAAGGGTATCTACGGAATAGAAATTATCAGCCATAAACTGCTTGGCACGCTCGAACATTTCGCTCTGAACTTGTGCAAGCATTGCATTTACTTCTTCAACCAGATTATCCTGCTGAACGACCTTCTTCTCGCCAGATATACGTGATACGAGTACACATACGCCATTTTCCATGTCTCTTGGACCGATTTCCAAACGAATTGGAACACCACGCATCTCATATTCATTGTATTTCCAGCCTGGACGAACATCACTACGATCGTCTACGCGTACACGAATGCCTGCTTTTTTCAGTTCAGAGAACAATTCATCCGTACGACCAACAACCGCATCCCAAGTCTTAGGTGGACCAATTGGAATCATAATCACTTGAGTTGGAGCGACTTTCGGTGGCAAAGCCAGACCGCGGTCATCACCGTGCACCATAATCAGAGAACCAATCAAGCGTGTGCTCGTTCCCCATGAAGTCGTATGAACATATTCCTGTTTATTTTCCCGACTAAGATACTGAATGTCAAAAGCAACGGCGAAATTGGTACCAAGATAATGAGAAGTTCCGGCTTGTACAGCACGACCATCCTTCATCATGGCTTCAATTGAGAAAGTTTCCTTTGCACCAGCAAATTTTTCAGAAGGTGTTTTCTGACCTGTAATCACAGGGATCGCTAAGAACTCTTCAGCAAATTCACGATATACTTCAAGCATTTTCATCGTTTCTTCACGTGCTTCCTGCTCATTCTCATGTGCAGTATGGCCTTCTTGCCATAAGAACTCACTTGTACGTAGGAAAGGTAGTGTACGTTTCTCCCAACGAACTACGTTAGCCCACTGGTTAATGAGTACAGGTAAGTCACGGTAAGATTGAATCCATTTGGAGTACATATGACCAAACATTGTCTCTGACGTTGGACGTATGGCTAGACGCTCCTCAAGCTTATCTCCGCCTGCTTCAGTAACCCAAGGCAGCTCCGGATTAAATCCTTCGATATGTTCTTTCTCCTTTTGGAAAAAGCTCTCAGGAATGAACAACGGAAAGTAAGCATTACGGTGTCCAGTCTCCTTAAAACGGCGATCAAGATCGCTTTGAATATGCTCCCAAATTTCATAACCATCTGGACGAAAAACAATACATCCACGTACTGGCGAATAATCCATAAGGTCAGCTTTTTTAATAACATCTATATACCAGCGTGAGAAATCTTCCCCTTGCGGCGTAATTTCCGTCACAAATTTCTTATCGTTCGACATAAAAATGGACTTCCTCCCAAAAAGTTCTCCCCTATGACTCCTTTTAAGAGTAGGGTATTTCGTCTTTATCCGTTTATCAATCGTAAAATATCATTATACGTCACAGCAATCATGAGTAGGAACAACATCGCAAAGCCTATGAAGTGAACCATACCTTCTCGATTTGGATCAATTGGTTTACCACGAAGTGCTTCAACCCCTAAGAAGACAAGTCGACTACCATCCATTGCTGGGATCGGTAGTAGATTAAATATTCCTAGGTATAAGCTCAATATTGCCGCCCAATACGTAAGCTGCACAATACCTTGCTTCGCAATTTGCCCTGTCACTTCAAACGTGCGGACTGGACCTCCGATGTCATCCATATTGAATTGGTTTATCAGTTGCCCAAATCCTTTGAAAATGATCTTTGTTGTATCGACCATTGCCATTCCGGAACCGGTAAATGTTTCACCAATGGAAGCTTTGCGACTTGGAAGCTGCGATGTAATACCGACTTTACCACCTTCCTCACCCTTCATGCTGCGCGGAGTAAGTGTAACGTCAAATACTTCATTGCCACGTTGAATCGTCCATTTCATTGGCTTATCTTTAGATTTGGCTGTAATATCAACCATTTTCTTGAAATCAGCACCAATCGCTACTCCATCAATCGATTTTACGATATCACCTTTTTGTAAATCAGCCTCTGCCGCTGGCATCCCTTTACTGACATTACCGATTTGTACATACGTCGGATTCTCAATCGGAATGCCCGCCATTTGTAAATGTACAGCGAACAAAATAAATGCCAAGATGAAATTCATCAAGGGCCCAGCAAAAATGGAAAGAGCACGTTGTCCGACTGTCTTGCTGCCAAACTGACGATTCCTTGGTGCAACTTGTATTTCCTGGGATTTTGTCACTAACATGGCTTGTGGATGAATCGGATACTGCTGCATTTCACCATCTACATCTAAACGAACCTTCATCGAATCTACGATATCAATGAATTGCACTTCACCACGAATTACATTCTTACGGTTGTCGAGTTGATCTAAATAAATCTTCTTCGCTTCTCCGTTACTAACTCGTAATGCAATCGTCTGTCCGGGGTGGATTTCAGCAATCTCTGGATCCTCTCCCGCCATACGAGCGTAGCCGCCAAATGGCAGCAGACGCAGTGTAAACTGCGTTTCATTACGCTTATAAGAAAACAGTTTCGGACCGAAACCGATAGCAAATTCCCTGACTAAAATTCCCGCCCTCTTGGCGAAATAATAATGGCCCCACTCATGCACCGTTACAATGACGAAGAACATAAGTACTGTCAAAAATACTACTTGCACCATTTCCAATCGTCGCATCCCCCTTCTTTGTCTGAGACCGAAGTCATATTTCAAACCTATAGATTGAATTCATTATAAAAAGCTGAAGAGCTCGTCTTTTGTTCAGTCTATATAGATTATCATTATTCTCCGGTCACGCACAAGAGAATCACATTTGTACCTATTTTTAAATTAAGGGAGAAGAGTGGTGAAACATATCGGCAGACGGGAGTTCTACTCTTAAAGCTTCGCAGCCCGTTCCCGCGTCAAACGATCGCATTCCTCAATGGAACCAAGTTCTGGATATGAGATGTTGTCATGCATGCCCAGCACTCTTTGTATAATATCCTCAATCTGCAAAAAGGAGATCTCTTTGCGTAGAAACCGCGATACAGCTACTTCATTAGCCGCATTAAACGCTGTCGTTGCGGTTCCTCCTATTTTACCACATTCAAAGGCTAGTCTTAAACATGGGAAACGTTCGTAGTCCATTTCATGAAAATGAAGCTTACCTATTTCAGCAAGAGACAGACTCTTAGACGGGGAAGGCCAGCGCTCAGGATAAGTCATAGCATATTGAATCGGCACTCGCATATCAGGATTTCCAAGCTGGGCAATAATGCTCGTATCTTTAAATTCCACAAACGAATGAATAATGCTCTCGGGATGCAAAAGCACATTAATTTGCTCGTAAGGAAGATCAAAAAGCCAGCGAGCTTCAATAACCTCAAGTCCCTTATTGACCATAGTTGCTGAATCAATCGTAATTTTGGCACCCATAGACCAGTTGGGATGCTTTAACGCATCTTCTACAGTTACATGAGTAAGTTCTTCACGACTCCGGTTACGGAATGAACCACCCGAAGCCGTTAAAGTTATGCTCGCCAAATCACGACGATTCTCTCCATTCAAGCATTGAAAAATAGCTGAGTGTTCACTATCGACAGGCAATAGCTTCACACCACGTTTCTCAGCTAATGAAGTTACAATATGACCCGCTGTAACAAGCGTTTCCTTATTGGCTAGCCCAATCTGTTTACCAGCTTCAATTGCTGCAAGAGTAGAATGCAGACCTACACTTCCCATGACCGCTGTGATAACCATTTCTGCATCTGTGTTTGCAGCAATTTCGATCAACCCTTCATTACCATGAAACAGCTCGACACCTGATGGAATCTTCTCTTTAATTTGATCCGCAAGTTGCTTAGACGCAACGGACACTTTCTTGGGATGATACTGATGGATTTGCTCTAGGAGCAGATCTACGTTGGTTCCCGCTGCAAGCCCTTCAATTTGAAAATGCTCCGGATGCTTTGATACCACATCCAGTGTCTGCGTACCGATCGAACCTGTAGAACCAAGAACACTAATCTTTTTCATCATGCACCTTCTTTTGTTTGCGTTAGTATGGCAACAGCATCGCGATATGTACAAATGGAAAAACAATGATCCAGCTGTCACAGCGATCAAGAATACCACCATGACCAGGCAATAGCGTACCCGAGTCTTTTATGCCGTAGACCCGTTTATATGCTGATTGAATTAAGTCACCTAATTGACCCGCGACTGCACAAGCAAGTCCTATAAGTAGTGCTCTTCCTAATGGAAGAACTCCGCTCGATAAAAATGAAAACACGCATGAGGTCAGCATTGCGATGACAACACCACCTAATGCCCCTTCAATCGTCTTATTAGGACTAATTGCAGGCCACAATTTATGGCTACCAATCCATTTGCCCACAAAATAAGCACCTGCGTCACTACTCCAAATAGATGCTAGCAAAAGGAATGTCCAGAACAACCCATGTCCATCCGATGTGCTACGAGAATCGGCTAGATATGAAAATCCCATTCCTACATATAGAACACCTAAAAAAAGCATAGCCGCTTGTTGAATGCCTACCCGGTTCTTCGTCAGCACTGTCACGAGCATAAACAAAAATAGAAGTAGCCAAATCGCATGTTCCACTGCAGCGGGAAAGGTATATCTAATAAGCTCCACGGGAACATAAACATGAGGATCCCTAAGTATCCGAGCATTGCTATGCCACCGAATGAAGGTACTTGAGTCATGCGCACAAACTCATAATAGCCAATCAAGGCCATTGCAAGTACAAGGATATGATACGGCAATCCTCCAAGAAAACAAAATCCCAGGAAAACAATACCTGCAATGATTCCGGTAATCAATCGTTGTTTCAACGGCTCTGTTCCTCCATTAAGATGATGTAAGTCCGCCATAGCGCCGTGTTCTGCGCTGGTACTCAGCTACTGCTTCATACAAATGATTTTTATTGAATTCTGGCCAATAGATATCAGTGAACCACATTTCACTATATGCAATCTGCCAAAGCATAAAATTACTAAGCCTCATTTCACCGCTCGTACGTATCAGTAAATCCGGGTCCGGAATACCGCCAGATAATAAATGTTTATCAATAAGTTCACTGGTTATATCGGCCGAAGTAATAATGCCTTCCTCCACCTGTTTCGCCAAATTCTGCACACAGTCCGTCATTTCTTTGCGACTCCCATAATTAAGTGCAAAGTTGAGTACAAGCCCATCATTATGCTCTGTTCTACGCATAGCTTCTTCCATAGCAGCAAGTGTATGTTTTGGCAGTTCTTCTTTGTTGCCCATCATGCGTACTTGGACATTTTTCTGAATCAGTTCTTCCAGCTCGATCGCCAGAAATTCTTGAGGGAGGCGCATCAGGAAGTCAACTTCGTCTTTGGGTCGTTTCCAATTTTCCGTAGAGAAAGCGTATAGCGTCAAAAACTTGATGCCTAGCTCATCAGCAGCTATGGTGGTTCGTTTTACTGCCTTCATCCCGTTCTGGTGCCCGACAATACGTGGTAAGCCTCTGCTTTTTGCCCAACGTCCATTACCGTCCATAATGATGGCAACGTGCTCAGGAACGTTATCAAAAGAGCCTTCCAGCGGCTGCTGTTTATCTTCCTGTCTCCACCACGATCGAACTCGATTGATCATTCTAGTTCCTCCAAGCCTATTTCTGCGAAAAAAAGAGACAAACCCCACCGTAAAAGGAGGGGCCGCAAGTCTCTTATACTTCCATGATCTCTTTTTCTTTAGCTACGAGCACTTTGTCGACTTCCGCAATGAATTTGTCCGTCGTCTTCTGGATATCTTCTTGATGACGGTGTGACTCATCCTCAGATATATCGGTTTTTTCCATTTTTTTAATGTCATCGTTTGCATCTCTACGGATGTTACGAATGGCAACTTTGGATTCTTCACCAAATTTCTTAGTTGTCTTAACTAGATCAGCTCGGCGTTCCTCCGTAAGCTGAGGGATAGAAAGACGGATCATTGTGCCATCGTTAGATGGAGTCAGACCTAGATCAGATTTCATGATCGCACGTTCGATTTCAGACAAGGAGGATTTATCCCATGGCTGAATCATTAGTGTCCGAGAATCCGGTGTATTAATGTTCGCTAGCTGATTAAGTGGAGTTTGAGCTCCATAATATTCAACTTGAACTCGATCCAGCAGGGCTGGAGTTGCGCGTCCCGCGCGAAGGGTTGCTAAATCTCTTTTCAGAGATAAAATTGCTTTTTCCATACGCTCTTCTGCGTTCTTCTTTACTGATTGTGGCATCAGTCTACACTCCCTTTAACAATTGTTCCGATTTTTTCACCCAGTACGACACGTTTGATGTTACCTTGTTCCGTAATGGCGAAGACGATGAGCGGAATGTTGTTGTCCATGCACAGGGATGACGCAGTGGAATCCATCACACCCAGGTTTTTATTCAATACATCCAAATATGTTAGTTGATCATATTTTTCTGCCGTACTATCTTTAAACGGATCCGCTGAATACACGCCATCCACTTTATTCTTAGCCATCAGAATTACTTCTGCTTCGATTTCAGCAGCCCGCAGTGCAGCTGTCGTATCCGTCGAGAAGAACGGATTGCCTGTACCTGCCGCAAAAATAACAACACGTCCCTTTTCCAAATGACGGATTGCTCTACGTCTGATATAAGGTTCAGCAATTTGCTGCATCGCAATGGATGTTTGCACCCTTGTCGGTACCTCAATTTGCTCAAGCGCATCTTGAAGGGCAAGTGAATTCATCACTGTTGCCAGCATTCCCATGTAATCTGCTGTTGCTCTGTCAATACCGCTGGAGCTTCCAGCGATACCGCGCCAGATGTTTCCGCCGCCACAAACAATAGCAACTTCAACGCCAAGCTCGACTACTTCTTTGACCTGCTGCGCGATGGAATTGATCATTTCCGCATCAATACCATACCCGTTCTGTCCGGAGAGCGATTCCCCGCTGACTTTTAAGACAACTCGTTTAAATACAGGCTGTTCCAAATGTTAACCCTCCACTTTAAGACAGCACCCGAAAGTGCCAGTTTAGATGAACTGTCTTCTGTACCATTCTGTATTTATGACAGAGCGAACCAGAGTTGATGTCTTTCTCTTAAAAAAGAGGGAACACTCGCGTGTTCCGCTCTTCTCTCATCTTGTATATTCATGTAGCTGAAATGGTGACTTGTTTTATTGATTAACTTGAGCCATTACTTCTTCAACAAAGTTGTCGACTTTTTTCTCTAGACCTTCACCAAGTTCATAACGAACAAAGCGACGGATTGAGATGTTTTCACCGATTGTGCTGATTTTTTCTTTCAGCAATGTAGAGATTGTTTTGTCCGGATCTTTAATGAAGGATTGCTCAAGCAAGCAGAACTCTTCATAGTATTTACTGATACGGCCTTCAACCATTTTTTCAACGATTTTTTCTGGTTTTCCTTCATTAAGAGCTTGAGCTTTCAAAATTTCTTTTTCTTTCTCAATTTCTTCTTGTGGAACTTCTTCACGTGCTACATAACGAGGGTTTGAAGCTGCGATGTGCATTGCAATGTCGCGCGCAAACTCTTTGAACTGATCTGTTTTACCAACGAAGTCAGTTTCACAGTTGATTTCAACAAGTACGCCGATACGGCCGCCTGCGTGAATGTAAGCTTCGCAAACACCTTCTGTAGCAGTACGTCCTGCTTTATTAGCCGCTGCTGCAAGACCTTTCTCGCGTAACACTTCGATCGCTTTAGAAATCTCACCATTAGCTTCTTCGAGTGCTTTTTTACAATCAAGCATACCTGCGCCTGTTTTTTCACGAAGCTCTTTTACTGCACTAGCATTAACTGCCATTTATATTCCCTCCAACATAATATTCTTAAATTATTTCACATGTATACTATCATCTTAAAAAAAGGGCAGTGAGAGGTTATCCACCTGCCAACCACCCTTTTCATTTAATTTATGTCTATATAACTGTTCTGTCGAACTTAGGCAGAAGTTTCTTCGCCTTGGTGAGCTTCCACCACTGCGTCAGCCATTTTACCAGTCAACAATTTAACAGCGCGGATTGCATCATCATTACCAGGAATGACATGATCGATTTCGTCCGGATCACAGTTTGTATCTACGATACCTACAATTGGGATACCCAATTTGCGAGCTTCAGCAACTGCGATACGTTCTTTGCGTGGGTCAATGATGAACAAGGCACTAGGAAGGCCTTTCATGTTCTTGATACCGCCCAAGAATTTTTCAAGACGATCTTTCTCTTTGCGAAGAAGGATAACTTCTTTCTTAGGAAGAACTTCAAATGTACCGTCTTCTTCCCATTTCTCAAGCTCTTTCAAACGGTTGATACGTTTTTGAATCGTTTCAAAGTTTGTAAGAGTTCCGCCGAGCCAGCGTTGGTTAATGTAGTACATTCCACAACGTTCAGCTTCTTCTTTCACAGAATCTTGAGCTTGTTTCTTAGTTCCGACGAACAGAATTGTACCGTTCTCTCCTGCTACGCCTTTTACAAAGTTGTAAGCTTCTTCTACCTTCTTGACTGTTTTTTGCAAGTCAATAATGTAAATTCCGTTTCTTTCAGTGAAGATATATTTATCCATTTTTGGATTCCAACGACGAGTCTGGTGACCAAAGTGAACGCCAGCTTCTAGTAGCTGTTTCATGGAGATTACTGCCATCTTCACACACCCCCTAAGTTTTGGTTTTTTGTGTTCCTCCGCTGTGATCATTTTCCGACAAGACTTCCCATCTGGGTAAGCACCCCTGACGAAATCAGACAGCGTGTGTTTTAACACCGTTAATTACTATAACACAATTGGAATCATGATGCAACGCCTTTGTTAGCATTTATAGACAACAAAAAAACCGTCAGGCTGCATTATGCTAGCTTGCCGGTTTTGCCGTAATTTTAGAGAGAATGCTGTTAAAATCCTCGCCTGGTTCAAAATAATAGGTACCTGACTGAATTTTAGTACTCATTTTCTTTGATCTGCCTTTTTGAATAAACTGATTGGTATCGGAAATGACCCCAGCCTTCTTCAGGTCTTCAGCTACATCTTGCAGAAACTTACCATCCGAGATTTTATACTCTATTTTTACGGATGAAGGTGTCTTTGGAGTATCAGGTTTATTGGTAGAAACAGGCTTGTCTGAGGTAATATCAGTCTGTTTCTCATTATCTTTTGGCTGTTTAGGTTCGGTAGGTTTAGAAGGTTGCTTCGCTGCTCCTCCATTGGTAGGTGTCTTAACACCACTCTCCTTAGCTTTAGCGGCATCGCTTATTACCTTCTGCTTCCATTCTTCTTGGGTCAACAGCTGATCCTTGGGATCCACTATCTTAAGTTTCATAGCACTGGCTTGCTCTTCAAGTTGTTCCTTAGTTAGCTTCACCTGTGGATTTTGGGACTCTACTACACTTTGACCTTGACCCATTAACATAAGCTGCAACAGAAGTGCTCCAATTAGAAGGCCAATGCCAAGGCCAGTCATAAATGAACGATTTCTAATCATTGCAACTCCTCCTGTTTAGCAAGTTGTAAAATGAGCTGTACTTCTCCACTGTGTAGACCCATCATTTTGCCTATCACATCAACCGACTTTCCATTGCTATACATCTCAAACAATTCTGGATAGCGGTCTTTAATAGATGGCTCGTGCTTCTTAAGAGAGATATTCTCCTCAAGTTCGGTAGTCGCTTCCTCAGAATGAAGCGTGATGTTCTCAGATGAATTACTAGGTTTTGCTTCAGAAAAATACTGCTGTGAATGCTTATTCTCAGCAGTATTTAAACGAAGATCATTAGCTGCAGCTTGTTGTTCAACCAGCACAATTCGCTGTCTCAGCTCAGCCAACTGCTCCTGCTGAGCAAGTTGTCTTGATGAAGTATCCTGCTTCATTTGGCTAATTAAATCAACCAATTCATCATTTTCTTTTTCAATATCTGCCATATACTGTTCCAAAGTTGCTTCCACTTCTTTAACAACCTTATCTGCAGATGCTGCCTCTCCCTTTTGCTGCTTAGGTAACAGTAGAGCATATACAAGAGCGGCAGCACCTAATACAACAACAATCATCCATGGTTCCAAACGATTGGTCTCCTTTATACTAACTCAAATGATGTTCAGAGCGAGACATCCAGATGGTGACCCTTATATGGGTGCTCAGCGCATGTGTTCGCTGCTCTGTCTCCTGCTGTGATTTATGCTCATCTGTTGCTTGCTGTCCAGAATACTTAGGTTTGCCCTCATCCCTTACTTCGGTATGAGCGCTCTCATCAACCTCTGTACTACGTTGTCGCATTTGCTGACTAGCCTTAATCTGCTGTCCCGCAAGAAATTGTTGTTCTTGCGAGGACCTATGATGAAGCTCATTTTGAATTTTACCTGCTTCGCTGGTCCGGGGAATTGCAATTTGCAGCTCTACCGATTTCATACTCATGAGCTTCACCTCATCTTAATAAGGATGGGAAAGTAATAGTATTGCTTGTATGTTTAAGTATTTTATAAATAAGGAACCATCGAGATATCACCTTCATGATAATAAAAGGATACACGTTCAGCTGGATCTTTAACAAACCTCGTATAACGTCCAATCACGATCTTAGAACCTCCATAGATCATCCGAATGACGTTAACCTTAGCCGTGCCTGTGTCCTCAAGTGTCTTTTCAATCTCAAGAATTCGGTCTTTGGCCACTGTCTGCTCCATTAGATTCGATTTCTTAGTAACATTTAGTTTGAGACGTAATGATGCCTTGTCCTGTGATAATTGACCTGTCGAAGCAAGCTGATTTAGCAAATGTAACGCTTTATCCGTCTTATCTAAGGCATCCATCTGCTGCTTGATTTGTGCACGTAAATCAACCAGCTCATTTCGCAACTCTGGTAAAACCCCGACTTCGATATTCGTTATCGTCGACATGGAGTTACCAATTGTACGCGCAACTACTCTCTCGCCAGCCTGAATGCTTCCTCCAACAATTAAGCCCTTTGTCCCGTTACAAATGACATTTTTACCTGCTCTGATATTAGAGTGCATAATACTCTGGGATACAATAACTTCTTCTCCCGCCACTACATTACCATCCTGAATAAATGAACTTTTAACATTCTTCCCAGCTTTGACATAACCCTTGTTATATCCGATGATACCACTGGTAATTTCAATTGAGCCCTCTGCTTCTAATTCAGCACCCTCTACGCCACCCACAACACGGATGTCGCCAGCCGCCTTAATTCTAAATCCGGTGAGTACATTGCCTCGAATGACTACTGTACCTACAAAATCTATATTACCGATACTGTAATCAACATCACCATTCACTTCATAAACCGGGAATACATTGACTTTGTTTTTATCCGTCAATGTAATTAAACCATCGATAGCTGCATACATCGAAGTTTGTTCAGAGTCAAGGACCACATTCTTCCCTACTTTGAAAAAAGCCTCTTTTCCCGGTTTAAAAGGAATGGGCTCACCCGTTACAGAAAACCCTATTTTTCCAGGTTCAGGAGGGATCTTCTTCGCAATCAGTTGGCCTTTATTCACATTATTTAAGTTAATCAATTCTTTATAATCGACTTTACCATCAGAGATTTCTAACGGACGATGCTGCTTCTCATCACTTAGTTTGAAGACAAATTCAATTCGTCCGTCCTTACCACTTTGGGGCTGATCCCCCATGGCAACTGGCGTGCGATTAAACATAAATTCTTCTGGATGACTAGCAATCCGACTGAGCGTAGCAATTTCAATACCATGGTTGATTTGATGATTACGAAGAAACAGATTCAGTTCATCTTCAGAACATTTAAATTGTTCATCACGCTTAGTAAACTGTAAATAAGCGATGCTCTTATCCTCTGAAAAAGTAATGTTTAAATACGTATCAAGAGTAAATTGAGCTGACAAAAGGCCTCCTCCTTTCTACTATCCTGCGGTATTAATCGTTTTGCATCAATAGGTCGCGGTGTTTCTCTAAGGTTCCTCTCAGACGCAGTATTGCTTTAGAATGGAGCTGAGATATTCTAGAAGGCGATAACGACATAACCTCAGCTATTTCACTAAGCGATAGGTCTTCATAATATAGTAAAGATACAACGGTACGTTCTTTTTCTGTGAGCTTCTCGATTCCCTTAACCAAGGACTCTCTCAGATAAAATTCATTAACCTTGTAATCCGGATTTTTAGCTTTATCATCTACCATAACCGACAGGCGAGTCTCAGACTCTTCCTCACGGATAGGATCTTCCAGCGAACAAAGAGTCATGACGGCAACTTCCTGGAGCATATGTTGGAAATCTTTCTCGGAAATGTCCAAATATTCACTCATTTCCCCATCGCTTACAGAACGCAAATGACGCTGCTCTAACTGCTGGTATGCATCTTCAATCTTCTTCGCTTTCTCTCTTACGGAACGGGGAACCCAATCCCCCTGACGCAACGAATCCAGTATAGCTCCACGTACTCGAAAAGAGGCATACGTCTCGAACTGGAGACCACGTTTATAATCAAATTTATCAATGGCGTCAATGAGACCCATAACTCCGTTACTTGCTAAATCATCTTTAGAAACATTTTTAGGCAAACCAATCGCTAAACGACTGGAAACATAATCTACAATGTGCAAATAATTTTCAATCAATTTCTTTTTCGCTTCTAAGTTGCCATCTTCTTTACATTGTTCCCAGAGCTCGGCATGATTCAGATGTGAAGCTTTACGCTCGTTCACTAGCCCTCACCCTCCTTATTTGTCTGTCAGGTGACGAACGGCCATAGCCAATTCTTCTGGATCCTTCGCTGTAACCAGTTTAGGCGGATCCAAAGGTGTAAAACCATTCCCGTCTTGTTGATAAGAATTAGGCTTTGGTTTCAATAATTCATTCAGTTCGTTACTCTCATCATGTATTGTCATATCTAAATTGCTTCCGCGATCCTCTTCAACAACATGTTGTCCCGCTGTAAGGCCGATGACGATGCAGGGATGCTGACAGCACCCCATACCCAGCGCAATATAAAAGCAAGTAAAAACCAAATAGCAAATGACATTAATCCTCGGATCATACTTGTCATCAATAAATTATTTCCTATTGAAAATAGGAATGTTACTACAAATCCTACAGCTCCAAATACCACATTAAATATCATATTACCCTTCATGGCTACATTTCCTTTACACCCATTAGTACACTGCGGATGGATAATATCCCTGTGCTACAATCCAGTTCAATTGTACGACCGTAGTTACCGCCAGTGTCTTCTGCTAATAACGGTACGCGAAGCTCCATTAATATTAGCTTGCTGGATTCTACATTACGTGGACCAATTCTCATGGTGTCTCCACTTCCTGCAAAGGCAAACATTTGAGATCCTCCGGCCATTTTGGCTACGATGCGTGAGGGGGATGCTCCCAGTGCTAACAGTTTATCCATCAGAGCAGGTAAAGCCGTATCTGCATATTTAGCAATATTCAGTTGACCTTCGCGGGCAATTTCCGATGACGGCAGCATAATATGTGCCATTCCGGCAAGCTTGAGCTCGGGATCATATAAAGTAACACCAACACATGAGCCCAGACCCAGCGTACGAATTACGCCAGAATGTCTGATAATATTTAGATCAGCCATACCTACTTTCACGATGCTTTGCTCTTCAATCATTCTCTAGCGGCACTCCTAGTGCTTGAAATATTTTGGCAAAAGATTCCGGATCAGGAATCAAGAAGAATTGTCCTTCAACTTCCTGATCCCCTTCCAGAAATGTAGTATCGATCAAGAGGGCATCGTCTCCCATTTGTCCGAACTGCAGAAAACCATAACCCAATATGGCCCCAGCCATATCCATTGCTAATGAAGGAACTGTCGGTGACATCGACAACTTCGTGAAATCAGCCAACGATGAGAGATAGGACCCCGCTAAAATATTACCGATTTCACTAAGAGCAGATTGCTCCATTTCATTGAAATCTCCTTCTTCTACATGGATACCCGCTAATCTTTTCAGTAAGCTTTTGGCTGCATCTGGACTAAGTATAAAAAATAGATTACCTGGTGCATCACCTTCAACTCGAAGGAAAATGGCTATAACTACCTGTTCGGCTCCGCCTACTTTTTCAGAGATTTCTTCAAAAGGAAGTAATTGCACTTTAGGAACAGCCATGTCCACGGGCTTGTTCAGAAGGCGGGATAAAGCGGTTGCGGCGTTGCCCGCGCCGATATTACCCACTTCCTTCAGAACATCCATTTTAAATTCCTTGAAATATTTGAAGACATCCACAACCTAGTCCTCTATACTTTCTAACTGAATAATCTCACTCTTCTTAAGGACTTCTGCCAAGTTTAACATGATCAACAAGCGATCATCACCGATTTTTGCAACGCCATCCAAATATTTTGCTTTGATGCCTCCAACGACTTCTGGAGGAGATTCAATGCGATCCGTATTCAAATCAATCACATCATTTGCTGAATCGACGATAAAACCGACTTCCATTTCATTTACAGCCACAATAATAATACGGGTTTGATCCGTATATTCACCTTCCGGCAGATTGAACCTTCCACGAAGATCGATTACTGGTATAACAACTCCACGTAAATTGATTACGCCTCTTACAAAGGTGTATGTTTTCGGAACCCGAGTAATAGGAAGCATGCGTTCAATCGTTTGAACCTTCTCTACTTCAATTCCGTACTCTTCGTTTCCTAATTTGAAAACGATAACTTTCAATTCTTCTCCCACGCCAAAAACCTCCCTGTTTGTCTACTTAATAAACACATTTGGATCAAGAATCAACGCAACTTGTCCATCACCAAGTATCGTAGCGCCAGATATACCTTTAACCTGAGGCAAATATTTGCCTAGACTTTTCAGCACGATCTCATTTTGACCAATAAATTCATCAATAGCTAAAGCCGCCATCCGATCTCCTTTTTGAATCACAACAATTTCGGTTTCGTCTTCGCTGGCTTCATTAAAATCTTTAATCCCAAAAATTCCACTTAATGAAATGAGAGGGATATGCGAACCACGGAACTCGATCATGTTATTGCCGTGTACACTGCGGATCTGTTCTTTTTTAATTATGCCAGTTTCTACAATAGAAGACAGTGGAATGGCATACTTCTCAGAACCCATTTGTACCATCATCGCCGCAATAATGGAGAGTGTCAAAGGTAATTGGACTGAAAAATTTGTTCCTTTTCCTGGTGTAGAGTAAATGGTTACATGACCACCTAAAGCCGTGATTTTGGCTTTAACGACATCTAATCCAACGCCTCGTCCGGATACATCTGAAATTTTCTCCGCCGTGCTAAAACCAGCAGCGAATAGTAGTTGATTAACTTCCTCATCTGACATGGCATTAGCTTGTTCCTGAGTAACGATACCTTTCTTCAGAGCGGACTTCAGAACATTATCACGATAAATCCCTCGGCCATCCTCTTCAATTTCAATGAAAACATGGTTTCCACTATGAAAAGCGCGTAGGTTTACAGTACCCATTTCAGGTTTACCGGCAGCTAAGCGGTCACTTACAGGCTCTATACCGTGATCTACAGCATTTCGCAGTAAATGAACCAATGGATCGCCAATTTCGTCTATCACTGTGCGGTCCAACTCGGTTTCTGCACCTGTTATAACTAAATCGATTTTTTTGTCTAGTGATTTTGCAAGGTCTCTCACCATCCGCGGAAAACGATTAAACACTGTGTCTACAGGTACCATCCGAAGCTTGAGTACAATATTCTGCAAATCAGAGCTAACTCGGCTCATATGTTCAACGGTTTCAGTGAGCGCATGATCCTTTGCTTCGCTTGCCAGCTGTTCTAGTCGCACGCGATCGATCAACAATTCACTAAACAGATTCATAAGCACGTCAAGTCTTTCAATATCAACACGGATGGTTCTCGAAGGAGTCGAAGTAACTGCTTTGGGAGCCGTTTTTGAAGCCGATTGATTTACTGCTGCAGTCTCGGATACCGTTTTATTGCTAGGCTCAGAATCTACAGGTGGCAATTCAAGTTGTACCGACGCCGCGGCTACTTCTGAAGTTGAAGTAGCCAATTCACCCATTTGCTTCAATGATTCATGATCCAATTCAACCAACTCAACCCGGTCAACCTCGGAAACATTAAGAATCAGTTGTTCCAGCTCAGCCGGATCTTTCTGAGTTATGTAATATAATGAGAAACTGTGATCGAATTTTTCTTGCTCGATATCCTGTACACTCGGATACGATTTTATGACTTCTCCGGATCTCTCCAACGCATCAAATACCATGTATGCACGGACAGCCTTTAACTGACAGTTTTCACGAATGAATACTTCAAGATAAAGTACACGATGCCCTTCGGCAATGGATTGATCTAGTACAGAATACTGAAACTCGTCAAGTTGAATAGCAGAACTTGTTTTTATAGCTGGCACATTATTCTTTATAGACGCTTGTTCTACAGTTCCGCCGTTTTTGGTAGATACTACCTCACCACGGACAATCGCTTGGAGTTGAGTCACGAGCCCGGAGACATCAGCCTTGCCTTCGCCTCCCTGTGTAATATCCTCAACCATTGATTCTAGGATATCTAACCCTTTAAATAACGTATCAAAAATAAAATCCTGCATTGCAAGCTTCTCATTACGAACTAAGTCCAGTACATTCTCCATCTGGTGGGTAAGCGAAGCAAGATCTTCATACCCCATCGTTGCAGCCATCCCTTTAAGCGTGTGCGCTGAACGGAAAATGATTTGTACGATTGAGAGATCATTTGGGTTGCTTTCCAGCAGAAGCATATTTTCATTTAATGATTGCAGATGATCATTCGACTCATCAATAAACATTGATAGATATTGATTCATGTCCATTGTGAGACACCTCCTCTATGAGTTCACATTCCGTTACTTCACTGCTTGAACTAGTTTGCCTGCAATGTCATATAGCGGCAAAACATGATTAACACACTTTAACTCGACGGCTGAACGCGGCATACCGTACACTACACATGTCTCTTCACTTTCAGCAAAGGTACTCGTTACTCCCTTATCATATAGACGCTTCATCATATCTGCGCCGTCACTTCCCATACCCGTCATGAGCACAAGATGAAGTTTGATATCTGTAATCGTTAATAATGATTTAAACATAACGTCGACAGATGGTTTATGTCCGTTGTATTGATCCTCATCTGAAAGTGATATGGAGTATTGATTGCCAGTTCTATTTAGAACGTGCATATGGTAACCTCCAGGAGCGATGTAAACCTTACCACGCTGCAAAAGCATTCCATGTTCAGCCTCTAACACCTCAAGCGGACTGAATGTATTCAGACGCTGTGCAAGAGAATGCGTAAACTTCGGTGGCATATGCTGTACAATCACAACAGGAGCTGGAAAATCCGCGGGTAATTGTTCCAACAACGTTTTTAAAGCCCTAGGTCCACCAGTCGAACAACCTACAGCAATAAGATCGCTAAATGACTCATTCTTCACATGATCAAAGGAATTTCGTTTGCCTAATTTTATAGAAGCAGGCTGAATTGAACTTGCTGTTTTTAACGACTTCTGAGACTCAGAAGATTCTTTGCCTCGTAAACTCTTAGGCGCTTTATCTAAATTCACATTCTTTGGTATCGCTGTTTGAATCTCTTCTGAAACTTTTGTATCTCTTTTAGAAGGATTGGACTTCATCATTCCAGAGTTGTCGGGCTTCTTATAAGAAAGAGAATCGGTACTCAGCCTGCTGCTTGTACCCAATAATTTGTCGGGTTTTTTTGACGATGGCCTTGCAAGAGAAATACTCTCTTTATTCAACTTGTTAATTATTAACGATGACTGTTGCTGAACAAAGGATGTGGTCTCTTGCTTTCGCTTCTCCTCTTCTGCTTGCCAAGCTGCCCGTCGTTCTTTAGCACTCATCGCAGCCCTTAATTGTTCCAGCAATATCTTTCCGACTTGATCTATGTGTTGAGAATGGGATACGGAAGGCTTGCGGATAAAATCAAAAGCTCCTGACTCCAGTGCAATGATTGTCTCTTTCATCCCCTCTTCATTAATACCCGAGAGCATAATGACAGGAAGGGGATGCTCAGCCATAATGGCCTTTAAAGCTTCCAAGCCGTTTAATTCTGGCATCTCAACATCCATGGTGACAATGTCCGGCTTTAATTTTATTATTTTATCAACAGCCTCTCGGCCGTTCACCGCTGTATCCACCACTTGAAAAGAAGTATCCTTCTCGATCAAATCAGAAATGATTTTTCGCATAAATGCCGAGTCATCTACTACTATGACTTTGTATGGCGTCATGCCATTTCCACCCCTGTCCCTTTTACGGAAGAATCATTTTGTACGTCGAAGCCACTTCTGCATAAATCCTTTGATTCCTGCCAAGGCACCCGGTTCCGGGAAAGATTGTACAATCTTATAACGATGGGTTATTCGCTGAATATCCCGCGATGCATCGCAATTAGGAAAAGCTATAGAAAATGGGATCTGCTTCTTCACAGCCTGTACAACATGTGAATCATCCTTAATGTAACCCAGTAGTTTAACCTCCACATTCAGAAACTTTCGAGCTGCCATTGCAATTTTCTCTGCGGTCTGCGCTGCCTCTCTATCATCCGTTGCACGGTTAACTACGAGTTTGAAAGGAACTTGTTGTTCTTGTTCAGTCCCACTAACCACCTTAATTAAAGCGTAGGCATCCGTTATCGAAGTCGGCTCGGGTGTTGTAACCACAAAGCATTCGTCAGCCGAATGAATAAAACTTAAATTCTCTTTTGATAGTCCAGCTCCAGTATCAAAAATAATATAATCCATCTCTCCAGCCAACTTTTCGATCTGGGTTATGAAATAGTCTAAATCATTTTGAGATAAGGAGAGCAAATCCGACATTCCCGAACCTCCTGAAATATAAGATAGGGAATTCGGACCTTTGGCAATGATCTCTTCAATACTCTTCTCTCGCCGTAGCAAGTGATATAAATTGTAGGGAGAGGAAACTCCCATTAGAACATCAAGATTAGCCATGCCTATATCTGCATCAAAGACCAGTACCTTTTGACCTAGCGCTTGTAAGTTCAGAGCGAAGTTAAGGGTGAAATTGGATTTGCCTACTCCTCCTTTTCCACTTGTTACCGTAATGAACTTAGCCGTACGCCCTACATTCCCCGGTTCGGATGCTTGCTTCTGCACCAGATTACGTAAAGGCTGTGCTTGATCCATCATCATTCATTTTCTCCTAACAGGAGACTGCATAGTGCTTTTTCATTAGGTACTAGCAGATCATCCGGAACATTTTGTCCATTTGCCATATACGATAAATGAAGTGGGTATTCATGAATGAGATTGAATATAGATCCGTAGCTTCCGGTTTCATCCAGTTTCGTAAAAATTACTTTATCCAGCCCATATTTACTGAAATGCTCCGTAATTTTTTTCATATCCTGAAACTTAGAAGTAAGACTAAGAACCAAATAGGTTTCACTATTTTCAATTGGTGATAGCAAGCTTTGAAGTTCAGATACCAATATCTCATTACGATAATTTCGCCCTGCAGTGTCCATTAAGATTAAATCACAGTGATTTAGACGCTGAATGGCTCGCTGCATATCACCCGGAGACTGTACGACCTCAAGAGGAACATTCAGAATAGAAGCATAGGTTCTTAACTGTTCCACAGCCGAAATTCGGTATGTGTCAGATGTAATGAATCCAACTTTACGCTGATAACGAAACAGCTGCTCAGCTGCAAGCTTGGCTATCGTGGTTGTCTTTCCAACACCCGTTGGGCCAGCTACGTAGACGATCCTTGTATCATCCTTAATACCACCACCAAAACGATTACGAAGGAAAGAATTAATCGTATCATGTAGAACCGCATTCAACCCTAACTCATCCTGTGTACGACCACTCCCTTCCCAGCTCTCGCGTACCGGCTCCAGCCATTCATCAATAAGTTGCTGGTCCACGTCTTGGTCACGAAGACGATCCTGAAGTTTCTGTAAGGGAAGTGGCAGCTCTTGTGACGAACGTGTTTGACGGGATATCTTAGCCATCCACATCTTCATCTGCCGCATCTCTTCAACTAACTTTTCTTCAGTGAGACCAGGATCTTGATTTGGCTCACTCAAATGCGCATTCGTGATCGAGTCAAAGTTATTCGGGATGTTAGCCACAGAATCATCTTTCATCATAAGAGCAGGCTTGATATTCTGTTGTTCCACTTGGCCTAAATCTACATCATCCTTACTAATGAGGGTTTCTCTGTGGTAACAGCTACTTCGGGCCTTTCAACCTTCATTGCTGAGGTAAGTTCAGCGGTTTTTTTATACGCATTAGGTACCGCTCTTTGTGGGATAGAAGCATACTTCATTACTGGGGCAGCCTGTTGAGACTTTACAGACGATTCAGACTGCTCCTCGCTCTCGATTGCAGCTATAACTTCGATCTTCTTCTGCTGAAACATTCCAAGGAAACCACCAATCTTCGTTTCCTTCGTGCTTAAAATTACAGCGTCAATGCCAAGATCATTGCGAATCTGGAGCATAGCTTCGGGCATGGTATCAACCAGATAACGCTTTACTCTCATAAATTCACCACTCCGACACTTTGAATTTCAACGTTTGGTTCAAGTTCACTATAAGATAGGACCGGAATATCCTGCATGGTCCGTTCAATTACTTGACGTAAATACATACGTATATTTGGCGATGTGAGCAAAATCGGCTGCTGGCCCGATTGGAGCAGCTTATTAATTTGTTCATTCAGCTTCTGATAAACTGTTTGGGTTGACATTGGATCCATCGCAAGATAATTTCCTTGTTCCGATTGTTGTACACTGTCCGAAATTTTCTTCTCCAGTGTAGGTCCTACTGTAATAACCCTTAACGTCTCCCCCTGTTGGGAATATTGCTGCGTTATTTGTCTGGAAAGGGCTTGTCTAACATACTCAGTAAGAACGTCCGGATCCTTTGTAAAATGACCGTAATCTGCTAGAGATTCAAATATAGTTACTAGATCACGTATAGAAATTTTCTCACGTAGTAACTTGGCTAGTACTTTTTGCACATCACCCACTGTGAGCACGGAGGGAATAAGTTCATCGACAAGAACTGCATAGTTTTCTTTTAAATTGTCGATTAGTGTCTTCGTCTCCTGACGTCCAATCAATTCATGTGCATGTTTCTTAATGAGTTCAGTCAAATGAGTAGCTACCACCGACGGTGGATCAACTACCGTATAACCAGACAGTTCAGCGCGTTCTTTGGTTGCTTCATCAATCCACAACGCGGGAAGGCCAAAGGCAGGTTCCAAAGTTTCAATCCCTGAAATAGATTCATCCTCATAACCCGGACTCATGGCCAAGTAGTGATTTAATAATAATTCACCACCTCCGACCGTATTTCCTTTAATTTTTATGACGTATTCATTCGGTTTTAGTTGAATATTGTCACGAATTCGGATAACAGGGACCACTAGGCCTAGTTCAAGTGCACATTGTCTGCGAATCATAATAATTCGGTCAAGTAAATCTCCGCCCTGCTGCGTATCTGCGAGTGGAATTAGCCCATAACCAAATTCGAATTCGATAGGGTCAACTTGAAGGAGGTTGATGACACTTTCAGGACTACGCACTTCTTCGATCTGTTGTTCCTCTTCAAGCTGCTCGTCCTCAATCTGCTTACGATTTAAATTTTGTTTCATTTTACGTGCTGCAAAGACCAGCAATATTCCCATCGGCAATGTTGTAAGCAAATGTATTGGTGTAAAGAGGCCTAATAGTGTAACTGTGACCGCTACAATATACAACAGATTAGGATAGGCCATCAGTTGCTTGCTAAGATCATTTGCTAAATTACCTTCAGAGGAAGCCCTAGTTACGATCAAACCTGCAGCAGTCGAAATCAAAAGCGCAGGTATTTGGCTTACGAGCCCATCACCAATTGTCAATATGGAATACGTTGATAATGCATCACCAAAAGACATTCCTCGCATTGCCATACCAATGATAAATCCACCAACAAGATTAATTAGAAGGATAATGATACTGGCAATCGCATCACCTTTGACAAATTTACTAGCACCATCCATTGCACCATAGAAGTCAGCTTCACGTTCAACTTTTCTACGGCGTTCTCTAGCCTGCTGCTCGTTAATCATTCCCGCATTCAGATCGGCATCAATACTCATCTGCTTACCGGGCATCGCATCAAGGGTAAACCGCGCCCCAACTTCAGCTACGCGTTCCGAACCTTTCGTAATGACAATAAACTGAACAACGACTAAAATCAGAAACACGATGAATCCAACTGCAATCTCACCATTAGCAATCCAGCTACCAAAAGTAGCAACGACTTGTCCAGCTTCCCCTTTAGAAAGGATTAGCTTTGTCGTCGAAATATTTAGTGAGAGCCTGAATAGCGTAGTAATCAGAAGAAGAGACGGGAAAATGGAAAATTGCAGCGCTTCCTGCGTATTCATCGCAACTAGCAAAATCATAAGCGCAAGAGATATATTGATGACAAGAAGAATATCCAAAAGCCATGGCGGGATCGGAAGAATCATCATAAGCACGATGCCGATGACACCGAGTAGAACTGTTATCTCTTTAATTTTCAAGGTCTTCTTAGCCTCCGATCCCTGCGTTATTTAACTTTGCCTTTCAATTTATATACATATGCCAGTACTTCAGCCACCGCCTGAAACAAATCTGCAGGAATCGAATCCCCGATCTCTGCCCTTTGATACAGTGCGCGGGCCAACGGCTTGTTTTCCATAGTGATTACGCCATTCTCCTTGGCGATCTCTTTAATACGCAGTGCCACAAAATCTTGGCCTTTGGCGACAATTTGAGGAGCTTCCATTTGAGAACCCTCATACTTCAAAGCTACCGCAAAGTGGGTCGGATTTGTAATAATCACATCCGCTTTAGGCACCTCTTGCATCATGCGCTGCATGGCCATCCTGCGTTGACGTTCCCTGATTTTACCTTTAATCATAGGATCGCCTTCCATTTTCTTATACTCGTCCTTAATGTCTTGCTTGGACATTTTAATACTTTTCTCAAATTCATATTTCTGATATAAGAAATCGAGTACAGCGAGTACAAACAAGGCAACTCCAATTTTCAAACCTAAATTCAGTGTCAAACTTGCGACGAAATGAAAAGACTTCTCGATATTAACTTCGGATAGCTTAGATATTCCAGCTAATGCTCCCCACAATGTTTGATAGACTAGAAAACCGATAATCGTAAGTTTAAAGATCGATTTTGCAAATTCAACCAGTGACCTCATCGAGAAAATGTTCTTAAAGCCTTTAATTGGGTTGATTTTACTGAATCTCGGCGTTAACGGATCTCCAGTAATCATAAAGCCTACTTGCAGCATGTTAGCTGCCAATCCCATCACAATTGCGCTGATAAAAAGGGGGGCCAGCATTAATAATATCTGTATCCCATATTTCATAAGCAAGCTCATTACATTACTAATTGATATTTCAGTGTTTAAGCGATTAGTCAGAACATCTGTAAACAAATGAACTAGCCGTTCCCTGAGATAACCTCCAAACATAAGAAGAGTGAAGAAGGAAGATAACAGGACCACAGCTCCCGAAAGATCCTGACTTTTGGCCACCTGACCTTTTTTACGAGAATCTTGCCGTTTCTTTGGTGTTGCTTTTTCAGTCTTTTCTCCGGCAAAAAGCTGTAAATCTAGTGGATACCTGTACAACAAATGTTGTCCCTCCGTCCTGCTCAACTCGGTTTATGTCCTATAACTGCCAGCAATTTCTGCATCGACTCGAACATAATTCCGAATAGTTCACCAAATATGTACGAAAAACTGGGAACGAGTAAAAGCAGCATGATCAGACCCACTATGATTTTAAGCGGTATACCGATGACAAATACATTAAATTGTGGCGCTGTTCGTGCAAGAAAACCAAGGCCTATATCCGTTAGAAACAATGTAGTTACTAAAGGAGCAGCCATCTGAAATGCTAACACAAAAGATTGTCCAAAGGACTGAATTAAAAATTCCGACAAACTACCATTATATAATTTCATAAATAACTGATTTGATAGAGGAACCCAGTCGTAACTGTGAATAATGCCATCAAGCAAATAATGATGTCCATTCATTGTAAGAAACAATAAAAGAGCAAACATATATTTAAAGTTTCCTAACATGGGTGAAGATGCACCCGTCATCGGATCAATAACATTCGCAATTCCGAAACCGATCGAGATATCAATAAAGGAACCCGCCGTCTGAATAACCATAAACATCATGTATGCTACAAAACCAAGCAACAGGCCAATAAGTATTTCTCTTATAATAAGCAGTACGTATGAAAGGTCAGTAGGAATCTGTTGATGGATGCCATAAGTTAGAAAAACCAAAACTGATATGAAAAAGGAAATACCGATTTTGAATATATTCGGAACTCCTTTAGAAGAAAACACTGGAACGACAACAAAAAAAGAGGTTATTCGACAAAAAATAAGTAAGAAAACCGGCAGGCTTTGTAACACCATGTTCATAGCCAATTCCGCCTAACCGATATATTTGTATAAATTGTCCAAGATATTAAATGTGAAATCAACAAGTGTTGTTAGAATCCATGGTCCAAAGATGAGCAATGCTAGCATGACTGCTACTATTTTCGGGACAAATGCCAAGGTCTGTTCCTGGATTTGTGTTGTTGCCTGGAAGATACTGATGATTAAACCCACAACTAACCCCAATAGAAGCATTGGAGCACTCACTTTAAGCACTGTATAAACTGCTTGCCCGGCGAGTCCAATAATAAACTCTGAATTCATGACTGACTCCCCCGCCCCCTTTTAAAACATTCAAGTATTAAAACTCATCAGTAGTGATTTGACGACTAGATACCAGCCATCTACAAGCACAAACAATAGAATTTTAAACGGCAGCGAAATCATTACTGGTGGAAGCATCATCATACCCATCGCCATCAAAGTACTGGCAACGACGATATCAATAATAAGAAATGGAATAAAAATCATAAATCCCATCTGAAACGCTGTCTTCAGTTCACTAATTGCAAATGCCGGAACCATTACGGTAAGTGGAATGTCTTTATACGTTTTGGGTTTTTCAGCTTTGGTATATTTCATAAACAATAAAATGTCTTTTTCCCGAGTATTCGAATACATAAATTTCTTCATCGGTTCTTGGGCTTTACTTAAAGCCTGTGTCTGAGTGATCTCACCCTTAAGATAAGGCTGAAGAGCCACATTATTGACTGAAGTAAATGTTGGCGTCATTACAAATAACGTTATAAATAGCGCCAATCCTACTATTACCTGATTTGGAGGCATTTGCTGCGTACCGAGTGAAGTTCTAACAAAACCAAGAACAACTACTATTCTTGTAAAACTGGTCATCAGCATTAAAATTGCTGGTGCAACGCTGATGACCGTTATCATTAATAGAATTGAAATTGAACTTGTACTAGGCTTCCCACCGGAATCGCCAACTTTAATGTCAATATTAGGTATTGGATCCGCAAACGCGGCTGTCATAGATAGTAAACTGACTACAGCCAATAGAATACATGTAAGTAAGATCTTTTTTTTCATGGATCCCTCAACCGATCTGTAGTATTGTCATCCCGCAGAATTTCTTTCATCTTTTCTTTACGACTTGACATCCGTCTGAGCTTATCGTCGAACACTTCATGAAAAGAAGATGTATCCTCTAGCTCGATATCCTCAGATACTACTTTCTGTTTGCGAAGCTTGGAAATCATATTTGCGATGAAAGGAGATAAGGATCCGACCTGATTCGCAGATTCCTGTTCGAATGAAGCCAGAATTAGCGCCACTTCATCAGGATCAGATATTTTGTCAACGAGGCGAATATCCTCGCCCACGCCGACTAAATATATTTTATTTCCAATTTCGATAATTTGAAGGGACTTGTTCGGCCCAAGGCCTACTGTCCCTAAAGTTCTTACAGAGCGATTGCTGAACCATGTTTTATTCTTACGACCTAAAAAACGAATTAATATGATGATCAGACCAACAATAATGATCAAAACAAAAATTACA
Source organism: Paenibacillus pini JCM 16418 (assembly GCF_000576305.1). Taxonomy (GTDB): domain Bacteria; phylum Bacillota; class Bacilli; order Paenibacillales; family Paenibacillaceae; genus Paenibacillus_AQ; species Paenibacillus_AQ pini. Next base: position 27,535 of record NZ_BAVZ01000014.1, on the reverse strand, counting down.
TACATTAAGTACAAGGCATTGCTTCCAGTTGAAGGAAGGGATGTATCTGGTGTACTCATAAATACAAACCTATATGCCTAAAGTTTTATTAATAGCTTCAATAACACGATCCGTTTGGAACGGTTTTACGATAAAATCTTTTGCGCCCGCTTGGATCGCGTCAATAACCATAGCCTGTTGTCCCATAGCTGAACACATAATCACTTTTGCACTTGGATCAATCTTCTTGATTTCTTTCAGTGCTGCAATTCCATCCATTTCTGGCATCGTAATGTCCATGGTAATTAAATCTGGACGTACTTCTTTAAATTTCTCGATAGCCTGTGCACCATCTTGAGCTTCTCCTACGACTTCAAATCCATTTTTAGATAAAATATCACGGATCATCATTCTCATAAACGCTGCATCATCCACGATAAGAATTCGGTTTGCCATTGATTTAAAATCCTCCCTAAGCTTTGCTATTGTAATTTTTGAATTCGGTCCCACTGGCTAAGGATGTCTATTACACGTACACCAAAGTTCTCATCGATAACCACGACCTCACCCTTCGCGATTAACTTGTTGTTAACAAGAATATCAACCGGTTCACCGGCAAGCTTGTCCAACTCGATAATAGAACCTTGTGACAATTCCAATATATCCTTAATTTGCTTTTGGGTCCTTCCTAATTCTACGGTGACTTTAAGAGGAATGTCCATCAATAAGTTCAAATTGTTTTGATCGACATGCCCAAATGATCCAGTCTCCAAATTAGAAAACTGCACCGGCTGAACATTGACATTGCGATTTGGCATACCACCATAGTGCTGTGGACCTGGATAAGGCACTTGCTGATTAGGGTCAAAACCTTGTGGCATACCGTAATTAGGCTGATTATACTGCTGATTTACAGGCGCCGCTTGCGGAGGCTGGGTACTAGTCTGCTGCTGAGGAATAGGGCGCTCTGGTGCTTCTACAGCAGCTGCACTTTCTACCGCAACTGGCTCAGAGTCATCAGAACCATTAATAAGCATACTCACCATTTCCTTGGCAAAGTTAATTGGAAGTAGTTGCATAATCGTAGAATCAATCAAATCACCGATTTTCAGCCTAAACGAAATTTTTATTAACGTTTCTCCTGTTGGTAAACTACTAACTCCATCTCCACTCGACATGTCCAGAATATCAATGCCTGGCGGTGAAATATTCACGAACCGGTTAAAAATGGTTGACATCGAAGTTGCAGATGATCCCATCATTTGGTTCATGCTTCCTGTACGGCGCTGATATGAATCTCATTTAGTTCTTCATCATCAGGGTTACCGTCGCCTCCCAGCATTAAATTAGCAATAACCTGAGCGTCCCTAGTCTTAATTACAAGTGAATTAATCCCTTCAAATCCGTCAACATAGTTGACATGAACAGCGACATGGGGTTTTGGAAATTCAGCCTCAAACTGAGCACGTGTAATCACAGTCACTTTGGGTGTTGTAATTTCCACTTTTTTGCCAAGCAGTGTCGATAAAGCTGTTGCTGCGCTACCAAAAGTAATATTTCCAATCTCCCCAAGCGCATCTTGCTCAAGAGCAGTTAAGTAGCTGTCTACACTTGAATCGCTGGCACTTTCGGAAAAATCCAACTCAGATTGCTTTAGTAGCGCATCAATTTCCTCCTGAGACAAATAATCTTTACTCGTCAATTTCCTCAACTCCTTCACTGACAATCTCATCAATCTGTATGGCAACTCGATCTTTAATCATGCCTGGACTACCGATATACTTAAGTCGATTACCTACTTTAATTGGCAATCCCGAATGAACAGGTTTATTTAGACTTATGACATCGCCTATGTTCAACCCCAAGAACTCTGCTATCGAAACGGAAGAGTCACCAAGCTCAGCAACAATATTTAATTGAGCTAGACTGATTCTATGCTTTAATGATGCCGCTTCTTCCGGCACACTCGATTTTTTCTCAGAAACAAACCATTGATGCGCTGACAACTTCGACATAATTGGCTCAAGCACGACATGCGGTATACATAAATTAATCATACCTGTGGTATCTCCAATTTTCGTACTCAGCGATATTAGAGCAATGGTTTCGTTAGGAGATACAATCTGCATAAACTGCGGATTGGTTTCCATCGCTTCCATTCGCGGAGTAATATCCAGCACGGTCTTCCAAGCTTCAGCTAAGCTCTCAAAAGCACGACTAAAGATACGTTCCATAATCGTTGTTTCGATTTCAGTTAAAGAATTGATTTTAGATGGGGCAATCCCTACGCCTCCGAGAAGTCTATCCAGCATTGAATAGGCAATATTGGGGTGTACTTCTAGTACCATCCTACCTTGGAGCGGCTCTGCTTCAAAAATATTAAGTATAGTCATTTTAGGAATAGACCGAATAAATTCATCATAAGGAAGCTGTTCAACCTGTACAACACTAATCTGCACAAAAGTACGAAGCTGCGCAGAGAAATAGGTTGTGAGATAGCGAGCAAAGTTTTCATGTATCCTAGTTAAGCTACGGATATGGTCTTTGGAAAAGCGAACTGCTCTCTTGAAATCATAGGATCGAATTTTCTTCTGGGATTCTTCTTTCTTAAGCTCTTCAGCATCCATTTCTCCTGAAGACAAGGCTGCCAGAAGAGCATCAATCTCATTTTGCGATAATACATCAACCAATCATCTCACCCCCTTGCAGGATTGTCTCAACGATCCCTTACAATGCTGTTAAAACTTTATCGGTAATCTGAATTTGACTCACTTTACCTTGAGTCACGTTCTTATTGATCAAATTGATCAATTTTGCGCTTAATTGGTCCAAACCGTTGGCGCCCTTGAGTTCGTCTGGTTTCGTATCCGCAAGCACCTTTATAAGAATGGGTTTGATTTTGAATTCTTTGATTTTATCGAACTCTTCTTTCGCCTTTTTGTCATTCAATTGGAACGCAAAATTCATCAATACGATATAATCCTGATCTGCGAGATTAGTCTTAATACCAGTAATTTCCGATGTCATTTCAACAAGTTCATCTGCTGATAGTTTAGGCACTTCAATAGCTTGGGATGCCGAATTTGAATCGTTACGATTCGAGCCAAATAGATTGGGTGCTAGCAGAAACACAGCCAGAACGATCAAGGTTATAGCTAGCAAAATCGTAATTAGCCAGGGCAGCATCTTTTTCATGAGGATTCCTCCGTTTGTTGCACTTTAATAGTTGAAGTATTGACGCCAATTTCCTGATTATAATGCTTTACCATGGAAATGACCTCAGCGGCTTTCTCTAATACAATCATTCGTTTGCCTGTAATTAAGGTGATATAAGTATCTGGTGTTTCTTCAACTGTCTCAATCATTAATGCATTCAGCCACAATGTGGAACCATTTATACGAGTAACAGAAATCATAGTAGACCTCCTATGAAAATTTAGGGGAGGCTACCTCCCCTATGATTTCACTTCAATATTATCGTTTTAAGTTAACAATTTCCTGAAGCACTTCATCAGAAGTAGTAATGATTCTTGAGTTCGCCTGGAATCCGCGCTGTGCCACAATCATTTCAGTGAATTCATTAGTCAGATCCACATTTGACATTTCCAATTGTCCAGCAACAATTGCACCCGTACCATCTGCTAAGTTATTAGCTGTTGTAATTGCAACCTCTCCGCCATCATTAGCGTTTAAAGTAATTCGATACAGGTTGCCGCCAATCTTCTCAAGCCCCTCTGGATTTGTCACTTTCGTAACCCCAAGCTGTGTTCCGTTTTCAACAGATCCATCATCAAGTTTTTGAAGCAGGACTCCATCTTGTGAGATCGAAAATGAAACGGTGTTCTCTTCAAGCGTAATTGGAGCTCCACCAGAATCACACACGAATAATCCATCAGATGTTACTAAGTGCTTCTGTGCATCGACATGAAAGTCGCCTGCACGAGTCATAAATGGAGTATCTTGGTCAGCAGTAAGTTTGACCACGAAAAAACCGTCTCCATCAATACGCAAATCTGTAGGATTGTTTGTAGTCATTGCACTACCACCTAAATGCAAAGTATCAATAGAGCCAATAGATACCCCAAGACCAATTTGCTTCGAATTCGAACCGCCCTGATCTGTATCATTTGGTGCAGTAAGCCCTGCTACAGTCTGACTCATTACATCCTTGAACATCACTCGACCTGATTTAAAACCGATTGTATTTACATTGGCAATGTTATTACCAATAACGTCTAACTTCGTTTGAAAACCGCGCATACCAGAAACGCCAGAATACATGGATCTTAACATAAAAAATTCCTCCTCAATTGGTCATGAACCGCGTCAGTCGATCAGCAGTTCTCTGGCTTCCTTATCGGGCCAGCCAGTCTTATGAAATAACTACAGCACTATCAATCTTAGTAAAAACATTGTCTTGCATTGACTTGCCATCCATAGCTGTAACAACTGTACGATTCGCTACATTTACGATCAAAGCCATATCCTTCATCAAAATCAAAGATTCCTTGCTCCCTTTAGCCGCTGCCTTATCGACTGCACTATTGATACGGGCAAGCTGATCCCCTTGAATTTCAATACCTCTCTGCTCCAGCCTCTTGACCGCGTGATTGCTAAATTTAAGTAGATTCTTCTGCAATAGTTGATCAAATGATGTTGTACTTTCATTTTGTTTGTCACGTTGTTTAGAGACCGTTGAGGGGTGAATCTTAGCAGTAGGATATAGTTGACCAATCGTCAACCGATCACTCATAACGACTCCCCACCTGCTTGTGCCGTACCACCCGTTTTCTCTGAATTAGGAGCTTCTCCAGGCTTATTAACTGGCTCCTCAACTACCGCAGGGGTTGTAGGCTCTTTTTTAGGAACATCTTTAATTTCAATAATTTTTGTAATTGGAATTGCACTATCCCCTACAGCAGCATATTGCACTCCGTCCTTCACAATAATGGAGTCTACAACACCCGATTTTAACTGTGGGGCTGTGTTTTCTTGTCCAGTAGAACCGGAAGTGCCTCCATCCATCCAACTGATTTCTTTACCTATAAGTCCAGATACATTACCTAGAGACTGACTCATTGTGGTCAATTGATTGGAAATGTTCATAAGTTGCTCTACCGACGAGAATTGAGCCATCTGTGCAATAAACTCTTTATCTTCCATTGGTTGCATAGGATCCTGATTCTGAAGTTGCTTCATTAGAATACTCAAAAACTGATCCTTACCCATGGTTTGTGTGCTCTTACTGGCTGCCTTAGCAACATTAGCAGTAGAGTAATTCGGCCATATATTACTTGTTGAAAAATTATCAGAAGCCATATTTCACCTCCACCTTATGCTTTTGCTGTAAATGAATTGCCATTTTTCTCCTGCTCTTGAATAGCCATCCACTCACTCAATTCATCTGCAATCTCAGACACAATTAGAGCATCGTCTGAAGCTGTATCCTTTTCCTTAGAGCGTCGATTAGACTGTTGCTGCTGTCCCGATCCAGGCTGACGTCCATCATGATACATTTGTGATTGAAGTGATTGATTTTGGGTAACCACAAGCTTTTCTACTTGAAGTCCTTGCGAATGCAGAGACGAACGAAGCTGACTCATTTGCTGTTCTAGTAAGTCTTTTGTTCCCGCATGTTCTGCAGTAAACTGGGCAATAAGTTGTCCATTTTGCATCGTGATTTTAATATCAACTTGACCCAAATGCTCTGGATACAAAGAGATCTTCGCTTCTGTAATACCTTGCTGTTTCACAATATCCAGCTTATTAATAACAAAGTTCGTCATTTCCTTAGAAAACGTATCCACTGGAACTGTTGGAACAGTTGCTGCTTTAAAAGGAGATTGAATTCCCTCTTTCATAACCAATTGGCCCGCTGTGATCGTGGTTTGGTTATCGACTACATCATCAAAATTCACACTAGAAACTTCTTCAATGGATGCACCTTCCACACGGCTTGAATTACTAGTTAGAGACGATGTAATGTTCTCCGTTGAAGTTTTTCTGCTAAGCTGAGACATTCTGGTGGGTTCCAGTAATGTATTGTTCTTCGCATCATTTTGCTTCACACTTTCCAGTATCGCAGTAAGACGCTTCAATTCACTACTGTTCGATGAACTGGGAACTGAATTACTAGGGATCGGCTGTGATTCAGAAATTTGGTCGGCATTTTCAGTCGAAGAAGCCTTTGATAATGATTCCATACCATTTTGGACTAACAAATTTTGAAAAGATCCGAGTAACTGTAGCGCGTTAGCTGGAATATCCTTTGATGTTGATGACTGAATCGCTGATAAAAGCTGTGCTAAACCATCCTGGACAGCAAACCGTAAAGTTTCGGGATGTTCTGCAAGCTGTGAAATTGCCGGAGAACGATCCTCATCTGACAACATCGATGGATCCTGCTCCTGATTAGCATTTAAAACCGTAGTAACCTGTTGCAACCAGCTTTGAAGAGAAATTATTAAGGAAGGGTCTGCTGCAATAGCATCATCCAATTTACTTGCGTTTTCCAACAGGCTATTCATAATCTGTGTCAAACCCTGAACTAAGGATTCATCTGCTGTTTCCGAGCCAATATCAGATGCGTTTTGAACTAGCCCAGTCAACAGAGTTCCAACTGAAAGAAGATTCGATGCCAGCGCCGCATTGCCCTCACCTGTCATCATCTGGGACAAGGACTTAACGAATGTATCCGTCCCCGTTCCTGGGGATACCGATGCAGCAGCTACCGTTGGTTTCAAACTACTTACATTACCTGTTGTGACATTTTGAAAAGCTAAGCTCATATTTTTTCACCTCCTTTCAAATGTACATAAGTTACATGATTTCGATTATTTAGTACTCATAAGCTTGTTCAAAATGACAGCTGACGTTGTTGCATCCTGTGATGACATTGCATCCAAAATACTTGATCGCGTAGAATCAGTGACTGAATTCAGAATTTTCAATGCTTTTTCAGGACTGATTTTATAAGTTTTCAATACTAACATCGCAGCACTTTTAGGTGGCATACTTGCAAATGTTTGACTAATCTGAGTTCGATCAAGACCAGTGCTTTCACTGGATGCTGGAGGAGAATTCTTATTAATACGCGACTGTAAAGCTGCTATAGCTAAGTCGCTAGATGAAACTACCTCTTTCAGCATCGTTGTAACTTCAGCAGCAATTTTCGGGTCCATTTTCTCTAAAATGGCGATACGGCTGTCATTTTTCATCGCACTAAGCAACTGTACTATTTCAGCAGTAGTCATACTCTGTAAAATAGGAGCGGACTTACTAGGACTCATATTTGCGTACATTTTAGCTAGATCCTTTATTTGCTTATCATAGGGATCATCTTCTTCATCAGAAGAGGTTTGAGACTGATTTTTAAGTTGCATCGAATCAAGCTCTTCTTGCGCGTTCTTGAGTTTAGTTTCCTGCTGTTGTTTTTCTTCATTCGCTTTTTGTAATGCAGTCTCTTTCGTTGCAAGCTTGTTCTTCAGCTCTTCAATTGTAGCTTTGGCACTTTTAACCTGTTGCTTGCTTTCATCCAATTTAGTTTTTTCAGGATCCTTATCAGGCTCAGGTACCCACTTATTAACAACAGGGATTTTGTTTGCAAACTCTAACATGTTATTGCGCCAGTTTACATTTAATAGAGTTAATAGAACGACAAGTAGTACAATTGTAAAAATAATAGGGATCATGAAGAATAAAACCCGTTCAAATCTCCCTGTTGTTTCTTTCTCTAAATCAAAATCATTATGAGCCACTTTCATTCCTCCCCCGAGGCAAGAGCATCCATTTGCTTCGTCAAACCCATATTATCTGGCTCTCATTGCAAACCTTACGGTTGCCATTTCATCAAGTTCTCCCTGCTCGCGCTGGAGCATTTGTTTTACAAAAGAATCCTTGGCCTTATCTCGAGCCTTCAGCCAAACTTTCTCATCCAGTAATTTATCGGATAGATGAATTTTCTCTTTCTTAACATGATCATTCGCCCGATGAACATCTGAATTTTTTTGAATAATACATAGTTCCAGGTGCTCTACATACGATTGTATTTCACGAATTTTGGCGACAGGAGTTTTGGTTCCAGCCGCCTCTTGAAGCTGATTAGCCATATAATCGCGGCTGTCCAGCAACTCATGTAGTGTCTTTTCTTCAGCTTGCAGCTTACCAATAGCGCTGGACAGCATCCATTCTGCTTGCGTTTTCTCGTTGCTTTTTAAATCTACGATTTTCTGGAACGCATATTGAAATCTCATCCCTTAGGTTCATCTCCTCAAAAATTCGGAAATCAAACGTTCTTGTGCTTGATCTAAAGTCACTTTTTCGTTCACTTTTTGCTTCGTGAAATCCCAAATATCCTGAATATATTCCATTGATTCATCAATTTGCTCATTTGAACCCTGCTGGTAGGCTCCAATGTTAATTAAATCTTCCGACTCCTTATACACAGCAAGAAGACGTTTGAGATTATCGGCCGCTTCGCTTTGCTCTTCAGGGGCAATGTCTTTCATCACCCGGCTGATACTTGCTAAAATATCTATCGCTGGAAAATGACCTTTGTGAGCGATTCCTCGATCAAGCACAATGTGCCCATCCAGAATACCTCGCACCGCATCTGCGATTGGCTCATTCATATCGTCTCCATCAACCAGTACGGTATAGAAAGCAGTAATCGAACCGGTTGGACCTGTTCCTGCTCGTTCTAGTAGTTTAGGTAAACTCGCAAATACCGAAGGAGTATATCCTCTCATAGCGGGAGGTTCACCTATAGCCAGTCCCACCTCACGCTGAGCCATAGCATAACGTGTTACAGAGTCCATCATGAGCATGACGTTAAGACCTCTGTCACGGAAATATTCAGCTATGGTTGTGGCGATCAATGCACCTTTAATGCGGATCAGTGCTGGCTGATCAGAGGTAGCTACAATCACTACAGATCTTTGAAGACCCTCTGGTCCGAGATCTCTCTCAATAAAATCTAGCACTTCACGTCCGCGTTCACCGATCAAGGCAATAACATTTACATCTGCCGCTGTATTACGGGCAATCATGCCCATCAGCGTGCTTTTACCAACCCCAGAACCTGCAAATATACCAACCCGCTGTCCCTTACCTATCGTAAGAAGTCCATCAATCGCTCTAACACCAATACTAATTGGCTCTAGTACTCTTGGCCGCTTAAGTGGATTAGAGGGTATGTTAAAAGTAGAACTGTAGGGCATTCGTGTCGGAATCAATGAACCATCTAAAGGTTGCCCCAGACCATCAAGAACTTTCCCAAGCAGTTCGGAACCGACCTGAACACTAAGGGGCTTGCCCGTTCCTACCACATCACAGCCAGGTCCAATGGACTGAAGTTCACCAAGAGGCATCAGAAGCACTTTATTATCTCTAAAACCTACTACCTCTGCTTTTAGAGGCTTCGCACTTTTAGTGGGATAAATGTAGCATAAGTCTCCAATGCTAGCATCGGGACCCTCTGACTCAACCATCAAACCAATCACCTGAGTAACCTTCCCGTTCACACGAACAGGATCCATGTTTCTCAAGTGATCCATATACCTTTCACTACTAGGCATCTTCATCTTGATGTCTCCGATCGTCATTATCCAGAGCAATGCGGATTAACTCTTTCTTAATTTCAGTCAACTGCGTATCTATTCTTGCATCTACGCTTCCGAATGACGAGCGGATCACACATCCACGATCGACAACCGTAGAGTCTGGTAAGATTTGCAATTCGGCCTGTGAATCAATGGCTACACTTAGCTCTTCTCTTGCTGCCTGTACAAAAGCAAAATTAGCAGGCGCTACACATAGTGTGATCGTCCCTTGCTCACGCTTACGAAGCAGATTTCTCTTAATCAAATCAACCGTGTATTCTGGCTCCAGCGAGAGCTGCTTATCAATAACTTTCTCAGCAATGGCACAACTTAGATCCACAAGAAAAGGCTCAGCTTCTTGGATGATTTGTTCCTTGACCTCGTAGGCCTGTTTTAATACAGCCTGTGCTTCCGTCATCATTTCTTGAATGCGAATCTGCAGTTCCTCTTCAGCCCGCTCTACTCCCTCGCGGTAACCTTGATCAAATCCTTCAGATTTAAGAGCTTCTACCAAATGCTCATCCTGATCGCGACGTTCTTGCCACCATGCAGCTACCTGTTCATTAGCTTGTCCTAGAATTTGCTCTGCTTCTTCAGAAGCCTCGCGTATTTGACGTTCAGCAAAATCTTTGGCATCCTCTAGCATTTCTTTACGTAGACGCTTGGTTTCTTCATCCACTTGAATGATTGGAGTTTCTTCCTGCTCATTCACTGTCTCAGTCTCTTTATCTTCGGTAGACGCATAGTGATGTCCCAAGTTTAATTGTCTCAGAATCTCAACGGGTACATACTGCGAAGATTTAATCAAATTAGACAATGATGTCATCTCCTCCGCCACGAGCTATGATAATCTCACCGGCTTCTTCCAATCTACGGATTGTTCCTACGATACGTGTCTGAGCTTCTTCAACATCACGCAACCGTACAGGACCCATGTATTCCATTTCTTCTTTGAACGTTTCTGCCATTCGTTTAGACATATTCCGGAAAATTACATCACGAACCTCTTCACTAGCCACTTTAAGCGCAAGCTGAAGATCGGCATTTTCGATGTCTCGTATAATACGTTGAATCGACCTGTTGTCCACATTGACGATATCCTCGAAGACAAACATCCGTTTCTTAATTTCTTCTGCAAGTTCAGGATCTTGAATTTCGAGTGCGTCGAGAATAGTACGTTCTGTACCACGGTCTACACCATTCAGGATCATTACAATCGACTCAATACCACCAGCATTCGTGTAATCCTGAGTCACCGTTGCCGACAGTTTTTGCTCCAATACGCGTTCGACTTGAGAAATGACTTCAGGAGAAGTACTGTCCATAACTGCGATTCTACGAGCAACGTCTGCTTGTTTTTCTTGTGGAAGCGAAGAGAGTATGCTAGCTGCTTGTTCAAATTGTAAATAAGATAATACGAGTGCGATGGTTTGTGCATTCTCATTTTGTATAAAGTTCAAAATCTGATTAGGGTCTGCTTTACGAGCAAAATCGAAAGGACGAACTTGCAACGTTGCCGTCAATCGATTGATCACTTCTAGAGCCTTTGTAGTACCAAGAGCCTTTTCAAGAATCTCTCTAGCGTAATTAATACCGCCTTGTGAAATATATTCTTGAGCCATACAGATTTGATGAAACTCTGACATAATCATATCTTTTTCCATACTGTCCACTTTGCGGACATTGGCAATTTCAAGCGTGAGTTGTTCAATCTCTTCATCACGCAAATGTTTAAATATTTGTGCAGATACTTCTGGACCCAAGGTAATGAGTAGAATTGCCGCTTTTTGTCTTCCACTCAGTCCCTGATTGTTTGGTTTTGCCAATGGATTCACCTCTATTCGTCAGCAAGCCATGTTCGAAGCAGGTTGACGAATTCGTCAGGTTTTCTTTTCGCCAACGTTTCGAGCTGCTTACGGACTTGACTTTCGTTCGTCACGCTATCCAAATTAATGGATGGAAATTCAGTTGGAATAGACATAGGAAGATCTTCTTCGATCTCTTCTTTTTGTTTGCGGCGTCTGTATATTAGGTAACCCCCACCTGCAAGTAAAGCAAGTGCGGCAAGACCAATCCCCCATAGCACCCCACTAGAAAGCTGAATGCCTTTGGACTCATTGACATTTCCACTATAAGGTTGCGAGTACACCGAAACTTTTTTTGTTAGGTCAGCGTCTGTATATGTAGTACCTGAATCAGCCAATGATGCTCTAACAATATTCACTAGAATATTCTGTATAGCATCCTCTGTTTTCTGATCAACACTTTTTTGACCAGCTGGTGGTTCAACTGCCACATTAATGGTTAAATCTTTTACAGTATATGGGCTAGCAACAATATTATTGGTAATACGGTTAACCTCGTAATTTATTGTTTTAGTCAAATCCTCAGAAGTTACATCACCCGTCGAAGAATCGCTTGGATACGTTGGAACATCAGTTGCTCCGGTTCCAGCCACACCACTTGTCGGATTGCTTTTCCCTTTATAATTCTTAGAAATTTCCTGAACACTAATTTCAATCCCCTTCATGTTATCCACATCGACTGGGGTTACCATATCTTCTTTTCTTTGAACCTTATCGAAATTAAGCTTAGAAACAACAAGTACATCTACTTTATTAGGGCCCATAAATTGACTTAGAAATTGTTTTACATTCTGGCGAACTTCATTCTCGAATTTCTTTTGAAGTGCGAAGTTCTCTTCAACATTGTTGACAAGTCCACCAGATCCCCCCTTAGCTGTAGCAAGCAGTTCCGCATTACTATCTGCTTCCGTTACCGTTATGTTTTCTACAGGAAGATTGGGTACAGATGTCTTCACCAGATTAAAATATCCATCAATCGCCTCTTGACTAGGATGATAACCAGGTTTGAATGTTATTACAACGGAAGCAGAAGCTTTGTTAGCGTCATCCGTACCCGCAAATACGCTCTCTTTAGGAAGATTAACAAGAACTTTTGCGTTTGCTATGCCGCTCATGCTAGTCAACAACTGCTGAATCTCACCGTTCAACGCATTGTTATATTTCACATTGAATTCACTATCGGTTGTACCTATAGAAGATGAATTCTGTTCAAATGTTCTGAAACCGATGGATCCGTTCTGAATAATCCCCTGCGAACCTACATCAACTTTAACTTTAGCTGCTTGTATACTCGGCACAGATATTGTTTTACCATCCACACCAAGTTTATATGGAATATTATTACTGTCCAGATAAGTCATGATTCCTGCTGAATCACTTGAATTCAAATCACGAAACGCTACTTCGTATTCGGTCTTAGAAAATTGCATTGTCATCACGATAATCGCTATAACAATAAAAGCAAAAGTTGATATAAATAACACTTTTTGTTTTTTACTAAATTGATTCCAGTATTGTAGGACCTTATCCTTGTACTGGATGATTCTTTCGTTCACAACTTCACCCACCCCACCCGAAACTTAGCTCGATCCGATTATACTTGCGTACGCATGATTTCTTGATAAGCTTCGATTACCTTATTACGAACTTGCGTCGTAAGCTGTATACTCAGCAATGCCTTCTCCGAAGCAATCATGGTCTGGTCAACATTTACTTGTCCGAGCATGAATTGGTTGTTCATCACTTGAGATGTTTTCTCTTGCTCAGATACTTGGTTAATGGCGTCTTCCAGATACGCACCGAATTTGCTAAGTGACTCTGAAGGTGTAGCAGTTTCTTGGGAACTATTTAGCACCTTCAAAGGTTGTACACTTTGAGTGGAAAACAAGGTGTTTTGAATCATTAATGTCCCTCCTTACGTATGTTTAATTTTTCACAAGTGTCTATTTACCTATTTCTAAAGCTTTCATAACCATCGATTTAGACGCATTCAGAGCTGTTACATTTGCTTCATAAGATCTCGTAGCAGAAATCATATCTATCATCTCTTTTGCAATATCTACATTAGGCATATATACATAGCCCTTTGCGTCCGCATCCGGATGCGTTGGGTTATAAACAGGCTTAAAAGCTGATTGATCATCTTTGATAGCAGAGACTTTAACACCTGCTGCTGTGCTTTGACCGCTCATTTGATTTTGAAGCAGTTCTGAGAAACTTGATTCATTAGGAGAAAGCACAACCATTTTTCGCCGATAAGGTACTGCTTGTCCATTAACCACCGATGCTCTAGTTGATTCTGCGTTTGCTACATTAGAAGAAATAACATCCATTCGCAGTCTTTGTGCTGTTAACGCAGAGGCACTAATATTGAAGCTACTGCTAATGTTCATTGAGTTTATCTCCCTTCAACTACAGTACGAATCATTTTGATTTGTTCATTCATCTGTTGGATGTATGAATTATATTGCAGTTGATTTTCGGCCAACTTCGACATTTCGGAATCAACATCCACGTTATTTAAGTTATTATTCATGGCAGTGGACTGGTCAACAGTTATTACTGGCGAAGGAATGGAACTTATAGGTCCAATGGCAAAGTGCCGGGAATCTGTAACCTTGCCGCGAAGCTCGGGCATTTCTCCATTAATTTCCTGCTGAAGTAGGCTTTCAAATGATACATCCGACTTTTTAAAATATGGTGTTTCTGCATTCGCAATATTGTTAGCAAGAACCTTCTGCCGCGTATTTGCAGCTTGTAGCCCGCTCTCCATGCGTTGAAAACTCATACTATTCAATAAGTCCAATTGCTTTCCCCCTTTTTTCCAAAAGTTGTATAATTGATTTTTCCACCATCTTACCGCAAATCCTCTTTTTTCGACAAAAGAATATATAAATAACGGTATTTCTAGGACTTAAGTAGAAAATTTTACTATGCTGTCGTATATCCTAAGTTTCTTAGAGATTGGGTTATATTACAATAAGAAAAAAGCCCTATCTTTTTTCAGAAAGAAGGGCTTTTATCTCATTTTTTGTTAAATTATTAACAATTCGGCCTGATATAAGGGCTCACAGGATTAAAAAGGTCTCATACAAAGTCAAAATTCGATAAAACAACAAATCTTTGGTCCTAGTTTTTCGGATTTACGCAAAAGAGAGACGATTTCTCTCCTCTGACTTCTATCATATCACTACAAAATATATTGGCTTAGATCACGATCTTGAGCGATATCGGACAACTTTTCTCGTACATACTCTGGCGTAATCACCATTCGTTCTAAAGTAAGCTCTGGAGCCTCAAAAGAAAGATCCTCAAGTAATTTCTCTAATATAGTATGAAGTCTCCGAGCGCCTATGTTTTCCGTATTCTGATTCACCGTTGCTGCAATCTTGGCAATTTCACGAATCGCTTCTGGTTCAAAGACAATTTCAATGTCCTCTGTTTTAATAAGATCTGTGTATTGCTTCGTTAAAGCATTCTTCGGTTCAGTTAGAATAGATACGAAATCCTCTAGAGTTAAACTGCTCAGTTCTACCCGAATTGGGAATCTACCCTGCAGCTCTGGAATAAGGTCTGAAGGTTTGGAAATATGGAATGCTCCTGCAGCTATAAATAAAATATAATCCGTCTTCACGGGACCATATTTTGTCATCACCGTTGATCCTTCAACAATTGGCAGAATATCGCGCTGTACGCCTTCTCTAGACACATCTGGGCCAGAACCCTTGCCATGACTGGCTACTTTATCAATTTCATCAATGAAGATAATCCCAGACTGCTCTGCACGCTGAATAGAATCAGAAATAACATCATCCATGTCGATTAACTTAGAAGCTTCATCCTGAATAAGTACTTTTCGAGCTTCTCTAATGGGAAGCTTACGTTTCTTTGTCTTACGTGGCAGCAAACTACCAAACATTTCTTGCATATTCATACCCATTTGATCGTTTCCCTGCCCTGCAAACATATCCATCATTGAAGGTGTATTGTCTTCTACGTCTACTTCAATTAGATCATTCTCCAAAGTACCCGACAACAATTGGAATTTAACCTTACGACGACGCTCAGCAAGCCCGCTGTCCTGTTGGTCTTTTTCCTCTTCCTGTTCGTTCTGATTGTTGTTTCCGCCACCAAAAATCATTTCAAAAGGATTCTTCTGTGACTTATTCTTAATCGATGAAGGCTCCAGAATATGTACAATTCGTTCATTAGCAAGCTCTTCAGCACGATCCTTCACTTTCTCTGTGCGTTCAAGTTTGACCATACGAATTGATGTTTCAATCAGATCCCGGACCATTGACTCTACGTCACGACCGACATATCCCACTTCAGTAAATTTGGTAGCTTCAATTTTGACAAAAGGAGCATGAACCAGTTTCGCAAGTCTTCTAGCGATTTCAGTCTTACCCACTCCTGTGGTCCAATCATTAGAATGTTCTTGGGAACAATTTCATCACGGATATCATCAGGAAGTAAATTGCGACGATACCTATTGCGCAAAGCAACAGCAACTGACTTTTTAGCCTGTTTCTGCCCTACGATATATTTATCCAGCTCAGCTACAATTTGTCTTGGAGTTAACGTTTGATTATCCATGTCCATTCCTCCCACTACAACTCTTCCACAATGATATTCGAATTGGTATATACGCAAATCTCAGATGCGATGGTTAATGCCTCTTTGGCAATATCCTTGGCTTCAAGTTCATGACCATGGCGTTTTAGCGCACGGCCAGCTGCTAGAGCAAAATTACCACCGGAACCAATGGCGAGCACGTCATCATCAGGCTCTATAATCTCTCCGCCACCCGAAATCAGCAGCATTCCACTCTTGTCCATAACAATCATTAGCGCTTCAAGTTTCCGAAGCACGCGATCTTGACGCCAATCCTTTGCGAGTTCTACAGCTGCACGCTGTAGATTACCATGATGTTCCTCTAGCTTACCCTCAAACTTTTCAAACAAAGTAATTGCATCTGCTACGGAACCAGCAAACCCAGCAATAACTTGCCCGCGATAGAGACGGCGTACCTTTTTGGCTGTCGTCTTCATAATGACGCTCTCCCCAAAGGTTACTTGCCCATCGCCAGCAATGGCAGACTTTCCGTTATGTCTCACAGCACAAATCGTTGTAGCATGAAAAGACAAATCCATATTCTATGACCTCCTTGTTATACTTCCTGATGTTCAGGTGACGCACTGGAGCTGTCAATAAACTTAGAAATACTTTCCAAAGCCCGATTAGCGAGCGCCTCATTCTTATCCTTTTTGCTACGCATTCTTACTTCAAGCTTAGGTAGCAATCCGAAATTGGCATTCATCGGTTGAAAATGTTCTGGGTCCGCAGTTGTAATATATTGTGCCATACTTCCAATCGTACTAGTAGCAGGTAATACGACACACTCTTCACCAAGTGCTACTCTCGCAGCGTTGATACCCGCTATAAGACCTGAAGCAGCAGATTCAACATATCCCTCTACCCCTGTCATTTGACCCGCAAAAAACAGGTTCTCATTCGTTTTAAGCTGATAGGTAGGTTTGAGCAACCTCGGCGAATTAATAAACGTATTGCGGTGCATGACACCATAACGAACATATTCCGCATTCTCAAGACCCGGAATCATAGAAAATACCCGCTTCTGCTCTCCCCATTTAAGATGAGTTTGGAAGCCTACCAAGTTATAAAGTGTACCTGCTGCATTATCTTGACGAAGCTGAACAACTGCATGAGGTAGTGTCCCCGTATGGGGATTTACAAGTCCTACAGGCTTCATCGGGCCAAATAGCGCAGTTTGTTTCCCACGGCTCATCATGACCTCAATCGGCATACACCCTTCAAAATAAACTTCTTTCTCAAAATCTTTCAACTGTGCAACCTCTGCTGTAATCAATGCCTCGTAAAAAGCATTGAATTCCTCTTCATTCATAGGACAGTTCAAATAAGCAGCTTCGCCCTTATCGTAGCGAGAGGCTAAATATACTTTATTCATATCAATGGAGTCCTTCTCAACGATCGGAGCCGCCGCATCATAAAAATAAAAATATTCTTCGCCCATAAGTGCTTTAATTTCAGAAGACAGAGATGGGGAGGTCAAAGGACCTGTAGCAATGACTACAATCCCATCATCAGGTATATGCTGCAGTTCTTCATTTACAACCTCGATTAGTGGATGATTATGCAGAATATCGGTAATATCACCAGAGAATCCATCACGATCCACAGCTAGTGCGCCCCCCGCAGGAACGGCATTCTTATCTGCTGAACGTAAAATAATAGAATCCAGCATCCGCATTTCTTCCTTAAGAACTCCAACTGCATTCGCTAAACCATTTGCACGCAATGAATTGGTACATACCAATTCCGCAAACTTATCCGTATGATGCGCGGGTGTTTTCACCACGGGTCTCATTTCATATAGTCTGACTGGAACGCCTCGGCTGGCAATTTGCCATGCAGCTTCACTACCCGCTAAGCCCGCTCCGATGACTGTCACTGTTGGTACCTGTTTCACTTGTATGACCTCCTACATTTTACGATTCTACGATTTCTTCATCATCCTGATCTTCAACCATCTCAACATGATCACATGATGTACATTGTAACTTAGTTCCTTGCTTGTTACGTTTCTCAACCATAAGGGAATCACACTTCGGACAAGGCTTAATGGACGGTCTATCCCATGATACAAAATCACAATCTGGGTAACGATCACATCCGAAGAATATCCGGCCTTTTTTACTACGTCTCTCTACGACATGACCTTCTTTACACTTCGGACAGGTCACACCTATATCTTTGACGATAGGTTTAGTATTGCGACAATCAGGGAATCCGGAACAAGCCAAAAACTTACCAAAACGCCCTAATTTATAAACTAGCGGTTTGCCGCATTTTTCACAAATTTCGTCAGAAACCTCATCTTCAATTTCGATTTCTTTCATTTCTTCTTCAGCAAATTCGAGACGCTTCTCAAACGATTCATAGAATTCGGCAAGTACTCTAACCCAATCCTCTGAGCCTTCCTCCACATGGTCAAGATCTTCTTCCATATGAGCAGTAAATTCAACGTTAAGAATTTCGGGGAAAAATTGTTCCATCTGTTCAATGACCAATTCTCCGAGTTCCGTTAGCATAAACTTCTTCTCTTCAATTGCCACATAGCCACGTTTCTGAATGGTTTCAAGTGTTGGAGCATACGTACTTGGACGTCCAATACCCAGTTCTTCCATAGCCTTTACTAAACGCGCTTCCGTATAACGCGGCGGCGGTTGCGTAAAATGCTGCTTCGGTTCTATATCCTGCTTCTTCAACTTATCACCTGCTGTAAGAACCGGCAAAAATTTGTCTTCATCTGTCGTACCGTCATCATTACCCTCAACGTAAACTTTCATGAAGCCAGGAAACCGGACCTTCGAACCTGAAGCACGGAACATTGCATTTCCAACTGCAATATCCACAGAAAGTGTATCTAGAATCGCAGAGGACATCTGACTAGCTACAAAACGTTCCCATACTAGTTTGTATAAACGGAATTGATCTCTGCTTAAGAATTGTTTTACGGAGTCAGGATTGCGCTCAACTGATGTAGGACGAACCGCTTCATGCGCTTCTTGAGCATTAGCGGCCTTCTTCGAATATTCACGAGGTGTTTCTGGAACAAAAGTGTCCCCGTATTTTTCCTGTATAAATACTTTGAATTCCTCTTGCGCTGAAGCAGCAACTCGAGTGGAATCCGTACGCATGTAAGTAATTAAACCTACTGTTCCTTCTTTTCCAAGCTCTACACCTTCATATAGTTGCTGCGCAACCGACATCGTCTTTGCAGCACGAAAGTTCAGCTTACGAGCAGCTTCTTGTTGCATCGAACTGGTAGTAAACGGCGGTGAAGGATGGCGTTGACGTTCCTTTTCCTTTACCTCGCTAACTTTAAAAGTCGATCCTTTAATGGCATCGAGTATTTCTTGAACATCCGCTTCTCTCGTAAGCTCTTTCTTCTGTCCATTCAATTGATGGAACTTTGCTTCAAAAACGGAATCGCCTTTACCCAATCGAGCTGTAATTGTCCAGTACTCTTCAGGTACAAAAGCATCAATCTCATTCTCGCGATCCAAAATGATTTTGACAGCAACGGACTGTACACGTCCTGCAGATAGTCCCTTTTTAACCTTTTTCCATAACAATGGGCTGATCTTATAACCAACTAATCGATCAAGTATACGTCTGGCTTGCTGAGCATTGACAAGATCCATATTGATTTTACGTGGTGTTTTAAAAGCATCCTTGACTGCTTGTTTCGTAATTTCATTAAATACAACACGACAACTTTCGTCTTGATTTAAATCAAGAGCATGAGCAAGATGCCAAGCAATCGCTTCACCTTCACGATCCGGGTCAGCTGCGAGGTAAACATTTTTCACTTTTTTACTAGCATCCTTCAGTTCCTTCAATATTGAACCTTTTCCACGGATGGTAATATATTTTGGATTGAAATCATTCTCTACTTCAACCCCGATTTGACTCTTCGGCAAATCACGAATGTGGCCCATTGAAGCCTTCACAATAAACTTACTGCCTAAATATTTGCCGATCGTCTTCGCCTTAGCAGGCGACTCTACGATGACGAGTGAATCCGCCACAGGCTCATCCTCCTCTCAAAACATCAGAATTATCTATTATATAATCTTGTATATTGCACCAGGTAATTGGGTAATCCGCATTTTTATGATTAAAGATAACAGAACTGAATGCAAATGTCCAAAATCCCACTGGCTGTGCTGCAGTAGCTCATCCAATGTGAACGGACCCTGCTCCAATACATGGTATAGTTCAAACTCCTCTGTTGTCAAATCGGTTTGTTGTACATCTGTAGCTTTTTGTACTTTGCTATTGTATGTATTCTCTATTACTTTTGGCAACCATGATTCATATTCTTCAAAAATATCACTCGCGCTGATAACCATTTTGGCTCCCTGTTTAATTAGCCCTAATGCACCCCGACTTTTGGGTGAAGTAATCGGTCCTGGCACGGCAAAGACATCTCGTCCAGCTTCCAAAGCAGCATCCGTCGTAATTAAAGAACCGCTTCGCAAATCTGCTTCTACTACTAATACTCCTAAAGATAATCCTGCAATAATTCGATTACGCTGAGGAAATAAACCGGGATGAGATGCGGTACCCGGTGGATATTCACTAATCAGTAATCCGTTATCCTTGATTCTTTCATATAAAGAACGGTTCTCTGGAGGATAGATGGTATCCATTGCAGTCCCTAGAACAGCTATTGTATTCCCTGCAGAAACGAGTGCCGATTCATGACAAACACTGTCGATTCCACGCGCCATCCCACTGACAACAGTGAGTCCACCAGAACATAAATCTTTGGCAATCTCAGTCCCTACTTTACGTCCATATGCAGTTGGCACTCTAGTTCCCACCATGGCAATACTCGATGAATGAAGTAAATCCGTTCGACCCCTACAATATAAAACCCATGGCGGCTCTGGACTTTCCAGTAGTAACACTGGGTAATTCTCATCTATTGCTGTTAGTACTTGAATCCCTTGAGACTCAATCTCAGCTTTACGTTTGTCGATCCAAGATGTAGAAATTTGTTGTTTTAGTTTATTAGATTGTTCAACGGAAAATCCATGATTCTCCCAATCTCTACTATTATAATGTAGCATGTCCTGAGAGAACACACCTTGTCTCATTAACCGTGATATGGTCTTCCTTCCAATTCCCGATGTTTCATGCAAAGCAATCAATATCCAGCGTTCATTCATTTTCATCTTACATCCCCCTTGTTAACTTGTTATAAAAAAACAAACTTAGAAAACGACAAAAAAGCAACCTCTTATCTCCCAACTGGAAAATAAAAGGTTGCTTACCTTAGAAGCGTATACTATTTATGAACAATTAATGAGTAGTGCATTTGTTCAAAATACCGCGTTCTTCAAGAACACTTACAAGTGTAGATCCCATTTCAGATGGGGTCGGAGCCACTTTGATGCCACACTCTTCGAGTTTAGCAATCTTCTCTTTGGCTGTACCCTTACCACCTGAAATGATCGCTCCTGCATGTCCCATACGTTTGCCTGGAGGTGCAGTTACCCCACCAATAAAGCCTACAACTGGTTTGGTCATATTGTCGCGAATCCACTCTGCAGCTTCTTCTTCAGCAGTACCACCAATTTCACCAATCATAATGACAGCATAGGTATTCGGATCATCATTGAATTTAGAAAGGATATCAATAAATTCCGATCCTTTAACCGGGTCACCACCAATACCCACAGCAGAGGACTGGCCAATGCCGCGAGTAGTTAACTGATGTACCGCTTCATATGTTAGTGTTCCACTACGGGAAACGACACCCACATGTCCTGGTGTATGGATGTAACCTGGCATAATACCAATTTTACATTCGCCCGGCGTGATAACACCCGGACAGTTTGGTCCGATCAGAACTGTATCTTTACCTTCCAGATAACGAGCGACTTTGACCATGTCAAGTACCGGAATTCCTTCCGTAATACAAATAACAAGTTCTAGGCCCGCATCGATGGCTTCCAAAATGGAATCCGCAGCGAAAGCTGGAGGTACATAGATTACGCTTGCAGTAGCACCTGTAGCTGCTTTTGCTTCCTCAACGGTATTGAACACGGGTAGACTAACCGTCTGTCCGTTTTCTAGCGAAATTTCCACTTGGGAACCACCTTTACCCGGTGAAGTTCCGCCTACCATTTGAGTTCCGTAATCAAGCGCACCTTTCGCATGGAAAAGGGCGGTTTTACCAGTGATACCCTGGGTAATGACTTTTGTATTTTTATCAACCAAAATACTCACGATTCGTTCACATCCCCTGTCGTATTTAAAAAGGTACTATTTTACGAGTGAGACAATTTTTTGAGCACCATCAGCCATAGAATCAGCAGCTACGATATTCAGACCTGATTCAGCAAGGATTTTCTTGCCTAGTTCTACATTTGTTCCTTCCAAACGCACAACTAGAGGACGTGTTAAACCAAGCTGTTTAGCTGCTTCAACCACACCATCAGCAATAACATCACAACGCATAATGCCGCCGAAAATGTTAACGAAAATACCTTTGACCTGCTCATCAGACAAGATAATCTTGAATGCTTCAGTTACCTTCTCTGTTGTAGCACCGCCCCCTACGTCTAGGAAGTTAGCTGGGTCTCCACCATAGTATTTGATGATATCCATTGTAGCCATAGCCAGACCTGCGCCATTAACCATACAACCGATGTTACCATCAAGAGCTATGTAGCTCAGATCATACTTAGATGCTTCAATTTCCTTCTCATTCTCTTCATCCAAATCACGTAGTTCCATAATGTCTTTATGACGGAACAATGCATTGGAATCGAAATTAAGCTTGGCATCTAGTGCCATAACGTTGCCATCACCTGTAACGACTAACGGGTTGATCTCTGCAATCGAACAGTCTTTCTCAACGAATGCTGTGTACAATGCCTGCATGAACTGTACTGCTTTGTTAATCAGCTCATTAGGAATGTTAATCGCATAAGCAAGTTTGCGAGCCTGGAATACCTGCAGTCCCAGAACTGGATCGACAACTTCTTTGAAAATTTTCTCAGGAGTAGCTGCAGCCACTTCCTCAATTTCAGTACCGCCCTCTTCGGAAGCCATCAAAACGACGCGGCCAGTGTCACGGTCAACAACGACACCGATGTAATATTCCTTACGGATATCACAGCCTTCTTCAATCAAAAGACGCTTCACTTCTTTACCTTCAGGGCCAGTTTGGTGTGTTACCAATACTTTACCGAGAATTTCCTGTGCATACGCACGGACTTCGTCAAGGTTCTTAGCAACTTTAACGCCGCCAGCTTTACCCCGGCCGCCTGCATGAATTTGCGCTTTGACAACCGTAACCGGACTGCCTAATGATTTAGCGGCTTCTACTGCTTCTTCCACCGTGTACGCAACCTTTCCGTTAGGAACGGCAACTCCATACGCTTTTAAAACTTGCTTTCCTTGATATTCATGGATATTCATTTAATGGAATCCTCCTATCAACATGACTGCCACAAGGTGGGTTATGGTCAATGGAAAATATTTATAAACCCAAACAATTGTAACATGATTTTGATATGCATACCTTATAATATGACCAAATGATCCACAGTATTTTGATATCGGTTTAATCCCTCTTTGCGAATGTTTGGAAAAATATGTTAATTATAGAATGTAAACTCTTATTTTATATTTATATCATCAATTATTTATGCTTCCTATTCGTCTCATGAACTCTTTCTAACAAGTGATTGAATTGAGTCAGAAGATCGTTAAATTCTTCGCTACTAATGCAAATATCCTTTTGCATAGATTCCGGTATGCTCTGAGCTTTATCTCTAAGCTTCAAGCCCGCTTCGGTAAGTGTGATAATAACTTTGCGCTCATCCTGAATTGAACGTTCTCGGACGATCAGACCTGCAGTTTGAATTCTTTTGAGTAAAGGTGTAAGGGTACCCGAGTCCAGATACAAAGCCTCCCCCAGCTGGGATACGGTACAGGAACCGCGCTCCCACAATACTAACAAAACAAGGTACTGCGAGTATGTCACCCCCAGCTTGTCAAGGTAAGGTTGATATAGCTTTGTAATTTCCCGCGAGCAAGCGTAGATGGTGAAACACAGCTGATTCTCCAGTTGTAATTGAGGCATAGGCGTAATTGCTTCATCTTTCATTCATCACCTGCCTTTATAATCTAATAATATCATACTGCAATTATATTATCATGAATGTCCTTAGTTACATTTCTTGACTTTTAGCTACTTCAATTTTACAATTTAGGTAGAATTATATTAACTGATCATAAACAAATGAAAATGGGGAAGCACCTTTTTTTCAAATCACATACCGCAAGTCCAATTCAGGATTGTGGTCATGTCTAATTTGATAAAGAGGTGCTTTTGCGTATGTATGGAAAAATGTTCAGTTCTTGTTTATATGGAATCGATGGTGTCATCATTCAGGTTGAAGTTGATCTTGCCAATGGTCTCCCGCAGACGTCTATTATTGGTTTACCAGATTCCTCAATAAGAGAAGCCGTGGAACGCGTAAGAGCCGCCATTAAAAATTGTGGGTTTACGTTCCCAATGCAGCGTGTAACGATTAATCTAGCTCCTGCTGATCTAAGAAAAGAAGGAACTGCCTTTGACTTAGCTATAGCCCTCGGCATTCTAACGACAAGTGGCCAGATTAAACTTCCCGCAGCTGAAGATATACTTCTGATTGGTGAGCTTGCATTAGACGGAAGCTTACGCCTGTAACGGGTGTATTATCCATGATTGATCGCGCCAAAAGAGAAGGGTTCCGCTCTGTGCTGCTTCCTAGAGAAAACGCTGCTGAAGCGACTCTCATTGAAGATATTAAAATTTATGGAATAAATCATCTACAAGAGTTACTCAAAGATGTGGAAAATTCCAAAGTTACAAGGAATTCATCAGGTAATCCAGTATCGATTCCTTCACTCTCTTTTTTGCAAATGCACCCTAAACCGGTGGAACAGCCAGAACTATACATATCTGAGGATTACATGGATGTGCTTGGACAACAACATGTGAAACGCGCACTAACGATTGCAGCAGCTGGAATGCATAATATCATTCTGATGGGACCTCCTGGTACCGGTAAGACGATGCTTATTAAGCGTCTCCCTTCGATTCTACCTGCTATGACTGAGCAAGAAGCACTTGAAACGACCAAAATTTATAGCGCAGCAGGTAAACTGAAGGAGCCCTCTTCCGGATTGCTTCGCAAGCGTCCATTTCGTTCGCCGCATCATACGATTTCTCCAGGTGGACTTATTGGTGGAGGATCCATCCCCAAACCAGGGGAAGTTAGTCTAGCTCATCGCGGAATTCTCTTCTTAGATGAACTTCCTGAATTCACACGTCAAGTGCTTGAGGTGCTGCGCCAGCCGCTTGAAGATAAGTCCGTTACGATTAGCCGCGCTCGTGCTGTGCATACTTTCCCGGCTCAATTTATGCTGGCAGCCTCCATGAATCCTTGTCCCTGTGGATATATGGGTAGTGATCACCCCGAGCATCACTGTACTTGTAGTGCTTCGCGAATTGCTCACTACCGCTCCAAAATTTCCGGCCCTTTACTGGACCGAATGGATTTACATGTGGATGTACCACGGCCTCGAGAATGGACGCGTGAAAAATTGAGTTTATCGTCAGCGGAGATGCGTGAACAAGTGGATCAGGCGCATGCCAGGCAGGTCATCCGTTATAAACATCTCCCATTTGGATGGAACAGTGAGTTATCTGGTAGTTCACTCCATCACTTCACCAAACTTGATTCTTCTACACATGACATGCTCAGGCAGACCATTGAAGTACTTGGGCTGAGCATGCGTGCTTATGACCGAATACTTAAATTGGCACGAACCATTGCCGATCTGGATGGCTTAGAGAACATTACATCGTCGCATGTCGCTGAAGCCATTCAGTACCGTAATTTGGACCGGGCGCAGATTATGATGAATGAATAGTTAGATCCTTTTCACTGTAAGTGCAACGCTTATAATAAATAAAAGACTTCCATTTAACACTCTTCGGAAGTCTTTTTGGATTTTAGTATTAAGTGTCCTAATTTAAAAAGCGTTCTCTATATGCTCTAGGCTTGCTATCGTAAGATCTGCATTAAACTGTACCGCGATGAAATCAAACCGAATATTTTTATTCTTCGTCTGTTTATAATGTAGGTATACTTCAGCTGTACCGCGAACCTGTCTGATTTTACGCATATCTACCGATTCCGCCGCTGTCCCATAGCGGACATTGCTGCCCCTACTTCGAACTTCGATGAAAATAAGCCAGTCATCATACTCCATCACTAAATCTAGTTCACCACTGCGGCAACGCCAATTTCTATCCTTCAGAAGATAGCCTTGAGAGAGCAAATATTGGTAGGCCGCCTCTTCTGCAGCAGCCCCCTTTTGTTTGCGATTGTCATTACGATGAGTTCCATCCGTCACCACAGCTTCTCCCTTTCTTGAGCCATCCGATCCGCACGATAAACATAGCTTAATACCTCAGCAACCAACTGGTATAGCTCGGGTGGAATCTGCTGATCCAAATCCAGCTTCGATAAGACCTCCACTAAAGCTGCATCTTCCTGCACCGGGACACCATGCTCTTTAGCTCTTTCTAGAATGGTCTCTGCTATTTTCCCTCGCCCTTTGGCAACCACAATAGGGGCTTCCGATTCTCCCGGAGCATATTTGAGCGCTACCGCTTTTTTCAGTCGAGGTGAAGGCTCTTGCGGCTTATCACTCATATTCGCATATCCACCCCTTTGTATGTTTGAGGAACGAAGTCCGAAGCGTTTGGGGATGTTATACCATCTGCATTTTTAGCAGCTAGCACGGGTAGCGGTCCTGCTTTCAAAGTCAGTAAATGATACCCTAGAGACTCCATAGCGCTAGAAATTTCGTCTCTACGTTCTTCGAGTAAAGGTGCAGCCCAATCATTATCATTGTGCACCTTCAAACTTACAATTTGATCAACGACCTGCACATCTATTAAGGTTTGTCCCAAATGCTTCATTTGCAGATCAAACCATAAATGACAGTTAGAAGCGTCTAATTCGCCTTTTTTACCACGCCGTGATTGAATTTGTACAGATGCCGTTTCTTGGCCATCCGGTCCGTTAAGGGGGATAAACATAGTGACCTGAGCAAAAGGAGCCGTGCGATCTGTATTCAGCAACAATTGCTGACCCGTTAAAGATTGAATCAACTGTTGCGCCGCTTCTCTTAGTACTGGAGGTACGTCATCCCGTCTTACCAACTGTAAGAGCACGCCCTTAAGCGTATCCTCACCATCAGCAGACAACGAATGCTCCGAGTGGATCACCGCTGTTATATCATTTAGAGCCGCCGCCGTACTATGAGCAACTCCTTGCTGTGCTGAAGCGCGGGTCAGATGCTCCAGACCCGGGGATATTGGGGCTGCCGCTTGTTGTGAGGCAGCAGCTTGCAGCGCAACACCCGTAGGCGTTGCGCTCGGTTGGGTCGTCTGGGGCGCACCTGTGG
>NZ_BAVZ01000015.1 GCF_000576305.1 Paenibacillus pini JCM 16418 | reverse complement strand
ACTCACTCCAGTCGCACCCGTAACTCCACTCAATCCAGTAGCTCCCGTAACTCCACTCAATCCAGTGGCTCCTGTGACTCCATTCAGTCCGGTTGCTCCGGTGACTCCATTCAGTCCAGTTGCGCCTGTAACTCCAGTTGCTCCCGTAACTCCTGTCACACCAGTCACGCCCGTTACACCTGTGACTCCAGTTACTCCTGTCACACCAGTCACACCCGTTACACCTGTGACTCCTGTGACTCCTGTCACACCAGTCACGCCCGTTACGCCTGTTACTCCAGTCACCCCAGATACTCCTGGCACACCTGGCACACCTGGAACACCTGGAACACCAGGAACGCCAGGCACCCCAGGAACACCCGGTACTCCCGGTACTCCGGGAACACCAGGAACACCTGGTACTCCTGCAGGGCCCTCCGGGCCTGTCGGACCTTTAACAATAAGTATTTTTCTTCCTCTATGGCCATCTCGAAGATCATTCGAATTTTCATTATAGGAGCCATAGACCCCTCTTACTATTGTTAGGTTTTGCAAATTTTTCTTTTTCATTTCATATTCTTCCTCCTCAGTTCAATACTTTATATTAAATACACTCCATTATTGGAACGGCGATTGCCCCTGTCCCTCTCCTTTAAAGCATGCTAATCACACAAAAAGAACCCGTTGCCAAAGCAACAGGTTCTTTTCCTTAACTATTCATCTCACTAATTAATTTATCTCATATTTATTCTACGCTTTTGAAATTCCCCGATAGCCTCGTAGAGAAGTCGTTCATTAAAATCGGGCCACAACGTTGGGGTATGCCACAGTTCAGACTTAGAAGATTGCCACAGCAACAAATTGCTCATTTGGTGTTCACCAATTGTCCTAATTAATAAATCTGGCGCTAAGCAATCATTAGTATATAAATAGGATTCAAATATCTCTTCTGTCAAATCTTCAATTATAAACCCCTTGCTACTTATACATCTATGCATTGCTTCAATAATATCTGAACGACCACCGTAATCTATCGCAAAATTCACAATCATTCCTTCGTTTCCTTCACTTAAACTATCAGGCTCAAGTATCATTTCCTGAATTTCTTTGGGATAACGATCTAGATTACCAATAAAGCGGAGACGAACATTATTATGTATAAATCTATTAATCATTCCATCTTCGTAAAATAGCTTAGGTAAATGAATGAGATAGTCCGTTGCATATTTAGAATTCATTAAATAATTAGAAGTGAAAGCATATAAAGTAAGACACTTTATATTAATCTGAATAGAAATCATTTCCTTCATATTCTTCATTCCAGCATAATATCCAGAGGGAGGGGGTAATTCTCTTATGTTCGCCCAATAACTATTTCCATCCATTATAATAGCAACATGTTCAGGCATGATTCCATTAATATCAAAATAATCTCCTATATCCACCTTATCGAAATCGTCTAACAATCGCATAACCCCCTCCTATTTAACTACGATCCATCTATTTTCGGTATGCCATTCACTTTCTCCTGTCTTCTCTAAACTCTCGGTAGGTAACTATTCATAAGCATGCTATTACAACATCTCGGGGCTCTTAAAATTAAACCAATACCATTTCTAACGATTATATTCTCTTCTAAGGATTGAAAACATCAATTGGTCTACGAATTCCCCCTTAATATTTAATTGTTCTCGTAGTGTTCCTTCCAAGGTCATTCCTAACTTCCTCATGACTTGAGCTGAACCTAAATTATCAAAATTACATCTACCTTCGATTCGATTTAATCCTAATTCTTCAAATCCATATTTAATAATGACTTCTGTAGCTTCCGTAATGATGCCTTTGCTCCAAAAATCATACGACAATGCAAATCCAATTTCTGCTCGTTTATGCACTTCATCCAAACTAACGAATCCGGTTCTTCCAATAATCTGGTTTGTTTCCTTGTTAAGGATACCCCAATGGTATGCGATGTGGTTTTCATAGTTTGCTATCACATTTCGGAGGTCCTATTGAATCTTCAATGGACGTATGCGTATTCCAAATCGTGAATCTCGTAACAGCCGGGTTAGATGCGAACTCATAATAATCACCCGCATCATCTACATTCAATTTTCTTAACACCAAACGTTGTGTTTCTAAAATGGGCGATTGTTCAAATAGTGTATTAATTATCATGTTTAGCACCTCGATTTACCGGTAAAGGTTATGCTCTTCCTTTTCCTTTTCTTAATGTATATCATTTTAGAATAATAGTATAAAATTTTCCATTATAATATATGTATTTTATATGAAGGAGCAATTTCATGAAATCTAGACCGTCCACCCGAATTTATTTTAAAATGTAGCTCCTATTTAGAGATAAATTCTTTACACGTCTGAGCTATTTCACTTCACAATAAAAGGAGCTTGCCTCAGAGATACTGAGGCAAGCTCCTTTTATTGTAAGTATATTTCACATTAGATAATCATGTATGGATAATAGGTAATCGTCGAATCAAAATCGTCGTTATTGAACTCTTTACCCCCCCAAGCGATTACGACAATTTTATTCGTATCCATCTCTTCTTCCAGACGGTTTGCTTCTTCTTCGGAGATTCCCATGGATCTCATCTTCGCCCGCAGTTCATCTCCTCGGGAACGAAAGATATTAGCAATCGCCGTGCCCACGCCTTCTTCATTCATTCCGATTTGCTCTGTATTGGTTTGCTCAGCTACACGGTCAGTTCTGTCCTTATCATGAGCAAGAACAAAAATACGATCTTCGTTGTATCCTTCGGACATAAATTTGTTCACCTGCGCCCGGACATCACCTGCACTATTTACGGTTTGAACTTTCGTCATACTCGTCATATTGTTTTCCATGGTTATTTCCTCCTTTAGTATTAAATGTTTTTTATTTTCATGTAAAGCATCATGCCATATGTATAACCTTAAAAGTAGAACGGTAAACGTGAGGCTGTAAAGCACGACCTCGATACTTAGTATGATCGGCAAGGGATTGAACAAGAAAAAGGCGCCTCCGATCCCGGGGACGCCCTTCCTGTAACTTACCCTAATCACACCTCTATCAAACTTCCTACACTTCTTTACGTCTGAAGTATAGCCACCCCGCAGTGAAGAAGACAATAAAGCTACCCACGACGGTAATCATCAAACTTTCAAAAGGAAGATTGAATGCCCCAAATGGATCATTACCATATATGGTGCTTTCTCCAGGAAGCGTAGCTAGGAAAGGCTGCGCCCAAGGATAATAGGGGCCGTATGTTGCGGAGTTAATGACCAACATATTGGGTATGGTTAACATGACATTCAGCGCAAGCGGTGCGGCAAAGCTATTCCACATCAGAGATACAGCAAGCTGCAACGCAGCAAGCGGTAAGCATGCTACCCAACCACCAATGATACTGCGGGCAAAGATATCCCACGGAAATGGATCATGAATTCCTTTAATGAATCCTAGAATTACTATGGCAGCTAGAAATAACAGCTGCATCATAGCCAGAAGCAAAGCAATCACCGTAAATTTAGCAACATAGACTCCCGTACGAGTCACGGGAAGTACAAGTAACTGCTTCCATCCCCCTCCCGCATGCTCATAACGACATATAAAGGCTGCAAATATACCCGACATAATTGGCATAAAGAGCATCGCGTGAAGCATACTTAATGAACCCAGTAGTGCAATCCACGGCTGAGGGGTATCCCCTACCTCTGATAATAAACCTATAATGAAGGCAAGGATTGGGCTAATAAACATAAGAAGTACCATATACGATCGAGACATCTTTAATCTCTCTGCCGACAGAACTCTTAACATGCTGCTCATGTTACTCCACATCCTTTCGACGGAAATGGCTGAGTCCAGCAATCCAGATGCATAATCCTAGTACAACACCAGCAATAACTGCTTAGTCGCCGAATCCATGATGGAGTAAGTAGGCCACGTCAAAGGGACGAAGGCTGGAAAATTCCCAGAAAAAAGAGATGCAATGGACGCCGTAATACCAATGGTAACGGGCAGCGCCTGATTCTTAATGATCAGGGACAACCATAGTTGAAATGCCAAAAGCGGTAATGCCGCTAAGAGGGGTAGAAACGTAAAGCTCAATAACTGCTGTATTGGAATCTCTGCCTTAAACTTCAAAGCTAAACCTAATATTATGGTGCCTCCCGAAAGTAGTAAACAGGATATCAGTAGTACAATAACTCCTAATAGATACTTGGAGGTAAATACAGCCGAACGTGATATAGGTAATGCCAGTAGCTGTTTCCATGAACCAGACTGATGCTCTACGTTAGCAATTAAAGATGCAATTAACGTCGAACCCATGAATAAGGCCAAAGGTACAAAGAAAGATAGCTGTTGAATAAGAGCTCCCCACAAATCAGAAGCGTTTAACTCCATCATATAATCATAGCGCAGCCCAAAATCAAGTGCCTGCATCGCAAGCAGTCCAACAGGACCTAGAAAGGCTAGAAACCATATGCCCTTCCTACGCATTTTAAGAAAGTCTGCCGACAACGCGCGTCCAAGCATCATAAGATGCCTCCCTGTCCGATAACCTGCATGAAAATATCCTCAAGCGATTTGCGGTTCTCCTCTACACGGTAGATGTCATGATGGTTATCCACGAGTCTTTTAATCACATTAGCAATCTGTTGATCACTCATTTTGGTCAACATCAATGCCCCTTTATTCAGCTCCCCACTATAACCTTCAGCATGAATTAACTGTAATGCCTCCTGCGGGTTAGATACCTTAAGCTGGAATCCACCAGCCGCCTGCTGCTGTAGGTTATGAATGGTATCCTGGAACACCATGACACCTTCTCGGATAATGCCGACGGTTCCGGCCATCTGCTCCACTTCAGAAAGTAAGTGACTTGATACCAGCACGGTAATTCCGTGCTGCTTCGGCATACTGCGAATCAGTTCCCGTATTTCATGAATTCCAGCGGGATCTAGGCCATTCGTAGGCTCATCAAGGATAAGTAGCTCAGGGCTTCCCAGTAGAGCGCTTGCTATCCCAAGGCGTTGTTTCATACCGAGCGAATAGCCTTTTACTGGACGCTTTGCTTCTTTAGTTAGCTGTACAATGTCTAGCACTTCATCAATTCGCGATTTGGGTACATCCAATATGCGGCGTATCGCCTCTAAATTCTGAACGGCTGTCAGATGCCCATAGTTAGAAGGATATTCAACCAAGGAGCCAACTTTACGCAGAATGTTCAGCTTCTCCTTTTTCAAGTCTTTGCCGAATAGATGGATGCTACCTTGAGATGGACGTATGAGTCCAAGCAGCATACGGATCGTTGTAGTCTTACCAGCCCATTGGGACCAAGAAAACCATAAATTTCCCCTTTAGCTATTTCTAAGTTCAAATTATTTACGGCATATCTACCGCGATATTTTTTATTTAAATTTCTTGTCTGAATGACGAGTTCACTCACCATAATCACCTCATGAACTATCTTACCGCCCCAAGGTTAAAACAGAGTCGTCCCAAGTTTAAATTTGGTTTAAAATTTCTCCGTATTTCAGTAAACTGCGGGATATAGATATACGCGAGTACCTTCGGCAGAGCTGCGGATGTCTAGTGCGATTTCCATTTCACGAGTCAAAAATTCCACTATCGCAAGGCCTATTCCAGCCCCATGGGCTGTCGTGGAGCCCTCGCCCAATTCTGGCTTTTCCCTTGCTATAGAAGCATCCATGCCTGCTCCATGATCTATAATAACAACTGCAAGGCTGCCATTTGGTAGTGATTCCGTATACACTCCGATATATTTGCCATCATGCGCATGGCGGAGTATGTTTTGAAATAGATTGTCTAGAATACGCCGGAACCACTGCGCATCAATCCACCAGTATAACGGCTCATCCTGCACTTGAATATCTACCTCGAATTGCTCCTTCTCCCACAGTGGATACCAAGCAGCAGCACTCTCACGTACCAGTCGAAGTACATCCATTCGCTCCGGCGTTAGCTTGTATTTTCCACTGGTTAGCAGATTGTACGAAAGTAGATTATCAATCAGTCCGCTTAAATCACTGATTTTGGACTCAGTCAGTTGCAGCAGCTCTCTTCCTTGATCCGAGAGAGGTTCCTTTTGCATAGAATACATATGACTACGTATGACTGTCAGCGGAGTCCGTAAATCATGAGATAAATTAGCTATCAATCGTTTGCGTAACCCTTCTTCCTCCCGCTCCCGTTGTAAACTACTACTCAGCTGTAACACCATTCCATTAAATGCATTCTCTAGCTGACCAATCTCATCTAATCTCTTCACCTTAATCGGCTGGGGGAGACCTTCCCCCCGGCTTAGTGTCATAGCAGCTTCTAGACGGAGCAGCCGTTTACGTATCCGTACAAAGAAAAGCCATGAAACCACAATGAATCCGATAAAAAATAAGAGAAATAACAAGATATAAATCATAATCCCGTTTAACGAATTATTGCTTTGTTGCCTTACCTCTGTCACCGAATAGGGTATCTCAAAGACCATGAATCCCCTACCTACAGAAGGTTTATCACCGATGAATGCAACGACAGCGTATACACTTGAGGCGCTTCTAGTCTTCATATAATCAATAGAGTAAGATGCACTCCAAATCTCAGGAAGGCTAGGCTGTACTGGCAGCTGAATTCGCGTCTTCCCTTGCTGATCAACCCAGAATAGATTAGCTTTACTGTATTTCTTCTTTAGTTCTCGAATTTTTGCTTCGATTTGAATATCTGAAGCGTAAGCAAGCTTGAGCGCCTCTTCATGCCACGTTTTCTCCAAGTTCCCCTTGGATACATAGGGGTTCTCTACACTTGTACTAGATGATGGATTTATAACAGTTCCTTGGAAAAGTCCGTATGCAATTAATGTCACCGGAAATACAATCGGAACAAAGAGCAAAGCGATTAATATAATGAATAAATAACGATATAACAATGAACTTCGAAACCGCGCAATCCTCCCTTTATTCTTCATGCTCGTACCCGGTAACCGACACCGCGAATCGTCTCAATAACTTCAGGTGCACTAGGATCTCGCTCCAGCTTCTCACGCAAATAACGAATATGTACCATAAGCGTCTTGTCACCATCTAAGTAGGGTTCGCCCCAAACACCTTCGTAAATTTGC
The DNA here is from genome assembly GCF_000576305.1 of Paenibacillus pini JCM 16418. Lineage (GTDB taxonomy): Bacteria > Bacillota > Bacilli > Paenibacillales > Paenibacillaceae > Paenibacillus_AQ > Paenibacillus_AQ pini. The sequence continues at coordinate 87,614 of NZ_BAVZ01000015.1, read as the reverse complement.
TCTTTGGTCAGAATTTGACCCAAGTGGCGCAGCAAATAGGTGAATATTTGAAACTGCTTGCCTGTTAGCACAATTTCTTCACCTGTATCCCTGTTCATGATCCGTTTCTCTTGTTCATAGACCGATAAATGCTTGAGTTCAAGCGGCTCCGCGGTATAAGAGCCTGAACGGCGTAGCAATACCTCGATCCGCGCGGCAAGTTCATCTGGATGAAATGGTTTGGTTACATAATCATCGGCGAACTGTAGCCCTTCAAGCTTATCGTCAATGGAAGTTCTTGCAGATAACATGAGAATTGGAATATCTGGATAGGCCTTCTTTAGCCGCTGTCCGACCGTAAACCCATCGAGTCCGGGTAGCATTACATCGAGAATAACCAGCCTTGATTCAGCTGCATGTTCAACAGCTTGCTCGCCGCTTTTTAACCAAATCACCTTATATCCGCGCTCAGTTAAATCGAGCTGAACCCATTTACCAATTTCGACGTCGTCTTCAATGTATAAAATCTGGATATCCAATCGTATCACCCCTATTTCCAAGAACAATTTATAAAAGAAAATGCTTATTCTGCTTCACTTTTAATGGCTTTTTTCACTTGAATACTTCGTAAAACGCATGGTATATTTTAGGTGCAAATGAACCGTGAATTTAATTAGCTTATCCAACTTCTCAAATTTAAAGGCTATGTTATCTGAAATCAAGGTACATCCTCGACTATTATACCTTAGTCTGGGCTGTGCCTTTTTTGTAGGGGGAATTTGAAATGTTACTCGAAGCGATTTATCATCGTCCCAAACTGAACTGGTGCTATGCATACGATGAACATTCTGTTCACCTCAGAATTCGTACCAAGAAAAATGATATCACAACAGTAGCAACCTTAGCAGGAGACAAATATGCATGGTCACAAACCATGAAGAAAGTGCCCATGAACAAACTCACATCCGATGAATTGTTTGATTATTGGGAATGTGAAGTCGTTCCTCCTCACCGCAGACTTAAATATGGTTTTCAACTGGAACATGGTGAGGAGAAGCTCTGGATGACCGAATATGGATTTCTACATGAGCCCCCATCTAATCCAGATCGATTGTTTGAGTATCCATATATCAATCCTGTGGATGTCTTCAAGACACCCGCATGGGTCAAAGATGCTATATTCTATCAGATCTTCCTGAGCGGTTTGCCAATGGTGATGCATCTCTTGATCCTGTAGATGTCATGCCATGGGGTGGCAAACCTGAAAGGGATAACTTCTTCGGAGGCGACCTTCAAGGGGTCATCCATCATTTAGATCATCTATCGGAGCTGGGTGTGACTGCCGTCTATTTTACACCGATCTTCTCCGCGACAACTAACCATAAATACGACACGGAAGACTATATGAAGATCGACCCACAGTTTGGTGATATGGATAAGCTAAAACAGCTTGTATCGCTTTGCCATGAGCGGGGAATTCGTGTACTACTGGATGCCGTATTTAATCATTCGGGTAAAACATTCGCTCCATTCATCGATTTACAAGAAAATGGTGAGCATTCACGCTATAAGGACTGGTTCTACATTCATAAGTTTCCGATCGCTATCGAGAATGGAATTCCCACGTATGATACTTTCGCATTTGAACCACTCATGCCGAAGCTGAACACGGCGAATGAAGAGGTAAAAGCTTATCTATTACAGGTAGCCGAATATTGGATCAAGGAAGCGAATATCGATGGATGGCGTCTAGACGTGGCGAATGAGGTGGATCACCAATTCTGGCGTGATTTCCGTCAAGTGGTGAAGAAGGTCAAACCGGATGCTTATATTCTCGGCGAAATCTGGCATGAATCATCCACATGGCTGCAAGGAGACCAGTTCGACGCAGTGATGAACTACCCTTTCACCCATGCTGTGCATGATTTCTTCGTGGATCAGATATGCGATGCACAAGTGTTCGCAAATGCCATTGGACGCCAGCTCTCGCGGTATCCACGACAGGCAAACGAAGTCGCTTTTAACCTGCTAGACAGTCATGATACACCGCGCTTACTAAGTAAATGCGGTGATGATAAGCGCAAAATGAAGCTGGCGGCGCAGTTCCAATTCACATTCACGGGCACACCATGTATCTATTACGGTGATGAGGTTGGATTGACTGGGGGCGAGGACCCAGATTGCCGTAAGTGTATGGAGTGGGACCCTGCTAAGCAGGATCAAGAATTGTTCGCCTTTTATCAACAGCTCATTCAAATGCGCATGACATACAGCGCGTTGCGTAGCGGCAAGTTCACATTCCTTGCGGCAGAAGCCGGCAGTGCCAAGCTGGTGTATGCTCGGGAAGACAGCCATAACAAAATCATCATTATAATGAATAACAGCGATCAAGCTCAAACGATTGAGGTTGCAGTAAAGGAAGAGCACTGGGAGAATCTACACTAACGAGACTTTATGTTTAGATAGCGGTGGTGTTCTGCAAACTGAGCTTCAGCCATATGGATGCGCTATGTTTAGAGTGCTGAAATCATAATTTCATTGGAATACGAATCAGAATACAAAAAGAAGTTCTTCGAGGTAGTTACGCCGAGGAACTTCTTTTTGCTACATAACAGAATTTCTTCTCTTTTCCATCATTTAAACATCACTTAATATTCACCTTATAAGGACTTCTAATATAAGAAGGATAATTCATTATTGTAAAAGTTAGAGGCTGCTTATAAGCTTGATGATCTAAATAAAACATAGAGTGCTGCTCACCAGGTTTAGATGTTTCTACATAAGTACTCATCAATTTATCGTTATCTGCTGTTTTATAACGTTTCCCTGTCGCATCAGTAAACTCACTATCAAATAATGTATACATCATATGATCTTCAAGATCTATACCCTTTATAGCAAAATCGAGCTCCATATACGTGTTCATAGAACTCATCGTATTCAGTTTTATTTTCTCATCCGGTGCCTGAAGCAGCTTTCCCTTCTCTGTATCCATAACGACGGATGTTTTAGCTTTATCCAGTGCACGGAACCAGCTTCCTTCAACAGTCAACGACTTGGGCTCTTCATAATACGGACTCTCAAATTGGAACACCTGATGATTCTTCCCCATACTTCCTGTTGTTTGATTCCATACATTGCCCTTGTCATCGACTAATCGAATGTCTCCAGGCCAAAAAATTTGCATCGAATTATTTAGGTCATAATCCACATATAGAGAAATGCGCAATGGGGAAATGACCGCTTTAGCAAAGGTAATCTTCTGCCCTTCCATTTCAATGGTTTTCTTGAGCACATATTCCTGCTTCATTTCAGAGAATCTCGACTTATCAATCGGAAATGTAACGTTAAATTTAGTCTTGTTGACACTTGCTCCTGTAAGCTCTATGTTTAGCTTCACCTCATCAGGAAATGATTCCCCTTCCAAAAGTTGAAAATCTACTGTTTTATGCTGAACATCTGCCTTGTGAATACCCTCGTTCTGTTCATCGAGAAAGTTATACGAACTCATTGCAACTAACGCCTTGCCTGAAGCATCGGAGAGGGAGGTATTCTTAATTTGAACAGATTCATCTGTATTAGGTATTTGAACATCAAAGAATACAATCATACGCGCCTCATCAGCCATAATCCCTTGTACGGTAAGCTTCATTCCCTCGTGCTCTTCGGACACACCAACAGGTTGCACAAGCTTATTATCTAAGGCTAATCTAACACCTTTATCATATGAATGATTGATTAGCTTAACAAATTTTTGAAGCCCAGGAATATCGCTAACCATCGCTGCAAATACAGGCGAAACTCGGATTGTAAATAGACATGCGAATAAGAGGACGCTTGCCGTAATCACACTTGCTAGTCGTTTACGTCGTTGTTTTCTAAACGCTTTATTTAGATGCTCGCCTTGCTTAATTCCATCCCAAATCGCCTGCTCCACTCGATCAGCTATTTCAGCATCCATCTCCTGCTCAACTGGCCTACGCATGCTCTCCCTCCTTTCTAAATACAAGCCGAAGTTCCTTTAGGGCTTTGTTCAGCCAAGTCTTCACTGTACCTTCCGGTTTTTCTAGTAATCTCGCAATCTCACTTAACGTCATATCCTCATAATATTTAAGAATGATGATGTGGCGTAGTTTAGGAGCAAGCTGATCCATTGCAATCTTAAGACTAATACTGGCATCCAGTTCAAGATCAACGGCAAGCGGCTCGGTTATGCGGAATAAAGGCATGATGTGGTGACGCCGTTTTTGTTCGTCAATGCATATTCGAATAAGAATGCGTATAAACCAAGTTTGAAAATATTTAGGTTCCTTTAGCTTGGAAAGATGGGTAAAGGCTCTACAGGTCGCTTCTTGAATAGCCTCTAACGCATCCGATTCATTCTTTAGATATGCAAAGGCGATAGAGTAGATTTTTTTCTTATTGGAACTTACCAGTTGGTGAAAAGCACCGGGATCACCACGCTGCGCTGCGCTCACCCATTCTTCCGTAGACAATCCCTCACTCCTTCCCTTTTTATTCCATTAATTATTAGACTGCCAAATCCATAAAACAGTTTTAATAAAAAAAAAATAGCCTACCGACCAAGTAAATAAACTTGTCCCATAGGCTCAATACATAGAAAGGAAGCTGTTAACCGAAGTAACCCAACTACCTTTAGGCTTACCCCATTCATATTGGTCAGACGTACATCAAGAAGTGTCTCACCAACCTCATTTGCCTTGCAGTATTCGACCGCTTCGCTTCCATTTACTACCGTAGCAGTTACTTCAAATTCTTCAAATATACTGAGAATAATCTTCAATTCCGAATGAATGAATTATCGTCCGCAATTAGGACTTTTATTGTTCATGGTTACTTAAGCTAAGCTATCCATACCGCGGATTCGCATAAAATTATGATCATGCCAGATCCGCGGCTAACTTTCATATGAAATAGCTTATCTATGTCATTCTAATAATCTCTATGCGAATTGCGTGATAACCAAATGTGCTGAAACAGACCTTGTTCCACCAGCGACAGGAGTCATGGTTAGTGCAGTAGAGTTACCAGCAGGATTTCGTACAGTCAGTATGGAGTTGATTACTGTTGTTTGCACAAGAGCCATTCCTAGCATCTGAGAAGTACCTGTTGCCCGCCCTACCACCGTATAAGCAAGATCAGCGCCATTTAGAGTTAGTATCAGCTGGCCCGCTTCGGTCACACTACATTGAAACAAGATCTGATAAGTGCCAATTGCAGCCAAATTAAAGGAACTAGGACTAGTACGAGTAATAGAAGACCCGCTAGTAGGTCCATCTTGTGGGAAACTCACGTCTGTACCTGGAGCAACTGTGGCTGCATTATCCGGAGGCATCAGTGCAAAGAAATCCGCAAAATTTAATATTCCACCTGCTGTTCCTGTTGCTCCGGTTGCTCCTGCGGGTCCGATTGCTCCCGTTGCTCCGGTTGCTCCCGCTGGGCCTGCCACTCCCGTTGCTCCGGTTGGGCCGGTAGCTCCTGTTGGTCCCCCTGCTGGTCCTGCAGCTCCAGTTACTCCTGTTGCTCCAGTTACTCCCGCCGGTCCAGCGACTCCCGTTGGTCCCGCCGGTCCGGTGATACCCGTTGCTACTCCTGCTGGTCCCGTTGCACCTGGTAATCCTGCCACTCCTGCTGGTCCAGGCGGACCCATCAGACCTTGCGGTCCCGTCGGGCCAACAACCGTTGGACTTATAATGTTTACTTCAGGTGGAGGGCATGTGACCTTTACAATTTTCTTGATAAATCTTCGCCGGCATTTCTTCCTTCTTCCTTTCGGAGGGCAAACAATTACGGTTTTCTTCGTACACCTTCTCTGTTCATCATGACAACTCAACCACGACACCTCCCTATAAAGATGGTTTAGTGTACGTGACTATTTAGTTTTAGGGATGGACTAATATCTATTTTTAAGCAAGATTGTAGCTATTTTTACAAAAATAGGTTAATGATAGGTAGTTTCGCCTTTGGTTAAATGTAAGACATACTGATTTTACTTATAAAACTTACTTAAGCGTCTGTAATATAGCCAAGTTCTACATGTAAAAAAACCCAAAAAGACAAGCGTACTCCACCATATCAACATACTAATGATTTGTTTCTGATCCAGCATTTGATATAACTTTAAGTCTAAACTTGCTTTCGTATTCAGTATATTTATTAGAATAATCGGGATAAACATACTGGAATACATTATGCAATGCGCCTTGCCAATTTTAATTGATTAAATCTATCACTATATAGTTGTGGTCGTTCTTCACCTTCCAGGTAATCAAGCTCCATACGACCCACTTTTGAAACAATGAACTAGAGATAAATACAATTTCCCATCCAGCTTCACGATGTATATTGAAATAGCTCCGATCTGCCCTATGCTTGAAATCAGCGCAGTAACTTACCCTACGGGATTCCCCCTTCATAAAATAAAAAACAGCTCCTGAGTCACTCACACGATATAAATTATGCCCCTGTTCTTCCATGCCCTCAAGCCATTTCTCAAGCTGGTCTGGTGCATACACCCATCCAATTTTCCACTTCACGATAAGCCGACCTGACCGCTTTAACTTCTTTTCTTCATCTTTATTAAACTTGACTTGTAAGCTGGGGACTTTATCTTGGAACTTTCTTAATTGTATGTATTCTCCTGATAATTTCTTGTTCGTCTTATTTATTGTAATAATTGTAGTGGTGTATGTTAAAAACATTAAAATACTGGCGTAAATATACATCAACATCGAGTTATGTTTAACTACACCCTCACGCACAGGAAAGGTCTTTAATTTTCCCAATGGCTTTTCATTCATTGTTACAATCCATTTCCCGCGCTTTAATACCTTACTCATCCAGCTAAGTCTAATTTTCTTCAGATTTGAGTTAATTTCCATTACTATCCCTTTTATTTTTTTATCTCAAATGGATCATATAATTCCATACTTACAGGTATGCTTCTCTTTAAAGATTCATATAGAACCTGTCCAATTATCTGCCATTTCTGTTCATCAATAATTGTGTTAGATAGGCTTCTCTATGCTCTGGAATAATTATTCTGGAACTTTCGAATATTCCGTTACCATCAAGTTTACTCAATATAACCACCACCTAATTTGCGAACGTTTGTTTGTATTATAACTAAGAATATGAACCTAAAGCAAGCTACAACAGAACGTTGATACGTTGAACTAACTTTATCCAGGGCGTGAGTATCTGCAGCTGCTGCCATCACCAGGCCCCTCATGTTCCTTCTTAGTCATGCATAATGCAACCATGCATAATACTCTTCTTTAGTAACTAGTCGTATGTCCCAAAAAGGAATCCAACGCTCAAAAACCATATCTATGAATCCAGTAGGGCGTAAAATAAATTGAATTTTAGCATGATGGAAATAAACCGCAACCAATCTCCCTGCATAACCCCCGTAGGAATTCCCCTCCATTCCTTCCCTTACTACAACCCAATCCCCCACAATCATGCTTACTGGTCTCCTGTATAAGTCATTTAAGGTCCTGTATACAACTTAATATTCAATATGTTGTATCTTATCTACCATTCTGAAATACTAGAATTTATCTTCGATTTCAGACAGTTCTTGCATAAGTCCAGCGATACCAGGCTTATAGTTCAGGCTTTGATAATCTTCAATGCTTCCACTCTTCGAAGGATTTATCCATAAGATATTTCCGTCGCGCTCCTCGTGGTTCAAATTAACCTCAAAATCAAATTTCTTATAAAAATATTCGTTCCGATCTATATGGTCCCAATCCACACCAGAGATCCAACCAGTTACATATTTGATGGTATAAGGCTTCGTTCGATAAGAAGAAACATAGCCTTCATAAAAATCGAACCATAGCCTCTATTAGTATCTGAATCTTCCATCCTAATATCTGCAATTTCCAATATCTCATACTTCTTTTTATAGATTAGGTACATTGAAGGTGTAATAGATTCGTTCCCTTCTACTGAAAAAATTTTGCTGCGAAGGGCTATATTCACTCCATCCTCATCCATCCGCTGGCGGTAGACAATGATGTTATCCCCTTTTGAGGTTGTCTCAGACAATATAGCTTCGTTTCCAAGAGCACTCAATTCCTTTAACCAATATGACAATTCAAATGCTGTATCCTTCTTTTTCTGAAGTGGATATTTTTTAGATTGACCAGAAAAAATGTCTTCTAACATCTCTTTAAATATATCGACCATCTGCTTCGTTTCCTTCCATTTATAGCTCATCAGCAAAGGCATACACACTCATTCATATGTAGATTTGTTTTATAATCGATATGGCCCGATCCTGATCCTAATTTATTTTAAATTAATCTGCCAAACTATTTTATCCTTATCCTTAATCTTCATAGTTCCTACCACATCAAATTTTTCAATAATCCAATTAGGTAGTGTTATATCGGGTACTCTAGATGTTACAACTATCATTCTTTGAGCCTTATCGTATGTAATGCCTAAGTAGTCTTTTTCTCCCTTATATCCACCCGGAGCATAATGATCCGATAAAACAACAGCTTTCGGAACCTCTTCTCCTACAAAAAAATAGGTAGGCTGTTCTATTAGCAAACATATTGCTTTATATTGTTCTTCTTCGGATCTACCACGTGGGTAAATTACGCCTGCAGCTTTCAAAACTTCTGCCTCTTCAACAAGAGGTTCAATTTTAGATTTATGTAGACCTTCGCACTCACCACTCATCCAGGTAATGATATAAACATCCTCTTCATCTTCATCTATACCTTCATATTCAAAAGACCAGATTTCACCCTGTACTACTGCATCATAGGTCTTTCCAATTTCAAACTTTTTCATAAATAATTACGCCCCTTATAATAATTGAAAATTTTTATCTTATTCCACCGCATCCTCCAGATCCTCCACACTCGGAGTGGTGTAGACCATGGTCATCTTATTTTCCCCATGGTAATAGCGAGGAAGCTCAAGCCAAGGCTCTTTCACAGTCTCTTCTTAAGCAGATCTCTAATAGATGAAATAGTTTCTTCAGGTTGTACTTGTTCAATTTTTGATAAAAAGGTAAATCCCTCACCATTCTTTACGTTGGGATCAGCACCAGCATCTATCAGTAATCCAGCCAATTCAACCATTAAATCCGTTGGAACACCGCCTCTACCTGCCATTAATATTAGTGGCGTTTCTTGATAAATATTTGTCGAGTTTGGATCTAATCCCTCTTTCAACAACAGTTTAATAGCGTATGGGTTAACCATATCAGCTGCTTCTAGTAAAGCACTATTACCGCTGTATGATGTGTGATGAATATCTGCTCCTTGATTTATAAGGTAATCAATAATCTCTTTCTTGCTATTCATTGCATAAAGGAAAGGAGAGTATCCAAGTTTGGTGTCTATTTTATTTATAAGCTTGTCATTTTTAGAAAGTATGGCTGTAACTTTATTCAAGTCATTATCCATAATAGCAACGTTCAGTTCATGATATTTAGAAATCGATTCATCCTCTTTTGTATCATCTTTTGTACATCCAGATAATAGGATTGTCATTATTATCAGAAAACATATGTATCTCCTCATTTTTTAAAACTCCTATTCCACGCTAGTTAGGTTTTAGGATTCCAAATACAGGATTGTATAAATTATCGTCATTTCATAGATGTACAGTCCTGTTTATAGTGTCCACTCAACAATGTTACTGCCTCTAAATCCTCTGTACCAGGTGTGGCTTCGTCCTTCACTTTTGCTGTTCATCTAATTTACTCTCTATAAACCCGTAACGTCTTCACAATGAAATCCAACTTTCTGTTAGTTCTATTCCATCAACTCTCACAGAATTTGAGATTGTTCTATCGGGTTGTCAGTGGGCAACTTATAATGTAGCTATACTCTACAAATTTTACTCGATCGTGCCGAAAATAAAAAAAGGGGGAGCTATATTATATATGAAAAAACTGTTCTGGATCATGTTTTTGGCGTGTTTCTTGGGTGGCGTAGTATTAACCATTGGTAGCGAAATAAATGAAAAGAGGTATTCTTCATTAACTTCAACAGCAACGGAATCGTTTATTAGTACAATAGGTTCTGATACATATTTAGAATACGTTGGTGAAGTAAGTGATAATGAAGCAGTTCTATGGATGCCTGTTTCCAAGTTTTACACTTACGAAGAAGGAAAGCGAAATTTTGAAAAATTGGTAAAAACAGACGGATTTTTCTTTTGTTATTTAAAAGATAAAGACAAACTGTACTTTATTGGCAAAGGAAGCAGAAGTATTTCAAAGGATGCTTATGACACAAATGTGACTGTACAACCACTATATTCAATTTACAGTGAAGAAAAAATTAAAACAATACAACTGAAATTTCTAGAAAAGCACACTAACCAAGTTGAGTTGTATGGAGAGATTAAGTTGTAAAGGCTGATAAATTTTATTCGGCGAAGCTAGTAGACGGAATTTGTCTTTGGCAGAGGAAGTCAAAATATTTGTAAGCAAAGAGTTCTGCCCTAGGAAATTATCTTCCCTGTCTCCAGTGTGTTTTTCGTCATTATTCGTAACAGAATGTATATTCTGTTACGAATAGAATTTATAAAAAAGGAGCTTGGGAACCGTTCTTTCAACCATTGAGGTACATATGCACTAAAATCAGCTGTTGTAATCGACAATATGTTTTTATCAGGATCAAAATAAGAAATCCATGTGCACATTGTCTGTTATGTAGCCCCTTCACAGAGTCCATATAATCCATCAAGGACTGTAATTTATTCATTTTGTTCAGCTTCCCTATTTCTCAGTTTAACAAATGCATCAAATGTAGAGAGAAATGTGTAGAATATCCACGGGTAATATATCTTAGTATCATATCCAGTTTCCTTTAATAGCTTGTTATGACGTAAATCGAATTTATTTAAAAGATGAAAAATATTATTTTCTTCTGGACCAAGTTTCTTCGCAAGCTCATCCCTAAATCTCTCTAAAGCCCCACCTATTTCGAGTAAAGCGCCTTTCTTGGTTAACTCATCAGATCCATACTTCAAAAAATGCCTAATTGCTCTTCTGATTCTTAAGTCTACTTCTTTCTCGTTACCATATACTGCAATCTCATCAACGATAGGTTTGAGCATTTCTGACACTAATTCACGAATTTCACCATTTGGTTGTAACTCCCATCCTTTGCTATAGCGCATTATCTGCTTATTAATCCGTTCTCTAAATTTATTTTTAGAATACTCTCGAATATCATCAATACTTTCAAGACCAAGGTCTTCTTGTAAAAACCGATTTTTAAGATAGATATGTTTATAAAGGAGTTCTATAAGATCGAACACATCTGCCTCTGTGTATTTTGGTGTTTTTTGAGGGTAGAATGGATCAAAAATCTTTCTACCCACATCCTCATGTGTGTACGACTCAAAATTACTACTTGCCCTGCCATGATTCCAGTCGCCCTTATAGTCTTCAAAACCGTAAAAGTCATCGAAGTATTTATCTTTAGCAAAATCATTGATAATGATCAAAAAAACTTCAATTAAATCTTTTAAGACTAACTTGTCCTTCTCTATTCCATTACGCTCTGAAAAATACAATGTATAACCCTCCTTAATCATTTCATATCAATCTTTACAATGTTTACGTCCAGCTGATCGACTCCACCGCAGCCTCCAGATCTTCCACGCCTGGGGTAGTATAAATCATGGTCATTTCAATGTTAGGTGTACCATCTTCTTTGTAATGTCCCATAAGCATAGCCACCTTCTGAAGGTCGTTTCCTGCAACAATAAGATCATGCCCAAAACTATGACGCAAACTGTGGCAAGATAAATGCCCTATTCTCGTCCGGACGCGGTATATTTCCACTATATGTTGAACCCCGCGTACAGATAGGTTCTCAGTGCGCTGAGACTTGAATACATACGGACTGTCATCGTTCCGATTCCTAAGATAACTTTGCAGGGAGGATCTAACTTCAGCATTCAGTGGAACCTCTCTGTCCTTATCTCCCTTGCCACGGATATACACGCTGCCGGCACGTGCGCTCATTGTTAACTCATTCTTCAGCAGTCACACGCTTCATGCACACGCAGACCAGCTCTAAGCTGCAACAGTATATTTGCATAATCCCTTTTGCTTCCGTGACTTCTGACTTCACGGAGTAATGCATTCTGTTCATTTTTGGTTAACCATTTTGGTGTACGCCTTGCAGCTATTGGTTTTTTTATCGGTTCCACTGGATTGTTCGGAATGTACCCTTCTTCTGAAAAATAACAAAAAATAGCATTCAAGTGTACAAAATTAGTTGCATTGTTGCTGGAGTGGCTGGCTTCCCTCCTCTTCCACCGTAAGTTAACATGTAGCGTTTGAAATCAGAGATATCTTTTGAGTAGCTAGACCAACATCCCTTATATCAGGATCAGATTTCCTCATCCATTTCTGAAAAACATTTCAGGTAGATTTGTAGTTTGATACTGTCCGATTGGATAATCCTGACTGATCTAGTTTGTTTATAAAATCGTCGAACAGTTGTAACATGTTGAATCCCTCTTTTTTATATTTATAGAAGATGACGAGTTTTTTCGCCTTTAAGAAACGGTGAAATGCGGGTTCTCTGCTTCCATTATCCAAAGTTCAATACAATAGTTAAAATAAATATATTTACATAATATTACTATTTTGTTTATTATAGATATATCATATAACTTTATACCAAAAAAAGAGGGAAAGATTGAAGCACAAGTAAGAAGACTACTTATTATTAATGGGAGGTTTTTAAATGAATTCATTTTTTAAGAAGTTAATATCGTCTATTTCAGCTACATTCTTATTGTTCAGTCTTATGGGGGTTGTTGCAGTTCAAGCTGAGGATTCGACAAGTCAGCCTTATTCAGAATTAATTATGCAAGGACATGAAAATATTTATTCAGATTCAAATAGTGAAAGGTCTACTAATATTAGTGAACCAACTGTTACTATAACTTCTGAGCAACAAGCAAGAGACATTTATGCTCCACCGTGCAGTGCCAGCACCTGGAGACCAGGAGCTGCTGGATATTCTAGAAGTATCCAACAATATGATTCATTGACGAACACTCTCCAATGGGGATTTGAATTCACACCACTTGGTATATCATTTTTCGGCCCGGTTGTTTCTGTATCAGGATCTGGTGGTTCAGTATCTAATACTAACTTAGGTTATTACAGATCACTTTTTGGAGGATCTATTTATGACGTGCACACCCAAGCTAGCAATTATTTGTTCCATGGAAGCATTAAGAATTACAATTATATCGGAGGACAAGCTGCTGCTTTGAATTCTGGCGACGTTATAACTATTGATTTGAATGCCATAAGTGCCCTTCCATCCAAACCAACTGGACAATTTTCTTTTTCTTGTAAAATTTAAGGTATAATAAACAAAAGAAAAGGGCGGGAAATTTATTCGCCCTTTTCTTTTGTTTATAACCCGATTTGAGAGGTGATGTCCATGTCTAAAGAAAATAATGATATTCCAAGTAATGCTTACAGAGAATTTATATTTACAAACAATGATAGCAATCTGATACTTGATAAAAATAAATCCCCTTCTATAAAATGGTATGAAGAAAAGAGAAATGACATTTCATCAATGTACGAAGCACAAGAATATATATCAAGTGAGATATATTCTAAAATTCTTAACGACTATACTGGGTATAAAACAACGGATTCTAAATTAGCCTTTTCTCTTCTCTTTCAATTAATACAGGCAAAAACAATTGGTTATATAACAAAGGAGGTATATGCGAATATTGATATAATTGAGAATAGACAATATTATCAAGTCTGGATTGAATAAGCCAGTTCATGCCCATAAGGGCTATTTAATAATGCTTCTGGTACATACAACAGGTAATTATGTAGGTACTTGTTCAATGTCGGTAAAGGTACTTATTGGGTGAACATTTGGCTTAATAGTGATGTATCCACACAAATTTAATGTAAATCATTGTCTACGAAGTAGAATAAGAATAATTTTTTAGTGTATTTATGCTAGCTGTTATTCGTGTATCTATACACCACTTAATTGAGTATCTGTCTATACAAAAGAAGGCTACTTCTATCATGAATTAGTCTTCTTTTTTATAGAGAAGATGACCAGTTGTTCCATATAATTATTGTCGCACATCATTCAGCGTACTCAATCTGTGAATAACATATAGAAGAATAGATTAATATAGAACTTACTATATAAACTATATTATGGTAATATATCCATGATATATATTTTTATAGTGAAAATTATACGGGAAAGGGTGTTTTGAGTGTTCTTAAACAAATTTAAAAAAGTGGCCATCTCATCTATGTGTGTTTCCGCATTATTGATTTCTGCTATTCCTGTAAGTGCAGCTGAGGTTACTACAAATGATACATAAAGTCTTTCAAAGCCTATGACTGATGCAAAAACAGATGTTGTCATTAGTGCAGCTATAAAAGTTCCAGAAATATCATTATTCGCTAAAGTTGAAAACAAAATATACGGTGAAAAGGCATTCTCTGGAGTTAATAACCTTGGTATTACATCGGGTGAATTTACTGCAAATAATTATACCAATATTCAAATCAATAGTTAGGCAGTGTACCAGTAACTAATAGTGTATCTGGTGACTACAAAATTAAACTTAAAAAGAAAAACGGTATTTGGCCTGATATCGATTGCGGATCACAAACGTTTCCTTTTGGCTCTAACGTAGGAACTTACGTAGGTACTTGGTCAAATGTTGGTACTGGTACTTTTTATGCTGAAATTTGGGTTACTAATGGCACCAGCACTCAAAAAATTAATGGTGCAATCACAGTGTACGAAGTACTATAAAAATAATTTTATCTGCTGTTCATTCTAATACATACAGAAAGGAAGACTACTTCAAGCTAGAAGTAGCCTTCCTTTCTGTTAAATTTTTATACAACATCCGATATGGACTCTAATGTATAGTCCATCCCCTTCCCTTTGGTACCACCTCTGTCTACTCTTCAAGTATTACCCTTTATCCTTTAGTAAAATATATGGCCAATCTATTAGTTAATTACCTATTACAAAATCACTCTTGAAAGTTAGTCATATGTAATTTTATTTGAAATTTTCTTTAATAATTAATATTTTTGTTAATTTTAGGAACGTTTGTCTAGTAAACCTCTGGATAGTGATTGAGCCTGGATTTTATCAAACTAATATGATACGTTCTTGTTCTCGGCTCGCCTTGTTGAAAGATGAAACACCGCGTTACACGGTTTATATCAATAAGCTCATAACCCTTTTCAGACATCGACGAGAGCCACTATTCTGTCTTCTGTACATCGTAGCTCCAAAAGGGTTTAACGATCTTAATCATCATACTCATCCTCTCCATACTTCAATGCATTCTGGTAGAGTTCCTTAAGTCTGTTGATCTCGGCGGCAATGACTTTTGTCCCTACCTCTGTTATTTCATATATTGTCTTTCGATCTTCATCTGCAAAAACAGTAATCATTCCATCCTTCTGCATTTTGGTTAATGTTCCATAAACTGTCCCTGAACCTAATCGAATTCGATGATTCGTAATGTCCTCCACATGCTTCACAATTCCATATCCATGGCGCGGCTTCGCTAAGGATAATAGAATATAAAAAGCCGTTTCAGTCATAGGCACATATTTCTTCAACACTTTGTTAGTGTCCAAAATGTCCCAGCTCCCTTGTTATCCTCACCGTACACCTACAGCCTAACTCACTATGTCTTGATGCGACTATATCACGGCGTGACATAGTTAACAACCAATTTATAACAAAAAAGCAGTATAATTCACTTCGTGGAATCTACCGCTTGGTACCGATTCATTGTATCTCACTTGGGTTAAAGCGAATTCATTTCTATGCTTGCCTGATGACAACGTTTAGCTAATTCCTCTACAAATACCTTCTGATCAAGGGGAGAGATATGAATGAAATCAAATTTACCATACTTAATTTCAACTCTGCGGCTAGAGGTAGCCATACTCGACATCCATGACCGTATCAGCTTTACTTGGGTAATACTATCGTAAGAAATAGATTTCGTCATTGGACCAAAACGAATGAACAATTCAGATTCTTGTAATACGTAGAATGCCACTACCCACAACCAACCTATATATCCGGCAATAACTAAGCAAACCAGAGATATAACACTTCCACCGATTATACTTATACCCCCAACCAATAAGGTCGATAATGCCGCGAAAACCAAGAAAATAATACAGATCCAAACTGTGATCGATAACCAAAGATCCCTCTTCGGAACAAATTTCATAAATCTAACCCCTTCCTATTTCCAGCTAATAATGCAGGACTACGACCCTTGATTCGGGGTATGTACCCATAAATCATTTGGTGAACAATCTAGTGTCGTACATAGTGCATCTAGGGTTTCGGCTTTCATTTGTCGAGGCTGGCTTGTCAATAACGCGCTAATCGAAGCAGCAGATAGACTATAATCAGCTTTTTCTTTTAATAAACGAGATAGTGCTGCACCTGACCAAATTCCTTTATCAGCCATGACCTCTCTTAACATCCATACAAGCATATTGAGCCTCCGAACATGTAATTATTTAGGTGACACCTTATTTTATTAGGTGATACCTAATATTTCAATACATCTTTTAAAGTACTACATTTGTTAATATTTAAAACCAAAATGAGGAATGTTATTTACAAGCCCGAGGCTATCGATTAAGATATTTAATGAAAAACAGCTTGAAAAAGGGCAGCGACAGGACCCACTAGCATTGTTTACGCAAACGGTTCCACATGGAGGTACTAATGTCTGTAACCATTAAAGATGTAGCAAAAAAAGCGGGCGTTTCCCCTTCCACCGTGTCCCGTGTACTGTCGAATAATTCAAGAATTAGTAAGGAAACTTCTCAGAAGGTTCGAGATATTATGGATGAGCTCGGTTACCATCCCAATATTATGGCTAAGAGCTTGGTGTCCAAGACGACACAAAGCATCTGTGTTATTTTGCCTAAACCGGCTGAAGAACTATTTATGAACATGTTTTTTATGGAATTAATTCGCGGGATTGTTACACAAGCTAACCGCTCAGGTTACGATGTGCTAATCAGTTCCGGAGCTAATGAACAAGAAGAAGTCGAAGCAGTCTCTCGTCTGCTTAATGGTAAACGTGTGGATGGTGCTATTCTGCTATACTCCCGCAAAGATGATAAAGTTGTCGATTTTTTGCAAAATAACAATCATCCGTTTGTTCTTGTCGGACGAAGCCCGAAATATCCGGATTTGTTATCTGTTGATAACGACAATGTTCAGGCCGCATATGATGCGACTCAGCATCTCATTAACCTCGGACATCAGCGAATCGGGTTCGTAAGCGGACCACCAAGTCATATTGTTTCCCGTGATCGTCTCGAAGGTTATACGCGTGCCATGGAAGACTCAAATCTTTCTATGAGCAAGGATTGGATTGTTGAAGGAGAGTTTCTCCAAGAAAGTGGCTATCGAGCCATGTCTTTCTTTATGAATCTTCCAGAACGTCCTACCGCTCTACTTGTCGTTGATGATCTTGTTTCACTAGGCGTGTTGCGCGGTTTGCACGAACTCGGGTACAAGGTTCCTCAAGATTTGTGTCTGGTCAGTTTCAATAACATTGCTATCGCAGAATTATCAACTCCGCCAATTAGCAGTGTGGATATTGGTATTTATAATTTAGGCTACACAGCCTCGCAAGCGTTGATTCAGTCTGTTACACATGTTGGAGAGAACCAATTTCAAAAACGCCACATCATTCCTCACCGACTGGTGATTCGGGAATCGTCTATTTTTTCACCAACTAAATCTGAAGTGAATACAAGAATGAATATATAAATAATACACGAAGCATTACGGTGCTTCATTTATTTTTACAACTTGTTCAAACGTTTGCACAAAAATACTAGGAGGTTGCATGATATGACTCAAATCAATCCGATTGAAGCTTGTTTATTTGATCTTGATGGCGTTCTCGTCGATACAGCTAAATACCATTTCATCGCATGGAAACGTCTAGCTGATGAGCTTGGTTTCGTATTTACGGAGCAGGACAATGAACGTCTCAAAGGCGTTAGCCGCATGGCTTCTCTGGATATACTGCTTGAGATTGGTGGACTTACTTTCGATGAAGAAACCAAGCTCACACTCGCTGAGAAAAAGAATACTTGGTACGTGGATTACATCTCCAAGATGGACGAATCTGAAATTCTTCCAGGTGTGCTGGCATTCCTCACTGACCTTCGAAAAAATGGCATTCGCATAGCGTTAGGTTCTGCTAGCAAGAATGCGATGATTATCCTCAATAATACGCATCTGGTTCCATATTTCGACGCCATTATTGATGGTACTCACACATCGAGTGCCAAGCCCGATCCTGAAGTATTTCTGCTCGGGGCGAAGGCAGTACAAAGTAAACCAGAAGCCTGCGTCGTATTTGAGGATGCTGAAGCAGGAATTGAAGCCGCTACTCGCGGGGGTATGCGCAGCGTTGGTGTTGGATCTCCTACAACGCTGGGGCAGGCAACAGCCATTGTTCCTTCTTTAGAAGAAATGACTTATGAACGCCTTCTCCAACTGATTTCTTAAGACATGATCACGTGTAATTTTTTGTATAATTATTACAAATAATACAAATGTTCATTCTTACCTGACTATATACCTCATTACATTCCTAAAGGAGCCGGTCATTGTGAAGAAATATTTAAAAGAAGACAAATGGAGCATTATTGAAGAGGGATTCCAGCTGCATCAGCATGAGATTTCCGAAAGTATCTTCAGCATCGGTAACGGATATATGGGCCAACGGGCCAACTTTGAAGAAGCTTATAGTGGACCTACTCTGCAAGGTAGCTATATGGCTGGCGTGTACTACCCTGACAAAACTCGGGTCGGTTGGTGGAAGAACGGATACCCTGAGTATTTTGCCAAAGTACTGAACAGTACGAACTGGATCGGAATTGGCATTGAAATTGAAGGTGAAATTCTGGACCTTGCTGCTTGTACAGTTAGAGAATTTACCCGTGTACTAAATATGAAAGAAGGCACGCTCTCTCGTAGCTTTATCGCTGAACTTGAGGATGGTAAAGAGATTCGTGTGGAAGCTCTTCGTTTTGTAAGCATGGCTCGCCATGAGATTGGCGCCATTCGTTATGCCATCACACCGCTGAATTTCAGCGGCAAAGTGACCGTGACTCCTTACCTCGATGGTGATGTACAGAACAAAGATTCCAACTATGATGAGAAGTTCTGGGCTGAGGTCTATAAAGAAGTTGGTGAAAGCGAAGCCGCACTAACCGTGAAGACGAAGAAACTTGATTTCCATGTTACATCCGTTATGTCTTTTGAAATGAGTAAGAATGGTGAGCCGCTGGTACTTGAATTAGAACCAATCGAGAAGGACAAATATGTTGGGTACCGTACATCGGTTGATGTTCAGCAGGACGAGCAGCTCGTAATTTACAAGTATGTAGCGAATGTAACATCACGTGACTATGGCTTTGGGCAGCTGCTTGATGCAGGCCGTGCAGCACTGAAGAGTGCAGTCGAGGCGGGTTTCCAAGAGCTGCACAAGGAGCAAGTTAACGTTTGGGCTGATAAATGGCGTGAGAGTGACATTGTCATTGAAGGCGATGTTGCTGCACAGCAGGCTATCCGTTTTAACATCTTCCAACTGAATCAGACCTACACGGGCGAAGATGATCGCCTTAACATTGGACCTAAAGGATTTACGGGTGAAAAATACGGCGGCAGCACGTACTGGGATACGGAGGCTTATTGCCTTCCCTTCTATCTAAGCACAGCCGATTCATCCATTGCTCGTAATTTGCTAATCTACCGTTATAAACATTTGCAAAAAGCTAAGGAGAATGCCCGTAAACTTGGCTTTGTCAAAGGTGCCCTGTATCCGATGGTAACGATGAACGGCGAAGAGTGCCATAATGAATGGGAAATTACATTTGAAGAAATTCACCGTAACGGGGCTATCGCATATGCCATTTATAACTACGTGAACTACACAGGTGATCAAGCGTATCTCGGTCAATATGGCCTTGAGGTGCTTGCAGAAATTTCACGTTTCTGGGAAGAGCGCGTCAACTATGTGCCTGCCAAAGACCAATACATGATTCTTGGTGTTACAGGACCGAATGAATATGAGAACAACGTGAACAATAACTGGTACACGAACCGCATCGCGAGTTGGACCATGGAATATACACTAGAAGTGCTTCAATATCTGAAAAAGAGCGAGCCTACTCGTTATGAAGAGCTGGTAGAGAAGCTTCAATTGAAAGAGGAAGAAACCGAGAAATGGTCTGAAATTATCACTAAAATGTATTATCCATATGACGGAGAGAAAGATATTTATCTTCAGCAAGATGGCTTCTTGGATAAAGACCTTACACCAGTTAGAGATCTTGATCCGAAGCATACCCCACTGAACCAGAACTGGTCTTGGGACCGTATCCTACGCTCCGCTTACATTAAGCAAGCAGACGTGCTACAAGGGTTATTCTTCCTTGGCGATCGTTATGATTTGGATACCAAGAAGCGTAACTTCGATTTCTATGAGCCGTTGACCGTCCATGAATCCTCACTCTCCCCTTGCGTGCATTCCATTATGGCATGTGAGCTAGGTTACAAGGAGAAAGCTTACGAGATGTACCTACGTACAGCACGTCTGGATCTGGATAACTACAACAATGACACCGAAGATGGATGTCACTCCACCAGTATGGCGGGTACTTGGATGTCGGTTGTACATGGTTTTGGTGGTCTGCGCGTGAAGGATGGGGAGCTGCATTTGAACCCATTCAATCCAGGACACTGGAAGTCGTTCTCGTTCAAAGTCATGTTCCGCGGTTCCCGTCTGAAAGTAACTGTAGGCGAGCAAGATGTTACCGTAACAAATGAAACTAAAATACCCGCTAAGGTTAATGTTTACGGCAATAGCTATACCGTTGGCGGATTAAGCCACGTGAAGGTTAATCACTAATATATGAAAAAGGGTGCACCTCTAATTCAAATGGAGATGCACCTTTTTGTTATGACATTCTAGCTCAATAGATTATATGAAAAAAGAGCCGCCCTTATCCGATATACGGACTGAGGGCAGCTCTACTCCATAAGCTCAGAGTAATTTGGATCCAGCTTCTTATTATATGTAATATACTGCGTCATATTTCACTGTTCAAATATGCTACACTGCCCATAAAACATTCTGTGGTGGGCGATCCGCTGGCTTACCGAACAGATAACCTTGTGCAAGGTGAATACCTGAATCACGGCAGAATTCAAACTCCTCACGGCGTTCAATACCTTCCGCTAGCACACGGCCTCCGAAACATTCTGCACGTTCAATAATGCTTAGTATTTGCTCACGTTTGGCTGCGTCTTGATCACAGCGATCAATTAAACTACGGTCAATCTTCACAAAATCAGGCTTTAACATCGTCATGACTTCCATCGTTGAATAACCGGATCCAACATCATCCAAAGCTACCGTCATTCCGTGATCACGGTAAGCCTTAAAAATCTGTAACAAATGGTTCATATCTTCAATTTTCTCTGTTTCGACAACTTCAAATACAAAATCAGCAGGATCTAGATCAAACTTTTCAATGGCTTTAAAGGTGTGGCTTAGGCAATATTCTGGATTATATATAGATGAAGGTAAAAAATTTATAAATCTTTTGATTCCACGCGGAAGTAATGCGGCACTCGTCTCAATGGCCGATATTCGAGCTGCACGGTCGAGGAATGAATGTAGACCTGTTTCCCTTGCCACCTCAAACAGCCTGTAAGGATGGAATTCGACACTGTTCGGTGCTGGACGCAGCAGAAATTCAAAGCCAACAATCTGCTCATCTTTATCTACAATCGGCTGCATATGGCTCGCAAAACGCTCCTGCCGAATAATATCTACTACATTATAATGCATCATTCTTGCCTTCATTTGCATCATAGATACCCACGGACTACTAAGTTCATTCCTCCCCTTTCCCGTGATCGAGATCTCTAATCTCGCTATTTCTTCTTGGGGTAACTCGTAAACATGTTGTAATAGGTCAAATAACTCATCTCTTGAATCATACGAAACAGCAGCCAATTCAGCGCTGAGCTCAGATTGTAAGCCTTTCTCTTGGATCACTGCTGCTAACAGATGGTTCGTTGGCTTAAATCGTACCCTTCCTTGATCTTCTACAGGTTGTATCGGGGCGCATCCGCTGCAGCTCATGTAAATCCTCCTTGGCATATTTTGCCGAAAAATGTTGATTTGGTTATGATTATAGCATGCCAATTACAATTTGTGTGTGAGGTTTTGTAATTTTTATACACAAAGTAAGCTGACGACCGGGATTGATCGTCAGCTTACTCACTTTACCTTTCGCATTTGCGAAAGAGTCTATGGAATCATTATTTCCTGACCAACTTGAAGTCCATGGACATTCTTAATTTTATTCACTTCAACGATTTTTTCCCAACTTACGCCGAACCTAAGACCGATGCGATACAAGTTATCACCTTTTTTAATTACATAGGTATGATTACCTGTTGACGGTGTAGATGGTGTAGTTGGTTTCGTTGCTGGTGTAACAGGTTTAGCAGGTGTCACAGGGACAGCTGGAGTCACCGGTTTTGTTGGTGTTACTTCAGGTTTAGAAGGAGTTACCTCTGCTGTTGGAGGCGTAACTGGTGCAGTTGCAGCAACAGATAGATCTAAACCATATTTAGCAAAACCATTCTCGCCATCACCGATATAAGTCATGTTCTTGCTGCTTGCTACAAGACTCTTAGCATCTGGTGAAGATGTGAATACAACATTTAGCTTCGCATCCACTTTTGCAAAAGACCAGTTGTTGTCAGCAGTCGGGTTAATGGTCTTGTTGTCACGGATATAGTCGATAACCACTTGACGGTTCTCGTCCGGAGCAGCAAGCACGATGCGTTTTCCATCTGGATTAGCCAGTTTGGAAGATGAAGCACGGTAGTTGTTCGTAACTACGATGAACTTCTGTGCAGGATCGATTGCTTTACCGTTAAATTGCAGGTTCTTGATACGGCTGCTTGATGCATTAATAATAGCAGCTTTTGTATCATACTTAGCTGGCTGTGTTACATCAATTTGATAGTTCAAGCCATCAATCACATCATAATTATACGTTGGGAAATCATTATTAATGATGTTTTGCTCCGTCGTTTTGTTCACATCAATTTGGTTGAACTGGCCAGCGGACCATTCTAACCATTCTTTAACTTCTGCGCCCGTTACAACAACTGCATGAACGGTATTTGGATATACATATAAGTCCGAAACGTTCTTAATAGCAATTGTTCCTGCTGGGATATTCGTGTAATAAGAAGCGCCTGAACGTCCGCCTGCTTTAAATGGAGCGCCTGCAGATAGGATTGGCAGCTTTTCATACTCTGTACCCTTCATTTGCTTCTCAACGTACCATTTTTGAGCATTCGTTACGATTTGAATGGAAGGATCATCTTGTACAAGTGCAAAATAACTATTAATCGGTGCAGTGGTTGTGCCTACAGGACCGCGAATATAATCAAGCGTAGCATCATGATCTGTCTTAACCGCATTCACGATAGCTTGATCAGCATCAATTAGCGATTTTTTAGTTGCTGTGTCGTAGATTGCACGTGCTTCCGTTTTGGAGCCCGTTACTTTCCACTTACCATCGGTTTGTTCCAAATCAAGATCAATGATACCAAGGTGGTCACCCCAGAAGCCAGGTTCAACTGCTGCTACACCGTTAATCGTACCTTTTTCCAGATCTACGCCTTTTTTACCTTTAAACTCTGCGCTTGGGAATGTCTTGTGAGCATGTCCAAACAAGATGGCATCAATTCCAGGAACTTGGCTCAAGTAGAGAACGGAGTTCTCCATTAGCGGAGTTTGTGGAATATCTTCAAAACCAGAGTGAGGCATAGCTACGATTACGTCAGCGCCTTCTTTTTTCATTTGCGGGACGAATTTCTTTGCTGTTTCTACAATGTCTTTTACAATAATTTTGCCTTCAACATTGTCTTTATCCCACTGATTAACTTGTGGTGGAACAAATGCAATGATACCAACCTTAATGGTCTGCTCTTTGCCATTTTCATCCGTTACTTTTTTGTCTATAATTCGATAAGGAGTAAAATAGTTAACATCGTTGCTTTCATCCTTGTCCTTATCGTCCTTGTAAACGTTTGCATTTACATAAGGGAAATTCGCACCCTTCAATGATTGCTGTAAGAAATCAAGTCCAAAGTTGAATTCGTGGTTACCGACACCGCCAGCATCATAATTCATTAAATTCATTGCTTTAAATACGGGATGAACTTGGCCTGCTTTAAGAGGGTTTACTTTAGCAATGTAATCGCCCAATGGATTCCCTTGAAGCAAATCGCCATTGTCGAACAATACATTATTCTTTACTTCATTTCTTGCTGCTTTGATTAAGCTGGCTGTTTTAGCAAAACCATATTCATCGGTTTTCTTATCGCCATAATAATCATAGTTCACCATGTTAACGTGTAAATCGGATGTCTCCATAATCCGCAGTTTAACTTTGGATGGACTGCTGCTATCAGCATAAGCCGGAACCAGCGGAAGCGCGAGCACGTTGAACGCAACGGCAGCAGCTGTAATACCTTTAAGGACTTTTTTACGTGAATTCGACAAGTATACCCCTCCTAATTATGTACCATTGGCACATCTGTAGCATTGAGCCGTCTTCCGGTAATATAAACTAACCACCGTTTGATTAGCTCTATCTACAATAGTAGTTTATATCGTCATCCCTACCAAAATAAAGACAAAAACATCCATTTACAAAAAAATAATACCTGAGACCCTGTCTCAGGTATTACTAGACCTACTTTCGGCATATTAGCCTTATTACCCTTGCCTTTTTACTCAATCCACTCGCGTGTATCGCCATCTTTATCCGTATATACAATACGACCAATTTTAACTTCTAGAATCACATAATTTGGATCTTCGGGTCCAGAAAAATAGGGCTTCAAATCGTCATTCCAAATTCGTTCACGAAGCTCATCATCCTTCGTTACGGAGCATGTCCCTTCAATCTCTACAACATCCTTAGAACCGCCCGCTTCATAGCCGAGTAGCAACGAAACATGTGGATTCTCTTCGAGTTCCTCCACCTTGTGAGTTTTACCGTCTGTTACCAGATGAATGCTTAGGCCCTGATTATATAACGCCATATACCGCTGTTTAGGTTTATTCCCCTCAACGGTAGCAAAAGAACAGAATTTATTGTGATCCATAATTTTAGCAATTTCTTGCTCGAGTTTAATTTTATCATTCATGATGTATGTAACTCCCTTCAAGTGTCAACGTTAATTGCCCGTATATAAAGTGTACCCTTGAGTTCTATTTATGAACCGTAAAAGAGGCCCTTTTCCAGTTATATGCATGACGTCAAAGGATTACATTGATATGATGGAACTTACCGTACTACATACAAAGATGCAGAGGAGCATTTATGAAAAAATTAATTCATATTGGATGTTTATCCTACTTTCTGATCGGCCTCGCCCATGTCGTGCTTGGTTCTGTCTTACCCGTTCTGCTCGAGCATTATGGACGTGAATATAGTGAAGGTGGAACATTGATCTTTACACAATTCGCAGGGTTCCTTCTTGGCGTACTTGTATCTCCCTGGCTCAACCGCCGCTTTGGCAAAAGAGGTGGTCTGCTCATCGCCGTTTCGATGCTCTGTGCAGCTGAACTAACCTACACGCTCTTACCTCCATGGGGCTGGCTTTACATGATAGCGATTATAGCTGGGTTTGGTTTTGGTATGATTGAGGCGGTTATTGGAACCATTATTATTGCAGCAATTAAGGAAAAGACAGCTGTTGCCATGAGCCGAATTGAAGTGTTCTTCGGTATAGGCGCAATGGTTATGCCACTGATCGCAAGCGGTATGATCACTCAGGGGTGGTGGAGATTTTCTTTTCTCGTTATTTCCCTCTTCTCCATGGTGACTTTTGTATTCTGGTCTAAAAAGCTCCTTTGGTGATATTGATGCGATATTAAATGCTCGAGGTGCAGTTAGTTCAAACAAAGATCAAGCGCACCATTCACCGAAATCGTTTGCGTATCAGGGGAAGGCGCTTGGCATCCTTATCATGTTCATCCTCTTTTTCTTCCTATATGTAGGGACTGAGATGAGTTTAGCTAACTTCATGCCTGCTATTCTTATTGAGAAAATAGGAATGAATGAAGCTGGTGCAGCCCTCAGCGTGACCTGTTTTTGGGTTGCGATGTCGTTCGGACGTATTTTTGCCGGTGTAATAGCCGAGAAAATCCATTACCATGTCTACGTCCTCTATAGCTGCGCGGCTACGTTACTCTTATTGCTGTTGTTTCCTTTTACAAGTCATGTATGGTCTGCGTTCGCCGTTATACTACTACTCGGATTGTTCATGTCAGGCATATTCTCAATTGCATTAGTATTTGCGAGCAAAATGCTGCAAGGCCGTGAGGAATCGACACCTAGTATCCTCATCGCTTCTGGAGGTGTTGGGGGAGCCCTCCTTCCGCTCATCATGGGCTGGAGCTCGATCACCTGAAGGTAAACCAGACCGCTTGGCTGCTTGCACTGTTCTCCGTTGGAATGGTCATTCTCAGCTTCGTGGTCTTCCAGATTCAGCGGAAACAAAGGCTTCAGAACCATTGATTACTAGACACCCCATGGGAGAGAGGCTATAATACTCCTAGAAACACCCATAAACTTCATATGAATCAGGGGTGCTGGATGAAATGGCCGGCTGAGATTGTATCCCACAAGATACTGACCCTTACACCTGATCTGGGTAATGCCAGCGTAGGAAAATGATCTTCATGGCTATATGTCCATGCTTATCCTAGCGCCTTAAGCGTCCCTTGACAGGGGCGCTTTTTTTGCTTTCAGAAACAGAATGGTTCCACTATTGGAGGGGAATACTCCGCACGGTATGCCTTCGCATCATGTGCTTAGGAGAACAAAAGGAGAGAACGAAATGCGATTGAAATCTTTTGGACTACTACTTATGTCCTGCCTGCTCGTCGTGGCTGTAGCGGGATGTGCTGGAAGCCGTAACAACCCTTCAACCGAAGGTAGTAACAAACCAGCAGATACGACCACAGGAACCGAACCTAAGAAATTAAAGGACATTAAGGTTGTGCTGGATTGGACACCAAACACCAACCACACCGGATTGTATGTCGCTAAGAATCAAGGATATTATGAAGAAGAAGGACTGAATGTTGAAATTGTACAACCGGGTTCAGGAGGAGCCGATACGATGGTTGCTGCTGGCAAGGTTCCTTTTGGCATTAGCTATCAGGAAAATGTCACTCAAGCGCGTACGCAGGATGTTCCCCTCGTGTCTATTGCCGCTATCATCCAGCATAATACGTCAGGATTTGCTGCACCGGTTGATCGTAAGATTAAATCGCCTAAAGATTTCGAAGGTAAAACTTACGGCGGCTGGGGTTCTCCCGTTGAGGAAGCCGTTATGGGCTCCATCATGCAGAAGGAATCAGCAGATGTGAAGAAGGTTACCATCGCTAATATGGGCGAAGCGATTATTTTACCGCCGTTGAGCGTGATATTGATTTCGCTTGGATTTTTTACGGCTGGACCGGAGTTGAAGCGCAGCTGCGCAATCAACCGCTTGATATGCTATATGTGAAAGATTACTCCGATAAGCTCGACTACTATACACCTGTGCTTGTAACGAATGAGCAGCAGATTAAGGATGATCCCGAACTCGTCAAATCGTTCATGCGAGCTACAGCCAAAGGCTATCAGTACTGCATTGATAAGCCTGAGGACGCCGCGAACATTCTCCTGAAGGCCGTGCCTGAACTGGATCACAAGCTCGTACTTGCCAGTCAGAAATGGCTCAGTCCGAAATATAAAGACGATGCTTCACGCTGGGGAGAACAGAAAGAACAAATATGGAAAGGCTACTCCGATTGGATGTATGAGCACAAACTGCTCGATAAGCCGCTTGAAGTTAGCAAAGCATATACGAATGATTTTCTACTGCAGCCCTAATCTAAGTTGAAAAGGATGATAGAGCATTATGGCACACACACTATTAAGCATTCAAGTCATTCCCAAGACACCAGGCAATGAAGATTCGATCCCTTACGTAGACCGAGCAATCGAGGTTATTCAGCAATCTGGCGTGAAATATGAGGTGCATCCACTAGAAACGACGATGGAGGGGGAACTCAATGAACTGCTTGATATCGTACGTCAAATGCATGAAGCATTGATTGAAGCAGGCAGTCCAAGCGTGATCTCCCAAATTAAAATTGCACACAACCCTAAGGGTATTAGTATGGATGGGTTAACCGAGAAATATCGTCCATGAGACTGTGGTGGAAACAGGTATGGCCGCCCGTTGTGGCGGTCCTCTTCTTTTTAGCGGTATGGCAAGGATGCACCTCCTTGTTCCATATTAAAAAATGGATTTTGCCCGCGCCAGCCATTATTGCCAAGGAAGCCCAAGGGCAGTCTGACATCCTTTGGGATCATACCTTAGCAACGATCCAGCTTACATTAATCGGTTTTCTGATTGGGACACTAATAGGACTCGTGATTGCAATCATGCTACACCTCATTCCCTTTCTAAAATCAGCCTGTACCCGCTACTCATCCTTAGCCAGAACATTCCAACCATCGCTCTTGCGCCGCTACTCATGATCTGGTTTGGACTTGGAATTCTACCCAAGCTGATCGTCATCACGCTGGTCTGCTTCTTCCCGGTAGCTGTAGCTACGCTTGGTGGACTAAAACAGACTGATCCCGTCATGCTGAATTATATGCGGATGACGGGTGCGAGCAGAGGGCAAATCTTCACCAAACTCGAGCTGCCTCATGCATTGCCTTCGATCTTCTCTGGGCTCAAAATCGCCGCAACCTACAGTGTGATGGGTGCGATTATTGCAGAATGGATTGGCGCAAGCAAAGGAATCGGATACTATATGATGCTGCAAAAAGCAGGCTATCGCACAGATCGCATGTTCGTCGCCATCATGATTATTGTCGGCTTAAGCTTACTCATGTTCGGCCTAATCGCCCTGCTAGAGAAATGGCTTGTCCGCTGGAAACCAAGTCAGGGTAAATAAAGCTCCGCTGAAAGGAGGATACATGCATGCAGAACGAAAATCCTAAAGATCTAAGCATACCTGCACTTGAGGTAGACTCCGTTTATAAAACGTTCAACAGTAAACGCAGCAAGCTACCTGTGCTCGATCATATTTCCCTTACCGTTGAGCAAGGAGAATTCGTTTCAATTATTGGCCCTTCAGGCTGCGGTAAAAGCACTTTGTTTCATATGATCGGCGGTTTAACCACGCCGGACTCCGGTGTCATACGCATGAACGGCCGCGATGTAACGGGTGAGCGCGGTCATATCAGCTATATGCCACAGCAGCCCGCGCTTTTTCCTTGGCGCACGATTGAAGACAATGTGCTGCTTGCCCGTGAAGTGCAAGGCACCGCTGGCAAGGAAGACCACGAGGAAGCTCGCGAATGGCTTGCCAAGGTTGGCCTCGGCGGATTTGAGAAGGACTATCCTCACACGCTCTCTGGTGGTATGCAGCAGCGCGCTGCATTCCTGCGTGCCATGCTTAGTACGCAGGAGCTGATGTGCTTAGACGAGCCGTTCAGCGCGCTAGACGCGCTCACACGCAGCGACATGCAGCATTGGCTGCTCGACCTGTGGGAAGAGAATCGACGCTCGGTGCTATTCATCACTCACAACATCGAAGAAGCGCTGCTCCTCTCAAACCGGATCTATGTCTTCTCCAGCCGTCCTGCTACCGTGCTGCACGAGATTATCGTACCCTTCCCGCGGCCACGACGCGATGAAATAACCGAAGATCCAGAATTCCTACGACTGAAGCGCGAGCTGTCGGATTGGATGCGCGAAGAACAGCGAAAGATGCAGGTTCCGCTGGCAGGATCGAGATAACCTAAGAAGAGATGCCTAGTCCGACGCTGGACGTCAGGGACATCTCTTACCCCCAAGGAACAGTATACTTCGCTTTATAAGTGAAGCAATTGGAGCCAATCAACCCATGATTTGAATTTGCAATGGAGGCCTGCCCAATGTACCATCCTACAACCTACAATGAAATTTCGATCGTATCACCGTCCAAAACAGATGGAACACACTCTCAACTTGCACCGTTAATTGATGCGCATATTCATTTAGACAGCTATGAGAACGAGCCGTTAGAAGCCATGCTAAAAGAATTGCCACAAACCGAGGTCGAGTGTGTCATCGCGGTATCGATGCATCTCGCCTCCAGCCGTGCCAATTTACAACTTGCAAGTCATTATCCCACGCTCGTTTATCCTGCTTTCGGTTTCCATCCCGAACAACCTCTGCCATCGGAAGCTGAGATAGATCAGCTCTTCGAGTGGATGGAGGCGCATCTCTCCGACATGATCGCTGTCGGAGAAGTCGGCCTGCCCTACTATTCTCGGCTGGAAGCGACCGAAGCTGGACAAACCTTCGACGATGCTCCCTACATCCGCTTATTAGAGCGATTTATAGCATTTGCTGCCAAGCATCATAAACCTATTGTCCTACATGCTGTATATGAAGATGCCGACATTGCCTGTGAGCTGCTTCAGAAACATAGTGTCACCCGTGCACACTTCCACTGGTTTAAGGGTTCCAAAGCAACGATAGAGCTCATGGCAAAACGCGGCTATTCTATTTCATTCACCCCTGATATTACGTACGAAGTCGAAATTCAGGAGCTCGCTCGCCTATACCCTGTTTCCCAAGTCATGGCTGAAACCGATGGACCATGGCCGTTCGAAGGACCTTTCGCAGGGCAAATGACACATCCGCGCATGACGGCAGCTATCGTCGAGACTTGGAGTCGTATTCACAACATACCGCTGCCGGAGGCGCGTCAAATCATTCATACAAATACAAAGCACTTTTACGGAATCTAATCACTTTAGGATTTAGAAATTATGCTCAATCAAACGTACATCTCGCATGTGCACAATGAATTAGCAATACTATCGCTTCATAAATCCCTTTTCATCTAGAAACTCTCTCATATGCAGCCGAATCGGCTCGGCAAGACGATCTGCCATCACTTGCGACCACGGCGTGTCCTTCGCGCCGTTCGTACGTTCTTCCAAATAACGTTTCATGGTGCCGTCATATACCTTCACTTGCTCCACCGTCTGTTCCTTGTTATAGCCATTCTCATGGAGTACAGCTTCTACCGGCAGGCGTGGGCGTAAACCTGGTTCTTGATCAGGAACACCTACACACATGCCAAAGACCGGATACACTAACTCTGGTAGCCCCAACAGCTCCGATAACTCCGCAATGCGATTTCGTACCCCGCCAATATATACAATCCCCAGACCCATCGATTCCGCAGCGACAGCAGCATTTTGTGCTGCAAGTGCTGCATCAACGGTAGCCACGATGAAGTTCTCTGTCGTATCCACATGAGAAGACTGATTTGCTTCCTTTAAATGGTCGCTCGTCACTTCCTGCAATCGATATAGATCAGCGCACCATACCAGAAATACGGAACATTGCTCCACATAGGCCTGATTTCCAGCTAGAACGGCTAGCTTCTTCTTAAGCTCAGGGTCTGTAGCCGCAATGACGCTAAACGCCTGAACATTACTGGAGCTTGAGGCCATCTGACCCGCAGCGATGATACTATGAAGTTGCTCCTTTGTTATCGGATCATTTGTAAATTTACGTATCGAACGATGACTCATTAATTGTGTGATGATGTCATTCATTGAATAATTCCTCCCTTTTACAATCTGGAAACTATGTTATTCCGAAATTGTAACATTCATTACCCCAGATTCCAAAAATCCTATCGTAATAACGTACATTGGAAATAATTAGAACACATACAAAAAAAGCCGCCTCTCCAGTAGTCAAACTACTAAAGTGACGACCTTATCATGAATTAAATTTCGCCTAAGTATACTTAAGCCTGTTCCATTTCTTTTTCTGACTTACGTGTACGTCCGTATTTGAAGTACAAGCTTAGTCCTAGCAGCATACCTAGGAACGACATCGCTGAAATGATAAAAAACAGCGTTTGTCCCCCTAAGTTAGCATATAATGCACCACCGATATAAGACGCTATAATACCTGACACCCCAAAGAACAACAAAGCTAACAATGTCTGGCCCGTAGCCCTCCACTCGACAGGTACGATACGATATAAATATTGAATCGCAGCGGTGTAGAACACAGGGAACGTGAGTAGCTGTAAGATTTGCAAATAAGCTAGCACCTGGGGATCCGTAATAAATGCCGACAAGAAAAATCTTAGAAAATAGAATGCACCAGCAACTGAAATCATAATGAGTTCTTTGCCTTGCCGAAGCCACCAGTAACTGAATGCAAATACAACAATTTCGCTACCAGCAGCAAGGAACCATGTTACCCCTACGAGTGTTGCACTCCCCCCTAGCTCACGAATGTAAACACCCAGAAAGGTATCATTCATCCGTGCTGGAACCGAACTAATAAAGACCAGCAACAGAAACCAAAGCGTCTCTTTATTGCGTATAAACTCCTTAAGTGTTCCTAATTTCACGGGCGTCGACGATACGGGTGCGTCTGGTATAAACAGCATCGTGATAAATCCAAGAACCGAAATCACCGCGAACAGAATGGCTAAGCTATGCGCACCGTAATGTGTCATCATCACGCCTGTAAGCAGCGACATGACTGCATAACCGAGCGCTCCAAATGTTCGAATTGATCCATAGTTGATGCCCGAAGACTCCGCTATGCGGAAATTCAAACTCTCCGTCAAAGGATCAATCGGCATTAGAAAGAAATAAGTAACCATCGCAAAAGCAACCAGCAGTGGATAACTGCCTGTGTTATACAACAAATAACCTGTCACAGCAGAGAACACAAGCAAAATGAGTAGCACCTTTCGAATCGTTCTCATCCGGTCACTAATCATACCCCATACGGGCTGTGCAATAATCGTAATGAAACCACCCGTTCCAATGATGACACCAATTTGAGCTGGATTCAGCCCCTGATCATCGAAATATACAGGTAGAAAGGGAATGAACATCGCAAGTAGAGCAAAATACAAGAAATTAAACGTTCGAAGTGGCGTAGATACTTTCATAAGTTTGACTATACCTCACAAATTATTTAGTTTTAAGAGTAGACAGTCTAGCAAGTTTAACATAGATGACTTCATTACTGCATGTACAAAATCAGATTGCTACGTATAGGGAGATTGATCATATTGAAGTTGATTTCATGGAATGTTAACGGGCTAAGAGCCTGTGTTACCAAAGGTTTTAATGAATATTTTAAGGAAATGGACGCCGATATTTTTTGTGTTCAGGAGACCAAGCTGCAAGAAGGTCAAATCCAGCTCGATCATGGGGATCAGTATCAACAGTACTGGAATTATGCTGAGAAAAAGGGGTACTCTGGCACTGCGATTTTCACCAAAATCCCACCGCTGTCCGTGCGATATGGCATCGAGGAAGATCGAGAATCTGAAGGACGGATGATCACACTTGAATTTGAATCCTTTTATATGGTGAATGTGTATACACCGAATGCAAGACGTGACTTGTCCAGACTCGAGCTAAGACTTGAATGGGAGGATCGATTCCGCGAATATGTCCTTGGACTGGACAAGCTTAAGCCTGTGATTATTTGCGGTGATCTTAACGTTGCACATCAAGAAATTGACCTGAAGAACCCTAAATCCAACCGCAACAACTCCGGCTTCACGCCTGAAGAACGTGGCAAAATGAGTCAACTGCTCGATTCCGGATTCGTCGATTCATTTCGTTATCTACATCCCACGCAGACTGATGCGTATAGCTGGTGGTCGTACATGCCCAAAGTAAGAGAACGAAATGTTGGCTGGCGCATTGACTATTTCCTAGTTTCTAACCAACTAAGCTCCTCCATAGAGGATGCTCTTATTGACACTTATATTATGGGCAGCGATCATTGCCCCGTTATTCTTACGCTGAACATTTAATGGATACGCGATTTATTGGCATCATACTGAACTACACAAAAACAGCGGCAGTCTAGGGTACGTATAAAACATACCTTAGACTGCCGCTGTTTGATTTTAAAGGTGGGAAGTATTAACTTAACAATTGATTAAAGTGATCCAAAAAGACTTACAGCTTCACCCGCTGCAAACGCAGCGCATTCAGCACGACTGATACCGAACTGAATGCCATAGCCGCTCCCGCGAGCCATGGAGCGAGAAACCCTGCCGCCGCGATAGGAATACCCACCGCATTATAGCTAGTGCCCAGAATAGGTTCTGCTTGATATTGCCCATCGTCTTGCGGCTCATCAAAATCGCATCAGCAATGGCATTCAAATCGCCGCGCATCAGCGTTACATCCGCAGCTTCCATCGCCACATCCGTGCCTGTTCCAATCGCCATCCCGATGTCCGCCGTTGCTAGTGCCGGGGCATCATTAATCCCGTCACCGACCATAGCAATCCGTTTACCCGATTGCTGCAGCTTCCTCACTTCCTCAGCCTTGCCTTCAGGAAGAACTTCTGCCAGAACGCGGGTAATCCCAGCTTGCTCAGCTATCGCATTCGCTGTCCGAACATTGTCACCTGTAATCATAACAACCTCAATGCCCATGTCTGTGAGACGTGACACCGCTTCACGAGAAGTCTCTTTGATCGTATCCGCTACCGCAACCATGCCCGCATATTTGCCATCCACAGCAACGAGCATCGCGGTCTTCCCCGCTTCCTCTAGCTGATTCATCGCGGAAAGTGCACCCTTCATTTCAATACCGCGTTCCGTCATTAGCTTCCGCGTTCCCACTAGCACAGGTCGACCATCCACATGCGGATACTCCGTATCCAGGGATATTCTCAAACTGCTTCGCCTCTGGTAGCGGCAATCCCTTGCTCCGCTCCAAGGCACCTGCAACAATAGCATCCGCCAGTGGATGCTCTGACTGACGTTCTACCGCAGCCGTCATACGCAGCAACGATTGCTCCGTCATAACGGGTGCCGGGATCACATCCGTAAGCGTAGGCTTACCACTCGTGACCGTACCCGTTTTATCAAGAACAACCACCTGCACACCCTGCGCGGCTTCCAAATGCTCGCCGCCTTTGAACAGAATACCGAATTCAGCGGCGCGGCCTGAGCCAGCCATAATTGAAGTTGGTGTCGCAAGTCCCAGCGCACACGGACATGCGATAACGAGCACGGCTATTGCTTTTTCAAGTGCCTGCGCAAACTGACCCTGCTCCACACCAAAGTACCATATCAAGAACGTAACGATTGCAATCCCTACAACTACGGGTACGAAAATGCCTGAAATGACATCGGCAATCCGCTGAATAGGTGCCTTCGATCCTTGTGCCTCTTCAACTACTTTAATAATTTGCGCAAGCGCCGTTTCACTACCAACCTTGGTGGCCTGAATCCGTAGCACGCCGTTCTTGTTCAACGTCGCTCCGACTACATCTGCCCCCTGCTGCTTCTCAACAGGTAAGCTTTCCCCTGTAAGCATCGATTCATCAACAGAGGAGTTGCCGTCAAGAACGCGACCATCCACCGGAATTTTTTCGCCCGGCTTGACGATTACCGTGTCTCCTACGGCCACCTCAGCTACAGGAATACTCAGCTCTTGTCCATCACGGATGACCAGTGCCGTCTTCGCTTGTAGCCCCATTAAGCTCTTAATGGCTTCAGAGGAACGCCCCTTAGCCAGCGCCTCGAACCATTTACCAACAAGGATAAGCGTAATCAGAATGCTACTCGTCTCATAATACATTTCAACGGTATGATTCATATTCATGCCGATCGATTGGATTGTTAAATATAAGCTATAAAAATATGCGGCTGACGTTCCGAGCGCCACCAGCACATCCATATTTGCGCTTTTATTACGGAGCGCTTTATAAGCGCCTACATAGAATTGCCCCCCGATGATGAACTGCACGGGAGTAGCCAGCACGAGCTGGAACCATGGATTCATGAACAAGCTAGGCACTGGAATCCAGCTGGTGAAGGAAAAATGCCCTACCATTGCCCATAACAGCGGTAGCGATAGAATCGCCGACATCATCCATTTCCATCGCTTCCGATTGATTTCTTGCAGACGCAATTCCGCTGTATCCTTTGCTTCCTGCTTCGGAATAGCTTTGTAGCCCAGCTGTTCCACCTTCTGAATCATAGCCTGAACATCGACACTTCCAGGCGCATATACCACATGCGCTGTCTCCAGCGCCAAGTTTACATTCGCTTCCGTTACTCCAGGCATTCTTGAGAGTCCTTTTTCGATACGTGTTGCGCATGCAGCACAGGTCATGCCTGTAATTTCAAAATCCATATTTTCCTTCATGGTTCCATATCCCAAGGATTCGATCTTTTCTTCCATCTTCTTCAGATCCGCTTGCTTCGGATCGAATGAAACTGTAGCCTGCTCCAACGCTAAATTCACGTTGGCACGGCTGACGCCTTCCATCCGGCTAAGACCCTTTTCAATCCGCGTAGCACAGGCTGCACAGGTCATACCCGTGATCTGCATCGTTGTTTGCTGTTCTTGAT
The DNA here is from genome assembly GCF_000576305.1 of Paenibacillus pini JCM 16418. Classification (GTDB taxonomy): domain Bacteria; phylum Bacillota; class Bacilli; order Paenibacillales; family Paenibacillaceae; genus Paenibacillus_AQ; species Paenibacillus_AQ pini. Next base: position 50,987 of record NZ_BAVZ01000015.1, on the reverse strand, counting down.
TTGGAGACGGCTCTGTTTGTGCCATTCTATAAACTCTCCTTTCATATACCCCCTTAGTATAAAATAAGTGATAAAAAAAGGCAGCGACCTTCTTACCCATGTTCGCGCTGCAAGGTATATTGAACCGCGTATCTCTACGCGGTCTTTAGTAGATGAAATGATGGCCACCTCTGCCCATGGCAGTTGAAGAATTTTAGGCTACGTCGTACCCTTGATCCTCGATAGCGGCTTTGATAGCATCCAGGCTGACTTTATTTTCATCATAATCCACAGTAACCGTTTTGGTTGGCAGATCTACCTTACCGTTTGCACCCGCTTCTTTAACAGCGCCCTCTACAGCGTTTACACAATGTCCGCAAGACATTCCATTCACATTTAGTTTTACGTTCTTCATCTAATATTCCTCCTTTTATTGTACAATCCTGCTATGCAGCCTATTATTTCATTAATTTCTTAACCGTAACCAGAAGCTCGTCAATCACAGCGTGATCTCCTGACTCAATTCGCTCCACCACACAGCTCTTCATATGCCCTTCAAGTAGTAGCTTACCCACGCTATTCAAAGCAGACTGTACAGCTGCAATCTGGTTTAATACATCATCACAATACGTATCTTTCTCAATAAGACCCTTCACTCCACGGATCTGACCTTCTATACGGTTCAACCTAGTGATCAAGTTATTCTTGGTTTGTGCCGAATGATGGCTATGTCTTTCACTGCAGCCCGGACCACAGGTCTCATCTTGTTCAGGAAGTAAATCAGTTGTCTCATTGAATGCATCTTTATCTGGATTCGCAGCGGACATTTCCATACCCCCTTCATGAACTTTAAGTCTTTATAAATCAATTATACTATACCCCCGGTGGGTATTCAATGGGTTTTTATAATAAAAAAATTCAAATTTATTCAGCCTTAGGTTTCACATATGCTTAAGGAACTCTAGGGAATATAACCCCATAACTAAAGAGGATACCCTGAATGGGTATCCTCATTTTCATATTCATCAATTATAAATAACAAATATATGGGCTGGCCAACATGTCCATGTCATTTCACAAAGCTAGGCATATTACTCGCCAGCGTTAATTTCGTGTGAAGTTTGGTGAAGCTCTTTAATCATTTGATTCAGAAACAAATTTTCTTGACGGCTGATTCCATACTGATTGTCTTGAATAAGCATTTGTTGAATGTTTCGTTTTAACAATTCACTACGACGTTCCAATATTGCCTGACTCATAAAATTAATCACTCCTGGTTAGTTTTTATCTTGCCGGGAAGTTCTCTATTATTATAAGCCTTTATGAAAATGATTGAAAACGTGCTGAAAAAGCCGTTACTCGCTCTGAACGCGCTCACATCGCTTCAGCTGAGCTGACCTATGAAGTTTGGAAATATCCTCACATATCCTCCAAAATACCACCCAACTCAGCTCAAACCCACCATATACTTGAACGTCTCACGCTAAATATTTTCAATAATAATACCTTTTGCACTTAAATTATCCAGACATTCTTGTAAATATTGCTCTTGATGCTCAGGATATACATCTACATCCAGCAGTTCAGCTAAAATTTCCTCAGGCCATGCAGCGCATAATTTTCCTCGGTACAAAGGATTTCCCCACAGTTCGTCCACGTTATAATTTCGTTGTTTCATCTCTATCATAATAAGATTATGATACCTGAACAGCATCATCGGGCTATATTCAAACACATAATTAACCGTTGCATGTCTTTTCCCCCAGCCATTTCCTCGCAGCGCGCAGCATTCCCGGTGCTGACCCAGTAGCTGAGGACGAGGAATCTTAGGGATAAGTGCTTCATGCCATAATCGCATGCTTCCACCCACCTTGTTTTAGTTTTCGTCACATCATTGATTCGATATAGCCATACGGGTCATTTTCTTATGGGCATAATAACCTTAAGATTATTGTAGTACTTTTTTAATACTCATTCCAAATCGAAGTATGTATAAGGAGTGAACTAAAATACAGCATCATCACATTGAGGTGGATATGTACTAATGGTTCGATATACGAAAATGCTATGCATCATCATGCTTTTTGTGTGTCTAGGTTTGCTGACGCAACCAGCAGTTACTTCAGCACACGCATCGCTTATTCAGTCTACACCAGCAGAGAACGCCGTACTAAATGAACCGCCCACTAAAATTTCTTTGAAATTTAATGAGTCCATTCAGCCAGCTTTCCACTCCATAAAGGTGAAAAATTCTTCTGGAGAACAAATTAATCAAGGTGAGAGTTATACGGTTCCAGGCAAAGACTCTGAACTTGAGGTCAAATTAGAGCCTAATTTACCGCAGGGCATCTACACCATTCAGTGGAAAGCTGTATCCGGTGATGGACATCCAATCGAAGGAACATTTGCCTTTCAGTTGGGCACGCAAGCTGGAAATGGAGGTTCAGCTGAAACGACTCCAACTTCAAATACAACTAATGATATGCCTGGTGTCGATCTCATTATCATCCGTTGGCTACTATACATGAGCCTTGCCATGGTAGCAGGAATTTTATGCTTTTATCTGTATATGCTTCCTTCTAGTACGGAAAAAGAGCCCCTACTTCAATTACCTTCACGAAGTCGCTTCCTATTATGGTCTGCCTATGGCGGGGTTGTACTTAGTCTATTACTCAGCCTGCCACAACAAATAACGATCGATGCAGGTGTTCGTTGGACCGAAGTATGGAACGCTGAACTATTTAGCAAAATGCTCCGTGTAACGAGCTTCGGACATATCTGGCTCGTGCAAATCATTCTTATGCTACTGCTAGGTACCATGCTCTATGCTGCGGCAAATATGACTCGTAAAAAGGATGTAAAGCTTGTCTTTACACTAGCGCTGGCTTTATCACTTGGCATGTTGTTCTGCAAAGCCTTAATTGGACACCCAGCCGTTACAGAACCCAAAGCTATCTCTATTCCGATGGACTTTATTCATTTAGCCGCTGCGTCCATCTGGATTGGCGCATTACTGTCCATAGCCGCCCTCTTACCAGGGGAGGCTTCGCTGCCAACTGAACCTAACGCACGTAAACAGGTATATTTCAAAGTGATTCAACGCTTTTCCTATTGGGGAACAGCATTGGTATCCTTCATTCTAATCAGTGGTATATATGGAAGTTTGAAATACATTCCAACTTGGTATTCACTGACGCATACTTCATATGGTGTAGTACTGCTACTGAAAGGCTTACTCCTGCTTATCATGATTGGCTTCGCAGCCTTCAACATGCTCCGCGGTAAACGGGGCACGGGCACGCTTGGCGCCTCTATCTGGATTGAGCTTTCAGCTGGAGTGATTACGCTCGTGCTTGCAGCAGTTCTAACGAATCTGCCACCCGCAGCCACTTCACCGGGTCCAATTAACATGGAGCATACTCTAAGCAACAAGAGCGTTATCTCACTCCATATCAGTCCTAACCAAACCGGTGATAATATGTTTGAGATACAAGTGAAAGACTCTGCTGGGAACAGCGTTAAAGATATCGAACAGATCAAGTTAACCTTAAGCTCATTAGATATGGATATGGGCAACTATGACATTACGATTCCCGGAAGCAGCTCGGCCACATCTTACCAAGCTAAGGATTTAATAAGTATGGCTGGACGCTGGAATGTCAGTGTTCATGTACTCACTTCTTCGTTAGAAGCACTAGACACCAACTTTATCATTACTGTCGGTAGTCCATAATTCAAAATAATAAACATGATTTGAAAGGGGATTTACGAATGAATAACAAAAGCTCGAAATTGTTCACCTCTAGACTGTTTACCAGTCTTGCTACACTCACCGCAGGTGTTCTCATCTTCTCAGGCATAGCCAGCGCCCATGTCAGCGTTAAACCGACAACTTCAGCTACCGGTGCATGGGAAACATACACGATTAAAATTCCATCTGAGAAAGAAACTCCTACGACAAAGGTAACGCTAAAAGTTCCTGCTGGGGTTAACTTTAAACAGTATCAGCCCGTTCCAGAATGGAAGGTTACTACGGATAAGAATGCAGATGGCTCCGTTAAATCCGTAACTTGGAGTGCTACAGGATCAGGAATAAACGCCGGTGAGTTCCAGCAGTTTAACTTTGTAGCACAGAACCCCGACAAAGACACTGACGCGGCTTGGGATGCATATCAGTACTACGAAGACGGTAGTATCGTAGAGTGGACAGGTGACGAGGGTTCAGACTCTCCGCATGCCATTACCAAAATTAGTGCTGCACCAGCTACGGATCAACCCGCTTCGGATCAAGGACATACACAAGGAAATGCACCTACAAATACAGGAACTACTGAACAAGGCAGCTCAGACGCAGCCTCTAGCACATCTAACGGACTTCAGACTACGACACTAGTTGTATCTATTGTCGCGTTACTCTTATCTGTAATTACCCTTGCCCTCAGCCTGCGTAGAAGAAAATAAATAGCTGAACGATATATCACCATCATACACAAAACGGCCAATCCTTAAGGATTGGCCGTTTCTTATCGCGCTTTATTCAAATGAAGTCAAATTAGTTCTATACATCTTAATCAATTTGAACGCCTTTCTTAATTGCCTTAAGATCACCGTTAGAATTGTTTAGTATGGGAAGCATCTTCATATCTCTAACCATTGGGGAGTTACACAACCGACAGGTTGGCTCATGCTCAAACGCAAAATTATCACGCATCCATCCCTTGCAGTCCTCTTTCGTGCAGGACCAGATCGGAGTATTCTCCTCTGGAATTTCCTCTAACGACTTTTTGCGATAGTTCACGCTCAGTCCCCCTAATATTGAAGTATAAAGCTAGCTAAAACTAATATAGACGGATACCCCACATACTTACTGTATCGGGCGTCCGCTGAAATAAAATCATACTAATATGATAGCTCCATATGAAAAAACTACCCTTAACAAACATGTTAAGGGTAGTGCTTGTTGGTATTACAGTTTTACAACGTTCTCAGCTTGTGGTCCACGGTTTCCTTCAACAACGTTGAATTGAACGCGTTGGCCTTCATCCAAAGTTTTGAAGCCGTCGCCAGTGATAGCGCTGAAATGTACGAATACGTCACTTCCGCCTTCTACTTCAATAAAACCGAAACCTTTGTCTGCGTTAAACCATTTAACTGTACCTGTTTGCATTTGATGTACCTCCACAAAATTAGTTTAATATGATCATTTTTTACATAAATCTAAAAAAAATTCACACATTGAAAAAAGTTTCATCGTAGTAAACATGAACCCCTTTTCAATATGTGAATTGGTTCCAAATTTATCAACTGCCCTTATCTTAACATATGGTTTCTCAATATGCAAGCCAGTGGGTAAAAAAAGACCCTGTATTATTTCAATACCTTGTACCCTCATAGCGAAAAGGTTGATGCAGCGCGGTTTACATCATATAACAACAAATAATCAAAACTTAAACGTCTCATCTTCACATCGTACAGACTGTGAAAATCAAACTGCGAAAAGGTCGATTTTAAGGGTAGCAACTACATGAATAAGCATCTCTCCTTCCAGACATATCGGTTTGATTGGTCATGGGAAAGGGAATCATTTACTTGTATAATTAGAGTAACCTTTTGAAGACACAAGGAGTTGGATGATTTCTTATGATCCGTATCTTAATTGCAGATGATGATCCGAATATTCGTGAGTTATTAAGACATTACCTTCAAAGTGAAGGATATGAAGTATTTGAAGCTGCTGACGGAGTAGAAGCCTCCGCTTGCCTTATCCAAGAACAGATTCATTTGGCTGTCGTCGATGTCATGATGCCTAATAAAGATGGGATACAACTATGTCAGGAAATCAGGACATATTATGACTTCCCCGTCATTCTTTTGACAGCTAAGGATCAATTAGTAGATAAGGAGAAAGGGTATTCTGTCGGTACCGATGATTATGTGACCAAGCCTTTCGAGCCTAAGGAGCTCTTGTTTCGGATTAAAGCACTGCTCAGACGGTATCAGATGGTGAATGCACAGACGATTAAGCTGAACAATACCATCATTGACGTTAAGAGCTATGTCGTCCACAGCGGTGATCAGATGCTTATGCTGCCCACAAGAGAATTCGAACTGCTCGCACAGCTTGCCAGCTTTCCAGACCGGGTCTACACCCGTGAAGAATTAATTCAGAATGTCTGGGGCGCGGACTTTAGCGGTGATGACAGAACGGTGGATGTTCATATTAAGCGACTGCGGGAACATTTTACGCATTCCGAAGCCGATTTTAGCATTAAAACGGTTCGCGGAGTTGGCTATAAATTGGAGGTCACCAAAAAGTGAAATCCCTTTATTTACGTATCTGTGTGACCACGGTCGCCGTGATGATATTCAGCAGTTTTCTGGCATTTATTTTATCCAATGTGTATTACCAGCATAAGTTAAAACCGGTTAATGACCAGAAAATCACCCGCATGGCAGAGAACATTAAACACTTTTATGAAACGTACCCCAAAGCCGAGATGGAAGATTATTTGAACAATATTGGTGAGCTAGGTTATCAAATTTATGTGGTTGGACAAGACACACCGGGGAAATACTATGGAGGCGAATTTCGTCAAAAGGATATCTCGCGGAAGGTTGTGCAGGATGTCTTGCAGGGGAACACCTATCATGGCATCGCCAATTTCGCATCCACAGCTTTTATAACCGGATTCTTCGACAATTCACTCGTGAATACCATTGGTGTGGCTATTCAGTCGGATGGAAGTACTTATGCAATGTTTGTGCGACCTAATGTCGATGTACAGCTTGGAGAATTACATATGTTCCTGGCAGTTCTTGTCGTTCTCATCATTGTGATCAGTATTTTATTTGTCATCATAAGCACCCGTTATATTGTTAATCCGATCACGAAGCTGACCGAAGCGACGCAGTTAATTACGCAGGGAACCTACCATCTTCAATTAAACGTCAAGCGGCGTGATGAGATTGGCAGGTTGGCTGATCACTTCTCTCGCATGGCTAAAAGTATTGAGCAATTGGAGGAAATGCGGCAGGAGTTCGTATCTAATGTATCTCATGAGATCCAGTCGCCGCTAGCTTCCATTCAAGGGTTCTCTCAGACACTACAAACGCAGAATGTACCTGAAGCACAGCGCATGCATTATTTATCGGTAATTGAAGGAGAAGCCCGCCGCATGTCCCAAATGAGTAAGCAGCTGTTAATGATGGCCTCCCTCGATAAAGAGGAGAATGTACTAGAGAAAAGTACATTTGATGTTGCAGATCAGTTAAAACAGGTGTTATCCATGACCGAGTGGAGCTGGCGTGAAAAGGATCTTGTGATTGAGATGAATCTACCACAGGTGTATATTCACGCCGATCAGAAGCTGATCCATCAGGTGTGGACGAATTTGATCACCAATAGTATTAAATTCACTCCCATCGGCGGCACCATATCCATCAAGCTTAAGCAGAATGAGCAAGAATGCCACGTGGACATTAGGGATACGGGAGCAGGTATATCTGCTGAAGATTTACCGCGTATCTTCAATCGCTTCTATAAGGCAGACAAGGCACGCAGCCGTAAAGAAGGCGAGACGGGAAGCGGACTGGGATTAGCCATTACGCATAAAATTATTACGATGCATGGTGGGCATATTGACGTTATTAGTCAACCTAGTGAAGGTACGGTCTTTCAGATCCGATTACCTTTGGACTAATGTTTCTCTATCTGGTAGCTAATAGCGAGGAACCTGATTCCGAAGATTCGCATCGTATGATTGGCTGTGATGTTGCCATCCCCCGACTCTTGAATTAGAAACATCTCCGTAAGAGGTAAACGGCTTGTCATCCACCTCGTATGGAGGTATATACCTTCGTCCCCTCTTCGTGTGTGCCGTGTGACACTTGACAGGACAAGATCTGAACCAGCATTACTAGGCTTAAGTATACCCGTCATATTCGCATGGGGAAGCGGAAGCGCAATATTCATGTACGTTTCTCCTGCGTATTGATGCGTAGAATATAGCGCCACAAAAATGGCCTCATCTTGCTCATTTAATCTTATCCATGCCCTCACTCGCTTCCTTCCGTCATCATCCGATTTCACAGCAATAATGCTGCCTCTCATCGTTTGCCAACCTGGAGTTATGCCTAAATGAAGCTGCTGCATATGGCCGCTTATTTTGTCGTATATACCTGCGAACGGCTTGAACCATCCCGCCCACCGAATGTTGGCCTTCATACTGTACTGATCTGTATGCTCATAAAAATCTCGGATAATTTTGGACAACTGCTCTGCCTCAAACGTAGGTGAATCGAGCTCAGCCATATCATCTATAAGGCCATCATACCTTCGTTCCTCCACTAAGTTCTTACTCTGTAAAAAGCACTCCCTACGACGGCATCACCGACGATTCGACTCATAGGTAAACCATAAGAAATAGTGACAGGCGCGGTTGATTCGATCAACCAACCTACCAAAGCAGGCAACACAACCCCTAATGCATTCACTACCCCATGAATCCAAATCATTTGATTAATGGAAAGCGTGAGCGTTGAGGACACTCTTCCATACGCATAGATTAGAGAAAATGTAAGCGTACAGAGCAGCACAATGGCTGAGAAGGAAACAAGCATTTTTGCTATCTTTCTCGTAAAGGGAACGGTCAGTACTAAGAACCCATACACGAAGAAAGCTAATAAATAAGCAAGCACAGCTATAAACTCAATAACGGTTGAATACGCGATTCCTAACGCTATGAGTAAAGGCGATAACATAATGGATAGCGCAACGAAAGAATATAGCTTGCGATACCTCAGAGCTTTTCTGCCTAGAAATCCTGTAATTGCGGGAATAATTAGCGCAGAGTAGTGAAAGTGAATAGCGGTTAGTAAGATTAATTGATAGGAGAAATTCATGATTGGAATATGCGCTGCCGCAGCAAAGAACCAAAAACCACCTAAAAACAAATATATGAAACTACTATCAATTGCGGACTCTGCGAGCGGTTTCCATCCTCTTTCGATCAATCTACTACTTCCGTACACGGCCACAAGACCTGTAAAGAGAAGCCAAACCACAGCAAACACGTAGACATCCGTAATAAAAGTCAAGGCTGCACAAAATGCAGCGATTGGATACAGCACATCGATGCATTTTGCGAGCCTCAGCTTAGAACCATCTCTTTTTCTTTTATCCACGAGGAGCATTAGCATCGGCGTGAATATAAGAATAGATAGCAAAATCAATGCCTCTAACACTTGTAATTTTGTATTTTCCAAACTAATAAATGCTACAAATAACAAGATGCCTATAACGATATTACGTTTCATACTTGATCACCTTCAATTTCTCTAAACGAACCCTTGTACTCAAACAGCGTCCCCACTAAGGAGTTATAAACATGTACTCGAATGCGAAATTCATCTGTCTGGTCATCATACGATTCAATAATATACGCTTTGCCATGCAAAAATGTTGGGAGTGGAACACGCAGTCCCATCAGCGGAAGCCACTGTTTCTTAGATGCAATATGCATCGCTCCCTCGTCATCTACATGGAAGGAAAGAGTCGATCCTAGTAGGGACGGCCGTCCAAACAAATCGATAATTTCCTGTTCATGATCATCCAGCATCATGATTGCATCAAAGAAACGTTGTTTGACTCCAAAATGAAATGTACGATCCCAATGCACAACCTCTCTGCCTGTACGATCCAACGTGACTCGGTTACGAATGGTAAACGGGATATCCCTCCCTCTTTCTGAAAAGAATATCCTAAATTTCACTCCTAATTTGAGCAGCCAACGGACAGGCTTTGATCCTCCAGACACTTCCTCCATCATGCCCTCAGCTCTAAATTCTCGGGTTCTATCAAGTTGATAACGCGTCTGCAGCTTCGGATGCAGGCGATTAAATTCGTCGCCAAGCAACCGCTCATATATGGATGACATCCTTCTACACCTCTTTACGTCTGCGGCAGTTACGTGCCCTAGGTAGATGCTTGCTATTGATATAACCTACCCAAGAGACAATGATCAACATGACATTTAGAGTAACGGGATTAAATGGCGAAACGAAGCTTGATAGATTAGCCATTCCTGCTGAAATCGTTAGTCCGATTACGATGATCATATGAAACAGAAACCATTTTCGCTTAGAAAAAGGTAACAGCCAAATCACACCAAATACCATTTCCAGAATACCGACGATTCGAATCATGAGCTTTCCGTCTCCAGGAACAGGTGCCATTGAAGACAGCATACTTATTTCCTCCGGATGCGCTGTAATCAATTTAGGAACCAACCCTTGATAGATCCATACGAAAGCGATCAGACAACAGATGATCCAGTAGGTCATTGTTCGCTGTAGAAGCAGCCTGGGATGATACCCTTTCTCCAGCCATATTTTCAAAGCATCAAAACTCCATGCCGTTGCCCAGCCCAACATAGGTCGAAATAGATACGTGTCCATCCATTCACCAAGTTTGCCAAAGCTTGTTTCGTAATGATACAACGTTTCAAACCCTATATGATCGCCTTCAGGCGTGTATTTCCAATAACCTCGTCCGCTGCGTATTAAAGATAATGGATGATGGGTCCAAAATTTGAGTGAAGATATCCGGTCGCCCGATTCTTTCTCGATTTGACCGATACTTTCCCCTTCTCCGCTAATTTCAAGACCCATTCCAATTTTCGTTGTATATAGAAAGCGCTGGGGCTCTTCATCCTCTCGTTCCAAATACGATATTTCAGTAAATCTGACATCCCATGCTGTATGTAAGTCAGGGTTTTGAGTGTGTTCCCATAATTCCTCTATTGAGGTATGGATGTCGGTTTGAACATAAATTGGTTGCTGCTTTTTCATTGCACTACACCTCATCTCTTCCTCTACCTTATTTCTCGGTTTATTGTGAAAAACCTGCAAAATCAACAATATTTGATATTTTAATGTTCCATATATGTACTAAAATACTACAATTATTTCTAATAAAAATTCTTTTCTGACAAGTGAATCATTTCGCTGATTTGAATCGTGTTAAGATTGTTAGATGCAGCATGTATCTATTCTAAAAGGGGGTCATATCTGATTGAAAGCAGACAACGATTATGAAGTATATGTAACGACAATCGTGGAGAAATATTCAGATATGATCATGCGTATCGCTTTTACATATCTCAAGCAGCATTCGGACGCGCAGGATGTATGTCAGGACGTTTTCGTGAAATTTTTCAAACATGCCAAAATCTTCGAAGATGCTGAACATGAGAAAGCTTGGATCATCCGGATCACTATCAATACATGCAAAGACATACTGAGAAGCTTTTGGAAAAAGAGGTTCACGCCTGTCGAGCAAGTTATTCAGCCCATTACCGATCCGCAGGATCATGAAATTGTATCTATGGTTCTGGAGCTTCCCAAGAAATATCGCATCGTGATGTATTTGTATTAATTTGAAGATTACAGCACATCTGAAATTGCCACTCTTCTACATCGGAAGGAAAATACGGTACGTATCAGCTTCAGCGAGCTAGAGAAATACTCCGAAACCAAGCACATGGAGGTGCTCAAATTGAAGGATAACTATATCCATGGCATGCGTGAAATCAAAGCGGACTCTTCACTTAAAAATGCGATTATCCAACATTCGCTGCGTAGTCGTCACGCGCAACATAGCCGCCCCCATCCTCTATTCAAATTAGGAATTGCCGTGATTTCTCTAGTTTGTGCGCTCACTTTGATCCTGCTTGCCGTGCCTGATGTATCTGTACAAAAACATGTGATCTCTGGTGGGAGCTCTCCGTTTGGACGTTTAGCCATAACTGCATATGCATCCAATGGAACGGCCATAGACGTTGAAGCAAATGTCGAGTTCCCCTTGGGAACATACCAATTGGTGATGAGTAGTGTGCCGGGTTTTCCGATCCGGATTTCTGCGCAAGGTGCCGATCAGATCTCGCTACATACAAGTGATGGCGAATTCATTTTATGGTCACCCACCGCTCCTAAAGTGATCTATAAAGGACAGAACATTCAGATTGAACCTGGCAAAACACTTTACTGGACTCCTCTTATAGGTAAAGCTAAATCTGAAATTTCGGAACATGCACGCATTGAAGTGACGACCCATAACCATGATCAATCTATTCAACAAGATATCATTGAAATTAAACGTGACGACCAATATCGATATACAGGTAAATGGTTGAACTCCTCTCTGAATAAATAGCAAAGCACAGATCCCGCAAGGGACCTGTGCTTTTTTGGAACCACATTTATATTTTATATTGTAGCCGAGCTAAACACCTTAATCTTAATCATAATGAGTATGAACGCTAACAGAGCAAACCCAATCCCACTCCAAATGAGCTCATGTACCCCCCACTGGGTGATAAACCAGCCCCCCACGGAAGCCCCAATGGTAATACCTAGATTCGAAAATGACACGAATAAACTATTGCCAAACTCAGGAGCCTCCTTCGATTCAGTCGTAAGCCACGTCTGACTGACAATAAGCCCTCCAGAATGTACTAGACCCCATATCAATGTGATGATCAACATCGGAATGAATGAAGAGCCAAGAAAATAAACGAATAAGTAGCTTATGATGTATAGCAGAGGGAACAAAATGACGGTTTTTGTCATGTTTTTGTGTAATAAACTCCCAAACAAGAAATTTCCCACAATCATAATAAGACCGAATACCATAAGCATAATACTCACCCAAGAACTACTCATTTGTGTTTGTTTACCAAGATACTCGGCAAAGTAGCTGTACACCGAGAACATTGCGGCAAAGATACAGACAACAGCTGCTACATTCAACCACAACTGCGGCTTACGCAGAATACGCAACTGATTACCATAAGACATTTTATCCTTAACAGGCATGGAAGGAAGCCACATTAATATACCTAGGAAAGCAATCAAACTGATGACAGCTCCAAATAAAAAGGCGGCTTCTAGTGAGAAAGTATCAGCAAGATAAGAAGTTACGGGTACGCCTAAAGCAAATCCGACGGTTACTCCAGCAAACACTTGAGTTATCGCTTTACCGCTCTTCTCTGGCGGAACAAGCTTAGCTGCTGTAACTAAGGCTACGGAGAAAAAGACAGGATGAAAAATTGCAGGTACCATTCGGAAAATAAGCATCACATCGAATCGTGCTGTATACGCGTATACGAAATTAGATATCGCGAACATTACTACCGCCGTTAGTAGAATGAATTTACGATTCATACCTGATGCAAGCAAGGTCAAAAATGGGCCCGATATAGCGACGACTAGAGCGAAAATACTGACAAGCAAACCTGCTTGCGTAGCAGATATTTCAAATTTCTCGGTTACTTGAGGCAGTACCCCCACGATCCCCATTTCAGTGGTGATAATACCAAACACACCAATAGCTAAAATAATAATAAGTAGCGGATTCATTTTCTTCACGCTCATTCACTTCCCATTCCCAATTATAAATTTGTTCACATAATTCTATATATCTATATATGTAGATTTATATAATTAAAAAAAAGACCTCCCTTCCTGTTTTATAGTTGCTTCTGAATATACTCGGAGAATTCTTGAATGGTCTCCTCGTTCCGACGATAGAATGTCCATTTCCCCACACGCTCGGATTCAAGTAACCCTGATTTTTCCAATGTGGATAAATAACTAGAAATAACAGACTGGGCGAGCCCTGATTTAGTTTGGATATCGGCAACGCATACCCCGATTTGCAGCGTAAGACCTTCTTCCAGATGCTTAGTATCATCAAAATGATCTGCTGGATTTTTTAGCCATTCTACAATTTGACGCCTTGTCTCATTAGACAATGCCTTATAAATCAATAAAGGTTCCATAGGAATCATTATATCTATATTTATAGATTTGTAAATATAAAGCATGAATTCAAGGACGGTTTACTGCTGAAAGCCCCATCATGATTCCTATTGGAAAATAGGCGGAGTGGGTCTATGAACACTCAAATAGGGATGCGGAAAGCACCCTATTCATGGCCAAATATTTATCGCACTCATGTATAAACACCTCAAAATCTATTAAAGTAAAACCTACGAATAATCCACAAATTCAATGAACAAGGAGTTTTATTGTTAATAAAAATAAGCGAACATTTAGAATTATTATTATATTATTGTTCTTATTTATTAGAAATAATAATTAATATAAATGTCCATTTATAGTTATCCCAAATAGAATCCGAACATTATTTTTATTGGGATTTTTTTATGGATTATTTAAAAATAATTAAAATTTAATATATTAATATGTAATTCTTATTGAAAATTTAACATTTATTGTTTAAAATGAAAATCGTCACCAACTAGAAAGCGCATTCATTTATTTGATTTAAAGGGAGGAATGGAATTAACAAACTTAAAGGAATCGGGATTGATGTTGAGCCCATGCTGGGCAAAGACGACGCTGGCCGTGCTGAGCTAATGACTCCAACGAATCGCATAAATGTATTGAATTTATAATTTTAAAGGAGCGATTCAAAATGGATGTTAATCAACGTCAACCACATCGCAGTGAAATTATTGTCCCAGAGAATGCTGTATCCCGATTTCTTTTTGTTAGTACCCGTTCTGCATGGATTTGGCTTATTATACGACTTTATGTCGGATACGAATGGTTAACGGCCGGGTGGGGTAAAATTGGAGCAGATGCATGGACTGGAGAACATTCTGGAGCGGCTTTACAGGGATTCATCAAAGGTGCACTAGCTAAAACAGGTGGGGAGCATCCGGATGTTACCGGCTGGTACGCCTCTTTTCTTGAGAATACGATTCTCCCGAATGCAAAAGTATTTTCATGGATTGTTGCATATGGAGAATTTCTTGTTGGATTAGGATTAATTCTCGGTCTACTAACTGGTCTCGCCGCTTTCTTTGGTGGACTTATGAATGTCAGTTATCTATTTGCTGGATCTTTGAGTTCCAACCCACTCTTATTCATATTAGCCACATGGCTTGTCCTTGCTTGGAAGGTAGCTGGATTCTATGGGCTTGACTTTTGGGTCATCTCTAAATTAGGTACACCTTGGAGGTTCAGGTCGCAGAAAGAACAAGAAAAACCACTAGTTGAAAATGAAACTCACAGTGCTTAAACCTTCCCATTTATAATTCAGTAATGTCTGTATATAGAATGAACGGCTATCCATTAGGATAGCCGTCCTTGTATTCATTCGTATTATTTTGCGCTAGTATCATTTTTCTTTAGCATATCGAGCGTCTTCTGATCTGTCGTTAATGGGAACTCTTTATTATCTACAACGACTTTGCTAATTTTAGTCATGTCTATCCGTTTTCCGAGGTCTATCTTAACCAAACTGCTGTAAGGTTGCTGACTTGGAGCAATTGAATCATTGGTAGGATCATTCGTTTCTGTAGGCGGCTTCACATCGTTTCCTACTTCATCTTTCTTCGCAGGATCTACTGCATTCAAATCCTTAGTTGTTCCTGCTTCAGCCTTATCCTTCTCATCATCAGTTGTGCTAGATCCAACTCCGATTTCTGTACCATTCGTTACGGCTTGGCTCGCTTGTCCTGTCTGGCCTGCAGTTTCGGTATCTGGATTTTCAGAACCCGTGCCATCCCCGTTTGTGGTGCCATCCATATCTGCCTCTGTCCCTGACCCAGGCTCTGTACCTAAATCCGCTGAAATGGCGCACTTATGGTCAAGCTTAGGATATAGCACTTCAACCAATGCCGTACCATCTGCAGCCAACAGCTTAACTTGTTTTATCTTGTAAGAACTACAAGTTTCCGATTCTCTAAAATGAAATGATAACTGTGTTGTCTTACTCTTGTTCGTTCCTACCTTTTCTTGCGCCGCTGTAATAAGTGGCACCTCTGCAACATCTGGCTTCGGTGTTATCGGCGTGATTACCGGTGGCGGCGTTATTTCGTCAGAGGCTGTCTTACGATCTTCAAACACACCATTTGCCTGTAAAATTAGATATGTGCTACCTGCTACAAGGATAATAAGTAATACGATCGAACTTAACATGATCGGCTTACGGTTACGCCTAAATAACTTCACCATAGGTGACGCAAGTTCTGTTTTCGCTTTTGCATATACCGGTTTCAGCACTGCTGGAGCTCTGTCAAAATACGCTTTAACATACTCTTTATTCTTGAATGCTGTTGAATCATGTCTCTTCATATAATTCACGATCGCATTCGCATAAGCAGGAACAAGCCCTCTAGGCCGCACGAATAAAGGTTCTTTGACAGACCATTGAATATATTTATAGACCATATCCGGTTTCGGACCATAATGATGCAAAAACTCCAGGAGCCCCGTGTAATCTACCGCTCCTGTATCAATATCTGCGCAGAATGCGAGCGTAATTGCGCCAAAGCGTGAGGGCTCAACCTCATTTTGAAGCCATCTACGGCCTAACTGCTGCACTTGTTCTCGCTCCGCCGAATCAAGTCCATTAAAAATCTTCCCGTCTGTATCACTATTCATCCACTGATAGGCTGCCAACATTACGGCGGCTTTCGACTGAATTCGCTTATCAAAACGAGTTACCCATGACATGAATTCCTTCGGTACCCGCAGAAAGTCAATTTGTAGCAATTGCTCTTTCGTCAATCTGTCTAGATTGATTTCCATAAGTAAAAATAAGTTAGCCGCATAGATCAACCTGTCCATAAGCTTCGTCCCGCCAGGAGTTGAGCTGATACCGCTTTGCGGATTCTGTTCGATATGATCTAACTGATCCAATATGACATTGACTGAGCGCACCGGATCAGATTCTTTACGAAGCTTCTCCACCATCTGACTTTCGGCAAGCTTACTAAACAGGTCACTCTCAAGCACAATCGGATGATTGCGTGCCCACACACTTACGATATCAATGACGTCACGTGCTTTTGCAGCTTTTTTGAGCTGAAGTTCGAAATAAGGATCAAATAACATCGCTGGAAGTCCTGGACTACTGAGGACAGTTGCGAAGAAGGTACGACTCAGTGCAGCACTACTCTCTATCATGCCGTATACGGCGGGTACTAACGATTTGTTCTTATGAGAATAGGCATTATTCAATACACGAATTAGATATTCCACAATTTTACGTCCATGATTACGACCATCAATGGTGTAATAATCTTTCATGCATTCCACAATGTCAGCTTCAGGTAGTTCCCCCTGCTTGACCTTATCGAATTCACGATCGAAATGGGCGAGGAACAGTTCATTTAAGCGTACTTTGGAAGCAATTGCACCCGGAGTTGATAGATATTCGAGCATTGCTCGCAATACTGCGCTTGCATGTGCCTCATAAAGCTGTTCATTTCCCTCCTCAATCTGAAAAAGAACGCATAGCTCATGGTAGGAGGTAATCGACATTTTACGGAGAGGCTCCATGTCATACAGCAGTTGATCTGCAAATTCGAAAAAACGCCCTGCACGCTGAGGGTTGCTAAGATTATTCCATGCAAAATCAAGATATGGCTGCTTAGACCAGTCCAAATCGACGTTAATGACGCGCTGCGCCGCTAACTCAAATAAATAGTCCTTCTCAATACTTCGATCATTTAAACGTAGCTTCCCTTCTCCACAAACATGAGATGAACGCCCTTCTTACTGTGCGGCTCTTTGGCATAGGTTAGAAACCCTAGCTGGCGACGTAATTCATAAGGTAGGCTAGCGAATAATACCTCTAGCAATTGTTTTGCCTTCTCTGCAGACTGCTCTACTAGCACATCAAGCACAATATAAACCTTTTTCTTGCCAGCAACTGACGTCATCGCTGCGTACAAGAGCTGCTTGAATATTTGCTCGGAAATATGTAATTCGGCAAGCAATGCCTGAGCATGAACGGGTGTAGCGGCATTTTCCCGAACAGGAATAGCTGTAATCTCCGGAATCTCCGTCCCATGCTCGATATCATAATGATCTTCAAACACAGCATTCAGCCAGTGCTTATAGTCGGTTGCAGGCTCATCCGCATACTGTGCTGGCACAACATAATTATGAGTAAAAAAAGCACTGCGTAGGCCCGTAAAATCTGCCGGCTGATAGGTACTTCGTCCAAGGATCGTCTCGCCATTCTCGGCATGAAACAGAAGCAGCGCTTCTGGATAAAGACTGGCCTCTTTCTCCCCTCGTGCGGTAAGCTCGGCCGGAGCATCATATTGGCAGAACGGATGGAGCACCTTTTTGACAAAAGAATGGTCTAGTCCTGCCGATTTCGCTATCGTATCGAAGCCTTCGGTTGAACGAAAAATACCGTGTCGCTCACGCGTATACATCTGCTGCTGAATCTTGGGTTGAGTTGAATCGTTCACTATTCCTCTCTCCCCTCAATATACTTCAGCTTATAAAGTAGCCATACAAAGGCTCATCAACCCGAATGGGACTGACCACACCCTGTAGCTTTTGATCGACTGGATTACTGCCCAGCGCAGATACCGCAAAGTAGGCTGTATCGGAAAAATATACATCCATCGTTCCCTTGAAGGGACGATCGACCTTTTCAATAAAACGGCGAATTTCGCCATCAATATTCTCAAATTCGGTCAGATTCAGATATTTACGATGCACCATGTTGTTGAAGATATTACTGTTCGGCTTCACATACTCGCCTTCTTCATCCTTCAGCGAATGTAGCATGTCACTTTTGGTCAACACGATAGCCGTCGGAATATCAGTTTTACCCTTCTCCTCATATGCGATGAAATCGCCAAACATCGTCAGCACCACATCGCGCGGCTCATCATATTGCGACACCCATTGTCCTTGCTTATCGCCGAATTGAATTCGGATTTTGTCACGAATCGAGCGAATCTGCAGTGGGTCAACCATGAAGAGAATACCGGCTGAATTCTTAATATGCTGACCGTGAAGGCCGAGATAGTCCTCATCAACCATACCCTCGCCAGCGACATCGAAGAATACGAGCGTTAGCGGCGGTTTCGATTCATCTTTGAATACAAATTGGAAAATGAAAGGTTCTTGCATTTTCTCCTTTTGTGTCGACGCAAGGAGATCCCCGCGCTCGAAAAGCGGCTCTTCATACCCCGTACGGAATTTACGACTAATTTCAGCATTCAAAGGCATACACGCTGCATTAAAATGGTCTGCCGTCGTATTCTGCAACGTATGAATAAGGGAGGTCATATAAACGGATTTACCGACCTGAGAAGCACCGATAATCGAAATGATATTGCTTGGTACCTTACCAGATGTAACCGGAAGCTCATTGTGGCATTTCGGACAGAGTCTTCTGCGTGTCAGCACACCGTAGCGGTCGTTCAGTCCGACCAATACATGATCCGAGTACATCCGATATTCTTCAGGAACATCTTGCGGATGGAGAATCGCCTCCATGTCATGTACGGTATCCAGACCAAAACGCTCACGGTAACGGTTCAGCAGGTCGTCCTCACCAAGCGCGTAGTCCTCATCATCCTCGCGGTGATGCGCGGCGCGGAACACCACTTCTTCCGGTGTGAATTTACTAAAACAGTATGGGCACACGATGTCGTAGAACAACGGACGTGCCTCGGGTTCTGGTTTCTTTTTGAACATATCAAAAATACCCAATTGGATTCCTCCTAAAAGTTTTGCCGTAGGCAAAACTGACTTCGTAAGCATTAGCAAAGTTTTACCGAAGGTAAAACTGACTTCGTAAGCATTAGCAAAGTTTTACCGAAGGTAAAACTGACTTCGTAAGCATTAGCTGAGTTTTACCGAAGGTAAAACTCACTTCGTAAGCATTAGCAAAGTTTTGCCGTAGACAAAACTGACTTCGTAAGCATTAGCACTTTTCATGAATAGGTTTGTGTAAAACCCGCTTCGCTGCCGGATCATTCTTACGATGCTGTTGCCCCCAAATTTTTTTAATCCTATTCACCTATGGTGAAAATTCGGGGGCAAAGGCGAACGCTTCGCTTCTTCAGAACGATTCCAGCCTCTCCGCTGAAGTCTTGCGTCAGAACATTACGCTTGAACATATACAACATAAATACTACCCTACTTCATTTGGACCAGTTCGTATAATGAACCGTACCTTTTGCCATCCGTGAAAAAAAGTCTTACGTAATCCTGCTTCCCGACTTCAATGGATGGAAGTACGTTTTGACCTGCAACAAAATCGCTTAAAAACGGATACATCGTACCGTCATCTTTATTGGCTGGGTAGCCTCCCTGCTTCTTAACATAGCAAAGCACTTCTTTGGGCACTGGTATTTCAGCTTTCACTTTCATCTGAACCGTCTTATATTTACTGAGCAGTCCGCCTTTATGCCGGATTTCATATGTAATCCGCGCTTTGCCAGTACTGAACTCTTTCCGATTCATTAAATCGGGCTGACGGATCAGTATCGGCTCGCCGTCTTCAGTTAAGTTAACATATATCGTATATGCGATCCGGCCCACACTCTCGATCCGATCATGATAACCATTGTTCGCTTTATATTCATTACGTGTATAGAGACGTAGATTACGAGCAGAAGGCAGTTCTTCCGCCGCTACGCCCCTCGCCCCTATTTCTTCCCCCGCCGTATCGACAGCTGTCCGATGGATGTAGACGGCTTGTATGCCATCAGGCCATCTCCAGCGAAGCGTACAGCGATCCTCATCCAATTGATGAGTTAGGTCACGTATCACAGGGGTCTCTGCATCCGCATCAGTAAACTGCATATGGTGTTCGCCTCCTAAGGGCTTAAATCCTTTAAAATCCGCTACTTCGATTATCCTTCGTATGACCACCAAAACCGCCCCGAGCTCTCCCAGACTGACCAGGACGCTGTGGTCCAGACTGTAGCTTGCCATTCTCTTTCACAGGAATAATACCCGTGAATAGCGCTAGAATACCGGCGAGAATCAAACATGCAAGTAGCCGGATGATGGTGTCTCCATAATCGCTTCCAGATAATCCAAATTCCAGAATCAGTCCTGCGGCAATACCCGATACTGCTCCTCCAACTCCAAAGCTTCGAGCTAGATAACGGTTATCGAAGATAAGCCCCAGTCCAAGTCCGATCGCAGTTCCTAGGATAGCAAGCGCCACAATGCGCAGAATCATGTAATAACTCTGACCTTGCTGGGAGCCTGTGCGTTCCGTGACGAGTGTTCGATCGTTAACATTATCGTAGATCTTTTGAAAAACAAATGAAAGATCTCCCGCATTGGCAACTCCGTAATACTCCCCACCCGTCTCATGGGCAATATTCTGAAGTAAGCTTGAACCATCGGACTGCACCAAGTTTAGACCCACTGTATTCACTACAATCTTTTTCGCTTTGTATTCGGCAAGCGCCTGATTCAAATCCACATCACTAAATCCGTCCGACAGCAAAATAACCATCGTACCGCTCTTCGAATTATTTTGCTTAATGTGATCCATTGTATCGGATAAGGCCAAATTAATGTCTGTTCCACCATCGGTTGGCTGTAGTCCATCGATCTCAGCTGCTACTTGATCTTTAATCGACTGATCTTTGACACGAATGAATGGCTGCAATAAGTCTGTTCTTTCATTAAAAACCATCACGGCCACCCGTTTGCCGCTATCCATCTTATCAATCATATTTTTAGCTGCCGTATATCTGGCATCATCGGGATCGGTTTGCTGCATGCTGCCTGAATTATCAATGACCAATGCCACATCCTTGACCTGCTTAACGCTACCCGGGTTGAGCTCATACACAAACTCCATCAGCATTCCCACTAGAAACAATAGCACCAGTGATGAGGGAACTAGAAGCTTCAACGAAGTACCGATGTACCGCTGCCTCCAAGAAGGTCCATTTAATTGCGGAGCAATCATTTCCGCGATCAAACAGGCGAGCCCAATAAATAAAGCCACAACTCCAAAATAAATTCCGATCACAACAAATCCCGGAAGTTCTCCCAAGCCCCTGCCGAGTACAATCTCACCAATAGCAAATCCAAATGCGCCTCCGATTAAACTGAACAAGAGCAGGAGCAAATTAACTTTTCGCTGCATCATCACATATTGCATCCTTTCCAAATGGGGATTAAGCTCTACCTGAGCATCGGAAGCTGTTCTGTATCAACCCCATGAAATTCATATCCGTTCTGCAAGTACGTTTCATAGTAGACCTTACCATTGCGGTAATACATCAGATCCTCCAAGTGGAAGCCTCCCATCACATTCAGCTTCTCAACGCCACTCGTTCGTTTCTCATGCACGACACCCAGTCTATAAATCCGAGACGTTTCATCCGCGCCTAAGGCGTAACGGATAAATTCACTCTCTCCATCGCCAAAAAAGTATTTCTCCTCATAGCGATGTTCCTGCGTATAATCAAACAGCCTCACATTGATGACCGCATGTTCTTCCAAAGTACGATACAGCTTCTTGAATAATTCTTCCTTCGATAGCACCTGCTTATTACTGAACTCAATTGTTACATTGGCCCGTCGCATGAGTTCTTCTTCAAAGGTTTGTACGAACGGCTCTGCCGTCAGCACTTCCCTACGGCAAACATCGATTAAGCGCTGTTTCAAAGCTTCCATGCCAGCATCCAGTAAACCACTGATACTGCCCATATACCGCTCCTCGAAAAATACATTTACGCCCCGCTTCGCTTCCAATTCAAGCATCACATCTTCTGTGACACGTCCGTAATAATCCATGATGTTCTGGCCGATATAATCATCGGCATCGCGTATACTAGCTAATGCTGCTTCGTGCAGCTCCTTCAGCAAGCTCTCAAGCTTTCCAGACTGTGCCTTATAAAAGGAATGTAGATGCTCAAGCTCTGCCTCGTAACGACGATGGAGGCCAAGCTCCATTTCAAGTGCAAGCACATCCAGTTTGTGCTGATACACCGTATTAAAGAAATAATGCACAAATTGACGTACATTATGCTTATCCATCATAGGCAGGCGTTTAAAGGTTTGGTCGTCAACCAACCCTTCATAGATACGATCTAATTCACCCCGAGCGATGTCCAATTGCCCTGCCAGATCACGTAAGTGTGCACGCAACGGTTCTAACACATGACCCGGGCCGGCCTTCTCGTCTGTCCATTCATTTACTTGGAAAAATCCGATTTCCGAATGCGACTCCAAATGTTTACGCACGCTTGCATGTAGTTCCTCCGTGATATCCATTTGCTCCATGCGGCTTCGAGCTTCACGAACATAATGTTCGCGGAAATAGAGGTCACAACCATCCCCAAATAAGGCATTCTCCGCTTCACGAATCGACATCCTTCTCAGGTGACTATAACTTACGGGATGGGTCATCATGCCCGTCATATCTGTAATTTTGTCAGCACTTGGAACAAGTTGTTCCAGCCGTAAGGATGTTGATGACGGATCCATACCGAAAAACAATAGTTTTTCTTTTAAATCCCACTCTTCCCCACCGCTCTTCATGCGCATCACAAGTTGTTTGTAGAAGTGGTACAGCACGGTTAGCGCGATCGATTCATTAGGTCTCTTCACTCGAGAAAATCCTGCAGATACATAGCCCTGACGACCCGATTCTGTCATCATGTTGTTCTTGAACGATGTATTGTTGTAGCTGCCAACATTAGCGTCATAATGCAGCTCTTTCTGTTTGCGATTCTTAAGTAGCGTAAGATGACATATGGCCTCATAATTTTCCTGCATTCCGCCTGTTACAGAGATCCCCCGTTCATTCTTATCAGACAGCACATAAACCAGATCAAACAGTGGCGAAGCCGTATGCGTTACAGGGATAGAAATACCATCCTCAGTCACATGCAGAGGTGCTGAGAAGCTGTAGTCTGCGCTTTGCATCTGATCTAACTCACGTAAAAAAGCTACCCCAGCGGAGCTGCTGTATCCATACGAATCCGCCTGCTCTTTTTCACTGATGAGTACATACAAATCCATCTGCACTGATTTAAAAGACTGGCTGAGGATGGACTCGGCCAGTAGAGAAATTTCCGGTATGAACACATTAAGCGGGTCATCGACCCGCGTAATGACAGAAATATAGATGCGATCGAATGAAGAATACATTCTACCGTAATCAGCAATGCTGTGACTCAGCTGACGTAGTGATCTATTCAGCTCTGCTAAGTGGCGCCCGTCTTGATTGAAGGATCGGTATAGATCCTTACGAGCGCTTTTAGCAGCCTTTTGATCACCTTGAGAGGACTGAGGCTCCATATTGAGAATAACCTGATTCACACGCGACTGGGGATAATCCTTCGCTGCATAAGTAGGAGCAGAATTATCCGTTACAGAAGCAGTATTGCTTCTGTAACCACCCCTGCTTTTACCAGTATCGCTTCCCACATGGAAATACATTACACCCGCACTGTTTTCCCATTTACGTTCATTGATTTGCATCATAGGCTCGATTGCATCCGCAGCCTTGTCGCCAATGAATATAAACACCGCTGGGTAGTGGATACTGCTCTGATCATCCCCTTCACCTGTCAGCTTCTCTTCGGCAGCAGCATAGCTCGCGGCAAATCGTTCCAATTGTTCGTTCATGGTTTATTTCAACTTTCTACGAATATCGTTAAATTTAGAAGACATCGCTTTATAGAATTGGTGAGTCTCCTCACCATCCGCTAACTCAACCTTCTCATATTCGAGACGATCACGTGCTTCAAGGAAGTTCTGAGATAGCTCTTCCAGCTTCGAGAGCAGCGGAACAATATCTTCTGAGGCTGTCAGTTCGTTGTCGCGTCTTGAAGCCTTACGAAGAAGCGTACTACGGCTCTTCTCATCCAGTTGACGGAAATGCTTGAACACTTCATATTCCACGTAATGAACACTCTTCATCACGTTAGCGAAAGGCTCCCATGCCTCCTCTTCCGCATCCCGGTCATAGACATATAGCGCGCCTTTTTTCGTAATTGTACCTGTATACAGAGCCTCGATAAATTGATCTAACCACTTCTCATCATCCTGATACTGGCCGATTAAGAGCTCTAGCTCAGATGCTCTAGCAGCAATCGCATTATACTTGGCTAGTTCTTGACGCACGCGAGTAATCAGTTCTGGTGAACGGATTAGATTCTCCTTCGCTAGATCCTCGTTGATGCTACCGAAAATATCTTTGACCTTCTCTTGAGCAAGTCCCTCGCTAAGGAGACGTTTCAGTTCAATAACCGCACGCTTCACTTCACCTAGATTTGGTTTAGTAGCGTTAAGCT
This sequence comes from Paenibacillus pini JCM 16418, assembly GCF_000576305.1. Classification (GTDB taxonomy): domain Bacteria; phylum Bacillota; class Bacilli; order Paenibacillales; family Paenibacillaceae; genus Paenibacillus_AQ; species Paenibacillus_AQ pini. The sequence goes on along the minus strand of NZ_BAVZ01000015.1, from coordinate 25,887 downwards.
GCATATCATACGCTCCAAGCACATCACTTAATTCAAAAGGCTTAGTAAAGACCACAGCATATCGAGTGCTCGTATTCTGATCGATATCCTTAGCAAGAATCACTTTGTGAGCAACTGCCTGTTCAAATTCAGCACGCACACGAGCGTTGTAGCCCTGAACACGCGGATTGACGTACGTATCGCCCCATGATTTTTCTGGAATTGGCGAAGGTAGATACGTCCAGTTTGCACGATCAGTTTGCACGAGGTGGCGACCAACGCCCTCTTTATCCAGAATCGTCCGTTCATAGCTTTCTTCATACACTTTAAGCGGCGTATATACAAAGAGTGGCACCCCGTTCTTCGTATTCAACCAGAAGATCCGGTTCTTCACTTGGCTTTCTTTCACCGTAAAGTGAGATTTTCCTACCGAGTTATTCTGATAATTACGAATTCCCTTCAAAATGCTAGGCGCCTGCACGGGTACCGATACAAATCCCCAAGATGGGAAGTACAAATTACCTGCACTATTGCTCAAATGGAATACAGGCACGGCCTCTTCATCCAATTTACTAGCGATATTGCGCTCTACGAATTTATCAATGGCTTCATCTTGACCAAATTTCATGACCAAGAAATCTTCCATAGATTTCGTGATTAAGTCTCCAAATTTATCTGATAGGAAGTCAGAGATCGAACTGATAATATCAATTTCTGACTCACGTACCCACTTATTAGAATGATTGAGAAGCTCAAGTGAGAAGTCACGAATCAGATCATCTACATCTTTTTGCTCCATCATGCGGCCAATCACTTTAGAAATGTCAGGTACGCTGACAATGTTCCAGTAGTACGTTTTGTTGCCTTTATGATCTGCCTGCTCTTCACCATTAATAAGAATATCTCCGTTTTTGGAGAAAATAGAGTTCAGTGCATTCAATATTTCGGTATACACGTTATAAATGCGGTTGTTTTCATTATTCAAGAGCTCATAGAGATCCTCGTAGAACTCAATCATCTGCTCTGTACGCTCCACGTCAGCCATCAGCCAGAACTCATTGATTTTGGCTTCAATGTATACGTTCTTCTTCTTATCCTTCGATACAAAGGCACTCTTCGCGTCGCCCAGACGATCCGTCGCCTGCTCACTAGCGGCCTCAATATCACGCGGAATGCGGTGTAGATTCTCGCGCAGCGCCTCGATGTATGACTGAATCATTTTCAAAAGGCTAAAGCCTTTCTCTGTATAAATCATACGCGATACATAGAATGGACCTTGTTCAGGATGCAGGAAGATCCGGCGAATCTGCTCGCTGAACTGCTCCACGACTTCACCAGGCAATTGTTTCTTCGCCTTGATGTACTCCTCACGCGCACGCGCAAGAAAATTCTGCTCTAGCTCAGTATCCATGTTGATGACCTGCGTCTTCACCACATTGCTGTAGCTAAGACGTTCGCTATGTTGATAGCCTGGAAGAGGTTCAGGAACCCGAGATTCAAATGTCTTCATCATCGTTTCCATATCAATGCCTAGCTTGCGCGCAAACTTCTCCACATCATCCTGTGACGGAGCTTTCTCAAACATCTTCTCCATCTTGCCGAACAAACGGTACGCCAGATACGTCGTCATCTCCTCAATCGGAAGAACCGCAGACGAAGCACCAATAATGTTGTATTCATAGTTAGCAGGATAGGTCTTATTCATCTGAGCAATGTTCGTACGAATGTTACTAATATAGTCATGAATGGCGAATTCTTCGCCGGATTGCTTCTCTTCACTAGCCATGAAGTTCGTAATATTCTCTGCGGTTACGTTCATGCAGTAATCATACGCATTCTCCAGCAGCTTACCTTCTGTATTCGTTGCCGAGATTAAGTGACACAGATTAAATGGAGGTAACGGCGAATTTACAGTCAAAATATTACCGTATTGCTGCTTGAACCGCTCTCCACGACTGTCCACGTTCATCCAGTAGTCCAGCTCTTTCAGCGCCGCATAACCATTCTTCTTGATGTACTCGCGTGTATGCTCGCTAAGGCTCTTGTTTGCCAAATTGATATCTGGTGTAAACAGGTACCCCAGTGTATTCACGCGGTCAATACCCGCTGAACCGTGGTCGCGCTCAATAATTCCCCGCACGATATAAGCGATATCGAGGAAGCATCCACTTCCTGTACCACCAGACAGACCTGTAAGTAAGAACACCATCAGTTTCTTGTTGGTGCCTACGGACAAGGTTTTGATCTTCTTGTCGATCGCTTGCACAACTTGGTTAATCTTCGTGAACAAGAGCAAGCGTCCCGCTTGACGCACACCTGCGGCGCCATTCATACCGTCAGTAATACTCATTTCTGGCGAAAGCCAGTCTGTGATGTATGGCTCAAGCACGCTGCGGTTTTGCAATAGACCGCCGATTTCGGCATTTGACAGCAATACAAATTCGTTTATAGGGTCAAGTCCAACCCCTTTATATTTCTTGTTCTTATCCTGTTCATTCGTTTCAAAAGCCAAAAACTCTACATTATCGGGCTTATCCATCTTCTTCTTGGATAGCGGATCTTCAGGCAGCTTAAAGCGGCGGTTAATTTGGTATTTGAGGCGCAATAGCGCATCGATACCTGTACCCCCTAGACCGATAATAAGAATTGGATTATCAATGGTATCTACACGAATTTTATCGCTGACAATCCCTCCGCCTAGCGATACATCGAGTTGTTGGATATGTTCTCTGACAATTGGTTTCATTTTTTCTCCTCCTAAAAGTGCGTATGCAAAACTTAACATCGTAAGCATGGGCTAAGAGTTTTACCGAAGGTAAAACTTAACATCGTAAGCGTGGCTAAAGTTTTGCGTATGCAAAACTCACTTTGTAAGCAAATTCATTCTTTCCTAGCTATCTAACAAGCATAATTACTTTTGTATGCGTTAATTACTTCATCTATACGAGATATTCAAGGAGTATCGTCTTATCTGTCTGTTGTAGAGATACGCTTAGGCGATCTCCGCTTTTCAGTTCAATGCCGCCTGATGCTCGATCACACGGCCTGACTTCTCGATGGTGCATGCGGAAGTGTTTTTCAAGACAATTCGGTCATTCTTACCTGGGTTGAAAATAACCTTCTCGGTATCTTTAAGCTCTGGCGCTAGCTGGAGCAGTTGGTGAAGATTGAATTTCCCTCTGAAGGCGCCTAGCTTCTTATACTGCGGATATGTCTTCTCGCCTGTATTCTCATCGCGAATCTCGATAACCATTTGTCCGACGAATCCACGATTAGCCTTCTTCACTGCACCTAGAATATAATAGGCCGCTGCCGCAAGAACTAATAGAGCCACAATCCCGCCCACGACTAACCAGATCGGAAAAGGCTTCTCGGTATCCTTATCATCAGGCGTTGTCACGGGAGCTTTCCCTGATACACCTGCTGCATTAATGATCACAGGCTTTGTTTCGCGATAAAAGCTCTTTTCTTCCGCCCGTACTGTTAATTCATAGCGATGTTTATCCGGCACTTGGAACACACCTTCGAAATGATCTCCGGCATTATTCAGCTTCACTTCCTGCGTATCTCCGGAATCCAAATCTTTAACCTTCAATTTAGCATTCATATTCTGATAGAGCGCGTTATTCGAAAGCTTCTGGTTATTGCTAACCAGATACGAGTTGATATCTATTTTATCACCCTTTTTATAAGTTGCCCCTGGCTTTAAGTCTAGGTTTAGTTCCAAATCATAGTTAAATACGAGATTGATATCGATTTTGTCTCTAGGTACACCCTTCACTTGCAGCTTCCAATCCCCTTGGATGGGCTTTAACATCTTAATCAATGAATAGCTTTTTGATTTCGAGAGCAGCACATTTGATGACGGGATTTTCTGTGAATTTCCGGATGGATCCGTTAATTTTACATCGACCGGACTTGCGGACATAATGGAAATATTGGCTTCCAGCACACTTGCGTTAGGTACATTAACGATGACTTCTTGATAGTTACCGTTAGCTGTAATCGACTGAATCGGTACAATTTTCAGCTTCAAGTGGCTAGCAAATATCTCACTCAAAATTTGAGGCAGATCATCCGCCGAACTGGTCGAAAAAGATTTACCGCCTGTTTGATTGGATAAGTCTGCAAGTGCAGCTTTGTTCAGCTTACCATCGGCATTGAGGCCAATCGTATAGACTGGAATTCCATCTTGTTTCGCATCCTTCACAGCCTGACTGAGCTCTTGATCAGACTCTGCCTGAGTCTTACTTGATTTAGGGTTCAGCGCATTGTTACCATCTGCTAGCACCACAATCATCGGTTCGTGGCTAGGATCAGTACCTTGTTTGAGTACCTTCACTGCTTCCTTCACGCCAACTGCGATATCGGTATAAGCTCCACGATCAATCTGATCAATAAACTGCTTCAAATCCGTTTTGTCCGCATCGGATTGTATTTCAAGCAGCGCTTTTTCCCTTTGAATTTTATCCGTATAGGAGACAATGCCAACCTTGTCCCCCTTGGTCGATAGCATATCGATAAACATTTTCATCGCTTCATTGCCGACTTGATTGGGGTCACTCGCTTTCATGGAATTACTGGCATCCACCACGAGCACCGCATCAATTTGAGATGACTGCGCAGCAGCGTCCGCTTGTGGCAATTGGCCTACTAGTGGCACCATAAGTAATACAGCAATGAGAAGAGAGAGTGCGAATCTATTTATTCGAGGCATATTGTAGCTCCTTCACTTGTACCTTAATGTAATGTATAACTTTATTAACTCTAGGCAAAAAGTCTTAAGAAATACTTAAGATTATTTTAAAAATAACAAAAAAAGTGTGCGAATCTTTTCCATCTTTCGCTACCAGCTTCCAGAACGATGTAAAATCTGCCATTACTATGCCATTATGATATAATTAAACCCAGCATAATTCAATGTTTCAAGCCCGCATTGCATACTTGGGTATAAAGCCTTATATCATAAATGGACTAAACATTTTTACCGAAAGGAACATTTGATATGATTGCATACGGATGTCTTGGCGTTTTGTTTCTTTTTATTGGAATCAAATGTATAGCTTATTTCAGTCACAGAAAAAATACGCCGTCTTCTGAAGATTTAGACCAAACATTGATTTCTATCATCAACCAAACGGGGGAACATCATGGTTAAAAAAAGACCCGTACAGCTAAAACCGTATACTAAGACGCGATATGCCTATGAAAAGTTAAGGGTTTGTAAAAACTGCCACCAATATACGATTCTTTGGGAGGATACATGTGCTTCCTGCGGAAAGCACTCCTTGGTTCCAATCATGGATTATGCTCAGGCCCGCACCCGTCGTTCGATGCTAAATGTAAAATTGATATCGCTGTTAATGACGCTCATTGCCATATTGCTCAGTCCGACTGTGATGCAAATGATTATTAGCTTGGTCGTTGGGATCGTTCTGACTGGTTTGCTATGGAAAGTACAACAGAAGATGTTGCCATCAGAGACATTCCGTAAGCTTAACCAATTGATGAACTCAACGGCGCAGAACATACGAGCTGGCATCGAACTGAACCGTGGCACGGCCTCAGCTGCACTCAAAGAAGACGAGAAGCTCACATATGAAATATTGCGTGAAATGGCAACGGTTGTACATAATGACCGGATTCGCCTACAGCAAGTTGTTCTCTTGCAGACCTTTGTTCTACGCAAAGATATGGATCTAGAGCTGGAGCCACTTTTACTCAAAGATTTTGACCAAGAGCTTGCAGCTTATATTGGTGAAATCGCTAAAATTAAACGGGACATGATCAAAACCAAAACCATCCAGTATGTACTGAACTATGAATCTCATATTCTCATGATGCCTCAGGGCAAGCAAATCTTAGCCTCCGTTGTCGGCGCATGTGTTCGATTAAAGAAATATGTAGATACCTATCCTGATTTCATCCATCGATATGCAATTTTATTGCCAAAAGATCGCTTCTTACGCCTGTATCAGTTGGTGCGCCGTAATCCCAGTAGCAACTGGAACGGACTTAGAGACGAAGTATCCTCGATATATCATGAAAAATATCGCTGGGACCCCGATTTTCAAAACTGGGATTGAAGAGGCTATAGAGATATGACGATAATTAGAGCACTAACCCTGCGTAATTTATTAATTTTATTGTGTGCGGCGGTATTTATCCTTATTGGTGTGAAGGGATATGAGATTAATCGTAAGATTCATACTTTAGATGAAGCCGAGCGTATGTACGCTAAGAAAGACCTCCTCCGTGCGGAGGAACTGTATCAGCAAGCGAAAAGTAATAAAGCGATTCGTTATCATGAGGCTGCTATTGCAGCAAAACTTCGGGAACTGCAGCCTATTACGCTCATGAAGCAATCACTAGGGGAGCTGGATAAGCGTATTGAACGAGCGGGTAGACAAAGCAACTTCACTTCTTTTATGGAGGTCTATTCCGACTTACAGGCGGTTCAGCTCCGCTATATGAGTTCAGGAGGATTATATGCTACCTACTATCCAAAGATATCGGCTGCATATGACTTATCCAAAGATATCACTCAATATTTTCAGCAATTCAAGGCCTTTTACTATAATCAAATGCAAGATGCTCTGAGCAAAGGAACGTACACAGACGATACATTCAAGTGGAATCTACTTCGCATTCCGGATGTATTCTATGGAAGTGCGGAGCAGAAGTCTAAGCAACTGGAGGCCAAGTTTCAGTCGTATGATGAGGCCGTTCTAGCTCGTCTTGCAGCTGAGGGGAAATTCTCGGCAATGCTTGAGCAGTCCGCTGTCATGCTGAACAGCTATAAGTCACAGAATATAAAGGCTAATTGGGTAGCCGCTCAAGATGAGAAACTCACTCGTACCTTGCTTGAGAAAGACATCGACGGAGAAAGTCCAGCAAACTTTGCAGCTCATGCGAGAGCCTATTCCACATTCGTAGCTGCAGCTGGTTATACATCGAAAGTACAGCCTTGGATTGAACGTCAAATCAGCACCTGGATGAAAACAGCAAAACGTAAGATTAAAAAAGCTGACTTTCCAGCCGCTATCCAAATCTACGAAGCGTTAGCAAGCTACCGAGACACGACAGAGGATATCAAGGCTGCTAATTTAGCTTGGACGATCCATGATCCAATCAGGCTGCTGCAAAGCAGTGACAGCTCGCGTACCTACAGCCAAGTAAGTGGCGGAAGTGGGGATTTCGGCGGCAAAGCCTATGCCTTGGGTGCGGATGAGCAGAATATTATTTATTTTGCAAAAATGAACAATGACGACCAAACACAAATAATGTCCAGTCAGGACTATCCGAAGGATATTGCCATCCAGCAGATATCGCTTGAGAAATCACTAAGTACTAATCTTACACCCGTCATTCTCATTAAAGCAGCATCTACGGTACGTAAGAGCCTGTTTACAGCCTATGAGGTACAACAGGACCGTATGGTACAGATCTTCCAGTTTGCTGCTGATAGCTATCAGGTTCAGCCGGACAAGACACTGCTTGTCACGAATCCCGAAGGAGACGTGAACACCCAGCAGCAGGCCATATATACGCGTACAGCAGATCATTATGAATTCACAGGATATCCAAAAGACTATACAGAGATATTAGTCAAAGACCTCTTGGGACATGCCAATGAGAAAGTAAGATTCAGCTGCTATGCAACAGTGGTAGGCATGTCAGAAGGAACTGCATTAGCAGAGATGGGCGATTCGTACGTGTTATTGAGAGGGAATGTTGTATTCACCGAGGGTATGAATACGGTCACAGGTATATTCACTACCTTTGAGGAAATCTATTTAAACGGGGATCAAACCACAGAGCCCGTAAGCGTACCTGTATTTGAAGTAGAGAAACTCGAATAAGTATGAGTTCGTTTGATAAGAACATTCCATTCTATAAAAAGAGCCTCCTACTGTACCCAATGGGTATCGTAGGAGGCTCTTTTCGTCTAGCTTTCTCTAACTAAATTTAACTACAACTCTCGCTCAAACTAAGGTCGAACTAAGGTTAAACTTTTACAAGTTAACCGCCAAACTGTCCATCTTGGTGCTTGCTAAACATTCAGATGATTATATGGCTACAATTTAGACTATTCAACCGTCACGATAACCTTAGCTCTCTTACCACCAAAGCTTACCGTAATCGTCGCTTTACCTTTACCTGTGGCTAAAATTCTTCCATCCTTAACACTCGCAGTTAACAGCTTGGATGTAGTCCATAGTGCAGGCTTGGACACATTACCTTCAGTTCCGTCTGCATACGTTGCAGTAGCAACAATGTTTACATCCTGGCCTACGCTCATTTTAATTGCGACCTTATCTGTTTCTAAATATTTAAGAGTATCGACGTCAACAGGAATACGTAGGGATTTACCCGCATATTTAGCTGTTATACTTGTTTTACCGTATGCCATAGCCGTGACTTTACCCGCGTCAACACTAGCAACCTTATAACTAGACGTAGTCCAGTCTGCTTGTTTAGTTATATCTCTTGTCGATCCATCACTAAGCGTAATGGTTACATTCACTTGCGCGACTTTATTATCCTTGGATTGAGATTGCAAGCTAAGGAAATCAATCGAGACCTTATTGCTATCTTTACCTACGGTAGCATCAATCTTCTGCACCACATCGATCTCAACGGGAATGGTTACTTTTTGGCCACCAGACTCTGCTGTGATATTCGCCTTACCGTACTTGTTACCTGTAACAATACCACTGTTACTAACCGCTGCGATGGAAGCGTTGCTAGATTTCCAAATGACTTCAGGTAATTCAACATTTTTCCCTGATGAATCTGTAGCGCTTAGGGTGACTTGCTTCTTCTCCCCAGATGACAGCACAATGATTTGCACATCGGCATTCAACTTCGTCACCAATCCAACCTCTACGCTCATGGTATAGGATTTATTATCATATTTGGCAGTAATCGTCGAAGATCCCATAGCCACACCCGTTACAACACCATTCTCATCAACGGTAGCGACATCACTTTTACTAGAGCTCCATTCAGCCTTGCTTGTTACGTTCTCTACTTTATCCTTACCGTAGTTCAATACGACACTTGCCGGGTATACCCCACCAACTTTAAGTGATACTTTCTTGGCAGAAATATCGATTTTGGAAGGCATGTCGACTGATACATTCGTTGTTACCGTAACTCCGCCATACGTAGCGCTAATTTGGGCTTGACCCTTTTTATAAGCTGTAATTTTGCCGCCAGTTACATAGATTATATCTTCTTTATTTGACTTCCACTCAGCTTTAGCTGCTACATCTTCGCCATCACCCGTAACGCCAGCATATTTAGCTTTCAGCGTTAAAGTCTTGCTCTCATTCACACTCATAGATACTTCTTCTACCAGCTCTAAGTGGCGTGGAATTTCGACATCAACATTAATCGTAACTGTTTTATCCCCGTATTTAGCCGAGATAATCGCAGCACCCGCTGATTCCGCTGTAATGACACCCTTATTCACATAAGCAATCTTCTCGTTACTGGATGTCCAGACAGCATCTTTTGTTACATCTACATTCGCTGGCGTCTTATCTGGATATACTGCGGTTAGAGCAATTTTCTCTGGCGTGCCACCAACTCGCATAAAAATATCTGTTTTATTTGCTACAAGCTTGCGTGTCTTATCGACATCCACTTGAATATTTACACTTTTGGAACCGTATTTAGCTGTAATTACAGCTGAACCCGACATATATGCATTAATCTCACCATTGATAACGTCGGCTACTGCCTCATTACTAGATGACCATTCAGCATCCTTTGTAACATCCTTAGGCGTGCCATCTGGATAAGTTGCAGTCAATAAGACCGTTTTCTTTTCCTTCAAAAGCATACTGATTTGGGTTTCCTTTGCCTCAAGCCGCTTTACTAGTTCAACGCTAACAGGTATTGTCACCGTTTGTTTACCGTAAGTGGCTGTAATTGTCGCCGTACCAGAACGAAACGTCTTCGCCTTACCGTTAACAACCGTTACAACATTACTGTTGTCCGTTGACCATTCTGCTTTAGTAGACACATTCTCTGTTGTATTATCAGTATAAGTAGCAGTCAATTGAATGTCTGCTTCTGAATTCATTTTCAGATCTAGACTCTGAACATCCTTCGTCAGCGCTTTTACCTTCTTGGTCACGTTTACGACCACAGATTGTGGAGCAGCCGTACTATAAGATGCCGTGATGGTTGTAGTTCCTTCACTTTTTGCCGTAATGGTACCGTTATATACTGTCGCCACTGAAGTGTCTCCGCTACTCCAGCTCGTTTTAATGGTTACATTTGCTGTCGTACTGTCGGAATATACACCCGTCGCCGTGATATCAGCGGTATCCCCGATTTCAAGAGTCGCTTGGTTCTTGGACAGAACCAGCTTCGTCAAATCCGCCGTTGCAGCCCAACTTGTTCCTGAGTAGGCCACGCACAACACCAATACCAGTGACATAACCAAAGCCTTTTTGAATCTCATATACAATGTAATTTCCCTCCAATTCCTATATTTGAATATAAACATCATATCTCACATATCGGACAGATGGGTATATAATGTTAGGTTTTTCGGCATTTTTTACGTAAATTTAGTAGAAAACTCCTACTAATATGTGAAGAAAATTGTCATATTAAGAAATTTATTTAATAGAGAAAAAGTACCTTAATAAAAAAGACAGTCCCTGAGATATGAATCTCTAAGGACTGCCTTTAAGCTATTCTAATGAATTACTCTGTCGTCTTTTGCGCACCAGGTACATGACATGCACCATCACTACAAGCCGCGTCAGATTCCGTTCCTTCCTCATTTAAAAGTGTTAGCGGATGATCCTCCTGCCACACTTTATTGAGCGTTTCTACGAATGCCTCTGGAGGCTGAGCTCCGGAAATGCCATATTTGCGATTGATAACGAAGAAAGGAACACCTGTAACTCCAAGTTGACTACCTTCCTGCTCATCTCTGCGTACATCATCCTTGTAAGCATCACTTTCTAACATCGTAGCTGCTGCCTGCGCATCAAGCCCTATTTCTCCAGCTAAACGAATCAAAGTCTCTCGATCACCAATATGAGCCGAATCTGTGAAGTAAGCTTTGAAGAGTCGTTCGGTCATATCATAACGCTTACCCGCCTCTGCCGCCCAATGTGTCATGCGGTGAGCATCAAAAGTATTCGTTGGTATCATGGTGTCAAAATGGTAGGTAAGTCCAACAGCCTTTGCTTGTTCTGTCAGATTATCGTTCGCCGCTTTCGCTTGCTCTAGACTCATGCCATATTTCGATGCTAGGATGCTGTGCATATTTTGGTCATTGTCTACAGGTGCGTCAGGAGCTAGCTCGAAGCTACGGAATGTAATCTCTACCTGATCTCGGTGTGCAAACTGCTGAAGACCCTCTTCAAAACGCCGCTTCCCAATATAACAGAACGGACAAGCAAAATCGGACCAAATCTCTATATTCATCATACGTAAAATCCTCCTCACGTGAACTCAACTTAAGGTATACAGTAAAAAGTCTTAAAACATCAAACTATATGGAACACATTGAAACTGTAACTATATTATTTACATTATACTATTCAGTTGCTTGAAGTGCAAATATTCGATAACCATTACATGCGTATCTAACCGTTATTATTTGGCTTCTATCTTAAAATAATCCCCAATTAAATGTGAAGTATATGTAATGTATTTATTTAAAATAACCGTTCAGAGATGTTTTTATGTAATATAAATTTACACAAATAATTACCTAAGAACATAATTTTATTTATTAGGTGGATTATATATAGCATATCAGTACAACAACTTTCCCACTAAAAATAATAATGTTATATTACCTTACAGTAAGCGTTTGCATAAATAAAAAAAGGGTTGATTATTTATAAAGCATCCACTATGATATTGTCATTAGGTCAAAGGCGAAATTAAAGCACTTTAACTTTCAATTTAATACCCACCCTAAAGATTATATTTTCAAGCAGTCTTGCACCCAAAAGTTTAAGCGCTTTAACTTATACTACACGTTGAAAGGTTGGTGTTTCAGTGAAACTTAGCGAAAGCCGGCGACAAACGCTTTATATGTATCTATTCATTTCACCATGGTTAATCGGCTTCATTATCTTTGCTTTATACCCTATTCTATCATCGCTTTATTACAGCTTCACAGACTACGACATCATTCATCCGCCTAAATACGTGGGGCTGGCGAATTATCAAGAAATGTTCCACAGTGAGCTGTTTTGGAAATCGGTAACGGTAACGCTCAGATATACCTTCATTAGCGTACCTATTATGCTGTTACTTTCATTAGGATTCGCGATGCTGCTTAATCAAAAAATACCCTTTCGCGGTTTCTTCCGTACAGCCATGTACTTCCCAAGTATGGTTTCAGGCGTAGCGATGTCCCTGCTATGGTACTGGATCTTCAATCCACAAATCGGATTGTTCAATTACATGCTATCTTGGTTCGGCATCGCCGGTCCAGCATGGCTCATGAATCCAGGTTCAGCTCTTTATGCACTAATCATCATGTCCCTATGGACTGCAGGCACAGGTATGATTCTATTCCTTGCCGGGTTGCAAGGTGTGCCCTCAAGCTTGGTCGAAGCTGCCAAACTGGATGGAGCCGGTCGTTTCAGAATTTTCTTAAACGTAACGCTCCCAATGATATCACCAATATTATTATTCCAATTCATCATGGGTGTAATCGATTCCTTCCAAGTGTTCACACAAGCATTTGTAATGACACAAGGTGGACCGAACTACTCCACTTGGTTCTACGTATACAACTTGTATACCAGCGCATTTAAAGAATACCGTGCAGGTTACTCATCCGCACTCGCTTGGGTACTACTCGTTGTCGTTATGCTGTTCACTGCGCTCATTATGAAATTCTCTAACCGTTATGTTCATTATGAAGGGGGCGGACGCCGATGAGTACATTTCCGGCCATAAATAGCCAGAATCTTCTTCTTCACCTTCACATCGTAAACGTAATATTGATCCGGTACGTATAGCAAGCTTCATCGCTTTAATTGTATCGACAGCCCTGATGCTGCTACCTTTATTCTTCATGGTGTCCACGTCGTTAAAGTCGAAACGCGAACTGCTGAAGTTTCCACCAACCTTTTTACCTGAGACATGGCAGTGGAGCAACTACGTAGATATTTTCAAAACACTGAACTTCGGCACCATGTATATGAACAGCTTAATTATTGGTGTGCTTACCGTCATCGGTACATTGCTCTCATCTGCTCTTGCTGCATATGGATTCGCAAGATACCGCGGTAAAGGGAGTAACCTATGGTTCATGCTTCTACTAAGTACGATGATGCTGCCTTATCCGGCAATTATGATTCCTCAGTTTATTTTATTCTCTAAAATGAACTGGATTGATACATTCCTTCCACTGATTGTACCTGCATTCTTTGGATCAGCGTATAACATCTTCCTTCTGCGTCAGTTCTTCTCTACTCTGCCAGATGAATTGTTCGATGCTGGTCGTATTGATGGATGTACAGAGTTTAGGATGTGGCGCCAAATCGCCCTACCATTATCTGGGCCCGCTCTTTCAACGGTCGCCATTTTCGCTTTTATTTACAGCTGGAATGACCTTCTGACACCAGTACTTTACTTAAGTTCAGCAGATAAGTTTACACTACCAGTCGGAATGTCATCCCTAACCTCTTCGAGGTTTAGAATTCCACCTTGGCACTTGCTTATGGTCGCTTCCGTACTGGCCATGGTACCTATAGTCACCCTGTTCGCCGTAGCCCAGCGGCGTTTCGTAGAAGGTATAGTCCTAACAGGCATTAAGTAATTCCGTATTACAATCACTTGAGATGATATGGAGGAATGAAAACACATGAAGAACAGAAACAGGCAAACGGGTTCGTTATTATTAGCCACTGCAATGTTTATCGTACTCACGTTATCAGGCTGTAGCGGAGGTAAGTCAGCGGCAGACGTCAGCCCCAGGTAATGATAATGATTCTACCAAAGGTGACAAAGTTACCATCACTCACTACACTATCGATTCTGAAGATAAAACCTTTATTACGAAGCTCATTCCTGATTTTGAAGCCAAGCATCCTAATATCAAGGTAAAAGTTGAAACAGCACCTTATGAACAGTTTGACAGTAAACTGCAAACGCTGATCGCTGGTAATAAGTCTCCCGATATCACGAGCCACTACGGCTACGGCGGGTTTGCAGAATACTATAATAAAGGCATGCTCCTAGACATGACGGATCTCATTAAAGAAGCTGGCTTCAAAGCAGCGGATTATAACATTCCTGATAATTTAATGAATATTTATAAAGTAAAAGACCGCACGTATGGTATTCCAGTAAACATGTACGTCACGCTCATGCTGTACAACAAAGATATGTTTGATGAGGCGAAGATTCCTTATCCACCAAGTGATTACGAAGATAAGAGCTGGACTTTTGACAAAATGGTTGCAGATGCTAAGAAAATGACGATCGTTTCTGACGATATCGCTAAAACTCAGTACGGTGTAGACTTCACTTGGTCTGAGCGCGACATGCGACCTCTATACTTCGGCGCTGAGCCTTATTCCGAAGATACTTGGACGAACGGCGGCGTTCCATCCGCAACACACTTTGACTCACCAGAAGTGATGGCTGCTTACAACAAGCAATTCGGACTGATTCTGAAGGATAAAGTTGCCCCAACTACAGAATGGAGTAAAAGCGTAGCTGGTCAGAATGGAGATCCGTTTGTATCAGGCAAAATTGGTATGTATGTCGGCGGATCATGGGGCCTTGCTGGCTCAAATGATTTCCCATTCAAAATTGGTGTAGCCGCTGTACCATCAGGCGGTAATGATAAAGTACGCAGTACACTGTTTGTTGATCCACTGCTCATTCTAAAAGACTCTAAGCATCCTAAAGAAGCTTTTGAATGGATTAAATATCTTGTAACGACAGATGTCCAAGAGAAATCTATTGAGCTAAGTGGTGGTAATCCACCAGTAAACTCTGTTGCTGCTGAAGCTTACTATAAACATTTTCAAGGCATTGATCCTGAAGATATACGTAAAGTGTATGAAGGCGGCGTAAAGTATGGATTTGAATCTTACAACCATCTGATTACAAACTACTCGCAAATCAATGACATGTTTATAAATGAAATGCAGCCGATCGAGAATGGCACCAAAACAGTCGAAGAAGTCATGCCAACAATACAAAAGAAAGTCACGGAGATCATCAAACGCTAGCCCTCCAAAATACCGCCCCGCGAGGGGCGGTACCTTGCATGAAATACGCTTTAGCAGCTTTTCCATCCTACATGTATACTAAGGTTAGAAGCATGTACGGAAAATGGAAAGCGAGGGGATTGGAAGATGAAAGTAAGTATATTTGATGTAGCCAAAAAATCAGGATTGTCCGTAGTAACGGTCTCCCGCGTCTTGAACGGAGCTGAGTCCGTACGTGAGAAAAATAGACAAAAGGTACTCAATGCTATAAAAGAGCTCGATTATCGTCCCAACGCAGCAGCTCGCAGTCTAGCCCGGGGAAAAACAGGTATTATCGGTTTAATTGTAACTACACTGCAAGATTCTTTCTTTGATGCCGTTGTGAAAGAGGTCAATGATGTTCTGGCACTACATGGGTACTTTTTGGCCGTTTCCGTTTCAACCGGTATCGCTTCGGATGAAAGTCATTATCTAATTCAAGAGGACCGTGTGGATGGGCTCATTCTACTCTCTCCTATGGAAGAGGATAACTACATCGTAGAGTTGAAACGGCGCAACATTCCTTATGTACTCATTGACAACCAGAAACCTGAGAATGATGCCTTTTCAGTTACTGTAGATAATTATAGAGGCGGCTACTCCGCTGCAAAGCATTTAATCGCATTGGGTCATAGCTCCATTGCTCACCTAAGCGGTAATGAAATGTTCCGCAGTACTCGTGAGCGCCGAAGTGGATTCGAGCAAGCATTAAATGAACATGGTCTTATCCCTTTTGAAACGATACAAGGTGAGTTCGAGATCAGTTTTGGCTATGAATCCTGCCGAAAATGGTTAAGCTCTGGCTCACTTCCAACAGCTGTTTTTGCTGGTGACGACTACATCGCATTAGGTGTCGTAAATGCACTGCTTGAAGAAGGGATTCGTGTTCCAGAACAGGTAGCTGTTGTTGGTTATGACGGTCAGGATATTTCTTCTCAGCTTCATCCCTATTTAACAACGATTCGCCAACCCGCGGATCGAATCGGCTTGGCGGCTGTAGATATGCTCCTAAAACGCATTGATGGAACAATGAAGCGAGGTTCTAGCCTCCGGCTTGATCCAGAGCTCATTATTCGGGAGTCTACAGTTAAAGAACAACCAAGCCATCATTAAGTAATGATAGACAGATATCTGACGATTATAGGAGTGACGACCATTGGCTTATTACTTGGGAATTGATGGAGGAGGAAGCAAGACATATGCGCTGTTGACTAATGAGTCCGGTCACGTGCTTGGTAAAGGCAAAAGCGGCAATGGCAATCATCAGATTAACGCCGCGCAAGCCGCCAATAACATCCGCAGTGCAGCAGCGGACGCACTTGCCCAGGCTGGTTTGCGGCAGGAAGACGTAAACCATGCTTACTTCGGACTTGCTGGGGCTGACCGGGAAGCAGATTATCAAATTTTGCATCCCATGATTCGTGCACTTGGATTTAATCATTACAGCATTAATTGCGATACCATCATTGGTCTGCGAGCAGGAACTAATCATTCTTACGGGGTTGCCCTTATCTGTGGTACAGGTACCAATTCTGCAGGACGTAACCCTCAAGGTGTACATTATCAATGCGGTGGCTTTGATTATATGTATGGCGACTTTGGGGGTGGCGGTGCACTGAACATTGAAGTATTCCGCTCGGTGATCCGTGCTTGGGACGGACGAGAACAGCCAACCCTTCTAACGGGTCTACTGCTCGATATGCTTGGTTATAAGGATGTGGAGACTCTGTTTAACGATTTCCAGGATCATGGCCGCAGTGTGCCCGTTCATGCTGCTAAGCTATTATTTGAAGCTGCAGCGTTAAATGATGCTGTAGCATTGGAAATTTTACGTCACCAAGGCGAAGAACTAGGTAAATCAGCTTCTGCCGTCGTGCATAGGTTGGTATGGAGAACGATACGTTTGACGTTGTACTCGCAGGAAGTCTACTAACCCGAGGAGACCGTGGCTGGATTCGCGGCCCGATTGAGCAAGCTGTTAAGGTAGCGGCTCCGCTCGCCTCTATTGTGACTCTCTCAACTGAACCGGTTGTTGGTGCAGTCTGGTCCGCAATGGAAGAAGACGGCTTAACCATATCGACAGAAACATATGAAAGAATGCGGTCGTATCAAGAATACGACCAAATTAAACAAACTACACGATAGGATGTGGAAACCATGGCAAACGCACAAGGATTGAAAATTGCTGTAATTGGTGGAGGATCTTCTTATACTCCTGAATTGGTTGAAGGATTTATTCGTTACTATAATGAGCTTCCCGTTCGCGAGCTTTGGCTAGTTGATATTGATGCTGGTCTGCACAAGCTGAATATTGTGGGTAACCTTGCTAAACGTATGGTTGAAAAGTCTGGCCTTCCGATTGAAGTACATTTAACGACGGATCGCCGCAAAGCGATTGCCGGGGCCGATTTTGTTAGCACACAGATGCGCGTAGGTATGCTAGATGCTCGTGGCCGTGATGAATCTATTCCACTGAAATATGGCGTTATTGGTCAAGAAACAACTGGACCTGGCGGCATGATGAAGGCATTACGTACCATTCCTGTGCTTCTCGACGTGTGCCGTGACATTGAAGAGCTTGCTCCGAATGCTTGGCTGCTAAACTTCACCAACCCTGCCGGCATGGTGACAGAAGCTATATTGAAATATTCCAATGTTCGCAGCATTGGGCTGTGCAACGCACCTATCGGCTTGATTAAACAAACATCTGCTAAATATAACGTAGAACCGGACCGTATTTATGCAGAATTCGTTGGTTTGAACCATCTGCACTGGATTACACGCGTTGATGTTGAAGGCGAAGATAAACTGGATGAAATGCTCGCAGATACAACAGGCTATAGTGCCACAAATGTACCTGCCCGTGAATGGGATCCGGAATTCTTGAAATCCCTTGGTGCAATCCCTTCTTATTACTTGAAGTACTTCTATATGACAGATGCCATGCTGGAAGAGCAGCTTGATTCTGTTAAAACAGGGGGCAATCGTGCCGAAGTCGTAAAACGTGTAGAAGCGGAGTTATTCGAACTCTATAATGACCCAGAATTGAAAGACAAACCAAAACAATTAGAGCAACGCGGTGGAGCTTTTTATTCAGAAGCTGCTATTAATCTCATGCGCTCCCTTCATAACGGCACGAACGATATCCAAACGTTGAATGTCGCAAACAAGGGGACGATTGATTTCTTACCAGATGACGCCAGTATTGAAGTAAACTGCGTGGTTACTAAGAACGGCCCATTGCCGCTCCCTTTGACTAAAATTCCACGCTCAGCTGTAGGACTTATGCATGCTGTGAAGACTTACGAGCAACTTGCTATCGACGCTGCTGTAACGGGCGACCGCGGTCTTGCTATCCAAGCTATGGCACATCACCCGCTCGTTCCTTCTGTGGAAGTAGCCATCCAAATGCTGGACGATATGCTGGAAGCAAATAAAGAATACTTACCGCAATTTTTCGAAAAATCACCTGCTAACGAAGTGAACTAATCTTATATTATAATGATGCAAAGAACCCCTAACCAAATTAATGGTTAGGGGTTCTTTGCAGACTTTTAAATAAGGCTTTATAGGAGATGACCAACGTCATTTACCAATCTTCTTTCGTTACATCCTACAGCTTTACTGAAACGCGCGTTTTCAGTGTACTCTTTGTTCCTCGAACGAGTAACATGTAGCACAGTACTGCACATACTTCTGCACCCGCAATAATAATACCCATTGGGAGAGCCGTACCACTACCTTGAAGCCCTACTAACGGGCTTACAATGCCTCCAAAGATGTAAGACATCAAGCCTAGAAGTGCTGAGGCACTACCAGCCGAGTGGCCATAATCTTGCAACGCAAGCGATGATCCGCTCGCACCCACGATACCTACACTAGACACAACAAAGAATAAAGGAATCAGCGTTGCATATAGCCCTGCTCCAGTCATAATCATAGCTAGCAATGACAGACCTCCCAGGGTAGCAAGCAGAATACCTGAAATAAATAGCTTTCTCTCACCTAGCCGCGGCGCTAATTGCCCTGTGACCTGGCCTGCGATAATGATCCCGATACCATTCACTGCAAAAATTAAACTAAATGCCTGTGGTGAAACTTTGAAGATATCCTGCAACACAAAGGGTGAACCGGATATATATGCGAACATACCTGCTGACACGAAGCCTTGGCATAAGGCGATTCCCATAAATTTACGATCACGCAGCAATTCACCAAAGGTGGAGAGTGTGTTTACAATGCCGCCTTTGGAGCGGCGGTTCACTGGAAGTGTTTCTTTTAAACCATACAAAACAGCTAGAAGCATCAGCACTCCAATAACCGTAAGAACAACAAATACCCCGCGCCACGATGTAAATCGTAGGAGCTGCCCTCCAAAAAGTGGCGACAGAATAGGAGCTGCTCCATTCACCAGCATGAGCATGGAGAAAAATTGAGTTAGCTGCGTGCCTGAATACATATCCCGAACAATCGCTCTGGAAATAACAATGCCTGCCGATCCGGCAAGCCCTTGGATGAAACGCATCACGATTAGCATTTCAATGGATGGACTGAATGCACATATCATTGAGCTACACCATACAATAGCATCCCGATTAAGAGTGGTATCCGCCGCCCTTTTACATCACTAAGAGGACCTGCAAATAACTGACCCACAGCAAGACCAATTAAGCAGGACGTCAAGCTGAGCTGGGTGAGCGACGTTGTCGTAAGGAACGTTGTCGTCATATCCGGTAGTGCTGGCAAATACATATCGAGCGACAATGGCCCAAACGCGGACAGCGCTCCTAAAATAATAATCATCCATAAGCGGCTTGTGCTTGGCTTATCGCCAATCGTAGACTGCGAAGCTTGCAGTTGTTGATTCTCTTGTTTTTTTCTATTCATTGTTGTTACAGACCTTCCCCTCCACGTAACCTAAATACACCATGTCTCTTATCTCTCTCTAAAAAAACATTAACACATCTATTTGCTCCAAGGCCATCAAAAAATACTGGATGAATGCGCGTTAACCATTCCCTCGCTAGACTGCGAATCATATACTTCTTACATCTTTAGTTCCGCAAGTGTCTCATTCCATCGCTGTATGACCGCCTCGTTGTCCTTCAACTGTACCTGCACACCCGATGTGATATCGGCGTACTTAGCCACGTCTTCCCTAGCAGACACTACCTCTGCCTCAAAACGTTCCCTTGTATGCAAGGAATCTGCAAGTAAAGGTAATCTTCGTAAAGACAAACGCACATAATGAGCTATTCCTTCATAAAAAAGTACAAGTGTAGCCTTTTCCGTACGAATCAGATTACCTGTCGTCGTTGTATTCGGCCACATCGCCAGACGCAGCTTTGTTCTACTTAGGGCTATAATCTCACCCACACTAATCATCGCCGTATGGGGCCAGTGATCCTCTGTAACGCTAAGTAACATCATCGCTTCATGCTGCTTATTCTCAAGCTGCTCGCCGTTCAATAGCTTAAAGAGCTGTTCCGAAATTTCTGGTTGCTCCATGTGAGCAAGCCTCCCTTCTTTGCGTTCTCTTTGCTACTCGTTCTTCCATTGTAGCTAAAATAGTCGCAGGGCGGGCAACAAAAAAGAGCATTCCGTCATAACGGAATGCTCTTGGGTGAGTGTATGTTTCATTACATCTAATCCATATAGCCCATTTCAACTTCGCGCAATACACCACGTGCATGCTGTACCCACATATCATCCAATGGAGCATCATCATCCAATGGAGGCTGGAATTGATCAAACAATGCCCCAAGTAAATGCGGAGCTGCATGCTTGTCAGTTCCCGTATTATAAATGTATTTAAATACGAAAGGACGTCCTAATTTTACCGTAGCTTTACATCCTCCGCATTCCCCATCTAAACTCCCTTTAGTGACATGGAATGGAATTCGTAACCAGACCATTCTCTCCTCATCCAAACGTTTATCCATATAACCATGCTTATAATCCCAGTTTCCAGCCAATGTGAAATTGTGCTTGCACAAATATTCGTCAATGTTAATGAACTGATCTTCGATGTTCTCAAGTCTTGATTCCAAATTAATCATGTCGTCACACTCCTTAGACTTTATTCTAAGGATGAGCCGTAGAATAGCATCTTATACCACATGGGAATGAAAAAACCAGCCATCGTATATGCCGTGGCTGGTTGAATGATGCCTGTTAATTATTTTTTGGCTAAAGATTAGTACCCAATCCGTTGGAATCTTCAGCAGACGCATTGGAATTGTTGATTGCAGCTATTGCAGGTTGAGATAGGGAATTAGTGTACTGAGATTTAGAAGCTACGGATAGAATATACACCGTATAATCCTTTGTAATCACCACAGAGGCCCCATCAATATCTTGGCTGACCCTAGAAAAATCAACTCCATGAGATTCACGCTTTCCTTTTCCATTACTAATAAGATTATTTGCTTCAGATAAATTTAATAAAGCATTCTTGCCTGAAAGTACAAAGACCACATGGTCACACTATTATCATTTGCTGAAAAACTAACATTAACTGATGGTTTGTCTCCATCTGTATTGAGCATAGCTATTACATTAGTTACCATTTCAACGGGCGTTGTAACCGATTTATCCTCTAAATTAATTAGATATGCTCCAGCTGATAAGTTATTCCCCGATGCTTCGTTGGATACCGAGAGAACTTTAATATAGTAATCAAACTTTTCAATTATTTTTTCACCATCAGAATCAAGGAGCGTTGGATCTAATGTGGAATTAAAGTCTCCCTTTCCAACGGGGTAGAACCTTCCAGACTGACTAGAACTTGCTTTTGCAAGATCAAAATTCGGTACACTGGTGTATTTTACAACAAAGATACGGTACCCAATAATATTTTTCTCATCTGATGGTACTTTGAATGAAACTTCAATATCACCAGCATTATGAGAATCAGCAACATCTTTTGCTGCGATATTCGTAACTGCATTCACTTTACTATTATTTGCAAGTGTAACTAAGCTACCTGTTGAAAGTGCATTTGATTCATTTGTACCAACCGACAGTACATACACATTATAATTGCCGTTTTTGATTGGTGACCCATATATATCCGTAGCAGTTTCAGGCAATACCTTTGAACTAGACCCCTTAGCTACGAAAGTATAATTCTCAATTTTGCTTGCGGCTTTCTCGTCTAATTTGACACTAGGAAGCGAAACTAATATACGGTATTCTTTTATAATCGTCTCATTACTTGGCTTGTTAAAACTCACTTTAAGATCACTACCGTTGCCATTATCCGCAATATCTTCAGCCTTAACTCCTGTAACTACCTCAGTCGTAGTATTATTACTGAGCACAATTGCGGAAGAATATGTGGAAAGTACATTATTACTGGAACTTGAATTAGATACAGATAGAACAAAAACTTTGTAACTAACATCGTTTCTAATCAATTCTCCATTTACGTCTCGTGCATCATACGGTAGTAAATTAATGTATGAACTTATTCCTGATTTAGTTACTGTTGTGTAATAGCTTGTTGAATTGGCATTAGATAATGTAAAGTAATCTGCATTGCCACTCTTGACTACAAAAATTCGATAGTGATTAATATTGGTTTCATCGCTCGCTCGCGTAAATGAAACTCTAAGGTCACTACCATTACCTTTATCACTTACATCACTTACTTGAACATTAGTTGCTTTACCAACAGTGGAATTATTCGATAACGTGATAGATGAAGAATATGAAGATAATACATTATCACTTGTGTTTCCATTCGCTACAGATAGGATGAACACTCGGTAACTAGTACCGTTTCGAATTAGATCGCCATCCACATCCCTTGCAGAACTGGATAACACCTGATTAATATTGTAGCCTGTTCGATACACTGAAGTGTAGTTATAGCTAGAAACCGCATTAGCAGTTGAAAGTGTAAAATAGCTAGCGTTAGAGGCTTTAACTACCATGATGCGGTATTGGTTCAGATTGCTTTCGTCACTTGCGCGTGTAAAGGAAACTTGAAGATCACGTCCATCGTTGTTATCCGCCACGTCATTAACACTCACATTTGTCGCAGCAGTTACTTTGCCGTTACCCGATAAGACAACCGTTGAAGATGCTGCAGAGAGCGTGTTGCTCGAACTATTATTACTCACTGCCATTACGAATACGCGGTAGCTGATTCCGTTAGCAATAAGTGAACCGTCTACATCACGTGCTCCTGAAGACAATACTTGGCTAATGTTATAGCCTGTTTTGCTAACGGATGTATAGTATGAACTGGAAACTGCATTAGCTGATGACAATGTAAAGTTGTTAGCATTGCTAGCCTTCACTACAAAAATACGATATGAACCAATGGAGGATTCATTCGTTATCTTATTAAAGTTAACTAACAAGTCTCGGCCATCTCCATAATTACTTACATCGT
This sequence comes from Paenibacillus pini JCM 16418, assembly GCF_000576305.1. Classification (GTDB taxonomy): domain Bacteria; phylum Bacillota; class Bacilli; order Paenibacillales; family Paenibacillaceae; genus Paenibacillus_AQ; species Paenibacillus_AQ pini. The sequence continues at coordinate 2,250 of NZ_BAVZ01000015.1, read as the reverse complement.
CAACTCTAGTAATGACTGGCGTTGTCGCTGCATTCGTATTCAATGTAATAGAAGAGGAGCCTAAAGATAACTGTGATGATATGGTACTGTTATTACTCACAGCTAATACATAAATCGTATATGGAACACCATTTTTAATTAATTCACCTGATGTATCCCTACTTGAAGAGGATAATACTGTAATTACCGAGGTACTTGTGCCTTTGTTAACCAATGTATAGTTGGAACTTGAAAGTGCATTAGCAGCACTTAAATTAAAATTGGAGATATCTTTAGTCTTAACCACCATAATACGGTAGCTGGAAGTATTGGTATCATTTTGTGGTCGGACGAAGTTAACCGACAAATCACGACCGTCACCATAGTCGCTCACATCCGAAGCTGTTACGCTAGTAACGCTGCCAACAGAACTCGTAACGGTTAATGTAATTGTGGATGAAGCGCCTGAAAGTACATTTACACCGCTTTTGCCAACCATCAATATATAAGCAACATACGATTGATTTGAACGAAGCAGTTCGCCATTTACATCCATCGTTTGTGAGGACAACGTAATAGATGCATCCTCTCCACTAGGCGGAATCGAAGTGTAATTACCTGTAGAAAGTGCATGTGACAAATTAAAGCTGTTGGAATTTGCTGATTTCACCATAAGTACGCGGTATTCTTTTACAGCCGATTCTTGTTGCGATTTCTGGAAACTGATTTCTACATCTCGACCATCGCCATTTTTACCAGTGACACGCGCTGTTACATATGAAACTGGAGTTACTGGAGTCGAAGCTGCTACCGTAATAATGTTAACGGTTTGAGTCACTTGATTCCATTTCACCGTTTCGCCCAATGCCTCGCTAACGAATCGAACTGGAACCATGGTGGATCCTTTTAAAACCTGAGCAGGGACTTGTAAACTAACAATTTTATTGTTTACAGTTGCTGTTTTAGCACCGATTTTAAGAATGACTGTGGTGTTGTCTCGGGTTGCGGTCACAGTTTTTGTCTTTTGATTCCACAGAACCTCGGCATCTAGGGCTTCAAATATAGCTCGTAAGGGCAGCATCGTACTACCCTTTACCAAAATTGGAGCCTGAGACGGATACAATTTCTCCCCGTCAATGTAAATACTGATTGGTTTTGCAGCAGCCTGAACCTGAGTTTGTATTGATAATGAAATGAAAAATACGATAGCTACTAGCATTAACCCTAATTTGCGCACGTTACTGTCCTCCTCTTATTTTACCTAATGAAGAAAAATTTTCCTCTTATCTATCTGACGTAAGAATACAGTAAAAAGTTGTCATTGAGAACAAAAAAAGAACAGCTTGTCGTTTGACAAGCCATTCCCTGAACATCATTTTTAAACTGTTCTTCTCAATTACGAAATGGATATGCCCCCACTACCGTACCCTGCAACTGTATTTACAAGCGTTAAGCCTGTAGCCGTTGCAGTAAATACGAGTAAAATTCGGGTCTGAGCAGTAATCGGAATGTTTAATCCAGTAATGATTCCATTCGAAACCGATCCAAGAGAAATGACTCCTGTTAGGGGAGGTGCCAATGTAACTGCAGTCCCTGGAATCGCTGTAAAAATATTATTTGGAGTAGTTGAGCTATACAATTGTGCTGTAACCGTGACTGTAGTTCCCACGAGGCTCAATGCCGCAGTAGTACTGAAGTATGCCGCAACTGAATTAATAGTACCTGCACGAGGAGCAGAGAATGCAAAATTTAGAAGTGTACCTGCCGCTCCAGTTAGATCAATCGTTGTGCCTCCGACTAGAACTGTTGTAGATGAATTGCCAAATCCAGCGAGTCCTACCGTACCAGCGAGTCCTCCGACGATCGTGGTTAATGCCATTGGTAATCCCGATGCAAAAGGAATGATGGCACCTGTACCCGTTGCTCCAGTGACGCCAGTTATACCTGTTAACCCGGTAGCACCAGTGATACCTGTAGCTCCGGTAACTCCGATTCCGGTTGCTCCCGTAGCACCAGTAACTCCATTTAAGCCTGTGGCTCCCGTTACTCCTGTGACACCAGTGACACCCGTATCTCCGGTACTTCCTGTTACTCCCGTCGCTCCTGTAACACCTGTGATACCCGTACTTCCGGTTACTCCCGTCGCTCCCGTAACACCAGTGACACCCGTATCTCCGGTGCTTCCTGTTACTCCGGTCGCTCCTGTAACACCTGTGACACCCGTACTTCCGGTGCTTCCGGTTACTCCCGTCACTCCGGCAACACCTATGA
>NZ_BAVZ01000016.1 GCF_000576305.1 Paenibacillus pini JCM 16418 | reverse complement strand
CCCCTTTTCCGCCCAACTTTTTATTTTAGGAGTTTATCGAACAGCTGCTGCTTTTAAAAAAAACTGTATTCTTTTTGTAGGGCTATCCACTGGTAATCATTACAAAAAAATCACACAATCTTATTAACGGACCCATAACTATTAATATATTCACTCTAAAAATACCCTACTTCTTTTTATTAAACATTCCGAATTCTTGCATCACTATAATTCGTTCTTCTTTTTTATCATAAATGACGAAAAACTCTTTAAAAAGGAGACCTTTACCTATTAGAGCAATTCGATTTCCCTTTTCTGCATACTCAAATTTTTTGGATTTAACTGAATTAGGCATTGCTTTTATTATCCGTTGCAAAGTAGGTGTGATTGAGCTAATGGGCGTTATAGATTTACACAAAGGACAAAGGTTTCCTTGATTGCAATTAGAGCAATAGAATTGGTTACAATTTGTGCAAAGATGCTGTTCCACTTCAGCGCAAGGCTGTAAGCAAGTAGGGCAATTGATATCATGAGCATTACATAATGGCTTCTTTGATACACTTGATATCGTCATACAAGATGGACAAATTGGATCTGTACAGATCATGCAACCATTTAGTTTCCGTTCATCAAAAAGCTTATTGCAAGTCGTACATATAAAGCTATGTTTTTCGGCAACTACAGCATGATCACTAGTAATTGTAAAAGGCCCTTCTGTAGAGTCGCTAATAGGGCAGTGAATATTTATTGGATTGTCACCATGAATCTTAAGAAGAGTGTTCCCATCATTTCTATGGATTCTTACTGCGGCATGTTCAACGATATTTCTAGCAACCAGTATAGCTACCGGCTCAATTATAACTTCATTTTCTGACATAGAAAACTTTAATTGCTGCTGATGAATTAGTGCCTCACGCTCTTTGACTAATAGATCAATTTCCGTTTTAGGATCATTACCTTTTGAAGTTTCCCCAGCCTGATTATCTGCAATAAGGGTATCATAATAATCAGTTATCCGTTTAATCTCATGTAGTAGTTGTTTATTTGTTTGCCTCGTAATCTTATCAACAAAGCGTTCAGCGTCTTTAGATGCTTCATTTAACACAGTGGAAAGAGCCAGATCCAACTTTTCTCTAGATAGTCCATCTATCGAGACAGTATTACCTTCAAGTAAAATTTGTTCCAAGTCTTCAACTAGAGGGTTTACACTACCAGTCTCAATATTAGCTTCAAATCCTTTAAGATATTCCTCAATTAGTTGTCCATGAACCGTTGTTTTACACCAAACATATAGCTTGTCAAACTCGACTAGTTCTTTACTTTCTAGCCCAATTTCACAGTTTGGAAACTTTTTCGTAATTTCTTCCATCATTAGGTCAATGGGGTAATTTAACAGGATATGCCCGACACCATGATTTTGCTCAGCAACTAATTTGGCTAACTTCTGTGTCAAAAATGATTCGAATGTTATGTAAGTTTGCTGTGGATTCGAGGTTTTAATGAAACTGATCTCATATTCAATGACACCTGAGAACTCATTTTTAAGATGCTGTGGGATCTTAATACGCATCAGATGCTCGGTGATCGTAACTACATCTATTCCTAGAAACGCACAGCTTTCTTTAATATAGTCTTTAAGTTGAAAAAACTGCAATCTAAGCACCCACTCCGATAAGATTCAATATTTTTGTAGTCTGATCGATATCATCTTCCAATTCTTGTTTAGCTTTTAGCATATCTTCACCGATTTCTCGTAGTTTATTTTCAATTTCAGATGCAGAGACAGATTCTAAAATGATTTTTCCAATTTTAACCTCAAGTGAGTCGTTTTCAACTTTCATATAGGATAGTATCGTGTCTAGTTCCCCAATAACTATCTCGAATAAATTAACTTTTGAGGTTAGAATATAGAGAAGATATTCATCAATTGTCCCCTTAGTAGGCATCGTGTATATTTCAACATTATTTACTTGTCCAAAACGATGTACCCGTCCAATTCTTTGTTCAATTCTCATCGGATTCCAAGGAAGGTCATAATTTATTAGTCTATGACAAAATTGCAAATTGAGACCTTGTCCACCTGACTCTGTTGATATAAAGACTTGGCATTTCCCGTCTCTAAATCGTTCGATTGATATTTGTTTTTGAATGGAAGAGAGACCTCCATGATAAGTCGTAAAAGTAACGCCTTGATCGGTAAATACAGACTGTAACATTTCAATGGTGGGAATATATTCGGAATATACTATGACCTGATTATTATTGGCTTTAATAATTTTTATAAGTTCTAATGTTTTTGTTGGAATACCTATACTCTCTCCAAAACCAATAAGATCCTCACATATTTTCTGATCATCAAAACCCGATAAGCGTGGGAGCATCCGATTTCTAAGAGTCCTTAAGGTTGAATGAGGACTGCTGCAATTTTGCTTTAGAAGCATCAATAGAATAAGGACAATTAGATTAATTTCCGTCTTATCCCATCCAATTGGAATTTGACCGTCAACGTACTTACGATAAATATTTCTACAGAAATCAATTACTTGATTATGAAAGTCTCTCTCAATATCAGACAACTCAATTTCCAAGCTGTAAACATGCCGTCTCGGTAGCTCAACTAATGTATTAGCTCTTCGATTTCTGATCATAACGTTATTAAGAAGATCCTTAAGGTTTTCAATATTTTTGGGTGTATAACGATTAATAATATATTCTTCTCTGAATAATTTTCGACTACGTAAATAACCGGGTTTCAGTATATTTACTAGATTGTATAATTCTCTAATATCATTTTGGATAGGTGTAGCTGACATAAGTAACGTGTTTATCTTACTAATGCTGTAGATGAACTTATAAGTAGCTGTAGTATGATTTTTAAGACAGTGTGCTTCGTCCACTACAAGGAGATCAAATGTACGCTCACTTATTTTTCTTTTCCTCTCTTCAGAACGCACGAGCCCAGGAATGGACGAAATAATAAAGTTATCCTTCTCCCAGCCTGATTCCTTGCTGTCCTTTAGCTCGATATGAAATTTCTCAGCTAGTTCTTCTTTCCATTGCTCCACCAGCGGAGCCGGGACAAGGATTAATACTGACTTGATAAGCCCTCTAGTGCAAAGTTCCTTAATAATCAAACCCGCTTCTATCGTTTTACCGAGTCCCACCTCATCGGCCAATATTGCACTGCCTTTCATATCACGCAATACTTTTAATGCCGCTTCTGTTTGCCATGGACGAGGTTCTATATCTATTTCCGAGAGACAGACTAATCGATCAAATCCTCTTTGAAGACGTATTGTCTGAGATTGAAGTTCCAATTTAACGTTCAAGCTTGATGATTTACCTGATAATAATGCTTGCATCTGCACTTCTGATGGCATAACAACTTTCAACGAGACACCTCCAAGCACGAATTTAGTAATATTGTACCAGAAGTTATTAGTCATTAACTGTCGATAATAGTCGTAAATCATCATAACCTATTATCCAAATATTATTTAGGCATAGTAAGAGGGATACAGCGTAAAAAAACCGCCTGTACGGCGGAATTTTATTTAACAATTGATTCACACAAACATCTCATCACTGAAATAATATTTCTTAGCGTTAATTTTAATGGTTTGCTCAGAACCATAAATCTCTTCTTCGTAATAGCCTGGCAAATAAAAGTTAATATATTTATTAGACTTATAGTTAAATCTGTTAATGTAGTTAAGAATATACTCCCTGTTCAACTGTTGTCGATAATCAACAATAAGTAAACCAAAAGTTATAGAAATATCAGAATTTTCTCGCCTTTTAATTTCTTGTACTAATCTTTCGTATTCCCCTAAAGGTCACATAACATTTTCATCTCCATATTTATGATAAATAATAGTTTTAGGCATATTGTACCATATAAAAAGAGACTTCTAGGATAAATTCCAGAAGTCTACCAATATAGTATTCTCACCTATAACAAACCGTCAACTCCACCCGATTCCCTTCCCGATTATACACAATCCGCTCCACTAGCTTCTTCAACGCCCGATTCTTCTCTTCACTTGTCACTGAACTGCTCCACAACTCTCTAAACTCACCTATCCGCTCATATATCTGCTCCGCAGTCGGATAATTACCTTCATCTACTACAACCTTCCGTAAATTCTTCAACTCTTCCTCCAACTTCTGTATCTGCCTTGATCGAACAGCCTTTCGCTCTAAAAACACTTGCTTCGTTATCATGTCCTCTTCATACGATTCATGCAGCTTGTCCAGCGCCCGCTTCTGCTTTTTCAACTCCTGCTCTTTGACCTCGATAATGACCTGTGTGTCATTGTACCTACTTCCATACAATTCAATCTCCTGTAAAATATTCGGGTCTACATGAATAATCCGGTCATACAAAGCATTGAAGAAGTCAGCATCCATTACCTTGCCCCGCTGTTCACATTTGCTTCCGTCTTTGTACTGGTGATAGCATAATGCACTCCAATGCTGTCCCTGTTTCTTATTCTCACCTACTCTAAATCTCATTCGAGAACCACATTTCTGACAATACAGCAACCCTGACAAAGGAAAAATGTTACGCCTTGAATTGGGGTTCAGCATGCGATTCTTAAGCAGCCGCTCCATAATGACTTCATGTTCTTCAGGCGTTTTCAGCTTTTCATGTGTTCCCATGACTTTAATCCGCTCTTTTTCAGGTACAAGTTCCACCTTACCACGCTTGGAACGGGTTTTGCCATAAGTGATATACCCCAAATGGATCTCACTTGCCAGCAATCTTTGAACCGTAATATTTGACCATCCCTTGTTCTTTTCATCAGGCTTAATGTTGTATGGCGTAGGTATCTTGTTATCCGTCAACCAAATGGCAATATGACCAAGGTTTGTTCCATTCAAATACTTTTCAACAATCGCTCGGTAAATCGGACGCTTCGTTTCATCCACCAGTACCGACCTTGTGTTCTTATCATAATAGTATGGAAACGGTGGCTTTCCGTTTGTCCACGTGCCTTTCTTCGCCCCAGCCTTTTTGCCCTGCTTCATTCTTCGCTTAATCGTTTAGTATTCTATTCTGGCAAAAATGGACATGAAATCAAATGATACATCGTCATTGTCTATTTCCAGATCGTATATCTTGTTTGGTGTGATAATGACCGTTTCTGAGTTTAAGAATGTATCTTTAATGAGTGCCCAATCCTTGTTTTCTCCACGCCCTAAACGGTCAATATCCATGACTACTACTCCATCATAGAGCTTGTCTTCAACATGCCGAAGTAACTTCTGCATTTCCTTACGGGACTCTATCTTTTCACCAGAGGCCACTTCTTCATATAACCTATAGGTCCAATTTCGATTCTCGACCAAGGACAGAAGGGTATCCCTATGCTTTGAGAGAACGTCTTCAAACTCACCATCGTCTCGTGATTTTCTTAAATAAACGGCTACGTGTTTAATTGTTTTGCTTTCCATAATGTGTTCTACTCCAAACGTGTTAAATTTTTGCCGCCTTCCAAATAGAATGTTGAGCATTTTTGATGACACATCATCGAATATGACAACTGTAAAATTTTGGAGGCGTAATTCATGAAGAAATGTGAATATGTAATCAAAGAAGTTAATCAGCCATCCGGCAAAGCGTTGCGGCAATTTCATGAGCATGTGGCCCGGATATTGAGCCAAACTCGCAAGACAGTCAGAAAAATTAACAAAATAAAAACAAGTCGGAGCACATGACCAATCCATGCTCCGACTTGTTCTATTTGAGGTTATTTTGAATGAATTCCCGTTCCGACTTTTTCAGATACCTTAGCGAATTCTCGAAGGAATACAGGTACATAGAGCGAAGCATCCTCAGCTTTTCTACTTAGCCAACCGCAATCACTTGCTTCATGGCAGGAATCATTTGGCTGTTCGTTACTCCAAATTTTCCCGGCTATACAATATCTTCAATGGCAAGCGGTCGCTCTTCTTTGCCATCATTTATTTCTTGCTGCAACTCTTGTGTATTTTCTTCATTTAATATTGCTTCCTGCTGTGATGAATCTTCATGCTTCTGTTCGCGATTCCCTTGTTCAGGGACGATATCCTGTTCTTCTTTAATAATCTGCTCTTCATTTAAATTCTCATTAATAGCTAACTCAGGTGAAGTTGATTCTTCCTGGGCCGAGACCTTCTCATCTTGTTGGACTTGCGCTTGCCTTATCTCTTCATGAACTTGAATTTCTTCATCAATACTTGTCTGCTCATTTTCACTTTGAAGCTGTTCTGACATCGTTTGTTCATCTTCCTGTGTAACCTGATTATTTCCACGGCTATTTCTGCCTGTAACCCTATTCTTATTGCCATTGCTTTTCCTCCTATAAATTGGTATTTTTTCTCGAGTCGATCTTATCAACATGCTTGACCCACGAACACCATTTCTTCCGCTTAATATAGTAACTATTTTGCTATGTATCTTCATTTAAAAGCTAAAACAAAGCCCATAGTGAATTTCTACACTACAGGCTCATAAAGCTTGATTAAAATGAAGTTATCCTGCACGCTTTACGACAAGCTTCCCCAATCCCTAATGATTGTCCAAGGGTTCTTTCTTGCCCAGGTTACAATCTGCTCCGGCATAAATGACTCGGTGGTTATCTCCAGTTGGACAACTTGTTCTGGACTTAAACTCAGAAAATGTGGTCTTGGCTCGATATCCAAGTCCCACTTATGATATTTGTAAAATTTGATCTTTGCTCGTTCACTAGGTGCCAAATCCAGCGGCGCACATCGTCTACTCCGTTCCTCTCCACTTCTGGTTGTAAACGTAACTCGTAGTAACCTTTTTCGCTCAATGGCATCTGCAAACATCAGCAGCATTTGTTCATCCATAATTGACACTTCCTTACACCTTATTTCCACTTCTGCGGCTTAGTTTTAAGCTTATATCTTGTTGAGCAGAACATAACCTGATTAAATAGCTTCACATGAAAGTGTAAAGATTCATTGAACAAAGAATTAACACTTTGACCACTTCAAGGCTATTCTTAGAAAAAAGCTATTCATCAAAGTCAGTTTCCGCCCATACCTGCTCCCGACTAATCATCTGATCTCCTTTAAAATAATCTTGTCCTTTCTTCTGTAAGCATTCTCCACATTGTTTGCAGGAAAAACGTTCTTTACCAACATACATGTTTAAACCAGTTTCTTTCATTGCTCGTACAAGCTTATTCCCACAAGAACAAGTTGCAACCCATATATATTTTACTTGTCCCGGATAAATGTTTGTTCCTTTGGCATTGATGATTTGATTCATTATTAGTGCTCCTCCCTTATATGCTACTGAAAATGAAAAAAACATTAACCAGATGTAATACATCCGTTAACGTCTTCATAGGTTAAGATTGAAATAAACATTATCCAGCTCTTGTCGTGTGATTCCTATGTACGCTAAAGTCACACTCGGTGCTGAATGATTGAGCAACTTTTGAATACGAGTAATATCTACACCACTTTGGTAAGCATGAAAGGCAAAAGATTTTCTCAAGGTATGTGTTCCAACGGCTTCTTTAATGCCAACACGGCTTGCCCCTTCACTCAGTATCCGGTAAGCATGTACTCGGCTAATTGGGTTCCCAACTTTGCGGCTAGCAAACAGCGCTCCTGACTTATGACCTGTTGCTTTTACATATTCCTGAATTGCCTTTTTACAGGTATCCGACAAGGGCAAATCTTTTCTCTTACCTGTCTTTTGCTCTCGAATGCTGATCCGATCTTGATTGTACACCTCTTCCACCTGAAGCTTGAGCAAATCAGATATCCGCAACCCTGAATTGATGCCAAGCACAAACAATAGATAATCTCGGATATTCTGCCCTCGCAGATACTTCTTCAAAGCATCAATCTGTTTTTTACTCCGGATAGGTTCTACAAATTCCATACCAAACACCTCTCTAACTATATGTAACTAACTATATGTAACTAACTATAATAATTATATATTGTGTTACTTTCGACGTAAACGGCAAAGCTCCAGAGAACCAAAAAGAACCCGGAATCTCCAACTCAGGTAGTTCTGTAATGATTTGATCGATTGTGTACATGTCGTACCTCCATGAGTATTATTAGTATGAGGATAATTTTGTAAAATTATGGAAACTGGTATATCTATCCTCCAAACAACACCCATATGGTATATACTTCTTCGAAATTCTTTAACGAAAATTTTTCTTTTGATAATTTTTATAAATGGCAGAACCTGTGGAAAAACTTCCACAGGTTCTGCCCCAAAGCAAAGAAGCCGACTCTTTTTACTGAGTCGGCTTCTTTAAACAGCAATGAATATGAGGGTTTTCAAGGGTATTCGATAACTCCAAGACTATGAAGTGAGGCGAGATTTGTAATCCCAAACTCAAAGTTGGGCTCCCACTTCAAATCTTGATGATTTAATAGTTCAGTTACAAATACTTTTGAAGCATTGAAATAACTATCGGTTCTATTTAAACCTTCACTTTGGTTTTTGTAGAAATTGTATGTGAAATAATACAAAGTTGGTTTCATATCTTCCAAGGGAGCAATATTATTTAATCCACCTGATAAAATCTTATTACTTCCTGCAAATACGCTAATTGCTTTACCATTTGCCATCATTTCATGGACCAAACTCTTGTTGCTGAGATTTTTAGCGTCATCTGCTTGCATCATAATCATTGTGTAATAGTTCTTTGATAGAACTTTGTTCACTGTTGCTGATGTCATAATCTTTTCAGATGAGTCTGAACCAATAGAAGGCGCTTCGTTGCCTCTTTCAACTACCTTGAATTTTGTCTTAGTAAAACTACCTGCTCCGTTAAAGAAAAAGTCAACAATTCCAGTTCCATTTTCTTTAGCAACGTTATCCTTTGTGTAGTCTCCAGATACATTTGTTTTGACTTTAATGTCGCCTTGTTGGTTGCCATACAAACGATAATTCTTTAGAATGTTAAATTCTTTATCCAGACGTTGAAGGACATAGCTGTAATCATCTTTTTGGTAAAGAAGTCTACGTTCATCGTTTGGATCTCAGAAATCTTCTCCATCCTCTGGCGTTCCAGGAATGTTCCCATAGGTTGGACTTGAGAAGTTTACAACTGGAACAGATTTTTGAGCGTTACGTTTTGTAGTGTATTCATCAAATCGTTTGAAGTAACCTTCAATTTCACCCTTAGAAAGGGGAAGTCTAACTACTTTCCACTGAGGTTCAAAATCAATTTTAATTGTCTTTTCATCAAATACCGCATAAGGGCTTATTTCTTTTTTAAGCTGAGCAGAATCATTGTTAAAATTAGAATAGAAATAGTCTGTAAGGAACGGCTCTCCATTTAAAACTAAATCAAATCTGCTCATACTCCGATCTGGAAAAATGGTGGCTGTTTTACTCAAATAATTGAATGCCGGAACATCTTCAGAAGCTCCAAAGATTTGAATACCCAGTAGCTTACCTGATTGCTTAATAGAATCAGATTGTAGCCTCTTGTAGATTTCAACTGCATCCTTTGCCTCTGTCACATCCATCAATATGTTGTTTGAGCTTCGAAATTTTCCAATATAGCTTTTAATCGCCGTCAAATCATTAGCAGAAACACTCCTACTATTATAATAGGAAGTAATAGTAATCGCTTGTTTCACATCAGCTCCAAGACTTTCTGCAATAAAGCGAACTGGAACCAAAGTGCTACCTTTGACGATTGTAGCTGGTGCATCCAAATTAACCGTTTTGCCGTTTATGTTTGCATGCTTTTGATTTATCGATAACTTAACCGTCGTTTCCCCTTAGGAGCCTGTAACAGTCTTTGTCTTCCCATCCCATTTAATGTCTGCGCCAAGAGCTCCAAAAATCCCTCTCATAGGAACAAATGTCCTACCGTCAATAGATTGCGGGTTTACATCGAAATATAGCTGTTTGCCATTGATTGTGACTTTAATATCGTTGTTGGCTGCATATGCTCCTAACGGTATAACAGTTACTGTTAATATCAGTATGAATGTCAGCATTAACACATTAATTATACGCTTACTCATTTTGTTGTCTCCTTCATTTCAACATCATAAGATGCCCATTAATAAAATTTCTTTGCAAAGAGCATATCTGAAATCGATATGGATACAAGCTTGGCGTTTTCCCTTTGGAATGAAATTTGATAAACCGTTAAATCCTGATTTTCAGCATAGGCATTTTCATTTAACTTTTTAAAGCTGTTATTCACCTTTTCAAACATGTACATATCTCCATCTTCACTTAATACAGTAGGTTTAAGTCCATATACAACTAAATGATCGTTGGGACCATTATTGAGTCCAATGTTCCTCATGGTTACATATCTATTTAGCCCTTCTGAAGTTATAAGGATATGAACGACTCGATCAAGTCTATAGACGATCTGTAATCCATCTGGATATACAAGTGATTCGAGCGGATGCGATGCTGGGAACTCCATTGCTTTTTCTATGGATTGTCCAATAATTCGTTCTACCTTAGACTTTTCCATTCCATAATCGATTTGCTTTTTCTTTGTAGTATCAAAGATGAATAAATCCATTTCTGTAAATTGATCTGGTGTGTAGTCATAATTGGGTGTTGTAGAAGTACTAATTATCCAATTGTATTTGTCATTTAAAAAATAGCCTACGACACCAACAAGCAAGATAAGGCCAACCAATAACATTATGAACCATTTACCTCGAATTTTCTTCTTTGTCTGTTCCATATCATTCCTTCTCCACTCTAATTGAATTAGTCTGTCAGATTTCTAAGGTAACTCCACCGCAACCACATTGTGGGCAGCTATTGTTGCCACAACGAGAACAATATACTTTAAAACAATTCGTACATTTGTACAAAGAATCCAGATGTTGCTTTTGATCTCCACAATTAGGACAATTTTTCATTTCATTCATGCTCCTCTTAGATTGGTATATGTTACTACTTCCAGTCAGATCACATCACAAAAAAATAGAGATTTACATCATTTTGTAGAGTATACTCCGTGGAAATGTAGTTATAAACACAAGGATAATGAGTTCAAAAAGAGGTATCCCTTTGAACTCAGAAGCCATTTTTGGACAGATATTAAAAAGTGTTCGCAAGAAGCAGAAGGTAAGCCAAGAAGAATTGGCATTCCGTAGTAATCTTGATCGAACATACATATCCATGCTAGAACGAGGAATCCACCAGCCTACATTAAATTCATTACTTGCTAATGCTGCGGCGCTAGGTATGAAAGCTGCTGAATTAGTAGGATTGGTTGAAGATGAACTCGACGAAATAAAAAGCAATAACTGACATCAAATAACAAAAGCGATCATGCTCAGTTTGGCATGATCGCTTTTGTTATTTGATTACCATTTTATTAAGTTTGATTATTAAATAAGATCGGTCAACATAGCTTCCTGTTCCAGTTTGACACGATTTTCTATCATATGGTCAATGCAGGGTAAACAATCGACAAGCTCGCTATGCCGCTTCAAGCTACATAGCTTTTCAATATATTTCGGCTGTACTGATGCTGTTAACAAAGAATATCTTATCAATTCTGATTTATCCATGCGATACGGAATAACATCGTTCTTAATTTCCCGTCTTAGTCTTGCTAGCATAGAAAATCCACCAAAGTCGATATCTCCCCAATGATACCAATGGCTAGTCGTAGGTATGGATGCAGCAACAGCCATTAAAAATTTCCGCTTAGCAGGGCTAAATTGCCCTCCGTGGAACACAACTAATTCATGGTCATTTTTTTGCTTATAGATATACTCAATATAGTTTGCCCTATTTTCTATTGAGATCACACGTTCTATTGTTGGAGATAATCTTAACTGACCTCGTTGGAAATCTTTCGAGTTCACAACGCCCCCAAAAATCAAATGTGAAAAGTCAATGGTTCCGCTATCAAATGACATGGTTACTTGCCCACAAAACTCCAATTGTTCTGGATACTTCGTAATACCTACTTGTCTAAGAATTTCCTCATCAGTATTATCATATTCATAATCTAGATATTTGGACAATATGCCAAGCAGCCGTGCTCTTATCGCTTTCTCGAATCTCTTTGAATCTCCGAAACATTGAAGCGAAAATACACGCTCAAGCATTTCTAACTCACCCATTTGATCAATAAAACATATTGCACGAAGGAGATCACTACGCTCGCTTCTATCTATTGGTAATCTATTTCCAATAGAGCGTTTTCTAGAAATGATGTCATATGCATCGCTCAGAAACTGTTTTGCCCATCCGCTACGAACTTTATCTATTGAATTTAACAGTTCTAAACAAACCTCATCCACCACATCGCCCTTTGGTTGCCGCCCAATTAAGGAGTACGCAGAAGAGATATTCTCAAAATTCAGCCATACCTCTGCTATGATGTGACTTTCTTCACCCTTCATCCATCGATATGATAAAAGTTGAGCCTCATACAAGGCCTGTACTGCAAGATTTATCATACTGCGCTTTTCATATTGCTCTATATCATACTGTGGGAACTCTGTTTGACCTCCATCATATAATTTCAGCATAATTCGACGTGTCGGACGTTTCCGCGTAAAAAAAACTGCTACGCTCATATTTATCAAGTAAAGCTGAAACTATTTGGCGCTTAAATCCTTCACTCATATTCAAGCTCCTCCAACTTCCTAGGGTCGAAACTACGCACGCATGCCTGCTTTCCTACACGTAACACGCATAAATTCCTATCTACAAGAGTGGCAATATCCCCAATTTTATCAGGTGGTGCTGAAAGTACCACTTGAAAGTTAAACTCACGTAACAATTCAACACTACGCACAATTCGCTCGCCATCCATCTTGGAAAATGCTTCATCAAACAGGATGATACGAGATGTATTAGCTGTCTTGTCCCGGCCAATGCGATATAATTGCGCAAACGATGCTAATACTGCAATATAAAATGGCGTCTGAGTTTCTCCACCAGATTTTTTCCCAAGTGTTTTAGAGAGTCTTTGTGATTCTCCCTCGCGGTTAATGACCTCTAAATCGAAAGAAAGGTAAGTACGATAATCCGTAAAAGCTTGTACTCGTTTTTCATAATCATCGCGTTCCTGCGCTTTCGAACCGGTTCCTTCATTCGTAATAATTGCAAACAGTTCTGCAATCTCATCCTTGTATTTTGCATTAAACTGATCAGACAAAAGATTATACCCGCCTTCCAGCAGCATTGGATCTACAATCATATCATAATATCGTTTATATTCCTGTTTTGGAATAATCAGAAAACGATATGTATCCTCGCCAAAGGAACTTCCGCTTAATGCACTGTTTAGTCCATCAATCTGCCGCCTTGCATCCTTAATGTTATATTGTAGACGGCTTAAAAAATCCTCCTGAAACTGCTCAAAAGCTTTACTTCGGGCATCGGCGATACGAGTCAAATATTCCGGAAGTTTAATATCGCTGAGCTCAATCCACGCATTATCGTAAGCGTCATTACTCACGACGTCAATATCATACCCCATTATATACTTATCATTATATTGGCGGCGCAAAGTTCGCAACCCGTCCCACAAAGCGTTTTTAGCGTTTACGGAGCGGCTAAGTTCTCTCGGAAATGCCCGTTCAATATCAACTGCATTACCTCTACTTAAGAGCTCACGTTGATATCTTGTATTTCCTGTGCTCTGGAGCCATTCTGCTTCGTATTTTCTAGAAAGTTCTAACTCCATCGTTTCCAACTCTTTAGAAAGTCTTGGAATTGTTTCCTCTAAGCATACACGCAAGCGTTCTTCGATGGTGCTGAATTCGTGCTTATATATGTCAATGTGTTTATAAAGAGCCCCCAGTTGTTGATCCAATGACTCGATGCGTTCCTGCATTGCTTCAACAGCGCTTTTATCAATAGACTCCATACTTTTATTCAGCAAAATGACTTCTTGTTCTATCTCTGGAATCTGTCCAACATTTACCGCTGCCGTAACAGTTTGTTTGGCGTCCGATTCGCTTAAAATCATTAGAGCATTTCCCGATTGAAAGGCAATCTTTACAGATGCACAAACAGCTATTTTATCAGTTAACTCTTTAATCTCTCTTTTTACATCTTCCAAGCGTTGCTGAATCGCACCTTGGCCAATGGCAGGTTTAGCCCATCTATCTGGATTCATCGCTCTTACAACAAAATTCTGGTATAACATTCCATCGTCTGTAATCGCTGTTCGATGCCGGCGTAAATCACTGACGCGGTCACATTTTTTTACACGACCAAGTGTAAAATCTAAAAATAAGCGCACATTGGGATCATCTGTTTCAAGTTCTTCAGCAAGGCTTCCAGGTTCTGCAATGGGATTTATTCTCCGTAGCTTTTCAATATCCACAATACCAGTGTTATAGATGTTTCGTTGTCTCTTAATATCATCATAAACACGAAGTGCAGTGTCAAAGTGCTCGGGGGGAACAATCAGATAGAATTTTTGTGTATTAAGATATCCTTCAATAACATTACGCCAGCGTTTATTCCTAAGTTCAGCTGCTTCCGACACTACTACTACCTTAACTGATGAACCAGTTTGGGTATGTAAACGCCCTATAACAGCTTCCTTGAGATCAAGTACATCCTGTGGAAAGCGATAGATACCATTTTCAAGGGACTGCTGCTCCGTCTGTAATCCTTTACGATTATCTGCAACCTTCTGTTGTTCTTCAGAGAATCGTGAAACGAGGCCGTTGCACTGCATACGTATAGCATCCGCTCTGGCTGCATAGTGAATGAGCCCTTTCTCCCCAACTGTTAAAATGGCTGCTGCATCACTATTTCCGAGTATTTCAAGCTTTGCATAAAACTGTCGTCCTTCGTCAACAAGGTCATGAACACGAGTCGTCAATATCGGATCGAGAGAGCTAGTATCTGTCCCTTGAATATTCTGAATGAACCCGTTAATGTTCATCCTCCATGAAGCAATGCTTCTCGAAAGTAATGCAGAAGTCCTACCGAAATCCCCATGAAGCGTAGATATTAGTTGCTCTTTCTCTGAGATTTGAGATTGAAGATTCTCTAAAACTTGCGCTTCCTTGTTACTGAGCAGGTTGGCTTGCATGATATTACGTTCACCCTGCAGTTTGCTCTGTCGCTCAGTTTCCTTAGCTACCGTATCCTTCAATACAGTTAGCTGGGCGGAATAAGCGGTTACTTTTTCTTTCTCGCCTGCACTAGTAGTCAATTTGATATCTACTTGCGCGCGGTCAATCAGATAGGAATATAGAATTTCATTTTGTCTGTGGGTTTCAAAGGTTTGATGATCCGTAACAATATGTTCAAGCAAAGTGATTCGATCCTTAAGCACATCAGCCTCTTGCTCCAGGCTTTTATAGCTTCTAATATTTTCCTGCATACGGCTGACATCAACTGTTTGTTGCGTATCACAGACGAATTCTGAGATAAATTTTTGTATGTCAACATCGGGATTAAACGAAACAGCTTTCCTCAATAACTGGCCGAAGCGATCACGCAAGCCTCCAAGTTTCCCATATAAATCCTGCCTAAAATCCCGATTTACATCGGTAGTATAACTACGTCCTATCGAATAGTGTTCCTTGATATGTGCCCTCAAAGTTGTAATATCCATCGGCTTCCTATTAATAACGAACTCATTTGACGGCATGGCTCCGTCAAATCGAAAAAATAGTTTTTGCATATCGTTTTCCGAATAAGTATCAAAGCAACACCCTGCGGTAAAATATTTTTTCTTTTCCTCATCAAAGAACTCTAAAGCGATATAGCTTGTAAAACGTCCATTACGTAGATATTTAAAACCTGAATCTTCATCGTCACCTAATTCACCGCGTAAATATCCACTTAAGGTTCGATTACCACGTCCACTAGCAGCCTTGTTGAAGAAGCTACCACTAGTATCGGCAAGTAGTAACAACTGCAGAGCATCCATAACCGTCGACTTCCCTGAGGCATTTTTTCCGGTCAGAAAATTCACTTTATCTAACTCAATGACTTCATGGACAAAGTAGTGCCAATGAATCAGTAAGAGTTTTGTCATCCGTTTCATTTCTATTCCTCCTTTTCTCCAGTTGTGCTAGTGTCGTCATCTACTCCAAGCTCATCTAATTCTGTTATCATATCGTTGATGCCTTGATTGGAAATAATAGATAAGATGGATGGGAGAATGAGAATTTGATTACCTTCATTGTTCCATGCAGAAGATTCCATTTTTTGAATAATATTATGATGCGCAAGCGTTCTTTGAGCCTCAATACGTTCTTTTTGTGTTGTTTTCCCCTTATCAAGAAGACCAAGCATTCGCATTTTTTCAACAACTGCTTGAGTATCTGTTTTAACCGTATGGAAGCTATTTACTTGTTCTCGCTCTTCTTCGTATATGAGACGGCATGTATATAAAAACAATGTAGTGAATCGATCAATCCTCAGGCGATTATGGTCAAATATATTTATTAAGGACATGATTCCATAATTATCATCTTTTTCAAGCCTCCAGCCAGTGACCGCAAAATAATCTTGCAAAATTCCGAATAGACGTGAAGCTATCTGATAGTCGTAGTTTGGCAAGGTCATCTGCTGTGAAGACTGATATTCATATCGCACCATATATGTATGAGATAATAGGTAATTCGCCAAACGTTTGAACTCGCCTTTCTCATAAGTAGTAAGTCCTATGTACTTCTCATTCCACATGGTGCCCCACCTCTCTTTTGCTGAACGTCATATTAGGAATTATGTAACCATTTCTATCAAGTCGACCATTGTTCATTTGCACCTTGTAATTCATGCCTCGTTCATTAGCCCGAACCATAGCCAGTATCAGAAGTATAAAGTCCTCATCGTTATTAATCGATATTGTCTCACTATTAATTGAAAATTCATTTTCTTTAAAAAGACTGTTTACATATGTTCGAATTCTTGCCACGGGGTATCCATTTTTAATTTGTTGCAGCATTCCAGTCATAGCCGCATTAGAAAACGTACTATCATCTGTGATTTCCAGCGGTTCAGAATTGACACGCCTACTACGTACATTTTTGTGATTAGAGAGATTTTCCATCAATAAATTCTTGTCGATTGACTCTTATATTCTTTTCAAGCATTTCAATGATTACAGTGCGCTTGGTATCTGAGGATTTTGAGTATTCTTTCAACAGCTCAACCAGTTTTCCCTTGATACTTTGGTCTGCAGTCATCAGGTATTGGATTTTTTCAATAGAGATTTTTGTGTATGCGCTGTGCTTTCTATCAATTTCATTCACAATTCCTCCAATTGACTGGTATACATCCAAAACATAATCAATTGATGATATGATCTCCTGCCCCGCCTCATCATCATTCTCATATTTTCGGATCGTCATGGCTCTTGATCGCATTCCATCCATGAGTTCTTCATCCGCAAGAATATCTGACAATATCTCCTGAATTGGTGCCATGTAACGATGAATAGAATCCATTGTTTTGATCGGATGATAAATACTGTCGGACATCCTTTTGTATTCTTCAAAATGGTTTTTCAGCAGCACATTCACTTCGCTCTGCTCCTGTATTCTCCGCAAATAACTGCGAATTCCATGATAAAGCCTTTTTAGCTCGTAAGTAAGTTGCTCCGTGTTTGTCTTTGCGGACAAGACTGCCTCATACATTTGCCCTTGATGTTCATTTTTAGCTTGCTTGAGACCAGAATAAGTCGCGAATACGAGGGAGTTATACTCGTGCAGGGTCTGATCACTTAGTTCACTCAAGAGCTTCATTACTTTAATGGCATAATCACGTGGAGTAATAATTTCAATAAATGATCCATCCAGAAACTCCTTATCTACCCATCCCGTTTTAATCAGGCGGTTCAATATCAAACGCGCCTTAACATTAGATGTCAAGTTGACTTCGGTTACTTCGTCATCTTCTTCGAGCATAAAGGACTTATCCTCAATTTGGGCTATCAAAGACGAGATATAATCGTCTACCCGTATATTAAGTTCATACTTGAACATCTGATGTAGCAGCATGAGCGCATCAACATATATTTCTTTGTTCCCCGATGACAGCACAGAGAAAAATTTTTCAGGAATTGTGTCAAAAATGTTCACGTGTCCACCTGCCAATCCATTTGGTATAATAATTCATTTGGTTGCAATAGGTCTTTTAATATAGTCTTATTATACTATGAATTGGAAGAATATGACGAATATTGTTCTTATACAAACAAAAAACTCCCGCCAATTCCAATGGCAGAAGTTCCTAAAATAATTGATTCGCGCGAACATCCCATCAATGATAGGTTCGTGTGGGTCAATAAATAGCTATATTTAATAGATATGACCAGGTTGTGGGATTGTTTTCAAGAGTTTCTTCTGACCAAGGGATCAGTTAACCGGTTTATGTGTCTTTTGCACAGATACATTGACTTCTCCTTTTTACAATGGAGCAAGAGCGACTACCTTTTTCATTCGTTTTCCTCCCTTCAACGAAAAAAAGCCGATTTCGCTATAATTCAGGCAATCGGCTCTTGCAGGATATCTATATAAATAAAGAGCGGCCAATATTTCAGCTCTCTCTTGGTTCCATCAAATTGAATTTCAGATTAATTATTCTTCTATTTTAAATAATTTATTTTCTTGAGATAATTCAACAACAATATGGGCTTTATCAAGTAGGCTTACAGGTAACTTATCCTTCAAAATAGAAACCACCAATTGAATATTTTCTTTACCTGCATAATCTGCAACTTTAATCAATTGATTATCATGCATTAATTCTTTTTTGTCATTTAGAAGGAAGTGCAAACTCGGTATTTTTTCCTCATCAGCAAATAATATAGCTGCAAGATCAAAACATAAAATTTCACCTTGTTTTTTGCCTGAGCTTAAATTAGCATTGAATGCGCTGAATTTATATATTTGCTGCTGGCTCTTTTTATGAATAACTTTATCGTACTTCAATGCATACTTCTCACCATACAATTCAAAAGAAATTTCAGAAAAATGTTTATTAAACTTATGAATTTGGCCTTTTAACTTTTCTTCAAAACTTCCTGAAAATAAAACATCATCAATTACTTTAATTTGAGCATCAATTTCACTAATACTTTTCTCTACTTCATCTAATTGCGAGATAATACTTTCATATTCACCCTTAATTCTATACTTATCATTTAACTCAGTTATAATCTTTTCTAACTCCTCAAAGGAGTCACCTTTAGATATAGTCATTGCCAGCTCTTTCTCCTGAGATAACAATGTATTTAAGTTCTTTTCTTCAGTCTCAATTTTTACAGTTAAAGAAGGTAAATCAGCAGCTATAAACTTGATTTTTTCTACAACCATATTGTTGTGGTACGCTACTAACTCTTCAAAGGACTTTTGTAAGTTAGAGATATTTGCATTAGCCTCAGCATACAGTACTTCCAATTGCTTCAAGTCAATATTAGCTTTGCTATTTTCAATCTCTTTTTTGGCCTCTTCTATGAGATTCTTTCTAATTTTCATTTTACTTATGTTTGAACTACTTTTATTTATTTGAAATTTTACGAAGTTAAGTTGATCTAACTGATTTTCAAAATTTTCGTTTAAATTGAAATTTGATTTTTTCTCATTTAATTGAGCTATTTCAGCTTCAATCATTTCTAAAGCAATTTCATAAGCTGTTTTTGTTTGCTTTTTTTCCAGTCTTTCCTTGAAGGCTTCTTCTTGTTTTATTTTTGCCACTAATGCTTGCTTCTTTGCCCCTTCATCAAAGTCACAACCTAATAAGAACAAATATAAAGTCTCATATTCCACATCAGAGGTATACTTGTCCAAAGTCTTAAGTGTATTACTTATATTCTCATCCTTGTATCTAATATTGTGAGAGATGATTTGTCTGAATGTGGGTTTCTCAGCCTTATGGTCGGGAAAAAGAAGCCTCTGTAACTCGTCTTCAAAATCATTATTAAGTATTGACTCCCCATTAATTTTCCTAATGTTCTTTTTTCTTGGCAGAAAATTGCGTTCAATTATTACTTCATCTGATGCCTCATCTGATAAATCCTCAACAAGAATAAGAGTAATCAAGACTTCTTCGGTTATAAGAAAATCTTTAACCAACTCATAGACTTCCTTTTTATTCTCTGTATCAGAATATATTATTGAAGCGTTAGACCCTAAACAAAAGTCAATTAGCTTTAATACTGTTGTTTTTCCCACATTATTCCCAGTAGATTTATCATCATTGGATGGTGTTTCGTCAATGATTAGGTTCAAACCGGATTGAAAAGTCAGCTCCCTTATTGTCCCTGTGCGACTCGTTATTTTCAGTGTTTTTATGAACATAATTCCACCCATCCATCATCATCTATCTTTGCAGAATCAATTAGATAAAGCCAATCTAAACAAAGCATGAAAGTGGGAAAAGACATGTTATATTGGCTTTTAATCCTTTGATACAGATCAAATACTTGTTGTTTGGCATGTTGTTTAAGTTCTTTCAAAACTAAAGATCCATTATAGTAAATGCTAAGCTGTGGATGTATATTATCCGGCAATAACATGGCTATATCCCTCCGGATTCTTAAAAATTTTGCATCGTATAAAAGCATCAACGACTAAAATACAGACGCAGAGCTCCAATTCTTCATACGGAATTTCAATATAATTTTTGCTCTCGATAATTATCTTGCTTATGTTATCAATTATACTGTAGAAAAGTTCTTTAGAGTTAGCTTTTTCATGTTGATGCATTGTATACTGCTTTTTGATAATTTGAAAAACGGAAAAACTTTTATTCGAGCCTTCCCTATCAAACTCAGCATATTTTTCATCTAACTTTTGGTAAAATATCTTGTAATCATCAATTGTGCCTTTGACATCCGATAAATCATTGAAAGTTATTTTCTTATCAATCTCAAAGGAATTAATCTCTGGCGATTCAATACAGTTAGCAAGATTCTCATTTGCAAGTATGTTTATGATGTTCGCAAGATTCGTATCTAATTTAAGTAGATCAACATCATTTCCAAGTTCCTTTTTTACAAACTCAAATACCTCACGTTGTTTGTCGATTTCCATACTCAGTATAACATTTAATAATGTGTTTATATCCACAATGTCATCCGTGGGAGAAAAAGCAGCATTATGTGGATTAATAAAACTCATATCCCGAAGTTTGGTTGCATCCTTAGCAATTGAAACAAAAATGAAACGATAACCTGAATACATACGGAATATATCCTTATTTAACGAGCCTTCAATTTTTTGTTTTGTACAGGTTGAAGATACTTGAGCAACAACTTTGTGGTTTACATCCACCAAATCAATACCTTCAACATTCTGTTTAAGTATATTCATATTAACCAACGTAAGTCCAAACAATAAATTCATTAATTCGGCAAAAAACGTCTCTGAATATATATTCAAATCCAATAAATTGATCTTTCCTCGTTTTTCAATTCGTCTTGCCAAAACCTCCAGCTTTTCTTCTATATAATTGAAATATTTACTTCGATTCATTAGACATACATACCCCTATTCAAAATTGATTTAAACCACGATCATTAGACTATTCGACAAATTATTGGAAATTCCTCTCCCATCGAAGTCCATTAAAAAAAGCGTCTAATTAAAGACGCTCCATACACTTTACTACATGTCTACACACTCGACGTCAAACCAAGGTTCAGCAAGACCGAAACATTAATCATTTCCTCAAGAACCTTATTTTTGAATTATTGTAATACTTCGTAAAAGTCATAAACGACGCAAAGTGTTGAAAACAAAGGATTTCTAGGTATCTATTTGTTGCATTCCTATTACGACCTCCACATGTGTGGAAACAAGATATACGATTCCTCGTGACCTTAGTTTACAACAGCATGAAGCTCATCGTAGATCGTGTTAGCAAATAACAAGACATGCAAACAGTATAAAAATAAAAATGCAATACGATGACATTGGCGTCGTCTGTAATTTTTCAAGTCAATGCATTTTGAAATTGATTCACTTTACGAAAACTATAATAACATATCTTCGGCAGGGTCAACTCTATAACAATGCTCTGAATATCGCTTACACTCTAATGCAGGAACCCTTTTTTAGTTTCACGCTTTCTTCTGCCATCACTGTACTGTACCTCTCTCCATTCCACTGGTTTATTATAATATTTCATCTTTCCCCCACATTGAGGACATTTATCAATATGTATTTTCTCTAATGTCAATCTTTTTCCATAACCACTGATTGCAAAATTAAAAAATAGAGGGTACCTCATTTGACTTTTGGCAATTCTCCTAAGACTAAGAAAAACCACAAATAAGATAATCAGTATTAAAAATATTATTAAATAAATCTGCCTTTCAAAACCTACTGATGCCTTCAGAGTTCCATTAAAAACATTCAGACCACTTTTTACTATTTTAATGCTAATAGGAAGCAACCCGATTCCCTTCCCGATTATACACAATCCGCTCCACTAACTTCTTCAACGCCCGATTCTTCTCTTCACTTGTCACCGCAACACTCCATAACTCTCTAAACTCACCTATCCGCTCATATATCTGCTCCACAGTAGGGTAATTCCTTTCATCTACTGCAACCTTCCGTAAATCCTTCAACTCTTCCTCCAGCTTCTGTATCTGCCTTGGCCGAACAGCCTTTCGCTCTAAAAACACTTGTTTCGTTATTATGTCTTCTTCATAAGTTTCATGCAGCTTGTCCAACGCCCGCTTCTGCTTCTTCAACTCCTGCTCTTTGACCTCGATAATGACCTGTGTATCATTGTACCTACCGCCATGCATTTCAATCTCCCGCAAAATGTTTGGATCAACATGTATAATCCGATCATACAGAGCATTGAAAAAATCAGCATCCATTACCTTGCCACGCTGTTCACATTTGCTGCCATCTTTATACTGGTGATAGCAAAATGCACTCCAATGCTGTCCCTGCTTCTTGTTCTCTCCCACCCGGAACCTCATATGCAAGCCGTATTTTTTACAATAACGCAAGCCTGACAAAGGAAAAATGTTGCGTCTTGAATTGGGGTTCAGTATGCGATTCTTAAGCAGCCACTCCATAATGACTTCATGTTCTTCCCGCGTTTTCAGCTTTTCATGCGTTCCCATGACTTTTATCCGCTCTTCTTCAGGTACAAGTTCCACCTGACCACGCTTGGAACGAGTTTTCCCATAAGTGAAGTAACCATATGAATTTCACTTGCCAGCAATTGTTAAACCGTAATATTTGACCAGCCCTTGTTCTTTCCATCCGGCTTAATGTTGTATGGCGTGGGTATCTTGTTATTCGTCAACCAAATGACAATATGACTAAGGTTTGTTCCATTAAGATATTTCTCTACAATCGCTCGATAGATAGGACGCTTCGTTTCATCCACCAATACCGAATTCTCTATTTCCATATCGTATATCTTGTTAGGTGTGATTATGGATATTTTTAAATTTAAGAATGTATCTTT
Organism: Paenibacillus pini JCM 16418; assembly: GCF_000576305.1. Taxonomy (GTDB): domain Bacteria; phylum Bacillota; class Bacilli; order Paenibacillales; family Paenibacillaceae; genus Paenibacillus_AQ; species Paenibacillus_AQ pini. The sequence goes on along the minus strand of NZ_BAVZ01000016.1, from coordinate 69,915 downwards.
AAGGAATGCTCTCTGGTTCAACAGTAAGTAGTTGATATAGTTGGAGATTTTGAATATATAGATTATATTAATGAAGCAACCTCATGTTAAATAATACCAAACACTGAAAATTAGGCGGGCGATATTATCAGTAATATAGCAGACAAAATAGTACACGTCTTCGTATTCTCATCCATTTTCATGATATTTTTTAAACTGTATAAAATATTTGCTAATCGAGTCGTTGTAGAATCTTCAGCCATTATCAATTTAATACATATCGGTGTATTATTCGTAGTAGCGATTATTTCCTTGATTATTACTGTGAAATTAATAGAACTAAGCAAAAGACACTAGCCTAAGCTAGTGTCTTCTTAACCTTAATTCTTTAACATAGGATAGCTGACGATATATTCGACATCTCCTATACGACTATCTTTCACAGTATATTGATGTGAGAATAAATCACCTTTTCCAATAACATAGTCTTTAGTACTAAGAGGCGTTACTTTACTTACTTCATTTTTCATAACCAACCACACACCTAGATCAACATCAGAATAATTCACCTTTTGTCCCACAACATTCTGTGAATCGATCTTCATTTGGAGTATATTTTTGCTCTTTTCCAGTGTAATTGATCTTGGAAAAACACCATGGTTTTTATCAGATGAAGATTGCTCCTTCATCTTCTTTTCATTAATTAATTTTAGTGGTCCTTGGTCCACAAACCGACTATCTTTTAAAACAATGATTCTACCTCCTCCATTCATAGATAATTGTTCCGATTGAATATGAAATGTGTCTACAATTGATTTTAATGGTAAATAGAAGCTGCTATTCTTCATAACAGAACTGGTATCCATTTGTTGAGCTTCTCCATTGATATATATTGTGTTAGAGTTCAATGTTAGTTTCAAAGATTGCTCCTCATATTTAACTACAGCTGTTTTGCTCTTAGCATCATATGAAGCGTTTGCTCCAAACAGCTTAGTGAATGAACGAAGAGGCACCATCGTACGATTTTGTTTATCAATGTACAAGCCATTAGGTGTCGTATACAGCAGATAAAATTCATTAATATAAAGCAAAATTGATTGTTTATACTTCGAATCTTCTTTGTAAGTAAGACTTGCTGCATTCACAGCGGGGTTGTTGACGGCAATTAAAGATATGATGACTACAATGGACAGTACAATATGTTTTATCTTCATTTAGAATCTCCTTTAATTTTACTTTTATATTTTTATGCACAAACACCTTATGATCTCACATTCACCTCATTCGTTAATACATTCTAGATAAGATGTGCACAAGGTAAATTTAACCATATTTTGTTGATGTGTCCCATTGGGTCGTAAAGAACCGTTTTCTAATGCTCCAACTTGTAACTCCCTCTCCCAGTAATGTATCCTTATTAGAATCATTACTTAAAGGAAGGTTCATATGAATTTAACATCATTGGCATCAGCGATTACCCCACTCGACTTGAGAAGCTGTTTAATCAGTCATCGAAATCAACTCATATTTGAGCACTATAGAGATCAACATATTTCCAATGAAATAGCCAAGATCAACTCTTGCACGAAAAGCATCCTTTCAGCATTAATCTGTATCGCGATGGATCAAGGATTACTTCCGCAGCCCCAGACACGGATAACCTCATTTTTTCCGCAACTTGCTAACGACCCCGATCCCCGCAAGCAAGAAATCACGCTTCAGCATCTGTTAACGATGACCGCAGGGTTTAACTGGACGGAGTTTGGGGGACAGAAATCTTTTCCCCGTATGACTAGATCATCTAATTGGGTGGATTTTGTTCTAGAACAGCAATTATCAGATTCACCAGGCACTAGAATGGAATACAATTCCGGAGTTTCACAATTATTGTCCGCTATCTTGGTACAGGTGATTGGCATGTCAACGGCGCGTTATGCTGAATTGTATTTGTTTAAACCGCTTGGCATTGAATCCTATCAATGGGAATCAGATCCTCAAGGTATTCATACAGGGGGATACGGACTGCGGTTACTCCCCTCTGATATGTTGAAGTTTGGGCAGCTGTACTTAGACCATGGAAAATGGAACAACGGACAGCTTATATCCAAGGAATTAATCACCCGTTCTGTTCAACCTTCTATTGCTGTAGACGCTCCTCGCCGTGGCTTGTATGCTTGGCATTGGTGGGCAGATTCATTTCTCGATACTGTGAATGACTCTGGCTCAGGTGGAACTTCGTTCGAATACTTCTATGCTCGTGGATATGGTGGACAATTTATTCATGTCATTCCTAGTCTTGATACTGTGGTTGTCCTAACCAACGATAAACGTAAAAAAGAACAGCATCCAGGTGATGTGTTCCATGAATATATAGCACCATTGCTAGTGAAATGAAGTCTTTAGATCATAAATGATTAGAAAACTCCAAGGGGACTTGGAGTTTTTCTTTTGTTTAGAATTGTTCAATTATACATGTTAGACAATTTCATATACTACGAATTTTCCCTCTATATGATGCATAAGGTATTAACTTTATGGATAAACATATGAATAGAACATATTATTGGAGGTATTTATATGGTTAGACAAGATAGTTGGACACCTGAAGATGACTTGTGCTTATCTACTACAGTATTAGGTTTTATTAAGAATGGTGGCACACAATTAACTGCCTTTGAGATTGTAGGCGAAAAAACAAATCGAACGCCTGCCGCATGCGGTTTTCGCTGGAATTCTTATTTAAGAAAAATGTATGAGTCTGAAATAAAAGAGGCAAAATTAAACCGTACACTTCTTAAATCTCAGAAAAAGGTTCATTCAAAATCAACTGAGAGCTTTTCTATCCCATCTGTATCTTCAGAGAGTACCATTTCTCTTGACGTCATCATTAACTCTTTATTGCAATTTAAAGAGCAGTTTGAAGATATGCGAAAAACCATTATGGATCTACATAATAAAAATGATGAGCTAGAACAAAAAAGTAGTAAGGAGCATAACGATACGACAACGGATGATATGCGCAGCTTACTTGAAATTATGAAACGAGCAGAGAAATTAGGCCTTACAAACAGAGAAAAACCTGCCATTTAGGCAGGTTTTTTCATTGTTTCTATGGCTTGTGTATGTGTATTATTCTGACATTCATATAATATATGGTTGACTTGTTCCAAGACATCCTCTAATTTTTTTCCGCATTTGCTACAATTCAAAGTGATGACCCCTTTAGATATGTAAAATTCGCATTTGGTTAACTACTTATGTATACCCTTTTCATTTAAGCGATGAAACATATATGCATAGCATGCTTATATTCTAATCTCTATTTACCATTCTTTACCTACAGGATATAATTTACATATACCTATAGTCTAGAAGGAGAGATTACAAGTGAAAGCAACAATACAAGACAATATTGCTATGTTTAAGAGTCATATGAATGAAATTAATTTTAAAATGGAAGAAAATATTACTGAAAAAAACACCTTTTTTGCTAGTAATGAAAAAACGGCACATGGTGGAAATATTAGATTAATTGCCTCATTTCCATTTGATCATAATTCAGTGGATATATACTGCTTTAACTTAGCTGAGATTTCCAATCCTTCTAAAAGAGAAGCAGCTCTTAACCATATTAATGACTTAAATATTAACTACCGATATGCAAAATTTACATTAAGTGAAGAAGGTTCCGTTGCTATCTCTCTATGTATTGATTTTACAGATATTCAATTTGCACCTGAACTTGTTATGAGACAAATTATGATGATTTATCATGCTGCAAATGATGAGTACGAACAGTTGATGAAGATTGCATGGTCATAGAATGTTAATAGATATACATAAAAAAGAGACAATTGCTGTCTCTTTTTTTGCTTATATAAAATATGATTCAAGCTCATGGATATTCCAACCTAATTGTGATTAACTTACTTTAGAGCGACAATCTCACTTCTTCACTCGTCCGAACTTTCCCCATTCTAGGGAACATATATTTACACACATAATTATGCTCTTCTTTCGATGAAGCTGTCATCGCATCTTCCACAAATACCTGATTATACCCGAGCTGATATGCCTCTCTTGCCGTCGTATCGACTCCAATCGACGTAGAAACACCGCATAACACAATGGTATCAATGCCGCGTCGACGCAGCTGTAAATCCAGATCGGTCCCAAAGAAAGCTCCCCATTGCCGCTTTGTAATCTTATAGGCGTGTGGTGTATCTGCTATTTCAGGGACATAATCATCCCAACCTTCGGGTAATTTCGTCGCACCTATATTCGTATCCGTATTCGGCTTCAACGTATCTTTTCCGTCTATCCAAGTTACTCTCACGAGCACGACAAAGGCCCCCTTCTCCGTAAATGTTTTTACCAAATTGCTGGCTTTCTCAATTACCTGCGCCCCTGTATAAGGTCCTTGCTTAGGGGCATTGATAATACCATGCTGCAGATCTATGACCACCAGCGCTGTTTTGTCTGCATGTAAATTTAATGTTTCTATAGAATCATTATCCATCATTATCTTCTCCCGTCCATTTAATTTCTCCGAGGACTACTTGTCCCAGACTAAATGTTCATCCTCATGTGTTCATTCTCTGTATTCATGCTCTTCTACACTTTGAAATATACCCATAAACTTGCATAAGAATCGCTTCTACTATCCGAATTAGAGTATAGTAGGAGTTAAGTTAGAATTACATTCTAGGAGGCTATAACCATGTCACAGGAGATTTGGATTAACCTGCCGGTCAAAGATGTTGAAAGGTCAGCTGCCTTTTTTAATGAAATTGGATTCCATGCGGTGAGCGTGGGAAACGAGAGAGCCAAGCTTGCCATAGGCCAAACAACGATTATGCTGTTCCCGAATGCGGCGTTTGAGAAATTCACAGATTCAAAAGTCGCAGATACCTCACAAAGTGCAGAAATAATATTTTCCATTGGCGCTGGAAGCAGAGAAGAAGTAGATGCCTTTATTAAAAAAGTAGAAATGGCCGGAGGAAACATCTTTGGTAAGCCGAGTGAAATTGACGGCTGGATGTACGGCGCAGGATTTGCCGACTTGGACGGTCACCGCTGGAGTCTGCTATACATGGATGAGAGTAAAATGCCGAAAAGCTAAAATGATGACGCCAAGCACCTGCTTAAGGTATCGTTACAATATCCATGTTTATTCATTTTCTTTATTTCGAGATTTATTTATGTTACAATCATCTAGTTGGGGTTTTATACCTATACTTCAGGAGAATGTTTACATAATGGGCTTAGTCGAAATTATATAAATGATCTTTATATTTTTCAAATCAAGGACCCTCCTTTCTCTCTGAATGGAGGGTCTTTGTCGTTTGTATTTTTATAGGGGGATTTAACTATGCATTTATTGCCGAGAGAAATCGACAAGCTTATGATCGTAGTCGCAGCCGATCTAGCTAGGCGCCGGAAAGACAGGGGCTTGAAATTAAATCACCCTGAAGCTGTCGCCCTTATCACTTATGAAATCATTGAGGGTGCGCGCGACGGTAAAAGAGTTGCCGAATTAATGGAGTATGGAGCTTCCATTCTGACTCGGGACGATGTCATGGAAGGAATACCCGAAATGATTGATGACATCCAAGTGGAAGCAACGTTTCCAGATGGAACAAAATTAGTGACCGTTCATAGCCCGATACGCTAACTAGAAAGGAGCCTAATATGATACCGGGAGAATACATTTTACAAGACGAAGACATTATCTGTAATGAAGGATGCGAAATTTTTACGATTTCCGTTACAAACCTAGGGGATCGCCCTATTCAAGTGGGATCACATTTTCACTTTTATGAAGTAAATGAAGCGCTTCATTTCGATCGAAAGCAAGCATACGGCAAACGACTCAATGTCCCTGCTGGAGCGGCCGTTCGTTTTGAACCCGGAGACGGGAAGGAAATACAGCTTATTAATTTTTCAGGTGAACGCCGTGTATACGGTTTCAATAATAAAGTCGATGGAAAATTAGAAAGCGAGGGTTCCGTATGAGTTTTGGAATGTCCCGAAGGCAGTATGCTGAAATGTATGGTCCAACGACAGGTGATTCGGTTCGCCTTGCGGATACAGATTTGTTTATTCAAATTGAGAAGGATCACACTTCTTATGGTGAAGAAGTTGTCTTTGGCGGAGGCAAAGTGATTCGAGACGGCATGGGACAGCACCCTCTTGCGACCCGTAAAGAAGGTGTAGCAGATACCGTCATTACCAATGTCATTATTTTAGATTATACAGGCATTATCAAAGCAGATCTCGCCATTCGAGATGGGAAAATTTTTGGCATAGGTAAAAGTGGAAACCCTCTCATTACAGATCATATCGATATTATTATCGGTACCTCCACAGAAATCATCGCAGGTGAAGGCTTAATTGTAACCGCTGGAGCCATTGATACCCATGTACATTTTATTAACCCTAAACAAGTAGAAATTGCACTCTCCGCGGGTACAACGACATTAATCGGCGGTGGTACAGGGCCTGCTGCAGGATCTAAAGCTACGACGGTTACTCCAGGCGAATGGAGCATACACCGGATGCTTGAAGCGGCTGAAGGCTTGCCGATTAATATTGGATTTACAGGTAAAGGACATGCTGCATCCATCGAACCATTAGCGGAACAAGTTAGGGCAGGAGTTATTGGTCTCAAAGTCCATGAAGACTGGGGAGCTACCGGTTCGTCTCTAGATTACGCTCTACAAGTTGCAGATGAGTACGACATTCAAGTAGCCCTTCATGCAGATACATTGAATGAAAGTGGCTTTATGGAAAATACGATGGCTGCTGTAAAAGATCGAGTCCTTCACATGTACCATACGGAAGGCGCAGGTGGTGGACATGCACCTGATTTAATCAAATCAGCGGGTTACCTTAATATTCTACCTTCTTCAACGAACCCTACTCTACCCTATACGATTAATACGATCGACGAACATCTTGATATGGTCATGGTTTGTCATCATTTAAATCCTTCGGTACCTGAAGATATCGCTTTTGCCGATTCAAGAATTAGAAAAGAAACGATTGCAGCTGAAGATATCCTGCACGATATGGGCGTATTTAGCATGGTAAGCTCGGATTCACAGGCCATGGGCCGTGTCGGAGAAGTCGTTTTGCGTACATGGCAAGTAGCTGACAAGATGAAGAAACAACGCGGACTCCTTCAAGGTGATGCTCAATATGCAGATAATAACCGAGCAAAGCGCTATATTGCCAAATATACGATAAATCCTGCTATCACACATGGCATTTCAGAGCATGTAGGTTCTATCGAAGTAGGTAAGATGGCCGATTTAGTGATCTGGAATCCCAAATTTTTTGGTGTTAAACCAGAAATGGTGCTTAAAAACGGTCTTGCGGTTATGGGGCTAATGGGTGATGGCAATGCTTCGATTCCAACACCTCAGCCATATATTTACCGTCCTATGTATGCTCAATTCGGCAAAGCACTAGCAAGAAGTTCAGCAACCTTCGTTTCACAAGCAGCTTATGATGACGGGGTGCACGATAAACTTGGACTCGAAAAAATAATCCTGCCTGTTGGCGGTATTCGTACCCTTACGAAGAAAAACATGAAGTTAAATTCAGAAACACCTGATATTACCGTAGATCCACAAACATATGAAGTAAAAGTAAATGGAGAATTGCTGACATGTGATCCGGTCGATATCGTACCCATGGGTCAGCGATATTTCCTATTCTGAGGTGAAAGAAAATGATTATTGAGAAAATTGTAACCAACCTAGAAAAAATGGATAAAAGTGAAATTGAAAAACGCCATATGGAAAAAGTGTACTTAGAAAGCGCTCATTTAATGAAACGCATCCAGCGAGTAACAACCGATCACGGCAACGAAATAGGTATACGTTTAAGTGAACATCGGGATCTGGTAGCTGGGGATGTAATATATATGGATGATCACAATATGATCGTCATTGATGTCATGTCCGATGACCTTATCGTCATTCAACCAAGAAGTATTCAAGAAATGGGAAACATCGCTCACCAGCTTGGTAATCGCCACCTTCCAGCTCAATTTGAAGACAATGATATGCTTGTTCAATATGACTATTTAGTTGAAGAATTACTTCAACAACTTGGAATCCCTTTCAAAAGAGAGGATCGAAAAGTGAAACAGGCATTCCGTCATATTGGCCATAGTCATGATTAACAATCTCCTCTCTTTATTTCAGCTATGTGATTCTAACTTTCCAATAGGATCCTTCAGCCATTCTTTTGGCTTGGAGAGTTATATACAGGAAGACAAGATCCATGACCAGAATACTTTTTTTGGTTGGCTGAAAGTGTATTTACATGAGCAGCTCGTCTATTCAGATGGGCTTGCCTCACGTCTCGTGTATGAAGCTCTCATAGACGATAACATACAGGAGATTTGGCGATTGGATCGCCAATTAACGGTCCAGAACTTGCCCAGAGAAACACGAGAAGGAACTCAAATGATTGGGGATCGAATGCTTAAACTGACAGAGTCCCTATATGGTCTGCCCATCCTCTCTAAATATAGAGATGAAGTGAAACATAAGGATGCATTCGGTCACCCTGCTATTGTTTTTACGATGGTAGCTCATGGACTTCATGTAAGTAAACAAGATACCATCCTCTACTATTTGTACTCTGCTATTTCCAGTCAAGTCCAAAATGCAGTTCGCGCCATCCCTCTTGGACAAACGGCAGGTCAAAAGATTACTCATCAGTCTATACCAGAGTTAAACCATGCTGTAGATCGAATCATGAAACTCACGAATGATGATTTCGGAATGGTATCTCCAGGGATTGAACTATCTCAAATGAAACATGAACGTGTGAATATAAGAATATTTATGTCTTAATTTTTAAAAAATTGTATAAAGGACGTGTTTAAATGAATCCCATCAGAATCGGTGTTGGAGGGCCTGTTGGAGCAGGTAAAACGATGCTTGTAGAGAAATTGACTCGCCATCTTGAGAATGAAATAAAAATGGCAGTTGTCACAAACGATATTTATACCAAAGAAGACGCGAAATTTCTAATTCAAAATGGGGTTCTTCCTGAGGATCGAATCATTGGTGTTGAAACAGGAGGTTGTCCTCACACGGCTATTCGTGAAGATGCTTCTATGAACTTTGCGGCCATAGATCAATTGATTGAGCGTCATCCTGATGTTGAACTTATCTTTGTTGAGAGTGGTGGCGACAATCTTGCAGCTACGTTCAGCCCTGAGCTTGTTGACTTCTCCATTTATATTATTGATGTTGCACAAGGAGAGAAAATCCCTCGTAAAGGTGGACAAGGTATGATTAAATCAGACTTGTTCATCATTAATAAAACCGACCTTGCTCCCTATGTGGGTGCCAGCCTCGAAGTAATGGCGGAGGATACAAAAATATTCCGCGGTAATAAGCCTTTCTTCTTCACAAACTTAAAAAATGAGGCGGGCCTTCCTGAAGTCATGGACTGGATTAGACAGCATGCTTTGCTAAAAGGTTTAGAGTAACATGACCGATTGGACTGGATCTTTATCATTAGACCTAGAAGAACGACTAGGAAAAACGGTGGCAAAACGCGTGTACTTTCAAGGTGCATTCAAAGTAATGCGGCCGATTTACGCTGATCATTCGGGACAGGTCTGCTATTACCTTCTTAACCCCGGTGGCGGTTATTTAGACGGTGATCGATACAAAATGGAAATCTCAGCCGATGAAGGATCTAAAGTGACGTTAACCACACAATCAGCAACAAAAGTATATAAAACACCAAAAAGTTATGCTTATCAAGAAACCGAAATCAGCTTGAAAAAAGGAAGTTATTTGGAATACCTCCCGACCCCTGATTGCTTATGAAAATGCTTACTATAAGCAGAAAAATATTGTTTATATGGAGCGTGGAGCAACATTCATTTATACGGATATCCTTACGCCTGGATGGTCTGCAAGCGGTGACAAATTCAGTTACAATACCATTCAGTTGGTGACAGAAATCTATTGGGATGGTAAACTTGGCGTATTCGACCACATCAAGTTAGTACCGAAGCAGCAGAATATATCTGGTCTCGGTTTCATGGAAGGTTATACCCATCTAGGCTCAATGATTGCAGTAAGTGAACAAATGGATGATGCACTCCTCGATGAGTTATATGAAGTGATTCAAACCGAAGAATCGAATTTCACATTTGGGATTTCAAATATAGCCATACCGGGATTTAGTTTACGAATCCTAGCAAACGCTACCCAAACCATCGAGCGAATCTTAAACCAATGTCATGCAATCATCAGCGAAAAGTGGAATAATCGCCCTGCAAGCTCTTTACGGAAATATTAATCCAGCTTCAATCTTCAGTGCGTTATGCAAAGAAAGTCCGCTTTGGCATGTATTATGATGGTTCATAACCGAACAATCGGTTAAGAAGATACTTTCATGAGAGGAGATGCAATATGACTGAAGATAAGAATGTTGAACCTTTACTTGAGGATTTCGAGGTTGAAACCCTGTTTGAGAATCGCGTACATGAACGACTTGCGTTCACTTTTAAAGTTGAAGGTGAGGAGTTCAAGGGACATTTTCATAATGATGAGATTCTTTGGCTCAACCCTCACCCTAAACAAATGATTGGTGTGAGCAAAGTTGATAAAATTGAATCTACCATTCACTCATTAATGAGACATTATGGAATCTCGAAAGAAATTGAGGATATTAAAATAAAGCCAATGTTTGAAGATACTGTACATGAGCGTCAGCAATTCACATTACATGTACAGGGTGAGGAATACAGAGGTTTTCTACACAAAGGAGATATCCAGTGGTTTCATCCTCAACCTCAGCAAAAGCTTGAAGACGATCTTGTACAAGTCATGGAATCTCAGATCCATGAAAAATTAGCGCAGCATGAACTGAATAATAAAGATGATCAAGCGTAGCATTTAGTAACATAGCCATCTCTAAACGCTCAGACACAGAATTAAAGAAAGCCGTTCGAGGATATCATCTCGGATGGCCTTCTTTGTTTTATTCATTAAAGTCAATGATACGATGACAAAGCCTTTGCATCAGCTTCTTTTCATGGGTGACCACGATGATTCCCATCTTTCTCTTCTTGGCAATTTCAGTGACCGCATGCCAGATTTGAGCTTGGGTGATGGCGTCAAGCATGGTTGTCATTTCATCTGCAATCAGAAATCGAGTATTAGGTCCCAATGCCCGGGCTACACAAAATCGCTGCAATTCCCCACCAGATAGCTCATGAGGCCAGCGTGTTAACCATTCTTGTTCAATTCCTAATAATGCTAGCAACTCTTCATCAGGTTGATATCCTTCATGAAGTATTCTATGCATCTTCCACCGTGCATTAATCGCTTTTTCCGGATGTTGAAGAACCATTTGGATAGGATGGTACCTTTCTTGGGGAACGGGGCACCATTATAAGTCACTGTTCCCTCAATAGGGGTCTCGTAACCCGCTAGAATTCGGCAAAAGGTAGTTTTCCCGCGTCCACTTGGGCCAGAAATACCCACAATTTCTCCTGGTTCTACCAATACATTAATGCCACGAAATAACCACGGTCCATCTTCATATCGAAATCCGATATTCTTTGCTTCAAGTTGCATGAATACACCTCACCATTCCATCCCTGAGATTTCGCATTTCAGGTTGGTCCTCCTGACATTCAGGTGTAGCCATTTCACAACGTGGAGCAAACAGACAGCCCAGTGGCAATGCGCCCGGATGTGGCTGCGATCCCATGATTGGAATAAAATTATTCTGAGGTAATGCTCGCCACAAAGCTTTACTATAGGGATGTCTTATAGCTTCACCCTGCCCTATAAAGTCCTCGGCTCTTGCAATTTCTACGATCGTTCCTGCATAAAATACAGCAATTTTGTCTGCAATTTGCAGCGCTGAATCAATATCATGCGTGATCAACATGACAGCACAGCCTTGATTTGCGAACTCTCTAAAATGATCTAACGCTTCCTTCATCACAACGGGATCAAGTCCTGGCGTCGGCTCATCAGCAATCATGACCTTCGCTCCACTTACCATAGCCGTCGATAATAGTGTCCTTCTCGCCATACCTCCAGAAAGTTGAAATGGATACATGTGTTCAACCTCTTGTCTCAGGTGTAGGCGTTTAAAAACAGCTCGTTGTGCCTCCACAGCTTTTCCTTTCCTCACAGAGGTGCGTACTTGACTACCAACACGCATCAGTGGATCTAGAAAGTTTACAGATTGAGGGACGAGTGCAATTTGCTTCCCCCTTACAGCTTGTTGACGAGCTTGTGTAAGCTCCTCACCTTCAAATGTAATTACACCACTTACACTTGCATTGCTTGGGAGTATTCCTAGAATCGCATGAGCAAGTATACTCTTTCCAGAGCCACTTGCACCAACAACAGCAAGAATTTCACCTGCTTCTAGGTTTACATTTAAACTAGATATCACGTTATGCTGAATCTGTTTAAGCCCAGCTGTATATTGTTTAAACGATACGGATAAATTTTTGACCTCAAGAATAGACATTCGTAACTCCTCTTTCAATTAAAGAAAGTGCAACTTCTTAATCGCGATACCCATTAGTCCATTAGCAATCGGAGATTTTCTCCAATCTGATCAAACATTCTCACGATCATTAGCAAACAAAGTCCTGGAAAGAAGGCGAGCCACCACATACCTGACGATAAGTATTTCATCGATTCAGATAGAATGATCCCGATTGCGGGCTCATGTGGGGATAGACCTAATCCTATAAACGTAACTGCCGCCTCATGCAAAATAACATGGGGAAACAGTAGCATAAATCCAATTAAAAATTGCGGCAAAATATGTGGAAGAATATGATGTACAGCAATCCACCAGCGAGATTTCCCCATTTTCTGAGAAACCTGCACAAAGTCAGCAGACCTTATTTGCATCACTTCTGCCCGGATGAGTCTAGCAGCGTAGGCCAATGAGTTAGCGCTAATCCTATGACGATCCCTTTAAAACCTCCCCCTAATGTAAAAGCGATTAGAATCAGGGTTACGAGGTGAGGGACGCTCAGGAACAAATCGATAAACCATGAAATAAGACGATCCGCCGTTCTCCCCATTGTTGCAGCAGCTATTCCTAGGATCAGAGCAATGGACGCACTTCCAATCGCTCCAATTAATCCAACACCTATACTTAAAGTTAATCCCATGAACGTGCGTGTGAACATATCTCTTCCTAACCAGTCCGTACCAAAGAGGTTGTCTATGGATGGTGGAGAGTTTCGATTCGTAAGATTCGTTACAATTTTACCCTCATCTAGAAAGGAACCACCTAATATCACAAGTATAATAACACTAACGGAGAGCAGCACTTTCATTAGTGCCCATTGCTTTGTGTTTAGAGGCAATTTTTGGGGGATGGGTATCATACTTTCCTCCCCTCCCTCGTTCGCGGATCTAAAACACGATAGCTAATATCAGCAAGTACATTCCCTACAAATACAAACATCGTAGTAAAGATTACGATGCCGAGTAAAAGAGGAACATCACCTCTTAATCCTGCGTTAACTGTAGCCTGTCCTAGACCCGGATACGAGAAGACCTGCTCCGCCAATATCGCTCCACCAAACAATTCACTAAACGCTGCAAACTGCAAAGTGATCGCTGGCAATGCAATATTACGTAATCCATGTCTCCAAAATAATACAAATCCTTGTTCGCCTCTAGCTCTAGCGAATACAACAAAGTCACTTGAAAGAACATCAATCATCTTCTGACGTGTATGGAGAGCCACATTGGCAACGCAACAATACTAAGTGTCAGTGTCGGTAGAATAATATGTTGAATTCTATCCAAGAGTGTTACATCTTTCGCAAGAACTCCAGCTGGAACCCCCATTCCAACAGGGAACCACCGTAGCCACACAGCAAATACAATAAGGATAAGGAGCCCCATCCAGAAGGTTGGCACGGAAGCTAAGGTGAAGCAGTACCATTTGATGATGCGATCGATCCATGCCCCTTTTTTCATGGCTGCTACAACACCCATCACAAAGCCAATCACGCCAGATAGTAACCAAGCAGACACCATGAGAACAAGGGAATTCAAGAATCGTTCACGAATAACATCAATGACCGGACGGCGATAAATCATGGAAGTTCCTAAATCACCATTCAATACGGCAGAACCCCAATTCAAGAACTGCACCATCACCGGCTGGTCTACTCCCCAATATTCTGCAATTTTAGCCCGCTGCTCAGGACCTACCTTCAACATATCTGCACCGATGTAAGCTTGAATGGGATCAATCGGAGAATTTTTCACTAACATAAAGGATATGAAACAAATCGCAACTAATAATGAAGCCATCCGCAATCCTTTGCCCAAAATATACCATGCGAGCTTACTATTTATAGACTTACGCACATTATTCCGTCCATTTCCATTCAACAATATTATCTGTAGCAGGCCAACCATGCCCATGAACATGGATTCTTTGATCTCCGATATCAAGTCCATCTTTCACGAAATACAAATGGTTAATATTGACCAACCAAGCCCATGCAGCATCACCTTTTGCGCTGAGACCCGTTACACCATCCCATTGTGCTTTTTTCCAAAATTCATTAGCTTCTGCTTCAGTCTTCGCATGAAGGGCTAATTTAAAATATTCATCCACCGTCTTATTCGAATAAAAACCTGTGTTATTGTACTCTATCCCTGCCGTTTTGGTACTATATATATTGTATATTTCATGAGGATCATGGCTCCCCCAACCTAAAAGAACGGGATTTGAATGCATTTTCTGAGAAAGGATATCCCAGCTACCACCTTCTATTTTGATATTTATTCCAAGCGGGTTCATCATATCAGCAACAGAAATGGCAAGAGATTGTCTTATCGCATCATTCGCTAAGTAATACAGAGTGAACTCGGCCTTCAGGTTTCCTTTCTCAACGATCCCATCCCCGTTGTTATCCTTCCAACCGGCTTCTTCTAATAGCTTCTTTGCTCCGTCTAAATCACCATCTTGAATGACGGTATCTGGATTCCACCAAGGCAGACCATCCACAGAAGTATACGCCTTCGTTCCTTGTCCTTCTAAAATACCATCGACAAGTGCTTGCCGATCTACGGCCATATTAATGGCATGACGAATGGCTGGATCGGCTGTTACATCATTACCTATAGGTAATCCATCCTTTGTAACACTTCCTGATTTTACATATGGAAATGCAATTCCTCTGTTATCTACAGTTTGAATAGATTCTAACCTCATACCAGGTACTTTTTGTTTACTAAATGCCGCTGGTATATAGGCAAGGTCAACGGTCCCTGATTGTGCCGCAGCAAACGATGCATCCTCGTTTAAGAATAGAAAAGTTATCTTTTTGAAAAATGATTGTTTATCATAGTATTCAGGATTCGCTTTAATAATGAGCTGCTGACCTTTATCCCATTGCACAAGCTGATACGGTCCCGATCCTACCGGTTTCTCAGCGTAATCCTTGCCATAGGCATGCTTAGGTACAATGCCAGTTCCGATGATTGTATTAACAAACGTAGATTGGGGCTCTTTCAACGTAAATCGAACAGTGTAATCATCCACAGCCTCTACTTTACTCATACTATTAAGATCTACAACCGACCCATTGCTAGTTGCTGTTTCATATGTAAAGACAACATCCGAAGCTGTTAATGGTTGTCCATCCGAGAACTTCACATCCTCGCGAAGCTTTACTGTCCAAACTGTGCCATCTTTATTTACTTCATAACTTGTTGCAAGATCATATACAATGTTAAGCTTGTCATCTCTTTTTAAAAGAGTACTTTGAAATAGTGGTGAGCCATAACGCCCCCAGCCTGTTGTTGGATCGAAACCTGCTTCTGGTTCAGAATCAAAAGCTAACACCAACTCATCCTTTTTCTCTTGAATAACCGCACTATTCTCTTTATCAGACGGACCTGGTTTGGATGAATTACAGCCTACTAGCGTAAAAGTGGAAAATAAAACAACAAATACCATCATACCAACGAACTTCTTACTCATCTGTCTCACCTCATCATAAAATCACACTCAAAAACACCTTACTCAAAAAAGTAAGGAAAAGTTGAAGGGTGTGCAAAGCAATGACCTAAAAATAATGGTTAACAAACCAAAAACGTTTTCCAAATACATCGAATGACATATAACAAGGATATCCTTAAAGTCTTAATGAAGGAGTTGTTATAGGAGGTCTTACAAATTGCGTCATGCATGGAAGGTAGCGCATTTCACAAAAGTGAAATAGCGGAAGATATAAACATTTACATAAATCGATAAGGTAGCATGGTAGCATGTGTCGAAATTCCTTAACCTATCTTAATAGGTTATCTAACAATTGGCAACTTTTATCCTGCTGTATGGCACTATTTTATTAATATAAATGGCTTCGTTCGGCTATTCTTTAATGTTTTATCATTATTCCCAATACGTTTTTCTGTATCTAAAAACGTTTGAGATGGATAGGATTCTTGCGTAGTATTTTTAATATAACTTTTAATCTTATGTATGTAAGAAAAAGCTTCCGATGAGGAAGCTGAATGTCTGATGAGCACTTGATGACAGCGGTTGACGCTAGAAATTAAAGCTTCGAGCCATTCAGGCTTATTCTGCTGAATCAGCTTTGTTATCTCAGAAAATGGGCATACGGAATCGAAGCGAAATCGAATAGCATCATAGGTTTCCAGAAGATCCCATGTTGTACTCAGCAATTCAGTAAATAGGATCTTTAATTTTCTATTACTACTCATCGCATCTGTACTCACTGAACTAACCATACTCGCTCTCGCATACTTATCTACTAAACAAAGAAATTCTGTCATGGCCTGATGGAAGGATTTCATAGATTCTTGAATTATAGTATCGATTTCATCGCTCTTCACTACATAGCAATCTGAAATCATCGTAAGTCTTTCAAATACTAACCACCGCGAAATTTTGCTGTAATTCATCATCCTTAGCAGTGATTTCAAAGAACAGGATACCTCCTGCCCCATCATTTTGTTATTTATTTGAATTCGAAGTAGCAGCAATCTAGAAATCGAGAGATCCTCTCGAGCAATCCAGATGACAATTGTGGACCATTCGGGACTTGCCAATTCGAGATTCATATAACAACCACACCCTACTCTTCATGGTACTCTGCATGGTACTCATTATGGAACTCAGTATTAGAAGACATTTTCTCAAGTTTAATGATATCCTCTAGCTTAAATTGCAGAAGCATCTGATTTTTAATAATGTTACGCAACATACGTTCAACGCTCTCATTAATATCAAGTATGTCTTTTACATTACTATCTTCAGATTGGACAATTCTTTGTAACTTTTCGCCTTCCGCATTAATGATATGCGACAAACCCATTTCTTCCATGGCGATGGAAGATAGTAAGAGATTCACTACATCTTGTCTCTTAAGCTCAATTTCCGGCTTAATATCAGGAACGTTAGGCATACTCATAGTCATCTCTCCTTTACAATCCGTTTTATATTGAACGAGCGGTTATACTTACCCACAATCCTAAGTCTCCACATATTTGATAAACAATTCCGTCATCTCCTGTAGTTTTTTTCTATGCTTGGCATGAGTGAGGAGGAATTCTCTATGTTCATTACCTGCAAGTTGCAACATGATTCCGGCAGCATCCTCTCGGTCACTAGCCAAATTCATATGTATTAATTCATCTAACAAACACAATATATCAGATTGTACTTGAATACACAGCTGGACATATTCATGATCCTCATCTTCCAGAACCGTGGCTGTATCCTCAACAGAATCTGAGCTCATCATTAATGGTGAAGAAGGGAGTGCTTCAATATTCTCTTTCGAGCACTGCTGTACATTTGAAGTAAGAGACTTGAACGTCTGCACTCGCAATCGTTCCGCATTGTCACGAGCTTGTTGCTGTATATCCCTTGTCATTCATCATTTCTCCTTGATACACTCTAATGCTAAGCTACACGGTCCTTACGATATTGAAGTCTTGCCGAATTATCTCTCCGTATCCTCCTTCATGTTCTATATACCTACATGATATGAAATAGAGCTTATACTATATTCCTTAATAATATTTTTGTTATCTACGAATTGTAATTCAAGAAACATTTCAATCACAAATCAGTTAGCAATCCTAATATCAGATATTAGTCTCAGCATATTAAAAACCCCCAAAATCTTCAGTATAATAGAAGGGTTTGGGGTTCATATAATCCGACTTATCAAGTCAAGTGGAAAATCACTTCAAAGCGCAATATAGATAATGCTTACTCAGTAACTGAACAAAATGCACTAGAACTAGGCAGCATTGTCCAAAAAATGAACTTCTCTAATGATCCGCACTAACTCTTTATGATTTTCATCCTTAATACTGATGATGGTGTTGGGAGTAATAACCCATATGATTGGGATAGCGGGTATTCAATTGATTTGGAGCACATTCCACCGGAGGCCCCAGAATGACAGATTCCCGGATAGGGGCTACTGCCCTTGCATATTCCTGCTCGTTAATGCAGTAAGCACGTTGCATAACTTCCTTAGGTATGGACGCTAGGAAATCTGATCCATACACGATATCAGGTGTAGGATGATCGAAGATCGTTAGGATATGAGCATGATCCGTTTCTGCGACAATCCAGTGGAACCAGCCTTTAGGGAAAATGGACACTTGGCCAGGCTTCAAATGATAGGTCATGAGTCTTTGCTCAAATGGGTTAAACACGGACGTAATGACTTCGCCACTAATCACATAAACCATTTCCGTGACATTGGTATGCCAGTGTGGCTGAACGATAATTCCTTTGCTCAAGTGGGCGTTAAAAAAACCATTCTTGATTGCGGGAAGCTGCTCACCAAATAACTGAGTAATGTAATTTTGTGGATCACGCTTATAATTGAGTACTTGATTGGAATCCGCCGCAAGTTTTAAGTTCGGAGATTGCAAAACTGAATCCGTCATTATAATGGTCCTCCTTATTGGGTAAACGTCTACTGTACTGTATGCCCAGAAGGAGATAAAGGGTACTTATGATATGAGGTGCTCAAAAATACATTATGCATCCGAATACAAAAAAGATGACCCGGATATTAGCTTGGGAGTCATCTTCTTTTTCATCTCTCATTGGTTAGAAAGGTTTCATACCTAGTGTATCTACTTTCTCAGTTGAGATATCTAAGCCCATTCTACTCGCAATATCACGATAGTGGCCGGCTCGGCGCTTGACACCGCTGCCTTCCGTCTCACCTTGGTTCGCCTCTAGTCCATTAAGCACCATGATTGAAATCCCAAATCCTGGCTGACTCAAACCTTTTGCTACATCCTCTTTCGACGGTTTCCATCTATTTACGATGACGTCATGAGCAGAAGGTTTTGGTGCTTGTGGCGTCATCCAGAATAGAATTGCCGTCATAAATCCAACCTTTCCATCGGCTGAGACGATTTCTGGTTTGCTGAGCAGTACGCTTTTATCACCATAGATAATAGAACTGAATAAGCCATAATTGAAATTCCAGCTAAGCATAATAGGTCCACGGCCATAGTAACGTTTATCCTTTACACCAGGGTAGAGTTCGCTACTTGCTGGATCTACAAAGGCATCCTTATTCACACCTGTTCTACCAGCAATATTCTCATTCCAGAACAGTCCCCACTTCAATTCACCACCAGGTGCAGCAGGCCAGCCGCCTCCGGTTTCATGCGCAAGATTTGCGAGAAAGGCCGCCAGTTCACGTTTACGATCCTTCTTGAATCCTTCCTTCAAGAAAGTTCCACAATCCACAATAACCGTATCAATTTCCTTCTTCATATTCTCTGCCGAATTAAAGTCAGAAGAACGAGATATTAGAGTTTCAATCTTTGCATCCTTATCGAATCTTTGTATTTCCTGAGCTTTTCCCCCTTTACGAGTACTGATCTTTAACTTAATATTAGATACCTCAGTTACAGCTGCAATCAGATTGTCATAGGAGAAATAATCCGACTGATCCGCTTTAAAATATTCCTTGCCTTTGGCTACTTTATACCACTCTGGAGAGCCTAATCTATTCGGGAATAAAGCTTCATATTCCTTTTGTGGTAGCACTTCTTTAACCGCATTCACCGCTTGATCCGGTTTGTATTCTGGATCGATACCATCCCATTTTTCTTCAATTTGTGTCTTTGTAAGATAACGATTCTCGCCCAAAGCAAGATCACTCCCGGGGTAAGCGCTTACAATGTTTGTGACAATTTGACTTCCCTCACTTTTCAAAATAATCTGCCCACTAACGACTTTACTATTTGAATCTGCTGCAGCAACGGTAAGTGGTGAAGCTAACATAGTGGCACCAAGAGATAAGCAAAGGGTACGATGAATCATCTTTCTTGATAATGGATAATTCAATTTAGTCACAGACATTCTCCTTTTCATTAATTTACAATCACTCCTCTATTATAAGAATTGTAATTTAATTGTAAATAGTTCCAAACTACTGGAAATTTACAGAGTGTTTACAAGCGAATATGACAAAATTCATACTACATATTTCATAGTGAAAATGCTGTCTAAGAATTGCAGAAATAATTTGAAATGTACGTCATAAAATCATACTTTCTGTTTCACCTTAACTTTGATCACACAACATTACATCTATTACTTCAATTATAATAGCTATGAATAACATAGATAAAAATAAAAATTTTGACGTAGAAGACTATTCGCTGATTGGATATGTTATAAAATTCCTTTGACTACCATTACGTGGAAGTTGTAGGCTTATAAGAGAAACCACTTATTAAGGACTGACACCATGAGCGAAAAAGATAAACAATTATTACAAGAACGAGCAATGAACCATTTGGAATCTTGGAAAAAAAGCTTTGCTACTCGATATAATCTTACTCAACGAGAAGTCGAGATTTTGGCTTTAATTACTCGCCAGGGACTATCCAATAAAGAAATTGCTGAACAATGTTCGATATCTGAAAAAACGGTTAAAAATCATCTAACGAACATTATGAGTAAGATAGGAACTCGTTCTATGCGAAAGTTATTATCGCTCTTCATAAACCATGCTGCGAGATATATTTCAATATTTAAAGTTTAGATTGTGAGAAAAATTATTTCGAAACAATATGCTGTTCAATATAAGCAAAGGAGCCATCGACTAAGATGACTCCTTTGCTTATATATACAGATAAAAATTCTGACGATACTTTGGTTCAAACTAGCAATGGTTTTATTTGAAACATACAGAAGATACGCATCGATCTCTCAGATCAAAAGATATAGTTCTATCACAGAACATATTTTTAAAACTACCTTGAAAGTGAAAAAACGATTGATCTTATCCTATTCAGGTCTCTTTACTTGAAGTGGAGGTGGAATAAGCCAGCCCTTTTCTTTGTTCATTTTAAGTATACGAACTCCGAGCGCAGCTTTAGTTGCATGGTATTTAGCAAATAGTGCTCCGATATCTTCTCTAATGGATTGACCCATCGCCTGACTACAAGCAACCAACCCCAATGCGACCTCTGCCGAAATAGCTGCAGCTATTTCAGGATCAGTGAACCTTGCTCCCACAGGAATATCTTCAAGCTTCACTTCAGGTCTTTCCGGCATCATAGGCCCAGTTGCAATTCCATTCTCAGTGAGTAATCCATCGCACTCTTTAATCTCTAACTTCGCTTGATCAATAAGGTCATCCAGTACTTTCTTCAAATCCTTGTCTCCGGCATGATTTATATAAGCTTGGTAGCAGGAAACCGCAGCTCTCGCTCCTATCGAGCACAACCATACCGCATAAATTTCACCATAATGCATTGGTTCATCTTTAGAATTACCGCTTAATATTCCCATCTATCTGACACTTCCTCTTCCCCTTATTTTTAAAAAAATATAATATGCTCAAAAATCAGGGAAATTAAACGTTATAAGAGAAGGCGATCTTTAAGGACTAATGTACACAATTAGGTGAAGAGAAAAGTAAGGAGCTTATTGTCCTGCATCAAGCATGTACACAAAAAGCCGTCCATAAGAACGGCACAAATCCTAAACCATTATTTCACGGGGTGATTGATCACCTAGTGTTATTTTAAATGTACCCTACAACTATAATTCACTTAAACCATCCCTTTTCCTTGAATCGGTTGATGGCTTCAATGCGGTTCGTGACGCCAAGTTTATCTAGAATCACGGACAAGTAATTCCGAACAGTGCCGGTTGTAATATACATTTTTTTTGCAATTTCTTTTGTATTCAATCCGTCAGCAATGAGTCCAAGTACTTCTTTCTCACGCTCTGTCAGGGGGTTCTCTTCGCCATAAGCTTCATCGACGAGTTCCGATGCAAAAATGCGTTTACCTGCCATAATACTGCGTATTGAAGTTGCCAGTTCCTCACTTGGACTATCTTTTAACAAATACCCGTTAGCTCCAGCCTTAAGTGCTCGTTCAAAATAACCGCTTCGTGCAAACGTAGTAAGGATCATCACTCTACAGCCAAAACCTTTCAGCTCTTCAGCCGCATCGAGTCCAGATTTAATCGGCATTTCAATATCCATAATACAAATATCCGGCTTATGTAAATGAACAAGCTTTACGGCTTCCTCACCGTTATTCGCCCTTCCGACAACCTCCATGTCCTCTTCCAAGTCGAGTAGGGATGCAAGAGCGCCTAAGAGCATCCGTTGGTCCTCGGCAATCACAATTCGAATCATATCCCCGCCTCCATTTCTACTGGTTTGAGAACATACGGTACTCTAATCACGATCCTTGTTCCCATATCCGAAGTGATTTCCATACTTCCGTTGACGAATTCAAGCCGTTCTCTCATTCCACGCAATCCATTTCCTCTAGAATAAAGAGATTGATCGACTAGGATTCCTATACCATCGTCACTTAGTTTAACAACTAAATCACTTCGCGTGTGATCAATAACGATGGAACATTCCGTTGCACAGCTATGTTTAACAATATTGGTTACAGCTTCTTTAAGACACATACTGAGTACATTTTCGTTCATCAAGGAAATATTATGTAAATTCACGTCTCCTTCGAAAGTGAACTCAATTTCTGCAGCCTTCAGGATTTGTTTAATCCGAAATAACTCATCTGGAAGTCTTGTACCACGCATTTGAGTAACCATTTCCCGAACTTCCTTTAATGCCGTTCTCGCTGTCTGACGAACATCATTGATTTCAATTTGTGCCTGGGCTGGATTCTTCGTTATCAGTTTTCCTGCCAAGTCACTCTTTAAACCAATTAACGAGAGCTTCTGCCCGAGCGTATCATGTAAATCACGTGCAATTCTTTGTCGTTCTTCAAGTTTAACAAGTTCTGAAATTCTCTTATTGGCATCCTCTAGCTGTCCCTGAAGTTTCTCCCTGTTATTCCGATTGTAAGTCGTAACTGGCAGAAGAACGATACCTATTAAACACACGACCACAAAAGGAAGCTGCGTTATCACTATCGTATTTCGTGATACAATTTCATAATTAATCGCCACAATGGTTGTCACAAGATGAATGACATAGAACGTAACGAATGCGGGGCGATTTTTCATATTACCAATAATAAACGCAAGAAAAACAGAGAAGTATACATAACCGAATATTAAGGTCATGGCAATCGATATTAACATCTGTACACTTGTCCAAAAATAAACCGTCCATCCTTTAGAAACAAAGGAAAGGACGTAACAAACAAAGAACACAGCAATCATCACACTGCCGAGTACCACTTGGTACGTAGCTGAAGAACGAAAGATAAAATAAAAAGGGAGGATATAAAATACGACCCAAATATACGGGCTAAGCCCTGTATTCTTATGCAAAATTTGATACCACTTTTGCATAGTCTGGTCCCCCTTTTCAATTGTAATATTAACTATTATATATTCTTAAATCCTTTACATACAGTCTTAATTCTATTTACTCTCTGTAGTTGGTCGTGCCATTTTAATTTTTTCAGAGGCCACACTTGGTTTTTTCAGCAGATGTTTAATATCTCTAAATGTAACGAATGTCTTGGTCTTCTCATCCCATAAGCGGAAATTCAATGATTTCAGACTCGTACTGATCGTAATCGTTGTTGCCTTCTGTAAAGGCGGCGTTGCATTATGTGCTTTTTCCAAGTTATAGTTAGGAACCTTCGGACTCAAATGGTGAACATGATGGAATCCAATATTACCCGTGATCCATTGTAGAACTTTTGGCAACTTGTAATATGAACTTCCTTCAACTGCAGCATTCACATAACTCCACTCTTCATCATGCTCGAAATAAGAATCTTCAAACTGATGCTGTACATAGAAGAGCCAGATGCCCATCATACCCGATACTAAAAAGATAGGTGCTTGGACTAGAACAAATGCCTGCCAACCAATCGCCCAAATAAGTGATGAATACAAAACGACTAATGAAATGTTAGTGATGTAGGTACCTATCTTTTCCTTACGTTTCGCACCTTTACGATTAAAGCGATACGAGAACAAGAAAATAAAGATGGGACCTGCTCCAAAAAGTACAAATGGATTACGATAAATCCGATAGGCAAGACGAAGCCACACAGAAGCTTCTGCATATTCTTCAACCGTCAGAACCCACATGTCCCCGGTTCCTCTTTTATCAAGGTTACTACTTGTTGCATGGTGAATGGAATGTGTGTTTTTCCATTGTTGATACGGACACAGAGCGACAACACCTGTAATCGTACCTAGTATTTCATTCGCAAGACGATTCTTGAAGAATGACTGGTGACAACAATCATGAAATATAATAAATGTCCGAACAACAAATCCGGAAGTGATTATAGCAATAGGAATTGTAAGCCAATACGAAACAGATAAACTTAAGTAAGCGGCGTACCAGAGCAGCACTAGCGGCACGATCGTGTTGATGAGTTGTCTAATACTTGATTTCGTATCAATTTGTTCAAAAGGGGCAACATTTTTTTTCATATTGGATAGTTTAGCCTGATTCATTATTATGTTTCCTCCTCGAAATGACGCGTCGGAAACCGCTTCTGCTCGTCATTCGTAGTTTATAACCTTAATTATAGGGACTCCGCGCCTATCGCAACAGTCATAAACGTCTAGTGACAGGTATGACAAACGTCATATAGAAAAATGATGAGCGAAGCATTTTGTTTTCACAAGTATGTAAATGCAGAAGAAAAATGCTTTATTACCGCTATTACGGAAAGCTATTCCATCAGCCGAACAGCTATAAATAAGCATCTTCATGTTCTAACCAATGCGGGCCTGAAAGCATATGTTGAAACTGATAATGAGTAATCATTATCAGCAATTGAAACTCAAACAAAGAACACTGCGAGGATTCGTCGCAGTGTCTCTTTGTTTTCCAATATAGTTATAGCTCCGGTCTCAAAACACGCATGGTTTCTTCCGGAACCATAAAGGTTTCTGCATATTCTTTTCTAGCTTCAATACCACGAACTCGAACTAAATGCTTGTAATATTCTAAGAATGGGAATGACTTACTATTAGTTACAAACCAGTGCTTAGAAACGGCTGCAACCCACAAGTCATACGCTTCTTGATTAAAATCCACATATACATATGGTTTATAGTCAACAGCATCTTCCCAGTTCTCAGCATAATACAATTTAGAAGCGAAGAATGCTGGTTTTTCACGTTTGAATGAAGCTAGACCTGCAAAGAAGCGTGCGTCATTCACGATCAAATGCGTCGTCATATGATCTTTGTGCATGCTATTTTTAAAATGAGTAATGATGATATTCGGACGTACATCGCGAATTACATCACACACTCTCATCCGCATTTCTTCATTATTCTGTAATTCTCCATCGGGAATATCGAATACGATCGATTCGCCGCCCAGCATCTCAGCGAATTGCTTCGCCTCATTTACTTTCTGCTCACGATATTCAGCCATATCTTGACCCGCAGGAACACCGCGTTCCCCAGCAGTTAGTGCCAATGTAACAATTCGATCACCCTTAAGTGAATGGCTTGCGAGTACTCCACCTGCGGTAAGTTCTGCATCCCCTACATGGCCACCAATGGCCAGAATCGTTAACTTTTGTTCGCTCATCGTTCGTTATAACTCCCTTCTCATGATGGAAAATTGCTTAACCGTATTGAACCGAGCCTTCTTGTATATACCTATAGCAGGATTAGAGATGCCAGTATACAGTGACATATATTCAGTTCCGATATTTTTAAAAGCTTCACATAGCTTAAAGAATAAAATACTTCCCAATCCATACCCCTCGTGATCAGAATGAACTCCAATACCTGAGAAATACCCGCGTCCATTGTCTTGACGAATGACCGGTCCCGCAAAGCCAACAACACGTCCTTGCTGCGCTGCGATCACCACAGGCACTCCTTCGGAAGTATATCGAGAGATTTCTCGTTGCCATAACGGATTGTTAAATCCGGTAAGCATTTCTTCTACTCCGACATGCTGATCTGAATCAAACAATTCAACGGTATAGCCAGAGGCTGCTGCTTTATCTTGTTTAGCTCTAATATCATCTGGAACTTCAAATGTATCTAGGCTCAAATACATGGCACATTCTACTGCTCGTTCAACATATCCCTGACGAAGCAGAAACTTGTATAGCTTGCTTTCAATGGGTACTCCAGGAGCATTGTTATGTTCATGCTTATCCGTATTCGGAATATACCAAGGTAGCTGCATCGGGTTGAAAAAAAGAACATCCGACTGCTTCTTGCCTAATGCCTTAAAGTGATCCTCAAGTGCGCCAAGCAACTTTTGATAATTCTCATCGGTTTGATATCCATCCGATAACACGATACAAGTGATATATCCTGCAACATCTCCGAGAGGTAAATCATCACCCGTACAGCCACACGCGAATCCTTTGACCTGATCCGATTCTAGCAATACAAATGTATTATCCTTATCAAAATAAGGATTAGACAAAATAATATCTGTCATGCTTTGCACTGTTAGTTCCTTATATCCATCTTTCACGGCTTCTTCGTTCCATAGTGCTATGACCGCATAAGTATACTGATGCTTCCAAGATACAATCATGTTAAAGTGAAACCTCCACTCGCGCTCGACTCTTAGAATAATTTAGAAACTTATTTTCCCCATCACTACAGCTCGCTCAGCCCCTGTAACATTAGGTAGCGTATTCGGTAGTCTCGCTATGGTATAGTCGGCAAGTAAAGCGAATGCAATCGCTTCTTTAGCATCGCTACTTAGACCCACCTGCTCCTGCGTAAGCACCTGCACACCCATAGGCTCCATTTCCTGACGAAGGAATTCCAGTAGCACTGGATTATAACTTCCACCACCACCCACAAACAAGACGTCAGCTGGATGATTAGGTAGAATAAATCTTCGATATGCATCTCCAATTGACCAAGCCGTAAGCATGGTAACCGTAGCAACAATATCCTCAGATGCCAACCCATGCTCATCCGTATAACGTAGCAACCCATCTATATAAGAGGAACCAAATCGCTCTCTGCCAGTAGATTTCGGCACGGGTAACCCGTAGAATTCCTCTTGTTGTAATAGATGCAGAAGTTCAGCGTTGATTTTGCCTTTTTGCGCAATGGCTCCTCCAGTATCCATCGTTAATTCACCTTGATACAGACGCGCTACAACACCATCAATCAGCATGTTACCTGGCCCCGTATCAAAAGCGTATACTTGCTCTGGTGAGCAATCTGCCGGAATGACTGTAATATTGCCGATACCGCCAATATTCTGCATTAGCAATGTACGATCCATTTCACGGTACAGCAAATATTCTGTAAAAGGAACTAATGGCGCGCCCTGCCCACCCACAGCCATATCAGCAACACGAAAATCCGACACGCACGGAATACCCGTTCTCGCTGAAATTACCGACCCTTCGCCGATCTGCACAGTATAATGCACATCATAACCATTGAAGTGTTCATATTCGGGTGCATGGTAGATGGTCTGGCCATGAGAGCCGATTACTAGAATATCACTAGGAATCAAACCCGCTTTCTTGATCACGGATAGCGCAGCCTCTGCATATATCTCGCCAAGTAATACATTCATAGTTCCAACTTTATCTACAGTCGCATAGATCGGATCAAACAACTTAAATATGTCTTCTCTGACTTGAATTGGATAGGGCTTATTCTCAAAAGCAATTTGTTTGACCTGAGGTGACTCACCTGGGACGCCGCAAACTTCTATCACAGCAGCATCAACACCGTCCACAGAAGTACCGGACATTAAACCTACAACGTAGCGACGACGATGCGAATGGTTAGATGCAGTAGTCATTTAGCCTTTCACCGCTCCAACCGTTACTCCTTCTAAGAAGTACTTTTGCAAACTAAAGAAGAGAATAAACATCGGAACTGCAGAAATGGTAGCACCTGCCATCATTGGCGCAAAATACGTCGTATTTGCGAATTTAAAGTTTTTGAGTCCGACTTGAATTGTCTGCATATCCATCGTATTGGTGACTAGGAATGGCCAGAAGAACGTATTCCAGCTTTCCATGAATGTGAGAATAGCCATAACAGCCAAGACTGTTTTGGAAAGAGGCATGATAATTTTGTAGTAAATCTGGAACTGATTACAGCCTTCAATCTTGGCACATTCAATAACTTCATTCGGGATACTACCCATAAACTGCTTGGCAAGAAAGATGTTATATACCGTAACTAGACCGGGTAATATCAAGGCACTGTACGTATTCTGAATGTGGAAGATGTTAACGATCAAGATATACAGAGGAACTTGTGTTACCTGATAAGGAATCATCATGGCAACGAGCAGTACCATGAACAGAACGTTTCTACCTTTAAAACGAATCTTAGAGAATGCGTAACCCGCTAGACTGGCAAAGAATACATTTGAAATCGTAACGCAAGCGGCCACAATCGTGGAATTGAGAAGCCAGCGATACGAATATTCACTATAGTCGAAGAAAAACTTATATGATGCAAAAGATATTTTCGTTGGAATTAATGAATAGCTCATAGCTCCTGCTTCGACGGGATCTCCAAAGGAGGAAATGACCATGAAGTAAATTGGAAATATTGTAGCAATCGCAAACAAAACAAGAATCGTAACATTAACCGTATTTCTGGCATATCTAGCCTTATTATTTCCTGCATGTACGTTATACAATGCCATTGTTGTTTCTCCCCCTTCCCCTAATATTCCACGTCATCGCCAAGGAATTTAAATTGAGCCAATGAAATACCTGCAATAATAACGGCTAAGATTAATGATTGTGCAGCCGCTTTACCAAACTCAAAGTATTTAAATGCGTTATTGAAGATCAATAATCCGACCATGGTTGTTGCATTGTCTGGTCCCCCACCCGTCATTAGGTAAGCATTTTGGAATACTTGAAACGAACCGATTACACCTGTGACTAAAAGGAATAACGTTGTCGGTTTCAAACAAGGAATAACAATGTACCAAATCTTTTTCCAAAATGTTG
Organism: Paenibacillus pini JCM 16418; assembly: GCF_000576305.1. Taxonomy (GTDB): domain Bacteria; phylum Bacillota; class Bacilli; order Paenibacillales; family Paenibacillaceae; genus Paenibacillus_AQ; species Paenibacillus_AQ pini. Next base: position 40,474 of record NZ_BAVZ01000016.1, on the reverse strand, counting down.
CTCCATCAAGCTCTGCTGCCTCGTAATAGCTTTCATCAATACCCAGTAGTGCTGCTAAGTAGATAATAATGCTGGTACCATGACTTGATAGCCATGCCATAAGAACCAATGAGAACATTGCGGTAGCGCTTGATCCAAGCCAGTTCTGATTACTAATACCGAATACAGAAATGAGTTTATTGAATATACCTGAGGACATCGGATCGAACATCCAGAGCCATACCACCGACAATGCAACACCGGAAGCAACTGCTGGCAAGTAATAGATGGCTTTGAAGGTCGTCTGCAATTTTTTCTTCAGTGGTAATACCAAGATGGATACTCCAAATGAAAGAATCAATGCAACGGGTACGGTTAAAACGGTATACACTATCGTATTTACAACGGATTTTCCAAATAAGGGGTCTTTAAAGGTAGCGATATAATTATCGAATCCTACAAAACTGGAACCTAGTGGCTTATATTTCTGAAAACTGATAATAAATGCGCTTACAACTGGATAAGCGGTAAACATCGCAAATACAACCAATGCAACTGCGATAAACGCATATCCCCATGCTCCGTCACCTTTAATTTTCCGTCTTTTTTTCGGTTTAGTTAATTCGACTTGTGACATATTTGGAATCCCCCTCTCGAAAAATAGTTCCACAAACATAGTTCGGATAGCCACATGTGCTTCCACGCGACTATCCGAAATCAGTACTCTATTATTTCACAATGCCATCTTCGCCAAATGCTGCAATGGTCCCTTCTTAACGGCTTCAAACATAGCCTCAGGTGTAATTTCACCAGCGATTAGTGCTTGCAGTTTAGGAATGATAACTTCATCTTCCATTTTAATTGCTTTTGCACCTAGTTCAGTTGGAATATCAGGACGTGCAGGTGCTGCTTGTTTAAGCATAGTCTCAACAGCCGCTTTATTGTCAGCATCTCTAGTAACAGTCATGCTTTCCGCAGCTTTTCTTGCACTCTCTGCAATTTGCGCTACGAAAAGATCATTGTTTGTTGTTGCGGCTACTTTACCACTAGCTAAGAAATACGCAGCTTTTACAACGTTAGCTTTATGTTCAGCAGTTGGTTCTTTAGCTCCACGGAAAGTAACATATCCATCAACTGCAACGCTAGATTGTTGCTCTTGACCAGCGAATTTAGGTACGGGCAATACTGTGTAGGTAACTGGAATACTTCCTTTTACTTCACTACCATCTTTCGCTTTAATTTTTTCGTTGTTCTTATTGGCAGAGTTTTCGAATGTTGCAAGACCCTTACCTGTAATCATAGTTTGACCTGTTAGGAACATATTCCAACGTTTACCTGCATCTACAGAGCTAAGCTCTTTTGGCATCGAGCATCATCAATCATGCTGCGAATATCTTTCAACACTTCTAAGTAGTTTTTGTTGGTGTATGCATATTTGAGATCTTTAGTAAACGCAGAAGGCATACCTGCATTTTTGATCAAAATGTTCAAATAATCTTTAGATGCTACGCCCGCAGTTGCAAATACGAAACCGTAACGAGACGTTTTGCCACCTTCAGAAACTACACCTTTTTTGATAGCTTCGCGGAATTCATCGAAAGTCCATCCTTCTTTTTGAACTTTCTTCCAATCAATACCGGCTTTCTCTAGGTATTCTCTGTTACCACCCAATGCATGAACTTCCATGTAAGCTGGGAAGCCGTATAGTCCATCGCCATTCTTCATGTATTCGAGAGGCACTTGATCATAATCTGCTACCATTTCTTTAGTTGCTGTATCCGTGATGTCCATAAGCATTTCTTGTTGTACATATTTCGAAATACCGTCAGAACCGATAAATGCGATATCTGGAGGACTACCAGCATTCACTTGAGTATCAAGCTTCTGGGTCATATCTTCCCAGCTTGCAGGCTCAATTTTCAAGGTCAAGTTTGGATATTCTGCGGTAAAATCTTTTTGGATTTGTGCAAACGTATCTTGAAAATTACCTGATACTGGTGGAAGTAATGCAGTAATGGTATCTTTGGCACTTGCATCGCCTGTACCACCTGTTGTACCAGCATCTTTACTAGATGAATCTCCACATGCTGCCAGAGTAGACATAGCCATGGATAGAGCAAAGATAGATGCTAATACACGCATTTTCTTTTTCATTAGAAATACCTCCCAAAAATATTTTTTATTTATATCATTGAGCTATTAAAAATTAAATGACGTTGCTAAAATTTCGTATTGCTGTCTTTAAACTACCTTCACTTTTAACCAGAGCTTGCTCAGCCGCCTCTGCGTCGAGTCCCGTTTTAATCATCATAATAGCTAACTTACAACTCATGGAAGCGCTTTCCAAATAAGCAGCAGCCGTATGATCATCCACGCCTGTTGCTGACTTAATGATCCGAACCGATCGATCAAGCAACTTAATATTACTCGCTTTCAGATCTACCATGAGGTTGTTATATGTCTTCCCAAGCTTCACCATTGTACAAGTCGTAAGCATATTCAGAACCAGTTTCTGGGCTGTACCCGCTTTCAATCTTGTTGATCCCATAATTGCTTCCGGTCCAACGACAGGTGCAATGCACACATCGCAAACATTTTCTAATTTGGAGTTTTTGTTATTTACTACACCAATCGTTGCTGCTCCAATTTCTTTTGCCCTTTTCAAACCAGCAATAACAAATTGTGCGCTTCCGCTCGCCGTAATCCCAATAACAGCATCCTTCTCTGTTACGCCGCAACGCTCAATTAACGCGATCCCCTCTTCTGCATTATCCTCAAAGCCTTCAACAGCCAACCTGAGTGCACCATCGCCTCCAGCAATATGTCCTTGCACAATTAGAGGATCAATACCGAAAGTTGGTGGACATTCGGATGCATCAAGCACACCCAGTCTACCAGAGGATCCTGCTCCTATGTAGAACATTCTGCCACCATTTTTTAGTGTATGATGCAAAATATCGACTGCTTTACTAATTCGCGGAATTTCAGCTCCAACCGCAACCGGAACTTTAGCATCCTGTTCATTCATCAGACGTAGCATCTGTTCCGTTGTACACTCATCAATCATCAGTGTATGTTCATTAATTGCTTCTGTTGTCAATCCCGCCAGATATTCATCCATAGCCATCCTCCCATCCTCGTTACTCGCATTTCTTAATTTCATATTAACTAGAAATTTCAGTTTGGTCAACAGTTTTTGAAATATTATTTTATTATAAAACAAATAACTGTTTTTTTAATTTTTATTCTACAAAAAAAACATCAGCTCTAATGCACTAAAGCCGATGTCCTTCATTGTTCATATTGCTAAGGTAAGCTGAAGCTTGCCTTTTTATTTACGCTGTTTGCTAGCTATAATATTATGAGTTTTCGTTAGATATTTCTTCACACTCTTATATTCCGCACTGGCGACTCCAGCAAAAAGAATATCAATGACAGTAAGCATCGCAATTCTTGATCCCATTGCACCACTTCGAATCGTCACCTCTGGGGTAGAGATGCTCAGCACGATATTTGCCCTATCCGCAAGCCCGCTTTTATTGTACTTCGTAATGGCAATAATACATGCACCGTTCTTCTTAGCTATATCCAGAGCATCGAGAATCTCTATCGTGTTTCCTGAATTCGAGATAAAGATTGCCACATCGCCTTTTTCCAAAAGAGTAGCTGCAGTGAGCTGGCTGTGCCCATCTGTATAGGTATGACACATTTTGTTGATCCGCGAAAACTTCTGTTCTGCATCAATACCTACCAGTCCAGAAGCACCAATACCAAAGAAAGCAATCCGGTTACTTTGACGAAGCATCTTTACAGCTCGAGCAATTTCATTCTTATTGATGACACTAAGCGTGTCTTCAATGGATTTAATATTGTTGCGAGAAATATTTGAAATAATTACAGGTAATTCATCACCAGGTTGTATATCCGTATATTGATCTCTTGTCTCCTCTTCCATTGAACCGAGCGACGCTGAGATACTTACAATAAAGCTGCGGTATCCCGTATAGCCCATGGTTTTACAGAATCGAAGAACGGATGCGTCACTGGTCTTCGCCTGTTGCGCAAGGTTTTTAATCGAAAGATGAGGAATTTCCTCCAGATTCTCAAGTACATATTCTGCTACTAATTTCTCTACGGGTGTTAAACTGTGTTTCATGTCACGGATCTTAATTAAAATGTTATCATTAATTGACATATGTATTCCCTACTCACCATAGATTCTACTAGCTAAACTAGATCATATCATAATCGTAATTTGTTCAAAATACAAGATTAAGATCGAACAAACCAAATTCAGATAACAATTGTTCTCACTTACATATTTACAAATCATTAATAAATGAACTTCTTCATAATTAAAGTCGTTAACAATCATTGATTAGAGGGTAATAGCGAGTATTACAAACAAGGAGTGAATAAAGTGAATATAAAGAAAACCCTATTAGCATCCGTTATGACTGGATCTATGCTTTTTAGTTCAATCATTGTGGCTTCAGAGCCTACGTATGCTAGCAGTGCAAAACAGGTAGTTATTGAATTAAATGGAGTAACGCAGTCTTTCAAACAGCCCGCACTCATTAATAAAGGCACTACACTCGTCCCTATGAGGGATGTATTTGAAAAGCTTGGTGCACATATTCTATGGAATCCTGAAACATTGACCATCGTTGCAACCAAACATGATACATCCATCGAAATGCAGCTTGGCAACAAACAAGCCTATGTCAATGGCAAGGCCGTTAATTTAGGAGACCCTATAAAAATGGTAAACTACACGACCATGGTACCCTTACGTTTCGTGTCAGAAGCTTTTGACGCATCCGTGAGTTGGAATCAGAAACAGTTAAAGGCTAGTATCAATATGAAATAAATAGTCACAAAATAAGAATTAAAATAAGCCTTGTCAGATATGATCTGATAAGGCTTATTTTTCACGTAATGTTGAAGCATCCTATCCCCAAACTTCGTTAGCAATTTCTACGACAAGTCCAAGTTTGTTCCATTGATCCTGATCCGTAATTGTATTACCTTCTTCAGTTGAGGAGAATCCGCATTGAGGGCTCAAGCACAGTTGATCGAGATTCACATATTCCGTTGCTTCCGCAATACGCTGTTTAATCTCTTCTTTGTTCTCAAGTTCACCTGTTTTGGATGTAATTAAACCTAGCACCACATGCTGGTTCTTGATGAAACGTAGAGGTTTGAAATCTCCTGAACGGTCATTGTCGAATTCTAAGAAGAATGCATCTACATTGACACGCGAGAATAATTCTTCGGCAATGGGTTCATAACCACCTTGGTACAACCAAGAAGACTTAAAGTTACCACGACAAATATGAATCGTAATCGCCATATCCTTAGGTTTATTCTCAACAGCTTCAATAGTAATGTCCGCGAATTTTTTCACCAATTCATCTGGATCAAATCCTTTAGCTTGAATCTTCTCTCTGAAATCATCACTGAATAATGCGCCCCAACTTGTATCGTCGAGCTGTAAATACCGGCATCCTGCATCATAAAAGGCTTGAATAGCATCGCGGTACACCTTGACGATGTCTCCCGCTACCTCATCTAATGTTGGGTAAGCTGGATGATCTAAGTATGCTTGGCTGTTAACTACACCTGAGTAAAAAATCATATTAGGACCAGGGATTGTAAATTTAGCTATATGTTCTCCTGCGACACTTTTTAAATATTTAAAATCTTCTAAAAACGGGTGATTCTTCGGAAATCCCAATTTGGAATCTACAGTATATAATTTAGCTTTCTTCATTGCCCCGTGGAATAGACCAGAAGCATCAATTTCATACACTCGAATACCTTCTAAAGCTTCAATAAAATCTAAGTGCCACCATGTACGTCTAAACTCACCATCCGTAACAGCGGTTAAACCCACTTCCTTTTGCTTTTCAACCAGTTTAGCAATTTCTACATCTTCAATTGAACGAAGTTCAGCTTTTGTAATTTCACCTTGTTGATATTGTGCTTTTGCTTCTTTCAAAACTTGTGGACGAAGAAAGCTGCCTACTTGATCTGCCCGATATGGAGGTGCTACTCTTTTCGTAATTTTAGAATTGAATTGGCTCATGATGTGTCTCTCCCTTGACTGAGTATATACAACAAAAAAAGAAGGGTCTATTAGACCTCCTCTTTTAGGATAACATATCACTGCAATTGCTGTTATTATTTAATAACTTCAGTTTTGAATACATTGTCTAGAGTTTCTCCAACAACGATTCTTTTCTTCAAAGGAACTTTAACATCACGCGCTAGTTCTTTGAAGAATGTGTCAACATCACATTTAACATCTTCAAGTTTAACTTTCAGTGTTCCTTCTTCAACGATATTATGATTGGACTCTTCAGGTACAGACATTACAAGATCATACTTTTTCATCAAAGTTTTGCTGTATCTTGAGAATACTTCAATTAACTCATCATTTTTAAAATTCTCAATCGCATTTTTCCCTTTGTTCGTAAATATCAATTTCATCTCCACTGTTCATATCCCCTTTGTCTGTTAACCATTTTATTAGGTTTGCTTAGTGACTAGTCTATGGTACGTACAAAGAAAAGGTCAGATCCTCCTCCAGCAACCATGTTCTCTTATATAACATTATAACAGTCATTGAGCTTATTAACTAGGAAAAGGCGCCAGATGTTAAAAAATGTGATGATTTTTTACGTTATTAATCAAAAAAATTAGTTGCTATCAGAATTATCATAAACACATTCATCCATAAAAGAGATGTATTAGCATTAATGTAAAATTATTTATATTTTCTTATGAAACAACATCCAGCATTCCCATGAGAAATCGGGTTGGAATTTTAATGATATTCTCTCCTCTTCGTATCCATAATATCCATATTCTTTATAAATATAAAATGGGTACATTCAGAATAACAGCAAAAAAGAGCCGGAGCTGGCTCTTTTCCCCCAAACTACGACTTGCTCTTGTTGTTCACCAGTCCGATAATCATCACTATAAGTGCCAGCAAAGCAATAAGCTGTTCAATAGTCATTACCGTCCGCCTCCTTATCAAGCAGGATGGCTCTTCGAACGGCTTTCTCTCTCCCTGTTATACAGCTTTACGTTTCCCATACTATATGTATGTGGGTGCAAGTGACGATATGACTACTTCATTAAATAGTAAAAACATAGTTCAATTTATATTTTACGTAATATTCTAACACGCCCACCTCTAACCATAAATATACATAAGGATAAAGGAGGATCGTTTATGGATATTAACGTTTTTTTGGACGATCAGCGTCCCTGTCCATCTGGCTATAATCTGGCCAAAACTGCTGAACAATGCTGTCACTTACTAAATACCTGCACAGTTAAGGATCTTTCTCTCGATTATAATCTTGGTAAAAATCAACCTACAGGCTATGCTGTTGTAAAGTATATGATCAAACAAAAAATTTATCCTCAGCGAATTATCATTCACAGTTCCAGCTTAAGTGGCAGACGCAAGATGGCTTCTCTGCTCAGAAAACATAAACCGAGTTCCGTTCGTATTGTGATTGCACCCCAGCTCCGCTAAATAAAAAAACGCAACATGAATCTTGATTCAATAAACAAGGCGTCCTTTTGGATCTTTTCGATCAAGGGCGCCTTGTTACAACTTATGAGAGAAAAGGTTTAATGAGTTCCATATACTTTTCTTTATCCGGGTATCCGCTATATAGACGGTTAGTAACCGTTGTCTGATCACCAAAGAAAAAACGTTCATATAACATCTGACGCCCTCCGAAACCGTTGGAACTAAGCTCCCACGCCAACCGAAATAATGCGGTTTTATCCTGCGCTTTCCAGTCCGTACCTTTTAAGTACGTCGATAAATACTTATTCATTCCACTTCCAAAATCAAGTCCCGATGGGATCATAATAATCCCGCTACCTCCAATTAACTGTATGATTTCCATCATTCGCGGATAAATTTTGGGGAAAATACTGTTTGCTGTCCATAGGGGTCGTACCATCCGGAAGCATACTGCCCCATCGATCTATAGACGCCCCCGCTTCTGAAGCAAGCAGTAACGCTTTAAGTGTCTCGAGATTAACAATAACTTCCGTTACCTGTTCTTTTACTAATGGGTACGTTCCTTTATCTAAAGATTCCACCATATTCAGGATGATGCTCAGTACAAACTCCGTCTTGGCAACATAACGACAAACGACCGGATGAGCGGCATGCACGTGGAAATTACTCTCCGCGAAATAACGCGTGGACATACTGTCGCTGCCAAGAATAAAAACACGATCCCAAGGGACCTTCACTTCATCAAAAATAACGAGTGTGTCCATTTCTTCAAATTGCGAACTCAGTGGATAATCAAATGTAGAATCTCCACCTACTAAACTTTCACGACAGATCCATTTGATACCTGGCAGATTATTAGGCACGGCAAAAGCAAATGTATTCGGGTTATCCTCCTCTTGCATATAAAATGAACCCGGGGGATAAACAAGTATTTCATCAGCCGTTACTCCTTGTGTTGCAAGTAAGAAGGCTCCTGTCACGATAATGCCATCTTTATCTTGATCCACCACTTTGGCTGCGCAGCTAATAATTGTTCCATCTTCCTCAATGTCCGAATAGCGGCTGGCATGAGGCTGAATGAAGGCATGTGAAAGCGTAATATCATGTTCAAGGCAATAATGATAATAATTTTTCATATTTTCTGCAAATTGAGGATTATTCTCTGCTAATAAATCCGCTGCTGCATAATAAGCCATCATCGCGGTATTCATATAGTCGGGACTTCGCCCAAGTAAACCATGATGTTTTTGTCCCCATACGGACATCATGATTCTTCTTTTTTCCAACTCTTCCTTCGTCTTTGGCTGCAGAAAAGATAACCCAACGCTGTCCCCTGTTTCAGGCGACGTATAGGTCAGTTTATCCTTAAACTCATCCTTTAGCTGCATTTCATATAGATCTGCCTGCGTAGACATTAGACCACGAAAAGCCTTGTGCTCCGATAACATACCTGTAACCTGTTCTCCTCGTAACCACACATTAGGCTTGGCGTTATTAATTTGATCAATATACTGTTTACCATTTTTGACAGGCACAAGCATGACCACCTTCATGTAGAAATGTTACACCCATCTTATTCAGGTGAATAACCATATGGAAGCGGCGTATGCTATCATCTAATAAGATTGAATATGTAAACTCCCCACTGTACAATTACATCAAAACAACAATTGGGGGACTTATTATTTTAAACCATCAACAATTATTGGATATTGAGCAGTTACAACATTTGTGCGAACAGACTGATGGCATCTCTCTCAAATTAAACTGGGGTACACTGAACAATCGCATTGAAGGACAAGAAACGGACTTTTTTCGTTATGAAGGACAACTTTTAATTGGTTTTCTCGCTCTATACTCATTTGGAAATGAAGTTGAAGCATGTGGAATGGTACATCCAGACTATCGTCGACAAGGTATTTTCTTATCATTATGGAATGAAGCTAAAATTGCATTATGCAAACATGACGTTAGCTCCATACTTATGAATACCCCAGCTAAATCTAGCTCTGGAACTGCTTTTCTGAAGTCGATTGGATACCAGCAGTCCCATTCAGAATTCCAAATGCAATGGAGCCCGGATGTACCTCAAGACGTCACGAACCAAGAGAAACGGGTCCAGCTACGCCAAGCGACATCTCAAGACATACTTGATCTAATTACCATGGATATAGAAGCCTTTGGTATTACTGAATCCGAGGAAGAAGCTGAGCGATCCACTTCTGAACCTAAGAGCACAGTATATGTCATTGAACATGAGGACGACATGGCTGGCAAAATCAAACTCGAAACCATCGGAGATCGGATGTGGATATATGGATTTGTCGTCATACCTAGCAAACGAGGTCAGGGTATTGGAACCAGTACGCTTAAGCAGGTCATTTCATTAGCAAGACCCACTGGCCTAAGCCTTTGGCTTGAAGTAGCCTTACATAATCCTGGAGCATTACGACTTTATGAGTCATGTGGTTTCGTCATTCAGCAGCAACAGGACTACTACACAAAATGTGCATTCTGTCCTGAAAATGTTGTACAATAAAGGCTAAATGACATTTTGACAGAAGGATGGATTGGATTATGTATGTAGCTCGTGATTGGAAAGACTATGAATTAATTGATACCGGAGCCGGTGAGAAGCTTGAGCGTTGGGGCGATGTGATTCTTCGCAGACCCGATCCGCAAATTATATGGCCTTTGGAAAAAGAGACAGGTAAGTGGCGAGAAGTCCACGGACATTACCATCGCAGCTCCGCTGGTGGTGGTGAATGGGATATGAAGAAACAACTTCCGGATCGCTGGACCGTATCCTACGACAAACTGAAGTTTCATATTCGTCCTACGAATTTTAAACATACGGGATTATTCCCTGAGCAAGCAGCGAATTGGCGCTGGATGATGGACAAGATTGCTGCTGCGAATCGTCCGATTAAAGTGCTAAATCTATTTGCTTACACTGGTGGTGCTACCGTGGCTGCTGCTTCAGCAGGTGCAGATGTCGTTCACGTCGATGCTGCAAAAGGGATGGTACAATGGGCGAAGGAAAATTTAGCTCTTTCTGGGCTTAGTGACCGTCCTGTACGTTTTATTACAGATGATGTATTTAAATTTGTACAACGCGAAGAACGCCGCGGCAATAAATATGATGCCATCATTATGGATCCCCCTTCCTATGGACGTGGACCAGGCGGTGAAATGTGGAAGCTCGAGTCGAGTCTCTACCCTTTCCTTGAAAGCTGTATGAAGATTCTTTCGGACAATCCACTCTTCATGCTCGTGAATTCCTATACAACGGGTATTTCACCTACCGTACTGAACAATATGCTATCTATGACCGTATCGCGCAAATACGGTGGAAGTATCTCTGCTGGTGAGTTAGGACTACCTATCACTACTTCCGGAATGATGTTACCATGCGGAATTCTAGGACGCTGGGAGTCTTAAGCGATGAGCCAAGACATGCAGCATTCGCAAATTGAAATTTTGTTCGAAGATAATCATTTGCTTGGTATCGTGAAGCCAGTGAATGTTCCTACACAAGAAGACGCATCAGGTGATCCTGATCTAGTCAACTTGCTGAAGCAGGATATTAAAGAACGTTACAATAAACCAGGCAATGTATACGTAGGTCTCATCCACCGTCTGGATCGACCTGTCGGTGGAGCGATGATCTTCGCGAAAACATCCAAGGCTGCCTCTCGCTTGTCAGAAACAGTGCGCAGTCGTCATTTTCGCAAGTTCTATGCAGCAGTTGTTCATGGTAAATTACCTTCATCGAAGGGTACTATGACAAACATGCTGTTGAAAGACCCCAAAACGAATACGGTAACGGTTGTTCGCCCCGGTACACCGGGCGCTAAAGAAGCAGTACTTGATTACGAGGTACTGGGTACCTCGGATCATTTAAGCTTAGTCAAAGTTGAGCTGCATACAGGTCGTTCACATCAAATCAGGGTTCAAATGAGCCATGCGGGTTGTCCTTTGTATGGAGATCAGAAATATGGCAACGGCTTGAACAAAGTCGGTCAGCAAATTGCCCTTTGGTCCGTTCTTGTCGGCTTTCCTCATCCAGTGAGTAAGGAAGAAGTTACCCTGACTTCGATGCCACCGAGCCAACACCCGTGGAATTTATGGAATCCACAATTGCTTCAATCTTCGTTCAATTAGATAACAATAAAAGCCTTGGAGTCTTCTGCATTCAGAAGATTCCAAGGCTTTTTCTTATTCTACATCCTTAAGTTCAAATGCAACTTTCGCGATTAGCGTTTCTTTAGAACTAGCATCGAACTAGCATTCCGTTGAAATTCATAATCTACCTTTAGCTCTACCGAATCCCAGCCTTGGCGATCCACATAGGTCCTTAGCTCATCTAGTCGGTCATATTTCACGCCGCTCTGATCTACTAAAGGAAATATGCGAATTTCATTTTGTGTGACTCTCATCAGCTCCTGGAGCGTCTGTACATGAAAGGCATAGTCTAGCTTATCGTTATACATGAATAAGAAATGCGCCGATAGGGTCATTTCGAACTGCTCATCCTCGAAAGGAAGTACGGGCAATTTAACCGCAATATATCGATCAGGGTTAAGCCTCATATCTCTGACACAGTCAGTCAAAGCCTGTACTCGTGTCTGATTTAAAGTCTCTACCGATTCAAACTCACTCCAATGGTACAATGCGGCACTCTTCTCCACATGTTTCATCGCATGTTCAATATCCCGGTAGCCCTTCTCCTCAAGTTCATCAATGCCAAAATAATAGGCAATATCCGCAGCGATTACATCTGCACCTTGAGCATTTGCGACAGCAGTAAAGGAGCATGCTCCAGCGGGACAATCCAAAATTGCTCGACCCAATACATCCCTGTCTTCTAAATTAAACATCCGAATGTACTCGTCATAGGTTCTTCCAATAAATACAATTCGCTCTAGCCGAATGTCTTCATTGGCATTAGAATCCTCATTTTGCAACAACGTTTGACTGCTGACTTCACTCTTCTCATCTCGACTCATCTCAACTCAACTCACCTTTCCAACTGCTTGGAATAAATCCGCTAAGGATTTCCAAGATTGTAAAAGGAGATGTACTTTTTGTCAAGTTAAAAATGATACGTCCAGAAGCGCTCATTAGCAAATCTTTTTTGTACAGCTTCGTCTGTTTCCTTATTGTTACCAAGCATTTCATCCCAACGGAACTGCGAGGCATGCGCACGAATGGATGCGAATTTATTCTTAAGAAAAGCACTGACATCTACGGTCACGTCTGGCTCGCCTAAGATTGTCTCACAACCCTTTGAAAAAGCTACACAATACACTTTGGGACGATCCTGCTCAGGCATCGCTGTAACCGTGCGAATTACGGCAGCTCCAGTTGCATCATGATCTGGATGGACACTATATCCAGGATAAAAGGTCATAATTAGTGAAGGCTTAACTTCATCAATAAGACTACGCAGCCGTCCTGTCAGCATGTCCTGATCTTCAAATTCTATCGTCTTATCGTGGAAACCCAACATACGCAAATCCTGAATGCCAATTGCATCGCAGGATTTCTGTAGTTCTTGCTTGCGCAGTGCCGGTAAAGTGACTCGATTCGCCATCAATGGCTTGCCCATGTTACGAGCCATTTCTCCTAAAGTAAGACAAGCATAAGTTACCTGTGTTCCTTCTTGTATGTGTTTTGCAAGCGTACCGGAGATACCGAATGATTCATCATCGGGATGCGGCAGCACGACAAGAATATGTCTCTCCATCATGATTTCAACCTTCTCTCTAGTTCATTCTTTTAAAAGGGTTCACGGCTGAGCTGTAGTGCTACAACGAGCTTACCTTCACTATCATGTCCTGCCATAATTAGTCTTTCCGTTTCAGACTCATCCAATGCGTAAGGCCTTGGCAATATACCCAGCCTTCTTGCATCTTCAGTCCGACGCGATAAGGACCAAACCCTGAGATCGATCCAAGATTATACTGCACCTTACCATTACGAATAAATGTTGACGCCGTAAACTTAGAGTCATCTTCATGAGATGCATAGGCTCCAGTGGTCATCTCTAGATGTATATATAAATCTTCATTCTTTAACGAATCAATAAGCAACTGTACACTAGCTGGATTAATAAGCTCCAAAATCGTTACCTCCATTTACCTGACTTATAACTGCAACAAGTTTAATTATAGTACACTTCATGCTCTTTTCACAAACGGCAGTTGCCTTAAGACTTCTAATTTCCGCTCTATATCTACAAATAATACAAAAACGAGGCTACACTTCCGTGGCCCCGCTTTGATAAACTACTTATTAATCTGTCAATTCTTTACCCTTCGTCTCGATTCCAAGAAATAATACAGCGAAGGCTCCGATCAGAATGACAGCAAAGAACATACCAAAAATCATGCTGATGCTCACATTGTTTCCGACAAGTGTACCCACTAGTAACGGAGCAATAACTCCTCCAATTCTACCGATGGAAGTCGCGAGTCCCACACCAGAAGAACGAACGGAGGTAGGATATAATTCAGGGCTGTACGCATACAGTCCTCCCCATGCACCGAGATTAAAGAAGGAAAGACAGATGCCTGCCGCAATCAGCATACCTGCTGATTCAGCAGATCCGAACCAAGCGGCACTAACAGCGGTAAGGATCAAATAAATGACGAGTACAAACTTCCGGCCAAACTTCTCGATGAAATATGCTGCTGTAAAATAACCGGGAAGCTGAGCAATTGTCATAATGAGCACATATTCAAAACTTTTAATCATGCTAAAGCCTTTAAGCCCCATAATCGTGGGTAGCCACAAAAACATGCCATAGTATGAAAAAACAACCGTAAACCATAGTATCCATAACATCACCGTTGTGCGACGATATTGCGGTGCCCAGATGGAAGCTATCTTCTCTCTCAGGGAAATCTTGATCCGTTTATTACGCTGCTCTTTATAACGAGGTGAATCCTCAATCGCCCGCCGTAGATACAGCGCATAGAAAGCCGGTAGTGCCCCGATTACGAATGCCATCTGCCAACCATACTTCGGAATAACGAAGTATGCAATTAGCGCTGCTACAATCCATCCCCCTGCCCAAAAGCTCTCTAGAAGCACTACAGCTCGTCCACGATCCTTTACAGGCATAGTCTCTGATACCAGCGTAGATGCAACCGGCAGTTCGCCTCCTAGCCCAATTCCTGTGATAAAACGGAGCACGCACAGCACCGCGAAGCTACCTGCTAACGCTGATAATCCACTAGCAGCTGAGAATAAAAGCAGCGTCCATAACAGAATTGTCTTCCTTCCATAACGATCGGCTAGAAAACCTGCTGCTGCTGCTCCAATCACCATGCCGATCGAATTCATACTTGTAAGAACACCCACTTGCTGAGGTGACAATTTCCATTCTGCGGTTAGTGCGGCCACAATAAAAGAAATGATACCTACGTCCATCGCATCGAACAGCCAACTGAATCCAGCGCTGACAAGTAGCTTACGGTGTTTAGGATTTTTTAAGAGTTGTACATTGCCCATCTGTGATAGCTCCTTCTTCTCTGTCCTTGTATACTAATTATTCATAGTATATGACAAGGCGAGATCCAATCCCAAACATTTTATGTATGATAATAAAGTTAAAACATATTTATTTTTAAAATAATAGTCTACCTTTCAGTAATTCTATGAAACCACTGTAATTTTACCAAGTAAATACAATAAAAGCTGCTGATTATGAGAAGAAATACGACTCAGCACTGTAGATAAAAAAGCATCCCTAATACGCAGTCCACGTATAACTTCCTCACGACCTTTCGGTGAGATCGATACCCATACAATCCTGCGATCACTGCTGTCACGTTCACGTGTGATTAAATCGTTCTTCTCCATACGATCAAGCAGCATTGTAACTGCAGCAGGACTTGTTGCAAGTAATGGTGTTAGCTCAGAAGGCTTCATCTTTTCCTGTTCTTGAATGACCTCTAGAACCGTCAGCTGAGATTCAGTAAGTGTAGGTGCTAGTTCATTCTCCATGTGTAACCGGTAATCTTTGCTTAATTTAGACCATATTTTCGCAAATTCGGATGTCTGCACTAGTGTTCCGTCCTTTCCGCCCTGCAATCTTTTATATGATTAATTTTCGCTCATTTTGTTCCAATTCCTTCCTGTTTACAAAAATTTGTCTGCTCGCGTCGTTCTCTTTCACAAAAAAAGCATCTTCGCTATACAGCGAAGATGCTTTTTGTAAGCTTTATGGGTATTAAGACTTAACGTATCACCAAATCGATGATCTCATCCTTTTTCTCCAAATGAACAAGCCACTTTCCAGTCGCTTTACGCTCTGCAAGAGGTGCTTGTTCTGAGGTAAAGTTGTAACTTTGTCCATCTTTAGTCATTGCCGTAATCTCAAGGGACTCTCGGCAATAGAAAGCACCAGCAATCCGACTACCATTTGGTTTAACCCGCTTGCCTTCTTTAAATTCAAATGTGACAAGTCCTTTGCCGCCCCTACTTTGCGTCATATAGTCCAAAAGCAATGAGCGTTTCGCATAGCCTTGGTCAGTTATGGCAAGGATTTCGCCTTCATCTTCCTCAACCCATAGGGCTGAAACGATTTCATCTCCTTCACGCAGCTGAATGCCACGCACACCCGATGATACGCGTCCCATTGCATTGACTTCCTGCTCCTTGAACCGGATACTCATGGCTTCCTTACTGACCAGCAGAATATCTTTACTGCCATCACTCAGTGTGACAGAAATAATTTCATCATCTGCTCCGACTTTACAAGCCGACACGGCATTGGAACGATTGGTCATGTATTCTTTCAGCTCAGTTCGCTTCACTTGTCCACGTTTCGTAACAAATACAAGTGACCTGCCTGGTTCCTCAAAATTTGTTACCGGAATCAAAGCAATGATTTGATCTTCTTTAGGCAGATGGATCACGTTAACGATTGCCGTTCCCGGCTCCTTCCACTTGAATTCAGGAATCTGATGAACTGGAAGTAAATAATATTGCCCTTTTTCCGTAAAAATCAGCAAATTATCAAGTGTGTTAAGATTCAGCACTCTAGATATGTAGTCGCCTTCTTTCACACCAGACCCATCACGTTCACCACCTGATCGTGTATAGGATAGCATGCTCGTTCGCTTAATATATCCGTCCCTAGACATGGTTACAAGTACATCCTCGGCATTGACCAAAACTTCTAGGTTCACTTTAATTTCTTCGACTTCGCCCTGAATCGTTGATCTTCGATCCAACCCATACTTATCACGAATTTCCATCAGCTCTTTGCGAATCAAAGCAACCAATTTCTTATCGCTTTCCAGAATGGAACGGAAATTTTCAATTTTCTTATTCAGTTCATCGAGTTCCTTTTGAAGCGTCGTAATTTCTAGATTTGTTAATCTATAGAGCTGGAGGGTCAGGATTGAGTCGGCCTGCCGCTCTGTAAAGCCAAACATCCACTGCAAATTGTTCTGAGCATCTTGACGGTTGTTGGAAGCTTTAATCGCCGCAATAACCTCGTCCAGAATATTTAAAGCTTTTACTAGCCCATCCAATACATGGGCACGATCGACAGCCTTCTCCAAATCATATTGCGTACGGAAGGTTACCACTTCACGCTGATGCTCAATATAAGCTTCAAGCATTGGTTTCAGTCCAAGCTGCTGTGGAGCTTTATTGACGATAGCCACCATGTTGAAGTTGTAGTTGATTTGTAAATCAGTCTTTTTAAGCAAATAGGCCAAAATTCCCTGTGCATCCGCTTCTTTCTTGACTTCTATGACAATGCGTAAACCCTCACGTCCGCTTTCATCACGAACTTCGGTAATACCGTCTATTTTCTTCTCCAGACGGATATTCTCTATCGCTGTTACGAGTCGTGATTTTACGATTTGATAAGGAATTTCAGTTATGACAATTTGTTGTTTACCACCACGTAGAAATTCAATATCTACTTTCGAGCGCAGATAGATGCGTCCTTTTCCTGTGCGGTAAGCATCCTTAATACCTTCGCCGCCCATGATGAGACCGCCTGTTGGAAAATCGGGCCCTTTTATAAAGGTCATAATCTCGTCCAGCTCAATATCAGGTTTTTGCATCACTGCAATACAAGCATCAATGACCTCACGTAAATTATGAGGCGGAATGTCTGTTGCGAAACCAGCCGAGATTCCGGTTACACCATTTACCAGTAGATTTGGATATCGCGATGGAAGAACAACAGGTTCTTTGGTCGTGTTATCAAAATTATCCTTAAATTGAACGGTACGCTTCTCAATATCACGTAACATTTCTAGCGCAATAGGTGATAATCTTGCTTCTGTATAACGCATAGCCGCAGGTGGATCATCATCAATGGAACCTAAGTTACCATGACCGTCAACAAGCTCATGAGCCATTTTCCATGATTGAGCCATACGGATCATACCCTCGTAAATGGAGGAGTCCCCGTGTGGATGGTAATTACCCATAACATCTCCGACCGTTTTCGCAGACTTACGGTATGGTTTGTCTGGCAGATTGCCCGAATCATACATCGAATACAGAATACGCCGCTGTACGGGCTTGAGACCGTCCCTCACATCGGGTATAGCACGATCTTGAATAATATATTTCGAGTACCGGCCAAATCGGTCACCCACGACCTCTTCCAGAAAAGCCGGCAGAAATTGCTCCGATAAATTCATGTACTCACCTTCTATTCCTCTATCTCTCTAAAATCAACATGATCTATAATCCAGCGTTTACGAGGATCAATCTTATCACCCATAAGCGTGGATATGCGTTTCTCGGCCTTAGCTTTATCTTCGATTTGCACCTGAAGCAATGTGCGCGTCTCTGGATTCATGGTCGTTTCCCATAGCTGCTCCGGATTCATTTCGCCGAGTCCTTTATAACGCTGAAGCTCATAATTTTTACCAAATTCTTTTAAATAGTTTTGCAATTGTTCATCGTTGTAGGCATATCTAACCGTCTCCAGCTTCCCGGATTTACGTGTAATTTTATATAATGGCGGCTGCGCAATATATACCCTGCCCGCATCAATCAAGGGCTTCATATAACGATAAAAGAAAGTAAGCAGTAGCACCTGAATATGTGCTCCATCGGTATCAGCATCGGTCATAATTATGATTTTGGAGTAATTACTATCTTCGATCTCAAACTCACTTCCAATGCCTGCGCCAATAGCGGCCACAATCATCCGGTATTCCTCGTTCTTCATGACTTCTGCAAGGCCAGCCTTCTCAGGATTGAGCGGTTTACCTCGAAGGGGTAGGATAGCTTGAATCTTAGAATCACGCCCCTGCTTAGCAGAACCACCCGCAGAGTTACCTTCCACGACAAATAACTCGGTACGTGAGAAATCCTTCGACTGAGCTGGTGTAAGTTTACCTCCAAGAATCGAGCTTCCGCTCTTCTTCTTGCCATTGCGCATATCATCACGAGCTTTACGTGCAGCTTCGCGTGCTTTGGACGCCTGTACTGATTTCTTAATGAGGAGCTGCGCAGTCTGAGGATTCTCCTCAAGAAAAATCTGCATTTTCTCCGTTACAATTGCGTCCACCGTGCTTCGTGCTGATGCGCTGCCCAGTTGATCTTTCGTTTGACCAACGAACTCCACATCGGACATTTTAACACTAATGACAGCCATCATACCTTCTCGAAGATCGTTACCTTCCAGATTCTTGTCTTTTTCTTTGAGCATATGGGTTTTGCGAGCATAATCATTCATCACGCGTGTATATGCCGTCTTAAACCCGGTTTCATGTGTACCCCCGCCCCTTGTTGGATGGAGTTCACAAAGGATGCCAAAGTCTCGGTATACCCGGCATTATACTGCATGGCTACTTCAACCTCAACGTCATCTCTCTCACCGGTAAAATGTATGACCTCGTGCATGACATCCTTGCCCTCATTCAGAAACTCAACAAACTGGCTGGCTCCGCTTCGTAATAAAATTCATCCTGTTTATCAGCACGTTCATCTTTCAAAACGATTCGAAGTCCTGAATTTAAGAATGCTATTTCTTGAAGACGTTCCGTAAGTGTGTCGTAGTTCAGCTGAATACCGCTTTGGAAAACACGGATATCCGGTTTAAATGTAACTTTCGTGCCACTCTTGTTTGTATTTCCAGTTACCTCAAGTCCGGTAGTGGGTTCACCAACATGTTCTTTTCCATTCTTATCCTGCCAATACTCGAAGCGTTGTTTGTGTATTTTACCCTCACGGAAAATTTCAACTTCCAGCCATTCTGACAAGGCATTTGTTACGGATGCACCAACGCCATGCAGACCTCCGGATTTTTTATAACCTGAACCACCGAATTTACCACCGGCATGCAAAATCGTAAATACAACTTGCGGTGTAGGAACACCCGTCTTGTGCATGCCTGTTGGAATTCCCCGTCCATTGTCTATAACAGTAACTGAACCGTCTTTTTGTAATATTACATCAATTCTCGTGCAGTATTTGGCAAGATGCTCATCGACAGCGTTATCCACTATTTCCCACACCAAATGATGAAGACCCGATGAACTCGTACTACCAATGTACATACCAGGTCGTTTGCGAACCGCAACCAGACCTTCGAGCACTTGAATGTCGTCAGCATCGTATCCAGTTCCGGCGCCAGCGCCGCCCTTTGATGACTCTGCAAACCTATCGACCTGCTCGACCATTCATGCTCCCCCTTTGTGTTTCTTTATGTAGATGACGATCATCCAAATGCAAACAGATGTTTTGTTATCCTTGTCCATTCTAATTCAAGATATCCCTTTTCGTAAAGACGGCGAACGACACAATAATGGCTGCGATGGCCCAAATAGACAAAACAATTAGAGAAAAGGTCAAATTCATCCCTTCAATTGGTGCCGGAGTTCCAGATAAATAATCGGTCAATTGTAGGTTGACCATAAACAAGTATTTCGCACTGTTCCATGCTGCAGCCATATTCGTAAGAATGGAGCCAGCAATAAGTGCTGCCATCATAACAACGATGCTCGCAGCCGTGCTTCGCACAAGTACGGATACCATGAAAGCAAGGATCGCAACCGTTAAGCTAACGAACCAGATCAAACCTGACTGCATCAGAATATATTCCCACTGCGGAACTGCATGTACAGCCGACATATCCACATCAGAGCCGCTAATCTGAAAGCCAGTGAATACCGGAATATCAAAGCCTTTATATCCGAAGACAAGGCCGGAAATAGCGTATGTGATAACGAATGTCGATAATACAATTAGAGAGGTAAACATGATTAATGTAATGAGTTTACTTAGCAGCACCTTCCACCTTTTTACAGGACGTGTGAGCAGCATCTTAATTGTACCTGTCGTTCGTTCACTCGAAACGATATCCGAAGCAATTGCCATAATTAACAGTGGAATAAACAACGAGACTGAATTATTCATGAATTCCCTCGTAAAGGTAACCCCGTTGGGTTCCTTGGGATTGACATCATGATCAAGATAATACTGCAGTTGCTGTACAATAATCTTCCTGAATTTCTTCCATTCATCCGGAACACGGTCACTGCCTAGCGAGTTTTCGTTATCTGTAATTTGCTGCTGCGTTTCAAGCCGCCAATCGCCATTAAACTTCTCACGCGAGTGTTCGGCAGAGCGCATCTGAGCATATGTAAAGATGGGTACGAGCACGAGCAGGATCAGTAAAATCACGTAAAACCGCTTCTTTTTAATAATCTTAATGGTCTCATTCTTTACGAGTGGAATCAAGCTACTCAATGATCTCACCCTCCGTCATCTTAAGGAATAGCTGTTCCAAAGTCGGATTAATGTTATGCACACCACTGACTTCAATACCTAAATGAACAAGCTGAGTTACTAGGGAACCAATACGATCTTCATTCATACGTGTCACTAATGCATGTTCACCCATACCTGCTATGATACTGTCATCCAGAACAAGCTCCGGATGATTGACAATTTCCACATCAGATTGCTTCTCGAGCACTGCTCTGCCTTTCTCCCATGGAGCAACATTCCAAACCACATATTTAGCATTTTGCTGTACAAGTTCATTTACTTTACCTACTGCAAGCACTTTACCCCGGCTAATAATCGCGACCCGATCACATAGTAGCTGAATCTCACTGAGCAAGTGACTCGATACAAACACCGCAAGTCCCTCATCTGCCAAACGACGGATAAACTCGCGCATTTCTTTAATCCCTTTAGGATCCAGTCCATTCGTTGGTTCATCCAAAATAAGTAATTTGGGTCTCCCCAGCAAAGCTTGTGCAATACCAAGACGCTGACGCATCCCCAGTGAATAGGTGCTCACTTTATCATGGATACGCTGCTGCATTCGTACTGTGTCTACTACCTCTTGAATGCGGTTACGATCTACTCCTGGCTGCATACGGGCAAAATGCTCCAAGTTCTCCCATCCAGTTAAGTAAGTATATACCTCAGGATTCTCGACAATCGAGCCAATATACTGTAACGCTTTCTCTTGATCTCGATTCACATTAAAACCACAGACTTTAATTACACCTGACGTGGGTTTGATCAGATCAACGAGCATGCGAATTGTTGTAGTCTTGCCTGCACCATTGGGTCCTAAGAAGCCAAAAATTTCGCCTTCCTGCACATCAAATGTAACATCTTGAATAATCCATTTTCGACCAATCTTTTTCTTCACATGCTCTACGGATAGGACGACATTATCTTTGCGTTCTGATTGTTCCGTAATTCTCATATCCATGCTCCTTTGCAACCGATTTCCCTGTTGATCAGCGGTATACTAACGAATACTTTGTACAATCCGCTCGGCAATCTGCTGATAACCATCCCCATTGGGATGAAAATGGTCCGATGACAAATATTTATTCAAATTCTGCTGAAACAAATCAAATGTCGGAACAAGCATCATGTTGCCATTTTTGTTAATCAAGGATAACGCAGCATTATTCCATGTAGTCACAGCTTCATTTCCCGGTATCTTTAATTGCTCAAGATCGCCAAATGGGTTATAAAGACCCACATAGATGATTACTGCATTTGGATTAATCTCCCTCAGTTTAACGAGAATTTTCTGAAGCTTGAGCGAAGCCTGTGGCAGTGCCTTCAGTATATCTTCAGGCTTAATTTCCTGGACTTTGGCCTGTGTGCTTGTCTTACTTACTTCAGAATCTTTTTTCACAGCTGAAGATGAAGACTCATTTGGTGAAGTATTCTTAACGCTCGTAAATAAATCTGCACCCCTAAATAAATCGTTTCCACCAATAGATAATAAAATCACATCCGCTTTTGCGAGCACATACTGGGTACCTTGTTCTTCAAGTTTAGGAAGTAATGCAGTAGTTGTAAGTCCATTAATCCCTAAATTGTTAAGCAAGGTTACCTTCTTACCCGTGTCTTTAGAGTACTCTTGCACACTTCTGCGTACAAATCCGCTTCCCGTACTATCCCCAGTCCCTTTGGCAAGCGAATCTCCGAGGGCTGCGACCTTAAGCTCTTTTTTATCCTGTATTGCATCATTTGAAGTGCCCTTAGGCGGCTTAACAGATTCTGCAAGATCTCCTGCACCTTGGGCCCTTTGAGGATAATTAACATCTTGAATAGCGTACACAAAACCGGCAATCAGCAATAGTGTTGCAGCAGCGGAGATGATACTCACACTGCGCCAAATCCAATTCGAAGAATTCAAAACGATCCCTCCATGATGATCAGTCAGTTCATATGTACATAAACATAAGACTTCTCTCCTGAATTTGCAAATGATACCAATATCCCTTGGACGACGAATTGACTGTAAACTTACCTGTTACGCACAAAAAAACCGAAAGTCTCTCTTTTCAGAGAAAACTTCCGGTTATTAATTGTATTAGTTCGCTGTAAATTCTTGAACCCAGCATCCATTGTAATAAGCTACACCAATCGTAGTAAAGTTCTTACTCAAGATATTGGCTTTATGGCCTTCACTATTCATCCATGCATTCATAACATCAGCAGGTGTCTTTTGACCTTTCGCAATATTCTCACCAGCATAGCTGTATGAGATACCATATGTCTTCATCATGTCAAAAGGTGATCCGTATGTTGGTGAATTATGATCGAAGTAGTTATTATTATACATGTCTTTAGCTTTATCCAATGCCATTGCAGAAAGCTTAGTATTTTCAGAGAGTGCATTCAGTCCAGCTTTGCTGCGCTCCTGATTTACCAGGGTAATTACCTGAGCTGCAAAACTTGATTTGTCAGATGTGCTTGGTTGCTCCGGCGTTGGCTCTGGCTTCTTGTCTGGTACGACTGTACCCGGTGTTGATGTTTCTGGCTTCTTATCTGGTACGACTGTACCTGGTGTTGATGTTTCTGGCTTTTTATCTGGTACGACTGTACCTGGTGTTGATGCTTCTGGCTTTTTCAGGCTCAATTTAATTAAATTTTCGTATTTTTGTATTAGTGAGTTTAGATTGTCATTATTCTTAAGAAATTGTTGCAAGTACACTTGTGCACTCTTCGTATCGATCGGGGTAGGAGCACATGCTGCAGCAGATGCTGAACTTGTTCCTAGCAGACTTACACCTAGTACAGCTGCAAAAGCTCCGCTAGCCACCATTTTCATCCATTTGTTGTTCTTCATTCATACATCTCCTTCATGATGTTTACCGGGTAATTATTACGATCCGGTTACAAAGTTGTCATTTCTCTCAAACACATTGTAGCATGTTTATACAAACTGTAAACTTATAAAATAATGGTAAAATAATTAGTAATATCCATTCCTCTGATCCTGTTAAAAAACTTCATTTGCGCTTATGAACGCCAAAATGACCACAGCAAATGATGCTGCAGCCTTGGTGGCCCATCTTTTCTCATAAGAACATTTGAAGAAGAATTTTTGCCCTGGTCTATTTTTTATTAGCATATTTACGCATATCGAAAGCTACAGCTGCGACAATAATTAATCCCTTAATAATAAGCTGCCAGTACGGGCTGATACCAATAAATGTAAGTCCATAATTAATAATCGTGAAGATAAGTACACCGACCATTACACCTGGCACGGTCCCAATTCCACCCGTTGTAGACACACCACCGACGACACAAGCAGCTATCGCATCCAGCTCATACATATTACCGTAGTTGTTGGTAGCTCCACCTGTTCTAGAAGCTTCCAAAACCCCTGCTAGACCATACAAGGCTCCTGCAATAGCATAGATATATATGAGATATTTGGCTACGTTAATACCGGATACTCGTGCAGCTTGAATATTACCGCCAATCGCATACATATTCTTACCAAGCTTCGTTTTATTAAAGACTACCCATACGATGAAGGCAACAAAGATAGCAATTAATACGATATAAGGAATGGAAAATTGTCCACTGCCGATAGAGCCTGAGCCTATATCCGTAAAATCATTTCGCAGTCCACCGATCGGCTGTGAATTATTCGGCTCCATATCAAAATATAATGAGTTAACCCCATACACGGCGACCATCGTGCCTAGCGTAGCAATAAAGGGCGGAACATTTAGTTTAGATACGACAAATCCATTCACTAGACCACAGATCATCCCAACCAGAATCGCTAATATGATGGGAATAAAAAGCTTCATATGCGGTAGATCGGGAAAGAATCTAGCGGCATAGTTTTCATTTTGTAACATCGAAGCGGAAATGACGGCTGTTAAACCTACAATCCGTCCTGCCGATAAGTCTGTACCTGCGGTAATTAGGATAAAAGCTACACCGAGTGCAATAATTGCACGCGTTGAGGATTGAATAAGAATATCACGTAAAGAGTTAACCGATAAGAACGCCGGATTATAAATGGTAATGCCGATAACAAGTAGAACGAGTACGATATATATGGCATATTGCGAGGTAAACCCTTGTATGCGTTTGCTATCAAACTTTTTGACGTCCAACATGAACGTTCCCTCCCTCTTCGATGTCCTTAATGCTGAGCGGCCAGCCTCATAATTTCTTCTTCTGTGGCGGCATCGCCTTCCAAAATTCCGGTTAGACGGCCTTCGGACATCACCATAATCCGGTCAGACATCCCAAGCAATTCAGGCATTTCGGATGAGATCATAATGATGCTTTTGCCCTGTTTTGCTAAGTCCTTAATAATGGTATAAATTTCGAATTTCGCCCCAACATCAATCCCGCGCGTCGGTTCGTCTAATAACAGAATATCCGGCTCTGTTAGCAGCCATCTAGCAAGAAGTACTTTCTGCTGATTACCACCGGACAAATTCATAATTAACGTCTTTGTGGACGGTGTCTTTGTTCGTAATTTATCGACCATAATATCAGCTTCCCGCTTCTTACGTTTACCATCTAATAGGAAGAATCCCTTACGATATCGACCTAAGTTCGCAATCGATGCATTCTCATGTACAGCAAGTACAGAGAAAATCCCCGTGACACGTCGTTCCTCCGTAAGAAGTGCCATACCGAGCTTTTTAGCATCTTCCGCTGATTTAATTTTCACTTTCTTCCCATTCAGTGCAATACTCCCTGATGAAATGTCGCGTAGACCGAAGAGTGCTTCAATCAGCTCGGTTCGCTGGGCCCCAACAAGTCCACCAATACCTAAGATTTCACCCTTCCGGAGTTCAAAGGAAATATCCTTAAATGACTTCGATATGGGCGAGGTAAGCTCACTCACTTTAAGAATGACATCACCAGGAACATTCTCTTTTACCGGAAAACGATGAGTTAAATCACGTCCTACCATTTTCGAAATCATAGTGTCGGTCGTTAGCTCAGAAGCTGGCCAAGTACCAATTTTCAGGCCGTCACGCATAATGGTAACCTCATCTGATATTTGCAAGATCTCTTCCATTTTGTGTGAAATGTAAATAATCGCAACTCCGCGTTTCTTCAAATCTCGGATGATACGGAATAAATGCTCCACTTCAACCTTAGTTAATGAGGACGTAGGTTCGTCCATAACAATCACCCGCGAATGAAATGAAACTGCTTTTGCAATTTCGATGGACTGAATCTTGGATACGGATAACTTGCCGACAATGGTATTCGGTTTAAGATCTATATCTAATTCTCGGAATAGCTCCTCTGTGTCCTTATACATTTTTGATGATCCACAAATAACTGTAGTGGCCCTATTCCCTTCGTTGGAAAACGACCTAACCAAATGTTCTCCATAACATTGCGAAAAGGCACCGGATGTAATTCTTGATGAATCATTGAAATGCCTAGATTGAGGGCATCCTTGGAGTTGTGGATGTTTGCATGAACCCCATCCAATATAATTTCGCCAGCATCTGGCGCGTAAATTCCATATAAACATTTCATAAGCGTCGACTTTCCAGCTCCATTTTCGCCCATCAGTGCATGAACCGTACCTGGCCTTACCTGCAATGTAACACCGTCGAGCGCTTTCACACCGGGAAACTCTTTGCTGATCCCTTTCATCTCCAGTAAAAATTCGTTCTGAGCCATGGATTACCGCTCCCTACTCTCCTCCTCTCGGCGGAGGCGAACAGCTATTCCATCGCCTCCCGATTGGATTATTGATGTATACATCCGATATTAAATTATTTCGCGTCGCTCATGTTTTCTTTCGTAATCTTCTTATAAGATATCCATACATATTGATTGTCAGTGATATCGAAGCCTACATTATCTTTAGTTGGAACTTCTTTTGTAGCAAGTAGTGTTGCAAGTGTAACTGCTGCTTTACCCTGATTGTTTGCATCGTTCAGAACGGTTCCTAGCAAAGTTCCATCTTCAAGTGCCTGAAGAGCTGGAGCAGTAGCATCAACGCCTACAACTGGCATCATCTTGTCACCTTTGAAGTAGCCTGCTGCTTTTAACGCTTCAATAGCACCAAGCGCCATATCGTCATTATTAGCTAGAACAGCTTCAATTTTATCGCCATTAGAACCCAAGAAAGCGGCCATTTTCTCTTGACCTTTTACACGATCCCACATCGCTGTATCTTCAGCGACTTTTTCTACTTTAACGCCTGCTTTTTCTATCGCTTCTATGGAGTATTTTGTTCGAAGCTCTGCATCTTGGTGACCTGGTTCGCCTTTCAGCATCACGTACTGAAGTACGCCATCTTTATTCTTATCTGCTTCAGGATGAGCTTTCCAATAATCAGCTATGATTTCACCGGACATGGTACCGGATTCTTCGGCTTTAGCACCAACATAGTACACTTTATCCCATTTCTTCATATCTTCAGGAAGAGGTTCACGATTTAAGAATACAACTGGAATATCCGCTTTTTGAGCCTTATCAATAATGACACCTGCAGCTGTGCGGTCGACTGGATTTATTAAGAGTGCGTTTGTTTTCTTTGTAATAAACATATCCACTTTATCATTCTGTGTAGGTTGTGAGTTCTGGCTATCTACAATATCTACTTGTGCCTTACCCTCTGCATTGGACTTAATGGAATTGCGGACACCTGTCATAAAGGTATCGTCAAATTTGTAAATGGCAACACCGATGGAAGGCTCTTTACCACGATCTGAGCTTCCTCCTGCTGCACCTGTATCTTTAGTGTCACTAGAATCTCCACATCCAGCCAGCACCGAACCGAGCAGAGCACCAGCAAGTAAAACAGAAGTAATTTTTTTCATCGAACATAGACCTCCTCATTTTCTTCTCTTGTCAACGCATCACTTGGATACGCTCTCATTATGCGGGATGTATCATGTGATTCGAATATAAAATTCTCATGTGTTCTAGCAAAATTCTACTGGCTTATTATCATTATCTTACAAACGGAAACAGAAGCTTCTGATTTTCCGGCCAAAGCATATTGTCCAAATCAATCATTTTCGTATGAGTATCTACACGTTCTTGGATGTCATCGCCTTCTATCGCCTTGACTGCCTGCTGAACTGCCAAATATCCGTTGTTAAACGGATTCTGGATCACTGTGGCCTGCACAATCCCTTCTTGCAATAGCTCCATTACCTTATCTGGACTATCAAATGCGATAACCTTGACACGCCCCCCGATCCCGAGCTTTTGAATTTCTTCCGCTGTGCCAATGGAGGCGACCTCATTTAGTGCTACGATGCCGTTCATTTCTGGATGCTCAGCTACCATCTTCCGTGTAAGCGTACGGGCAATTTGCTCATCCGATTCGCAGTACTCGACAGAAACGACTCTTACATCTGGATAACGAGCAATATAATCCATAAATCCTTCTTCACGCTCATCGCCATTCTTAGATCCTTTAACGAAATTCATTACACCGATGCGTCCTTGCTCACCTGTAAGCATAACCAGTCGTTCGGCTGCCATTTGCCCTGCTTCGTAATTATTTGTACCTACAAAAGACTTCACACGAGCGGATGCAACCTCCGAGTCCATGGAGATTACAGGAATTTTGTAAAAAGCCGCACGGTCTGTTACTTGCGCGAGTTTCATATAGTCACTTGCAGACAAAATAATAGCATCCGCCTTGCCCTTGATCGATTCATCCATCAACTGGATTTGTCCTTCGATATCGTTCTCGTTCTGTGGGCCTTTGAACTTGAGGTCGACATTATATTCTTTAGCTGCCACTTCTGCCCCCATTTTAACGGTCTTCCAAAAATCTCCATGATTCATCTTCACAATCATATCCACTCTTCGAATAGTGCTTGATTCATGCAGCGTAGCCCCTGAACCTGTGCATGATACGAGTACGGTGCTCAATACTATAAGCAAACTGGATTTAAATAGGCTTACCCTTCTCATGACATCCCTCTTTCCTGATTCTCCATATTGAATGGAATAACCGGTAGGATTATCGTAACTTTCGTTCCAACTTCCTGTTCGCTTTCAAAAGACAAGCCGTATGCTTTACCATAAAGCAATCTGATCCGCTCATTCACATTTTTTACGCCTACGCCTGAACCACCCGTATGACGAATATGGCCACTGAGCAGTTGTTCCATGACTTGTGTACTCATGCCCAATCCATTATCGGCTACCGTAATGATGAGCCGTTCATTCTGAATGAATGCTCTGATATGTATCCAGCCTTCATCAACCATTTGCTCCAATCCATGATAGATGGCATTCTCCACAATCGGCTGTAAAATCAGCTTCAAGGTTGTACAATTCAGCGCTTCTTCCTCACATTCAATGGTGTACTTAAACTTATTCTTGTAACGAATGGTTTGAATGATCAGATAATGCCTAACATGCTCCAACTCTTCTTCAAGCGTAATCGTATTTTTTCCTTTACTTAAGCTGATGCGAAAAAACTTCGAAAGCGAAGTAATCGTAGTCGTCACTTCTTCTTTCTTGCCCCGCTCCGCAAGTCGGATGACTGAATTCAGCGTATTGTACAGAAAATGAGGATTAATTTGTGCCTGTAATACATCCAGCTCACTCTTTCTCTTAGCCTCCTGCTCATGAATAATCTGATCCATCAACTGCCGTATTCGGTGAAGCATGAAGTTGAAACGCTTCGAGAGCTGCTCTACTTCATAGGCACCACCAACATGAATCGGAGTGCTGAAATCTCCCTCACTGACGATTTTTACCGAACGCTCCAATCGCCGTAGCGGTTGCGAAATTTTAGCAGATACAAATATGGATAACACGACTACCACTGCGATGACTACCACCAAGAACCAGAAAATGAATTGATTTAAGTCCTTCTTAGTCGTTACAATTTCATCTAGGTAGGCCACCCCGACGATTTTCCAACCAATGGGTTCGACTGTCCTCACCGTAATAAACCGAGGTTCTCCCGTCGAATTATCCATATAACTTCGAAAGGAGTATTCTAATACAGATTCCAAGTTTTCATATTTAAGCCCTGCGTATATGAGCTGCTGTTGTGGATGATAAACGATGTTACCTAGATCATCAATAATATAGGCATATCCTTTTTTACCTAGGCTGACCTTGCGACTAAGCTCATCAATCGTTCTAAAATTAACATCCACAAGCAAGATTCCTTGCTTCAGTTCTCCTCTATCTTTATACTGAATCATTCGACTTAAAGAAACGACCCATGTGTACTTACCTTTGTAGAGATTCTGAATATGAGGTGCTGAAAAAGAAAGCTTCTTAGGTTGCTCCAGAGCAGTTTCATACCAACTCTGCTGTCTCAGTTGCGTATTGCGCCGCATATCGACATTCGGAATATCGAGAATGAGCTGACCTTCTGGCGTAAATAGTCCAACAGATACGAGATCTTCACGCGTTTGCAGCAGTGTATTCAACTGCTCTCTTAAGATTGGACGGTCGATATCTGCAGTTTGGTTGATCTGTTCTTCCACAACTTCATATATATCCTGCATACCTTTGACATAGAGCTCTAGATGGTAGTTTACCTGCTGAATAATTTGCTGAATGTTCAAGGAGGCATTCTCTTCGGCTGTTCTCGTGAATTTGTTATATAACATAATGCTAACTAGCAGTACGATAAGTATGGTTAGAAGTGTAAAAGATAGTGTTATGATGACTTGAATACTTCGCACATTAAATGAGAGTTTCTCTGCGGGGAATTTTCTTTTTGGACGCTTATCTTGTATTTTCAAATGGTTCTACACCTCGGCTTCCATTCCTATATTCTTTTGGCGAGATACCAAATTTTTTGCGGAAGCAGAAGCTAAAATAATTCGGATCAGCAAATCCAATTTTCTCTGCAATTTCAAATGCCTTCATATCTCCTGTTCTCAGCATTTCCTTTGCGGCATCCATTCGGATCTGCATTAAATAATTTACAAAAGTCATTTTTACTTCCTTCTTAAAAATACTACTGAAATAGCCGGTACTGATATGCAAATGATTGCAAACTTTACGAATGGAGATGTCGCTTTCTGCGTAATGCTTACGGATATAGTCCTTTGCATCGTTCACCAACTGACGGTAACCTGACTGTCGGCCTAATGCGATGCTACTTCGAAGCTTAGAACACAGACCATAAGCCCACTGCTTCACTTCCTGTAAGTTGTTATATTTAAACATGTCCGTAAATAAAAAATCGGCGCTACCGAAAAGCTCTTCTAGCTCAATATTAAATTCCTTGGCTATTTTCATAATGGAGGTCAGCATTTCTAGTAAATAGACCTGACAATCTTTAACGGATAATTGTTTCATACTTAAGTCACTGAATAAACTATCCATTGTTGCTGTCAGTTCTTCCAATGTGCCTAATTTAATTGAACGAACTAAATCATGCTCCTTCTGTTCATCAAAATGAAGTGAGTCGTAACGCCGTGTTTCCACGTCATTAATCCAAATTACACGATTGTTGCCAAGAATCAGTCTATAATCTAGAGCCTGAAGCGCCTCCTTATAAGATTGATAAACATCCGCAATGTGCTGAAATACAGATCCTGCCCCGGAAGTGACGGTAAGCTTGACGTATTTATGTACGTTTTGGCGAATCTCTTCTAGTAAAGTAAGCATACGCTCAGCTAGTATCTCCAGATCTGCCTGTTTGCCTACAGCCAGCAGGACGCACTCATCATGATGGATGAACACTTTAAATCCGGATGTTTTCTGGCAAATTTCATCAGCCACATTATAAACAGCAAATAACTGAAGATAGCGGTCTTCTGTATATTTTAATGAAACTGAACTTTTCAGATTTCCAGCCATTTGTTGATCTATCTCCCGATCTAGATCTTCGTGTACATAATCAATTCTGATGGCTGCAGCCATAAAAGCTTGGCCAGATAAATCCATTCCATAGCTTGCACTTTTCTCTTCAATCTCGTGAATAGTTAGCTTTCGAGTTACCATGGAAGACAAAAAAAGCTCCCTGAGCACAGGAATGCTTTTGCGATAATGCTCCTTTAAAATTTGAACATTCTCCTTCTCTGCCATTTCAGCTTCCATATGCCTTTTAACTTTAAGAAGAACTTCTATTAGCTCTTGTGAAGAAAAGGGTTTAAGTATATATTCATCGATTTGCAGCTTTATGGCTTTCTGCGCATATTCAAATTCATCATAACCCGTTAGAATGATAATCTTAATCATCGGGTGATGTTCGCGAATCCAACTCGCAAGCTGCAAACCATCCATAAATGGCATATGTATATCGGTTACAACGACATCGGGTAGGTATCGATCGACGAGATCCATTGCTTCTCGTCCATTCTCAGCACTATCAACCACCTCATATCCAATGCTTTCCCAGTGAATCTCTTCAATCAATCCATCCCTTACATCTTCTTCGTCTTCTACTAGCAGCAATTTATACATGGTTCACCACCTTTGTGCTTTATTTTCAGAAAAACATATAATTGAAATCGCTTTCATTAATTTACTCACGTATTCTATCTTACTTCGGAAATATTGTAAATATGAAGAAATATGACAAATCCATTTGAATGGAATGCCAAAGTTAAACTAAAAAACCCATCCGAAATCGGGATGGGTACGTACATTTTTCATATAAATTATTTCAATTTTTTGCTGAAACGGTAACCCGTTTTTTCAAAACCGATATGTTCATAGAAAGCATGTGCAGGTGCACGTTCAACACGATTTCCGCTGGTAAGAAACAAGATCTTACTGCCTTGTGCTCTTCCCCACTCCTCAGCACTGTTTATCAAGCGTTTACCAAGGCCTTGATGACGGTGCTCTTCGGAGACAATAAGGGCTGACACTTGAGTAGCCTTTTCGCTTTTTGCATAAGAGAAAATCTGATTTAAAGCTATCATACCTACGACTTCACCATCAAGCTCTGCCACTAGTGTGCAGGACGAGGGATTGGTTTCGGAAGCTTCCATGCGTTCACGCATCACATTTACGGTTGTTGGATAGCTTAACTGACGCATTAAGCTGATCACCGCATTCAAGTCACTGTTACATTGGGATTTGCGAATTTGCAAGGTAGGAGCAGATAAACTACTATTCATGATTAATTTCCTCCACTTTTAAAAGACTTGCGGCTTGCTTCGCCGTGTTCCGTGCTTTCTCGATATCCTGGTCTGCACTTAAAGCGACTGCCATTCTCCGCCCTGGTTTCGTTTCGGGCTTGCCGAATACACGAACTTGGGTACGGGGCAAGCGAAGTGCTTCTTCTATACCACTGACAACAAAATGGGCACTAGTACGCTCAGCTTTTAAGGTTGCTGAGGCACCAGGCGTAAGAAGTTCTACTGATGTAATCGGTAGACCGAGTATAGCTCTGACATGCAGTGCAAATTCCGATAAGTCTTGCGTAATCATAGTCACCATACCGGTGTCATGAGGACGCGGTGATACTTCACTAAACACAATTCCATCAGCAGTGACAAACAACTCTACGCCAAAAAGGCCGTATCCCCCAAGTTCGTCTGTAATCGCTTTTGCAATGGACTGCGCCTCTAACAGGTGAGCTTCACTCATAAAATGAGGCTGCCATGATTCAACATAATCTCCATCACGCTGAATGTGACCAATCGGCTGACAAAACGTCGTTCCAGTTACGGATCGAACGGTTAACAGTGTGATCTCGCTTTCAAACGTAACGAAAGATTCTACGATCACTCGAGTACTCTTAGCTCGTCCACCTTCGAGAGCTGCATTCCAGCAGTCAACCGCATCATCCGGAGTGCGACATACGCTCTGGCCTTTTCCTGAAGAGCTCATAATCGGCTTAATCACACAAGGTGTGCCCAAGTCAGCTACAGCTTCTTTCAGTTCATCCAAGCTATTCGCAAAACGGTAGTCTGCGGTTGGCAACTTCAAAGTTTCCGCTGCCAAGCGGCGAATACCTTCACGGTCCATTGTCAATCTTGCCGCACGAGCGGTTGGAATGACGTTATAACCTTCTTCCTCCAGCTCCAGTAAGACATGAGTTGCAATCGCCTCAATTTCTGGAACAATCAGATCCGGCTTCTCCCGCTGAATAATGACTTTCAGGGATTCGGCATCGAGCATATCAATCACATGGGACCTGTGTGCAACCTGCATCGCAGGAGCATCTGCATAACGATCCACGGCAATGGTCTCGACTCCCAAACGCTGAGCTTCAAGAACCACTTCTTTTCCCAATTCACCGCTGCCTAATAGCAGCATCTTTTTGGCATGTGCAGAAAAAGGAGCACCCCACACCACTTCCCATTCCCCCCTAATAAGTCTCTCTCAACTTATATTTTCAGGGTTTCTGCGAAAGAATGCAAGCATGCTCCGACATTTTTCTGCAAAAGTCACAATTATTCCATATTTCTCTCCAAATAAATAGGAGATATATGGAGTAAATTGATTATTTTGCAATGATTAGAGGGCTATTAAGCTAATGTAATGCGTTTGTAAAATAAATTATACGAACCGAAATTGTGCTTCGATTAATCCGTGGTACGTGCCTTGATGTTGCATTAGTTCACTATGATTACCCTCTTCTTTGATCTCTCCATGATCCAATACGACTATTTTGTCAGCATGACGAATCGTCGACAAACGGTGAGCTACAATGAAAGAAGTACGACCCTTCAGCAGAACCTTCAAAGCTTCCTGAATTTTGATCTCGGTCTCTGTATCGATACTAGCCGTTGCCTCATCTAGTATGAGAATGCGCGGATCTGCAAGCAATGCTCTGGCAAAGGACAGCAACTGCCTTTGTCCCATAGATAGCATATTACCGCGTTCTTCAACCTCAGTATCATAGCCACCTGGAAGCTTCATAATGAATTCATGCGCGTCAACCGCTTTTGCAACATCCTCTATCTCTTCATCCGTAGCATCCAGACGTCCGAAACGAATATTATCCCGAATGGTTCCAGAGAAGATAAATGTATCTTGAAGCACAATACTGATCTGACTGCGCAAGCTCTCCACCGTGACATCTCTGATATCATAACCATCAATCGTAATTTTCCCGCTCGTAATATCATAGAAACGACTGAGCAAGTTAATAATTGTACTCTTACCAGAACCCGTGTGACCGACGAGGGCAATATTCTGGCCTGCCTCCACATTGAGATTAATACCTTTTAGTGCCTGACGTCCCTTCTCGTATTCAAATACAATGTCTTTTAACTTAATATTGCCTTTAATTTGCGGAATGGGCTTCGCACCAGGCTTATCATCAATGCTAGGCTTCTCGTCAATAAACTCAAAGATTCGTTCCGAAGAAGCCATAGCCACCAATAATTGATTGTACATTTGGCCCAACCGGTTGATTGGCTCCCAGAAGTTACCTACATAACTTGAGAAAGCAACCAGATAACCGACCGTCAGCTGATCATGCTGAATCAGATATGCACCAAACCAGAATAAGATTAATGTACCTAGACCCCCTGTAATTTCAATAAGAGGACCAAAAGCTTGGTTCATGGTTGATGCCCGATCCCATGACTTTTTACTATCATTGTTCACTTCATCGAAGAATTTAATATTCTCCTGTTCTTGCGTATATGCTTGAGTCACGCGAATACCTTGAATAGATTCGTTCAAATGAGAGTTAATCCGGGAGTTCTTCATCCGGACAACTTGCCATGCAAGGCGAATTTTCACTCGTAATTTAGTGGAAATAAAGAACATCAAAGGCACCGTCAGAATCACAGCAAGCCCTAACTTCCAATTAATCAGGAGCAAAATAACGACGATACCTACCAATTGAACACAGTCGATCATTAGGTTAACGACACCACTCGTAAACAGTTCTTGCAGCGAATTGACATCATTCGTCACCCGGACGAGTACTGAACCAGCTGGTCTTTTATCAAAGAAATTAAAGGATAGCTTCTGAATATGCTTAAACAAATCAGTTCTTAAATCGTAAATCACACGTTGCCCAATAATATTGGTGAATTTAATGCGGTACGTGCTTGCTAGCCATTGAACAATATACAATACCAACACAATGCCAGTTATGATATATAACATCTTCAGACTGGTGTTTCCATCCTCAGGTGCGATAGCCTTGTCAATCGCAAGACTCGTTAGAAATGGGACCGTTAATTTAGTAACTGTTCCGAGAATCATCATTAGTATGACCAAAGGTAGCAATTGCTTAGCGTACGGTTTCATATATCCAAATAGACGGGCAAACTGTCCCCAATCAAAGGACTTATCCATGATTTCATCATCTTGATATACGAATCGTTCTCCTGTTTGACCCGTGCTTGTACCTTTGCTTTTACTACTTTTCTGCTTAAGGTGTTGCTTCGTATTCACTTCTGGATTCATGAACTCACCTGCTCTCCTGCATTACCGTTCATTCGGGCAATGTGGTCTGCATATTGAATATGATATACATCTTGGTAAGGACCTTGCTTCGCAATGAGCTGTTCATGTTTACCCCGCTGCACGATTTGCCCTTCGTTCATGACAAGGATTTCATCAGCATGACGTAATGATGAAATTCGGTGAGCAATAATAAATGTCGTCCGTCCCTTCATGACTTCCTGGAATCCCGACTGGATTTCATGTTCTGTTTCCATGTCGACGGCGCTAGTAGCATCATCAAGAATGAGAATTTTCGGATTTTTCAGTAGCGCACGAGCAATGGCAATCCGTTGCTTCTGTCCTCCAGAGAGTCCCATTCCACGTTCGCCTACAATCGTGTCATAGCCCTCTGACATTTCCATGATGAAATCATGAGCTTTGGCAAGCTTTGCTGCTCTGATAATTTCATCCATCGTTACATCCTTTAATCCATAAGCGATATTATTACGGATGCTGGAGGAGAATAAGAAAGTCTCTTGGAATACGGTTGCGATCTGACTTCTCAGACTCTGAACTTTAATATCTTTAATATCAACCCCATCAAGTCGGATACTACCTTCAGTCACATTATAAGCATGCATTAGGAGCTGAATGATTGTTGATTTACCTGAACCCGTACCGCCAAGAATTCCGATAACGGAGCCTGAAGGTGCATTCAATTGAATGTCCTTAACTGCAGGTAACTTATTCCCATACGCGAAAGTTACATGATCAAATGTAACATGACCTTTAACATCCTCAGCACGTAGCGTCACGGCATCTTCTTTATCCTTCACGTCAACTTGTTGATTCAATAGCTCAAGCACACGTTCACCTGAGGCTTCCGACTGGGTATAGTTATTAATCAGATAACCAATATTCCACATCGGACCAATTATGTACCAAATTAAGCTAAAAAAAGCGACCAATCCTCCGAGTGTTAGTGATTTATGAATAACAAGCGTACCACCTACACCGAGCAGGATAACCACACACACACATGCGAGCATTTCCATGAGTGGAAAATAGCGGCTCCAAAGGGTTGATGCGAAAATCTGATTATTCTTGTAGCGTTCATTTTTCTCCGAAAATTTGTCTACCTCATAAGGCTCGCGAGCAAAAGATTTAACGGTGCGCACTCCGGTAATATTCTCTTGCACTGACGTTGTCAGCGAGCTAAGTGCTAGCCTCATTTCTTGAAACGCCGGATGAATCCGGTTCTCAAATCTCAATGCAACGACAACAAGAAATGGAATACTAATCATCGTTACTAAGGTTAACTGCCAGCTAATCGACAGCATCATAATGGCTCCGAATATAACCATTAGTATAGTGTTCAGAATTTGCGGTATACCGAAAGCAATAAAAAGACGGATCGCTTCCAGATCCCCAGTTAGGCGTGACATTAAATCACCTGTTCTAGCCGTGTCATAATAGCGGAAAGATAGTTCTTGCAGTTTCTCATAGCATCCGTTCCGCAAACGGTACGCGAGGTAGTTCCCTAGTCTTCCACCCAGCATTCCGCTGAGAAACTGCATCATTGCTTTTAGGATCACGACTAGAATGACCGTTAATGCAATCATGGGAACGTTTTCGAAATGCTTCGGCATGATCACATCATCAATCAATTTCCGCAGTAAGATTGGGGTTACAAGCCCGAGCGCAGTAGCTATGGCGAGGAAGAGTATTGATAAATATAGATAACTCCGCTTCGCCCAGAAAAATCCCTGCAGTTGCCTGAGAACATTCATGGTTCTCCTCCTTCAAGTCCAGTGAGTATGAGATAATAATTCATAAAAATTGAATATTTATGAAGTTTACCATCGTCTATCCTGAGGTCGCAAAGAGCAAAGTAGGTCATAAATGGGCTACTTTGTCAACTAATCGTCATTCATTAGACATAATCATAGGTTAATGACTAAATCATTCATTATCCTCGGTATCCCTGCCACACCCAAAAAAAAGTCAGGAAACACTGTAAAAGTGCTTCCTGACATGGATATGAATTCCATTTTAATGGATGCTTTGTTCAATGCTCATCAATTGATTAGCAAGCAAGTCCCATGATTCTGTGTCATCTGGCGATTCCAACATCTGTAACATGGATTGAAGCATGTCCTTCAATTGTTCCTGCATAATCGAAGCCTGCCGTTCCTGCGCTCCAGCAGCTTGGGAGCAATAAAAGTCGATTAATTGCTGCTGTTTTTCTTCGGATGCCACTCCAAGTACCTCTTTGATTAA
Organism: Paenibacillus pini JCM 16418; assembly: GCF_000576305.1. Classification (GTDB taxonomy): domain Bacteria; phylum Bacillota; class Bacilli; order Paenibacillales; family Paenibacillaceae; genus Paenibacillus_AQ; species Paenibacillus_AQ pini. The sequence goes on along the minus strand of NZ_BAVZ01000016.1, from coordinate 1,602 downwards.
CGGATCTACGGTTTGGCGCAATTTGTCGCGGCCCCCGCCTTCAAAGAAGTTTTTAGGTGATTTAAAAGAGGAGGCCATGGATGACCAATCTATAAATGCATCCATTTGAAGATCTCCCCAGTCCGGTGAAGGCCAGCTCTTTTCTTCAGGAATCGTAAGCAACAGAACGGCATCCCGATCATGGATGTCTTGGACAGTGGCTGCTGCTGCCGTATGAACAAGTGCTTTACCTTTATTTTCTAGTCGTAAAGTCGTAGCCCAAAGTTCCTGATCCAATTCACGCACAAGTGTCCGCTCCAGCTCTCGTCCGCAATCGACAAAGACCTGCTTCAGTTGACCTGCGTCCTCTCTTAGTACGGAAGGATGAAAGGCTTCCAAGAAAAATTCACCGAGATTAAAACCTATTCGCTGACGAACATGAAACAGAAGCTCCTGGATCTCCTGTACCATATCACGACTAAGATCTACCGTACCAAAAGTCTTAATCCGCTCAGCGGCTATTTCTTTCGTTTCAAGCAATTGCTGTATTCTCTTCTGCCTTGCTCCCTCATCCTGCTTTGCCATCGCGCTCCATTCTTGTGCGCGTTTGCGAGCAGCTGCGACATCTTGAATAGCCGCCTGCAATGACAGGCGTGGCAACTCTTCACCCGCGAATTCTCCTAACGCTTTTTCGAATGATGCAAAACCACTGGATTGATAAAGAGCCTCATCACCAGAAGTTTTTGCCTCTAGCGCATTCATGCTAGACAATGGATAGATATGTGGCAGTCGAATACCACGGGCACGTAAATTTTGATCCACATGAGTAACGACTTGCTGCAATTCATCTTCTGAGGATGCCAAATCGGATGCATTCACAATAAAGAACATCTTATCCAGCGCAAAGCTATCTTTTACTCTACCCAGTTGAGTTAGGAACTGACGATCCCCTTTGGAAAAGGCATGATTATAATAAGTTACGAATACAATAGCATCCGCATGCTTCATATATTGAAAAGTTACCCCTGTATGCCTTGCATGTAGTGAATCTGCCCCAGGTGTATCTACAAGTACAATACCCTGTTCAGTTAGAGGACAGCTATAATATAGATCAATACTTTCCACAAAACATGACCTAGACTCATCAGCCACAAACGAATGATATTGTTGTAGGTCCGCCGTAATTGTCGTACCTAACTGTGCTTGTATTTGATCCCAGCCTAATGCTGCTGCCTTCAAAAAACCAAAATGCGGAAGTCCAGCAGGGTGAATCCCTTCTGGCGATAAAGAACTCGCAATTTGTCTCCAACCATCTATCGTAGCCTTGCCCAGATGCAGCACAGAGAATGAATAATTCAGATCATCCTGCAGAGCCTCTAAAGTCTTCAGCTTAACCTGAGCTGTACCGTGTTTAAAATCATCCTGAGGTGCAAGAATGCGGTTAATTGCCGCGGTTGTTGGATGCGGCGATACGGGCAGTACATCTTCGCCAAGCAATGCATTGGCGAAGGAAGACTTACCGGCGCTGAATGCTCCGAACAGCGCCATCGTGAACGAGCCGCCGGCCAGTGCCTCGGCTCGGCTGCTCAGACCCCGCGCTGCTCCGCCCAGCGCGGGGTACCG
>NZ_BAVZ01000017.1 GCF_000576305.1 Paenibacillus pini JCM 16418 | reverse complement strand
ATGGACCAAATGGTCTCGCTTTAGATTTTGCAAGCAAAATCTTTACTCACTCGTTGTTCAGTTTTCAAAGATCAATTTCTCTTTCGTTGCTACCAGTTTGTCTCAGAAGCAACTTTTATAATATATCATGTCCGGCAGTTTAATGCAAGCTTTTTTTTCGAGAAGTTTTAATTTCTTTCCAATCAGCTTGTCGAGAAAAGTCGTTGTTTGAACGTTTTTTTCTTGACCGGATTTATAATATATCATAATTGAAATTCATTTGGCAAGCATTTTTTTGAAACTTATATTATAGGTCTCTTATGTAGACATTCTAGTAATTCTTCATAACATCTAAATAAAAAGCAGGCCTACATTATATATCGTAGGTCTGCCTTTCAATTCATAAATTTAGTTCTTAATCCAAGGGTTATGGCGTTTGCTTCCTGAGCTTTTTTTTCTATCTTTCTTATTTGCAGAAGTTCTTGATCTTGTGGAATTGGCTTTTTCTTTATTATTACTTAGCGTCTTTATTTCTTTTTCAGATATATCGTTTGATGCCATGATGGGCTCTGGCTTAGGATCTCTATTTGCAACAGACACAGCATTTACACTTATATCCCCTGCTGTATTTTGCTCCACATAAGACTGTTGTTCTGTTAAAGGATTATAACGCTCCCAATGAAGATGTCCATTTTCATTAACAGATTGGAATAAAACATTCGGTTGCTCATTTGACCCTTGCATTGATGAAGGATACCAACCATTTTCTGATAAAACATGTTGTTGCGGAGCATACATATTATGTGGATAGGAATACATTGGGTCCGCACCAGCATAGTAGGTAGCAGCAGGTTGTGAACACCCACATGGATTATATGAATAAGCGCCTGTATTTAACGGTTCATAGCTAACAGGAAATTGCTGATTCGGTTCGTATTGCACTGGATATTGTTGGTTTGGTTCGTACTGCACTGGATATTGTTGGTTTGGTTCATACTGCACTGGATACTGTTGGTTTGGTTCATACTGCACTGGATACTGTTGGTTTGGTTCATAGTGCACAGGGAATTGTTGATTCGGTTCGTACTGCACTGGATACTGTTGGTTCTCACCGTGGTGGCCTTCATGCGCATAAGGGCTCACCCAAGAAAGGTTTGGCTGACAATTTTCGTAATGCGAATTTTCCACGATACCAGGATAATACGTTGTTTTCTCATATTGCATGGATGATATTGTTCCAGCTACCTGTGCAGGAACTGGATATGACACGTATGGGTGTTGCGAATTTTCATGTTGCCACGGCTCCCCACATCCATAAGGAGCTTCGACAGCAGGCATCATCATGTTCGGACTTATATTCTCTGGTATTTCCATGTTTGGTTTCACATTCTCCGGCATCATCATGTTTGGACCTATATTCTCCGGCATCACCATGTTCGGTTTTATATTCTCCGGCATCACCATGTTTGGCATTGGAGGCAGATTCGGCATTACTAAGTTCGGCATCACCATGTTAGGCATTACATTTGGCAATGGAGCCAAATTGGGGATTTCCGGAAGTTGTTTCGGGAGCGCCACGTTTGGCGCTGTCATTTCTTCCTTAGGTGCAGTATTTTCTTTAGGGCCCGTATAAGTCTTGTTGCCATGTATGTTTTTGTCATAGTTCTCGTTCGAAGAAGATCCTGTGTTTGGTATGTTCACCACTTCTCCAACGAGGAGAGCATTGGGATTCTTCAGCTGAGGATTCGCTTCAATCATATCCTTAAGCGTAACTCCCCATGCTTTCGACAACTTCCAAAGACTATCTCCTTGATTAACGACATGCTTATGAATTATGTTCTCATTATTACTAGGAACCTGAGTAGCTTCCGCAGGAATTTTGACTTTCTGACCGATGGTTAGTACGTTTGGATCTGAAAATTGCGGATTAGCATCAATAAGTGTTTGCAAAGGAACGTTATACTTTTTGGATAGCTCGTATAAGGTATCTCCCTTTTTTACGATGTGTATTTTCACGCGGCATAAACCTCCTAAACTCTTCTAAGCGGAACGATTTCCCGCTCTGGTTACTACATCTTATGCAGAGGATAGGCGGATGACATCCCTATAGACAAAAAAAATCCTTCCATGACGGAACATGAAAGGATCTGTTGATGTTTTTACTAAGCGTAAAAGGTATTTGCTTACTCTTCCCAAACTTTAAAACCGTCTTCTTTAACGATTCTACGGAATTCTTCTAATAATTGAAGCGTAATAGGACCTGCATGTCCCTCTCCAATTACACGGCCATCGATTTCACGAGCAGCAATAACCTCCGCAGCAGTTCCTGTGAAAAAGACTTCATCTGCGATATATACATCATGCATACTGAATGGCTCTTCTTTAAGTTTGAAGCCAAGTTTCTCACACAACTCAATGATAGCTAGACGGGTGATACCTTCAAGTGCGCCCAAGTAGCATGGAGGCGTATATACAACCCCTTTTTTGACAAGGAAGATATTATCGCCCGACCCCTCTGTTACATAACCTTGGGCATTCATCATGATAGCCTCATCAGCTTCTGCTAAATTAGACTGAATTTTAACGAGAATGTTATTTAAGTAATTAAGTGATTTGATCTTTGGATTCAGCGCATCTGGAAGATTACGGCGCTGAGACACTGATACGACTTTTAGACCCTTCTGGTATGCTTCTTCCGAGTAAATCGCAAGTTGTTCCACAATAATTAGTACCGTAGGATTCGGACAGCGTCTTGGATCAAGGCCAAGGTTACCCACTCCACGTGACACGATGAGACGAATGTAACCATCACGCATATCGTTACGACGGATCGTTTCGGCCATAGCTTCACGTAATTCTTCACTTGATAGTGGAATAACTAGATCAATCGATTTCGCTGAATCATACAGTCGATCCAAATGTTCGTCACACTTAAAAATGTTTCCCGCATAAATACGGATACCTTCAAAGATACCATCTCCATATAAAAAACCATGATCAAAAACAGAAATTTTGGCATTTTCTTTTGTTACATATTCCCCATCAAGATAAATCCATTGCTCTGACATATATTACTGCACCTCCGAATTAATCTCATTCTGTTCAGGATCTTTGTACGTAAAGCTAGGATACGAACCCAAAATACGTACTTGGCAACCCAATGCTTCAATCTCAGCAATTGCTGCCGGTAGGAGAACGGAGTCCACGGATTCCTGCACATCAACATAAAAATAATAACTGCCTAATTTCTTCTTCGTAGGTCTTGATTCAATGCGAGACAAGTTTAGCCTTCTCCAAGCAAAAGCAGCAAGCACCTGATGCAGTGCACCTGCAAAGTCTTCGGGAAGAGTCACGAGTATACTAGTCTTCATCACATTATCTTTCTCAAGTAGCTGTGGCATAGAATCTTTGCCAATCAGTACAAATCGAGTGAAATTATTGTTATGATCCGTTACCCGCTTCGCTAGCACATCTAGTTGATGTGTTGCTGCGCCTAGTAGCGTTCCAATAGCCGCCCATCCCTTACCTGGATTGCTTTTGACAATACTGACTGCTTCTGTCGTACTACCTGCGTTCTCCATTTCCGCTTGCGGAGCGTGCTCACGAATGAACTGCTGGCACTGGGCTGAGGCCACGGGATGTGAAATGATTTTACGGATCAAACTGAAATCCAGCTCACCGGTTTCCGTCTGGAATTCCGCGCGATCACCAATGAGGTTCTGAATAGATGGATACACCCACTCTACCTGCATTGGAATATCCACTTCATTTACTAGCCAGTCCATATGCAAGCTGACCGAGCCTTCAATTGTATTCTCGATAGGGATGACACTATAATCGCTCTTCCCCTGTACCGTCGAAAGAAACACATCCGATATCAACTTGTAATACAACAGTTCAACCGGTTCATCTCCAAACAGATATAGGAGCGCCTCGTGAGAAACCGATCCTTCCGGCAGTAATGCGATTCGTTTCATGATATAACTTCTCCTTTTATCATATCCAAGAATGACTCTGGCTGCGTTCCACCGATAACCTCAACGCCCTTAATTGACGGTTTGAGCCACTTCGTAGATGCTTCAATGCCATGTGTCTTCATCGTATTCAATAAATAGTGCTCCAGTTCATGCTTCTTTGCTTCATTGCGATTAACTAAAGCTAATAGGGTAGGCCCTGCTCCGCTTAAAGCGACCCCAAGCGCGCCATGATTAACTGCATCCTGAAGAATTTCGGACATTCCTGGTACAAGTGATGCCCGGTAAGGCTGATGAAGCCGATCAGACATAGCTGTTCGAAGATATTCCAACTTCCCAGAAGACAATGCTGCTACGAGCAAAGACGATCTGCTTATATTATATACGGCATCTTGGCGGCTAATTTGGTCTGGAAGCACTCTTCTGGCTGCAGATGTGGCCAATTGAAACTCTGGTATGACTACGAGCACTTCCAAATCAGAGTGAGGTTCGATTCGAATATGTTCAGTATGTGTACCATCCCAAGTCGCTGTAATAACCCCCCCAAACAGGGAGGCACCAACGTTGTCAGGATGATCCTCTAGACGGGCTGCCATATCGAAAAGCTTCTCGTTAGAGAGTGGAGACCCGATCAGTGCATTGGCTGCTGCAAGTCCACCTACTATTGCAGAAGCACTACTACCAAGGCCACGTGTCAGGGGAATATCCGAATACATTGAAATTTCTAATTCGGGAACCGATACACCCGCTTCAACAAATACTAACTGGGCTACTTTATATATCAAATTACTCTTATCTTCAGGAATACCACTCATCTGATCCCCATGGAGATGAAAGACCGTCTTCTCCGCTTGCTTCATTTCAATCCATGCATAAAGTGAAAGCGCCATTCCTAGTGTATCAAAGCCTGGGCCCAGATTGGCCGTGCTTGCTGGAATACGCACTCGTACGCCATCCTCTAGAATCATACTTGCTCCTCTTCCAGCTTCGCAATGGCCTCCATAACGGCTTTTTCATTATCTGCCACGACCAAAGGCTGTGCATTAACTGTACTGATCGCAATGTTTGGATCCTTCAGACCGTGCCCAGTCAAAACGCATACGACCGTTTCACCGCCCTTAAAATATCCTTCACGTTTCAATTTATATACACCGGCAATTGAAGCAGCGGATGCTGGTTCTGCAAAAATACCTTCACGTGACGCAATCGTGCGATAAGCACTCAGGATTTCTTCATCTGTCACATAGTTAATTTGTCCACCAGATTCCTCAGCAGCTTCAACTGCTGTCTTCCAGCTTGCTGGGTTACCAATGCGAATAGCAGTTGCAACCGTTTCTGGCTCAACAATAGGTTCTCCACGTACGATAGCCATGGCACCTTCAGCTTCAAAACCAACCATACGCGGAAGCGATGATATTTTACCAGCAGCGTGGTATTCTTTGAATCCTTTCCAATAGGCAGTAATGTTACCCGCATTTCCTACAGGAATAGCAAGTACATCCGGTGCTTTGCCCAGTTGTTCAATCACTTCAAAAGCTGCTGTCTTCTGTCCTTCAATACGGTAAGGATTTACCGAATTAACTAGTGTAATAGGATGTTTGGCTGTAATTTCACGAACAATTTCTAGAGCCCGGTCAAAGTTACCTTCAATCGCGATAACCTTTGCACCATAAATGATAGCCTGAGCTAGCTTACCCAGTGCAATATTATTATTAGGAATGATTACAATACAATTGAGTCCAGCACGCGCAGCGTAAGCTGCTGCCGCAGCCGAGGTATTACCTGTAGATGCACACATAATCGTACGGCTGCCTTCTTCAATTGCTTTGGCTACAGCCATAACCATACCCCGGTCTTTAAATGAACCGTTGGGTTTAGCCCTTCATATTTGAAGTAAAGATCAAGTCCAAGCTCCTCGGACAGGTTCTCAGCGCGGATTAAGGGTGTATTTCCTTCCTTAAGTGTAAGAAACGGTGTATTCTCGTTCACAGGTAAATAAGATTTGTACGTCTGAATTAATCCTTCGTATGCCATTATATATAACTCCTTCTCATTATAGGCTGGTATGATTGCACTGAATAAGGGTGGTTACCCTTCTACGCGATAGACACTTTTAATGCGACGAATAACTTCCAATCCTTCAAAATGCTGAAGCACCTTATCCATACTTGCCTTGTCAGCATCATGAGTAACGATAATAATTTCTGCTTCTGGATTATGTTCATTCGGCTGTTGAACAACAGATTCCAAACTTACGCCGAACTCAGCGAATACTTGAGTAATTCGGGCAAGTACGCCAGCTTTGTCATCTACATGCAAGAGGATAAAGTTCTTATAAACAATTTGCTCATCATTTTTCAGCTTCTTAGGCTTATAGGGCACAATCGCTTTCAGCCCGTTAACACCAAGCTTCAAGTTCTTGATTACAGCGATTAAATCCGCTACTACAGAGGTTGCTGTTGGCATTTCTCCAGCTCCTGCTCCATAGAACATCGTCTCACCTACAGCTTCACCATAAACATAAACTGCATTGAATACACCATTTACAGATGCGATTGGGTGACTCTTACGTACCATCGTTGGCTGAACGCTGATGCTGAAATGATCATCCGAACGATCTGCAATGCCCAATAGCTTCATTTCATACCCAAGACGTTTGGCATAAGCTATATCTTCTTTAGTTACTTGCGAAATACCGCGCACACTGACATCTTGCAGTTCAATATTTGAACGGAAACCGATGGTACTTAAGATTGCCATTTTACGAGCAGCATCCAGTCCCTCAACATCAGAAGTCGGATCGGATTCAGCATAGCCTAGTTCCTGAGCTTCTTGTAGTACATCACTATATGAAGCGCCTTCTTGGCTCATTTTCGTCAAAATAAAGTTGGTAGTACCGTTTACAATTCCCATGATTTTTAAAATTCGATCAGATGAGAATCCTTCAATTAATGTGCGGATAATTGGAATACCACCAGCTACACTCGCTTCATAGAAAACATCGCATTGCTTTTCCTGTGCCTTCGCTAGGATTTCTGATCCATATAAAGCCATTAGATCCTTATTAGCAGTAACAATATGCTTGCCCCGTTCCAGAGCTTCAAGAATATAAGCTTTAGTCTGGTCAACTCCGCCCATAACTTCGACAATGACATCAATTTCAGGATCGCGGATAACATCCCAAGGATTCTCAGTCAACCTATTGTGATCCACAGAAATATTGCGGACTTTCTCTATGTTTTGTACGGCAATACGTTCAATGACAATGGGAGAACCTACTTGACTGCTCAAATCCTCTTGATGCCCTTCAACAATCCGTACTACCCCTGTTCCCACGGTACCCAGACCAAGCAATCCAACTTTTATCGGTTTCATATACATTCCCTCCTGTATTTCATCCATATTACCGCTGTGCTTCTCTTCGTTACATAGTTCATCTTCGGTTAGTCGTCTTGATCGCCACTACCCTTGCCCAATTAAATGAGCTCGTTTGACGCCCGCACAATCCCTCATGCCTTCAAGCATATCACCCAAATCATCATCCATACGTGACACTTCTACCGAAATTACGACATTTGCAATCCCCTGCAGAGGAATACTTTGATTAATGGTCAGTACATTTCCACCTAAGCTCGCAACGAGACTCAGCACTTTGGATAGCATACCGGCACGGTGTTCCATATCTATGGATATCGTTACAATCCGTTCCCGTTCCAGTTGGTTAATGAGATGGATGCCATCCTTGTATTTATAAAATGCACTGCGACTCAGCCCAACTTGCTCTACAGCCTCATGTACCGTCTTGATGTCTCCTGCTGCAAGCAGCTGTTTGACCTGCATTGTTTTGACCACAGCCTCAGGTAAAATATCTTCCCGGACCAAATAATAGCGTTCTTTCACGAACGTCCTCTCCTCAAAGACTGATGTATTCATATAGTGGACATTATAAAGCATATGAACGATAGGGGCAATAGATTTCAGCCTTTTCTTCATCCATCTTAATATAAAAAAGCCGTACAAGGTATATATGAATATACCTTGTACGGCTTTTCGCTGCTTTTTTAATAATAACTACTGCTCTCAACAAACTCAAACTCAAAATCAGCAATTCGTACAATCGTACCTTCTACTGCTCCGCGTTTGCGTAGTTCTTCATCAATACCCATGTACCTCATTGTACGCGCCAGTTTGAGAATGGCTTCGTGAGAATTCATCTGTATTCTCTTCAACATGCGCTCAATTTTCACACTGTGAACGATATAGGCATCATTATCACGCGTAATGGTAAACGAGTTATCCTCGTCTTTACTTAGTTTGTAAACCTTCTTCTCTTTAATTACAGGCACTTCTTCGATCACAACTTCTTGCGAAATTTTATCTAGCATATCCGCTGCACGATATAGAAGTTCCTGAACACTGACGGGTTAGAGAGGAAATTGGCATAATTTCAATGTCTGGTTTAACTTCTTTTACACGCTCGATGAATGAAACAAGATTCTCTGCCGATTCAGGCATATCCATCTTATTTGCTGCAACAATTTGTGGACGATCCGACAAATCGATATTGTATAGCTTCAATTCATCATTGATTTTGACCCAATCTTCATAAGGATCTCTATCTTCAGAGCCCGCCATATCTACGACATGAATAATAATTCGTGTACGCTCAACATGTCGAAGGAACTCATGTCCAAGACCCACACCTTCATGAGCCCCCTCAATAAGACCAGGCAAATCAGCCATAACGAAACTGCGGCCGTCTCCAGCATCTACAACACCTAGGTTAGGAGTGATCGTTGTGAAATGGTATGCTCCAATTTTAGGCTTCGCTCCCGATACAACGGACAACAACGTTGATTTACCAACACTCGGAAAGCCAACTAATCCTACATCAGCCATGACCTTAAGTTCCATAACGATGTATCTTTCTTCGCCTTCTTCACCATTCTCCGCAATTTCTGGAGCCGTGTTGTTCGCTGTTGCGAAGCGTGTATTACCACGTCCGCCGCGCCCGCCCTTCGCCACGACCAGCTGTTGACCATGATGAGTTAAATCAGCAAGCATTTCCCCCGTATCATCATCGATGAGTACAGTACCCGGTGGAATCCGCACAATTAAATCCTCCGCATTTGCACCATGCTGAGTCTTATTTCTACCCTTAATGCCCCGTTTAGCTTTAAAATGGCGCTGGTAGCGGAAGTCCATTAACGTACGAAGACCTTCATCTACTTTGAAAATAACGTCACCGCCATTTCCTCCGTCACCGCCACCTGGACCGCCTTCCGGCACATACTTCTCACGTCGGAATGCGACGAGACCGTCGCCTCCGTCGCCACCTTTTACATATACTTTAGCTTTATCTACAAACATGACTTCACCTTCCTCATAACTCACACGGCACGCGCAATTGGAACGAAGCCTGAGAGGGATGAAGCTGCTCCGCTTTCATTCTTTTGCCCTGTACCACATTATAAATTTGTTGCCTTAGTAGCTCCGGATCTCCATGAGATCCTTCCCCCTCAAATCGAACAATTAAATCCTTTCCCTCCTGATGGAGGCTTAAGGTTAATTTTCGAGATTCTCCATACGGGAACGCCACAATATTGATATGCACGAATACTCTGCATGATAGTCATGGACAAATCAGCTTCCTGCTCTGGTGTAATCCGATCCGCAAGTTGCACGTGATCTTGAACATCGACCACAAGCTCTAGATTGCTGTTAAGCGTACGAAAGGACTGCAAATAGAAGATTAAAGACGGCACACCAAGCTTCGCTATCTTACTCTCCAGTGCCATCCGTTCCTTTATTCTGTCCACACACTGCACTGCTTTATCAATCTTACCAAGCTGCACGTATCCGTACAATATTTGTAAATCATTCATCCAATCATGTCGGTGATGATTCAGGGTGCGAACTGCAGTCTCCTCAAGACTTCGAATGACTGCTTGCTGTTCATTCTCACTTGTACGGCGTGTCCAATAAAAATTAGTAAAGAGGACTGCCAAAACCCATAACATAAGGATGAAACACCATAGCAGAGATCGGGTCGAGTAAACGAAATATAAAGGAATACCTAAGGATAGGACGGCTACCGCCCATATGCTCTTCCAGGATTTCATGGCTCATCCGCTCCTGTTCCACCAATTGGATACTTACACCATTTACCAGTATACCACAACTGAACGCACCCGTTCATCGTACGTTACAAAAAAAGCCCCCGGCACTCATTGCCGGAGGCTTCTTGTTCATCTAAACCGCTCGTGAAGGCAATTAAGCTTCCACTGCAGCCGCTACTGGAGCGACGTCAATAGGGTAGATGCTTACTTTCTTGCGATCGCGGCCCCAACGTTCAAACTTCACAACGCCGTCCACTTTTGCGAACAAAGTATCATCTTTACCAATGCCTACGTTCGTACCTGGGTGAATTTTAGTTCCGCGTTGGCGAACCAAAATGCTACCACCAGTAACGGTTTGACCGTCTGCACGTTTAACGCCAAGGCGTTTAGATTGGCTATCACGTCCGTTTCTTGTGGAACCTACACCTTTTTTCGAAGCGAACAATTGAAGATTCAGCTTTAACATGTTGTCGACCTCCTTCTTTAATTAGTCGTTACTTGTATTTGAATATACTTCCCGTATGATTCTGCAATAGAATTTAACATGACAACCATCGATTCCAGCAAAAGCTGCACTTGTTTCTGAACAACAGTGTCCTCAATTAAAGGAACATCTCCGCTCAAAAAACCATCATTCATGCGACTATCCATGACAGTACCAGTTAACGCTTCAATGGAATTCACAGTTCCGACGGTGACTACTGAAACAGCAGCACACACAATGTCTTCCCCATGCTTCGCATACTTAGCGTGCCCTTTAACTACAAAACCATGAATGCTGTGATCTTCGCGACGTAAAATGCGTACGTTTATCAACTAAACCGCACCTTCTTATGCTTGGATCTTTTCAATCGTTACTTTAGTGTATGGTTGACGATGACCTTGCTTCACATGGTAGTTCTTCTTAGGTTTGTATTTGTATACAACAACCTTGCTACCTCTGCCATGTTTCTCGACTTTAGCTGTTACAGTAGCACCAGAAATCATTGGTGTACCTGCTACTAATCCATCAGCGTTAGAAACTGCTAGTACACGATCGAAAGTCACGCTTTCGCCGTCGCCTGCATTTAGTTTCTCGATGTACAATACATCGCCCTCTTGAACTTTGTATTGTTTGCCACCTGTTTCGATAATTGCGTACATTTGCTTGCACCTCCTCATGTCTCAGACTCGCCTAATCCTAGGTGACAGGACTGTAAACAGCCTGTACTTTAACCCGATCGGAGCGGTTACAGCATGTGACAAGCATTAACTACCAGACACATACTCATAGATATTAGCATAATCCATATAAGGAAGTCAATGCATAGACAAAAGGTTTATCCTACCGTTGCCCCCGCACGTTTCACATGACCTAGAAAAAAGTACTGCAGTATCATCACGAACCTTTTTACGCGTCAGCTCGAGTAAACCCAGTTTGGTCCACCCAACTACATGACACTTGGTACGATCTTTGCGCATACAAGATTCAAGCAAGGCTACAACCTCTTGGCGATGTTCTTCCTGTTCCATATCGATGAAATCAACAATAATGATACCACCAATATCTCGTAATCTGATTAATCGAGCAATTTCCTCAGCAGCATGGAGGTTTGTACGGGTCACCGTATCTTCCAGTGAATCGCCTCCAGTGTATTTGCCTGTATTCACATCTACAACGGTGAAAGCCTCCGTCTGATCCAACACAATCGAACCGCCACTTTGAAGAATGACTTTTCGAGCAAAATCCTTCTCTAGTTGCTCAATTACACCGAATGCTTTGAAAATCGGCTCCGAACCTACATAATGATGGACAGGCAAGTGTGCACCAGACGTCATTTCTTCCAAGTACACTTCTGCTTCCTTCGCTTCCTTAAGACTGTTAATCCACAATTCATCATGCTGTAGATCACATACATCACGTATTAATCGCTGTACGATACTTAGATCACGGTGCAACAGACAAGGAGCTATACTTGTTTGCGCGCGATCCTGAATGCTTCTCCACTGAGACCGGAGAAGGTTTAGATCTCCTTCGATAGCTTCAGGATGCTCTTCTTCAGATACCGTTCTCAGGATCAATCCCTCTCCCTGATTACGTATCCGCTCGCCTAGCGACTTCAGACGGTTACGTTCCTGATCCTTGTTTACCTTCTTAGATACCGCTACATAATCTGCCTCTGGCATATACACAATCCATCTACCCGGAAGAGAATAATGTGTCGTCACTCTCGGACCTTTACTTCCCAGAGGCTCTTTCATCACCTGCACAACAACTTCTTGTCCAACACGCAGTAAATCCTCAATTAAAGGCTTCTCCCTTGGTTGTCTCTCCAGATGGGGATGTAGTACATCATCAACGTATAAGAACGCATTTTTCTTCTGACCAATATCAACAAAGGCAGCTTGCATGCCTGGTAGAACGTTCACGACGCGGCCTTTATAAAAGCTTCCCACTAAGCTTTGTCCCTGGCTACGCTCTGCAGCAAACTCTACCAGTTTTCCTTCTTCAATAAGTGCCATCTGTGTCAATTTCGGTTCGCAATGAACAATCATTTGTTTCATGGCCTCACCCCTACTAGAAGACATTTCCATATCATAGTACCATGAAATCTCCTTTTGTATTTGCACCTATTGGAGCAGCATCCATCCATTACCATAAAGCACTGTATGTAATTCTTTATATTTTAAGAAAAACGATCAACGGCAAAATAGGCTGAAATTAGACGCTGCTCCGGTAAAACAGCGACAATTTTATTATGTTCATCCATTACATAAATGAAATGATACTTATCTCTTTTGAATAGACGCAAAATACTGTCCAAATGTTTCGAAGGACTAGCTACAATCGGCTGCGCTAAACTAGCTGATGAACCCGACCCTTCATACCAGTGCTCACGATTCATTAAAAAACGAATAAAACGATAAGGCATATGTCGATGATCCATCCAATTTGAATAGAAAAGAAAAACACCAATTAGAAGCAAATTAAACTGAATGCTACTCTGTCCCATAACAAGAGGCCATAGCGCATATAGAATAAGCAGGATGCTTGAGCCAATGCTTATTCGTGAAGACCACTGAAGGGTCTGGTGGTAAGGAAACCATAAGCTTGCTGCAGCCTGCATAATTTTCCCTCCATCGAGAGGGAGAATAGGTAGCAGGTTGAACAAAGCGATCATAGCATTTCCATAAATTACATAGGACAAAAAAGCACTATCTCCTAGACCACTATGACGAAAAATTAACGCAAAACCTATCAATACAACATTTTGAAGTGGACCTGCTACAGCGATCACGATCTCTTTCCAAGCCGATAACTGACCCGTGTCCTCAATTTCTACTACTCCTCCAAAGGGAAGAAGCTGAATGGATCGAATGCGAACTCCATAAAGGAGCGCTGCACTCGTATGTCCCAATTCATGGATGAGGACAATAGCAAACAGTGTAATCAGTTCGAGAAAGTGCCCTGTCAGAACTGAGGCCATCATGAGTATGACGAAAAATGGGTGAAGTGACAGCGAAGTTCCCCGGATATTAATCAATCGATATCACTTCCGCCGGATCAACATAACGATTTCCTTCCTTAATTGCAAAAAATAACGTAGGTGTTTGTCCATCAGATAATTCTGTTAACTTCCCAATTGCATCCCCAGCCTGAACCCAGTCATTCTTCTGCAATATAGATTCACCTAAATGACCATATGTGGCTGTTATGCCGTTGACATGCTGAATAGTAACGGATAAGCCTGTATCTGAGTTTCCGGTAATATCCAGAACACGACCCGTTTCTACACTCTTCACCTGAAGTGCACCATTTGAAACCTGATCAGGTTCAATTTCCACACCTTTTAGGTTAACTGCGAAGGATTGAACAATTTTTCCCTGAATTGGAGAAATAGTCGATGCTGATGTATTCACTTTTAGTGGACTTGAAGGCGTTTGTTTAAAAATAGGAATAAACGAGGGTGCTTTCCCTAGATGAGATTCATACCAAGCTTCTGCAGCCTTGAAATCCATTTCATGATTTAATGACTGCATCACATATTGTTGAACTTGGAGAGACCATGGTTGGTTCATTCGAAAAACACCCCAGATCGAGACAAATAAGAGGCTACTAAATAATAATCTCCACATAAAACCGGAGATAAAATGATTACTTCTATGGTATATACCTTTGCCGTTTACTCGTTCCTGTTTCCATATCTTCTCTGGATCAGGTTCCGCCACATTAGGTTCAATCAATCTCTCTTTAGTCCAAAGCTGAGGTGTATCTTCGGGTATTGAGTGTCTCAGTTGCCCCATACTCTCTCTCTCAAGCAGATCTCGAATGCGTTCTTCCCTACGCTGTTTAATAGCTGATTTCATATCCAATACGTCCATCCCCTTTTTGCGAGGCTTGTTTATATCATGTTATGAAAGAGGAGAGAGTTTTTAGAACAAGCCCTTTAAAGGGAGACATGTTGTCTACATTAAAAAATGGATTCCCCACGAATGGAGAATCCATAATTCACAACCCATATACTAAACCTTTTGCACTCTAGAAGTTCGAGCCGACTTACGGCTAGTCAAATCTATTTTACGCTGCAAAATCCCGAGTCCGATATCCGCCACAATAGCGAGGAGTGCAGCTGGGATAGCGCCAGCAAATATACGCAGTGAGTTGTTACTATTCAGTCCTGCATAAATTTCCCTACCCAATCCGCCCCCACCTACAAGTGGTGCTATCGTTACTACACCAATAGCGATTACAGCAGCGACTCTAAGGCCAGAAACAATGTACGGCAATGATAATGGAAACCGCACTTTCACAAGCAGTTGCAGTGGACTCATACCAATCCCTCGGCCTGACTCTAAGTAACTAGGATCAACCTGTTGCAATCCGACATATGTATTACGCACGATCGGATTAAGTGAATAGAGAAACAAACCCACCATTACCGTTTGTGTACCCAGTCCAAGCCATAACATCAGGATGACAAGCATCGCAAGGCTAGGAACAACTTGTAATATGTTCGTAATAAACAAAATGATTTTAGCTACCCACTTGCTCTTGGAGCATAATATTCCTAGCGGAATACCTACAATTACAGCAAGTCCAAGGCCGATTAAAACCATTGTAATGTGTTGGATAAAATACTCCCACAACAATCCTTTGTTCCGTTCTACATATGACCAAAAATCCATAAATGTTAATGATTTCTCTTTCATGGTTCCCCCTCCTTTAGCTCTTTATTAAGCCCTTTTTCTTGAGATATTCCAGTGCAACCTCACGTTCGCTCCGTTTCTCAATATCCACCTGATAGTTCAGTGAGATCATTGTATCTGCGTCCAAAGCTCCAATGAGGGGAGAAATCAATTTTTGTACTTCTGGATGTTTTTCTAACAGATCCTTCCGAAGTACAGGGCTTGCATCATAAGGAGGGAAGAACTGTTTATCGTCCTCTAATGTTTGTAATTTATACGCCTTAAGTCGAGAATCTGTGGAGTACGCTAAAACGATATCCACTTGTTTATCAGCTACAGCACTATAGACAAGACTCACTTCCATAGGAAAAACTTGTCCGAATTTAATCCCATAAGCCTTGGAGAATGCAGGATACCCATCTGTACTTCGCTCAAGCCATGTCGTATCTACTCCCAGCTTCATCGAACCCATATCTTTTTGTACATCCGAAATTTTCTTGTATCCTTTCGATTCTGCAAGATCTTTACGAACGGTAAATGCATAGGTATTCTCAAAGCCAAGTGGCTTTAACCATGTAAACTGAAAATAACGATCAAATCCCTCTTGTGCTTGTTTCAAAACTTTCTCCCGATCTTTTGTCTCGTCAATTGGAAAGTGATTATTAAAAATCTCGCCAGTATACAATGTAGCCATCTGCAAATCATTACGTTTCATTGCATTGATAACTAGAGAACTAGATGCTAGATCAGGAATAATATTTACCTGGATATCCGTTTGGTCTTCAATAAGAGCTTTATACATTTCGGCTAGAATTTTCGTTTCCGTATACGTTTGCGTTCCAATCGTCAGCTGATTGTTCTTTCCACAGGCTGTAGTTAGCGCTGTTAACACTAATACACAGCACATCATCAATGTAAATTTAATTTTATGCATTCGTATGGTACGCAGTTTCATCATACCCTTTCTTATGAGTCTAGGATTCCCCGTGCTTTAAAAAGCACAATCATACGACGGATGTACGCGTCTGACGGTAACGCCGAGTGAGCCATCCTTCCAGAAGGCCAAGCAGCAAATCCGCAACCAACGCGAGTAGTACAGCGCCAATTCCGCCAATGAAAATCATCTCAGGCTTGTTCACGCCCAGACCTGATACAATGAGTTGTCCCAAGCCTCCAGCTCCAATTAATGAAGCCAATGTTGCCCAACTAATAATATATACGGTTGTTATTCGAATACCCGACATGATATATGGCAGAGATAAAGGTAATTGTATTTTCAGAATGACCTGAGCAGCGCTATACCCCATCCCTTTTGCAGAATCAAGCACATT
This sequence comes from Paenibacillus pini JCM 16418, assembly GCF_000576305.1. Lineage (GTDB taxonomy): Bacteria > Bacillota > Bacilli > Paenibacillales > Paenibacillaceae > Paenibacillus_AQ > Paenibacillus_AQ pini. Next base: position 75,614 of record NZ_BAVZ01000017.1, on the reverse strand, counting down.
CTTGTCAACCGACTGGAAACCATCATACGTATTTCGTAAAATCGGCATGAGTGAATAGAGCAGGAGTGCAAGAATAGCTGGTTTCATCCCAATACCAAGTAGCGGAATTAATATCGCTAGAAGCGCTAGGCTAGGAACAGTCTGGAATAGATTGACGATAAAGAACACAATGCTGTTCAGCCAACCAATTCGGTTATAGACCAGCAAAATACCAAGTGGAACTGCGATAATCGTTCCTAGCACCATCGCAGAGAGAGACAAGGTTAGATGCTGCTGCAAAGCTTTTAATATATCCGGGTACCTTTCCGTAATGAAATTCCAGAAATCATTCATGCTACTGCCCCTCTCCATCAGAAGCAGACCGAGATGCATTCGGATATACATCAGCCAAGTGTTTGACTACACTACCTCTTGTAATAAGTCCAAGAAAACGGTTGTTGCTATCAACAACAGGGAGATTACCCAATTGGTGATTATCCATGATTTCAACGGCATAAGATAACGAGCTACCCGATGCTACGGAATATTGGACAGGTACCATAACATCTGCCACCGTTTTTCCTTCTTCTCCATATTGATCAAGCACTCGATAGATGGAAACCGCACCTCTTAACATTTTCTCACGATCGACAATAAGTAGGGAATCCACTCGCTTGGCTTCCATCATTTTAATTGCCTCTGCAAGTCCACGACTTGGGAAAGCAGTAACTGGATTTGTAATCATCACTTCATCCACTAACGGTATTTCATACGTGCTTTCACTTTGCAAACGCTTCTGACCGATGAAATTACTTACAAACTCATTAGCAGGGTGTCGCAAAATGCTCTCTGGTTTACCCTGTTGAACCACTTTTCCATCTTTCATCAGTACAATGGTATCTGCAATCTTGATCGCTTCATCCATATCATGAGTCACAAAAATAATCGTCTTATTCAATTCAAGCTGTAACCGAATCAGCTCATCCTGCAACTGTTCACGACTAATCGGATCCAGTGCTGAGAAGGGTTCATCCATCAGAATAATATCTTGATCCGCTGCAAGCGCACGAATAACGCCAACCCGCTGCTGTTGTCCACCACTTAGTTCGGAAGGGAAACGTGTACGGTACACCTTATGATCAAGACCAACCATATCTAGTAATTCATCAACTTTTCGATCTGTCACGTCTTTATCTAGCTTCTTTAGATTAGGAACAATAGCTACATTTTTTCCAATGTTCATATGTGGAAACAATCCAACGCTCTGAATGACATATCCAATATCACGTCGTAATTCAACTGGATTCATATCAGCAATATTTTTACCATTGATAAGAACTTTGCCTGAGGAAGGTGTATTTAAAGCATTAATCAACTTCATCGTTGTCGATTTTCCGCAACCACTTGGTCCAATCAATACTGTAATTTCACCTTTTTTAAACTCCAAATTAATATCATGCAAAGCATGAAATCCGTCGTCATAAACCTTATTTACCTTGTCCAGCACAATCATCTAATCGCCCCTTTAAGTTCCATTATCTATATTATGTGGAGCATTCGGCATATCATCCATTTGAACTCAAGGCATTTTTACTAAGTCGTTCATTATGTACCGCGCAATATTGGTAAAGAAAGATATGTCAAAAAAGCGAATATCGCCACCTGAGCACCTAAACAGAAAGGAGCTGCAAAAGGGATATTCGCCGATATCTTGCGTTCATTTTATGATTACAACCACATTGCTCTCACTAGGCTCACAGCCACTAAATAGTGCTATACCTTGCGGTCTTTTTAGAAAACGAATATGTTGCCCCTTGATGTTAACAAATGGATATTACCTTCAGCTTAGAATATTTACCCAAACCTCTTGATAATGAAACATCCCATTGTCAGTTACACCAAGGTCATTATTTTCTTGTTCCTCTAGTCCAGAATCCACCATGAAGCTGACTAGGCTCACTAACAACGATAAAAGCTCTAGGATCTACATCAATAACCGATTGATATAATTTCTTCTGATTTTTTCGCTTGGATAGTACCTCAAGAACTAAACGATCTCCATCACGGCCACTTCCTAGCCATGACGTTACCCCATAACCAATATCACGTAGCTTGTTGGCTATATCACTTTGCGGGTCATTTACAATAACCTTCATCGTTATGTATCCCAGCGCAATTCTTCCTTCAATCCATGAGCCTACAAGTACACCCAAGCCATATCCTAAAGCGTAAACCATTAAGCTTACAGGCTGATTAACATATTTAAGAACAATGCTAAGCCCTAACACATAAATCGTGATTTCAAACATACTTAAAACGGCTGCCAGATACTTTTGACCTTTGAGGGTAAAAATCATCCGTAACGTAAAAAATGTAACGTACACAATTTGAATAAAGAAAATTGAAACTAAAATTTGAAGCATGCGGGTTCCCTCCCATGGTGTCCCAATTTGTGCAGATAAAAAGCCTATCCATTAAATTAACCTTAATCTACTCTTTTCTATACATCAATGCACATAATAAAAAGATTGCTTGTTCTCTTCGCCTTAGCAAGGATACAAGCAATCTTAATTTTCACTACATTTTAGAACTGAGCATTAGCCTATTCCAAAAATTTTCTTGAAGCGTGTAAACATTCCCTTTTTCTGATCCAAATGCATCAGGGGTACGGTATCACCCAATATACGGCGAGCAATATTGCGATAAGCAATAGCAGCCTTGGAATCCGGATTCATCACGGTTGGTTCACCACTATTGGCGGCTTTAATAACATATTCATCATCAGGAACGATACCAATTAAATCAATATTAAGCACTTGCAGCACATCTTCCAAATCTAACATATCCCCGGATTTAACCATATTCGGTCTAATTCGGTTCAAGATCAGCTTGGGCGATTGAATAGAAGCACCTTCCAAAAGTCCAATAACGCGATCCGCATCGCGGACAGCAGCATTTTCCGGCGTTGTGACTACAATGGCTTTATCCGCACCTGCAATGGCGTTCTTGAATCCCTGCTCAATTCCAGCCGGACAGTCAATAATGACATACTCATACTCTTTCTTAAGCTCTAGTATGATATCTCTAACTTGTTCCGGTGAAATCGCATTCTTATCTTTGGTCTGGGCAGCTGGCAACATGTACAATTCATCGAATCGTTTGTCTTTGACCAATGCCTGATTCAATCGGCAACGGCCTTCCGCCACATCGCATAAATCATAGATGATCCGATTCTCCAGTCCCATCACTACATCTAAATTACGCAGGCCAATGTCGGTATCTACCAGACACACCTTTTTCCCGAGTAGCGCAAGCGCGGTTCCAATATTCGCAGATGTGGTTGTCTTACCCACACCACCTTTACCAGAAGTAACGACGATAGCCTCTCCCATGTCTTACACCCCTTTAAACACGTTAAAATCACGTCGTAGCCGGACGATATTAGTGATTTTGTCAATTTGCATCGCATTGTCCTGCAAATAGGCAAACTCCATACTCGTCTCACGGGTTTCCCATTCATCTGGGGGACGACTGATCTGTTCAGCAATTCTCAGCTGAGTCGGTGCAAAATGGGAAGCGGCAATAATCGCCTCTACATTTCCACTGACTCCTGCATGAGCCATTCCCCGCAGTGCACCTAAAATATAAATATCCCCGGAACAGGTTATACATCCTCCTGGGTTTACATCACCTAAAAACATTAAATCACCTTCATGATGCAAAACCTGACCGGAACGTACCATTCCACTCATTATGGTTATTCCACTGTCCTTCACAGCTGCTTCCGGATCTTCCGGAATTTCGACTGATCGAATCAGCAGATTGCCCTTTTGCTTTAAAATATCCAGCATCTCTTGTTTCTGTTCTTCCGAAATATGCCTTGTACCAAGCTTAAGATCCACATGGATAATGGGTCCCGTTAAAATATTCTGATGACTATGCTCTAATTTATAGCGTAGCTCATCTAACAGTTTCTCGAAATTGCATTCGTCGTCAAGCAGGAATACCAGGCCATCTTTGATGCCCTTAATCGTGACGTGATTAGATTTAACAGCCATATGCCTGTCCCCCTATCTCCATACATTTCGAGCCTATACGCTCAAGTTCCTGCCTGGAACCTATAAATGCGGGGTAACCTAGGCAGCCTTCTCCCGTTTAACCCGCTTACTGAGCTGCTCGAGCTCTTTTCGAAGAGGAACATAAATCAATAATCCAAATACAAAATGCACAATAAGGTCTGGAAGGATGTGATGCAATAATGACCAATTATAGGATATTTGCGTTAACGAGAACACTCGATAAATACCAAACAGCATACTATCAAATAGTAGGCTGCCTAGAATAACCACAGTCATCATCAGTGGCATTGGCGCACGTGGCGTCTGAAAGATGAATCCCATAATATAAGCCGAGAAACCCATCACAAAAGAATAGGGACCAATCATATCTCCATAATATACAACATCATGGATTAAACCGAAAACAATACCAAGAATAAGTGCGGTATGCCTGTGATGATAAACGGATACGAACAGCAACACAATAAAGACAAGATTCGGTGAAATCGTAGACTGCCATGAACCTGGAAGTAACCAAGGCATGAGCGCCCCTTCTAGAATAAATAGCAGAAACAGCAGCAATATCAGAACCTGTTTGCGTACCATACTATTCCAAAACCTCCGGTGTAAAAACGACAAATAGCTGTTTCCAGTCTTCAAATTTGGCCTTAGGTGTAATAATAGCCTCTTTCGTTTTACCGAATTTCCCAGCTTGCACCTTGTCTACTGTTCCAATGATTAACCTTGTGGGAAACGATCCCCTGCGCCAGAAGACACGATTTCGTCTTTCTCAGCTATCGGATCATCCTCGGCAATTCGTGTCATTAGCAATTTCCCTGTTGTTGGATCATAGCTAGCAACCGTCCCGAACGTTTTATTTTCCTTACCAACCGCAGTAGCAGAAATCTCGTTAGACTTTGGACTTTTAGCATCCATATTCGTAATCAATTGCACTGTGGAAGAGAAATTACTCACATTACTGATTACGCCTACTAGGCCATCTACTGAAATGACGGATTGTCCTACTTTAACGCCGTCACGTGAACCTAAATCAATAACCAATGTTCGATTAATTGTATCCGGATTTACACTGACTACCTGCGCGATATGCAGTTGATAACTATTCTTGTTCATTTGATGTTGCTTAAACTGTAGATCCTTTTCGTACTGTGCATTCTTGGCTTGTATAAAATTATAGTTAGCCTTGTCACGCGTATACTGTGCGAGTGCAATTTTGAGTTCTTCATTTTCTTTGTAGATATCCTTCATATTACCGATATCTTTAAACAAGCCCGCTACAAAGCCAGCGGGCTTATAAAACACATTTTGTACAAATCCTACCGTATCTCGCATAAACCGTTCTGGCCAAGATAAAGACGCTCTGGGATTCAAGGTAAATCCCATAAGCGCAATAAACATAACGAGTCCGATTAGAATAACAAACAATCTTTTATTACCCAGCATCTTAAACAGTTCCAACACCCTCTAACATCTCTGATTTCTCTCCCATTATCAGGGGTTGATCCACGGGAAATGCAGCTTAACGTCTAGAACGAACTGCCGAACTGCTCCGGGATTTAAACAAATGAATATTCTCCAATGCCTTACCCGTACCGATGGCTACGCAATCCAATGGGTTCTCCGCTACGATTACAGGCATACCGGTTTCTTCAGCAAGAAGTCTATCCAAGTTACGAAGAAGGCTCCGCCGCCTGTAAGTACAATACCACGGTCCATAATATCTGCAGCAAGCTCAGGAGGACATTTCTCAAGCGTCACCTTACAAGCTTCTACAATGGCATTTACCGTATCTGAGAGAGCTTCACTGATCTCATCAGAAGTGATTGTAATCGTCTTAGGTAGACCTGTAACGAGGTCACGTCCACGAATTTCACTAGTCTCTACCTGCTCTAACGGGAGAGCAGAACCGACTTCCATCTTTAATGTTTCTGAAGTCCGTTCACCAATCATTAAATTATATTGGCGTTTCACATATTGAATAATGGACTCGTCCATCTCATCTCCGGCAACTCTTACCGAACGGCTTGTTACGATACCGCCAAGCGAAATAACTGCCACTTCTGTTGTACCGCCACCGATATCAACAACCATACTTCCTGTTGGTTCCCAAACTGGTAGATCTGCACCAATAGCTGCTGCAAACGGCTCTTCAATCGTATAAGCCTCACGTGCTCCAGCTTGCTTGGTTGCATCTTCAACAGCACGCTGCTCTACAGCAGTAATGCCTGAAGGTACGCACACCATCACGTTCGGATGACGCTGAAACATAGAACGTTGCTTCTGAGCTTGACGGATAAAATATTTAATCATTGTAGCCGTTGTATCAAAATCAGCAATAACTCCATCTTTCATCGGACGGATTGCCCGGATATTACCTGGAGTACGTCCAATCATTTTCTTAGCTGACTCACCTACAGCTTCAATAGTTTTCGTATCTGTTCTAAGTGCAACAACCGAAGGTTCTCTAACGACAATACCTTTACCACGGACATAGACAAGCGTATTCGCTGTCCCCAAGTCAATCCCTAAATCTTTCGTGAAACCACCTAACATGCTGTAATCTCCCTTTCCTTGTCAATCTAAACTATTATATTACATCAAGCCTTGCTCCTTCAAACTGACGAATCCCCCATCTCCGATAATCAGATGATCCAGTACATCAATACCCACGATACTACCAGCTTCCACTAAACGAGTTGTCAGTGAAATGTCTTCTGGACTTGGAGTAGGATCACCACTTGGATGGTTATGTGCACAGACAATGGATGCACTGCTGCACTTCATAGCTGCACGAAACACCTCGCGAGGATGAACAATGGAGGCGTTCAGACTGCCGATCGAAAGCGTTTCTTGAGCAATAATGTGATTTTTAGTATTCAAAAACAAACAGACAAAATGTTCTTTTTGCAAATATCGCAACTGCTCCGTAAGAACCTCTGCTGCATCATGTGGACTCCGGATTGTAACCGGCCCGTCCATTCTTGTAGCTCCCAGCCGTTGTCCAAGTTCAATCCCTGCTTTGAGCTGTATCGCCTTGGCGCTGCCAATGCCCTTGATGGCCACGAGCTCCTCGATACTAAGATCTACAAGATTTCGTATACTGCCTACCTGCGTCAGTATTCGCTGAGCTAGATGAACGACTGACTCCTGACGTGTGCCTGTACGTAGCAAAATAGCTAATAATTCTGCATGGCTCAAAGCACTTGCCCCATATTTCATCATGCGTTCTCTAGGTCGTTCTTCATGGGGGAGGTCACGCAACATATATGTTTGCGACTCCACAGATTCCCCTTCTTTCCCTTCACTCAAATCTCATCCACTACTTAAAGAATGTCGATTCCGAACTCAGATAACATATCGGATAACATCGAAACTGGCAGTCCCACTACGTTAAAATAACAACCTTCGATTCGATCCACTAAGGTGGCTCCAAGGCCTTGAATGCCATAAGCACCGGCTTTATCGCTAGGCTCACCGCTCTTCACATAGTTTCTTATTTTGGCATCAGACAGGGTCTTCATGGTAACGGAAGTCACCTGATGGCGCACAATCGTTTTGCCGTTCATCGCGTCAATACAAGCGACTCCCGTATATACATTATGGGTTCTGCCCTGCAACGATTTCAGCATGTCTATAGCATCCTGATCATTCGCCGGCTTACCAAGCACCCGATCCTCCAACACAACAATCGTATCGCTGCCAATAATGACAGCATTTTCTTCCCTTTCTGCAAATGCAGGATAGACTGCCTCAGCTTTGCGCAAAGCCAATCCTTCTACAACTTGTGCAGGTGACCAATCCTCAGATGTACTTTCATCTGCATGGCTAGGATAAATCTCATAAGGAAGACCCAGAGAGGCAATCAGTTCCTGCCGTCTTGGTGATGTGGATGCCAAAATAACTCGGCGTGAATGGTTTGATTTCAATGAAAGGATCTCCTTTTTCCGGTCTAGAGTCTGCGATACAGCCACACGGAGACGATGATGCCGATTAAACTCAACAGACTCAGTTTCATTTGAATAGTAAAATCGTAAACTAGAATATCCAAATTGGCATGTGGCGACCATTTGATCATAGTCGAAGTGGTTAGAAAAGAAAGAGCTTGTACAGGTTCAAGAGCCTTGGCAATCCACGCTCCCGTGAGCCAGCCAAGCAACAAAAACAATAAAAGTATCCCTATGTTCTTTTTCATTCTTCTCTTCCCTCGCCATAATTTGACACCCACATCATTATACGGTTATTTCATCATCAATACAAACAGAAATCCGATATGGGGAACTATTTCCATTTCCATACCGGACCCTGATTATAATTATTTTTCCAGTGAATTCATGAGTTGCTTCTGTTCCATAATGTATTTCATCATACTAGATTGCACTTCCCAAAGGTGACCTTTCGAACTATTTTTGTTATATTCTGTCAAGGCAGAGAGTGCACTATTCATGGATTTCTCTAACGTTTCGACACGATTAGCCTCTTGGCTGCCCAGACCTGTCTGCAATAATTTAACGGATTCTGTCCACTTCTGATGGAGATTTATTAATGCGGTTGTCTCTTTGTTGCTAAGCGCACCTGGGTTGTCCTGTCCCAGCAGTGAAGCCGAGGTCTGAGTAAGAGATGCAATTAATTCATCGCTTACAGCAAAATATTGATTAAGATCATCCGATGTTCCGTTAAATCTCAAAGCCGTTGGAGCAGGGGTAGTAACTTCTCTAACATAGAGTTCCATACCCTGGGTTTTGAGCTGACCACTGAGCAGCTTAGCTTGCTCCCGGTCGGGGGAGACGCCAGCATAAACACGATTTTCTTGGTCATTATCTCTACCAGCCGCTATACCATACTGTTGAAGTTCCTTTACCGCTTGTTCAGCCCTGTCCGCACTACTGAACACTCCATACTGTAGCATGTAATAAGACTGAGGCTGAATACTTACCGAAACCGGTGCTGCAAGCCCGGATGCATCAGGATTACTAGGCTCGTTACCCTCTTTATTTATACTTACAGTCTGCTGATTGGTATGAACGGGAATCTGCGTATCTGCTCCGGTTTTAAAGAATGAAAGAATTACAAAGCCAAACAACGCACCTGTAACAACAGCACCCGTAACTGTACCGGCTACCTTCCACCAGGAAGAGGGACTGCGTGGACGATAAGAATTCCCATGCTCTTCTACTCCGTCCAGTAACTCGGGACCTTCAAATTTATCTTCCCATTCCATTCGTCCTGAATCCATAGGGGTTATATCATAAGGACCGGCCTCATCAAAATGATTATAACCCGGTTCAATTTCATCATCTGAAGAGGGTGTATTTATTAGGATGCTGTCCCATTGTTCGTCACGAGAAAAAGGATCTTCCCATCCTTGTACTGGCTGGTAATCACGTTCAATTTGTCAGATTTCCTTGGATAAATATCATTTTTTATCTTTGTTCGCTGCGTCCGCTCTAACCGGGGGACATCCTGACGTTCTTCAAATGGAGATTGTATCCAGGTTGAATCCAGATCCTCTCCATCTACTTCTACTTCTCTCTTCTCGAGCTGCTGCCGCTGTCTCTCATCAAACCTAAATGTCATTCTCGACTTGTTCAACGCATCCACCTCACCCTTGTCCTTATCTACTATGATATATATGATAGATTCACAGTGGTTATGATTCGGATATGGACAAATAAAAAAACAGCCGCACTCCCATGTTGAGAAGAGTACAGCTGCTTTTTTGATGAAAGAATTATTATTGATGATCCTTGTTTAAGTTCTTTGCAAGTTCTGCGCCAACTTTCCAGATATCCCCCGCACCCATAGTGAGCACTACCACTCCAGGTTCAAGTCTTTCTCTGAGATCATTCAGCACATCTTCCTTGGTAGGTAAATATCTTGCACTTGCGTTGCTATTTTGTACAATCAAGTCCACGAGTTTAGAGGAGTGAACGCCCTCAATCTGTTTCTCCCCCGCTGGAGAGTAGATGTCCGTAATAATAACTTCATCTGCTTCACTAAAGGCACGGCTAAAGGCATCTAGCAAAAAGAATGTACGCGAATAGCGTTGAGGCTGGAACACAGCAACGATCCTTTTTCCTGTTGCTTTGGCCGCACTAATTGTTGCTTCAATCTCCGTTGGATGATGAGCATAATCATCGATCACCAGAATATCATTCACCTCTCCAAGCACTTGGAAACGGCGTTTTGCCCCATTAAACCGAACAATACCTTTAACAATCTCCTCGAATGGCACTCCAGCTTGTAAGCAGGAGATAACAGTAGCCATCGCGTTGTAGACATTATGACGCCCAGGAACAGATAGTTCCACTATACCCAGCGTTTGTCCTTTATGTTTCATCGTGAACGATACACAGCGATCTCCTAGAACAAGGTGGTCTGCTACATAATCCCAATCTCCCGTAATACCGTAAGTAATAACATTGCTCTGAACTTTAGGTAGAATTGACTGAATGTTGGAATCATCTCCGCAAACTACAGCCGTTCCTTCAGGTCTAATCTGATTCAGAAACTGAATGTAAGCTCCCTTCAGATTCTCAAAATCACCATCGTAATTTTCCAAGTGATCTGCTTCAAGGTTCGTTACAATGCCCATCCATGGATGGTATTGTAGGAACGAGCCATCGCTTTCATCCGCTTCAGCTACAACAAAATCACCTTTGCCCGCTTTAGCATTCGTTCCCATATTCATAATCTCGCCGCCGATAATATACGTAGGGTCAACACCACACTCCTCCATCACTAAAGCAATCATCGAGGAAGTCGTTGTCTTTCCATGTGCACCTGCGACAGCAATACCTTTACGTTCGTTAAGTAATCTAGCAAGCATTTGCGAACGGTGAAGAACTGGAATATTTAACTGTTCCGCCTCGACCCGCTCTACGTTGTCCTTAGATAGCGCTGTAGAATATACTACGATATCCGCACCATGTACCTGCGCTGCTGTATGCCCGATATAAATCTTAGCGCCCTTAGCAGTCAATTTTTCAATTAATTCCTGGGAAGCCACATCTGAACCCGTGACGGTATATCCCATCTCTAATAAAACACGTGCGATGGCGCTCATCCCGTAGCCACCAATACCTATAAAATGAACATGTTCCGAAGTATTCAACAGTTATTCACCAACCTTTTTCAGAATCGGTTTGACCAAGTAATGCAGCCCGCACATCTGCAATCAGGTACAGCGTGCCGGAGACTACAGCGAGATCATCCGCTTCTGTCTGTGACTTTAATAGTTCCAGCGCGTTGTTCCAATTCGGTTCCACCATTATTTGCAAACCTGGTTTGCCGTGAGAATGCTTCAGCCGCTCCACAATTTCTTGGAGCGCACTAGCGTCCATTTTTTTACGGAAGTCCGGCTCGGTCAGGATAAGCGTATCCACTATTGGAAGTATATGCTCCAAATAGGACTCATGATGCTTATTAGACAGCATTCCCATCATCAAATTTAAATGTTTATATTCATAATGCAGACTTAAGCTCTTACTTAACATCTGCGCGCCCTCTGGATTATGAGCTCCGTCTAGTATAATGCGGGGTGAAGTCGATATTTCTTCCATTCGTCCCGCCCAGAACGTTTCACGAAACCCTTTGAGCATGTCCTCTTTATCCATCACAAAAGCCATGTATTGTCTGAGTACTTCAAGCGCCATCATCGCACCAGCAGCATTGTCGATCTGATGCTCGCCCTTCATAGCAATCTCTATATCCATCTCGCGGAAAGGTCCTTTGAAATGGAAAGATTGATATGATTCTACATCACCGGTACGTTCATATGTAAACTGTTCGCCGGCTAAATACAAGGTAGTCCGACACTCCGCAGCTTTTTCACGGATCACCTGAATCACTTCCGGTTGGGTCACACAACTAACCACTGGAACGCCAGATTTAATAATTCCTGCCTTCTCCGTGGCGATTTGTGTAAGGGTATCCCCGAGCACATCCGTATGATCCATACCCACATTTGTAATGACCGAAAGAACCGGATGCACGATATTCGTTACATCCATCCTTCCCCCCATACCAGTCTCCCATACAACAATATCAGGTACACATTCTTCGGCAAAATAAAGGATAGCAAGTGCCGTGGACACTTCAAACATGGTTGGCGAACCAAGGTCTGTTGCGGCAATTTCCTTTACCAAAGGATGCAATCGATTGGATAGTTCAAGGAGCATTTCTTCCGGAATATCCTCATTATTGTACTGAAAACGATTCGTGAATTTCGTGATATACGGCGAAGTAAAGGTTCCAACTGTATACCCGCTTTGCATCAAAACCTGAGTCAGAAATGCACAAGTCGAGCCTTTACCATTGGTACCCGCTACATGAACAAACTTAAGACGACGATGTGGATGGCCTAGTTTCTCCATTAATGCTTCAATCCGGTCTAGTCCTGGACGTATGCCGAAAGGAATCAATCCATTAATCCAATCAGCAGCTTCTCTGTACGTGTGAAGAGGAGCTGTTGTAGCAGCTCCTACTCGTTCTCCCATGCTCATTCACCTTCTGATGTATATTATGTGTCCTTAACCCTTCAGCTCTTCGATACGAGCAAACACTTTACTGCGTTTATCGGAGTAATCAGCCAATTTCGCCTTTTCTTCATCGATTACTTTCGCAGGCGCTTTAGCCACAAAGCCTTGATTACCCAGCTTCTTCTCAATTCGCTCCACTTCATTGTTGAGATTCTGGATTTCTTTCTCTAAGCGAATGATCTCCTGACCAATGTCAATCAATCCAGCCAGTGGCAAGAACAACTCTGCACCCGTGACTACAGCAGTCATTGCTTTGTCTGGAGTTGGTAGATCGGTGCCTACCTCGAAACTAGAAGTGTTACAGAAACGCTGAACATATATTTCATTACGCTTCACAATTTGAAGAACCTGTTCATCACCAGCTTGAATCATCAGTTCGATCTTCTTGCTCATCGGTACATTCACTTCTGCACGGATATTCCGAACTGCGCGGATAACATCCATAAGAAGTGCCATTTCACGAGCAGCTTCAGCGTTCTCAAACTCAGCGTTATATTCAGGCCAAGCCGCAAGGGTAATCGTATCACCCTCATGCGGTAGATGCTGCCAAATCTCCTCGGAGATAAAAGGCATAAATGGATGAATTAGACGCATTGTACGATCCAGAACATAAGCCAGAACAGACTTCGTATTTTTCTTCGCTTGTTCATTCTCACCGTAAAGGGAGAGTTTAGCGAACTCAATATACCAGTCACAAAGGTCATCCCATATGAAATTGTATAACAGTCTACCTGTTTCTCCAAATTCATAGCTATCCATGAGACGTGTAATGTCACGTGATGTTTCATTTAGACGATGCAAAATCCAGCGGTCCGCTGTACCAAGATCACCACTGATATCGATATCAGCAAACGTAAAGCCTTCTAGATTCATTAGAGCAAAGCGCGAAGCATTCCAAATTTTATTAGCAAAATTACGGGCCTGCTCCACTCGTTCCCATCGGAAACGCAAATCTTGGCCTGGCGTACTGCTCGTAGAGATCATATAGCGCATAGCATCTGCACCATACTTCTCAATCACGTCTAGTGGATCTACGCCATTACCAAGAGATTTGGACATCTTACGTCCTTCAGGGTCACGAACTAAGCCATGCATCAGCACGTCTTTAAATGGTATTTCGTCGGTAAATTCAAGTGCTGTAAAAATCATACGAGCTACCCAGAAGTAGATAATATCGTAACCTGTGACAAGCACGCTAGTTGGATAGAATCGTTTCAAATCCTCCGTATCATCTGGCCATCCAAGTGTCGAGAAAGGCCATAAGGCAGAACTGAACCAAGTATCCAGTACATCATTATCTTGACGAATCTCAGTACTACCGCATTTCGAACATACCGTTACATCTTCTTTGGATACATGCAGCTCTCCACATGAATCGCAATAATACGCTGGAATCCGATGTCCCCACCACAACTGGCGTGAAATGCACCAATCGCGTACGTTTTCAATCCAGTTTAAATAGATTTTCTCAAAACGATCAGGTACAAAATTAACCCCTTTACCGTTTTTCTGTGCTTCAATAGCTTTTTCAGCTAGAGGTTGCATTTTAACGAACCATTGCGTAGACAAGTATGGCTCTACAACAGCGCCTGTACGCTCGCTATGACCTACCTGATGCACGTGATCCTCTATCTTGATCAGAACTCCTAGTTCTTTCAAATCCTGTACGATTTGTTTGCGGCAATCCGCACGGTCCATACCTTCATATTTTCCTGCCAGATCGTTCATGGTGCCAGTCTCATCCATCACATTCATTTGTGGAAGGTTATGACGCTGACCAACTTCAAAGTCATTCGGATCATGGGCTGGCGTAATCTTAACGGCACCACTACCAAATTCCTTCTCAACATACTCATCAGCGATAATAGGAATTTCGCGGCCAACGATAGGAAGAACCAGCATCTTGCCAATCATATCCTTGTATCGTTCATCCTTAGGATGAACCGCCACTGCTGTATCACCAAGCATCGTCTCTGGACGAGTGGTTGCAACAGTAATATGACCGCTTCCATCTTGAAGGGGGTAAGAAAGATGGTAGAGATGACCCTGTACTTCCTTATACTCAACCTCAATATCAGACAACGCTGTACGAGCTTCAGGGTCCCAGTTGATGATGTATTTACCACGGTAAATCAGGCCTTTATTATACAGCTTGATAAAAACCTCTTTAACCGCACTGTTCAGTCCTTCATCCAACGTAAAACGTTCTCTAGAATAATCGAGAGAAAGGCCCATGCTTGCCCACTGTTCACGAATGGTGTTCGCGTATTGATCTTTCCAATCCCATACCTTCTCTAGAAACTTCTCACGGCCCAAATCATATCGAGAAACTCCTTGCTCACGCAGTTTTTGCTCGACCTTAGTTTGAGTTGCAATACCTGCATGGTCTGAACCTGGCAGCCACAATGCATCATAACCCTGCATACGCTTTGTACGAATCAGGATATCTTGCAACGTAAAATCCAAAGCATGTCCGATATGAAGCATACCGGTTACGTTCGGAGGTGGTATTACAATGGTATACGGCTTCGCATCAGGGCGCTGTCCAGCCTTAAAAAACTGACCATCCATCCAGTATTTATACCACTTCTGTTCAGCTGCTTTTGGATCATACGTTGTTGGCATTTCTGCCGTTGTTTTATTCTCTTGTTCAGTCATAATTAGCATACCTCCATTACATGATCAGCATTGCCAAAAACACAAAAAACCTTTCGCCCTCAAAGGACGAAAGGTTATTCTCTCGCGGTACCACCTTTGTTTCGCGAATCGGTTAACTATACCTAATAACCCTGCAACAGGGAAATAGGCCGCACGACCTCACGCGACACTCATACAGATAACGGCTGCAACCGGTCATATTCTAAACCTTATCAACATAAGGTGCTCAAACAGACAACTCCGGGGTGACTTCGGCCAGCTGTATCCTGCGGAATCTCTCAGCGTAACAATTCCGCTCTCTGAAGGGCAATACCGCCTACTCTTCCCGTTCACAGTTATTCTCAAAATATATATTACATCATAACTTGCTTGATTCGGTTAGTCAACTTACCCTCTTTCCTTATGTATGTGCTATATCTAAAAAGAACCTGACGTTTCTATACGCCAGGTTCCAAGATCGAACTTCCTTTTGAACTACAGATCAAATGGAACTGCCGATTTTTATGGAATATAAAGAATTTGTCCTTCTTCAATGGTTTGTTCCGAAAGACGATTATATAGCAGAAGCTCACGAGTGCTCAGTTGATATCTGTCGGCAATCGTCTCAATCGTTTCCTCACGTTGCACGATACATAGCCGCATTTTACGGAAAGGAGTCTTCTCCGTTAGACCAAGAAAACGATTCTTCCATTTCACGTCTTCCTCCGAGGCTTCACGTTCGCGCTCTCGTTCTAACTCCACTGCTTGCAGCTCTTCTTGGGCAGCTTGGTCCTCCAGTTCCTTTATCGAACGGCTTGATGACAGGAGTGACGAAATACCAATGGCATCCTTTTCACTTTTGGCATCTTCCCGTTTACTACCTAGAGCAATACGAGGTTCACGTTCTTCTGGATGTTCCTCTGCTTGCAGTACATCTGGTTCGTTAAATGCATTAAAAGGTTGGGCGGGTTCGGCAATAGGATCACGACCATCCGTCCCAAAATGATTGACCCCGGTTAAGGAAATATGATGTTCCTCTTCAGGCTCAGCAGGAACAGCCGTGTGCTCAGGATGAAGAAGCTCCGTCTCATCCTCATGTTCAAAATGCCAAGTATCGCTTACATTCACTCCGCCTTTACGATCGAAGGATTCCTTGTCCGTATGTACAGCGGATATCCCTGACTCTGCGGAAACGTCCACTGCAGGAGAAAGGATCGGTTCGGCGAAATCTTGCCTTGGTTCAACCGGTGCCTTTTGATCACGCTCTACAGATAAGATAAAGCTGTCTTCAGGATCTGTTAAACTTGTTGTAGACAGATCTTCAAGCGGACTCGGAGAATGAACCACCGTAAATTCATCATCAACCCAGACTGCCTGTTCGCTAGCAATAGATTCGATGCCACGTAAAGACAGTACTCCGGTAATGTTCAGGCTTCGCTCAGACAGAAGATCAACATCAAAATTTTCAATCTCGACTGCAATTTCATCCAGCGAAGTCACGCGGTTTAGCGGAACTGTAATTTCGACCGGAATCCAATGTTCCAATCGTAATGTACCGTCCTCCTCTCCATCGCCTCTGTACAATCCGGTTAGTAATAGATGACCACGGAGCGCAGCTTGTTCGTCCTTGCTAATCACTTGAATATGCGGAAGCAGTTCAATTTCCTCAAGCTCAGCAATGCCTGCAGCATCCTCAGAAAGTTGAATACGTTCATAGATATCAAAACGCAAACCGTAGGACTGGTCAAACACAGGTAATGTCCTCCTTTCGGCATATTTCTAACCATGAGCGTGCTCATGGCATGAGCCCAAAATCATTACTCATTTGATGTATATGCTTTAAAAAGGAGTGCATGCCAGTTTTACCATTATCGTTTCATTTACGAGTTTAAAAGTTGTTCTAGTTCAATCATATCGTTAGGCCATGGGTCCACAACATCTATCATTTCACCTGTAAAAGGATGTTCAAAAGACAATTGTTCTCCATGTAGTGCCTGCCGAGAAATAAGGGCATCATAGCTCCATACAGTGTATCTCCAAGCAAAGGATATCCTGCATGACTGAGATGTACACGAATTTGATGAGTGCGACCTGTTTCTAGCTTCAAGCGAAGCAAACTAGCATGCTTATATATTTCCCTATCGATAATATGAGTAACAGCCGTTTGACCTGCAGCGGAAACCCGTCTCCGCTGATTGTGATGACGATCTTTACCAATCGGCTGATCCATGACTGTTAGCTCAGGCGGTATCCGTCCTTCTACAAAAGCCACATACCTACGATCAATTTCTTTAGCACGCATAGCTTCGTCTAAACGTAGCTGCGCCCATTCATTCTTCGCATACAGCACAGGACCGGACGTGTACAAATCAAGTCTGTGTATGTGGCGAACAGCCATCTGTTCCCCTTGGCTCTCATAGTATGCAGCTACCGCATGATCTAACGTAATTTCACCATTGCGACCGTCAGGATGAATATTCATTCCTGCTGGCTTATGAACGACAAGACAAAAATCATCCTCATATAACACGTTAAGCTCATACCATATTGGATCAATGCCTGCGGGACGAACAGGAAAAAGCGCCAGCCTAAGCCGGTCGCCTCTCCATTCGATCCCTTTATCTGTTTGCAGCTTTCGCAGTAGCTTCTCTGGTAAGCCTAGAACATTCAATAAAAAGTCCTCAACCGCACCCTCGCGGTCAGGAGCCCCCGCTATCTTCTTCCCGGGAACAAGTTCAAGCCACTGTCCACGACGTGTCCAATCCTTTGGCCGACTCACAGATTCTTCAAGGCGTTGTAGTTAGCTGCAATCGTAGCATCAATATCCTCAATGCTGTGAGCAGCCGATACAAACATGCCTTCGAATTGGGAAGGGGCTACGCTAACACCTTCTTCAATCATATTGCCGAAGTAGCGAACAAAACGCTGAAGATCACTTGTCTTAGCCGTATCATAATTGACGACAGGTCCCTCTGTGAAGAAAGGACATACCATTGAACCTACACGGTTAATCGTTACTGGAACGCCTAACTCTTTAGCATTTTTCTCCAATCCGGCTTGAAGACGTGCAGCGCGACTCTCAAGTTGTGCGTATACTTCTGGAGTCAACAATTGAAGTGTTGTATAACCTGCAATCATCGCAAGCGGATTTCCGCTAAGCGTTCCTGCCTGATAGATCGGACCCGAAGGAGCGACTTGCTCCATAATCTCTCTTTTACCGCCATACGCTCCAACGGGAAGTCCACCACCAATTACTTTTCCAAGGCAAGTCAGATCTGGTGTGATCCCGAACAAACCTTGAGCACAGTGAATATCTACACGGAAACCCGTCATTACTTCATCAAAAATGAGCAAGCTACCATATTGGGTCGTTAGATCACGAAGTCCTTGCAAAAATCCGGGCTGAGGTGGAACAACTCCCATATTTCCGGCGATAGGCTCTACGATTACACAAGCAAGCTCTTCTCCAAAGTGTTCAAAGGCAACTTTTACAGATTCCAAGTCGTTATAAGGTACCGTAATGGTATTCGCTGCAACTCCTTCAGGAACCCCCGGACTATCGGGCAATCCCAATGTCGCTACACCGGAACCTGCTTTAATGAGCAAGCTATCCGCATGTCCATGGTATGAGCCTTCAAATTTCAAAATCTTACTACGTCCCGTATAGCCTCGCGCAAGACGGATGGCGCTCATTGTCGCTTCGGTGCCTGAGTTAACCATACGAACGATATCCATGGATGGCACGCGTTCACATACGAGCTTCGCCATTTCCGTTTCAATAAGTGTCGGTGCACCAAAGCTAGTTCCTTTGGATGCTGTTTCCTGAATCGCTGCGATTACCTCTGGATGTGCATGTCCCATAATCAAAGGACCCCATGAACCGATGTAATCGATAAATTCATTACTATCAATATCATAAATGCGAGAGCCCACACCGCGTTCAACATAAATGGGTGTTAGTCCTACTGATTTAAAAGCACGAACAGGGCTGTTCACCCCACCTGGAATATAGTGCTTCGCTTCATCGAAAGCCGCACGTGATTTCTGTTCTGTAGGTCGTTTAGAGTGTTGCTCATATTTATTTCACTCCGCTTCTGTGGGGTTAGTTGGATTAACGCTCCTGCAACCAGCGAGCTGCGTCTTTAGCAAAATACGTAATAATAATGTCAGCTCCCGCACGCTTCATGCCAGTCAGCATTTCTTGTACGATCGCTTTTTCATTAATCCATCCCTGCATTGCAGCTGCCTTAACCATCGAATATTCACCGCTGACATTGTACGCTACGAGCGGTAGATCAAACTGATCTTTAATGGTCCGCATAATATCCATGTAAGCCAACGCTGGCTTGACCATCAGCATATCAGCTCCTTCGAGCACATCGGATTCTGCTTCGCGTAAAGCTTCGCGTGCATTGGCAGGGTCCATTTGATAGGTTTTACGATCTCCAAATTGAGGTGCAGAATCTGCCGCTTCACGGAAAGGTCCGTAAAATGCTGAAGCGTATTTCACCGCATAAGACATGATAGGCACATGTTCAAAGCCTGCATCATCAAGTCCGATACGGATGGCTTGTACAAATCCGTCCATCATATTGGATGGCGCAATGATATCAGCACCCGCTTTTGCCTGAGAAACAGCTGTCTGGACAAGCAGTTCGAGCGAAGCATCGTTGATAACATCGCCATGCATCTGGCCGTCTCTCTCAAATGTGTGCACCATTCCACAGTGCCCATGATCGGTAAACTCGCATAAGCAAGTATCAGCAATCACAAGTAGATCAGGGTACCATTGCTTAATCAAGCGGGTAGCCTCCTGCACGATACCATCTTCTGCAAAAGCGGAGGATCCGATGCTATCTTTTGTTTCAGGAATCCCGAATAAAAGAACGGCAGGGATACCTAAAGCTACAATCTCATCTACTTCTGGCTTCAACGTATCAAGTGAGAAATGATATACGCCGGGCATCGAAGAAATCTCATTGTGTACTCCCTCACCATAAGCTACAAAAATCGGTTGTACCAAATCATTTACATGTAGAACCGTTTCACGAACCATATTGCGAATACCTACCGATTGGCGCAAACGCCGATGCCGTACTAGTGGAAAACTCATGATTCATAACCTCCCAGGTTGTTCATTCATCTAATTGCTGTTGATGCTATGAAAACAATGAAATCTTATAATTTAAAAAATATCGAATAATGTCCTGTTAATGATTAGACAAAGCAACCCCAGTATTCCATTGGCACAGGGCTTGTACCATACTTTCGATCGTGGCTTCCTCAGCGACAATGCCGACTCTCAGTCCAGCCTTGCGCGCAGTCTCAGCCGTCACTTCACCAATACATACAATCTCTGAATTCGCGAGAAGTTGAAGCGGTTCTTCCGCACCCATTCGTTTTAGAATAGTAAGCAGATTCATCACAGTCGATGAACTGGTGAAGGTCACGGCATGAATACCGCCTTCTTCAAGCAACGTCATTAGATCCTGATCATCTTCACCTGTGACGACCGTTTGATACGTATCGGCCTCTGTAACGTGAAGTCCCATTTCTCGTAGTTTCTGAGGTAACCATGTGCGTGCTAGATCTCCTCGAGGAAGCAATACATGCTGACCGGGAAGAAGCTTCTCGCCTAGCGTCTCAATAAGCCCTTCGGCCTGAAAACGCCCAGGTAACTCGACGGGAATGATCCCGCGTTCCTGAAGGGCATGCGCAGTCGCTGGCCCTACAGCAGCAATCTGTGCTTGGTAGAGAGAACGTACATCTTGCCCCTGTTCTTGTAAATGGCGGAAGAAATACTCCACGCCGTTTACACTGGTGAAGAATACCCACTCATACGTATTGAGGTGGGACAGTGCTTTCGTAATTCCCTTGGCAGCATCCGAACCTGCAGGTGGCATAATCGTTTCGATGACTGGGAACTCGTAAGGCTCTCCGCCCAGCTCGTCAATTCGATCCGCAAGATCACTAGCCTGTGAACGTGCACGCGTCACCAAAATTCTCCGCCCAAATAAAGGTAAGTATTCGGCCCACTTTAACAATTCACGCTGCAGCACGACCTCACCGACAACGATCACTGCGGGCGGTTGGAAACCAGCATCTTTGACCTTCTGCTCGATATCAGCAAGTGTACCTATCAATGTCTCTTGCTCAGCACGTGTTCCCCATCGTACAAGCGCCACCGGTGTATCAGATCGACGGCCGTGCCGTAGGAGCTGTTCACTGATATATCCAATATTAGATACGCCCATCATAAAGATCAGCGTACCCGTTGCGTTCGTAACTTTGTCCCACTGAATCATATGATCTAGCTTATCGGGACTCTCGTGCCCCGTAATGATGGAGAGGGATGAGGCATGCTCCCGATGGGTCACCGGGATACCCGCATATGCAGGAACTCCGATGGCGGAAGTAATACCCGGCACCATTTCATAAGGAATGCCATTCTTTTTCAGTAGACCAGCTTCCTCACCTACACGACCAAATATTGTAGGATCGCCACCTTTTAATCTAACAACGATATTACCCTGAAGAGCCAAATCGACAAGCAACTGATTAATATCTTCTTGCTTCATCGTATGCCTGTCAGGCAGTTTGCCTACATATATTTTCTCCGCACCAGGTTTCATAGCTTTCAATAACTGCGGTCCCGCCAAACGGTCGTATACTACCACATCCGCTTTACGAAGACATTCCAGTCCCTTTACCGTTATTAATTTAGCGTGTCCTGGACCCGCACCCACCAGATAAACTTTCCCCGCCATCTGCCTCTTCCCCTTACTCTAGGACTTGTTCTAGAATTTTCTCCGCTCCTTGCTCAATTAACTTGGCTGCCACTTCTTCGCCAAGTTTTACTGGATCACTGCCCACAAGCGTCTCCTTGAGGATGATATCCCCATCAGGCGACCCTACCATTCCTGTTAATTCTATAATGTTCTGGCCTTCATGAGAATGTCCTACTGGAGCTTTAATCAGCACGGCATGCGCACCAATAGGTACCTGACATCCCCCGTTTAGCACAGCTAGAAATCTTCTTTCTGCTGCCACAGTTTCCGCGGTATCCGTATCATTGTAAAGAGCCAGAAGTTTACGAAGCTCTTCATCATCTTCACGGCATTCAATTCCAAGTGCGCCTTGCCCTACAGCAGGTAAACAAGTTTCCACGGGAATATAAGAGCTAATCCGATCTTCCCAACCCATACGATAGAGTCCAGCTGCAGCAAGTAATATTGCATCGAACTCGCCTGTCTCTAGTTTCTTCAGACGGGAATCGATATTTCCACGCACAGGCTCTAATTGAAGATCAGGACGATAAGCCTTCAATTGACTAGAACGTCGCAAGCTGCTAGTGCCGACCTTAGCCCCTTGCGGTAAATCTTCCACACGGTTGCCTTCTCTTGAAATAAGACAATCACGGGCATCTACACGGCGTGGTACTGCACCGTTCATTAATCCTTCAGGAAGAACCGAAGGCATGTCTTTCATGCTATGTACTGCCATATCAATTTCGCCTTCGATCAAGGCCTGTTCAATCTCCTTAACAAACAGCCCTTTACCTCCGACTTTGGATAACGTTACATCCAGAATACGATCACCTTTAGTCACAATTTTCTTCACTTCAAACGTAAAATTAATTGCATTCTGGGCACAAAGCTGTTCTAGTTGCTTAATGACCTGACCCGTCTGAGTTAAAGCGAGTACACTCTGTCTGCTACCTACGATAATTTTCCGCATGTATTATTCCTCCTGATTGTTCGCAATCCAGCTATGAATTCGCTCGGTATCCCACTCTTGAAATGTTCCATTTCGCAGCTGATCCAGTACATCCAAGCGCTGTAATCTCTTTAATAATCTTTGCCGAATATCCGGCTGGGTAACCTGTTCCTTAATCGTCTTGCGAATTCTCCACAAAAACTCCAGATAGAGCTCATATTCCTCTCCGAACTCGTCTTCAAGTCTACTACAAATTTCCGCAGCTACTAGGGGTCCCGCTCCTGACGTCGAAACAGTAAGGGTCAATCTCCCCCTGCGCAGAACACTCGGACTTATAAAGTTACCAGCATCCGAATCATTGACCACATTCACAAGAATCCCTTGGCTATGTGCTTCATGACAAATAGCTTCATTCACTACTTGTCGATCCGTTGCAGCATATGCCAGAAATCCACCATATAAATCTCCATGGCTATAATCACGTTGTATCCATTCGATCTGAGCCTCATGGTGAAGTTCTTCCAAACCTTCTGTAAGCTTAGGACTGATTACTCTTACACATGCCGATGATTTAAGGAGGCTATGCACTTTACGTTCAGCGACGTTGCCGCCACCTATGACGATGCATAAACGATCTTCACAATTCAGCATAACTGGCAAATAGTCCGCCAAGCACTTCACTCTCCTGTCCAGCGGTGAAAATCAGACCAAGCATTCAGCATAAATATAATGATAATAAAAACGTAACCGATCAAAATCCATTTCGCCATCACCGTTCCGGAACGTTGCTGCAGCCTCTTTTGGATCAAATAAAAATAGTAAATACCTAATCCCACTAATGTGGAGAGCACCTTCAGATCTAGCAGTAAATCCATACGTCCCTCAGAGATAACTGACAAGGTCGCAACGATAAATGATACAGTTAACAGCGGTGTACCGATGAAAACTAGAATATATGAATATTTATCCATCCACTCAAGACTTGGTAGACGACGCACAGTATCTGTCCACTTTTTACCTTTGAGCCTGTGATGAAGAAAAAGATACATAACTGCGAACACAGCAGCAATGGTTAGGACAGCAAAACTTAAATTAGCAAGGGTAATATGAAGTATAAGCAAACCATGTACTGCCTTCCAATGATAGAGAGGATTATTGCCTGCAGTAAACCATAATCTATTCAATACAAGTACACTAAACCCGATCATTGTGAGTAAAAGCACAGCAAAATCGACTCGCTGTAAGTAACTTATAATCACGGAGGCAGCTACGATACTAAAAGCAAATAATAATAAGAAGTCAAAGGGGGTAAAGATCGGTAGTGCGCTTTCCTGCCATGCTCGAACCACAAGAACGGACGCCTGTAGCACTCCAACGACAACAAGAAGCCCTGTTCCCATCCGCTTCGCGCTCGAATTGCGACGTATGCAATCCGAGATAAAAAACAGAAGGCTCAGGGCGTAGATATAAATGCCAGCATCATAAACATCGGTGAGTGATATCAATTCATCTCACCAGCCTTACAGGCTTGCTGGAGACAGCGAAACCCTATACGTAGATGACTTGTTCCCAGAAGTTTGATCACTGTTACCCGCCTGTGTGGGTTTCGATGTTTCCCGGGTATTGTGATCCGGGTCAGGCTCATTCATTTCATCTTCCAAAGCAAATATTTTAGTGAAAAAGTCGAGCGCCTCAGCACCCTGCTGTCCGCCTGTCATTTCCTTGATCCGATGAATTGGATCATGCATCATTTGATTCACAATGCTCTTGGTCAATCGTCGTATTACCTTACGTTGATGCTCGTCCAATTCGGGAAGCTTATTAAAGAGGCTTGAAAGTGTCTCTTCATGAATGGCAACGGACTTGTCCTGAAGCGCGCGAATAGCAGGGCGGACACCTAATGTCTTAAGCCACTGATAGAATGTATCCATTTCTTCCTGGATCATCACTTCAATTTTGGCTGCTTCCGAACGGCGCATCTCCAGATTACTTTCGACAATGCCTTCTAAATCATCAATATCATACAAGAACACGTTTTGGAGTTCAGCAATAGTAGGATCGATATCCCGCGGAACCGCAATATCTATAATAAACATAGGACGTGCTTGGCGCTTCTTCATACTGTGGCCGACTTGCTCTGGAGAAAGTACATATTCTTTAGCTCCCGTTGAACTGATCAGAATATCTACTTCATTCAAACGTTCAATCGCTTGCTCCATCGTACATGGTGTACCGTTGAACTTACTAGCGAGTTCCTCTGCACGGGAAAGCGTCCGATTCGCGACAATGACTTCTTCCGCTCCATTAGCATATAAATGCTTAACCGTCAGCTCGCTCATTTTACCAGCACCAAGGATGAGAACCTTTTTATTTGTAAACATACCAAAAATCCGTTTGCCCAGCTCCACGGCTGCGTAGCTGACCGAAACAGCACTTTCTCCAATGGACGTCTCGGAATGGGCACGTTTACCTAGCGTAACAGCCTGTTTGAACAGCATATTAAACCAAGTTCCCGTGGCTTTTTCTTGTTGTGCCTGTAGAAAAGCTTGGCGAACCTGCCCCAAAATTTGCGTCTCACCAATGACCATAGAATCCAGTCCACAAGTTACACGAAATAAATGCGAAATAGCCTGTTCATCTTCATATATATACAGATGTTTTGTAAATTCCTCTCGAGGAATATCAAACCATTGTTCGATAAAACTACGGATAAAATAACCGCACATATGCAGTCGATCCACAACCACATAGATTTCTGTCCGGTTGCAAGTAGCTACAATCGTACCTTCCATCACGCTCTTTGTAAGTAAAAGCTGACTTAATGCTTCCGGCAAATCCTTTTCCGCAAACGTAAATCGCTCCCTTACTTCTACAGGCGCCGTGCGATAATTTAATCCGACAACGACGATGTGCATTACGTATTCACCTGCCTTGTATCTATTCAAAAAAAAAGATCCGTTGAAGGATATTTTTTTGTCTACATTCAATTACAATGTCATAATTATACCACAGAAAGACAAATTCCCTTATCTATTTTATGAAATGTTTATGAAATCGAGTGCTTTACTCGGAGACTGTACAAGTGTTCATAGTTTGTCTTAAATACTACAGACTTATACGGTTCATTTGTCTATTTATTCTTAACGATAAGTGAAAGCTCCTTGTTAATCCGCTCCAAATCATCATCTTGAGAAGAAATCACATGACCGCTGGCACTCATCAGCTGCTGGTAGACAGGCAGCACGCCCCCAAATTTTTCACTGTATTGTCGAATGATTTTTCGATCCTGTTCAGACAATGGTCGATCCCCACCAATTTGCCATTCCGATATGAGGTTAACCAAATCAGCAATAGCGGAGAGCTGATTAAGTGAACTCGCCCCAAATACACTAGCGAGCCGCTGATGACTGTAAGCGGCAGAATATGCAGCTAGCTTTAGTCCATTCAACTGATCTGTATGCGTACTGTTAGTAGCATCAAGTAGCGAGGTGCTTAGTATCTGCATTTGAAAATGAGCGACCTCAAATAACATTTGTCCCGCATCTGCGCGGTCACTCTGTGGCCTCATCAATCGGTACCCTTCAAATACAATAAACCCAATAAGGACAATCATTAAACCTAAAAATATAAAATCTTTTCCCCTTCTTCTTCTCATCGGTACACGCTCCTCCATACAAGCTCTACTACTTATTATATGGGCGTGTAAAAAACAAATGACCATGGAAGATGTCCCATGGTCATAATCTTTCGTTATATCAACTGCAGAGCCGTTTCATTAAACGAGTTCAGCCTGTTTCATTTCTGGTGTTTCCACCGTCATTTCACCCAAACCACGAACAAGTTTCTTGGCATAAGTTTTTTCAGGTTTCAGTACGGATACCAGGTAATCGATAGCCAACTGAGGATCAACCGTCTCCCCGCAAGTGTAGCAGTCAATGGCTGCAAACCCTCTCTCAGGGTACGTATGAATCGAGAGGTGACTTTCTGAGAGTAATACAAGTACCGTAGCGCCTTGCGGCTCAAACTGCTTGGATTGTACTGACATCACTGTAGCTCCGCATGCTTCTGCAGCATCAACCATTTGTGCTTGCAAAAATTCCGCATTATTCAGCTTGTCAAAATCGACTCCCCAAGTATCAACAGCAACATGTCTTCCGAAAGTTGAATATTCCATCTTTCGGTTTCCCCCTTCCTAGGAATAAAATGTTTGAAAATTTCATCCGCTAGGACCTACGTCATTCACTTCTCGAGGGAATAATCTCTCGCAACATTAATGTCCTGAGTGAATCCTGGTTCCTAATATTCTTTTCAACGAGATTAAAAATAACATCTATACGAGGTAAAAGCAATAGTTTTTTAAAAATATTCCAAATATTCTTACTTCGCGTTTGCTCCTTGTAAAATGAAGTTGAAAATGAAATTTATAACAACATGATCATGAAAATTCATTAAAAAAGGATCCTCATAAATAAGGATCCTTTAGTGTATTGTATTCAAGTTTATGCCTCAAGTGCGAACCATTTAACAGTGCTCAAATGAAGTTTATGATCAATCATAGCAATTTGCTCTTTCGTCATCGCCTTGTTCCGTTCATCAAGCCAGAAATTAATATCCTGATACAATCTAGATATTTCCTGTTCTACTTCGTTGGACTGAAAAACACGTTGCAGTCCTTCAGAGCTCTGATTTCTTTCGTAGGTCAGCTTCGTACCCAAAGGCGAAATTTCAGCGATCTTCTGAACAGAGCCTTTCTCATATTCATACATCATTGTGAATCCTTCATAAATACGATTTACGATGCCATTACCTTTGCAAGCGATAAAAAGCTTTCGTACTAGATTAGTTAAGCGAGGGTTTACCAAGCGGCATGACAACTCACAGACATACAACCCATCCTTACTTTCCAGAGGGAAATGAACCTCCTCACCGCCTTCGTCTTCCAGCACAATTTCTTGTCCTCCGCTATCAAGCACCTTAACAAAAGGGTGTACATGACAACAATCCGCCGAATGCATAAACTGGTTCATTTGTAATTCTGTCATTTGTAAAGTGGCTTTTACATATTCTGTGGCTAACCGCTGAGCCATAAAAATCTCCTCAATTCTTTTAACGATCCTAGCTATATTATACAGCACAATGTAAGTAGATTTCCTGCCAACTATACAATGAATTTTCACCGTATTCCATAAAAAATCGGATTAAAAGCTAATATAGATGAAAATTCATATATGTTGCTCACTTTCCTATAGGAAAATGTCTGATTCCCTACGTTATATGACGAAAAGTTTACTCACATAGAGTTATTCTTCTGTGCCTAGCTCTTCAATTAGTTGCTCATCTTCATTAGATTGATCTCGTTTACTGTGATTCAAAATAACAGACCATAATTCATCTTTACCCATTCCTGTCTCAGATGAATACATGATAAACGTATCTTCTCCACGTAGAAGTAAACTTGTCTTCATCTGTTTAGCATGTTTCGCCCAGCGGCTACGAGGGATCTTGTCCGCTTTTGTTGCCACCACACAGATTGGAATTTCATAATGCTTAAGCCACTCATACATCATCTCATCATCTTTAGATGGTGGATGACGTAAGTCAACAACAAGCAAAACAAGTTTAAGAGTTTCTCTCTCAAGCAAATAACGCTCAATCATTTTACCCCAAGCTTCGCGCTGAGTCTTGGAGACCTTAGCATATCCATAGCCTGGAAAATCCACGAAATACAGTTGTTCATTAATACGGTAATAGTTCAAACACTGTGTCTTACCTGGAGTTGAACTTGTTCTAGCCAAATTCTTGCGGTTGATTAACTTATTAATGAGCGACGATTTACCGACATTGGAACGCCCTGCCAGAGCAATCTCTGGCAAGGCGTCGTCAGGATATTGATCAGGGCCTACGGCGCTGATGACGAATTCTGATTGTGTTACCTTCATGATTTATATAATCCTCTCTAATGCACTTCAGTCTGCTCCACCAGCGCATGCTTAAGTACCTGGTCCATATGGGATACCGGAACAAACTCCACATCTTCCTTCACACTGTCAGGAATATCTCTTAGATCCCGCTCGTTGTCTTTTGGAAGGAGTATTTTTTTATAACCCGCACGGTGCGCAGCAAGTGACTTCTCTTTGAGACCACCAATCGGAAGGACTCTTCCTCGTAGCGTGATCTCACCCGTCATGGCAACGTGCTTGGATACATGTTTCTTCGATAAAGCAGAAATCAGTGCCGTTGCAATGGTAATACCCGCTGAAGGGCCATCTTTAGGAATAGCACCCTCTGGAATATGAATATGAATATCGTTCTTTTCATGGAAATCGGAATCTATTCCAAGATCCACCGATTTCGAACGGGTATAACTAAACGCAGCTTGAGCGGATTCCTTCATGACATCACCCAGTTGTCCTGTAAGGATTAGTTTACCTGTCCCCGGCACAACAGTGACCTCAATCATTAATGTCTCTCCGCCAACCTCTGTCCAGGCAAGACCTGTTACAGTGCCGATTTGATCTTCAAGATCTGCAACACTATGACGGAATTTAGCTGAACCAAGGTATTCTTTGATATCCTCAGGACCAATTTCAATAGTCTCTTGTTCCTCAGAAACAATACGTCTTGCGGTTTTGCGGCAGAGAGCAGCAACCTGTTGCTCTAGATTACGCACACCAGACTCACGAGTATATTCACGAATAACTTTGAATAATGCCTCTTCTCCGATATGAAGCTGTTCCTCCTGCAAGCCATGCTCCCGCTTCTGCTTCGGTAGCAGATAGCGCTTAGCAATTTGCAGTTTTTCAAGCTCCGTATATCCCGGAATATTTAGCACTTCCATCCGATCCAGAAGCGGACGCGGAATATTATGAATCGCATTGGCTGTCGTCACGAACATAACCTGCGACAGATCAAAGGGAACCTCAATAAAATGATCACTAAATGTATTGTTCTGTTCCGGATCAAGAACTTCAAGCAGTGCAGATGAAGGATCACCACGGAAATCAGAAGCCATTTTATCAATTTCATCTAGCAAAAATACCGGATTCGCCGCTCCTGCCGTCTTCATACCTTGAATAATACGTCCAGGCATAGCACCGACATATGTTCTGCGGTGACCCCGAATTTCAGCTTCATCCCTCACGCCGCCTAAAGAAATTCGAACAAATTTACGATTCAATGAACGAGCAATAGAGCGAGCAAGTGACGTCTTACCGACACCTGGAGGACCCACAAGACAAAGAATAGGCCCCTTCATCTTCTTGACAAGTTTCTGAACTGCCAAATATTCCAGTACACGTTCCTTCGGTTTATCTAGCTGTAATGATCCTCATTTAGAATTTCTTCCGCTTTCTTGATATCCAGATCATCCTCGGTCCGATTGCTCCAAGGGAGCGCAAGAAGCCAATCTAGGTAATTTCGGATGACACCGCCTTCTGCTGAACTTGCAGGCATTTTCTCAAGACGATCAATTTCCTTCTCGATTTTCTCCTGAACTTTCTCAGGAAACTCCTGCTTGCTCATGCTCTCACGAAGTTCTTCAACTTCGCCAGCCCGGCCTTCCTTCTCCCCAAGTTCTTTCTGGATCGCCTTCATCTGTTCACGAAGATAGTACTCTTTCTGAGTCTTCTCCATTTGCTTCTTCACACGCTGGTTAATCTTACGCTCTAGCTCCAGCACTTCACGTTCATTATTCAGAATGTCGAGCAGCTTCTCTAAACGCTTGCCCACATCTATCGTCTCTAAAATCTCTTGTTTATCTTTTATTTTCAAAGATAAATGACTTGTAATCACGTCCGCCAGACGTCCTGGCTCTTCAATATCAGACACCGCAGCCAGTGTCTCGGGTGTAACCTTCTTGGATAAATTAATATAGTGCTCGAACTGGCTCAGTACCGTACGCATCAGAGCATCAACTTCCGGATCATCGCTTTCCTTTTCAGGCAGCTCGCGTGCAACAACCTCGTAGTACTCTTCATTATCCGTATACTGAATAATCTCAGCACGCTCCATACCCTCAACCAGTACACGAATCGTACCGTTTGGAAGCTTAAGCATCTGTCTGACATTCGCTACTGTACCAATCCGGAATATATCTTCTTGCGTCGGCTCCTCTATATTCACTTCGGACTGTGAACAGAGAAGAATCAAATTATCTTCCACCATCGCTTTTTCCAGAGCCTTAACGGATTTCTCACGGCCTACATCGAGATGCAGCACCATGCTCGGGTAGACTAGAAGTCCTCTCAAAGGCAATAAAGGAAAACGACGACCTTTAGATTTACTAAGCCCCATCGCTTTCGCACCTCCAGCACTTCTCAGGTTATGACATTCGTTTTTCATTTTAGCAAATGTTCACAAAAAACACCAATCCTATAGACTATCCGCATGTTCCCGCATCCGTGACCTGACCAGGACGAGCCGGTTTGGCATGTAGGAATGAACTTGGAACGGAAGGAAAAACATCAGCCCCGGGTATAAGCCCCGCCGAAAGATCAATCTCAAGCGGCTGTTCAGACGGCACTGGACACCATGCTTCTCCAAAAATATGATTAAAGACCTCCTGAACCCATTCAACTGGGATGACTCGTAGTCCGTTGAGATCTTCAAACAATGTCTGCCAGTTTTCTTTGGGGATGAGCACGGTTGTCGCTCCTGCCTGAAAGGCAGCTTCCACTTTAGCAATAACACCGCCAATAGGTTTAACCTTACCGTGTATACTAATTTCTCCTGTCATCGCTGTGAGGTTATCTACGGGTATACCCTTAATTGCCGATACAATTGCCGTAGCCATAGCGATTCCTGCAGACGGCCCGTCAATAGGAGTGCCTCCAGGGAAATTAATATGCAGATCATAGTCTGCCGGATTTACATCTAATGAACGGAGCACGGTAAGTACATTTTCTACTGAACCTTTAGCCATACTCTTCCGACGTATGGTTCTAGAACCGCCGTTCATTTCCTCTTCTTCCACGACACCAGTTATATTATATTTCCCTTGCCCTTTATCAACGGGTACCGCCGTAACTTCAATCTCAAGTAATGCACCCATATTAGGTCCGTACACTGCTAAACCGTTTACCAATCCTACCTGAGGATATTCTGGTACTTTCCTGTCAGGACGTGGCTGAAGCTGGCTGCTGCTAGCCACCCATTCCACATCAGAAGCTGCAAGCGTATCGCGTTTCTCTGTTAAAGCAAGTCCAGCAGCAAGCTGGATAATGTTGACGGCTTCGCGTCCATTCGTAGCATATTGTTTAACAACGTCAACGGCTCCTGGACAAGGAGTAAGTCCGATTTTCTGGATAGCATCTTCGGCGATACGACCAATTTCCTCTGGCAACAATGGACGGAAATAGATCTCCATGCACCGTGACCGAAGCGCAGCAGGAATTTCCTGAGGTGAGCGTGTTGTTGCTCCAACGAGCCTGAAGTCCGCTGGCAAACCATTTTGAAAAATATCATGCACATATGCCGGCGTATTATTGTCTTCTGAATTATAGTAAGCACTTTCCAGCAGTACTTTACGATCTTCTAGTACTTTTAACAATTTATTCATTTGGATCGGATGCAATTCACCAATTTCATCTAAAAATAAGATTCCACCATGAGCCTTTGTCACAGCACCCGGCTTGGGTTGTGGAATACCCGCAACTCCCATAGATCCAGCCCCTTGATATATAGGGTCATGAACGGAGCCAATTAACGGATCTGCAATACCGCGTTCATCAAAACGAGCAGTAGTCGCATCAATTTCTGTGAATTTGGCATCCACTTTAAAAGGCGATGATGGATTCTTCTTCGCTTCTCCCATCACTACTCGTGCCGCCGCCGTCTTACCAACCCCCGGTGGGCCATAGATAATAACATGTTGTGGGTTACCACTACACAGAGCAGCCTTTAGTGCCCTTAGTCCGTCCTTCTGTCCAACAATATCCTGAAGCGTCTGTGGACGCGTCTTCTCCGATAGCGGCTTTGTAAGTGAAACAGAACGAAGTTTACGAAGCTTATCCATCTCCTTGCGCGATTCGCGATCTACAGCTGTACGGTTTGTCTTTTGCCCACGCAGCAAGTTCCAAAAATATATACCGATGACCACGGCAAAGAAAAAGTTAACCATCATCATAATTGATCCCAAGTTCATTGAAAACCCTCCCATTTCTCATCAGAAGCCTTGTTAGCCTATTACATGGTAGTATAGCCTTTTCCTACTTCAATAAACGCAAAATGGAATGATTTTTAAACTTAGGCATGAACAAAAATAGCCGCAGACCCCTTAAATTCGGGGACTACAGCTATTTATAGATAACAATAATGGATTAGTGCTTGCGTCCAGGAATTTCTCCAGTCGCTTCATACACTTCAACAATATGGTCAATTTCTTTCTTTAATTCTTCCACCATGTCCGCCTCTGGTACTTTGCGGATCATTTCTCCGTAGCGGAATAGCAATCCTTCACCACGTCCACCAGCAATCCCGATATCAGCCTCACGAGCTTCACCTGGACCATTAACGGCACAGCCTAGCACAGATACTTTAATCGGAACTTTCAAATTAGAGATATACTCTTCCACTTCATTCGCTATTGAAAACAAGTCAATATCCAAACGACCACAAGTTGGACAAGAAACAAGTGTTGGCGCATTGGAAATTAAGCCGTAAATCTTCAGTAGCTCACGCGCTACTTTGATTTCTTCAACAGGATCAGCGCTTAGTGAAATACGTAACGTGCTTCCTATTCCTAAAGACAGTAACGCTCCGATACCTGCGGAACTTTTGATCGTACCAGAGAACAACGTACCGGATTCAGTTATACCCAAGTGAAGTGGGTATGGAATCACTTCCGCTGCCTTCGTATATGCTTCAATAGCCATAGGCACGTCAGATGCTTTGAGCGAAACAATAATGTCATGGAAATCGAGCTCTTCTAGAATACCAATATGATAAAGTGCACTTTCCACCATAGCCTCAGGCGTTGGGTAACCGTATTTATCTAGCAAGTGCTGTTCGAGCGAACCTGCATTGACACCAATCCGAATTGGAATACCGCGCTCTTTACATGCTTTAACAACGGCTTCTACCTTATCACGACTACCGATGTTACCTGGATTAATACGTACCTTGTCGATCCCATTCTCAATGGCCTTTAGTGCTAATTGATAATTAAAATGAATATCCGCAACTAACGGAATGTGGATTTGTTTCTTAATTTCCTTGATAGCTTCGGCAGCCTCCAAGTTATTCACCGTTACTCGGACCACCTGACATCCAGCTTCTTCTAATCGTAAAATTTCTGCAACGGTAGCTTCTACGTTAGCGGTCTTTGTCGTACACATGCTTTGAATGATAACATCATTGCTTCCGCCAATCGTTAGGTTACCAACTTTGACAGGTCTAGTGTCTTGTCTCAAAAACATGATTTATTCTCTCCCATAACGCCAAGACTCCACCCCACCCGGCAGTCAAGCTTAGGCCAAAGGGCGGAAGTGGAGAACCGGCAATGAATTTCGAAAGCACATGTTATTCGGAAACTTGCCTTACCGAATATACTTAGGCACTTTCTTCTTGTTTATTATCTTTCTTCACCGTTAATTCAGGCACAATTCTGTCCTGAACAACTTGCTCAGTAATGATGCAGTCTTTGATATCATCACGAGAAGGAACTTCATACATCACATCGAGCATAATTCCTTCGATAATGGCACGAAGACCACGAGCACCCGTGTTACGTTTAATCGCTTCACGAGCAATCGCCTCTAGTGCCTCCGCTTCGAATTTCAACGCAACGTTGTCCATTTCAAGCAGTTTCACATACTGCTTGGTCAAGGCGTTCTTAGGCTCAGATAAGATACGCACAAGCGTCTTCTCATCAAGCGGCTCCAATGTTGAAATTACAGGAAGACGGCCAACAAATTCAGGAATTAGACCAAATTTGAGTAGATCCTCTGGTAATACCATTGACAGGTATTCACCAGGTTTTAGGTCTTTTTGATCTCCACTGGCGTTAAAACCAATTACCTTCTTACCAATCCGACGCTTGATCATTTGCTCTAGGCCGTCAAATGCACCACCGCAAATAAACAAAATGTTCGTTGTATCGATTTGGATAAACTCTTGATGAGGATGCTTACGTCCGCCTTGCGGTGGTACGGAAGCAACTGTACCTTCAAGAATTTTCAAAAGGGCTTGTTGAACACCTTCACCAGACACATCACGTGTAATGGATGGATTCTCTGATTTACGGGCAACTTTATCGATTTCATCGATATAAATAATACCGCGTTCTGCTTTTTCAACATCATAATCAGCGGCTTGGATCAGCTTAAGCAGATGTTCTCAACATCCTCACCCACATAACCAGCTTCTGTTAAAGATGTAGCATCTGCAATCGCAAATGGTACATTAAGAATCTTAGCCATCGTTTGAGCTAGCAAAGTTTTACCTGAACCTGTAGGTCCAAGAAGAAGGATATTACTCTTCTGAAGCTCTACATCTTCAATTTTGCTGCCTGTGTTAATACGCTTATAATGGTTATACACCGCTACAGATAGCGATTTCTTTGCTTGTTCCTGACCAATAACGTATTGATCAAGAATGTCGCAAATATCTTTAGGCTTCGGAATATCTTTTAAATCAATTTCTTCTTCATGTCCGAGTTCTTCCTCTACAATCTCCGTGCAGAGTTCAATACACTCGTCACATATATAAACACCTGGTCCGGCAACAAGCTTGCGAACCTGTTCCTGTGATTTACCGCAGAACGAGCACTTCAACTGCCCTTTTTCGTCGTTAAATTTAAACATCTAACCACCCCTTAAGATTTAATCGGTGAAGTGAGAACTTGGTCGATAATGCCGTATGCTTTCGCTTCCTCCGCACTCATGAAAAAGTCACGATCGGTGTCGCGCTCAATTTTTTCAAGGGGCTGACCAGTACGTTCCACATATATTTGATTAAGCTTTTCTCTTGTTTTAATAATCCAACTTGCGTGGATTTGAATATCAGCAGCTTGACCTTGAACACCACCGAGAGGTTGGTGGATCATAACTTCACTATTCGTTAAAGCATACCGTTTACCTGGAGCACCCGCTGTCAATAGCAAGGAACCCATACTCGCAGCCATCCCCACACAAATTGTGGACACATCTGGTTTAATAAACTGCATTGTATCAAATATACCCATCCCTGCCGTTACAGAACCACCTGGAGAGTTAATATACAAATGAATGTCTTTCTCTGGATCTTCTGCTGCTAAAAACAGCAACTGAGCTATAACAAGATTGGCCACATCATCATCAATCGCACTGCTGAGGAAGATGATACGATCCTTCAACAATCTTGAGTATATATCATAAGACCTCTCGCCTCTATTGGTTTGCTCTACAACCATAGGAATCAGACTCATGTGTCAACCTCTTTTCTATATAAAAGATGTACAACCCAACAATTGGTGACCAGACGGGTTACAGAATTATTTTATCATGTTCTCGTCATGATGTCATTTTTCACTTATTAGAGTGTATGAGCTACCTTCAAAAATTAACCCGCAAGCACTGTCTGTTCTAATATGTATGCAGGAAAAATCTCCAATTCATATTCCATTTAGGAATTAAATGGATAATAATAGTTAAAAATAAGGCACGCAATTAATTATACGTGCCTTATCTGTCTATTATTTCTTTAGCATCATTTCTGAATGCTTATTATTTTGGAGAATATTCCTTCTTACTGTATTACTTATCTTCCTTGTTGTCTTCAGCAGCTTCTTCAGTGCTTTCAGCAACTTCTACTTCTTTACTGTTTTCAAGCAACAATTCGATGGTTTTGCGCAAAGATACTTCTTCACGTAAGCTTCCAATCGATCCGTTAGAAGTCAAAAGATTACGGATTTCTT
This sequence comes from Paenibacillus pini JCM 16418, assembly GCF_000576305.1. Lineage (GTDB taxonomy): Bacteria > Bacillota > Bacilli > Paenibacillales > Paenibacillaceae > Paenibacillus_AQ > Paenibacillus_AQ pini. Next base: position 38,775 of record NZ_BAVZ01000017.1, on the reverse strand, counting down.
CAACAGAACGTTTGTAGGAATCAGCCATTGTTTCGAGTTCTTTGTTGATGTCTTCTTCAGTAACTTCGATGTTCTCTTCTTTAGCAATTTGCTCAAGAACCAAGTTATTGCGAACACGCTTCTGAGCATCATCCTTCATTTGCTCTTGAAGTTCGCCAGTCGTTTGACCAGAGAAGCTCAGGAACATTTCAAGATTCATACCTTGGTTACGAAGACGATTGTCGAAATCACGCATCATGTTTTCAATTTCACTGTCAACCATGGCTTGTGGAATTTCAACTTCAGCATTTTCGGACACTTTGTCAACGACTTTGCCTTCTTTAACGCCCTTAGCTTCTTGCTCTTTGCGAACTAGAAGTTCTTTTTTCAAGTCTTCTTTGTATTCAGCAAGAGTTTCGAACTCACTAACGTCTTTAGCAAACTCATCATCAAGTTCAGGAAGTTGCTTACGTTTGATTTCATGCACTTTCACTTTGAACACTGCAAGTTTACCAGCAAGCTCTTCTGCATGATAGCTCTCAGGGAATGTTACTTCAACATCCTTGAAATCACCTGTGGAAAGACCAATCACTTGCTCTTCGAAACCTGGAATAAATGTGTTACTTCCTAGTTCCAAAGAATAACGCTCAGCTTGTCCACCTTCAAAAGGTACACCGTCTACGGATCCGTCGAAGTCGATAACTGCGATATCTCCAGAAGCAGCTGCTCCTTCTTCGATAACAGCAAGTTCAGCGTGACGCTCTTGCAGACGCTTCAGTTCCTCAGTAAGCTCATCTTCGCTAACTTCAACTTTAGCAACTTCTACTTCGACGCCTTTGTAATCACCCAAAGTAACTTCTGGTTTAACGGTTACTTTAGCTTTGAATTTAAAAGTTTCGCCTTTTGCGAATTGCTCAATATCAACTTCCGGACGATCTACCGGGAAGATATCTGTTTCATTAACAGCTTCTGTGTAAACTTCAGGTAGCAAGATATCAATTGCATCTTGATACAAACTTTCCACACCGTAACGAGCTTCAAAAATTGGACGTGGAACTTTACCTTTACGGAATCCAGGTACGTTTGCTTTTTTAACAACTTTATTGTAAGCCTTATCAAGTGCAGAAGCTACACGATCTGCTTCTACTTCTACTTCAAGAACGCCAAGGTTCTTCTCTATTTTTTCCCAAGTTGCTTTCATTTTATGCTTTCCCCTCCAAAAATATCTTCACTTATTAACGCGCATAGAATAACCATTATAGTATAAACAACATTAGATTGTTTTTCAAGGGCAACCCTTGGCAGGACTTAAGGGAAACGTTTCCCAATTCTGCTATTCATGCATACCCGCTGCAACGAATTGTTTCATTGTCCGATATGCCTGTTCAAAACGAAATCTCATCGTATCTGTAATTCCATACATAGCGCGGGATTCTTCTTCATTCCGGCTACCCGTCAGACTCTCTGTAACCATCTGATGAAGCGCTGCTGCCCATATATCGATCGTCGCATCATCTTCATCCAGAATCGATAAATAGTCATGGGTTCCGAAAATGGCCATAATAAATTGCGACCACAATTCTTGGGCAAAATAATACAACGTGGGTTCCTGGACTTCTGTCTGACCAGCAACACGTTCTGTTATTTTGGTCATCTGGATTGGAAAATCTTCAGGCAATAAGGGCACGGAGTCGATTTCAATGCTTACATGTTCCTGTCCGCGCGTGAGATTGACGATGCTCCCATCCCTCTTTTCCGCAAGGTTTGAAGAGTTCTGAACTGCAGCAAAGGATGAAGCTCATTATGCTGTAACCATTCAGCCAGAGCCTGATCTATAGCAGAGCCTTCCATATATGAAAGTTGCTCTAATGCAAGCATTGTTTGCTCTGTTAAAGGTTCATCCATCACGGTCTTAAGTAATCGGTCTGCATATTCAGGATCTTTCGTTAGTTTGGACTGTGCATTACGACGTTTCATATCTTCTTCGTCCGGTTCATGATCTCCGTGCAAGTCCATTTCTTCATCGTTATTACTTCCCGCTATATACTGGGGAAAGGCTGCTTCCATCCATTCCAGAAGAGCCCTCCATTCTTCATAATGCCGTTCGTCCTGTCCTTGGCATTGAAGTAAAAAACGAAGGAGTTTCATTGCTTCCCCGTACCGTTCATTTTCCAGCATAACCGTCAGCTGAATTTGGTAGAAGTCCAAAGTCTTTGGAAATAATATAATGTTGTCTGTGGCGGGGGAATTAGAATTGTTAATAGAGGAACCCTCCTTTCTTCCGGTTTACTTGATTAATTATTGATTATAGCATACCTCTTTCTCATTGAAAAAAAACATCGGCTGACCAACCTGCTTTCCTATCATGTCTGAGAAGACAGAGAATTCTTCAATCTTAATTTCAAAAATAAATCTTGAATCTCCTTGCTATAAATGCATTACTCTAAAATTTCAGTTGATTATATTTTGGTGATATGATATGATATTTCTTGCTTGAATTTTTTATGTCCCAGTAGCTCAGCTGGATAGAGCAACGGCCTTCTAAGCCGTCGGTCGGGGGTTCGAATCCCTCCTGGGACGTCATATGTATGAGAAAAGAGGTCTCCAGCTGGAGATCTCTTTCTTTGTATATTCATTCAGTTACAATGGATACGAATTAAGCTATATTCTTATAGAATTAAAATGAGTAATAACAAGAAGACTTCCGTCAGCTGACGGAAGTCTTCTTGTTATTTTCTTCTCCAATAAATCGATTACTACCGGCTCCTAAACCAGCCAGCATATAAATAACGGATGCAACAATGAGTAGAACGATTGCACTAGTCCAGCTATTCGTAAGATCATGCACAAAACCGAATAGCAGTGGACCTGCTGCTGCCAACAGATATCCAATAGACTGGGCCATTCCCGAAAGTTCTGCCGATTGGTTCACTGAGCGAGAGCGAAGAACGAAGAACATCGTTACAAGCCCAAAAGCTGCGCCTGTCCCGATACCAATTGGGATAACTGCAAGCGGAACCAGCGAACGCGAACCCGTTAACAGCACCCCTAGGCCTAGGATAAAGCAGGCAAACGTTGCTAGAATTAGACCTCGCTGATTCTTAAAACGTGCTGCCAATATAGGCACAACGAACGTAACTGGAACACTAAAAAATTGCATAAGTGAAAGCATCCATCCCGCTGTGGATGAGCTCATTCCACGCTGTGTCAAAATTTCAGGCAGCCAAGCTACGACGGAATAGAAAATAAAAGATTGTAATCCCATAACAATAGTAACCTGCCAAGCTAGCTTGGAACGCCATACGTTGCTTTTGGCAGATATTTGTACGTTAGGAGCTTCATGCTGAATCGAACGAAGCTGTGGCAACCAAATCATGAGCGCTACAAAGGATAATATCCCCCACATGACCAGCGATCCCCTCCAGCCCGTAGAAGAGTACTGAGCCAGTGGAAAGCTAATACCGGAAGCCAAGGCAGCAAATATGTTCATGGATACCGAGTACGTTCCCATCATGACTCCAACTTTATTAGGAAAATCCCGCTTAATGAGGCTGGGTAAGAGCACATTGCTGAGTGCTATACCAAGACCTAATAGAATGGTTCCTGCAAAAAGCGAAGTAATTGAAGGTAAATAACGAAGCACTATTCCTGCGGTCACCGCGAATACGCCCACAAAGAGCGTACGCTCTATCCCCCATTTCCGAGCAATTTTGGGGGCTACTGGGGATAAAAGTGCAAAAGCTAACAAAGGAAACGTCGTCAGTAGTCCTACGAGCGTGTGAGACATCCCTGTGTCATTTCGAATGATTTCAATTAAAGGACCTACGGATGTAATAGGCGCCCGCAGCGTCATAGCGATCATGATGATACCAATAAAAAGAAGGACTACTTGCAGCCTAGACTTACCCGGCTTTTGTTGATTATTCTCTGAGATGTCAGTCGTTTGTCGCATGTTATTCTTTATTTCCTCCTTGAGATGCTTGTAGTAGCGCATCCTGAGATGCTTGAATATATGTTCGGACTGCCTCAGCAGCAGCTGCCTCATCCTGATTTATGATAGCTTCGATCATCGTCTCACTCATCTGGCTATGAACGATGGCCACACACATATGCTCGTTTACCATTGAAACGGAGTTACGCACAGCCTCTGTCATGGAGTTATACAAATCACTCAAGATACTGTTGTGTGCGGCTGCAATCACTTGCTTATGAAAATGTACATCCGCTGCTACGAATGCTTCCACGTCACCAGACTCCTCCGCTACTCTACGTGCATCCAGAGAGGCTTGAAGGGCTATGACGTCGTCAGTCGTACGCCGTAGTGATGCAAGACGAGCGGCCTCCTGCTCCAGAGCAGCGCGAACCTCCAGTGTCTCACTCAGCTTACTGCGCTGAAGACGACGCAGTAGAACGGGGCTTAGGCTACTAGAAGAGCAAACGTAGGTACCATCCCCTTGACGCGTTCTTAGCATACCCCCATGAATGAGTGCTCTGATCGCCTCGCGAACCGTGTTTCTGCTAACCCCAAGCTTATCAACTAACTCCGGTTCCGGTGGAATTCGCTCTCCCACTGGCCAAACACCATTCTCTATCAAGGATTCGATCTGAGCTGTAACCTGCTCAACCAACGTAAATCGGTTCGGTTGTTGTAGTTCCAAAGCGATACCTCCAAACATAGGATGTTTGATTTATTGTATCATAAAAATTTAAATATAGGCTTATAAAAAGCAAAATAAGGCTGGTTTCCCAGCCTTATCTTATGCTTACAATTTAAATCTATCAAATGGTCTATTTTCTTGTATATCCCGAAATGATTATCTCTTAAGTTTACGGTTCGTAATCCACAGTGGAATTCGAAATAGAAGGTTAATCAGTAGCACAACTAAAACCAACACCGCTGCTGATTTGTCTGCAATCTGTCTAGCATCTTCCACGATCGCTTCCGATTGAACATACCATAGATGTACAGCAAGCGTTTCACCTGGAGATAATAAATTGAAGTCCCACATTTCTCCGGATGTACTGAGTCCTGCCGTAAGCAAAATAACTGCAGATTCACCGAATGCACGGCCTGCTACAAGGCAAATCCCTGTAATGATCCCTTGCATCGCCATGGGCAGCACGACGGTACGGATACACTGAAATTTAGTCATACCGAGCGCATAAGAAGCATTACGCATATCGTTAGGAACGGAACGTACAGCTTCTTCCGTTACTCTCGCCAGCATCGGGAGATTTAGGAATGCTAAACTTACAGCACCACCTAGAATCGTAAGTCCTACCTGAAAGTATTCAGCGAAAATAGCTAATCCGAGCATACCGAAAACAATAGAAGGTACCGAGGATAAGCTCTCCACACAAATACGAAGAATCTCAGTGAATTTATTATTCGGGGCGTATTCCGCCATATAAATCCCTGCACCAACCCCAATAGGAATCGAAATAATTAGAGATAAGAACAAGATATAGAATGAATTAAATAAAACAGGGCCGATCCCACCGCCTATGTCCATATCCTCAGGTAGCTTAGTCAGGAATTCCAGTGATAGTCCCGGTAAACCTTTGCTTAGAATGGAATAAAGTAACCAGAAGATGAGCAGTAATACAAGAACCCCAAGAGCGTAAAATCCAAATGTGGCAGACTTGTTATAGAGAATCGATCTTTTCATTTTGCGGCTGCGTGTCATTTCGTTCATTAAGTGTTCCTCCCTTTTCTACCCAGAAAACGAATGAACAAGATAAGGATGAATGAAATGACGAGGAGCAAGAATGCCATCATATGCAGCGCATAATTCCAGGTCGAATCAAATTCAACATTAGAAATTTGCATGACGATATTACTCGTCAATACGGATGTTGGTGAGAAGAAGCTTTTCGCCAGCTGAGCCGTATTTCCGATGACCATCACAACCGCCATCGTCTCGCCGATTGCGCGGGTCATGCCCATAATAATAGCTGCAATAATCCCTCTTCCCGCAGCTGGCAGTATCACTCTCATGATAACCTGCAAACGAGTAGATCCCATAGCGTAAGCCGCCTCACGGTACTTTTTCGGCACAGATACGATAGCCTCATCACTGATCCGGCTGATTGTCGGTAGAACCATTAAAGCCAGTACCAAAGCTGCTGCCAGAATCCCGTCTCCAAGATTCTCCCCACTTACTTTACGTAGAAAAGGAATGAGCACGGTCAAACCAATATATCCATATACAATGGAAGGAATCCCTACAAGAAGATCTAAAACAGGGCGAATCAAATTTTTGAACCATTTTGGAGCAATTTCGGCAATAAGTACAGCCATACCCACAGATATAGGCACTGCCATAACTAAAGTAAGCAGGGTAAGCGAAATTGTATTAATAATAAAAGCTGCCGCTCCGAAGTGCTCCTCTTCTGGATTCCAGTTAAAAGATAGGAAGAATTCAGATAAGGAAATGTGACCAAACGTAAGAAATGCTGTTTTACCAATAAAGAAAATAACCAATCCTAGTACGAAGCAAAGCGCTAATATACTGAATAAAAAGTAATATTTAAATAATCGATTCGTTAAACGGACACGGACAGAGCGTGTAAATTTGAATTTATTAGATGGTTTCCGTAAAGCCCTATCTTCAGGCACGATTTGCTGAACAGGCGTGTTCATCGTTTTCCTCCCATACAGCAGCCAGCCTCTAATTACACGAGGCTGGCTGCCGAATCACAACATAATGGATGTTACATTAGATATAATCTCTTATTTCATTGCCGATACTGGAATGAATTTTAATTTCTTCAGGGAACCTTGTTGGAATTTACTGCTTTGAATGTAGTCAATAAATGCCTTCGTTGCACCGGTTGGTTGACCTTTAGTCATGAAATATCCATAAGCCCAGATCTTATAAGAACCATTGATTACGTTATTCGTAGTTGGTGCTACACCGTTAAAGTTAATTGCTTTCAGATCGCTGTTTACATAAACCAAGTCGATATATCCGATAGAGTTAGGAGTCGTTGCAACAGCCGTTTTCATGTCGCCGCTTGATCCTACTTCCTTATAGTTCTTTTCTTTCTTCGTGATGTCTCCACCAGCTAGTGCTTTAGCTTGATAGTTAACACGAGTACCTGAACCAAATGCACGTGTAATAACGACGATGTCAGCGTTGTCTCCGCCAACTTCTTTCCAGTTCGTGATTTTACCAGAGAAGATACCTTTTAGCTGATCCGTGCTCAGGTTATTTACGCTTACGTTCTTGTTCGTAACTGTTGCAAAAGGAATTACCGCAACTTTGTTAGCTACTTGACCGTCGAAAGCTTTAAATCCAGGAACGTCAATGCTTGCATCCCAGTCACATGCTCCGATATCAGCGATACCTTTCTTAACTGCTTGAGGTCCAGTTACAGAACCTTTACCAGATGCTGCAATTCTAACTTTAGGATTGATTTTTTGGAATTCTTTAGCCGCTTGTAGAGTAAGTGGAAGCAAAGCTGTAGAACCGTTAACTGTGATTTTACCGGATACCTTATCGGAAGCTGCAGAAGCAGTTCCTAGGATTGAGGAAGCCACCATCAAAGATGTTACAGCTACCAGGGACATTCTTTTGAAAAATTTCATGTATTTATTCTCCTCTCGGTCTAAGCCGATTTAATTAGTTTATAGGGAAAGTTGTAGGGATTTACCGCCATTTTGAATCAGAACAATCTTACCGTCTACGATCGCTACCAATTGGGATCCATCTACCGAAAGCGACAATTCACTAATGTCAGCATCTGTGCTGTATACTTCGGTCTTGCTTCCACTTGCAGATACCGTATACACTTTTGTTTTGCCATCAGCTGCAATACCAGCTACTGCAAGTTGACCATTGGCATTGGTTGCTGTAACGGTTACATCGATATCGTTAATGACATCTTGTGTTTTACCGTCTACATTAACGGCTTTGAGTACGTTTTTAGCATTGCTGTTGTCTGGATCTGCACTTAGGTATAATAGTTTGCCGTCAGCTTGCAAGATTGGGAACAACTTGTTGTCATTGCTTGTTGTAAGTTGAACTGGCTTAGCGTCTTTAGTACCTACAGCTAAGGAGTAGAATTGCTCACCTGCACCTGAATAGTCAATGCTGAGGGAATCTTCTGTACTATCCTTGTCATTCTTAGCCACACCCGTGATATTTACGATGTAGACAATTTTTTTGCCATCCGCCGATACACGCACGTCTGATTTATTCTCCACTTTGTCAGCCAAAACTTCGGTAATTTTGCCTGTGTCCAATGTTATGTAAGAAATCTTCTCTTGTTTGTCACCTTGTACAAAGTAAATGCTCTTGCCGTCAGCCGACCAGTTCAAATCTGTCTTCACTGTCGTGTCTTGGCCCAGTAACTGTGTTTGTCCACCTGTTAAACTGATCAAAGACAATTGGCCCTTGTCATCTGCATAAGCGCCCCATTGACCATTTGGTGAAATCGCCATATCTGCTGCGTTACTATCAGAAGCAAGCAGTTGGCTGCTATAGTTTGACTTCAGTTTATAAACTTGTGGTACTTCGCCATCTTCGAGGACTGCAATAACATTGCCTTCTGAATCAAAGCGTGGGGATGCGAATGAACCCGCGATTCGTTTAACCGTTAGGATTTCTTTCGAACTACCAGACTGGCTAACAATTTCTCCACCCAGTGCGTTGACTACTGGCTCAAGTTCAACATACGTTCTGTTGTCTTGTAACAGTGGAGCAACCGCGAATGCAAGTGCCTCGTTATCTAGCTTGTATGTTTTCGATCCTGATTGTAAAACAAGCGTATGCAGAGCTGATGCGTCGGAGAGTGTTGTAATCCCTTTAGCGGATGTAGCTTTTGCGCCAATCACCTTAACAAGATCACCCAAAGCGACGAGAGTTGTATTCTTAACCTGAACGGAATTTACTGCAACCGTCTCACCGTTTACTTTAAAAGAAACACTAGAAACTTTTAATTTAACTGGTGCTTTAGCAACTGGTGCTTTGCTTGTTACTTTTGCTGGAGCTTTTGTTGCTGGCTTCGTGGTTGCTGCTGCTTCTGCCGTTCCTGCTGCTAATACGGAAGTTACTAATGCGGATGCCACTAGAACATTAAATACTTTATTACTCTTCAATAGGCTCACCCTTTTCTTATCGCATAAGTGCTATAGGACTATTTTCATATATCAATGTTAAATCCGTTCCAATGGAATGTTATGGGAATATTAAATATTTATTGTTTCTATTTGTAAAAATATGGATTACTTTAGTTGGAAATGGCGCTTATATAAGGAAAATGTCTATTAATCTATGTAAATGTATACAATTCTTTGTTAACGGAATGTAATGGAGGCTAGGAAATCCTGAATGAATCGGATTTAGCATATGGGGAATTGCAGATGCGCTATTATATTAATGTTGCTCAGCTAGATATGGAATAAGCATCTCAAACATACGATTTAAGAGCATAATAAAGAGACTCCCCTTACAAGATTATGCTGATCTTGTAAGGGGAGTCGTCTCTTTGGAATTATTCTCTTATATCTTACCAACCGATTCACCTTTAACTAACGACACATAGATTCGTTCATGTTCAATATGATCGCCTGCTATAATTTTGATCAGTTGTTCAGAGGCAAGTGCACCCCATTTACGTTTGGAATAATCAATGGTTGCTAGCCGAGGCTGCATATAACGGGTAAGTTCGATATTATCAAAACCAATTAGATGGATATGCTCGCCAATCTTGAACTCGGTTTCCGTAATGCGATTGTAAAGACCGATAGCCATCTCATCATTTAGACAGAATACGGCAACCGGTTCCTTGTATTCCTCCATGATTTGCTCTGCTGCATGTTCTCCGCCGCTTTTCTTGAAGTTCCCAGCAATTTTAATCCATTCGACATCATCATGCCGATCCGCTACCATCTGAACGGCTTTCATCCGTTGATTGGAATCAAATGAGCCTTCAGGCCCCGTGACGACGTAGATCTTCTTATGCCCCTGCTCAAGTAGATACTCTATAGCCAACGTGGCTCCCGCCTTATTGTCCAATAAGACCTGATTGATATTGGGATGTTCTAATTCACGATCAAGTACTACAATTTTATGGTTGCGCCTCGCATATTCTAGCAGTTCCTCACTTGGAAATGTATGGTCCAATATAACGGCTCCATCCATCATTCGCTCTGGTAGCATTCGATGAGCTTGTTTACCGCTACAGACTACTAAATCATAACCTCGGGCATTGCAAACTTCCTTCATCCCATCCAGAAGATCCCCATATACATCGCCTTTAAAATCGGTTAAGAACATACCTAATATCTTAGACTCTTTCTTCTTCAATGTTCTTGCAGCCGCATTAGGGACATAGTTCAGTTCTCTGGCAATCTCCAAAATTCTAGAGCTTGTTTCACCCGTTACTTTACTGCTACCGTTGAGGGCATAAGATACCGTTGAAATGGAAACCCCGGCTTTCTTGGCGATATCCTTAATACTTACCATATGTCCTCGCTCCTCCATAATGCTATTGAAACTGGCGATCTGTAAAAGATCGCCTTTTACTTACATGTAAATCTCAACGATGTTTCGCGCCTGCTTCATCTCACGATCAAAATCATTCTTGGAAATGAGCGCCCCTCCCTGACGGTAAGGGTTTGATAGATTTTCTGAAGTCAAAGGTGTTCCGTTCATTAGGATACGGCTAATACTAGTGCCTGTGATGTGATAAACAAACGTAACTTGGACTCCTGCAAATTCAAAGTCGAAATGCAGTCCGTCTAATGTAATGGGTAGTACAGGATCTATCACAAGGTTGCCTTGTTCCTGACGTATGCCAAGGGCACTTGAGATCAGCTGATTCATATAAATCCCAGGTCCGCTGGAATAAATTTTCCAGCCCCCTTTCACCTGAACCTTACCGCTACGAAGATCATCGAACCTTGCTTGTGCCTCGTATCGGGTATTGAATTTACCATCGGAGCTACTGAAATAAGCATTACTCTGGCGAAGCTCAGCATTCGGAACAACATCAGTGATTCCAACAGGATTAATGATTTCAAGCCCACTCCATACATCATCTGTATTACCCAGTTTCGCCATAGCTTCTATATAACGGATATGTGCATGCACATATTGCAGACCAACCTCGCGTCCGAAGTTTGATGCCTGTTCTGCTCTCTTAAAGTGCTTACTTACCCCACCGGCATATTGTGCAGGTCGATTCATTAGACGCACACCGTCAGGAGATAAAAATTTATCCTTAATCAGACGATTGTGAGATTGAGCTTGCTCTAGATCAAGCAGTTCTGCAATAATACTTCTTGTCATCGGGAGTAACCGATATTGAATGCCGGTCTCCGTATCCGTTGGATGTAACATTAACTTAGCCTGAGCCGGATCCTCCATGTAAATGAATCCCGGAATAATTCCCGTTTGTAACATATACCGATTGTAGTCACTCTCAATGCCTAATGACAGCTCCCGCAGTTCAGCAGCAAGCGCCTGATCGGCCGGAAGTAGTGCTTTAGACAACTGATTTAATGTCTGATATGTCAGCGCAACCGTCCAACTGCTGACCATATACTTCTTCAGCTGTGCATTTGCCGGTTGAAGCGTATCATCCCAATCCCCATCCCCATAGGATGATAGATGGGTATCATGAAGGAAATGGCTACGGATATAGCCTATTTCTTTTTTCGCATGTTCAAGGATCGCTACCTTTTGCTCAGTGAACTGGAATTCGCCCTTCTTGGTATAAGGAACCTTTTCCTCCAAAATGCTGTAATCTTGGGTAGCGTTCAAATAATCACTCAACACTTTAAGCGGCCATACGATAATATCGCCATGACTTTCTTCCTGTTGTATGGCAAAATATTCATCGAACATGAACCACTGTGGCCAATTTCCATCATCTTCGTACTGATGAGAATAAACCATTTTGAGAATATCCCGCACCTGCTCGAATTTTTGTGTTGCCATGAAATATTCAACGGGGCCTTGGCACACATCCCGTGTTCCCCAGGCCGCACCGCCATATTGCTCAAGACCGTGTGGAACAGAATAATGAACAAGCATGTTATGCGTGTACCACCAAGCCAGAGCATTCACCTTAAAGAGATCCTCTGATTCCTCATCAGCAGAGCGTGAGAGATGGAAGCCATTCATAACATTTTTATAAAATTCGCGGAATTTCGCAATCTCTTCCTGAGCGTTACGAGCTGACGCTGGAAGATCTTCTCCTTCGAGCAATCCTTGCATTGTGAGTGTCCATTCAGAACTTTCTCCAAGCTGCAAAGTTACAAGCGAAGCATCACCGGCATGGACTCCATCCGCAAGCACGGTTTCATCGCCAACCGTAACATCGGCTCCATCCACCCACATACGGTATTTAAGATTCGGATATACATCCGAACTAATCGCATTCTGATCCCCGGTGAATACCAGCTTGCCTTCTTCCTGTGTCATGTGTACTGGAAGCTCGTACTCATTTACATTCATCGTAACTTGATTCGTTACTAGATATCTATAAGATTGGCCACTCTCCGAACGCACGTTTAGGCGTACTTCAGGTGTATCCAAAGTTGTAAAGTTCGTGATAATCAACATATCTTCTTCCATTTTATAATACCATCGAACATAGTTAAACCCGATTTCAAATAAAGAAGGCATGGTAAGCAGATGAAACTTGCCTTCCCGTTCCACATAAATACGCTGACCTGCTGTCTTAGGCACATTTAGCGCGTTCCGTGCATTACTCATCATCTTATTAAAGTTCGTGTTACCGACCACAACATGTGAATTAAAAATACCATACATATAAGAAGTAGTCGTCATCACCTTGGCGCCCAGTTTAACATTGTTACCACTCATGAGAATATGTCCGTGCGGACGTTCTACAAGCAATTCTTTGTCTTTAAGTACGATATGTTCATACGTATCTGTAAAGAAAGCTAGCAATTGACCATCTTTGCGCTCTTCTTGGTGCATCGAAGAACCTGGAAAGCGCAGGCTCACCTCTTCTTCAGTCATAGAGAGTGTCTGCAAGGGCTCACCAATTGTATTTTTCAGATGGATCGGAGCCAGCTTGTGCAACTCTTCTTGATATTCTTCGGTCTTATAAGCATCCCATGCGCTTTGAATTTCATCGGCATATTCCAGCTTCGTAACCGCTACCGCATGATCCTCTTTGACTAAACCATAGAACACAAAGCTAGCTTCGCCATTTAATGAGATAAGTTCAGATTGAAGTGCAGTATAAGCGAATTCGTATTGATACACTTCATTAGCAAGATGAGCCTTACTCAAACGTTCTGGCATATTTGTTTCTTTGTAAGACAAACCGAAGAACTGGAATCCGTCCGTCGAATAGCCAACGGAACGGGTTAATGAACCCTGCTGCATGTAAGGGAATGCCCCTCCTTGCGGCTGATTTTGACGGGAACAGATGACATAACCCTTCGCCTCGTCTTCAAATACGGTATGGTCGATATATTGCGACAGATATGCTTCGTTGCTACGCACCGCACCAATATCCGCATTGCCGATATCCTGTCCGTAGATGACATCGATCTTCACATCTTCTCCACGAGTCACGACGTCCCAGAACCACACTCCCTGCTTCGTCAGCGCGAGAGTCACTCTGTATTCGATATTTCCGGCCAAACCTTCCCAAACCACTCGCCTTTTACCGGTACTAACTGTACTGCCTGATTGTATACCAAGCATCGGGAAAAACTGTATGCCAGATTCTCCGTGAGTCCGCAAATAGAGGTTATTCATCGATCCATCGATAGGGCTTGTCATAAGCTGATTGATCATTGTCCGTCCGTTTACAGCTTGATACAAATCTCCGCTCTCCCAAAAGGTAAAACATAGATCGCCAGCTTGAACGTTAAACTTAGATTTCGTAATCGTTGTTGTCATGGGTATGTTCTTTCCTCCTATCCCGGAAGCAACCAGCTAACTTAGCCGACCGCTTCTCAAGGCAGTTGTTCTGAATTTGTATGATAAGATGTGCCGTTCTTCGGCATCATTGAACTGTTCCGTTATGCCAGTTGGCTCGAAGCTAGCTTAAACTTCTGCTCCAGTGTATCTCTGCTGTTTGACCCGACAAATACATGAAACGTTCCCGGATCACTTGTAAATCCGAGATCGGAATGATGATATCGAAGCTGCTCCTCTGTTAAGGTAAAGGTCGCAATACCATGTTCTCCCGGAGCAAGCTTAAGTTTCTTATATCCCTTCAGTTCTCGCAGTGGGCGAACCACTTCGCCAGACACGTCGCGAATATACAACTGTACTGTTTCCACTCCAGCTCTTGTCCCTGTATTCAAGACTTTGACGCTGACTGTTAACGGCTGATTCGGAGTCATCTCAAGACTTGAGAGTGTTAGATCGCTATATTCAAAGGTCGTGTACGATAGACCGTATCCAAACGGAAGCAACGGTTCATTCGGGCTGTCTATATACTTCGAAACATAACGTTCCTCGGTTTTTAGCGGATCTAACGGACGTCCCGTATTGAATCGATTGTAATAAACAGGTACCTGTCCTACGGATTGTGGGAACGACATGGTGAGTTTTGCTGACGGATTTACGCGACCAACTAGAATATCGGCCACGGCTGCTCCACCTTCACTTCCAGGGAACCAAGCTTCCAGAACCGCATCAGCTTCATTGAATACACCCTGTAAATCAAGCGGACGGCCGTTGAAAATAACAGCAGCTATCGGTTTCCCTAATTTTTGCAAATGTTTAACAAGTTCAAGCTGTGCCTCAGGCAGACGAATATCCGTCCGTGAACCGCCTTCACCACTCATGCTGGAATCTTCTCCAAGAGCCAGAACAATGATATCTGCTGTTTGCGCTGCTTCTAGTGCCTCTTCCAATTGTTCCTGCGTGATGCTATGGATATCGCATCCATTAGCCACGCGCAGCTTTCCACTTTGCAGACGTTCTTCTAATGCAGTACCAAGTTTAACAGCATCTTCCTTCACGCCTTCACAGGACCACCAACCCAGAATATCATCGCTTTGTGCAAACGGACCGATCAAGGCCACGTTGGACTCGTGCTGTAGTGGAAGAACACCGTTATTTTTAAGCAGAACACAAGATTTGGTAGCCAATTCATAGGAAACTTTACGATGCTCTTTACAGAATACAAGTTCACGTTCACGTTCAGGATCTGCCCCGCGCAGTGGATTTTCAAAGAGACCCAGCTTGTTTTTGAGACGCAGAATCCGAAGAACAGCTTCATCAATTAGCGTCTTATCCACGCGACCACTTTGCAGAAGCTCTGGCAAGTTCTGCACATAACATGGTGTCATCATTTCGATGTCCACACCCGCACGGATCGCGCGGTAAGCTGCTTCACAATCATCTTCAGCTGCTCCGTGTGCGATCATTTCCCGAATGGATGCCCAATCAGATATCAGCACACCGTCAAAACCCCATTCATCGCGTAAAATTCCACGCATGAGCTTCTCATTCCCCGTAGCTGGAATACCGTCGACGGTATTAAAAGAAGTCATGACCATTTCGCAGCCTTCATCCAGCGCTGCCTTGTATGCCGGTAAATAATATTCACGCAAATTTCGTTCGGACATATCGACCGTATTATAATCACGCCCGCCCTCAGGCGCTCCATATGCAGCAAAATGTTTGACGCATGCAGCAAGCCGCTCTGTATCCTCCTGCAGATTCCCTTGGTATCCCCGAACGAATGCCCGCGAAAAGAGGCTGTTCAGATATGGATCTTCCCCCGTCGTCTCCATCACTCTTCCCCACCTTGGATCACGGACCAGGTCAACCATTGGCGCAAATGTAACATGTAAGCCTGATACTGCAGATTCTCTGGCAGAGATTTCTGCGCTCTTCTCAGCAAGCTCCGGCTCCCATGAACTTCCGATGGCTAGAGGGATTGGGAAAATAGTCTTAAATCCGTGTACCACATCTGCCATAAACAGCAAAGGAATACCCAGACGATTCTTGCTCATGTAAGCCTTCTGTACGTCTATAATGGCTTGAGCTCCCGAGAGACCGAGCACTGAACCACTGGCTGTAACCATTTGTTCAGAAATGCCCATCTCTTCCATTGGACCTGTTATTTGCCCTTCACTTTCTGTCCCTTCATGGAAATGAGCGGTAAGCTGTAGCAGTTGAGCAATTTTCTCTTCAAGTGTCATTTGATTCAACAGATCGATTAACTGATGGTTCTCCATTTCATTCCCTCCGCTCCTGTATTTAAAAGAGAATATTTAGGTTTGGCTCATTCCCTCACGCTTTAAGTGAAGAACCCGGCTGCATCGGAATATCCTGCGCACCGGGTTCAAGGGATTAGGGCCGCTATTAAAAGTCTCCGGCCAAATCAATTTGCAGCTACATACTCCATTACTTTTGGTTGTTCAATTCATCCAGAGCCGGTTGAACTAGAGATTGCTTACTTTGCACCCATTTCTTCCAGTTCGCTTCCAGATCTCCACTTTGCAGAATTAGGTTTGCATACTCATTCTGGAATTCGAAAGATGCTTGGCTCTTAGCTTTGGAATCATATAACTGTACATCCCAGTCATACTCAGCCAGCTTACCGCCTTCTTTACCTAGCTTCGCTTTGTCTTGGAAATGCTTAACTGCAGTATCACGATATTCTTTTTTAATCGCCGGGTTAATCATGCTGAAATCATCACCAAGAACATACAGTCCCTCAAAACGGGATGGGTATTTGTCCTCCAACGTTGTTCCTTCAGGAAGTAGGCTTATAAGCTCTTTATTTTCACCGTATTTCCAGTCTTTTCCTTCAAAGCCCATGTTCAGAATCAGTTGTCCTTCTTTGCTTGTTGAATAGTCCATCAGGTCCATCACACGCTCGAATTTTTCTTTGCTAATATTTGGCGAGAAAATGACGGAAGACCAGAAGTTCGCTTGCTCAAGGTTACGATATTTGCCATCGTCACCTAGAACAATAGCCGTATGAACGAGATCATCACTGTTTACGTCAAGGTTCTTCTTCATTGCCGTATTCATATCTTGTCTGTACGATGCTAGACCACCAAGGCTAGTGACTGCAGCTACGCCTTTGACTTTGAAGTTATTACTGCCTTCATTGTTTTTCCATGTGTAGAACTCAGGGTTTAGGAGACCTTCTTTATAAGCTTTTTGCATCATCTTCAAACCAGTAAGAGTCTCAGGATCAGCTGGGCCCCAATGGAATTTGCCGTCTTCACCTTTGTAGAAAGCAGATTCTACACGTGAATGTTCACTGTTTGGCATGATAATGTTCGTAAGAGCGTCATCCGCGTTGTAGGAAAGAGGAATAAGCTTCGAACCGAGCTTACCAGGGTCTTTCTCTTTAACAAGTTCCGCATATTTCATGAGTTCGTCTGTAGTGTATACATCCTTAAGTTCGAATCCCACAGCTTTTGCCCAGTCCTTACGTAAGGCGATAACACCAATTTGGTTAACTAACGGATCAGCTGGTTTATTCTCAAAGTACACAGGTCTTGGCAAAATGTACGTGCCGCCTGTCAATTCCTCAAGTTTGTCACCAAGCCTGTCTGCTTATAAGCTGCAGCTATGTTCGGCCAACGTTCCTTCCAATCATCTGGGAATTTATATAAAAGTCCTTGATCAACATAGTTCATAAAATCGCCATGCACATAGTTCCAGCTCGCTACATCAGGTAGGTCATCGGAGTTAATCCATAGGCGAAGCTTCTCTGCCCAAGAATCCCACTGAATAAAGTTGTAATCCCATTCAATATTGAACTTGTCCATCCAGAACTTATGGAACTCATTGTTCAGTTGGCCATCTTTCAGTTCAATGGTTTGAGCGACAGAAACTTTGAGTTTGTCCGTGTATTTGCCATCCTTGTCTTTCTCATTGCCGCCTGATGCATCTTCTTTCGAGCATGCAGTCACTGTTAGCATTGCTAGAGACAGCGCCACGGCCAGAAGAGGTTTTACCAATTGTTTTTTGTTCGTTTTCATGTTTTACCCCCGTGATTGATTAAGATTTTTGTATAAAAATCTATTCGTTAATCAGGTCTTGATAGCCCCTGTTAACACCCCTTTAGCGAAGTGCTTTTGCAGCATTGGGAAGAAGCACATGATCGGCAGCATAGATACGAAGACCGATGCCATTTTCATTCCCGTAGAGAAGCCTTGCTTACCAATCGAGTCTACGCTTGCGGCGTTGGAAACATTGGTTGTTGATTCGACAATGATTGTCCGTAGAACGTTTTGCAGCGGCAGCATATCCGATTTCCGGAGGAAAATCATGGCATCATACCATCCATTCCAGAATGCGACACCGTAAAATAGTGTAATTGTCGCCATAATGGGTGCTGCTAGTGGAAGAACAACAGAAAGAAGAATTTTCCACTCTCCAGCACCGTCTAGTCTTGCGGATTCCATCAAGGATTCCGGTAAGCCTTGGAAGTAGTTCATCATTAGAATCATGTTAAAAGCACTAAAGCTGCCGACCAGAATGACGGACCACAATGAGCCAGTCAAATGCATCGACTTCATCACTAGATAAAGCGGTACGATACCGCCATTGAATATCATGGTGAACAGAACCAGGAAGAAAATAGGTTTCTTACCTGGGAATTTATTGCGGCTCAACCCGTAAGCCATCGTACTTGTTAGAAACAAGCTAAGCGGCAGTCCTACAAGCAGAATTTTTAGCGTATTCCAGAACCCTGTCAAAATCCTACCATCCGCAAACAATGCCTTATAAGCATCCAAAGTCGGGTGCTTCGGAAATAACATCATCGGGTTATCTGCATATTCCTTTTGTGTTGCGAACGAGATCATAATGACATTCCAGAACGGTAGCAAAATCATTAATGATAGGACAATCAAGACGACCAGTAGGAAGTAGTCCAAGAAAGTCATTTTTCCTACGCGGTATTTATGCTGTTTTACTGCTTTGGTACTCATTAATTAGCACTCCTTTCCTAACGGAATAAACCGTCTCCGCCCATCAATTTTGCCACTCGATCAGCAGCAAGCAGCAAGATCATATTCACAATTGACCGGAACAAGCTGACAGCCGTCGAGAATGAGAAATCCGTCGAAGATTGAAAAGTAATTCGGTAAATGTACACATCCAGCACTTGGGAAGCATTTTGCGTAGCAGCATTAGCCAAGTTGAAAATTTGGTCAAATCCGGCTGACATCAGACCGCCCACATTAAGGATGAACATGATCGTAACCGTAGGAAGAATGTTGGGTAGCGTGATTTTAAACATTTGCTGTAATCGAGACGCTCCGTCCATTTGCGCTGACTCATATTGATCTTGGTCAATTCCCGAAATGGCGGCCAAAAAGATAATCGCTCCCCACCCGGTAGATTTCCAGATATCCGTCATAATGAGCATCGGCAGGAACATTTTTTCAGAGCCAAGAAAGTTAATGGTCGGCAGTCCAAAAAGCGATAACGCACTGTTAAGCAATCCATCAAAGGAAAGTACGTTGATGACAATCCCTGAAACGATAATCCATGATAAGAACTGTGGAAACGTAAATACGGTTTGGAACAATTTCTTCGTTTTGCGCATCCGAAGCTCATTAAGCAGCAAAGCCATAATGATCGGAAATGGGAATGTAATAACGAGTTTAATGATGTTGATATATAACGTTTTCCACACAGCCTGTGCAAAGGTCGGATCCCGGAAAACATATTTGAAATTTTCAAATCCAACCCAAGGGCTGCCCCATATTCCATCGTTGGCTCTGTAATGCTTAAATGCAAGGGACAAACCGCCCATCGGCAAGTAAGCAAATAGGATTAACCAAATCAAGCCCGGAACAAGAAGCGTGTACGTCATTCGGTGCTTCCATATCTCCTTATACCAGGATGCGGAATTCGAACGTCCCTTCAGTTTTTTGTTAGGCCCTAACGCTACGGGTTTCAATTTGCATCACCTCACTCTACTTGTTCTTTTCTTCAAACAGGAAGTCAAAAGCAGTTTTCAAATGCTGCTCCCAAAAATGCCAGTCATGCGTCCCTGTACCTTCCACATACTTGAAATCAAATGAAGTCTTCTGCATATAATCCGAAAACTCACGATTCATCCGGATGAAAGGATCCTCTGTTCCACAGCAACACAGTACCGACGGGAGTATGTCGCCCTCCTCCATTCTTTTTGCAGCAAGTGTGTATAAATCCTGATCTGGCTTTACGTTCAGACCCGTTCCAAATGCTGCCTGCATTTCTTTGACCATCCCCTGTTCCATATTCGGATCACGAAGACGCTGCTGAACATCGGTTACACCTGATAACGATACTACCTTGGCATAGCGTTCAGGATACGTAAGCGCACATTTTAAGGCTCCGTATCCACCCATAGAGAGTCCAGCAACAAAAGTCCTGTCCGGTGCGGATTTCAGCCGGAAAAGACGATTACACAATGCCGGAAGCTCCTCGGTAATGTAATCGAAATAATCTAAACCGTACTCCATGTTCGTGTAATAGCTACGATTTACTTCTGGCATAATGACCGTGCATCCGTATTTCTGAGCATAAAGTTCAATCGTCGTTAGACGAGACCAAGTACTTGCATTATCACCAGCACCGTGAAGCAGATAAAGTGTGCTATCTGATGGAATTCCGGAATCACATGGAGAAACTACATGGATACTTGTTGTCATTCTTAAGGTTGGAGATCCAGTTTCAATTGTTATATGCGCCATATGTATCCCCCTTTATAACCGATTGTTCTCTACGTATGCAGTATGAAAGAAAGCTGGGAGTGTCACATACGCATCGTTTTTTTAAATTGTTTTGAAAGTGCTCTGAAAGCGGTTTATCGAATCGTTTCGAACAAATCATACGACCTATCATGACTTCTTGTCAACTTCAAATTTCACAAATACTCATAAAATGAGGTCGCTGATTCAATTGTAAAATTTAGGTTTATATATCTATGATCCTTTATAGAATATGGGAAAATTAAGCATTTGGATGTGATGTTTGTTTGTTGACATGATGTTCTATTTGTTTTACCATAAACCTAACAAGAAACGTGATTTGGTGAAACGTTTCTATAACGTATCGATGCGGAAAGAAGGAACATCATATGTCAGATAAATTGCATGGTTTTGTTAACCGAATCACGAAGCAAGGACTAAACGTCCTTTCCGTCCGAGTATTACAACAAGGTAACGTGTTTGGGACATGGAATTTGACTACAGATGTGCGTCGTGTGCAGCACTCGATCAGTAAATCCTTCACCTGTATGGCCGTTGGACTTGCAATTTCAGAAGGGAAACTATCGCTAAACACTAAAATTAAAGATGTTTTTCCGCAATATGTGCAGGTTGTTCAAGCAGATGATTCATCGCTTCAAGCTGGTGAAATTACGCTGTACAACCTACTTCGCATGTCCTCCGGTCATGATTCTCCACCGCTTTGGGCTGAAGAGAGAGCTTCGTTAGAAGAAAAAGACTGGGTTAAGTATTATATGTCTCTACCTCTGGATAGACCTTCTGGTGAGACTTTTACGTATAGCAGTGGCGATACATTTATCATTTCAGCCATAGTACAAGCTTGCACCGGGCAAACCGTAAAGGATTATTTGACTACACGGTTATTTGATCCGCTCGGGATTGAATTCGTGGAATGGGAAACCTCTCCGCTTGGTGTAACACTTGGATGTGCTGGGCTTGTGATCAGTACGGAAGAACTGAGTCGTTTTGGACAATTTCTTCTTCAAAAGGGCCAATGGAAGGGGCAGCAGCTTGTCCCAGAAGAGTGGATTGAGTTTACAACGAATAAGCAAATAGAAACGAATCAAGGAAATGGAGATTGGGGTCAGGGTTACGGATGCCAATTTTGGATGTGCAAACATGAATCCTATCGAGCAGACGGGGCATATGGTCAATTCTGTGTCATCATACCTGAGAAGGAAGCTGTAATCGCAATAAACAGTGAGGAAGATAATATGCAGGGAATACTGGATGCTGTTTGGTCTGAGATTCTGCCAATACTGTAGTAGAAGATATTGATTATTAATACATAGCTATCAATTTGTAAAAAACATCATAGTTAGATACTAAAAAGACGGTAGAGCCTCCAGTTTGGGATTGGCGCTACCGTCTTTTTGGTCTCTTTTGTTGACGACAAAACAAAAAGCTCTCCGAAGAGAGCTTTACTTTACGTCCCAGGAGGGATTCGAACCCCCGACCGACGCCTTAGAAGGGCGTTGCTCTATCCAGCTGAGCTACTGAGACATGTATGTATCAAAAAAGTCTGCGTTGTTTATTATACAGCATGTTAATCAATTTTCATAGTAAAATTTATAAATTGAATCAAACCTCCTAATCAAGGGTAATAATGAATCATATTATGGTAGACATAATGATGTAGAGGGGTTCTGAATGATGCGACAGCTATTATCGTCTTTGTCCTATTTTAGTATTTTCTTCGCGCCGTTTATTTTTCCGATTATCGTTTGGATTGTTGCTAGAGATGCCTATGTGGCTAAGCATTCCAAAAGGGCTCTGCTCTCTCATCTGTTCCCTTTCCTTGCGGCCATCCCTTTATTGTATCTAACGATCATTGCAAATCATGCAGGTTCCATATTTGGTTACGTGATTCTATTCGCTGTCATTTACTTCGGGTCGTTTGTTTATAACATCGTCAAGGGAATTCAAGTCCTCCGTGACGACGTATAATTAGTATACTTACATATGTATCACCAAAACCTCCGTCACTACGGAGGTTTTAATGTGTCTGGAAGGAATTATTTATTCCCAAAACGTCTCGGACTATTAGGTACAGCTTGGTTCTTCGCATTCTTACTCATGACTTCTTCTGCAAATTCACTCTGATGGGCATACTTATTACCTTTGTTCTTCTTAAATGTAGATGCCATTTCTGCTCACCTCCCCTAAGAATGGTCTTAGTATGGGTAAGCAGTGGAATGCCTATGTCCTTTAATAATTGGATGTTCTTACTTTACTTATTCTGAGAACCGCGCCTTCAAATCTGCCTCAATGTTTCCGAAGGACAGCAGTTCTCGCTTGAATTTATGTCGTTCCTGCTCCGCAGTCATCATATCTGTAGCTTCGAATGCCCCGTTGGTCACATCTACAAATGCTGCATGCATACCATTGTCATACCAATCCAGAACAGTATCGGCTTCGTTACGAATGATCTTGACCATGTCATAATCTCCATCTTGGCCTTCCGTTACATAGACAAGCAAGGCCGTATCCCCGAGAGATCCCGGAAGAACACCGACCTCAGCACATGGAGCTCCATTATGCTCAGTCATTCTGCGTATTTTGGCATCTTTGATGTAATACATCCTTAATATCCTCCTTTTATGACACCGTCCTCCCCTGTAGTTTTCCTTAAAGGACAGACATTTTATGCCTAAGTTCGGCATATATCTGTATCAGTTTGGCATAAAAAGGACAAACGGATGGACAAACGACAATGAGAGGGATGAACCATCATGTGTGGAATTACCGGTTTTATACAGTGGAGCGGCGATTTAACCCAAGATTCGCAGATTCTTGTTCGAATGACAGAGAGCTTGTCGCAACGCGGTCCTGATGCCGCTGGGACGTGGATTTCCAATCCATGTGCTTTCGGCCACCGGCGGCTCAGTGTTATAGATCCGGAGAACGGCGCGCAGCCTATGATCGCTCATGATGAAGATGATGTATATGCGATTGTATATAATGGGGAATTATATAATGCAGCCGAATTAAAACATGAATTAGAAATACGAGGCCATCGATTTCGTACTCACTGCGATACGGAAGTATTGCTTGAGTCTTATATTGAATGGGGTCCGGGATGTGTAGATCGGCTAAATGGCATATTTGCTTTTGCTGTTTGGGACAGTGTTCAGCAGCAGGTGTTTTTTGCGCGCGATCGTCTGGGCGTGAAGCCGCTATTTTACAGCGATATTAGTGGTACATTTATTTTTGGATCGGAACCTAAAGCTTTACTCCAGCATCCCAAGGTCGAGCCCACTGTGGGTCCAGAGGGATTAGCAGAAGTATTTATCATTGGACCTGCGCGAACGCCGGGGCAAGGTGTATATCGAAGCATGAAAGAGCTGCGACCAGGTCATGCTATGATTTATAGCCGCAGCGGCCTGCGCACGTATGCTTATTGGAAGCTCGATAGCCATGTGCATGAAGATGATGTGGACGCTACCGCGCAGCATCTACGCGTTCTTTTGCAAGACACGGTGGAGCGTCAGTTAGTATCCGATGTGCCTGTTTGCTCTCTGCTCTCCGGTGGGCTTGATTCAAGCGCATTGTCCGCTCTTGCTGTGGAGTACTACAAGCGTACGGGGCAAGGCCAGATGCACACGTATTCCGTGGACTATCTTGGAAATGATGAGCACTTCAAATCCCATGCCTTTCAGCCGGGTGCAGACGCGCCATGGATTAAACGCATGGTCGAGGAGCTCGGCACCGAGCATCATTACATTGAGTTTGATACGCCTGAGCTAGTCGAAGCGCTAAACGCCTCAACATTAGCCCGTGACTTACCTGGAATGGCAGACGTGGATGCTTCTCTATATTTATTTTGCCGGGAAATCAAAAAAGGAGCCACTGTTGCAGTATCCGGCGAAGCTGCTGACGAAATCTTCGGCGGTTATCCATGGTTTCATCGCGAAGAGATGCTAAATGCCGGCACCTTCCCGTGGTCTGTCGCTCCTGATATGCGTGCGAGTCTATTATCACCTGAAATCTCTGAATGGATTCGCCCCCTCGATTATCTCGGGGATCGTTATGCTGAAGCGGTTCGTGAAGTTCCTAAGCTTCGCGGTGAGACCGGCAAACAGGCCCAAATGAGAGTCATGTCATACTTAAATATCACGCGCTTCATGCCAACTCTGCTCGATCGCAAAGACCGGATGAGTATGGGCGTTGGCCTCGAAGTACGTGTTCCCTTTTGCGATCATAGACTCGTGCAGTATGTATGGAACATTCCATGGGAAATTAAAACGACAGGTAACCGCGAGAAGGGGATTCTTCGTAAGGCGCTTGAAGGGGCACTGCCTGAAGACGTTCTTTATCGCAAAAAGAGTCCTTATCCCAAAACGCATAATCCCAGCTTCCTGAACGCCGTAAGACAGCAGCTACTCAATATTCTGGATGATCCATCCTCCCCCATCTTGCCGCTCATTAACGCGTCTAAAATTCGTGAAATTGCCGCCTCACCTGAGGCCTCATCCAATCTTCCATGGTTCGGACAGCTCATGTCGGGTCCGCAATTATTCGCTTATCTATCCCAAGTTAACAACTGGCTGAAAACGTATCATGTTTCGATTAAGTAAGAAATAATAAAAAGGCTACAGATAAGCCCACAGCGCTATAATTATGCGCTGCGGGGCTTGTTGGAGTACTTCGAATATGTCCTCTTATACCATTTAAAAGTGTCATCAACATTAGTCTTTCCAAAGCTGTTCCAGAAGAATAACAATCATAGTACCTACTAGTAAACCATTGCTTACAACATATTGTAAAGAGGCAGGTATTCCGCTAAATGCACTTTCTGGAAGGAACATAATTCCCATTCCGAATAATAAACCGATGCCTAATATCGTTAATCGCCGTTGATCTAGTTCTTCACGCAGCATCGTTTGAAATGAAATCCCTATAATTTGAACAAATGTGGCTAAAAGTGCAGCATTGGCAATAGGGCCAGGGATCAAGGCTATAAAATTAACGATGGAGGGAAACAGGGAGATTCCTGCTAATATAAGACTCGCTATAAGAAACGAATTCACTTTTTTTTGTCCAGTTAGTCGAATAAATCCTGCGGATGCAGGTAAGGGCACGACTCCAATCGTAGAGAACATCGACGAAATGAGATGAGAAATCCCCCCGATCCACACACTACGGTTTAGTGTTTTTTTCTCATACTCTTCAGATCTTGGAGCTACTTGTTGTACAGCGGAAATAGCAGCAATCGTATTTGCAATTAACAAAAATGTAAATAAAATGGAAGTTAAAATTATACCTAGGTCAAACCTAGGCGCACCCCAAGCAAATATTTCTGGTAATTGAACGATGACCCTAGTGGCAGGTAAAGGTGATAATCCCCTGAATACAGCATATAAGATCCATCCACATATGATCCCAAGTAATACTGCGTAGCTCTTTAACCACCCTTTTCCTTGAATAGAAAGAAAGGTAATGAAGGCGAACACAAAGAGAGCTATCGTAGCGGTGATATAATCCGGTTGAGAACCATCGCCTTGTACGCCTATCATGCCTTTCATAAACACTCCACTGAGCTGAAGAGCTAAGATTAGTAAAAAAGTACCCGTAACCAAAGGCGTAAATATACGTAAAATTCGATGTACAAGTCCTGTCATTCCAAGAACAAAGAGTAATAGACCTGCGACAATCATTCCCCCTTCTAAAAGCTGTAAGACAGCTATTGCACGCTGCCCTTGATGCATAGCAACTTGTCCCAAAATGACAAAAATGCTTACCCAAGAACCAGCTGGACCATCTGCAATCGGATAGCGATGCCCTAGCCATGCTTGTAGGCATGAACTTACACCCACAACAAGAAAAGTTCGCTGCATTAACGTTGAAATTTCCGCTGTCGAAAGTTGAAAGATACCTCCAATAATAATAGGTAATGCTATTGCATTAGCTAATAGAAATACAAACCACTGTAGAATACTAAAACTACTATTTATGTATCTGTTAATTAGGTTCATCTCCCTTGCGCAAAAAATGATAATGAAAATCCATCCATTTTATCATTTGATTAAAAAGGATGGATTCATTAATTGTATACGAAATTTAAAATATAAAGTATTTATAAGAAGATTATTAGTTCATTACCACGTACGGAAAGGTAAAAATTTTCCGTTAAGTGTAATAACGATACGCGGGTCGCCACCTTTAGGATCATCTTGGGTTTCCACGCCTAGGTTGAAGTTAATGGCACTCATAACCCCTTCTCCAACTTTCTCCAAAATCATTTCTCTTATTGTTGGTGCATATTGGAGCATCATTTCATAAAGTCGATATAAGATCGGATCGGTAGGAGGCATTTTCATGATTTCCCCTCGAAGTGGAACTACAGTTAATGCTTGAACTACTTCTTCATCAAGCTCAAGTAGTTTACCTACTTTTTCGGCTTCTGACCGTGTCATTGTAGCTTGTCCCAATAGCGCGGTTACAACCCACGTCTCTGAGCTTTCACTTACCTTTGAAATTTCTTCCCAAGTTAAGCCCTTTGCAATTTTAGCATCTATAATTTTTTGCGTAGCGTCTTGTCTATTCATATTGTATAACTTCCCTTCAATTAGAAAATATAATAAATTAATGTTGCATCTCATTTAATGCTTTATATCCGTCAACTACCAACTCCAATTTACCTGTGTGAGGATCAATAACTAGACCATGTACAGGAACATCTTTAGGAATAAGTGGATGATTTCTTACTAAATCAACGTTTGCTTGTGTTAAATCTTCGACATTATGGAATCCGAATAGCCATTTCTCAAGATCAACACCAGCATATTCAATAGCTGATAAAATTTCTGGTGTAGTCACTCCACGATCTAACATCTTTTGAATAGTTCCTTTGGGATTGGATTGACTTGCACCACATCTATGGTGTCCAATCAGAAATATTTCGTCTGCGTTAAGATCATATACAGATGCTACGACACTTTGCATAACACTATCGAAAGGAGAAGCGATTTTACCGCCTGCATTTCGAATCACTTTTGCATCGCCATCGTGTATATCCAAAGCTTTTGGAAGTAGCTCAATCAGACGAGCATCCATACAAGAAACAACAACCATACGTTTTTTAGGCATTTTTGTCGCTTCGTTTGGAAGATATTTCTTATCTTGTACAAATTGTTCATTGTACTCTAAAATTTCTTGTAACAACATGTCTTTAACCTCCTGTTAATCTTGATGTATTTCCTCTATGCTATAAGTGGTGTGAAGAGGATAGATTAAGTATAGGAAATCAGGAGAAGAAGGAGAATAAGTTGACGTAACACTTTCTAACGTTCTGCTTTCACGATGAAAGGATGAATTAAAATCATTGATCAAACCGATATAGAGATCCTAAATATATTAGGACAGAACTCCAGAATACAATGGAAGGAACTCGGTCAACGCATTCATATGACGGGTCAAGCTGTCGGAAATCGGATTCGACGCTTAGAGGATTTAGGGATTATTGAGCAATATACAATTGCAATAAATCGGATTAAATTAGGAAAGACCGTGACTGCATTTATTACATTGTTCGTTCAAACAGCAAATCATCTGGAATTTCAGAGTCTTTTTCAAGAAGAAGCTATTTCTGAAGTCCATCGTATCAGCGGGGATGGTTGTTATTTGTTAAAAACACATTTTGCTTCCAATGAAGATTTAGATAACTTTCTTGGACGACTGCTAAAATACGGGAATTATCGTGTAAACCTATCTATAGGGAAGTTGAAATAAGTTTTTTTGCTATCAGAGGATCATTATTTTTCTTCTAATCGTTAGAGAGCCTTACTACAATTTGTAGTAAGGCTTTTTATAATCTGCTGGCTAGGTAGCGAGAAATATCTTTCTAATGTAAACAACGAACAGCAATACAGAGAAAGTATGAAAAGCAAAACTTCACGGATGGTTATATCCTTACGAATAGTAGAAAGATATTTTACAATAAAGTGAATATTCGGTCATTGTATTATTGTATAATGGTGGAAAATTACTTGCGAAGGGGCTAGCAGTGGATGAAGAAAACCTGGTTGTTAAGTTTTGGGTTTTTCAGTGTGAGTATCACTTGGGCGCTGTACAACGCATTTGTTCCATTCTTTCTCGATCCCTACCTAAAAAGCACCGCCTTAATCGGATTTATGATGACCATTGATAATTATTTTGCCTTATTTCTACAACCATGGATTGGCAATCGAAGCGACAGAACCGTATCCAGATTCGGGAGGCGTATGCCCTATCTGTTGATTGGTATGCCCCTTGCCGCTCTATTCGTTATTCTCATTCCATTTCATACGAGCTTCCTAACCCTAATCTTGTTCATGATGCTGATGAACCTTGCCATGAGTATCTACCGCTCGCCAACCATAGCGTTAATGCCTGATATTACACCCGAAAGAAAACGGACACAGGCCAATGGAATTATCAATTTCATGGGCGGTCTAGGCGGAATCATAGCTTTTGGAGGAGGAGCGATTCTCTATAAAGAGAATCAAGCTTTCCCTTTTATCGCAGCGGCTATCATCACACTTATATCCATGTTGATTCTGTATCGGTACATCAAAGAGAAACGTGATACAGTAGTATCAGATACGACAGGCTCACAGCGAATTAAACTTCGGGGTGAACTTGACCGTACAACGATCTTACTACTTACTGCAATATTCTTCTGGTTTGTTGCCTATCAAGGGGTCGAATCATTGTTCACCTTATACGGAAAGCATTATTTAGGTCTAACCGAAAGTGTATCCGCTTTCTCACTAACGTTCTTCTCCTTATTCTTCGTCATGTTTGCAATTCCAAGTGGCTGGATTGGCAATCGGTTTGGCAAGAAAAAAGTTATTGTTGCAGGTGTGAGCGGCTTATTTCTCGTATTTGCCATCATTCCTCTTATTAAAACCGTAATGTTACTAAGAATTCTACTGGCTTTAGGCGGTATATTCTGGGCCTGCATTAACATTAACTCTTATCCATTCATTGTATCTACAGGTAGTGAACGCAGCATAGGCACTCGTACAGGACTGTATTATTTAGTCTCTTCGCTAGCAGCCATTACTTCACCACCGTTACTAGGTCTAGTTATTGATGCAATAGGCTATGGTTCACTATTTGTTGTGGCTTCCAGCAGTCTTTTGATCGCATTCGGAATTTTGCTATTTGTAAAGAATGACGGTAAGCAGGCTATTGTAGGTTCGGACACGGTATCAATGAACTAGATGAAATACCTCATAGATTTAAAGTGACATTAGCAATTCGTAACGCAAAAAAAAGACGCAGAAACAGATCATCTGTTTCTGCGTCTTTCATTTATTCTACAGATTTCAGCCTATCCAGAAGATTGCGCAATGCGGCTCCACGGTGGCTAATCGCTTGCTTTTGTCCTAGTGTGAGTTCAGCCATCGTCTTCTCATACTCCGGTATGTAGAAGAGTGGATCATATCCGAAGCCTCCTCCTCCAGCTGCCTCGGCTGTGATCCAGCCTTCGGCCGCGCCAGACGTTTCGATCGACTCGCCTGTGGCAGGGTTGTACAGTACTAATGAACATACGAATCTTGCTGGACTAAGGAGAGGTTGGTCCGTGTCTTCGCCTAGCTTCAGCTCTTCGAGCGTTCGCAGCAATTTTCGGTTATTCTCCTCATCGGTAGCATGTTCACCCGCATACCTGGCAGAGTATACACCTGGCTTACCATCCAAAGCATCGACACATAGACCTGAATCATCGGCAAGCACAGGTATTCCAAGTGCATCGCCACGGTCTTCGCTTTCTTCATTGCATTCTCGGCAAAGGTAACCCCATCTTCGACGACTTCTGGCAGTTCAGGGTAGTCGAACATGCTCTTCACCTGTTTACCCAGTGCAGCAAAAGCATGCTCGAATTCCTTCACCTTCCCTTTATTCTGCGTAGCAACAATAATGATGTCCGTATCGAGATTCATATTAAACCTCTTTGGCTGTCTGACCTGAGCCGATCATCAGTCCAATAGGACCCAGCACTTCCTGCTGCTTAAGAATAATATCACGGATACCCGCTTCGCCTATTTGGAGCAGTTCATCCAGCTCTTGACGGGTGAATGGACTTTCTTCACCTGTTCCTTGAAGCTCTACATAAGCTCCACTTCCGGTCATCACTAGGTTCATATCCACCTTGGCTTTGGAATCTTCTTCGTAATTCAAGTCCAGCAGCGTTTGACCGCCAACTACGCCTACACTGACCGAAGCGAGATAATCCGTAATTGGGAATACAGGCAGCTTATGTTGTTGTGCAATTTTATGAATAGCGATGGCTAGCGCCACGAAAGAACCCGTAATTGAAGTCGTCCGCGTGCTCCATCCGCTTGGATCACGTCACAATCAAGCGTAATCGTACGCTCGCCTAGCGCATGAAGATTTACAACGGAGCGAAGCGCTCTGCCGATGAGCCGCTGAATTTCCATCGTCCGGCCAGTGAGTTTACCCCGAGCTGCTTCCCGTTGATTCCGAGAATGCGTTGCCCTTGGCAGCATAGAATATTCCGCAGTAACCCACCCTTTTCCCTGTCCTTTCAAAAATGGCGGTACCTTCTCTTCCACCGTTGCTGTACACAGCACCTTGGTATCGCCCATCTCAATGTACACGGAGCCTTCCGCATATTTGTTTACATCTACTGTTAAATTCATTGGCCTAAGCTGATTGCTGCTGCGTCCGTTTGATCTCATGTTTTTCTGCCTCCTACATCTATATAGCATCCTGTTTAAGCAACCTTCATTTTAACAAAATGTAGGAATAAAAGCACCCATCAGAAGCATCTTATAGCGGAATTTGATTAATATATTGTGGTCTGGATACAGGCTGACTGTAGTCCTGGTTGTCGTATCCTACCACTTTAGATTCCCCATTAAGTTGAATTTTCACCTTGGGATTTCCAGCATTCTCCGCTACAGTCAGTACAACAGACTGTAGGAACTCTAATGGGACCTTCTCATCCTTGGCGAACATATCGTCCTTAAGGGAAACGGTCACCGTTCCGTCCTTCGCCTTCTTCACATCCTTTAAAGCAGTCACGTCTGACATGACCCGTTCCAGACCATCATTCTCTTGTGGCCCTCGAATCAGTTCGTTTAGCGCTGCTTTAACGGAATCTTGGCCTGTTTTTACAAGACGTGTAACTGGAACGTAATACTGAGTCTCTGCGGGGGACATAGCCGAGAAATATACGGTAACTGGACTAGAGTCCATTAGACTGGCTCCATCCCCTTGTTGGAGATTGATTCCGATGCTACGGGTAAGAGATTCATCCAGCGGTGTACCGTTGACTGGCATTTCTGAGAGCTTCTGGCCATCTACCCAGAGTTGAACTTTCTCCACATTAGGATTGCCTGTTAAAGTCCACGTAATGGCTTCCAAAATTTTGCGTTCCTGTGGTGCTTTATATTTTTCAAAATCCTTATTGAATTCGACTACTGCCATTTTCTTATCCTTTTGCACCGTTACATTCTTCACTTCCGTACCTGCTGGGAGTACTCCCGCAAAACCTTCAGGTAGGTAATCTGCATATTTACCATCAGCGACCAAACTCTCCAATGCTCCCTGCAAATGCGCTGTTCCCGTTGTAGCTGGAATACCTAATGACACGGGGGCGAGCATGCCGTGATCATTCGTTAGGTATACCGTAGTGGGAACCCCAGTCTGCTCCATCTGTTTCATAACCCCTTGCGAGGCATTAAGCATTTGTTGCTCTACTTGAGATGGCGGCGGATCTACTTCCTTTGAAGAATTAGTGCTGACTAAATTACAGCCGGACAGCATGACAGGAACAGCCAGCAATCCGGCAGCGGTAAAGCCGCGAATTTTTTTATACTTTGTCATATGCATTGTTCCTCCTAACCATTTTGTACAGATTGTACTAATATGTATACGAGCTCCTTGTCAAAAAAATAACAGCAGGTCTATATTAAATATTTGCTGAGGTCATCAAATGATTTTTTACAATGAAACATACACTACTCTAACTGGACAAATCCCTAGCGGACATTTACAATCTATCCAGAACGATAAGCCACATTCATAGACGAACGGAGTGAAGAAGATGAGTGAGCCGCAGAAAGCCAAGATACCCTACAGTCTGAACAGCAAGTCCGTGTCCGATGCCACCAGACTATGGCTTGATCAAAGAGGCATACAATTACATGAAATTGCTGAGCTGGTCATGCTCTTGCAGAAGAAATATTACCCTGATCTAACGATGGATGAATGTCTGCATAATGTGGAGAAAGTGTTAGGCAAGCGCGAAGTACAAAATGCGGTGCTCACCGGCATTCAGTTAGATATCCTAGCAGAAGAAGGCAAGCTTCTCTCTCCCTTGCAAGAAATGCTCGCTAATGATGAGAGTCTGTATGGTGTCGATGAGATTCTCGCCTTCTCTATAGTGAATGTGTATGGCAGCATTGGATTTACGAACTATGGTTATGTCGATAAGCTAAAACCCGGCGTTTTGGAGCGTCTCAATGATAAAAATACAGGTCAAGTTCATACGTTTTTGGATGATATTGTGGGCGCGATTGCCGCTGCTGCAAGCAGCCGGATCGCCCATCGGAAACAAGCTGAGCGAGAACAGCAAGTGACTCCGATCGATGAAATTATCTCTGACGTTCCAACAGAATAGACAAAAAAGAGACTGCTCTTGATGAGCAGTCTCTTTTTTTTATAATAACCTATATGCTGCCTTACCCTTATCATTATAAAAGAGTTCTACATGTCCACGCCGCACCAGCTCCGTCGTATGTGCAAGTGCTTCACACATGGCAAACCGCAATTGATGTATGCCAAGCCTATTTCCAAATAACGCCGTGCATATCTCAAAGCCAGTTGCCGGAGCGCCCTGTAGCATCGCTTGAACTCGTTCCAGCCTTTCTTTGTGATGCTCCAGAAGTGCATCCAGCCGCTCCATATAATGAGTGAACGGATTACGATGTCCCGCAAAAGCTCGGCTGACCTCATACTGCTTCAACCGTTCTAATCCCTGCATAAATGAATATAACGGCTGCGGATCGCTCCCCGGTGTAAGACTTACATTCGGCGATATTTGCGGAAGCACGGCATCGCCGCAGAGGATGACGCCACTCTGTGGATGATAAAGCGATATGTGACCAGCTGCATGTCCCCAAGTTTCGATAGGAAGCCATGATCGACCTCCTATTTCAATAGGGATTCCGTCCTTCAGAAGCGTAATTTTAGGCGAAGGAGATACCTGCGTCAGGAAACTATCCAAATGAGCCTTTAGTTGACTAACCCATTCTTCCGGCATACCATGAACCCGAAAAAGCTCAGGAAGATCCTCAGCCATGGTGGAGTGTGGCCCCCACATCAGTTGCCTTTCTTGCTCTGCCCGCTCTGATATCCACACTTCACAGCCCGATTGTTCTTGAAACCAACCGGATAATCCCACATGGTCAGGGTGATGATGTGTAAGCACGATTGCCAACACATCAGTAAAAGTGAACCCGAGCTGGTCCATGACCAGCGCCCATTCTGCCTCTGTCTCTTCATTCCGGGGCCCTGGGTCGATAATAGTCACGCCGCCGCCATCTTCTTCATGTAGAATATAACTATTTACCCAGCGCAGTGGATACGCCATGGATATTTTAACTTGAGTTAATCCATCTTCTTTATGTTTCGTAATTTCAGGCATGTTCACAATCAGATTAACCTTCCTTCTGTTCTATTACTAAGAGCAAGGATTAGTTAGGACGATGTCCAATAAAAATCATACGTTTAGATGATTCTTCCTCGTAGTTATCCTGATCCTCATATCCTCCATATACGTCGTCGATCACTAAATCAGCAGCCTGCAGCATGTGCTGAAGCTCTTCATAGGTATACAGTTTCACTCGTTCTTTATAATGGCGGGCTTTCCCTTCACCATTCACAGCAGTAATCTCAATATCTTTCTTCACAAAACCATCCTCGATCTTACGGTGCTCCTGTATTTGTTGACCCTCGTCCTCACGTGTGGATTCCGGTACCAAATGAGTTCTCACATAAGGACTATTCATGAAATCGATAATAAATCGTCCACCTGGCTTCAGCACTCGATATATCTCATGCAGTACTTTCATTTGCTCCTCATCCTCACGGAAATAACCGAAGGAGGTGAACAAATTAAGCACGGCATCGAAGCCCCCAGGGAGCGGTAGCTTGCGCATATCAGATTGCTTCCAATTTACTTGCTGCTTCACATCAAGTTTATGCGCTTCTCGGAGTAATACTTCGGATAAATCCACACCTGTCACTTTATACCCTGCGGCTGCAAGCGCAAGGGAGTGACGGCCTGTCCCGCAGCATAGATCGAGTACACATGCCCCTTGAGGTAGATTTAGCCATGAAGTCATCCGCTTAACCTCACGGTTTGCATTATCAATACTGCGATGCTTATATACTAGCAAATAGTCTTCTCCGAAACTTTCTTCGTACCAATCTTTCATCGTGATGTCCCCCTAATGATGTTATATGATGAGTGGTAAATTGAACAGATGAAATATATGCTTTCAACTTATTCTTATCTATAGTATTTAAAATCAAACCATCATTCTGAACCATTCTGTAGTGGTAGCTTAAATATCAAAGATGGATGAAGCTATGAAGAAGCCCCACCCACCTTTGTTATCTTGTACTTCAGTTATTCTTCAGGAAATAAATCTGTCGAGAGGTATCTCTCACCTGTATCCGGTAGAAGTACAACAATATTCTTATGTATATTCTCTAATCTACGGGCCAATTGAACGGCTACATATGCCGCTGCACCTGATGAGATACCCACGAGGAGCCCCTCGGATCTGGCTAGAAAACGCGCTGTTTCAATAGCATCCTCATTCTTCACTTGGATGATCTCATCCACTACAGAGCGATTAAAGTTATCTGGAACAAAACCTGCGCCAATACCTTGTATCTTATGTATCCCCTTATTTCCACCAGATAGTACCGGAGAATCAAAAGGTTCTACAGCTACTATTTTAATAGCAGGATTCTTAAGCTTGAGAGCTTCACCAACTCCAGAGATGGTGCCACCCGTACCAACACCGCCGACAAATATATCTACTTTACCTTCGGTATCTCTCCAAATTTCCTCTGCCGTTGTTGTCTTATGTATGTTTGGATTAGCTGGATTCTTAAATTGCTGGGGTATGTATGAATTAGGGAGTGATGCTGCAATCTCCACAGCTTTTTGAATAGCTCCTGCCATTCCTTCGGAGGCTGGTGTCAGGACTAATTCGGCTCCATATGCTAATAATAGCTTCCGTCGTTCCATACTAAAACTTTCGGGGAAGGTAATAATCAAGCGATATCCTAGAGCGGCTGCAGCAAAAGCAAGTCCGATCCCCGTATTTCCACTCGTCGGCTCGACAAGCACGGAATTCTGATTAATAAGTCCTCTTTGCTCCGCATCTGTAATCATCGCAAACCCTATTCGGTCTTTAACACTACCTGCGGGATTAAAGTACTCTAATTTAGCAACAATGGTGGCATCTATCTGATGTTTTCGTGCAAAATTCGTAAGCTCTAGCATAGGCGTATTTCCAATGAGGTGTGTAAGATTCTTTGCGATTCTAGACAAAGCCATCCCTCCAAGGTTTTAATTCCAACCTTTATAGTTGGTTTTATAAACCCACATTAACACTCAAGGTATATAATTACAATCAGTATTTGAGGTTCAAGCGTATACTTGACTATGGATGGTATGAAATTGTTCTATATCTTGAATAAGCTCACTCTTTGAAATGCTTATCGCATATTCAAATTCCAGCTTATTATGAGAGTCGAGGTCCGGAAATAGGCTCGGCTATTTAAAAAAGGAAACGGGTACTTCCCTCGGAAGCTATACTATACAAGTTAAGATTAGAGTAGCGAAGCAATTGCTCCAAACTACTCATTTATCCGTCAATACCATCGCAAGTAGGAGTGGGCTATACTAACTATTCCTACTTCTCTCAAACAGGATGTAGACTGTACACCTATGGAATATCGAAAAATTAATCGTTTATTGAGCCAATAAAGAAAACAGTAGGAACTGGATTACTTTATCTGTGTACACCTTTATATCCTTCTCGCGCTTTAAGAAGGCTTAGCTTCACTTTTGTAATATTGAAAGCACACCTATATTTTTTATCGATTAAAATCCTAAGGGGTTTTACCATTTTCATTATACTAGGTGCTCTTAAAATTCGTGAACTGGCTTTTTCTAAATAATTTATCGTGAAATTAATTTATATGTTATTCAAGAGACTTATCCATTTTAATTAACGTACTCTAATGTTATCACATCTATGATCTTGTCAGTCCAGTCTGTTTGGATTTTTAAGATTTCCTTGCCTTTCAGGGATTCATAACTATTACAAATAGTCCACTCATAACAATCAACCTTTTGATTACTATTAAATATTAATTGATTAATTTCCCCTTTATTTCTTAGAATTTTAGTATCCTCCGCAGAATATGGTGGATACCAGTAACCTTTAATAAGTTGATTATCTGTGAAATAAAATGTGGCATATGGCCCTTCATTCCCTGTATACGAAATATATCTTTTATTTTCATTTATTTTATTGGTAGTGGTAGGTGAACCCATAATTTTTACAACTTGTTCTTCCGTAAACCCTAAGTAAATATTGTTGAAACTTAGAGAAGATCTACCTCCTTCAATGTTGGCTCCTCCTTATTACTACAACCAGCAAGAAATAATATGAAAATTAGGAATATCTTCAACTTCATCATAGTCTCACCTCAAGTTTGCAATAATTAAAAAATGAAAGCAACATCAACATGTTGCTTTCTTGTGATAAATAAACATTAATTTCCATATCTTACATACTCGGCATACCAAGACTGAACATACCTCATATATAAAGTCCAGTCCCAATACTGTCCAGGATCTGTGTGTGTTTGATCCGGATATTCACTATGTCCTTTAATATGCGCTCTATCAACAGGAATTCCATAACTGTAGCACAATTCCGCTGCTAATTTTGCTGAAGAATTATACATAGATGTTGTGAGCCATGCAGGTTCACTAATTTTTCCTTCGTGCTCAATGCCTATGGTATAAGAATTAGCGGATCTAGCATGATAAGCAATATCTTTATCTTTTACCATATGAGTTATCTCTCCGTCGCTAGATCTTACATAATAATGTGCGGCACTAGGTCCTGTATGTTGCTGCTGTGCCCAACTTATTGATCCAAGATATGTTCCCTCCATCATATGAATAACTAAACTTGTTATACTCCCTCTACCTCTATTAGCAGTTTCAAAATTAGTTGAATGTGCCGGTTTCCATATTTTAGTAACAACTGGTAAACCTGCTAATGGTGAAATAAGTATTCTGTCTTCTATGGTAACTCTATTATCATTCCTATTAATTAACTCTAGTGTTCCAATTACAACCTCCAAATAAGAATTATTTAATTCTTCATTAGGTGACTGAAAATATTTTTTAATAGCATTTGACCAATCACTTACTGTTGGAGATTCACTTAATTGTGGATTAAGCTCCATCTGGTACTGAGCAATTACAGCAGCCGCGCCATTAATATTACTCTCTGCGTCTGTCTTCAATTTATCGATCTCTATTCCCGTTATTTGTGATGCTAGTTCAAGGGTTGTCTTTGTAGAATTTGATACCAAGTTCATCATACCGAAACCATTGTCAGCATTAGGTTTTCCATCATAATTATTTAACCGTGATTCATTCCATCCAATAGATAATAGTAGATCAACTGGTACCTTATACTGCTTAGCTGCTGCTTCAAAAGACTTTAATAATTCAGATGAAACAACATAGGCCGATATCTTATCTGACTCCGCTTCCATAATTAACTAGTTTATACCAGCATTTGCAGGAGAAAGATTCGTAATATTTCCTTCTGACTTTGATATTTCTGGAGAAGCATAAGCAGTCAGACCTGAAAGTGTAGTTGAAAGAGCAATACTCCCTGTAAATAATACTTTATATATTTCTTTTTTCATTAGAATCAATCCTTCTTTAATTATTTTAGAATACATACTTTTTTTAACAACTTATACTCCCATCAAAAATAATAGTATCCTCCTTTATAATTTAAACTTCAATATTAAAA
>NZ_BAVZ01000018.1 GCF_000576305.1 Paenibacillus pini JCM 16418 | reverse complement strand
CTCCGCGTCTGCTCTCGCCACCACGCTTACCTTCGCTGCGTCCACTACCGCTACTCCGGCTGAATCCGCCTTCGCTGCGTCCACCGCTACGGCCAGCACGCGCTTCGCTGCTGCGTGCTCCACCTTCACCACGCGAGCGTCCGCCTTCAGCTTGGCCGCCGCGGAAGCTCACGTCTCTGCCTTCGCCTGCTCCACGTCTGCTTTCGCCACCGCGCGCACCTTCACTGCGTCCGCTACCGCTACCGTTGCTCCGGCTGAATCCGCCTTCGCTACGGCTACTGCCACGACCAGCGCGTGCTTCACCACGCGAGTCTGCGCTTTCGCTACGTCCACCGCTGCGTCCAAAACCGCCTCTGCCCTTGTCATCGCGGCGTGCACGACCCTCGCCGCCAGCATTACGACCTGCTGGACGTGTGCGTCCACCTGCTTCGTCTTCCCGATCCTGTCTCTTCCGACCATTGATATCCGCACGGCTCTTCGTTACAGCTTCCGAAATGCCGCTGTCCTTCTCATAACGACGACGTTCGATTTTATGCTTGATTTCCTCTTCAATACGTTGCAGCTCCCCGCGATCATGCTGGGTTGCAAGAGTCAACGCCATACCGTTACCACCAGCACGGCCTGTACGACCGATACGGTGAATATAGCTCTCTACATCATGTGGAATATCATAGTTAAAGACGTGAGTTACGCCTTCGACATCCAGACCACGCGCCGCTACGTCCGTAGCGACAAGTAGCTGCAACTTCGCATCACGGAAACGTTTCATAACCGCTTCGCGCTTCGCCTGTGACAAATCTCCGTGAAGCTCAGCTGAATTATAGCCCATATCCTGCAGTGCTTCATTTAGAGCTGCAACACGGCGCTTCGTACGGCAGAAAATGATGCCGAGGAACGGACGGTACATCTCAAGCATAGAGATCAAAGCCTCCTGCTTCGAACGATCCGAGCATTCAACAATAATCTGACGAATATGCTTTAATGGAACCGGAGAGTTTTCTCCTTTAATGACAACGTCTATTGCCGAGCGTGTGTAAGCTCCAGCAATACGTTTGATTTCTGCAGGCATCGTAGCTGAGAAGAGCATGGTTTGGCGCTTAAAGGGAAGCGCCTGCATCAGCGTCTCCACATCATCCAAGAAGCCCATATGGAGCATCTGATCTGCCTCGTCAAGCACGAGCATTTTGACACCACCAAGCTCCAATGTGCCACGGTTTAAGTGGTCAATCATACGGCCCGGCGTACCAATAATCAGATGCTGTCCACCCTCAAGTTTACGAAGCTGCTTCTCAACATCCTGTCCACCGTACACAGCAAGAATACGGATATCTGTACCTACAGCCATTTTGCGAGCTTCTTCCGTAATTTGCAGTGCCAACTCACGTGTTGGAGCTACAATCAGACCTTGTGGAAAAGGACGTGATGCGTCAATTTTCTGCATCATCGGTAGTAAAAATGCTAGCGTCTTACCCGTTCCCGTCCGAGCGCGAGCAACCACATCTCTACCGTCAAATAACATTGGGATGGTTTCTTCTTGTACCGGAGTCGGTATCGCAATCCCGTTTTCTTTTAGCGTTTGTACAAAACGCTCATTAACGCCTAAATCTTTAAAATTCGGCAAACACTCCACCTCATTCATTGTTTTTGTTTTTCCGGATCACCGGATTCTTAGAAGTCATTTGTGACTCATAACGGACTGCATATCTTAACTGGCTTTAGCCTAATTGATTACGTTCGATATACACTACATATAAGATACCCCACATTGAAAAGACCTGCGTTTATCATAAAGGTAAACAACAGGCGTGTCCATTGGTATCACGAGTCTTATTTTAAGAGTGTCCTAGTATGTTTATCATCATTTGTCTGAACAAACTGACTTCTAATTACGCCACACTAGAATCGCCCAGATCTAAAAATAGAAATAATCATCCATATCAACATCAATACGGCTACAACCGCTCCCAAGGTTATCACTGAAAAATGTCCAAGTATAGACGTTTGCTGCGTTAAAGAAGCTCCAATAATTAGACCAACCATGATAATACTGAATGCTAACAGCACGATACTAAAAGAAAGTCGGCTGCTGATTTGATCCAACTTACGCATAAGCGACTCTAATTCCGGAATGCTGATCTCTACCTTAAGTTTACCTTTGCTGATCAAGGACGAAATCTGTCTCGCCTGTCCCGGCAAGTCAATAATCGCTTCTGCTAGTCCACTCACGCCTCCGAACAGTTTTTTCTGTAAACGATTCACACTGAAACGTTCTTTGATGAGTTTCTTTCCGAATGGCTCCGCCATGTCAATGATACTGAGTGTAGGATCAAGCTTCTCAATCACACCCTCCATGGTTAGCAATGACTTGCCTAATAATGTTAGATCTGGAGGTATAATAATTGCATGCCGCTGCGCAACCCCAAAGAGGTCATTTAGCGCCTTGCCCATACTGATATTAGCGAATGGAATATTATAATATTCTTCACGCAGTCGATCTAAATCCCTGCGCAGCTCGTTCATATCCCCGTCTTCTGGCATCATTCCCAAACGTAGAATCGCTCGCACCATACTATCGGTATTTTTACGCATTAGCGCAATGATGAGGGAAGATAGATGATCCTTCATTTCTTCATCCAGTCTGCCTACCATACCGAAATCTAGAAATGCAAGGCTACCATCTTTCTGGACAAGTAAATTACCCGGATGGGGATCAGCATGAAAGAAACCTTCAATAAATATTTGATGAAGCATTCCATTAACAAGTCGCTCCGCGGTTTTCTGCAGATCATATCCTTGTTCGAAAAGTTCTTCTCGCCGGTTAAGTGTGATACCCTCGACATATTCCATAGTTAATATACGTGTTGAGGTATATGGCCAATAGATAGTCGGGATTACAATATGGGGATCATGCTCAAATTGCATCGCAATTTTCTCCGTATTGCGTCCTTCCTGACTGTAATCCAGCTCCGCTAACATCGCGTTGGAGAACTCCTCCACGAGCCTTGAAGTCTGATATCTTACTACCCATTGCAATCTTTTCTCGGCAAGCTGTACCAAATCACTAAGTATCTCAAGATCCCGGCTGATCATATGCATTGCGCCAGGACGCTGAATTTTAATCGCCACGGATTCACCTGTTTTTAATTTACCAGCGTGCACCTGACCTATCGAGGCAGCCGCTATAGGTGTATCATCGAACCAAGATAGTATATTTTCAATAGGCGTACCCAATTCCTGCTCCAAAATACCGCGAGCAGTTTGTGGTGAAAATGGGGGAACCTGATCCTGAAGTTTGACCAATTCCTGGATAATGTGGTCTGGCAGCAGGTCCGATCTTGTACTGGCCAATTGTCCTAATTTAACAAAGGTTGGCCCCAGATCTTCAAGCACATGTCGGATGCGTTCCCCTATTGTTTTAGTTTCCGGTGCCTCATGGGTAATCCAGCGCCTTGGCAAGGAAAGTACTTGAAAGAGTCCTAATTCCTCAACCATGTAACCAAAGCCATGACGCATGAGCGCCATGGCGATTTCCCGGTAGCGTCCGGCATGTCTGATACGTACAGCCATTTATTCGGTTCGCGAACCTTCCAGTTCAGCAATTTTTCCCTCCAGGGCGGCTATACGTAGTTTCAACTCGGTCACATCTTTTCCTGATGGTACATGGAGATCATGAAGAATACGTGATACCTGCTCTTGGATAAATGTTTTGAACTGAGATTGTTCTTCCTCCCCACGTTCCACAAGGCGGTTTACTAAATCTTTGGACTCTGAAGCGCAAGCTCGCCCCTCTTCACTAAATCATCTACGACTTTCTCAACTTTTTCTTTACTTACAATGGTAAGGCCCCATCCTAAAGAGATTGCTTTTTTGAACAGATCACTCATGGTAAATCCCTCCCATAGCTATATTTTCTTTATTATACCCTGAAATGTTTGCCAATATAAAATGCGGCAAGACTCGCTTGCCGCATTTTATATTTATAATTTGATTTATCACTTCTTTAAACCGGTAAATGGGCAGCATATTTGGCAGCCTGAAGAATGAGTTTACGAACCTGAGGATGAAGGAAAGATGGTTCATGATGGCCAGGCATTAGATAGGCGACTCTGCCCAATCCGTAATTATGCTTCCAAGCTGCAGGATGCCACTCATCGCCTTGCTTGTATTCTAAGAGCACTGCCTTCTCCGTGAATGGATCGAACTGAAATTGGAATGGCTCTTCATCTAATTCAAAAGATTCTATTCCACCCGTAATTGCATGTTGGCCTTCACTAACTCGGAAAGACAGCGGCTGTATCGCAGGATGGCCGATA
This sequence comes from Paenibacillus pini JCM 16418, assembly GCF_000576305.1. GTDB lineage: Bacteria > Bacillota > Bacilli > Paenibacillales > Paenibacillaceae > Paenibacillus_AQ > Paenibacillus_AQ pini. Next base: position 77,611 of record NZ_BAVZ01000018.1, on the reverse strand, counting down.
AACCGCCCCCCAAGTAATTGTGCCATTTCATGTCTACGATTCCCAATTGAAATTCCGTTATGCAGTACAAGCAGTCCTCCACCTTGGCTGACATAAGAGAGCAGCCCCGCGGCCTGTTGCCGCGATATTTTCTCATCCCACAAATCAATGTAACAGATGCACAGATCAAAGTGCTTAATGTTCTCTGCCAAGAGCATGTTCTTGTTCTCGCTGCATTGCACAGACATTACATCATTCAATATATGGCTAATTTGCGCATCCACTCCCTGTAAAGGGTGAAATTTAGGGTGGGTATAATCCCCCAGCAAAAGACTTTTCTTCTTCGTATTCATAAATGTAGTTCCTCCTTATTCAAAAGCAAAGCTGGTATCTTTCTGAAACGTCTCCGTACAAAAATATAAAGTAGTCCAGTTTGCTTGATGACTATCAATGCCAATGTATTAAATTGCTATCTATAGCATTCCACATTTCACAAAAAAAACCTTCTCGTATTCTAATTCCACTTCCTTGTTCGTCATAAATAAACAAGGATGCAGCTTACGCCGTATCCTTGTTCATATCACCTGGATTTCTATCGGCCTTTCTTCTAACTTCGAATTACTTCATTCGCATAATAACGGCCTAATTCAACCATCATGCTACCCATACGTTCATCAACTGGAGGCATAACAAAACGCGTTATTCCTTCTTCCACCAGTGCTTGTCCAGTAATTCTACCAACAACAGCAGCTACCACAGGGCCTTCAAATGCATCTGCAAGAGCCTGTAACTGATCTTGTTCACGTGCATATTCAATTAGGTTGCGAACCTGAGGTGCACTCGTAAAAGCTACCGCATCTACCTGTCCCCCAAGGATCCCAGTAAGTAGTAGCGCAAGCTGCTCTTTCTCCGGTTCAACATGCTTATACGGCAGGACCTGACGCACCTTAGCACCCTGCTCATCTAGCCAAGCTGTAAGCTTGGGAGCCGGATCACCATGAAGCTGTAGAACAACGCTCTGATCCTCAAATGAATAGTCCATCATGCCACGAATCAGGCCTTCGGTGCTTCCATCGTCGTCACGAACAAGAGGGCTAAGCCCTCTCTTCTTCAACGCATTGATCGTTTTATACCCACGAGCGGCAATGGTAGACTGCTCAAGCACGCTTAGAAAAGCGTCTAGCATGCCCATATCTTCTGCCATCGTACAAATAGCATCTAGACCCATACCTGTCGTTAAGATCACCCATTCCGGCGGCTCTGAAATCCATGATTGTATGGATTCACGTAGCTGAGCATCGTCCAGAAATACGGTGCCTTGTGCGGGATGAATTCTGGCTGTACCGCCCATATTTTCAACCAATTTCACCATATCAGACGCTTTACGCGGACCCGTTAATGCGATTGTCTTACCTTCTAATTTTCGCGCCATATCTGGTCTCCTCTTTCCAGGTACTGTATACGTTTTTGTACAGTATACGTTAGAAGGAGGTAGAGTTAAAGAAGTTTTCACACAGCGGCGCTTGCCCGTTTAGCCAGTCTATGTTTCTTCCGATTGTTATATAGATATTGAACAACGAAATATGAAATCACACCCAAAATCAGTCCAAAGAGCGACATTCCAATTAATACATGAAGGCCACCTTGCAGCAAATGCTTGAAAACCGTGAAATCTCCCGACATTATATCACGCCACGGATGCTCCTCCACAGGAATATCAATCGTTTTTTTCGTAAAGAACATTTCTCCGATTTTCTTAGCAAAGGGAAGCAATACAAGAGGAAGGAATGTAAGTTTACCAATGACATTGCCTATAATTGCAGCTGGCATTGAGCCTCCAGCTAATCTTACAATAGGATAAAAAATGAGATACACTAGGGAACCTGTTGAAATAACGATCATCTCTAGTCCGAATCCCAAGGCAAAACCGAGCGAGACTTTTCTTGCTCCACCTGGTGAACGAAAAAGTTTGATCATATTTAGTCTAATTTTTCGATAGAACTGATGAAATATATTGTATTTCTTTCGCTTTATTTTCATGGTATCACCTTTCGGTTTGCCGAAATCGGCAGGACCCTCTTTGCCATAGGCATCTGGATATCCGTTAGAAGTATTGTATCATTTTTACAGCATTTATTCTAACCTATTGTAACCATTTCCCCCTAATTCTACAGCATATGCAATACATCATATATGCCCATAGGGTGTTAGCCCTCCATTTATGTTGGTTTAGCTGGTTTCGCCGATTTAGACGGTCGATGTATGGCAAAGAGCAATAACGGAATAATCATCATGAAAACAATGGCGATCAATGTCCACTGCCGATTAAAATTAAACAACTGAATTGAATTTTGAAAGAACCAGAACGAACTCGTTAATGCAAATAACCCAATAGGTGCAGCCATCATTTTACCGGAAATAGCGGGGAAGAGCGTCTTAAGACCATAACAAATAATGTATAGCTAATCGCCACATTGAGCAGGGCCGCTGGGAACCATAGAGCCACTAAAATAAGATCAAATCGGTCCAAAAAGTCCGTTACACGTAGCTGTCTAACCAGTTCATACGTTGGGTACATCATTCTTTCTGTAATGGGTGCTCCTAATATTAGAAGAAGCATCAATATAATCAATGTTAGTAAGCCCGTTCCTATAAGTAGCGAGTATAGTCCATGACGATAACGGTAATTTTTACCTGAGCAGATAAATGGTAGAGCTAGAACTTGTCCAAGATATGAAAAAGCGATCCAACTCCCTTTTCCAACACCCGCCCAGTCAATATAAAGAACAGGCTTCAAATAACCCGTATTGAAGTCTTTGAACACAACAAAGACCATAAAAAAAACGACGATGATGAGAATCGGTCCATAGAGTTCCGTAATTCCGATCAGCGTTCTTAGACCCCCTCTGACGATATAGACCACGGTCGTTGCAACGCATAAACCGATAACGAAAATAGGGGTGTTCGGTAGTAATAGTACATTCGTGAAGTCGGAAATCGAACGCATATCACGCGTAAGGATAAAGAAGAAGAACAACAAGTACAACAATCCTATAAACCTTCCGATGATTGGGAAACGGCTCGTCAAAGATTGAAAAAGATCCTGACCTGGAAAGCGATTTGCACTTCTCGTTAGAACTAGAAGCAATAGGGCCACTACTAAACCTGCAACTAGGAATGACAAGTAGGCGTGCTGTCTGCCGTAACCGGCCAACTGACTAGGCACATGAATCAACGTAATATTAATAATATAGGTAACGCCAAGTAAAATAACTTGGCGGGATGTAATATTGGGCACATTCTTATCCTCCTTTGACATGTGGCTAATTTACGAAAAAGGAACCCAACGATTGAGCAGCTTTCCGACCCAAACGGATGCATACGTTATTTCATCCAAACGCAGGCTGTATGCCCAAACTCCCATTCCACACAAAAGAATGGCATACGTTAACCAACGATTGACGGGTGCAAGAGTTCTTACAACCTTCCAGTCCAGAAACAGTATGATTGCAGCGCATACGACATAGCCGAGCAATATTTTAATCATTACTGTCCTTCACTTCCTTCTCGCCAATCGGTTTATCCACAGCGCCGATATTTTCGATATGCAGCTGGGTATGGATAACTACCTTTACATCGGGATACAATTCTCTCCATCGATTCTTCATACGAGCCCAGTCACGTGGCTTGCTCTGGCTAATCGTACGACCAAACCCCATACTGTCCACTTTGTACTTTTCTTGTAGCAACCGGATACTAGATAGTACACTATCAATAATCTCCTTACTTACTCTTTTTTCGAGATCTAACAAGTTTTTTGTGCCGCTTAAGCTAGTCAGGGTGTTATTCTCAATGATTGACCCCTTGGCATACACGTTCATATGCATCGTGACATCATCGCCATGAATAACGGGAATCTGTTTCACCGTATTATCAGAGAATCGAATGGATATATGTCCTTTACCTCCTGGGCCATCGACAATAATTTCTGGGTTAGGAGCTTGATTCATAGCCATTGTAAGCATGGACACATGGGGGCCCTCCATCTTACCTACCATTTTATCCCCGCGGAATAGGGCTATACCGACGATTTGAATGTTATTCTTAAATTCCTCTATTCCCTCAGGTGTTCCCGATCTAACCCCAATGTAGGGAAGCGAACAATCAATTCCTTCAGAGAGTAGCGTATTCAATAGTTTTTTCAATGAATCAGGTTTTTTCGTGTACTCAGCGAGTAGCTCTCGAATCATTTCGCTTGGAAACTGTTCCATTGGAGCTTCTGCATCCAAAAGTTTATAGGCGGGTCCACTTGTTATGGCAACCAGGGACGATAATCTATTCTGAGGAATGCGTGCAAATTGATCCATCATTCGTCCAATTCCTTGCTTAGCAAATTCCTCACCAATGAGTAATGAACGGCGGTGTGCGAAGGACAAGATCCGAGAATTACCTGCTTGAATTTCCTGATTAGATTCTCGTAGCGATAAACCTGTCTTAGATTCTATGTAATATGATTTATTACCGCCTCCTGTGCCCCCTCCACCACCCTTACTACCAACACCTCCAAGTTGACCAGGCAGAGCAATTTGCAGTGTACTACGATATAATTCCCCTTCTCTATCAACGGCTGAGCCCATGACAAATGCAACATCATTAATTTCCTTACGATCCCAGCAGCCCGTAAGCCAAAAGGGACAAGTGAGCAACATAGCAGCAAGGATTATTCGACGCATAGATCTTTACCATCCTTTATTGGATTCCGGTGTACCGTTAATTTCCGTCTTCATTCGCTTCTGGTTCTTTTTAGACGACCATGCGGGCCGCTTCGTCATCTTCCACCATGGGGCACGCACGAGAATATCCTTGTTATCTGATCCATAGAAGGGGCTTATGCCCGACATATAGGGAACCCCGAAAGACGTTAGCTGTGTAACATGTACTAGAATACAGGTCACACCTATGATGATGCCGAATAAACCTAGTACACCCGCGAGTAGCATCAATGGAAAGCGCAGAAGTCTTACGGTAATGGCCAGATTAAACCGAGGTATTGTGAAAGAAGCGATCCCTGTCATCGACACAATAATTACCATCGGTGCAGATACTATGCCTGCTTCTACTGCGGCTTGCCCAATAACGAGCGCCCCTAGAATACTTACAGCTTGGCCAACTGTCTTTGGGAGCCGAATGCCCGCTTCCCGAAGTGCTTCGAAAGAGATCTCCATCATCATCGCTTCCACAAGTGCCGGAAAAGGAATGGCTTCCCGAGCAGCGGCTATACTGAGCACAAGCGTAGAAGGGAGCATGTCCTGATGATAGGTAGTGACAGCAATATATAGGGCTGGTAGGAACAAGGCAAAAGATAGAAACAGGTACCTAATCCAGCGTACAAAGTTTGTAATAAAAAACCGCTCATAATAATCCTCACTTGCCTGCATAAGACCCCAAAACGTCACAGGTGCAATGAGCACAAAAGGTGTTCCATCTATAAAAATGGCAAATTGTCCTTCTAGCAGCTGCGCGGTTACTGTGTCTGGTCTTTCTGTATACTGCATCTGCGGAAACGGCGAATACGGATGATCCTCGATTAATTCCTCGATATACCCACTTTCTAATATTCCATCAATATCAATGTCCTTCAGTCGCTTCGATATATCACGGATAACTTTTGGATCAGCAAGACCTTCTACATAGGATAGAACGACATCCGTCTTAGTTTGCTTTCCGAGTACAAAGCTGACCATCTTGAGCTTCGGAGTCTTCAACCTGAAGCGCACGAGCGCCGTGTTGACTCGAATCATTTCAGTAAATCCTTCGCGAGGACCCCGAATAACCGATTCGGTTTCAGGCTCCTGTACCGGACGCCGCTCTCCCCCTTTTACATTGAAGAGATGAACTTGATTAGACCCATCAACGATTAAAGCGGCACTCGAACTCAGTATCCCATCAATCAGTCCTCCCCAAGTCTCTGCACAAGTCACTTGAGTGAGAGATACACGGGTCTCATCTAGTGGATCCAATAGTTTAGATGCATTATTGTCACTGGACTCTGCTTCTTTCGCACTGATTAGTCCTTTAATAATGGGCTCCAAGAGATGCATCTGCAGTTCCTCAGACACAACAATCCCCTCGACGTATACAAGTAACCCATTTAAGCCTGGAGCAAGTTCCATATTACGGTAAATCATATCCGAGCAATCTTTAAAGATTTCCTTCAGCATAGCTGTATTTGATTTAAGGTCCTTGTGGAGGCCCTGTTTATCCAAGTCAGGAGCAGGAAGCCCGAGTAGTCCTTGATTCATTCAAATGCACCTCCATTTCATCCGTCATTCGATGTGGAACAGATATGCAAGTAGGTTGTGCCATAAATGGATAAATTATGTGAAAAAGAAAAAGCCCCTAGAGTTGAACTCTAAGGGCTGATAACTGACTGTATTAGATTTTGAACTGGGCAACCAGTTCCTTCAGTTGCTCTGCTAGTCGATTCAGACTCGCGGCCGATGCTGCGATTTCTTCTATAGAAGCAAACTGCTGCTGAGCAGAAGCCGAAACACCTTGTGTATTATCGGCTGTTACCTCGGATAGACTGCGAATATGCTCGATAGACTTTTCCGCTGCCTCTCCACTTCTTGCAAGTGTTCGTGAAGCTTCAGCAGCGGACTCAATATCCTCCGAAGCACCCGTGACTGCCTTACGGATACGAGAAAATGATCTGCCTGTTAAATCAATGGCTTCAATACCTTCGGTGACCCGGCTCTTAGCCGTCTCCATTGTGATAAGTACACTCTTCATCTCGGTCTGGATTCCGTTCACCAGCTCCTCAATCTGTAGTGCCGCCTTCCTCGATTTCTCTGAAAGCTTACGAACTTCGATGGCAACAACTGCGAACCCGCGTCCATGTTCTCCTGCACGCGCTGCTTCAATGGAAGCATTCAGTGCAAGCAGATGCGTCTGCTGCGCAACGCCTGATATGGTGGTAACCATACTACTAATTCGTTCTGATCGCTCATTGAGGGTATCAATGGTTTGGTCGAGGCTACCCACACTCTCGTGGATGGCTTGAATTTTATCTGCGACACTCACCACCGCATGATTACCTTCCTCGGCAGAATGAGATGTGCGGGACATCGTCTGAGCAACCTGTTGCATATGGGCTGAGATGCGTTCCGATTCCTTGGACATGGTGTCCATATTCCGCATCCCTTCCTCCACACTTCGCAACTGCTGCTCGCTACCCGCAGCAACCTCCTGAATCGCCTCTGTTACACTCTCAATGGATTTGGTGGTCTGTTCAGCGCTCAATGATAGCCCTTTGGCAGAACCGCTACTTGCTCTGTAATATCCTGTACACCGACGATCATTAAGCTAAGATTATCTACCATCTTTTGAAAATGACGGCTGAGGTCACCGATTTCATCCTGCTTCGTAATATCTAGCTTTTCCCGAAGATCGCCTTCGCTGATTCGTTCCGTCGCCTTCGATAGCCGCCCGAGCGGATTCACAATAGAACGTATATTGAAAATGATTAGAACCAGCGCTGCTAGCACGGAAATCAAAATGACTACAATTACCGTGGTTCGTATGCCGCTAACGGCTTGATCCACTTCTTTCTGGTCCATAATTGCAGCTATTTTCCATCCTGTAAGCTTGTTTGTCGTATATGCCATCTTCTTGGACTCATTCTCGAACGAGTATCCGAATTCACCTTCCTGTCCCGCATACAAAGGCTTCACAAATTCTCCTGCTGCACGCTGTCCCATCCGCTTGGATTCTGGATGTACTAAATAATGTTGAGCCGAATCCAGAATGGTTACGAAGCCTGAAGAACCTACCTTAATATCGGTCAAAGTCCGGATCGTATCCAGTTTCAATTCAATAGAAAGAACCCCTTTACCATCGGGCAAAAGCTTGGAAATAGAAGTGGCCATTTCTCCATTGCCCGTCTTAAACACTGGTGAAATTGTTGCGCTCTTATTGCCTTGTTTAACGGCTCTGTTGTACCATTCTTGTTGGCGAACATCATACCGCTCTGGCAGAGGATCTTCTGATACACGGACAAATTCCCCTGTGTCCATACCGAGTAGAACATCTTTTACTTCTGAATTGAGGGCCTTGTATTCGCGAAGCTTATTTTTTAAATAACCGCCCTTGCCAGTAGGGTCCTTCTCAGCCGTTTCTAGATCAGGCAGTTTCATTAGATAGGCGAGATCATCAATCTTAGATTGGATATTCTGCGTGACAATTCGATCAGCCGCTTTTGCACTTTCAAGCGCTGTGTTGGATAATCGATCCTCAATTTCAGCACTAGCTGAACGATAAGACAACATACCGATCATAAAGCTCGGTACCAATAGAACGATTAAGTATGAAATGAGCATTTTCCTACGGATTGTCATATGTATTCTCTTCACATATAAGTTCCTTCCTGTCTAGTCTCGTTCGTTCACTTTGAAATCTGACAAATTAATGCTTAGGGCTTAACCTAAATAAGTCTTTTTTCATATTTATCGGATTTTTCGTACAAGTATTACAATGATAAATATCATAACTGTTAAAATACTACAAATTCAATGGGTCCATAAGACTACTAGACGTTATTATTTTGACAAATGGTGTAAAAATTAGCCGAATTAATATTATTTATAATTTGAAACCAAATTTAATCCTATTGATATGATCCTTTGTACCTAATCATAAAATAGAATTCAGGAAAAATTATGTATAAATTTTCATTTAAAACCGACATTATCCTCTGATTTCAGCTAAAATAGGAAGTAGATGTATTTTTACCCCACGGGAGGATTAATTTTTATGGTAAATAGTTTGTTTGTAAATAGTTGCATCTTTATTACGTTTCTATTCTTCTCGGGTGTCTTATCCAAAAAATATGTCATTGGCGTTCATTCCCTATCCTTATTCGTACGAACAAGCTCAGGTCTGCTGTTCGGTTTATACGGCATCATCCTAATGAATTATAGTTTCTCGGTGGGGCCACACTCGATGGCTGATATGCGTCACCTCTGTATTGTGGTAGTCGCTGTATATATGGGCTGGTTCCCTTCCATTCTGTGTGCCGTAGTTCTATGTCTGGCACGCCTTACCATCTTCGGTTGGTCTTCTGCAGGATTGGTGGCTTCTGCTGGCATGCTCTTAATCGGTATATTATGCGGCCTTATTTCTTTACGTCCTTGGTCCCGACTAATAAAAATGAATGTGATGAATTTAGTAAGTATGTTGATCATATTCATTTCACTTCGTATCAATCTTAAAAGCTTACATACAGTCATGACGTTTTATCCAACGCAATTTTTTATCGCTATCGCTGGATGCCTGCTCGTTTACGCGATCACTGAGCATATATACTCGTCCAATGAGTTATTTGCACAATTGGAAAAACGTGCATCGACCGATCATTTAACTCAGTTGAACAATTTAAGACAGTTCGAGTGGTCACTACGCACGGAACTGTCCCATGCTAGAATTAGGGGAGACAAACTATCCCTCCTTATTATTGATATTGATCATTTCAAAAAAGTGAATGATACTTACGGTCATTTAGCTGGAGATGCCGTATTGAAAGAACTTGGAAATATACTTGTTACCCATGCCCGTCCGTTCGATATCGTCTCCAGAAATGGTGGTGAGGAATTTACCATTCTCTTAATCGACTGCCCTGATATCAATGCCATCATTATGGGCGAGAAAATCCGTAAAGCCGTTCAAGCCCACAGCTTCAAGATTCTGGATGACAATCATAAAAGGCTTAATATTACGGTATCGATCGGTGTATCCACATATCCCGATTGCGCGGAGGGAATCGACCCCACTTCCCCGCAAGGCGAGCAGAGCCTCATTGAACAGGCTGACAAAGCTTTGTATCAAGCTAAGAACAACGGGCGCAATCGTGTTTGTTCCTTCAAGCGTCAATTGATCTTCGCACTAGAGAGCGATAAATAACCTATTCATCCGTCGTCACCACTCTTCGCATCGCAATAAAACAGCCTGGAATGCATGAATGCATCCCAGGCTGTTTATGTTTATTGTTGTAATCCTTGTTGAATCCGCTCGGATAGGACAACTAGATCCTCCCTAACCTGATTCATTTCTTGAATTTTAATATCTACAAGGTTGATTTGCCTTGTGACGGCTTCTTCCATCTTCTTGAGCTCCGTGGTCCGTAAATTATGATCTTCTAAATTCGTAAATATATTTCGATGTTCCTGTACCTGTTCATAAATGACCAGATACTCCTGTATTTCCTGTAGAGAAAAACCAAGTACTTTTTTAGCTACAACGATATTTTTTAAATGCTGTACGTCATCCTCAGTATATAACCGAATGCCCCCGTCCGAGCGCTCAGGCGACTTGATTAGACCGATTTCTTCATAATAACGGATTGTCCGCTTGGTAAGTCCGGTTTCTTTGGCTACTTCGTCAATTTTCAACCAGTTCAATACGGGTACCTCCCATCTGAAACTTCATGATAACCTTGTACCTTATATCTAAAGTATATCCTTCTAATCGAGTGAACGCCAATGTGAATGTCATGTAAGGACCACTGAGCAGTATCCCATTTAAGTATGGTTTCTTTTGGTAAGGAAATGGAAATACAAGAGAATATATAAGATGAGGAGGATGAACTATGCACACGACAGATTCCGTATCTCGGAACTTGCCGCAATACCCGGAATCCCTGTGGAGAACCACGACAACACTCCCTTCTTTTCCAGCACTTTCTGAAAATATTGAGGTGGATGTTGCCATTGTTGGCGCGGGTATTACCGGTATTACCACAGCTTACCTATTATCCACTGCCGGTTATAAAGTTGCCCTGCTGGAAGCAGGTCTGATCCTAAATGGCACAACTGGACATACGACGGCCAAAATTACGTCCCAACATGGAATGATTTATGATGAATTACTAAACCATTTGGGTAAAGAAAAAGCAGCCATGTATTATCGCGCTAATGCTGAGGCTGCGCAGTTCATTAAAGATACGGCAGCTCAGCTACAAATCGAATGTGAATTAAAACCGGAAGACGCCTATCTATACATGGAGCAAGATACGAATCTGAGCAAGCTTGAGAAGGAAATGAATGCTTACCGCGAACTAGGCATCCCTGGCGAATGGATTGACAAGCTCCCTCTTTCATTACCCGTAAAGGCAGCCATTCGAATGCCCGAACAAGCTCACTTTCATCCCCTGAAGTACCTAAAGCGACTTGTGGAAGGCATTGTACAAGCAGGTGGCAAACTTTACGAGCATACGACCATAGAGAAGCTTGAGAAGGAAGGTCCATTTACGCTCAAAACATACCACGGGGGCCGTAGCATCCGCTGTAATCATGTCGTCTCCGCAGCTCACTTCCCCTTCTATGATGGTGGCGGCCTGTACTTCACTCGCTTGCATGCCCAGCGCTCCTACGTTGTGGCTATGAAACCTTCAGCACCCTTTGTAGGCGGCATGTACTTGAGTGCGGATGAGCCGAAGCGTTCACTTCGATCCGCGAACTGGGAAGGCGAAGAGGTCGTGCTTGTTGGCGGCGAGAGTCACAAAACGGGTCAAGGAATTTGTACACATCAACATTATGAAAGGCTAGAGGAATTTGGTACCCAAGTCCTTGGCAATCAGGGTATTCCTTTTCGCTGGTCTGCACAGGATTTAGTGTCGCTAGACAAAGTTCCGTATATCGGCCAGCTCACTGCAAGCGATGCTGGGATTTATGTAGCTACAGGCTATAACAAATGGGGCATGACAACAGGCACCCTTGCTGGGCGTCTGATTACCGAACAAATTCAAGGCAAGGACAACCCTTATACTTCACTGTTCACCCCTTCACGGTTCAAGGCTGACCCGTCGTTGAAACATTTTGCGACGGAGAACGTAAATGTAGCTAAGGAACTCATCGCTGGCAAGCTCGAGATGGTACACCGCAAAGCAGATGCATTACAACATGATGAAGGGTCTGTTGTAGTTCATCATGGTAAACGCGCCGGTGCTTATCGCGATCCGGAAGGAAAGATATTTCTGGTAGACACCACCTGTACGCATTTAGGATGCGAAACCGCTTGGAATGAGGCGGAACGCACTTGGGATTGTCCTTGTCACGGTTCAAGATTCAACTATGATGGCTCCGTTATCGAAGGTCCAGCGACCGAGCCGCTTGGCAAATTGAAACTAGACGAGTAAACTACTTTAATGAACGACACTACTACCTCAGGAGGCGATTCTATGATAGTCGTAACCAATACGATTCAAGTAAAAGAAGGGTTCGGGAAGACATTAGCGGAGCGCTTCACACAAGCTAAAGGTGTTCAAGAAATGCCCGGTTTTGTACGCATGGAAGTCTGGCTCGGTAAAGATCAAAAAGGTGAAGAAGTAAAAGTATCCACCGTTTGGCAAGACGAAGCATCATTCAAAAACTGGACTTCCAGTGAGTCTTTCCGTCAATCCCATCGTGGGCAAGGCGGTAATGAAGCCATTGTTAGTTCTGCACTGAATCAATATGAGCTGTTTATCAGCCACCCCTTAATAGCCCTTAGTGTTCCTAAATAATGAATGCATTTAGCTGGTCATTTGTATAACTATGAGAAAAAGAGGCTTTCCTCCAAAGTCGTTTAGACCTAGAGGGAAGCCTCTTTGGTTTTGCCTGAATATAACCCATAATCGTTAATACATCGGCGATTGAAAAAAGAAGTTCGGCGTGACGATTTTGTTATCGTACGACTGGTGAAAGATGTGGGTTGTTGCCGGAGATACCGGCGGAATCAACCACGTCCAGTTGCCTGTAAGTGGACGTTTTGCCTTCGCCTCCCGCTCCTCGAACAAGCGGAACTGCGTAGCCGCCGTATGGTGATCTACCATACTCACGCCAGCCTGCTTGAAGGAATGCAGCACCGCCACATTCATCTCCACTAATGCACGGTCGCGCCAGAGGGTCGTCTCCGTGGTCGTCGACAATCCCATAAGTGAAGCTACCTGCGGCAGCAGGTTATAGCGCTGCTCATCCGCAAGATTGCGTGCACCAATCTCCGTAACCATGTACCAACCGTTAAACGGTGCTGCTTGATAATGAATACCGCCAATAACCATCTCCATTTCAGAAATGATCGGCACGGCATACCACCTCAAACCAAGCTGAGCAAATTCAGGGAGATCTGGATGAGTCAATGGAACTTGAATCACTAACTCTGAGGGGATGGGATACCACTGCGGTTTGTCTTCACCAATTTGTACGACAAGAGGCAACACATCAAAAGGTGTACCCTCTCCGCGCCATCCAAGTTCCATACATTGTGTTGTGAAAGCAACGGAAGCCGGATCCCCAACAATCTGATCACCTTCCATGTAACCAGCATACCGGATTAACTGGTGATTCCAGATTCGAATCCCCTTCTGACCATCCTTTGCGGGCTTAAAGACTGTAATCGTCGGCATAATTTTACCACCGTTCGTACCATACTCGATATGCCGCAGCAGCGCCTGCACCACATCTTCAGCACGCTCCAAATGTCGTTCATCCAGCACATGCATCGAATCCCAGAACAGGCGCCCAATGCAGCGATTGCTGTTGCGCCATGCCATTTTGGCTCCATGTTCGAGTTCCTCAAACGTATGTTCATACGTTCCAGACGTTTCAATGCTGGCTCTAATCTCCAAAATCCTATTGGTCATGTCTTGTTCTGTTTTTCCAAGTTCCTGATAACAAGTAACAATATAATCTTCTGCTTCCTGCAGCAGTTTGCCATGTGTCTTCACAAATATTCACCTCGACTATATAACCCTAGCACTGTTCTATTATAAGCTTAAATAAGCCGCAGTACCCTTGAAGAGTTGATATATTCGTGAACCTTATCTCATGTGAATCAGCGATGTCATGATGACATCCATCATTTATGCCCCAGCTTCTACCTGATCTTCCTTAGGCTTTGATGACAGCACTTCTTTCTTCAAGAACCAGCATAATATAAACACGATGATCATTGAGACAAAAGAATACATGTAGATATGCTGGAACGACTCTACGAACATCGTTTTTACCGTCGTGACCAGATTGGTTGGAAGATCTTTAGGTATACCACCTGCGGCCAAATCCTGCATATGCCCTTTTATGCTCTCAGGTAGCTGTGAGCCTAAACTTCCTATTTTCGACATGAGCGTCGAGGATAGGAGGTTGCCGAACAAACTTACACCGATCGTTGCACCAATCGTTTGAAATAAGGGAACAGTTGCCAAGCAACCCCAACATGCTCTTTCTCCACTGACTCTTGAACAATCAGATTGTCACTTCCGAACAGAACGCCCATGCCAAGACCCGAGATCAAAAAGAAAATCAAAATCTGCATAACCGTCGTATCTATACTAATATGCGAGAAGAGATAAAAACCGATAACTGGCAGGATAAATCCGATGCCAAATATTTCACGATAGCGAACCTTTGTTAACAAGAATCCGCAAACGATGGACGTAGCTACGGCACCCACCATCATGGGTAGCTGCAAATAACCAGATTCTGTTGGCGTGAGCCCCAACACATTCTGCCCGAAATACGGAAATGATGAGAAAGCCCCCATCAGCCCAAAGCCCACAATAAATACAATTGCAGATAAAACAACAATGTTGCGGTTTTTAAATAAGTGCAACGGAACGATAGGTTCCTTTACTTTGGACTCTACCCATATAAAAATTCCTAGCAGGACAACGCCGAGCACTAGCAATCCGGTAATAAGCGGCGAAGACCAAGCGTACCCACTATTTTGAACAAGCACAGGTGTGATTAACAACGAAACAATGGACGCGACCAATAAAGATGCTCCGCCCCAGTCAATAATCACCTTCTTCACTCGCTTCGTCTCTCGAAGTCCGATAGCCAAGAAAATTGCGGCAATTACGCCAACTGGAATATTTACAAAGAAGATCCAATGCCAATTTACTTGATCAACGAAAAACCCACCCATTAGCGGCCCCAGCAGCATGGGAATAAACATGACCGGTCCCATAATGCCCTGTACTTTAGCCCGCTGCTCCACTGGAAAAAGATCGCTCGAAATCGTCATCGCAAGTGGCATTAAACCGCCTGCGCCGATTCCCTGAATGCCGCGTCCCACTAATAATAAGATCATGGAATGGGATAATCCGCACACAATCGAGCCCCCGATAAATAAGGTCATACTTAGTAAATAAATCTTTTTGCGTCCCATCAAGTCGGCTAATTTTCCTAAAATTGGCATAAATGCCGACATGGCAAGCATATAAACCCCAGCTACCCATCCATACAGAGACAGCCCACCAAGTTCACGAATGATCGTCGGCATCGCAGTACTGACGACTGTTTCATCTAATTCTGAAAATATAATTCCTATGAGTAGGCCAATCATGACAAGGATTTTGTTATTCTTTTTCTCTACAATCCCCTGCCCACCCTTTAATGTATTCTCCACTTTCATTCAGCTCCTTAAACGATGTAAATCGAGTATAAAAAAGTTATATGAACTGAATATGAACTGAAATTTAGCTAAAAAATGGGAAGGTCACCGTCTCCGGTAACCTTCCCATCCTATTTATTTTCCATAATCATATGTTTAAATTGTAAAGTTCAGCGGCCTTAAATCTGCTTGCTTGCCTCTGCCTCTGATACCTCCACATGAGTTCCTGGCCAAAAGGCAAAGCGTCCAAACAACATGGTTAATGCTGGTACCAGGAATGGACGGACAATGAAGGTATCTAGCAAAACACCTACAGCGGTAATAATACCGAACTGTACAAGTACCTGAATTGGCAGGGATGCCAGAACTGCAAACGTTCCTGCTAGAATTAAACCAGCGGAAGTAATAACGGAGCTTGTTTCACCCACACCTTCCTTGATCGCTTGCTTGAGCGGCATGTACTTTCTCTTCTTCCAGATGCTCGAAATCATAAAGATATTATAATCTTCGCCGAGTGCGACTAGGAATACGAAGGAATACAGTGGAATTGCACCTTGAATCGCGTCTGCACCCAGGCCGTAGTGAATAATAATCCAGCCCAGACCAAGCGCTGAGAAGTAAGACAGAATGACCGTTAGAACGAGATAGATCGTCGCTACAATGGAACGTAGATAAACGAGAAGCAATAGCGTAATCATCCCAATAACAACAGGGATAATAATCATCGTATCGCGGTCACCCGTTTCCTTCGTATCATATTGAGTAGCTGTCTGCCCGCTGATCCATACTTTATCCGCTGGTGCAGCAATTCCAGCATCCTGTAGCGACTGTTCTGCTACCTTACGAAGATCTGGAATATGGTTCATAGCCTCGATAGAGTAAGGATTCATTTTTAATTCAATGTCATATGCGACGATGTTGGCATTCTTCTCACCCTTTGCAGGCTGCGAAACGGTATCTACATACGGTAAATCCGCAAGCTTCTTGCCAAGTGCTTCTTCCTTGCCTTCGGCATCCACAATGACTTTAACGGGAGCAAGCTCACCTTCTGAGAATTGTTTGCCGATCATATCAAATCCTTCACGTGAGGACATGTCTTTGGGGAAGGAGGACATAATATCATACGTGAATTTGACTTGGGTTGAAAATGAGGCCAATCCACCTAACACAACCAATGTGATGATCACAATCATCCATGGCTTACTCACAACCAGATTTCCAATCCAGCTCTCCCGTTTAGGTTTACGTACAGGTGCTGGCTTACCTTTCTTACGTGCCCGTTCCACTTCCATCTCAGGGGTGCGAGGAATGAATGGGAAGAAGGATACGCGTCCGAAAATAGCCAGTAATGCCGGTACAAGTGTGAGACTCGCAATGACCATGACTAGAATAGATACGCTGAATGGGATGGCAAAACGGTGGTAAGCACCGTATTTAGCTAGCATTAGCGCCAGTAGAGCAAGGACGACGGTGAATCCACTCATTGCGATTGCTCCGCCCGATTCGGTAATGGAGCGCAGCAATGCCTTGCTCTTGCTTCCCTCTTCCTTCAGTAAATGACGGAAGTGAGAGATCAGGAATAAGCAATAATCTGTTCCGGCACCGAATAAGAGTACGGTCATAATCGATATGGCCTGTGAATCGACAGTGATCCAGCCTTTGCTAGCCATCATACCTAGCAGCGGACTAACTGCTCCATAAGCAAAACCGACAGCAATCAGTGGGATAAAGGCCAAGATAGGTGAACGATAAATCAGAAGTAGGAAGACAAGAACAAGAATGACGGTAGCAAGCATGAGCTTGAAGTCCGCGTTCTTAAAGAGTCCACTCGCATCAATGGAGATGCCCACAGGGCCAGTTACACGTGCGCTAAGCTCTGAGGCTGAATCTTGCTTAGCAGCGAAGGGATCTGCACCCATCTCTTTAGCAGCCTGAGATTTCAGCTGTTCTACGCCTTCCTTCAATTGATCGCTATCCGCATCTTTCTTGAAAAGCACAGGTGTTACCAGTGTACTTTTGTCTTCAGACAGCTGAATTTGCAGAGCCTGTATAGGCATCTTATCTAACGGAGGTACGAAGTCCTGATTAGCCACGGGTGTAGCCGTCCAGTCTGCATATAGCTTCTGTATATGCTTCAAGTCTTCTTCTTTCATACCACCTTCACGGTGCCAGACTAGCAGTGCAGGCACGCCAGTTCCGCCACTAAACTGCTCCTCCGCAACCTTTTCCGCCTGAACGGAAGGGGTATCGCTTTGCAAATTGGCTGCATTGTTCTGAACTTCCTTATTGACCATAGGCCACATCGCGCTTAGGACACCTACAACGATGATCCAAACGGCAAGTGTGATCCATTTACTTCGTTTTCCGGCAACGACTCTGCCATAACCTGATTGCTGTTCTTGCATAATTCTCCTCCTCACCCTTTATCGGGCGCAATGGGTATAGTATATTATTGCCATTAACATAAAAACATAAAAAAGATATGTAATAACCATTTGATCTGTATATAATAATTATATATACCGGAAGGTTAATTATCAATCATATTTTTTAAAGTTATTTGGAGGAACATACAATGAATACACCCCATTCCAAAGATCAAGAGCCAAAACGTTCACCTGGTAGACCCAAGCGGCTTGAACAGGATGCTCCCATGAATGAACTTATATTGCAGACCGCATCACGATTATTTATGGAATACGGATATGAGCCTGTATCTCTTCAACAAATAGCCAAGGTATGTGGCGTGACCAAGGCATCTATATACTATCATTTCATCAATAAATCACAGCTCTTCACGGCTGCCGTCACTTCTATGATGGGCATGGCCAGATCAAGCTCACTGCGGATTATGCAGCAAGAGGATCTTCCGCTCTATGATCGATTAGTCACCTTGGCTGAAGTGAAGCTACGCTTTCCGCATGGTGACTTCGAGACCATTATGAGAGAAGCAGGCGGTTCCTTATCTCAAGATCAACGAGAAGAAATACGCCTCAGTGAAGAAAAGATACATGATATACTTGTGGATGCTTTCCGCACTGGGATTGATAAAGGAGAAATACGTCACGTGCAGCCGTTACTAATGGCACATACACTGGCATCGATGCTGATGCTTGGCAACCGTGAAATCTCCAAGGATTTCGGCACTTCTCCCGCTGATCTCGCTCGTGAAATCATTGATATGTTCTGGAACGGCGTCTCCGTTGGAGCGAAAGTTAGCCAGAGTTAAAGAAAAACACAATAGCAATCATCGTCATCTCGATAGCAAAAAGGACAGTCCATTTCACGGACTGTCCTTTGCTTATGTTCGTTTTACCTAAGGAAGCATCTTTACATACGTTCCATACACAAATGCTGTCTTACCATGATAATTGATTTGTAACCAGCCATACGGCGCTGTGCCTGTCACCTCAAAGATACTGCCTTTCGGAGCAGCAGCGAGTACCTTCGCTTTTGCCGAAGCACCTGTACGTACATTCAAGAAGTCTGCTGTAATTTGAGCTTTCTTCACGGATGGTGTAGCTGGTTTAGTAGGTACTGGTTTAGCGGGATTTACTGGTTTAGCGGGATTTACCGGTTTAGGTTTTACTGTCGGAACAGTGGAAGGCTCCGTTGGTTTTGTAGAAGGCTTCTCCACTGGAGCTGGCTCGGTTACCTCTGGTTTAGCAGAAGCTTTCACCGCTTCATTTACTTTGTGGTACAAATCACCTTTTGTTTGCACATCGGTTAACAATGATGGATCCACTTTCGCGGCTGTAGCTAGTGCAGCTACTTCCTCAGCTGTTGCCGCATCTAGAATATTAATGGAAGCAATATTGGTATACTTGCCATCTTCCGTCGTCGGTACAACGAGAATGCCCGCGTTAACCAAATCCACTACATCTGCACGCTCTTTGGAAGTTGTGTCTACGCCAATGATCTTCCAGTTTTGCTGGATTTGTGGTTCATAAACGCCTTTTTTCACATCTTGCAAGTAAGCAATTGCTCGATTACGGATGGTTCCACCTGTTTCACCAAAAGCGCTCTCCGCCTTAGATGTCCAAGTCTTCTCAAACTTACGGCCATCTAGTGCGCCACCTTTAGCAAGCAGTGCATCCATACGGTATGAGTTCATGCCGAGAGTCAATGTATCTGTTGCTTGAATAGCTGTTCCATCCATACGACGAAGATTCGTGATCCGACTGCCGTAAGGCTTAGACAGATCAATTTCGTATTTTACCCCACCAAAGAAATCATCGGTGCTGTATTTAGATGCTCTACGTTTAGGATCGAAGCTTACGGTTACATCACCAGGACGCGTACTGTTAAAATATCCTGCTGACCATTCCATATAATCCTTCAAGTCTTTACCTGTAACTTTATAGTTTGTGATTTCACCCAGAGCAAACTGATAGTTATAGGCGATATCCTTCTTGCGGATCGGACCTACGTCCAGCTTTGCCTTATCGTTATCGATTTGGTGAGCTACCACATCTGCTTTACTATAATAGAGCATCACTTCACTGAAAAAGTCAGAAAGCAAGGTTTCCTGTACCTGTACGGCTGGAACACCCTTCATTTCATTCGCTGGAACGAGATTATTTTTCCCTTTAAGCTCGCCCACAACGATGTTCGCATCTTTACGAGCAAACTCATGATATGGTTGTAACTCTTTCTCTAAATCAGCGTCAGAAACAGCAGGCGTTCCGTCTTTACCTTTAACTGGAATTGCTGTTGCTACTTTGTTCTTCAAGACCATCTTGCCATCTTGCTTCACAAAGGTAAGATCGATACGTGAAATATGCGTGCCGTACTTATCAGGTTCGCCAATCAGTACACCGTTCACGGTAGCACTAGTCACCAGCTTATGCATATGACCTGCGAAGATCGCAGTCAATTGTGGCACTGCATTCGCAATGTCAGATACACCTGTACCTGGAAGCGAGTTCTCGTTATCAAGACCCATATGCATCAATCCGATCATGACATCGGCTTTGCCGTCTAGCTCTTGAACTGCTTTCTTTGTCTCTTGAATTGGATCTTTCACAACCAGTCCTTTAAGATGGTCCGTATCCTTCTCAAAATCGGTGATGAGCGGCGTCGTCATACCGATAATCCCTACTTTAACGCCGGCTTTCTCAACAACTTTGGTAGCTGGGAGAAAACGTTCGCCATTTTCTTTATAAACATTACCTGCTAGCTTCGTCGAATTAAATTGTCCTGTTACCTTTTCAAAAATATCTAGTCCGAAGTTGAACTCATGGTTACCCATGGCCCAAGCATCATAACCGATTTCATTCATGGCCACCATCATCGGAGATTTAGGTTGATCATTGAACAATTCAGCTGAATTGTCTTGGATGACATCTCCTGCATCTAGCAAAATCGTATTCGGATTCTCAGCGCGTACTTTTTTGATTAACGTGTACAACTGCGTGAAGCTTCCGTTCGTGTTGGCAGTGTCCATCGCGTAGTCCCAAGGCATGAAACGGCCGTGTACATCCGAAGTCGCAAGAATCGTGATATGCGTCTCTTCTGGCTTCACTTCCTCTGCTTTCACATTCACAGGCTGAACAGTCAAGGCCGCCGAAACGGTTAGTGCCGCCGCTAAGGCAAAGCCTGTCAATTTCTTCAAACTTTTCTTCATCGTAGACATGAAATTTCCCCTTTATCATGTTGTGCAATTATCTAATGGCAATCATTGTTGTGAACGCTACCATCTAAAAAATGCCATTCGCCCATTGTAATCTATTATTTGCCAGTCGTAAACAAACAAATAACCAAACAAAGGAAAACAAAAGGAAAAACACATTCGTTCGAAATCCCTACCATTCATAGCATACTGAGCTCTATAATCGCAAAAAAAGGTTCCCCCTCGAATCGAGGAGGAACCTTCTTATCTCTTGCATGCCGCTCAAGTACTCACCAGTCATAAGCCCTGGGGTACCACTCCATCTTACATTGATGCTTATCCTGCATCCTGTACAATACCACCAGCGAACTGGCTGTTGTAAAGATCAGCATAGAAGCCACCCTGTGCGAGCAGTTCTTCATGGTTACCCTTCTCGATCACGCTACCATTGTTCATCACTAGAATCAGGTCAGCGTCACGGATGGTGGACAAGCGGTGGGCAATGACGAAGCTCGTTCTGCCCTGCATCAGATCATTCATTGCTTTCTGGATATACACTTCCGTCCGCGTATCAACGCTGCTTGTCGCCTCATCCAGAATCAGAATGGAAGGATCGGCTAGAATCGCACGCGCAATGGTGAGAAGCTGCTTTTGACCCTGCGAAATATTCGATGCCTCTTCGTTCAGTACGGTCGAATAGCCTTCCGGTAATGTTCGGATAAAGTGATCCGCATGCGCTGCTTTAGCAGCCTCAACGACATCCGCATCCGTCGCACCTGCACGTCCGTAAGCGATATTCTCCATAATGGTTCCATTAAAGAGCCAAGTATCTTGAAGAACCATGCCGAAGATATTACGCAAATTACCACGTTTCAAGTCCGTAATATTTACGCCATCAATCGTTATCGCTCCATCATTCAGTTCATAGAACCGCATTAACAAATTGATTAGCGTTGTCTTACCTGCACCGGTTGGACCCACAATAGCGATCGTCTGCCCCGGCTGCACGTCAATATTCATATCGTCAATCAGGATAGCGTCTTCCTTGTATCCGAACTTGACGTTCTCAAAGCGAACTGCGCCCTTCGGATCTTCAAGAACCACAGCATTCGTAGTCTCAGGCACTTCTTCCTGCTCATCCAATAGTTCAAATACACGCTCAGCCGATGCAATCGTCGATTGAATGATATTTGCGATATTTGCGGTTTGCATGATTGGTTGCGTAAACTGACGAGCATACTGAATGAAGGCTTGCACGTCACCAATTGTAATCGTCTTCTGTGTTACAAAAATACCTCCAACCACACAGACTAGCACGTAACCAATATTTCCGATAAAGGACATCATTGGCATGATAATACCCGAGATAAACTGAGCTCTCCAACCAGAGTTATACAGTTTATCGTTGATCTCATTAAAAGCCGCCATCGATTCGTCCTCACGGCCGAATGCTTTAACAATCTTATGACCTGTGTACATTTCTTCCACATGACCATTGAGCTCACCTAATGATTTCTGCTGGCCCATGAAATGCTTCTGCGAACGCGAAGCAACCAATTTAATGACGATAAAGCTTAGTGGCAGCGTCACAATAAGGATCAATGTGAGCCACGGGCTGATCGTAAGCATCATAATAATGATACCAACGAGTGTCACAATGGATGTAATCAGCTGTGTAATACTTTGCTGCAACGTTGTACTAATATTGTCCACGTCATTCGTAGCGCGGCTCAAAATTTCACCGTGGGTACGGGAATCAAAATATTTCAGTGGCAGACGTGACAACTTATGATTGATTTGTTGACGCATATCGTATACGACTTTTTGTGCTACTCCAGCCATCAGGTACTGCTGGATATAACCGAATATAGCACTGAAAAGATATAACCCGATCAGTATTAATAAGATTTGAGTAATATAATTAAAATCAATGGATGTTTTGGCCATCACACCTTCAAACAGCTTGGTGGTTGCCTTACCTAAAATCTTAGGACTGACAATACTAAACACCGTACTTAGAATAGCCATGAGAAAAATAATACTTAGCTGAACTCTACGTGGTTTTAGATATCCGAGCAACCGCCGCAGGGAGCCTTTGAAGTCTTTGGCCTTCTCCGCAGGCATCATTTGACCGGGATGGCCACCGGGATGGCGCGGTCCGCCCGCTGGTTTATGACTCTTCTGTTCTTCGCTCATGCGCTCTCCTCCTCTGATAGCTGTGAGGATACAATCTCACGGTACACATCACATGTGTCCATTAGCTCGTGGTGATTGCCAATGCCCGCAATCTTTCCTTCTTCCAGCACAATGATTCGATCTGCATTCATAACCGTGCTGACCCGCTGCGCTACAATGAGGACGGTAGATTGCTCGGTTACATCTTTAAGCGCGGTACGAAGCTTAGAATCCGTCTTGAAGTCCAGCGCAGAGAAGCTGTCATCAAAAACGTAGATTTCTGGATTACGTACCAAGGCGCGGGCAATGGACAAGCGCTGCTTCTGTCCACCCGATACATTGTTACCACCCTGAGCAATCTTGGACTCATATCCATCCTTCATGGTGGCAATAAATTCAGCAGCCTGAGCAATTTCAGCTGCCTTGCGAACCTCTTCGTCCGTTGCATCCTCTTTACCATAGCGGATGTTATCCATAATGGTTCCTGTGAATAGAACTGCCTTCTGTGGAACAAAACCAATTTTGGCTCGCAAAGTCTCTTGCGACATCTGCCTCACATCCACACCGTCAACCAGTACGCTGCCCTTCTCCACATCATAGAAGCGCGGAATCAGGCTAAGTAATGTTGACTTCCCTGAACCTGTACCACCGATGATTGCCGTTGTCTCGCCCGGCTCAGCATGGAATGAAATACCTGAGATTGCAGGATGTTCTGCACCTGGGTAGCTAAACGTAACATCACGGAATTCCAGAAAGCCACGTTCATGCTTGATCGTTTCGGTCTGCACCGGATCTGTAATTTGTGGTTCCATCGCAAGTACTTCATTAATACGAGCCGCAGAGGCCGCAGCCCGGGGAACCATAACGAAGATGATGGATACCATGACCAGTGAGAACATGATCTGCATGGCATATTGAATAAAGGCCATTAAATCACCGACCTGCATATGACCATTACTAATTCGAATACCGCCGAAATAAACAATAGCAATCGTTGCAAAGTTCATGACTAGCATCATAATAGGCATCATGGCAGCCATAATTTTATTTACCTTGATTGCCGTTTGTGTCAAATCAAAGTTAGCTTCATCAAAACGCTTCTGTTCATGTTCGATGCGGTTAAAGGAGCGAACAACCCGAATACCCGTCAAGTTCTCACGTAGTACGCGGTTTAATTTGTCCAACTTAACCTGCATTGCCTTGAACAGGGGTAAGCCCTTCGTTGCGATAATAGCAACGGCACCTACTAGTACAGGAATAACAACGACAATTACCAAAGATAGCTTAGCATCCTTGGATACCGCCATAATGATACCGCCAATACACATCATTGGAGCGCTGATCATCATGCGCAGCATCATCGTAAGTACTTGCTGAATTTGCGTAATATCATTCGTCGTACGTGTAATGAGCGATGCCGTGCCGAGCTTATCAAATTCCTGCAAAGAGAAATGCTGGACATGACTGAACACGCGGCTACGCAAATTTTTACCGAATCCACCTGCTACTTTGGAAGACAAGTAACTCGCAAAGATGGAACAGATCGCGCCGCCTAGTGCAAAGATCAGCATGAAACCACCAATTTTCCAGATATACGGAATATCTCCGTTAACAATACCATCATTGACGATATCAGCCATCAGCGTTGGAAGATACAGATCCGACATCGATTGCAAGAAAACAAGTATAAATACGAACACAATCAGTAGCCGGTAAGGCCGTAAATAACGAAACAATTTCATCATCTTCCATCACCTCCTGTACAGTTCAGATGATCCTCATTCAATTTGTCTTCATTTTCTTCATAATACATATAGGCTTTGGTCAATAGATTAGCAAGTTGGTTGCTATCCTCTTCTCCCATAAACTCAATGAGTCCATCAAAAGATTCCACCATGGCACCCATGACCTTTCGGATAATATGATCACCCTTTTCGGTCAAATTAACACGAACGGCTCTTCGGTCCTCATCGTCCATGGTGCGCTCGATCCATTCTTTGCTCTCGAGCGATTTAATCATTTGAGTCACCGTAGGTGAAGTCACACCCAGCATGGAACTAATTTCGGACACCTTCAAACCTGACGTTCCCTGTTTTTTCGATTTATTGACGATAAACATCAATCTCATTTCACTCATCTTCACACCTTCAATGATGCGTTGACGAAATCCCGCCTTATTAAAGCGCATGATGGCCATCATCAATTTCTTCGCTGTTGTTAATTCTTCTGCTTGTTGTCCATCTGCATCCACAAAGCATCTTGTATTTGGTATGGGCTGCTGATTCTTTTCTTTCATTCTGGATTGATCATCTCCATCCGATTGGTTAGGAAGCCAAATAAATAGGCAACCTATTAAATAGGCTACCTAATTATAAATCCAGACAAATTATGAAGTCAAATGACTACGCTTCGCCATTAGTACCCCTTGCGTAAAAGCAATCCATTCCCTTGCAGCAAAAGATAAATAGCGCTCCTTATGCCATATCACCCCGAGTTGCCACGGGATAGCGGGATCATCTAGCGGCAGTATGCGTATACGCGATTTATTCACTTCACGGCATATTGTCTCAGGCAGCAACGCAATCCCCAGATTAGCGGCTACCATGCCGCTGATCATATCCCACTGCGAGCTTTCATAGATCACATGCGGATGAAAGCCCTCCTTGGCACATTCCGATATAATGCGGCCATGCAGCGTGAAATCCTCCCGAAAGAGCACAAACTTCTCCTCAGCCAGTTCCCGTAACGGAACATTCTCCCGATTAGCCAAACGATGAGAATGATGTACAATCAACATCAAATTCTCCCTGACAAATGAAAACGAATGAAAGATCTGGTCATCCGTCGGCAATACGACCACGCCGATATCTAGTAGGCCATTGCCAACGTCCATCTCCACCTTTTTAGCCCCATCTTCGAAGATTTGCATCGTGACCTGAGGATACTTTTCTCGAAATTGACCGATGACCTCCGGAAAAAAACTGGAGCCCACCATAGGCGGAAGCCCTAAGCGAATATGACCTTTATGTAAATTTTTCAGATCGCCGAGTTCAGCCGATAAGTTCTGAAAGGATTTCACGATAGGCTGAGCTTGCTCAAAAATGATTTGCCCCGCATCGGTCAACACGATCTTTTTGTTTGAGCGATCAAAGAGAATGACACCCAGCTCCTCTTCAATGTTTTTGATCGTTTTGCTAATGGTGGGTTGAGTAATATATAGCGATTCTGCAGCTTTCGTAAAACTTTGAAGCCGAGCGACCTCCATAAAATATTGCAGATGCCTGATGTCCATGCTTACCCCTCCATACTATAGATAAATGGAATACAAACCATTCTATATATGCATTTTACCTATGAAAATAAATGATGTAAAATTTTCATTACTATGAAAGGGGCATGACAACACATGAATACGATGCTGAAAGGAACCCTTCAGGTTGCAGCTTTAATGGTCTTCTCTCTACTCATGAACAGGCTGGCTCTCCTTATACATTCGCCAATACCCGGCAGTATTATGGGAATCATACTTGTGTTTATCCTGCTTGAGACGCATGTCATCCGGCTAGAGTGGATTGAGCTTGGGGCGAGCTGGTTGCTCGCTGAACTGCTGCTATTCTTCATTCCGGCCGCTGTCGGTGTGATGAAGTTTATCCCGATGCTTGAAAGTGATGGGATACGTATCCTGATCGTCGTGATCTTTAGTACATTTATCGTCATGGCCAGCTCCGGACTCATTGCCAAACGCATTGCTAATAGAAAAGAACGGAAGGTGTCATGATGACAGGCCTCATTTGCTTGTTTCTTACGCTTGGAATCTACATGGCAACCAAACGAGTTTACGGTAAATATAACAAAGTTTACTTATCGCCACTGCTGATTACGCCACTTATTGTCGTCGCAGGTTTGATGCTAACGGACATTCCTTATGAATCCTATAATTCGGGTGGTAAATGGCTCAGCAGCTTATTACAACCGGCAACTATAGCATTTGCAGTTCCACTGTATAAAAACTACAAAATATTAAAAAAGCACGCTTACGAAATTTTCGTCAGCGTACTTACAGGATCTTGTATTGCTATGATCTCATCTGCTTTTTTGGCACAACGTCTGCACTTAAGTTCGGCACTCGTCACAAGCCTTGTTCCGCGCTCCGTCACCACACCGATCGCAATGAACGTATCAGAAATCATTGGCGGTGTTCCTAATATGACAGCCGTATTCGTTATTATAACTGGACTTCTAGGTTCGATGATTGGACCACTGGTGATGCGTTTATTCCGAATCGAAAACGAGGTCGCGCGTGGCATCCTATTCGGCACCAGTTCCCATGGTACAGGGACATCGAAAGCTTTTGAATTGAGCTCTATGACCGGAACCATTTCCAGTATTTCTATGATCTTGGCTGCATTATTCACCCTTGGTGTAGCTCCACTGATGATGAACTTGATATTCCATTAGTTCTAATAATCCAAATGTTATATCGTAAGGACTGCAACCGGCATTCCTCGAGTGGCCGATTCAAGCGCAGCACAAGTGACTTGCTGTGTTTTGAACGCATCTGCATAATCTGAACGAATGAGGCTCTTATCTCCTGTGCGCAGCGCATGAATAAACGCCTCATTTTCTTGTATATAAGGTTGATTATTCGCCGTATAGTTCGTTTGTATTCCCGATGCTTGAACGCTAAGTCGCTGTGGACTCCAATCCAGAATCCCCTGATTCGTATAGAAGGATAGGCCAGTCTCGCTGATGTCACTATCGCCTGGTAAGACGCATGTGTTCGAAATATTGGCGATTAAGCCGCTTCGCATCTTAAGTGTTATCGTACCTACATCCGCCACTTCCACGTTGGGTTCAAGCTCATGCTTTACCCGCTTACCATACAACGCATACACCTCATCGACTTCTCCAGCGACATAACGAAGCAAATCAACGACATGTGTCGTCTGTTCAATACATTGCCCACCTGAACCATTTTGCTGTCTCCACCAAGCAACACCGGGCATACTCCCCATCCATTTACCAAGTGCCATGCCAACCTTATGCGTATTAACCATCGCTTTTAATCGGTCTACCGTTTGAGCATATCTAAAATGATATCCTACCGAAGTCAGTATCCCCGTAGCTTCAACTTGTTCAAGAATACGGCGCGGAAGCTCTGCATCTAACCCTAACGGTTTTTCAACGAGAAAAGGGATTCCGCGGCGAATTAGCTCCAATTCGATTTCACCGTGAGACATCGGCGGCACGCAGATGTACACTGCGTCTAGACGCTCTGAATCGAGCATATCCTTCAAATGTCCATATCCCTTAGCTTCATAGTCTTGCGCCATGTGCTCGGCTTTAGAAAGACTTGTACCACAAACAGCCTGAAGCTTGACGCCGTTCATACCCTTAATAATATCGGCATGAACACGGCTAAACCAACCCGTACCGATGATGCCAATGTGCAAAGTCATGAGCATGATCCCACCTCTGAGTGTTTTTTAATTCACTATGCAATATAACGAATCATAACACTTATCAGCTATTTTGAGCGGTTAACAACATAACCTTTCCACTCTTCAGGTAGAAGTCCAAGATATTGGCGCTGTAGGAAGCGGTCATCAATTAGCACCAACACTCCCTCATCTTGTTCCGAGCGGATCAGCCTGCCTCCAGCCTGAAGGACTTTGTTCATACCCGGGTACACATAGGCATAGTCATACCCATTCTTACCCGCCCCATTGAAATAATCCTTAATCAGATTGCGCTCCAGCCCCAGTTGCGGTAGTCCAACTCCAACTACAGCTACACCGTTTAATCGATCTCCTTGCAGGTCAATTCCTTCAGAGAAAATACCGCCCAACACCGCAAAACCTACGAGTGTCTGCTTATTATCAGCCTTGAAGGCCGCTAAAAACCGTTCTCGTTCTTCTTCAGCCATACCTGTATCCTGCACGATGGTGTTCACCTGTGGATACAATTCAGTAAATGGTTCATACACCGCTCGCAAGTACTGATAGGATGGGAAGAAGATCATATAATTACCGCGCCGCTCCTGGATAAGCTCATATAATAGCTCAGTCAGACGATCACGCGTATCCTCTCGGTCACGGTACCGAGTGGACAAAGATTCGATCCGAACATCTAGCTGTTCCTGACGGAAAGGTGAAGGAACCGTAATACTGTAATCCTCCTCACTAGCCCCGAGCATATCCCGGTAATAAGAAAGGGGCGAAAGGGTAGCTGAGAAGAATACCGCTGTGCGAAAACCTTTATCTGCTTTGGCAAGCAAGGCAGAGGGATCTAAACAGAACATTTTGATATAGACGTCATTTCGTTGTACTTCTGCATAGGTAATGTATTGCTCATCATACAACTTAGATGTACGGATGAAATTCTGAGCAGCAAAATAAGTCTCCAGCAGTACTTGTCCCTCCGCTTGGACTCGTCCGGACAATAGCTCCTGCTCTGCCTCACTTACAAACTTTTCAAGCAGTAGTACTAACTCCTCTGGTGACTCCCGTTCAATCTGTTGCCGTTGTTCACCGCAGGCTTTACGTAGAGCGATGAAATATTGATTCACTGCGTCAGACGCTGCTTGTAATCCAGAATTCACACCTTTATACTCACGTTTAAGCTGTAGAAATGCCTGCTTACTTATTCCAGCGGAGAACATTTCCCGTCCACGGTCGACCAAATTATGAGCCTCATCCACGAGTAGTACCGTTCGTTTCTTCTGCTCCTCAAATAAACGTTTAAGTGATACACGCGGATCAT
Organism: Paenibacillus pini JCM 16418; assembly: GCF_000576305.1. GTDB lineage: Bacteria > Bacillota > Bacilli > Paenibacillales > Paenibacillaceae > Paenibacillus_AQ > Paenibacillus_AQ pini. The sequence continues at coordinate 47,658 of NZ_BAVZ01000018.1, read as the reverse complement.
ATATATAGTTATAATCACAAATAATAACGTCTGCTGCATATGCCGCATCCAGCGAAAATTCAAACGGACAAACGCGGTGCTTTTGGGCATATTGAGTGATGACCGTTCGGTCCATTACCGTTTCATGTGATAAGATATCAATAATTGCTCCGCTAATACGGTCGTAATACCCTTCTCTCAAAGGGCAGTCTTCACGGGTACAGTGATTCTCCTCTTGGAAACAAACCTTATCCTTGGCTGTAATCGTAACCGTCTGTATCCGCAATCCATTAGACTGCATGAGGGCGAATGCCTGCTCCGCAGCCGTACGTGTAATTGTTTTGGCTGTGAGGTAAAAGATTTGCTGTAGCAGCCCCTCTCCTATCGCCTTCACAGATGGGAATAGAGTAGATAGTGTCTTACCGATGCCGGTCGGAGCCTTAGCGAACAGCTTCTTCTTTTCCTTCACCGCCCCATATACCGCACCAGCAAGCTTCCTCTGCCCCTCACGATAGGTGGCAAAGGGAAATTCTAATGCACGTATGCTTTCATCCCTTACAACGGCGTTGTGAAGCCGTAAGGATGCATAAGGGGCATACTGTTCCAGGATCTCCATCACAAATGCCTCAAGTTCAGCTAGCTTAAGCGTACGACGGAACTGCTGCTGTTCACCTGTTGTCGTTCCAACGTAGGTCAGCTGTACATGCATTTGCTCTAGCGCTTGATCCTTGGCATACATATATGCATAGACCTGCGCCTGTGCCCAGTGAACAGCTCGTCCACCCTCTGCCTTCACTTCAGCCAGTGAAACCGTGGATTTAATCTCATCAATCATCCATCCGTCATCTGTCTTGATTAATCCATCGCATCTGCCATCGATGTGGTACACAATGCTACAATAAGGAATGTCCATGCTCAGATATACTTCTTTTTGATCTTCATCTGCATACAGCTTCTGCACCTGCTGATGAATTCTCGTGCCTTCCTGCATGGACGCGTTGGTCCGGAATCCCGTTTCAATACTGCCACTACGGAAAACATATTCAACTAGCGGTCTAACCGGTATTCTAACCTGATTCTGCTTAACAAGGTCTGACAATAAGATCACCCGTTCCCTTTGTATCTTTGATGTCATCTTAACACGCTTAAGGTAAACTACACTAATTTAACCCTTATTTATCCAGTAACATGTCCAATTTGTTGCAAAAACCGTACATTTCATTCATTACCATGCCTATTTAAAGTATTAAAGGGTTGAAGAAAGAGATCGATCTCGTGTATAATTCTTGATTAAATACAGCTTCATGCTTACAGAATGCGTAAGCCTTTCATTTCAAATGCTTCAGCATTCTGTAAGTTTGAAACTAGGAATGGGGAGATAATCCAATGACATTTTTGCATGTAGAACTACCTGCCGAGAAGAAAGCCAAGACTTATGTAAACGAAGTTTTTGAAACTGTATGCAGACGTAACCCTAACGAGAGCGAATTTCACCAAGCAGTCAAAGAGATCCTCGATTCCCTGGTGCCCGTAATCGCTAAGCATCCGAAGTACATGGAGAACAGCATCCTTGAAAGACTAGTTGAGCCTGAAAGACTCATTATGTTCCGAGTACCATGGGTAGACGATCAAGGAACTGTGCGTGTTAACCGCGGCTACCGTGTACAGTTCAACAGCGCAATTGGCCCATACAAGGGCGGTCTTCGCTTTCACCCCTCCGTTAACTCCAGCATTATTAAATTTCTTGGATTTGAACAAATCCTTAAAAACTCACTTACTGGCCAGCCTATCGGTGGCGGTAAAGGTGGATCTGACTTTGATCCTAAAGGAAAAACAGACGGCGAGGTTATGCGTTTCACGCAAAGCTTCATGACGGAGCTATACAAATACATTGGTCCTGATACAGACGTTCCTGCAGGCGATATTGGCGTAGGCGCACGTGAAATTGGCTACCTCTTTGGTCAATATAAACGTATCCGCGGCGGTAATGAAGCTGGCGTTCTAACAGGTAAAGGCATTGGCTACGGCGGAAGCTTGGCACGCCCTGAAGCTACTGGCTACGGAACTGTATATTTTGTAAACGAGATGTTGAAAGCTAAAGGCGAGAGCATGTCTGGCAGCACGGTAGTCGTATCCGGTTCGGGTAACGTAGCTATCTATGCGATCCAAAAGGCAACTCAATTTGGCGCTAAAGTTGTCGCTTGTAGTGATTCCAACGGTTATATCTATGATCCAGAAGGCATCGATTACGAGACCGTTAAACAACTCAAAGAAGTTGAACGCAAACGGATTAGTGAATATGTAAATGAACATCCAAATGCAAAATATATCGAAGGTTGTTCAGATATTTGGACGATTCCTTGTGATATCGCACTTCCTTGCGCTACGCAAAATGAAATTGATGAAGATGCAGCGAAGTTGCTTGTTAAGAATGGCGTAAAAGCTGTTGCTGAAGGTGCTAACATGCCTTCTACACTCGCAGCCATCGACGTCTTCCTAGAAAACAATGTCCTCTTCGGACCTGCTAAAGCAGCTAATGCGGGCGGAGTAGCCGTATCCGCACTGGAAATGTCCCAGAACAGCACACGTTCTGCATGGAGCTTCGATGAAGTGGATTCTAAGCTTCACCAAATTATGATCGACATCTATGAGAACAGTGCCCAAGCGGCTGCTGAATTCGGCTATGAAGGCAATCTCGTTGTAGGTGCTAACATTGCTGGTTTCGTTAAAGTAGCAGATGCTATGATCGCACATGGTGTCATCTAAATTCCAATATAACAAGCAATCCCCAGGCTATATAAAGCCTGGGGATTTTTTTCGGCTTCCCATATCCTCCGAATATCTTCTAACAAGGCTATTTATCTGCTTAGGCACGAATTCCATACTTTTTTGACTTCTCTAATATAGCGGGGCATACTTATTTAAAGAGCATGTTCACCCTATACATGATTCGTTTTTCTACATATGGAGGGAAGGTCAATATGTTGTCATGGTCCTCTTGTAAAAGCTTCATTCAGAAGCCCTTTGTTCTATTTACCCTGCTTTTATTGTTAAAAGGTTATCTAGCCTGGGCTGTAACGTTCGGTGACTGGTTTCCATGGAAGATACTTCTTACTGAAGTTCCTTTTATCTGGTTGCTATTCAGCATCATTGAATGGTTTGCTTCGAAACGTAAGCTCATGTCATACACGATTGTAAATTTACTCATTACGGCCATTTTCTTTGCTGTGATTATGTATTTCAAGTATTACGGTGTCATCGTCACCTATCATGCACTAGAACAGGTAAATCAAGTGACCGCCGTCCGTAACAGTGTTTTCTCACTGATGGATCCATACTATTTACTGATCTTTGTCGATATTATTGTGCTATTCTATCTGCAGATACGTAAACGCAGAGCATATGATTGGAAAAGGAAGATCGCAGCCTACAAAGGTAAACGCGCTGTCGTGTTAGTACTGTTCATTCTGTGCTTGTCCGTCTGCCTATTTAATATTATGCCGAACAGAGCCAGCATGAATGAAATTAAGAAGTCCCAACAGATGGGCATTCTTAATTATGAGGTTTACACCATATTTTCCAAAAATAAAGCACAGATCACTCCGCTACAACATATATCGCAAGCATCTATTAACGAGCTCAAAGGAATTCAAGAACCTGCACTGCCTCTCAGATTCGGGGCCGCTAAAGGTAAGAATGTGATTATTATTCAGCTGGAATCATTCCAGAACTTTTTGATTAACCTCAAATTAGATGGTAAAGAAATGACGCCAAATATGAACAAACTCGCAGCGGATTATGCTTATTTCCCACATTTTTATCAACAAGTTGGACAAGGAAATACCTCTGATGCTGAATATGTGGTGAATACATCGACTTACGTTCCTCGAATAGGAGCTGCGACACAGTCTTACGTAGACAAGGCACTACCCAGCCTGCCGAAACTTATGAAGAATAACGGTTATACAACAGCAACATTCCATACCAACGACGTTGAGTTCTGGAATCGCAAAGAGCTATACTCAGCGCTCGGTTTTGATAAATACTATGATAAGATGTTTTTTGGAAGTGAAGATACGCTTTTCTTCGGTTCATCCGATGAAATCTTGTACGCCAAGACAGCCGAGCAGCTACAGGTGATGGATCAGGCTAGCAAACCCTTTTATACTCAAATTATTTCGATGTCAGCCCATCATCCCTTCACCATATCCGAGGATAAATACCATATGAAGCTTCCTACGCGCTATGAAGGTACGTTTGTGGGTAATTATATTCGCTCACAAAATTATGCGGACTATGCATTAGGACAATTTATAGATGACCTTAAGAAAAAAGGGCTGTGGGATCGTAGTTTGATCGTTATCTACGGGGATCATATGGGGCTACCTATTTACTCCTTGGATCATAAGGATAAGGCGTTAATGAAAGAAATTTACAGTCATGATTACACCTATACTGACATGATGAACGTTCCGTTAATCCTCGCAGGGAGCAGCATTACCCAGCCAGAAGTGTTGAAGCAGATTGGCGGTCAGGTTGATATTCTTCCGACCATTGCCAATCTAATTGGAGCTCCAATCACGAATCAAATCCATTTCGGGCAGGATCTGCTAAATCAGACGAAATATAATCTACTTCCGCAGCGTTATTACTTACCAACTGGTTCTTTCCTGAATAATAAGGCGTTATTCATGTCAGGTGCAGGGTTTGAGGATGGAACACAGTACCTATTGAATGGAATCAACTACGCAAACGCCAGACAAGCCATTACTGAATCGGAATACGATCGTGCACTCAAGCTACTCGGTCTATCCGATAGCTACGTGACACAGCTGCCTAACAAATAAATATATGCTGCACAAAAAACAGCCAAAGTAGGAGCTTATCCCTGCCTTGGCTGTTTTTTTGATTTCATTTTATGATAGAGCGCTCTAGGAAATATACTTGTTCAGAAAGCCACGCAGTTTATTTCCATAAGCCTCTTTATCCGTAAAATAGGCATTACCATGTAGTGCTCCTTTAACCACCAGCAGCTCCTTCTCCCCGGCTGCTGCCCCGTATAGCGTATGCACCATGGGATATGGAACAAATGTATCTTCATCACCATGGATGAACAGGATGGGTAAATGCGTCTTGGCTACTTGAGCTAATGCAGAGGCCTCGCCAAAGTAATAGCCTGCTTTGATTTTGCATACCAGACTCGTTACAGATAGCAGTGGAAAAGGCGGTAATTTATACATTTGCTTCAGTTGATGTGTCAGAATGTCCCTCGCCGATGTATAAGCACAGTCAGATACGACGCATTTTACCTGCTCGGGCAGACTCTCACCACTCGTCATAAGCACCGTAGCCCCGCCCATCGACACGCCTTGCAGCACAATCTGCACTTCCGGCCCATTCTTCTGAATGATGTACTGAATCCACTGCTTGTAATCCAGACGATCATGCCAACCGAAACCAATGTAACTCCCCTCACTATCCCCATGCCCACGATCATCCGGCATCAAAGCATTATAGCCCATGTCCTGATATAATTTAGCGAATGCCGCCATTTCTCTCCCAGCTCCACCGTATCCGTGAGCAAGAATAACGGTCTTCGTTGAGGGTTTCAAAGCTGGCACATAGTACGCCTTCAATAGAAGCCCATCATCTGATTTCATACTTACCACTTCCATCGGCTGATCCTTCAGCCAGCCTTCAGCTGACTCCCATGGATGTTCAATTTTAATCAAGTTCGGGTCAACCTCAAGGAAATCCTTTTTGCTCCTCCGAATCCCCACATTGTAGAAATATAAGCTGATTCCGAGCAGGAAAAGCGCGATGATGATCACACACACAATGATGATTACAGCCCACATCTTAGCGTCGTACCTCCAGTGCCTTTTAATATCATATGTCTAAAATAACATTGAGGAGGCGCGAAGACAAATGGGGCATATGAAAGCGCTCAAGGGACGTTTTATTTCTTGATCCCCCATAGCTGAAGAAGTGCATCATGCACATACGTATTCTCATAAATGCCATGGAATAATTCAGCTCCGCTGCCCATTGCAGTCAGTGGAATATCTACACCCGTATGACCCGAAGTCGTCCAGTCCACCATAAATTGATCCTTGGAGTTTGCAATGCTGAACGGTCCATCTTCCTTGGAAATACCATCGCCTGACTCATCCTTATCATCCACTTCTTCGATCGTAAAACCGCCTGTCTCATGATCAGCCAGTACTAGTACGAGCGTGTCAGGATGTTTCTTGGCAAACGCTTTAGCTACTCCGACTGCTTTATCAAGCTCCTGACCCGATTTAATCGTTAATTTGGCATTGTTTTGATGAGCCATCTCATCGGTTCCTTCTTCCTCAACCATAAGGAAAAACCCCTTTTTGTTACTTGAAAGTGTATCGATGGCTTTCTTCGTCATGTCTTGCAGCGACACGACCGGATTGTACAGGTCCCCTTCGCCTTCCGGCTTCTGCTGAAACATTTCCTCATTCGCGAACAGCCCCAGAATCTTGCCACCTTTGATTTTTTGAAGCTCCGTATTATTCGTAACATATTGATATCCCAGTTTCTTAGCCTTTTCCACTAAATTCCCTTGCGTCCCCTTACTCTCTTCCGTTGTATCCTCTGCAGGATGATCTGGATAAGCTCCCGGCTTTCCTGCCGGATACCAGAAGTCCTCGCCGCCGCCAAGCAGAACATCTACTTTCGTGTTCTCCAAATATTGTTTCGCAATATCACTCTGAGCAGAGCGATTCTCTACATGCGAGGCGAATACAGCTGGTGTAGCATCCGTAATTTGGCTTGTTGTCACAAGGCCTGTTGATTTACCCATGTCTCTGGCTATTTCGAGCACCGTCTTCACAGCTTTCTTATTAGCATCCATGCCTACTGCGCCGTTGTACGTCTTTACACCACTTGCAATGGCTGTTCCCGCGGCAGCCGAATCCGTAATCGGTGCTGTAGAATGAGTTCGAAGCAAGGCAGCATAAGGCATGTCATCCATCTGCAGTTTACCGTTCACACCAACCGTGTTCAGACGAATCGCATCGCGCTGTGCTATACCCATCCCATCACCAACAAATAGAATGACGTTCTTCGCTTTCGTGGACGTATGACTGTTCCCAGTATTCCCCTTAGCACTTACCATACCTGTAAACATAAGACTAACTACTGTACCTACACACAATGCAGCCTGTACCATACTCCGTTTGCTTCTTTTCATGAAATCTACCACCCTTCGGAATGAATTCTCATGCAGAGTATAGAGCCCAAGTATTAAGCTATCGACCGAAATTTGTAAATTCTATTTAAATGTATTTTCAACTCATAGGAAGATTATGATATATTTCATACTATAAAGACGCCATCTTATATCTATGAACAGTTCAATCTGAGCGTCAAATAAGGAGGAAATCTGAGTGGAATTCAGAATTGAGAAAGATACGATTGGTGAGATTCAAGTTCCTGCGGATAAGTTGTGGGCAGCCCAAACACAGCGTAGCTTCGAGAACTTCCCTATTGGTACGGAAAAAATGCCACTAGATTTGATCCGTATGTTTGCTATTTTGAAAAAGAGTGCTGCCCTTGCAAACCGCGAGCTAGGCAAACTGAACTCCGAAAAGGCGGACGCGATTGTCGCTGCTGCTGATGAAGTGATTGAAAGCAAGCTGGACGAGCACTTTCCACTAGCTGTATGGCAAACTGGAAGTGGTACGCAGTCGAATATGAACGTTAATGAGGTTATTGCGAACCGCGCCAACCAAATGCTTAAGGAGCAAGGTAGCGAGCAACGCATTCATCCGAATGACGATGTGAATAAATCACAAAGCTCCAACGATACGTTCCCAACAGCTATGCATATTGCGGCATTGATCGCTGTTGAGGATCATGTCCTACCTGCACTCGATCTGCTCAAAGAAACCTTCCGCGCGAAGAGCGAACAATTCATGGATATTATCAAAATCGGCAGAACACATCTTCAGGATGCCACACCTCTAACACTTGGCCAAGAAATCAGTGGCTGGCACCGTATGCTGGAGAAAACCGAGGGCATGATCCGTGCGAGTATTGAATCACTACGCGAGCTTGCCATTGGCGGAACCGCTGTAGGAACAGGCATTAATGCCCATCCTAAATTTGGTGATATGACGGCTGCAGAAATCAGCAAGCTGACAGGCAAAACATTCACATCCGCTTCGAACAAGTTCCATGCACTTACAAGCCACGATGAGCTGGTGTATGTTCATGGAGCCTTGAAGGCGCTTGCTGCTGATCTCATGAAGATCGCAAACGATGTGCGCTGGCTCGCAAGTGGACCACGCTGTGGTATCGGCGAGTTGATTATTCCTGCGAACGAGCCAGGCAGCTCGATCATGCCAGGTAAAGTAAACCCTACACAAAGTGAAGCTTTGACTATGGTTGTATGCCAAGTCATGGGTAATGATGCAGCAATCGGCTTTGCAGCCAGCCAAGGAAACTTCGAGCTGAACGTATTCAAGCCGGTTATCATCTATAACTTCTTACAAACGACACGCCTACTTGGCGATGCTATGCGTTCATTCAATGATAACTGTGCGATTGGCATCGAGCCAGACCGCGCAGCGATCCAAGCAAACCTACAAAAATCGCTGATGCTAGTCACAGCTCTTAACCCACACATCGGTTATGAGAACGCAGCTGCTGTAGCTAAAATGGCGCATAAAGAAGGACTTACACTGAAAGAAGCAGCGCTGAAGAGTGGCCTCCTGACTGAAGAGCAATTCGATGCCGTTGTTCGTCCAGAGCAAATGATTCATCCAACAGAAGACTAAGAATTCTTCCACATTCAAAGAGTGCACCATTCAATTTGGATTGGATAACTTCAAAGTTGTATAGGGAGAAAAAGGCTGGCGATATGTTTCTCGCCAGCCTTTTTCTCTGCTCAAATATATTAATACTACTCAAAATGAAGTTTAACTTTCTGTATTTTCAGTTTTATAGTAATTAGCACTAAAAACTAATAATATCCATTTTTTTAAGTATATAATTAATAAAGCAATATATTCTATGCGAATACGAAGGGAGCTAAACTGGCAATTTGTAATTAAAGGAGAATAAAACAATGATTAATGATATTTTGCATCACGCATTTATGGGCGCAGCTTTAGCTTTATTGATTAGTCCTAATAATAGAAAACTATTCTATTATATAATCGGTGCTTTCGCCGGCTTAGTTCCAGATGTAACTAAATTTATATTTCATGATCAATATTTACACTCACTTCTCATCGTTCCATTTATCTGCATAGGCTTAGCTTTTATTGTTAAATTAGTATATTCATCCGAGAAATACATACACCTATTATTGTTATTTTTGTTGCCTATGCTAGCACATCTGTTCATGGATTTTATAGATGACGGTAACCTTTTATTCTATCCGTTAAGCACAACAGACTTTAACTACAGTTTGTTAAATCGATCTACACCTGTGATTTGGGTCGTAATATTAGTTATATCTATCATAGGAATTATCATCAAAAAAGCAAAATTAATGAATAAGATCGCCTTAGCACTAATTGCTCTGTTTCTTATATTTCAATGCAGTTCAAAAATAATGATTTCTAAGGAACTTCATTCGGATTATCCGCTCGTAAATGCTAATTACTATGTAATCCCTGCAAGTCAATGGCCTTGGGAAGCGCACACATGGAGATATATGATCAACTCTGATCTTTTTAAAATTGACGGATTTGTTGAAAACTCTTTAACTCGAAAAGAAACATCATTTTATTTTACGCCGCAAATAAAATTGCAATACGAAGTAAAAAAGTGGGAACAGCACGGTAATGTCTACGAAATCTTGTGTTATGATCTTTTCAATAATAATAAAGAAGTTACGTTTCAATCAAAAGATAGAATAGTCTGGGTTCAAAAATAGTGTATATATTTACGATTATTGAGCCGATGGAGTATTAGTCTCATTCAAAAAGCAGCTCCTCCCTTTGTAGGGTCGGAGCTGCTTTTGATTTAGATCACGATTATATTACTACTGATCCTGTGACTGTTTCTGATTAAATGCTTCCTTCGCATCTTCAGCAACTTCTTTCGCAAATTCCGTATCTTGCTTATCTGGAACTGGCATTTTGTTCAGCTCCGTTGTTTGCACTTCATATTTGCTTGGTTCCTTAGCATCCTGACTCATTGCATTGCACCTCCTTCGGTTTCCTATATACCCAAATTATAGAATTTACCTAAATCAAGAAAATTATGCATTATTGGCTTGAGCAGAAGATTGCAGATCCGTGTTCTCTTGAGATAAGCGCTCATGTTCAGCGTAATATTTTGCGAATGTAATGGAATACAGCAACATATACAGCACGAGCAAGGAAGCTAGCACATTTAAAATAACAAGTGATGTGTTCAGATCAAAGAATCGCGATAACACACCAACACCTACGGTTGGGACAATAAATCCGGCGTAACCAGCCAAATACGTTGTTGATATCACCTGTGCTCGTTCATGCTGCTTCGATAACTGTCCAGCGAGGCGTAGACTGGTCTGGAACATCCACCCGCTCCCCAAAGCCTGTATGAACATCCCGCTCCATAGAAGAACGAGGCTCGCTGATTGCCCGGAAGCAACAACGAACCATGAGCCTGTGATGATCAGAATGACACCAATCCGCATCCGAATAACGGGATGTGCAGGCCAAGGAATGAGCTGCATACACCCTCCTCCCCCTAAAAGGAGCAAAATTAAGAATCCAGATACCGACAGATTGGATGTATGGATGACCGTTTTGGCAAACGTCGGAATAAGAGATAGGACAATTCCGTTCAGTGTAAATACCGTGAAGATGGACAAGGCAATCATGGACCAGAATGGAGAACGTAACCGTGCTGGAATCCCGAGAGAAATGGGCGTTGCCTTCTGCTTATGGATGTCATCAGCGTCCCTATTACGGCGATCGGGATCTATAATGGTTTCCAGCACAATGAGTGAACTCAAGAGCATCAACAGCAATACCCAGAAGGGCAGCCTGAGTGGCTGAATATGAATATATTGAATAACAATCCCCGTAATTGCAGGTCCGAGGCCAAATCCAATAGATACCGTCATACCCGAGAGCTTAACGGCCGTGCTGACCTGACGTGCAGAGCATAGCTTTAGTAAATAAGCCGATGCAGCCCCTGTAAATGCACCATATCCAACCCCCTCTACGATTCTAGCAGCATACAGCCAAATGGAATGGTGGCCGATCAGGAAAGTTAGCGTTGAAATCATGGATAAGATGATACTTAGGCGAAGTACTTTTTTCAGCCCCCAGCTTTCCCCCTTTGAACCCGTGATCAGAAGTGTCGGCAATAGAAACAAAGCATATACAGCGAACAAAATCGTGATTTGCAGACTACTCAGCTGATAGTGATCCTGAAATAAAGGAAACAGTGGGGATGCAAAGGTAGCTCCTACAGCCATCATAAGCATGACAAAGATCATTCTTTTCATTTCATCATCTCCTTTTTTGGAACGATCATTCAAGAAAAAGGTAAAAGAAAGGCTATTCTGTCTCCAAAATAGCCATTGCCACGTGACAAGCATCCTCCAGAACGCCACGTTCTGTCGCCGTATTGGCTAGTACGCTGAGTCCCTGCTTCGTATTCACGAGGAACCGAGCGACTTCTCGCGGGCTGAGCCCCTTCTTTAAGTGACCGCTTTGCTGAGCACGTATGACAAACTGATAATATACCTGTTCAGTAAAATCATAATGCGCCTCTACCCGGCTGGCTACTTCCGGTTCCCGAGCGACAGCTCCAAGCGTCGTATTGGCAAAGAAACAGCCTCTATTTAAAGATGCATTATTCATGGAGTTATCAATCACAGCTTCGAAAAATTGCTTCAATTGCTGCTTCGGATCTGTCGTATTCTTGCTGAGAATTGAATACATATCGTCATCCGTGATCTGTCGGAACCGATCCAAACAACGAATAAATAAGGCCTTCTTATCGCCAAAGGTATCATATAAGCTTCCACGGTGAATGCCCATATGGTCGCATAAATCCTGAATCGATGTGCTTTCGTACCCTTTAGCCCAGAACAGCTCGAGTGCCTGTTCTACCGCTAGGCCTTCATCAAATTCTTTATGTCTTCCCATGCTGCATTCCCTCCCTTAGTGTGTTTACTATATATTTTCTGGAATGATCAGTCAAGTATTATATTACCGAAAGAATGGATAGGTGCAGGGAAGCAAAAACCATTCATTTTACGAGGATCAACAAATTTTTTCACTAAATAAAATAACGTATCATTGGAATCCTCAGAAAATACAAAAACAGCGCCCCATATCAGGGCGCTGTTAACGAAAAAGCATCATTTTCTAGTGTACTATTCCACTACATAGGCTTCTGGGTGATCCAAAAGATATAGATTCCGATAACGTGCTGATTTCTCCATCAATTCAGCGTGAGTTCCGCGCATCGCAATCGCGCCGTTATCCATAAAGATAATTTCATCCATATGCTCAGCTGCTACTAAATGATGGGTTACCCAGATCAACGTCTTGCCCTGCATCGTGTCCAGCATCGTCCGCACGAGTTCATTCTCTGTGCTTGGATCTAGGCCGACCGTCGGTTCGTCAAGAATAACGACTGGCGTGTTTTGCAGCAAAACCCGTGCGAGGGCAATCCGCTGGCGCTCACCACCAGAGAAGCGCTGTCCCGTCTCATGCATATGCGTCTTGTATCCTAGTGGCAGTGATTCAATCAATTGATCCAGCTTCACCTGCTGCACTACACGGCGGATATCCTCATCCGCTGCTTCGCGGTCGCCGAGCCGGATATTGTTCTCAACTGTTGTATCGAACAAATGCGGGCTTTGATTTAGTACCGAAATTACATGTGGCATTTGATCGCCAATCTGATAGGCTTCTTTACCGCTAAGCTGAACGGTTCCTGATGTAGGTGCAAGTGCTCCTTCGATCAGCTTAAGCAGCGTAGATTTGCCAGCTCCACTCCGTCCAATAATCGCAATTTTCTTCCCTTGGGGAATATCTAGCGTTAAGTCCTGCACAGACCATGGAGATTGTTCGCTATATCTAAAGCTAGCATGCTCTACCTTCAGATCTACACCTTCACTTGCTAGAGCCTGCGCTTCTGCAGTAGTCAATGTCGATACCTCGACGCTATCTCTCTCTCCGCTACTAATCTCAGCGAGTCTTGATAGCGAGTCTTGATAGCGTGGAATCTTCTCGATAGCTTCCGATACAGGCATAAACGCATCCATAATTGGAAAGACAACGAGTACAAAAGCGGCAATGAGCGTTGCCGAGATATGCTGATCTGCGAACTGCTGACCTGCCCATATGACCATCGATACTACGCTTAGACCAATGACACACTGACCGATAAGCTGTCTCCAGCGGCCCCAACTTTTGATTTGCCCTTCAATATGGGCTACCTCGCGTTCATCCGCTTCATATGTGCTCAGAAACTGTGCAGGTCTGCCGCTAATGACCCAATCACTCATGCCGAGCACAGCGTCTGTTAACTTATGATAGAGTTGTCCACGCTGTTGTTTAGCAAGTTTCGTTTTGGTCTTCGTAATTAGTAGAGAGACCCACGGTAATACCGCGACTAACACGAAGATGTACAGGGCCATGACGAGTGCAAACTGGATATCAAAGCTTCCTAGAGCCACAATCGTAAATACATACATCACTAAGGCTACAACTGTTGGAAATACCGTCCGCAGATATACATCCTGCAAATACTCAATATCATCGGACAGGACGCCTAGCACATCTCCCGTACGAAAGCGTGATGAGATAAACAGCGCCTGCGGTTCGAGGATCTGATACAATCTAGTACGCATCTTCGATACAATTCTCAGCACCGCATCATGGCTTACTAAACGCTCCACGTAGTGAATCACGGCACGGCTAATTCCGAACGTGCGCACCAAGACAATCGGCACATAGACCATCAGAATATTTTCTGGCCGTAATGCCGCTTTGGAAATCAAGAATCCTGATGTAAACATCAACATAGATGCGGTCAGGAGGGTGAGTGAGCCTAGCACAATGATCAGTAGAAATCTTCCAAAGTATGTCCGTACGTACGGACGCAGCCATGATTCACTATTCATTGCACTCCCTCCATTTGCGATGTAATAAGACTGTAATAGGCACCTTTGCGTGCAATCAACTCTTGATGTGTGCCCACCTCGGCCACTTGCCCATGATCCAGAACGATGATCTTATCCATATCCGGCATCCAGTGCAGACGATGTGTTGCTAGAAATACGAGTTTATCGTTAAAAAGAGACAGCATGGTCTGTTTCAGTTCATACTCGGTTTCAATATCTAAATGTGCAGTTGGTTCATCAAGCAACATGATCGGCCGTTCACTGAGAAAAGCCCGCGCAAGCGCGACTCTTTGCTCCTGTCCACCACTGAGTGGCCGCCCGCCGCCGCCAATCATTTCGTCCATGCCTTGCGGGAGGCTACGGACAAGCTCTGATAACCCGGCCGCGGTAGCAGCCTGTTCTACTTCAACTGCCGACGCCTCCGGCGAATAGAAGCGGATATTATCCGCAAGCGAGCTGCTGAATAAATACGGCTGCTGCGGGATATACGTGGTCAGCTGCCGCCAAGCCTCATGTATAAGCGAGTTTACTGCACTGCCATCCAGCTCAAATTGCCCTGCGGTTGGCTGTAGAAATCCACCCAGCACGTCGATCAGTGTTGATTTACCGGCACCGCTGGCCCCAATAATACCGATCTTCTGCATTCCTTGGATATGCGCTGAGACGTTGTTCAAAGAAGGATTAGCATCTACTTGATGCTGAACACAAACTCCGCTTAGCACCAGCTTGCTCTCTGCTGTCCACTGTACACCAGCGGCTTCCCTTTGCTTCGCAGACCCTTTGAGTTCCGCCTCTTGCTGCATTGGCTCATCAATAATGGACTTCATTGCAGCTCCGGCTTCCTTACCATCTAATGTGGCGTGAAAATCAGCGCCTACCATTCGTACAGGTAGGAAATACTCTGGTGCGAGAATGAGTACGGTGAGTCCTGTAACGAGTGCCATATTGCCATCGACTAACCTTAGTCCAAGTCCAACAGCTACCGTAGCTACGGATAACATTGTGAAGAAGTCCAGTGCAAAGGATGATAAGAACGCCACTCGCAGTGTCCGCATGGTTGCTGAGCGATACCGATCACTAACGCGACTAATGGAATGTCCATGTGCTCGGCTTTGCCCAAGAAATTTCAGCGTTTCTAATCCACGAAGCGAGTCTACGAAATGATTTGAAAGTGTACGGTACGTATCTAGCTGCCGCTCCGTATGCTTACGCGCCGCGAGCCCAATCAAGATCATAAATACAATCAGAATCGGCATCGACACAAGCAGAATAATACCTGATGTGATATCCTGCATGAACACATAAACCAGAATCACCCATGGCAGAATCGACATCCCCACCATGCGGGGAATAATCAGCTCAAGGTAATTCCGGAACTTGGTAACACCCTCCAGAACGAGGGTGACCAGATTGCCCGTTCCTGCTGTCTTGGCGAAACGGGGACCCAGCTCAAACAGCTTATTCATTAGCTGTTTACGAAGACTCGCACCTGTCGCCTCAGCAAAGGCATAGGTCACCTTTTGCTGGATAAAGTTAATGATATGTCGTACTAAAAAAGCTCCGAGGAACATGTAAATCTTACTGTACTGCTGATGCAAGGATTCACCGGCAAAGAGGGCGGAAATGACTTCCGCCAGCCACGTTGCAAACATGATGATAGATGCGCTCTGCACCAGTGTCAGTAGGATGACGATTGCAAGAACAGGCTTTATCCCTTTGTAGCCCAGTAAATTCTTATCCATTAATACTCCAGATGCTCCTTCTCATGCACGCGTTTGTGGAAGACAAAGTAGCTCCAAATTTGATAGCCTAGCACGAAAGGTAGCAGGGATATAGCCACAATCGTCATAACTTTCAATGAATAATGACCAGAAGCAGCATTCGTAATCGTCAAATTAAAAGCCGTATCAATCGAGCTAATCATGACATTCGGGAACAATCCGATGAATACGGACGTTATGGTAAGCGCAATAACTGCACCCGTCATACCGAATGCCCAGCCATCTCTTTGTTTACTCATGAATATATATGCAAGCACTAGAGCAACAACAATGACAACAACCGTAATCGCCATAAGTCCTCCATGAGCCTCAAATACATCAGTCATGAAGTAAGTCATGATTTCAAATACGACTAATAAAGCAGCTAATGGAATCAGAAGCAGTTTGCCCATCTTGCGAGCACGCTCTTGTAAGTCTCCTATTGTACGTAATGTCGTAAACATAAGCCCATGCACCAGGCAGAGCATCACAACGGTAATACCACCTACTACAGAATAGATATTAACGATATCACCAAAGAATGAAGCTCTCATCTCCATGTCCTGGCCAATAGGTAATCCTTTGATCAGATCTGCAAACACCACACCAAGTAGCAGTGGAGGTAGTAAACTGCCTATGAAGATGACGACATCCCATGTTTTTTTCCAAGATGGTGTCTCAACCTTACCTCTGAACTCAAACGCCACACCGCGGCCAATCAGAGCAAGTAAGAGTAATACGAGCGGCGTATAGAAACCGCTGAACAGTGTTGCATACCAGTTAGGGAAAGCAGCGAACATCGCGCCACCCGCTGTGATTAGCCATACTTCGTTAGCATCCCAGAAAGGGCCGATTGAATTGATTAGGACCCGCCGTTCTGTATCATTTTTGGCTAGAATACCCGTCGACATGCCTACACCAAAGTCAAATCCTTCAAGGAAGAAAAATCCGACAAACAGCACTGCGACGAGGACAAACCATAGCTCATTAAGAGACATGATGGTAACCCTCCTTATCAAATGGATCGCTTGATTCGTCATGTTCATTGTCTACTGCATATGGACCTTTTTTAATAACACGAATGAAAAGGAATACGAGCACAGCTGCAAGAATCGCATAAATGGTTGTAAAAGCGATAATTGAGAACAACACTTGACCGCTGGTTACGCTTGGTGATACCCCATCAGCCGTTGTCATAAGTCCAAATACCGTCCACGGTTGGCGACCGAATTCCGTCATCACCCATCCCGACGTGTTCGCAATCAGCGGTAGTGAAATGGAGAACAACATGATTCGCATAAACCATTTATTATTGTTTTCAAGTTTCTTACGTGCAGCTAGGTATACGCCGTACATACTAAGCAGAATCATAAGCGATCCAGCAGCTACCATGATACGGAAGCTCCAGAACGTAGTCCGTACAGGCGGAATATAATTCCCAGGACCATATTTTTCTTCATATTGAGCTTGTAATTCTTTCATACCAATAACTTCACCTGAAAATTTACTATACGACAGAAAACTTAGCAGATAGGGAATTTGAAACTCCCCGCTATTGGTCTGATTCTTTGTATCGATGAATGCCGTTACGGTCCAAGGCGCTGGATCGGAACTAGTTTCCCATAATGCTTCCGTTGCTGCCATCTTCATAGGCTGTGTTTTGACTAAGTATTGAGCTTGTTGGTGACCCACTAGCGCAACAGCTATGGATGACACCAAGGCAACAATAATAGCAACAGTAAAGGATTTTTTGAAAAATTGAACATCTTTCTTCTTTAGAAGCTTGTAAGCGCTAATACCTGTAATGAGGAATGCACCTGTCATAAAAGCACCCAAAATCGTATGCGGGAACTCCAATAACAACTGACCATTCGTAATCAGAGCGAGGAAATCATTCATTTCAGCGCGTCCATTATTAATTTCGAAGCCGACAGGTCTTTGCATGAATGAGTTAGCTGCCAGAATCCAGAACGCAGACATAATGGTACCGATCGCAACGAGCCAGATACAGATCATGTGAACTTTTTTAGATAAACGGTCCCATCCAAAGATCCATATCCCGATAAAGGTAGACTCTAGGAAGAAGGCCAATAGAGCTTCAACCGCGAGCGGTGCTCCGAACACATCCCCTACAAATCTAGAATACGCTGACCAGTTCATTCCGAACTGAAATTCTTGAAGAATACCTGTTACTACACCGACAGCAAAGTTAATCAGAAATAATTTACCCCAGAATTTAGCCATTTGTTTGTACTCTTCTTTACCTTTGACGACATACATCGTTTCCAGAATTGCGATCAGTAAAGCTAGACCGATCGAAATTGGAACAAAGAAAAAGTGAAAAATTGTCGTAGCTGCGAACTGAAATCTTGACAGCGTTACTATATCCATCGCTTCTTTCCCTCTTTCATAAGTTATTCTTAGAATCCTGCCGGAGCAGCTTCTTGATAACGTGATTAGCTATTTCATAATCGTATTCTCGCAGACCCAACGTCATTGCAATGTGATAAATGTCACATTCAGAGGCCCAGAAATGAGCTAATGTGAATTATGTCACAAAATAGTAAAAATTTAAGGCAATGTTACGCTTTTCCTCCAGAGTCCCTACTCAAATCATGAAGCTCCATTGCCTAGCTGCATTTTACTGTAGTGACCCCCGATTTACCCCAATCGGTGGTATCGTTGCTATGTATTACCCCAAGGCAACCCATTTATATCCATCTTTTTCTTGGAAATTCCTTTTATTTCGTCACACCGTCAAAAAAGTTAACCCTGTACAACAGCAATGAATTTTTAAATGTGGAGGTTGTCGTCTATGAGATTAGCTCAAAAAATCACACTCTCAATGTTTGCTCTTCTAATGATGATTGGCATGACCATTGGGATATTCGGTTACCGCATGGCCTACAGGCAGGTTGAACAATCTGTGGGGGTAGAACTTGTAGGATGTGCGAATATTACGACAGGACTGATTGATCCTGCGGATATTGAAGCTTTGCTAAGGGGAAATGCAGCTTCTAAAACCAAGGTCGAACAGCAAATTAACTCTATTGTCGAGCTTAAACCGATTTTTAAAGAGGCCTTCATCCTATCATTAGAAGGAAAAATTCTCGCGGCTGATCAGCAGCTTCAGAAAAGAGGTTATCACGCAGGAGATACCTTTTATTTCAACCAGACGGATCAAGCAATGATTCGCAGCATGAAACATTCCTTATACTCCAACGTGTATACATACAAGCAAGTTCGTTTGAAGACAGGCTACGGCCCTATTTACAAAAATAATGATCCATCACAGGAAATCGTTGGCCTCATGGCGATCAACTTCGATGCCTCAATCATTCAGCAGCGAACGCTGGATATGATTCTTAAACCGTATGTGGCAGGTGGCATCCTTCTCACAGCAGCAGCCGTAGCGGTATACTTCATCATTAGCCGAATGACCCGTCCCCTGACCCTGCTCACACAGCGGGTTGAACAAATTGCTGCTGGCGACTTAACGCAAGAACCCTTGATGTTTACCGGACGTGATGAGGTTGGGCGGCTTGCAGTAAGCTTTGATCAAATGACTTCTAATCTTAGGAAGGTCATTTCTGAAGTACATGATACCTCCCTGTATGTGTCTTCTTACTCGCAAGAACTGTCTGCTAGTGCAAAAGAAACCGGGAGCGCTGGTGAGCATCATGTACTGGTTATGGTAGAACTCGCCGATGGAGCGGATAAACAGCTCCAAATTCTCGGACAGGGCGCACAGCTCGTATCCGAAATGTCCCAGTTTATCTCTAACATCTCCATCAGCGCAGAACACGCCATGCACTCTGCTTCTGAAAATTATGAGCAAGCCCGAAATGGCAGCCTCTCCATGCGCCAGACAGCGGAACAAATGAAATTAGCCAATGATAATATGTTGGAGCTAGGCCAGATTATCGATAACTTACGAAACCAATCACAGGAAATTAAAAATGTACTAGACGTCATCTCTGAAATTTCGAAAGAAACGAATCTGTTAGCCCTGAATGCTTCTATAGAAGCAGCCCGTGCCGGCGTGCATGGCAAAGGGTTCTCCGTAGTAGCTGCATCGGTCCGTAAGCTAGCAGAGCGTTCAGCGAAATCCGCGCTGCAAATCGATGAAATCGTGCAGCACACCTTATCTCTAATGGAGATTGCAGGTAGCAGCATGCATCGTACGACTAACCAGGTAAATCAAGGTAGCGAGATGATAACAGCCGCAGGTATAACCTTTAGCCAGATTGAAGAAGCCGCGGAGCAAATGACCTTGCAAAGCGAGGATATTTCCACAGCGGTGCGTAGACTAGGTAAACGAGCTAGTAATCTAGTGGAGTCCATCCAGACCATTGTAGAGGTGGCTAATCAGAACAGTGATATTGCCCAGACTATGTCGGCCTCCTCGGAAGAGCAGCTTGCAGCTATGGAAGAGGTGGATCGTTCTGCTCACTCTCTCTCCTCCTTGTCTGAGAAGCTCCATTTATTAATCGAACAATTCAAAATTGTTAAGTAGTGCTTTGATTCAGCATCGTTAAACAAGAAAAGGGGCGGCAGCACCATAGTGTGCTGCCGCCCTGTCTTATCCAGAATCGCAAGGATTCTAGCTTTTCAGTAAGGCTTCCAATTAAATTTATATGCTCATGCTAGTCACGGGCTACGAAATATTTGTTAGTCATATACCATGCTTCGCCCTTATCTGTAGGAACCTTGCCCTTCTTCTTGTCCATAAAGACAATCTCTTTACACTTGGAACAGAACCATTTAGTCGTATAATATTGCGAGAAGGTCGTGTAGGTCGTGCCGCATTTGCAATCGACTTTGAAGAACACGCGGTTTTCCTCATACGCCTTGGATAACTGATCCGTTTCATCTGCTTCCACAGATTCAACAGCGCCACCACCGATCGGTCTGATCAGTTCTGCGTAGTTCGAAAAACGGTTGTGCACTTTAAAGTCAGCAACCAATCCTGGATTAAGACCAAAAAACTCCTTGCCGATGGCCGTAATAAATCGGGCCTCCTGCCGGTAGCACTCAATCCATTCTTGAATTTGCTTATTCGATAAAGGTACAGTTCCTTTAATGCCACTGTTCAAGGTGTAGGTCATGATGCTCAAATTCTCATTGTCTTCGTAGAACATTAATTTAGAAACCTCCTTATGATTTCAATATTAAATGTACTACTTCTTCCGCATATAATCAAAGTGAGAAATATAGCCAGCCGCAATTTATAGCAAAAAACCCCCTTTTGGGGGCTTAAGGTCTAGCGGAGATGGTAATTCCTCTCATTATCTTAATTTTAGTAGAAGCGTCTGCGAAAGGGTCTACGTCTTGTATCGAGCAGGACAATAGCGAGCAAATCGAATAAAACCAAGGGAAGTATAAACGGAAAAAATGAGATTTGCACCTGCTTATGATTTTTAACGGAGGATACCTTTAAATAGACTCTATTTTTGCTAACCTTAACGATATGACCATAAAACGTGCTGCCGAACTTTGTTGTTACTTTAACCTGTTTATTCATATATTTCTTAGCTTGCTGATAGTGCTGTGTGTTTGGCATTTGACAAACCTCCCTCATCCCAGTCTATGCCTTGAAGGACTTAGGGTGTGGGCTACGAAAGGCCAGTTTCCATGTCACTACGTTTGCAACAATCATGACAATTAATAGTACTAAGACGCCATAGGTGAACTGTGCACACACCAGATGTATCCCCGCAAAGGCAGCCAAGATGAACATCAGCAAAAGGGTGACTCCGAACTGATTGTGTTGAGCGGTCTGGAACGGTTCAGAGAACGGTAGCGCTTTGCGCATCATTTTGTAACTAACGACCGTGTATAGCATCATCGTCACCCAGACCACAAAGAGATCAGGTATGATTCTTACACCGAATAAAATGATAAATACAATGCTTTCAATAAGATAAATGGGAACCATCAGACGCATAATAGACGCTTTGAGTGTTCCTTTAAAGATAGATGACTGATCCTGCAGAGGAATTGTATTGTAAATCCATGCCCCTTTATGATTTCCTGAGAATTTCAGCATCATGACGATGGTTGGAATCATCATGCCACAAAAGTAAATAAACAAGTATGATGAACCAGACATCATATTCTGCCATCCCCCGTTATGCAATCCGTTAAACATAAAGATAAAGGGAAATATGAACGCGAGGCCGAGTGAAGGATACACCTTCAGTTTGAAGTCTCGCTCATTCTTCATCATATTGGAGGCAAATCGGTAGAATAAGCTCTCTTCCCGAGTGGTGCAAAAAATACCTCCCATCCACGCTGCAATACTAAACCGACTAGGCTCTCGCACACTGCTAATCTGAGACAGCTTCTGTAAATGATGTTCGAATGAAGGCATCATAGCCATATAGAGCCTCACAGCGAGCACAGGGACAACCAACGCAAGTATACTAAATAGAATAATGGATGGTTGGCTATTCCCATTGAATAACCATTCAAAGGGAGCTGCAAACCATGCAGGAAAGATCATGAATTGCCACCATTCCGGCTTAAACTCAATCTTAAAATTGGTCACACTAAACATTCTCGAAACAACCTGATATCCAATCGTCATTCCAATCGTAAGACCAATTTGTACATAGTTAATGATATCTTTGAGCTTCTCCCCATCGAAGAAGCGGAGCACGAACCAATAGAGTACGGCTGTTAGAACAACGATAAATAGATCCATGAGAACAATGGTTATGAGAAACAATAGTAGAAACAGAATACCATGACGAACTAAACCTGCTACAAGTGGAGCTATCGTCAATGATCCCGTAATAAAAAATAAATAGATTCCGATATGTATTGCCTTGGCCATATTGATCGTAAGGCCATTCACTGGCTTGGAATATAAAATATTGCGATCCCGTATATCCAGTAACACCGAAGAAAAATCAGAGATTAGTGCCGTGGTAATCATAAATATAAGGATGCCGAATATTAGACTCATTTGAAACATATAGTTCTGACCCATCACGACAAACGGCACCAAAATGATACTGAGTACTACATAAAGCCACAGTGAGCGAATAAAGTTGTTACGATCTGGATTTTCGGGCTTATTCGATGATTTACCAACCAAGGTGGGAACGCGACGTCCATCCATCATCAGCTTTACTTCTAAAATCCGCCGCATGACTTTATAATCCACACCGCCTCGTTCGAACAATCTCTCAAACCGATCTAGTAGCATCAAACTCTTAAAGTCCCTCATGAGCTACACCTCTTGCACAATCGAAACAAATTTCTCAGCCACAGCCTTATGCTCATGGAAGCCTGTAAGCTCGTTAAAAATATCTTCCAGTGTTCCTTCATGCGATTGCGAGCGCAGCTCTTGGAAGCTACCATCGGCTACAATATATCCACCATTCAGTAGTATAATGCGGCTACTAATCTTCTCTACGACATCCATAATATGCGATGAATAAAAAATAGTTTTGCCTTCTGCAGCAAGGCAGGCGAGAATCTCTTTAACGACCATTACACTATTCGCATCCAGTCCACTTAGTGGCTCATCTAGAAAGAGGATATCTGGATTATGCAGGAGGCTTGAGATGAGCATCACTTTCTGGCGCATACCTTTACTAAAGGATGAAATGCGATTGAAGTACACCTCCTCGAGGCCAAACTTATCCATTAAACGTCTCGCTTTGTGATCAGCCTTTCGTTGCTCCAAGCCATATAACTCTCCGATAAATGTTAAATACTCCTGCGCGGTGAGGCTATCATAGAGTTCAGCCACTTCAGGAACATAACCAATACGGCGTTTATAATCGATATTTTCATCGGCTATATCCTTGCCGAATATGCGTACTTCTCCTCTGTAGCCCTCTACAAGTCCTAACATAATTTTAACTGTCGTACTCTTTCCCGCCCCGTTCGGACCGATATAGCCGATAATTTGTCCTGCGTAAACTTCCAGATCAACGCCTCGTAGAACAGGCTTATTTCCATAACTCATCTCAAGCTTGCGCATAGAAATGACTGGTTCCCTCATATGTTCTGTCAAGACGACACCCACCTTCAAAGTTTTGAATACACATCCTCATTTTCCAAATACTAGCATACATAGTCGGTCATTTCTATTACAAATCAGGCTCAATAGTTGTCCTCAATGCATAAAAAAAGAGACCTTAGGCCCCTATTCATGTAGTACATATATGCTCAGGCCTACTTCGCAGCCCGTTTATATTTCATAACCTTATGATACATCGACTTGTCTGTTAGTTGGTTAAATATATACGGATCTGGATTCGTATTCACTTCAATAATCCAAGGTGTCCATGTACGGTCAAAACCAATGTCTAGCCCAATTTGTCTGAATCCAGGATATTTGTTATGAAGAAATTTTCCGGTTCCTTCACCTAAATCATTCAAGGTGCGAATTACTTTCTCCATTTCACTCGATGAAAGATGCGTGGCGAGTAGTCGCTTTACATCCATAGGTTTACCGCCGCTGTGATAATTAGTCACAATTTTACCTGGATGAGCCACTCTCCCGATTAACCCTGTTGTTTCCCATTTCCCTTCGGGCTCAGCTGTACCATTACACGAATATCAAAACAACGCTTATTGTACTTAACCAAATGAATTCCCTTCTGTATAAGGTAGCTTTTCTTTCTCGTAATTTGTTGAAGAGAACTGTGAAGTGAATCGTAATCCTTGAACTTACTGACCTTCGTCTCAAGCTGATACGTATATCCTCCAGATTTTATTTGTTCCACGCGAATGACTCCGTTGCCAAAGGTTCCAACTTCTGGTTTTACATAGACCATACTGTAAGAATTCAGCATCATTCTCAAGGTGGATTTATTGAATCTACGTGTATCCGGTATAAATGGCCTCGCCATCTTGCTGCCAAGCAGCACCTTCGTCTTTGTCCATTTGCTCATTAATACCGTACGTGGCTTCTTTTCCCTCATCTCATCCGTCTCTCCCTCAGACTATCCTTGATTTCATTGCAGCTTTGAAAAGTCTGTACATCCTATGCTGTATTTCTCCATTCGGAAAGGACATTCATACATTTCACACCATAATAGGCATCTTATGAAGATGAGAGACTATACTCTCTCAGAGCGTATTGCATAAATAGTAGAGCGGTCCGAATATATGAACGAACTGGAGAGCAGGAGGAGAAAGAAATATTAAATATATTAATTGTTGCACCTGAGCAAATCCCTGTTCCAGGTAGTGGATCCGTTGAAATTTGCATTCTAGCTATCGCTAAGCAGCTCGCCAAACATCACAAAGTAACTGTCCTGAGCAGGGCATCAAAGGGACTACCCATGCGTAGTATGGAATCTAGTGTAACCATCGAAAGAATCCCCTCGGGGAGCTCCC
Source organism: Paenibacillus pini JCM 16418 (assembly GCF_000576305.1). GTDB lineage: Bacteria > Bacillota > Bacilli > Paenibacillales > Paenibacillaceae > Paenibacillus_AQ > Paenibacillus_AQ pini. The sequence continues at coordinate 22,440 of NZ_BAVZ01000018.1, read as the reverse complement.
AAGTGTATATTGCGTCTGTGCTGCGTTTTATAAAAGGAAAATCATATGATGTAATTCAAGTAGACAATCGCCCCCACTACATGGCATCAATTCAAAAAGCAAATCCGCGTATGATGGTGATCCTTTACCTCCATTCACTCACATTCGTGCCCAAAACCAGTCTTGTGGACAGCAGCTTGAAGCATGCCAAACTTATCATCGCTAACAGCAGCTCACTGAAGTACAAATTAACTAGCCGTTTCCCGACTCAGGCTCACAAAATTCGAACGGCTGAACTTGGAGTAGATATCAACAGATTCCACGTCCCAAATGCATCAGAGCGTTTAAGCGCTCGGCAAAAACATGGTATTCGTCAAGTCTTTACCGTCCTGTTCGTAGGTCGGATTATACCTCGTAAGGGGGTTCCTGTACTATTGAGGGCCGCATCCCTTGCCCATAAGCAGATACCCCTCCACCTTATCATTGCTGGCCAAGGAAGTACCTCTTATATGAAGAAGCTGCGCACACAAGCAGCACAGCTAGGCGTGCCTGTAACATGGGTCGGTAAGAAACAGCATTCTGAAATTCACAACATTTACCGGATGGCGGATTGCTTTGTTTGCCCTTCACAACAACATGAGGCCTTTGGACTAGTCAATGTAGAAGCGATGGCAACAGGCCTGCCCGTTATAGCTTCAAGAATTGGTGGAATTCCTGAGATCGTGAAGCACGGTAGCAATGGTTATCTGGTGAATGCTTACCAGAGTCCTGATCGGTTTGCGGAGTATCTGATTAAATTAGGACGGAGCAAGGAACTGCGACGTACCATGGGTGAGCGCGGCCGCAGCAGTGTACTTCAGCATTTTACGTGGAGTCAGGCTGCAGCCCGACTAACTTCCCTATATTCGTGATTATTCGATACGAATGAATGATCTTCTATTAGCAAAAAGCAAATGAAAGGCCCTTATATCTCACCTCTACGTGCATTCCAATAGGACTTGTTGGTCATAGTAACAAGGTATGACTACTTGCTATGATAAGGAGGATGGAAAGCAATGACGGATACACATGAGTTCGTAGAGAAGGTCCACGAGACCCAAGAGAAAGATCGTAAGAACAAAGAGCATAATGGCAAAGGTCAGCCTAATTCAGTCTGCCAACTAAGCAACATGGTACGAATAAATAAACAATAAACAAGTAACCAGACAAGACAAGGCATCTTTTTTTCCTTATGGGAAGGAAGATGCCTCTTTTATGTGGTAGAGGGTCATTCCAAGCTCAAACACCCTAGTCATGTCCATATGACATATGTAAATAAACCTTCCAAGACCAAGGTCTAGGGCTTCACTAGACTACAGTCAGTTACCGTTACTCTGTGTTTGTTATACGATGTAACAGGATGAGTAACTTACCCTAACCAATACTTATGAGGAGTTTAAAGCATGGAATGGATTAGCAGTCTTTTTGAACAATACGGATATTTAGTTTTATTCTTTGGATTATTTTCTGAATCCTTGGCTATACCTTTCCTGGGGAACTAGCTATGGCCGTTTCTGGCCACCTATCTACAATCGGAAATTTCAACATCCTACATATCATCTTTTTCTCTTATATTGGAGCAATCATTGGAACAACGATTACATATTATATTGGCTTTAAACTGGGCACTCCATTCTTTGAAAAGTACGGAAAATACTTTTTTATGAATCAGAATCGAATCACGAAAATTACGATATGGTTTGATACATATGGGACCAAATTGATTTTTGTCAGCTATTTCATTCCCGGATTGAGACATTTCACTGGCTATGTATCTGGTATTCTCCAAGTACAAAAACGCATATTTTTTATATACAATTGTATCGGTGGAATGCTATGGGTTATTGTGTATGTCTCAATTGGAAGGATTTTTGGTACAAAAATAGAACACTTGCTACATATCATTTCTCAATATTCTTTCACTGCTATCATCATCTTGACGGTAGGATGTATAATCGTATTCCTCATTAGAAGAAATAAAGAAGCGATTTATAAGAGGATACGAAAGCTATATCGCTGATTCACTTAACTTAAAATGAATCCTTTTATTGTTCATTCCAGTCCATGCATTTCGGTGATTAGAAAGGTCTAAACAAAGCACAGATAGACAGGATTTAGCAAAACAAAGATAGTAAGATTTCATCAAGGGAGTGAGCAACATGGGCTGGGTTGAATCGTTACAGAAGGCTATTGAATACATGGAGGAGCATTTACTGGAAGATATCTCGATTGAAAGTATCGCTGAACAAGCGAATTCATCGGCATTCCAATTTCAAAGAGTATTCGCGCTATTAACGGACACCTCAGTTGGTGAATACATTCGTCGTAGGCGATTAACGCTGGTTGCACAAGAGTTAATCAATACGGATCGCAAAATCATTGACCTCGCCTATACTTATGGCTACGACACTCCCGAGGCTTTTTCTAAAGCCTTTCGTAAACAACATGGCGTGTCACCTAGTGAAGTCCGAAAGAATATAGGAAAGCTGAATTCTTATAACCGCCTGGTTATTCAGGTGAGTCTGAAAGGGGCAGAACCCATGAAGTACAATATTGTTGAAAGAGCAGGTTTCAGCGTTGTCGGAATTAAACGAGAATTCTCATTAGTTAATGGAGCGAACCTTAAAGGTATACCCCAGATGTGGGATGAAGTTAATGCAGATGGTACAGACGACAAGCTATTCAAGCTAAATAATGGTGAAATTAAAGGCGTAGTAGGGGTATGTGTTGATACGAGAGGGGCAACCTCTAGTCAACACATGGATTATTGGATAGCTACCGAATATGTGGGTGAAACACCTATAGGTTTATTAAGTCTTGAAATTCCTGCATCCAAATGGGCCATATTCGAAGTTCACGGGCCTATGCCGGACACGATGCAAAACGTATGGAAACAAATATTCTCGGAATGGTTTCCCTCCAATTCCTATGAGCATGCGGGTACGCCCGAGCTGGAAGTCTATTCAAACGCTGATCCTACTAGTCTCGATCTATATTCAGAAATCTGGATTCCTGTAAAATAAATAAAGTTATTTAAAAAAAACAAGACGAACGACTGCAATTGCAGAGGTTCGTCTTATTTTTAATGTATATCCTTGTCCATGTTAGTGCCTAAATGTTATTTCAAATTATCTAACAGCTTGTTCAATTCTGGATGAAGCTTCATTACATTTAGAATCGTCGTGAGCGCCTCAGCACGTGTGGCATTGCCTTGCGGATCAAATGCACCGTTATTGCGGCCGCTGATAATACCAGCCTGTCCTGCATCCTTAATTGCATTTACTGCATAGGAGCTTGCGCTAGATATATCCGTGAATTTACCTTTAGTAACGTCTTTACTTACTTTCTCCAAGGAGACAATACGCGATAGAATTGAAACTATTTCTTCACGCGAAATCGTCTTATCCGGCTTAAAGGTACCGTCACTATATCCGGTAAGTATTCCCGAGCTAGCAAGCTTCACAATATTCTCTTGAGCCCAGTGGCTCTTAATATCTTTCAGAGCTACGGACTGATTCGTAGCACCACTAATATTGAATACACGAGAAATCATCGTAGCAAACTCAGCACGTGTGATATTACTATTCGGATTTACCTTGCCATTATAACCTTCCACAATGCTAAGCTTCACAAAGGTATCCATAGTCTTCTCTGCCCAATGCCCTTGTATATCCTTTAATTCATTCTTAACGTTCGTTTTATTGGCTTCTGCTATCTTCGCCTCAAAAGCATGAACTACGTTTGCTGTATTTACAACATCACTCTTGAAGACATCAACCACTGGTGTCGGCGTTGGTACTGTTGGTGTCGTTGGTACCGTCGGCGTTGTTGTCGGCGGTGTCGTCGGTGATGTTGATGGACTTGACGTTGACGGCGTTGACGTTGACGGATTAGATGTTGATGGCGTTGTTGGATTTGTCGGTGTTAAAGACCCAATCGGTCTAACCTTCGCAGATGCCGCTGATGAAACCGAGTTCCCCTTCGCATTCGTTGCAATCACGGTAAACGTATAATCCGTGCCATTCGTTAAGCCAGTGATACGTATAGGGCTTCCGCTGCCTGTCGCTGTAATGCCGCCAGGACTTGAGGTCACTTTATAGCCCGTAATTGGACTTCCACCATTGTTCACTGGTGCGGTGAAGCTCACTGTCGCTGATGCGTTTCCAGCAACAGCTACTACATTTGTTGGTGCATTTGGCACAGTAATTGCTGCTTGTGGTGTTACTGCATTCGATGCAACCGAAGAAACCGAGTTCCCCTTCGCATTCGTTGCAATCACAGTAAATGTATATGCCGTACCATTCGTTAAGCCCGTAATCTGTATAGGACTTCCACTTCCTGTCGCTGTAATGCCGCCAGGACTTGAGATCACTTTGTAACTCGTAATTGCACTTCCACCATTGTTCAAAGGTGCGTTGAAGCTCACTGTCGCTGATGCATTTCCAGCAACGGCTACTACATTTGTTGGTGCATTAGGCACGGTAATCGCTGCTTGTGGTGTTACCGTTACACCAGTGGATGACATGCTGCCACTGACCGATTTGATCACGAACTCATAGTTCTTAGTCAAGTCTATACTACTCGTAATATCATACGTATAAGACTCTTTTGTAGCATTATGAGGAATCGTAACATTCCAATTCGCGCCTAACTTATCATTTTTCTCATAAATACGATATTTGCTAACCTGCGGGCCACTCGTTGGAGCTTTCCAAGCTAAAGTAAGTTTTCCATCCGATGTGATGTTGGCTTTTGCTTCTTTTACAGGTTCCGGACTTGGAGAAGTCTTCTTAATACTATAGGAATCGAAAAGGTCCGTCGTTCCTGTCTCTGTGGTTGTGTACATCTTGAAAGAAAGAGTATCATCTGTCACGGTTACGCCTGTAAACATTTCCTTGTTAGGCTGACCGTACTTAGCCGCATAAGGGAAAGGACCAGCTTTAGGCGTATACCTCTTGTCGCCAGCAGCGTTGCTAACCAAATACAAGGTACCTTTAGGATTCACCACATTACCATTTGCATCAACCTCGTTATCTTTCTGAGGAACACCGCCAAGCATTTGATATGTTCTTGTATACGTATGATCATGTCCGCTTAATACAACGTCGATGCCCAACTCATCAAATAAGGCTGTTAGCTTTTCTTGAAAAAATAACACATCAGTATCCTTATAATGGTTTGCTACGGAGTAAGGTGACTTATGGAACATTACAAATTTCCACTTCTTATCTGATTTAGCAACGTCATTTCTTAGCCATTCGACCTGTTGTTGATAAACCGTATCGGTTCCTTTGGCTTCATTATATTCAGTGTTAATCACCATATAGTGAGCAGCGCCGTAATCAAATGAATACACAGATCCGTCAGGCTTAGCACCCGTATACGAAATATTAGGAAGATTAAAATGATACCAGAAATTATTGTTAGCCTTACTTTCATGATTACCCAATGCAGGTACTAATGGGAGATTCGGTATAATATCCTTTGGTGTATTTAATAGCCATTTCCATTGATTCTCAAGATCACCGTTATCTACTAAGTCCCCGGTAATTGTCATGAAGGATAATGCCGGGAATTTAGCTACTGCCTCTTGAAGAGTATGACGCCAAGTTACATATTCAGCTTCTGTTGTACCCTGAGGATCCGTCGTATATAAGAACGTATACTCTTCATTATTAGCAGCCGCTGTCTTAAACGTTCCGATTTCGCTCCATTGTCCGTCGACACCGCTACCTAATCGGTACTTATAAGATGTACCTGGCTTAAGTCCTGTTGCTATTACTTTATGGTCAGCGTATGCCGTATATTTACCACTACTTTTATCCGTGCTGGATTGATAAACACTAATTGGGCTCGAGCTACCTTGATAAGCGTTTGCCCCAGCGGTTGGGAAGGTATTTCCTGTAACCTTGGATGCCTCTACAACTTCTACCGTTGTTCCCGTAACTGCTGGATCAGAGTACCATGCAAATCCCATTCTAGTTGTCGTATCACCGTTATATGTCAATGAGATGGCAGTAGGCAATGTTCCTCCCGAAGGCGTGCCCGGATTACCCGGTGTACCTGTTCCTGTATCTGCTGGATTTGCGATCAGCTGCATATCCCAATATACATCTGAGCTAGATAGACTGCGCTGATGAACTTCAGCCGCAATAACATTAGAACCCTCAACCAGTTTACCGCTAAGCGCTGTTGTCAGATCCTGTCCAACGGTCTCAGGCGAATTGATGGTAGTAGCGCTCAATGTTTGGTAATTGGCCTCTCCATCAGGCATGTTATACCGATAAGCTTCTACACCGTTTACATATAGAATGAGTCCATCATCAATACCAAACGTGCCTACGATTTTCTTAAAGCTTGCTAGGTTGCTGATAGTGAGTGTCTTACGGAAATACGACGTAATATACTTCTTCGTACTATCTGCCCCGTAGCTTATTGTCTTTTGAATAGGACCGAATGTGTCCGTTGTAATTGCAGGATAGCCGAGCGGGGCTTTTCCTGCGCTCCAGCTGGAATCATCAAATGAAGACGCGCGCCAAGCTGTTCCTTGATCTGTTCCATTATCGAGATACTTCCATGTATCATTTTTGGAAAGAATCGTTGTAGGTGCATCTGTTTGTCCACTTCCGCTGCCTGCACCTGGAGTTTCTGTTCCAGTACCTCCACCCGTTGATGGTTCTGTCCCTGTTCCGCCACCCTCGGTTTGCTTCGGTGAAGCAGTGAGCCACATGTCAAAATATAAATCCGAACTCTTCAGCGTCTGCTGATGAATTTCGGCAGAGATGACATTGCTTCCATTATGAAGATATTGCTTTAACAAACTTGAGAAATTAGGAATATCCGCAGAGTTGTAGATCACGGGTAAATCTTTACCTGAAAGTGCAAAAGTATTATAGCTAATCGGGTCAGTTGTACCCATCCCAGCTCGATATACTTCCGAACCATTCACATAAAAGACCATACCGTCATCTACAGCAAACTTAGCCGTAAATGTATCCAGATCTTCTAATTTGTCGATGTTGATTGTTTTTGTAAAGTAACTAGTTATGTATTTATTGTTCGCATCTGCACCAAAACTTGTAATGGTATTCACCTGTGTAAAATCGGTATCCGTCGGCGCCACCTTATTCGTTGTGTCCACACCACTCACCTTATAGCCGAATGGAGCTAAACCCGGAGTCCATTTTGTTTCATCATATACCTTAGAGGTAAATTCGCCTTGATGGTCTTTACCATCGGCAGCATATTTCCACTCCGATCCAGCTTGGATGAGTTTGATCGGCTCTGCTACTGACAAGGTGCTTATAGCTGCATCTGTATCTGCATCTGCACCTAAATCTTGAGTATTTACATTATCTTCTTTATCTATAGCAACTTCAGTATTTATATCTCCCGTCTCAGGAGCACTTATCACAACGCCTTCGTTGTCAGTAGTTGGTTCTGCATTCGCAACTCCATAGCCCATACTTGCCGGAAAAACCAAGCTCGTCATCAGTAATATGCTAGCAAAGTTGGTTGTCCATTTCTTGATCATATTCCCTCTCATCCCTACACCCCTTAATTCAACATAGTTAACCTAGGATTAATTATATTAATTAAAAGTTTGCAGAGTATTTCCGGAGGATTAAGAGAATGTAAATCTACTAATTTACAATTTAATATAGCCATGACAAAAAAAGCCCCGAATCCAACATGAGTTAGGATTCAGGACCTATTCTTTCAATCGTTATCTTCACTTTCGAGATTTTTAAACTGGCTCTCAAACATCTGCGCGTAGAATCCCTTTTGACCGATAAGATTGTCATGGCTACCTTTCTCCACGATTTCCCCATGATCGATGACCATAATCGTATCCGCATCACGTATCGTATTCAGACGATGGGCAATGATGAAGCTTGTTCGGCCCTTCATCATCGTCAGAAGTGCATCTTGGATATGGAGCTCCGTTCGCGTATCAATACTGCTCGTAGCCTCATCAAGAATAAGAATGGATGGATCAGATAGAATGACACGTGCGATGGCGAGCAATTGGCGTTGCCCTTGGCTTAGATTACCACCGTTCTCTGCCAGCAGCGTATCATACTGATGCGGAAGACGGCGAATAAAGACATCGGCATTCGCCATTGCCGCTGCTTCCTGCACCTGCGCATCTGTAGCATCTGGTTTGCCGTACTTGATGTTCTCTTTAATAGTACCCGAGAACAGATACGTGTCCTGAAGTACGATACCGAAGCATTGGCGGAGACTGTCCCGTGTATAATTGCGAATATCCACGCCGTCGATATAAATCGTACCGCCCGTCACATCGTAAAATCGAGTAAGTAAATTTACAATGGTCGTCTTACCCGCCCCCGTTGGTCCAACCAATGCCGTACTGCTACCTGCTTCAGCGGTAAAGCTGACCTTTTTCAAAATGGGCACTTCTGGGCGGTATCCAAAGCTAACCTGTTCAAAGACCACCTGTCCGCGTGTAGATTTCAGTTCGATTGCTTGCGGTAAATCATCCTTCTCTTCAGCTTCATCTAGCACCTCAAATACTCGCTCCGCTCCTGCTACACCAGACTGTAACAGATTATAAATATTCGCTAGATCATTCAGCGGCCTTACGAACTGCCGTGAATAGCTGAGAAAACTAGCGATAATTCCGACTGTAATGAGACCTTTTACGGCTAGCACACCGCCAACCATAGCAACCGCTGCAAAACCAATATTGTTGATTACATTCATGAGTGGCATCATAAATCCAGAACGAATTTGCGCTTTTAACCCCACCTCGAACAATCGGGCATTCACCGCTTCAAATTCCGCAATGGCCTTCTCCTCATGATTAAATGCCTTAACCACTTCCATACCGGATATGGTCTCTTCAATATGTCCGTTAAGCTGGCCTAGCTCCACCTGTTGCTGCTTAAAGAGTGGTCCAGTTCTGCGTGTGACCATACGCGTTAATAGATACAAGATGGGTACCGTAATTAAACTTGCAAGCGTTAGCGTCGGGCTGAGGATCAGCATCATTACCAGTGAGCCTATGATGGTTATTGCGCCAGACATGAGCTGTGTCGTCGACTGTGAAATCGTCGTACTTACATTATCAATATCATTGGTAAGCCGGCTCATAATTTCCCCATGGAACGGGCATCGAAATAAGATACAGGTAGCTTTTGCAGCTTGCCAAATAATGAACGCCTTAGACTGGCAACGATTCGTTGTGACACGCCCGCCATTAGCCAGCCCTGTAGGAAAACAAGTACCGCATCCGTCACATAAGCAACAAGCAGGACAATAATAAGAATTTTGAGTAATTTAAAGTTGACGATGCCCATGCCAGCAAGTCCATTACTGGACATGGCATCAATGGAATGACCTATTAAATACGGAGCCGTTAACGTTACTCCTGCATCCACTATAATTAGAAGTAAGATGAAAGATAAGAGCTTACGTTCATGCCCAAAATACTGCCAGAGCCGATGCAAAGTGCCCTTGAAATTTTTAGGTTTTGGAGCTGTCGCTTTTCCCAATAGACCTCTCATGGTCCTCCGGGGCCTGAAGGACCCGCCACTGACGGTGCTGCAGAACTTGCCTTGGACTGTGAACGAGCAGGATCATTGTGCGGCATGGGACTGTACCTCCTTCCCTAACTGAGACTGGAAGATTTCACGGTATACCTGACAGGATTGGAGCAACTCGTCATGTGAACCTGTACCTACCATGCGTCCGCGGTCCATGACCACAATTTGGTCTGCATCCATCACCGAAGTAATACGCTGTGCAATGAGAATACAAGTCAGCCCACGTGCGTAGGTACGCAGCCCCTTCTTAATTCGCGCCTCTGTAGCTACGTCTACCGCACTCGTACAATCATCTAGAATAAGAATTTCCGGTTTACGTACTAGTGCTCTTGCAATGGACATCCTCTGTTTTTGACCACCTGAGAAGTTCACACCACCTTGACCGATTCGGCTCTCATATCCTTCAGGCGATGCCATAATAAAATCATGAGCCTCTGCGATCTTAGCAGCCTCCATAAGCTCTGCCTCCGTCGCATCATCCCGGCCCCATTGAAGATTTTCCTTCACAGTACCTGTGAACAACATCATTTTCTGTGGTACTACCGCAATCTTTTCACGTAGCTGCTTCGGATCAAGATCGCGTACATCTACTCCATTTACTTTAACCGTACCTGAATGTACATCATAGAATCTCGGGATTAAGCTGACTAGCGTGCTCTTGCCGGAACCTGTTGAACCGATGATACCAATGGTTTCACCTGGCATACAGGTGAGTGAGAGATTGTGAATAACGGGATCTCCCTGTGAGCCGGCATAAGTAAACGTCACTTCATTGAAGTCAATGCGTCCGCGCTCGACTGCGTTTTTTGTAACCACTACAGGAATTGCGCGGACCCTATCAGTAGCCACATCCGCACCCGTATTCATCGTATCTGTCTCCACCAGTACTTCCCCAATTCTCCCAGCAGAGGCCTTCGCACGCACAAACATGTTAAACACATTTGAAATCATCATTAGAGAGAATAGAATTTGAGTCATATAGTTGATAAAAGCAATAATACTACCCACCTGCATTTGCCCACCGTCAACACGCAGGCCACCCATCCACAATACGGCGATAATGCCGAAGTTTAGAAACAGCGATATCCCTGGACCAAAAATAGACATCACTCGCATTGAAGTTGCAGACCGGTTCGCCAAATCATCATTTGCAGAACCGAACTTATCCACTTCATAATCGAAGCGATTAAATGCCTTCACAACTCGAACACCCGACAAATACTCGCGCATCACCAGATTCACATGATCAAGCGCCTTCTGTACCTTCATGAAGAATGGGAAACTGACCTTCACATTGAGCATAATCACAAGAGCTACCAGCGGTACAACCACCGCCAAGACAATAGATAAATGTACATCGAGACGAATGGCCATGATTAAACTACCGATCGCAATCAGTGGTGCTTTTACAAAAATTCTCATGAGTCCATTCACGAAATTCTGTACTTGCGTCACATCATTTGTCAGCCTCGTCACAAGTGAAGCCCTGTCAAATCGGTCGATTTGCTCAAAGGAAAGAGTCTGAATTTTACGGAACAAATCCGATCTAAGCTCAGTCCCAAACCTCTGTGATACATGGCTGGATATAATATTTCGAATAATCGCACTCAGTGCGCCAAAAGCCGTCACAAGCAGCATTAGCCCTCCAAGCGAAAGCACCTTGTCTAAATCCCGATGAGCCACGCCCATATCTATCACTTTCGACATAATCGTCGGTTGCATGAGATCACAAAATGTTTCTACGGTCAGGAACAGCACCGCCACGGTAAAAAGCTTCCAATACTTCTTCACGTATTTATGATAAAAGGACATCCATAGCTCACCTTCAGTATGTTCATATTTTATTAAAATAGCATCAATCCATATGTATAAAAATACATAATAAACTATTCATCGAGATTACTCCTCTTTCAATAAAAAGTCACGAACTTATTATAAACGGATTTACACATAAATCCCAATCTATTTACTCAGGTATGAATTATTTGAGACATACATTCTTATTAAAAAGAAAAGGCGTTCCAGGTTCCCCAGAAACACCTTTTTAGAAGATTACGTTCCTTATGGCTAGTCCTACTCTCTCAACCAACCATCAAAGAAATCCTTATATCCCTCTTTCATCACCCGGCTCGAAAACTGATCGAAGGCATAATAACGATTGTCCATGGAATGAGACATAGGTGACGCAGCGGCCATGTTCACAAGCTCAAACCAATTCTTCTCATTACCCGCAAAAGAGTGCCGTGAGCTGATGTGATTGTAGCAAGGATGCTCTGGCTTCACGACGATTTTACCCATGGCTAACGCCTCCGTCAGCGGCATTGCAAACGTGTCGAACTTGGAACAGCTCCAATATACTTTGGATGAGTTCATAAGAGCGAAGATCTCATCTTGCGACAGGGCAAATTGTAGCTTCACATTACTCGGAATATCATATTTCTTCATGCTCTCCCGGTAGCGTTCGCCGCCAAACACCATATATATTTCCTTGTCCGGATTAAGCCGGGCATAATTCAGTACGAGATCAGGGCGACGATTCTCTTCATCTCGTCCAATCCATAGGATTCGGTTATGCACGATCTGCGATGGATCGAAGTGCCTCTCTGCTAACGCTTCGCTGAACCCAATTGGAATCACATCTACATCATTCACACCAAAATTACGGCTAAGTTCTGTCTTCAGAAATTCAGTCTGTACAATTGCTTTATCTACAATTTGATAAAAGGGCTTCATCATTTCATATCCCGTCAGAGCAGGGTCAGGGAAACTATGTGGGAACAGCACGCTGTTCTTTAAGAACATTTTCAAATACGTAAATCCCGATACTGTATAGATCACATGATCAATACGGTGCTTTTCGATTTGTTCGAGCACGATATCATAATTGACTAAATCACCTTTCTCATGCTCAAATCCTGGCAGCCAGTCATGTCCGCTCACATGCCGCTCAGGTGAAATAAACACGATATCCACACCTAACTCACGCCCAATTTGCTGCAAACGATCAGCGAACACGCGTGGCCCTTGATTCTCTGTAAACTGAATTTTCCTCATCACTAAGCCAACTTTTCTCAACACGAATCATCCTCTTCCAGCCTTAACAGCCCGTTCTATATATTATTTCATCGTATCATATGAACGCATTGAATGGGCAAGCAGCGCCATTTCCAAACATATCCGCCGCTGTGGCTCGAGGTAATCATCTCCTAGAATTTCAGTCAGCTTATCGAGCCGGTTATACAGCGTTTGACGGTGAATGAACAGCGCTTTCGCTGTATCATTCTTGGAGCCCATACTCTGCAAATACACTTTAAGCGTTTGAATTAAATGAAGATGATGCTCCTGATCGAAAGCAAGCAGCAGCCCTAAATGATCTTTGATAAAAGAGGTAAGCACTTCCTTGTCTGAAATCGCTTGGATCAGTCGATAAATACCAAGCTGATCATACAATATAACGCCGCCCATCGAATCCACTGCTCGCGATACATCCAGTACCTGCTCTGCTTCCCGAAAACTGATGTGCATATCGATCATATTCGGACGGATCTTACCAAACCCAGCGTGAAGTCGTAATCCAAATGAGGTTTGGCGCTCTGCTTCTTTCAGCCTCTCTATAATGGAGCTTATCGCGTTATTCATATGGAGCAATACGTCTCCTTGTGCCTTTTCACGTGCACAAAGCACATAAATCCGCTGATCCTTCATCATCAGCAGATTGGGCAGGTCATGCTTCCTCAGTAGAGCACGAAGTTGCACCAGCAGATCCTGCAAATCTGTCTCAATACGATCGCGATCTTGAACTAGTCCATCTGCATATTCCGCTTCCACAATTCCCGCAATGCAAGATATCGCATGCTTCTTCGCCAGCCTTAGTCCCATGCGTCCACGAGCTTCTGCCTCATCCTCCACCTGCTGCTGAATAATATCCATAATAAGCTGGTTCTGGTCGCGTAGCTTCTTTTCCTCTAGAAACAGCATTCTCAGTAGCAGTGAAGCAAGCGATCTTGCTGCATAATCGAGCAGTAGCTTCGCGGTGTCAGCTTGATTTCGTTCAGGCAGAATGAGTCCTACATACGCAAGGGTCTGACCTAAACAAATGACAGGCTGTGACAGCAGGCATCGCTCTTCTGGCATGGCAAAGGTAACTGCCTCAGCCGCTGCTCGCGCGCTGCCCTCGACTTGTCCCTTGAAGAAGGACACAATCGGGTCGCTGGCTTCCGCCGAGAGTCGCGGATGAAATTTATTCGATTCTATGGAAGAATAGTACACAATTTGTTGTCCAGTATATTCATATAATACATGGAGGATAGCGCCAATATCGGTGCTTTGCAGCGTGATTTGCTGCAGCCTGCGTGAGAACGTTTCCAAATCTTTGAGCAGTTGATGCTGCTGATTAATAAGAAGACCATGAATGTCTTGTGTGATTTCCACAAATCGGACAGGTCTGTCGAACACAATGAGCGGAAAATCATTTTTCTCAGCTAGGTCAATCAGATCTTTCGGTATCCGCTCAATGCTTGTTCCTAGCTCTACGCATAGCCCCGCTGCCTGTTGATTAATCAGCTGCTGCATGTACGAGATCCGTTCTTGCTGTTCATCACGTAACCATAGACCTGTTGAAAGGATGAGATCATTACGCGTCACATAAGGCGATACATGCGTAATTTCCACAATATGTACCCATCCCACTTGCCGATCCATACCCTTGGCCCCTGCCATTAGCTTGGCCCTACGAAAAATCGGACGCTCTAGCACATCTTTTATATAGAGGGTGAAACCGTTCATCAAGCGTCATTCCCATCTCAGTCTCAAGTATTCATTAATGTTGACATTATATGGTTTGTACCCGTCTTTTACAATACACCTCCCCTGTTACAGACTAAACATTATGTCCTACGATATATTGAATTCGATTGACATGACGTATGATGCATACGAGCTCGCTAGATTGTAAAATGTGAATATATTGTGAACAACATGCATGGCAAGCGATCATTCGAAAATACGCATACGAGGTGGTTCATCATGAACATTGGTATCCCTAAAGAAATTAAAAATAATGAAAACCGTGTAGCAGTAACTCCATCAGGAGCAGCCGACTTTATTCGTCAAGGGCACACGGTATATGTAGAACATGACGCAGGACTTGAAAGCGGATTCACTAATGAAGCATATCAACAAGCTGGGGCAACCGTCCTTCCACTAGCGGCAGATGTATGGAAGAAATCCGATATGATCATGAAAGTCAAAGAACCACTCGCTAGTGAATATGTTTACTTCCGCAAGGGGCTCCTCCTCTTCACTTATTTACATCTTGCTGCTGAACCTGAATTGGCTAAGGCACTCGTCGAATCTGGCGTCAATGCCATTGCCTATGAAACGGTTAATGTACAAGGCACCCTTCCTCTGCTCACACCCATGAGCGAGGTGGCTGGCCGTATGGCTGCGCAAATCGGTGCACAGCTGCTAGAGCGTCCTCATGGCGGCAAAGGTATCTTATTATCCGGCGTTCCAGGTGTCTCCCGTGGTAAAGTTACCGTTATTGGTGGGGGCATTGTCGGCATGAATGCGGCCAAACTCGCTGTCGGTCTTGGCGCAGATGTTACATTACTAGATCTTAGCATCCCAAGACTGCGCCAATTGGATGATATTTTTGGCAACCAAATCAAGACGCTTGTCTCTAGTCCTTCCAATATCGCAGCAGCAGTTGAATCCTCAGATCTATTAATCTGCGCTGTGCTTATTCCAGGGGCAAAGGCACCTCGCCTTGTAACCGAGGACATGGTTAAAACGATGAGTCCGGGCTCTGTTATCGTAGATGTTGCCATTGATCAGGGTGGTATTGTAGAAACCATTGATCACATTACTACGCATGATAACCCAACATACGTCAGACATGGTGTCGTTCACTATGCCGTAGCTAATATGCCGGGCGCTGTGCCGCAAACATCGACTCTCGCTTTGACGAACGCAACGATGCCTTTCGCCTTGAAGCTTGCGAGTCAAGAGCTGCAACTATTGCTCGCGACAAACGAAGCCATTCGTAGCGGTGCCAATGTACTAAACGGCTGTATTACCTATGAAGCTGTTGCCCGTGATTTAGGTTACGATTATGTACCTGCGGAAAAAGCACTGACTCGTATCAAGGCATAATTAAGATCAGATGCCTCCGAGCAGCTACAACAATGGATCACCCTCGGGTGATCCATTGTTGTTTCATATGAGGAATTATTCATATATTCATCATTCGGACGTATCGTATTCTTTTGCCATACGTATTACATTACTTCTCCCTTGTAATAAATCCACAAAGTTTTGAGCAGCCTTCGATAAGTAATGATTCTTCTGCCATATGACTCCAACCGAGGAGGATAACGTAGCATTCGTAATTTTGTGCGACTGTACCTGATATCCTGTATGGCGTTTTAGTATCGTTTCTGGAACAATGGATGCGCCAAAGTCCGAGGAGATTAAATCCATCAACAGCGTGATATCAGAACATTCTCCAACAATGTTAGGTTGTAGCTGGAATCGAGAAAATGCCTCCAAAATCAAATAATGTACCCCTAATCCTTCCGTACTCGGTAAAAGAAGGGGGTAGCTTTGAATATCAGCAAGTGAGACTTCACCATTAAACTCGTTCTGTTTGTTCGAAGTAATAAAATAGAAGGGTTCCGTATATAGGTGAAGCACCGAGAAATGGTCCAACTCGAGTGGTAATCGTATGATCGCCAGCTCCACAACCCGATCTCTTACTAATTTACATAAATATGAGGATTCATTTTGCTGAATTTTATAAGTTACCTTCGGGTACTCCTTGTGGAATTGATGAAGGATGTCAGGTAACTCAACTGCCGAAAATGTGTTAATGCCTATCGTTAGTCTCCCATTGGCTCCGTTCCCCACTTCCTTAACTTCCATTTTGGCCTCTTCCATTAACTGCGTCATCTGCAAGGCATATTTATATAAAGCCTTTCCGGCTTCCGTCACTTCTAAGAATTTTCCTGTTCTCTCCACTAATTGTGATCCTAGTTCCTCTTCCATGTGCTTCAATTGTTGACTTAAGGGGGGCTGAGAAATATGCATTCTTTCGGCTGCAGCAGAAATTTGTCTTTCCTCTACAATCGCTATAAAATATCGCAGCTGTCTGATGTCCATTTTTGATAACACTCTCCCACTAATATACGATAAACATATCTGAAACTTATTTTTTATATATTTTTCATATAGCTATTCCCATGTTAGCATATTGCAGATGGAAGATAATCGATACTTTTATTATTGGCTGCATTTTGCTGGAACAATTTCATTTATATAAAAGAGAGGTTGATCTGATATGAGTTCTGCATTTTGGATAACAAATGCTAGGTTGGAAAGCGGCTATCACACTGAAAATGGCATGATCACAGGTACAAAGACAGAATGCTCGCATCTTTTAATTGAGGAAGGTAAGATCACGAAAATCACTTCTTCGAGCGAAACCATAACCGATACCCTCCCTCAAAAAGATGCAAAGCAATTATTGATTCTTCCATCCTTGATCGAAAAGCATTGTCATTTAGATAAAACGTTACTTGGTGACCGCTGGCGTTCAGTAAACCCTGTCAACAGCATTTTTGAACGTTTTGAAACCGAGAAGGAGGTCATGCCTTCGCTTAAGACGACTACACAAGAACGGGCCGAGAAGCTACTCGAAATGTATCTAAAGTCTGGAGTTACTCATGTTCGTACACATGTGGATATTTATCCTGAGGTGGGACTTAAGAATCTAGAGGAAGTGCAAAAGGCACTGCAAACCTTTGAAGGAAAGTTATCTTATGAAATTGTAGCATTTCCGCAACACGGATTATTACGCTCGAACACAAAAGAATTAGTACGAGAGGCGCTTCGCCAAGGGGCAAGCTTAGTAGGGGGTGTGGACCCAGCAACAGTGGAAGGAAATATTGAAGTTGCTTTAAACGAAATCATTGAACTTGCTGTTGATGCTAATGCCGGAATTGACCTCCATTTACATGATGCAGATCACCTAGGTATTTTTACGATGAAAAGATTGGCCCAGTTAACCAAAGCAGCTGGTTTACAAAATAAAGTTGCGATTAGCCATGCATTTAGCCTTGGGGATGTCTCTTTAGCGCAAGCAGCAGGTACTGCTGAAATATTAGCCGATGCAGGAATCACCATTATTACGAGCGTGCCCATTAATCGAAAGTGTCCACCTGTTGGCTTATTACACGAAAAAGGCGTATCAGTCGCCGTCGGATGCGATAATATTGTTGATGTTTGGTCTCCATTTGGAAATGGAGATATTCTAGAACGTGCTGGTCGGTTAGCAGAATTGTCTGGATGGACTAATGAACAATCTTTAGCACAAACTCTCCGCTATATTACCAATGGGCAGACCCCTCTTGACTCAGAAGGAAACCGAGTCTGGCCACAAGTTGGTAATGAAGCAAGCATAGTGTTTGTTGAAGCCTCCTGTTCCGCTGAAGCCATTGCAAGAAGATCGAACCGAGTAGCTACGATGTTCAAAGGAAAGATCGTCGCAGGTTCACTTCAACAATGTAATGAATAACCTTATGTAATGAATAAAGGGGCTGTCCCATAAGTAGATATTCCTACAACAGATACAGGATTTTATCATCTTAAAATTGTAAAAAAGACAGCAAAGCAGCGATCCTCCGGTTATTGGAGGATCGCTGCTTTGCGTTTTTGGTCATTTGCAGCTTGCTTCAATAGATTGTGAGCAAGGGAACGCCAACCTACCTCAAGCGTCACTTTTTCCATGCCGCGAAGCAGAAATCGCCGAAACCCCCGGTTGTTCAGGATTTCCCGAGCTTGCTTCTGGTTTTGGGATGGTTGGTCGTACTTCCATTTTACCAAAAAACGATTTCTTTTTTTGTGTTTTTGAAGAGTGAAGTTCCTCTCCCGCTTAAACAGCGGAGAGGACGGGATGATTGTGGAGAAGCGAATGCGTTCACCTTGATCTCCGGATTTTCACCGCTAAGGGAAATGAAAAAAAATCTGGAGAACACAGCGATTGGAACAACGGCCCGTTCGCGTAGCGTCTACCCAAGTGCTCACGTTGATCCTACTTAAAAAACAGAGGTAAGAAGCATCCATTAAGGTCGGCATAACATACAATACTGTTTCAATGCACTACCCTGCAAGGGTATGACTTCTACGGTTTGAAAACCGTAATGTCCGTAGATACTAACGTTTCGCTCGCTTTGTGTCTCTAGCGTGCATGCCTTCTGCTGTTTACGGCATTCACTAAGCAGCTCCCCCATCACATGAGAAACCACGCCTTGTCCCCGGTATGCTTGCTGCACGATTAGCATATCGAGGTGCATATAGTTCTTATCCTCGAGATTGGCTAGCCACGCTGAGCTCATACTATTTAATGTACGAACACCTCGTACAAATGCTTTGAATCCAATATAACGAGATATCCCTACAGAGCGTACGATGGCTTGGACAATATCAGCGCTATACTTCAGCCTCGATAACGAAGTCTGCATTCGCTCGGGATGAAAGACGACCGCAATCCCTTCCATTCGTTCCGATGTGACTAACAAATCTGAGCTGTCATACATCATATACAAATAATTCGTAAAAAAGATCGTGAGTACACTTAGCCTTGTCTCTTCATCTGGGAGAATGTGTACATAGAGTGGATCCTCCGTAAAATTTTCGGCTAAGATTCTTCCTGCTTGAGCAATGTCCTGGCGTCCTAACTTGTGTAGCTGCCGGGTATCAATAATTCCACCTGCCTGACTAAGTTGATGTTGTGAGGTTACGGTTAAAGTATAGCCCTCGCAGACAATTTCGCGCAAATCACAATACAAAGAAGAAGGAAGCAGCGATACATCTCGCCACTCCCTTCTCCCTTTACCGTACTATATCAATGTGCCTTTTCTCAGCATCTTCGTCTGATGATCATTGATCACAAGCGGCAGTGTCTTCACACTACTGACCATTGTTGATTGGCACTGGGTACAAATCGGCTCCTGTTCAAAAGCGAAATTATCGCGCATCCATCCGTTGCATCCCTCATTTTCACAGGACCAGATTACGGTCTCAGCCTCTGGGATTTCTTCAATTACTTTTTTACCGAAATACATGAACGAAACACTCCTTCATTGCAAAATGTTCATCAGCTACAAGCTGTTAATGGACGCTGTACAACAACATTGTACGATTCCTGTCCCCTTAGTATGACCTTTTTACTCAGAATTATGATGGAAACATTTCTGTTCTATGGTAAGGGCAAAGGCAGCTGGCTCATCCATTGCCAAATAGATCGTACTAACCTGCCTATTCATCAGTAATATCGTCTCGACTTGAAGCGGATATTTCAGCGTAATCCGGACATTAGGTGTAAGCATCGGCATCGCAGCCTGCTTGATTTCTTCTTTATCCGGATTAAATTCCAGTGCGCTCGACACCTCTTGTATATTGCTTAATGGGAGACTAGCCTGAATCCGTAACCCATATCGGATATGTAATACATCCCCTTCATTACGGATCGGGTGTATAAATGCTGCACGGCAATCGGCCCAAATAAGCGATAGAATCCATAGATCGCCTATATTTAGCAACCATGCATACCCCATTAAAGTAGAAGGCCCAGAAAGAACAGTGTCCCTGCGCGTGACAAAAATATCGGCGGATACGATGATCAGCAAACAGCAGATAAATAAGTAAGTTGATCTCTGAATATTTCGAAATGGCATTCGATTACTCCCTTTCATTCGACCATTCTCATGGGCCTATGCTTACTGAGATTAATGGCGTCAGCCAGACTCATTTTATCGCCCGAGGTTCGGCTGTAAATCCAATTCCCCTCGGCAAAATCCACAAATAACTTCCCATCCAAATGATCCATCTCGTGCTGAATACATCGAGCAATTAGGCCTGTACCTTCTATAATGATATGCTCTCCATGCCTGTTCATTGCTCTAACTTTGACATATTCCGCTCTTTTTACGGCGCCAATATAATGGGGTAAAGACAAACAAGCCTCAGGCCCCTTCTGCTCTCCTCGCATATCGAGGATTTGCGGATTAATCAGTTCCATGAGCCCTTGGCCGCAATCCATCACAATCATCCGCCGTAATATGCCAATCTGAGGTGCAGCTAGACCCGCACGGCCTTCTACCGCATACAACGTATCCACTAAGTCATTCAGAATACGAATCATTCTTGGGGTGATGGATATGACGTGCTTTGCCTTTTTACGCAATAAAATGTCTCCAAACGAGACAATCGATTGAACAGCCATCATACCGCACCTTTCGTACATCATTTTGGAAATAAATCTGTTTAATCATTGAATGTTGCCCCTATAATCGCTACATATTTCCTATATAATATACTATTTGTTGAATATATTCCCATCTAAAATGAAGTAAAAGGTTCATGTTTATGAATTTTATCATTGCATTCCAGAAATTGGACGGTTTATAGGCCTGTTTGTACTTTCAAGTTAGTGCTTAATTGTCGATAAATTAAATAGACAAATCACCTTTTCACCTTACAATAACCCCAATCATTATAGTAGGAGGAACATATGCACAGCATCATTGACACACTAATTCAAGCCGTTCCGTATCTCAAACTTATGACCCGTGGAGATATTATGAT
Organism: Paenibacillus pini JCM 16418; assembly: GCF_000576305.1. Lineage (GTDB taxonomy): Bacteria > Bacillota > Bacilli > Paenibacillales > Paenibacillaceae > Paenibacillus_AQ > Paenibacillus_AQ pini. The sequence goes on along the minus strand of NZ_BAVZ01000018.1, from coordinate 1,210 downwards.
CGGAATCACTGACCGGGAAAAATTTCTGCTTTATGAGCCTTCAAACACCATTGATTTCGCTATTACCCCAGGCATGCCGATTCCAAGTGATGATCAGAATTTATGGGCCGCCTTACGCGGCGAGCATTCATCTACAGTCGTTCCTCCTGAAATATACGGGTATCATATTTCCGCCTCGGCTATACCCATCCGTGATGAGCATGGGAACATTGTCGGAGCACTGGCTACAGCACAAAGCTTCGAGAAACAACAACAACTTGAAGAGTACATGCAGCAGCTGGATGAAATTACGAACCGGCTTGTGGATATGGTACAGAACGTAGCCGCCCATTCTCAGCAGCTATCTGCAACAAGTGAACATATTCTTGAGAACTCCAAGCAAACGGTGCAGCAGTCAACAAGTATGAACAAGACCGTCGGACTCATTCAGAATATATCGAGCCAGACCAATATTCTAGGTCTAAACGCTTCCATTGAAGCTGCACGTGCTGGTCAGCTGGGAGCTGGCTTTAATGTCGTCGCCAAAGAAGTTCGCAAATTATCTGAGGACACCAAGCGAGCTACGCTGAATATTTCTGAGACTCTAGGAAACGTTCAAGCATCCATCAAACAAATGGAGACTGAATTCTCCCAAATTGCTTCATCCTCGCAAGAGCAAGCCATACTAGTCACTGAATTTATGCAAGTCATCGAACAGCTGAATACAACAGGAGCCAGTATGAAGGAGTATATCCATAAGTTAATAGGCTGATCAAAGCTAATTTAAAAATACCCTTGGAACCTCTTATTTGTTAGGGATTTGGGTATTTTTCATTCATACATGGGCCATAGAATGATATATTTAAGGACAGAATCGATACCGGAAAAAGGAGCGTAGTTCAGATGATTGATCCACATGAGGAAATGTATAAACACATGTTGATCCTAGATCGGATGCATGAGTTTACACAACAAGATGCACTCTACCCCTTCGCGATGGATGAGCTTCTGTGCAAATATACTGGACAAGGTGGACCACCGATCTGTCATATATGGCGTCACCCACGCGCCTTTATTATTGGGCTGCGCGACAGCAGGCTACCAAGTACAGCTAAGGCACGGATATGGCTTGAATCCCTTGGATACCACACAGCCATTCGTAACTCTGGTGGTGCAGCTGTTCCCCTTGATGAGGGCGTAGTGAACATTTCACTAATTCTGCCAAAAGCCG
>NZ_BAVZ01000019.1 GCF_000576305.1 Paenibacillus pini JCM 16418 | reverse complement strand
GCCCCCGCGAAGCGGGCGGGGCGCTATCTTGCGAGCGGCGTGCGGAGCTGCCGCTCTTAGGTGGCCCTGCAGCTATGCGTGCAGGGCCCAGCCCTTGTAATGGTTTCGCCTGCTGGATAGGCGACTCAATTGAATTTGCACCCTTGCCCTCCACCGCTTCATTCACCTTCTGTAACGGTGAATTCAGAGGAGAGGGCACCACCTTTAGATATGGCTTTCGAGGCTGATGATCAGCAGCACGAAGTGCTTTAATTTCTCATTCTCTTCCCTAGAAGAAACCGAAATTTTTAATTGTGTTCGAGTATCTTTCATATACTTCCAACCTCCGTTCTCAGCTTCATCTGCAATTCATAGACATCTCGACCCGGATGTTTAGCTTTAATAGAGATAAAAATCAATGTTGGTATGACTTTGTACCACATCCTGATACAGATATATATGAACTTTTAACAGGTGATAGAACACATTTAAGAGAAACGAAAGGTTGTCTATCTTTTTAATTCCATAGACAACAAAGGACCTGGTCGTTTGACCAGGTCCTTTGTTTTACCTATGAACAGTAGCATTACATGAACTTTACAATATTAAACCCAACTAGGCTGAACATTAAACATATTAACTTCTTCTTTAATTATCGTAGCAGCAGGTTGAGCAGATTGCTCAAGAACAGGTTCATCAACCGTAATCCGCCAAATGTCTGCACCCAATGCAGAAAGCTTCTCTGCCAAGTGAACATATCCACGGTCAATATGATGAACACCACTCACTTCTGTAGTTCCTTCCGAAACCAGTCCAGCCAAAATCAAAGCCGCACCCGCACGCAAATCCGTAGCACATACTTTTGCTCCAGTTAGATTAGCTCCACCTGTTACAATAGCGGTACGTCCTTCGATCTTAATCTCGGCATTCATGAGTTGGAATTCATCAACATGCATGAATCGATTCTCAAATACCGTCTCCGATACGACGCTTGTTCCTTGTGACTTCAAGAGTAGGGCCATCATTTGTGACTGCATATCTGTCGGAAATCCCGGATATGGAAGAGTCTTGATATCAACAGCCTTCAGCGGATGATTCGCAATAACTCTAACTCCATTCTCCCCCAGTTCGATCTGAACGCCCATCTCTTCAAGTTTTGAAATGACTGGGCCCAGATGGTCAGCAATAGCGCCTTCTACGAATACATCCCCACCAGTGATCGCTGCAGCCACCATATAGGTACCTGCCTCAATCCGATCCGGAATAACTGTATGATTCACGCCATGCATTTTCTCAACACCTTCGATACGAATCTCACCTGTACCCGCACCGCGAACTTTAGCACCCATACCGTTGAGGTAGTTGGCTAAATCGACAATTTCCGGCTCTTTCGCCGCATTTTCGATAACCGTTACCCCTTCAGCAAGTGTTGCAGCCATCATAATATTTTCAGTAGCTCCTACGCTGGCAACATCTAAATAAATCTTTGCTCCACGTAGTCTGCCATTACTTTTTGCCTCAATGTAGCCATGTCCCAAACTGATTTCTGCACCCAGAGCTTCAAATCCCTTAAGATGCTGATCAATAGGTCTAGTTCCAATGGCGCAACCGCCAGGTAGCGAAATTCGAGTGTGACCCATTCTTGCTAACAATGGCCCCATGACCAGAAAAGACGCCCGCATTTTGCGTACCCATTCGTAGGGAGCTTCGCAAGAGGTAATACGCTGAGCATTTACCTTCATTACATCATTTTCATATGTAATGGATGCACCAATGGATTTTAAAACTTTACTAATTGTAATAACATCGTCAAGAGGAGGTGCGTCATATATAACACTTTCCCCTTCTCCTCCAAGAAGAGAGGCAGCGATGATCGGAAGAACTGAATTTTTTGCTCCGCTGACTTTCACGCTTCCGGTCAATTTATTGCCACCGCGGACGATAAATTTGCTCATCATGTTTCCCTCCGCGTCCATAATTTTCCTTAAATTCTGGTTGATCAAATGAATACATAGTTAATTCCCTAACTGCCATCATAACATTGAACTTTTACCGTATACAAGCTTTTTTGTCAGATTGCTACAGATTGAGTGGTACAATGTGAATTATTTACGACTGTATAGATGGCTACAAATGTAATGTGAGTGTCATTGCAATGTAAAATTTTTTAATAATGATTGTACAAATAATTTAGAAACATTTTCGCTGGGTTACCCCATTTCCTACGTATACACCCTTTATACTACTCATTGTTAACATAAAAAAAAGTTATTATTCGACAAAATACATCCGGCCCCAATCCTCAGGGCGCTAAAAGAACCTAAATGAAATATAACCAATGATTGGCACCTTAAAACATAAACTTTATCATTTGGCTCCAGCTCAAGTAATCAATTATGAATTTCGCTACAAAATGTCCCAGCACAATAGCCAACAACAAATGTAATAGCCTCCCTTGCGGCCCTTTGTGTTGACGCACAATTAAGTCAAGCTTGAGGTTTTGCAACGCCCAGAAGGATAGGCCTATGCAGATTAGAGACACAATGATTGCGATCAGCCCACTTGAACCGAGCGTGCCTGTTACTTGTTCTTGTAAGCTCTCAGACATTGATCGATCCTCCATCATCCAATTTCAGCTTTCTAGGCTCATTTACGTTATTATGATATTCGTTGTAGACCTTATCTGTACCTATCTTATAAAAGGGACTCCTATATAATACTTGCCCCACACCTAATAATCCAGTTTCTATTTCGTATTTTTTTCAATTATTTGCAATAGAGCGCTTTCTTAGTCATTTCCTTGGAAATAAATGATATAAAAATGTTCCTACAGCACTTAGATTTCTTTTTCTTCGTAAAATAAAGCTTGTTCACAAAAAAAGACAGCCCGTCTAAATTGTAGACGGGCTGTCTTTTTGTATTCATTTTATTTATTACCGCCAGATACATTAATCCGGTTCATAGCTTTTTGCAAAGCTAATTCCGCACGGCGGAAATCGACTTCATCTTGTTTGCCACGATTAGCAATACGGCGTTCAGCACGTTCTTTAGCTGCTTCTGCACGTTCAAGGTCGATATCCTGCGCTAGTTCTGCACTTTCCGCAAGGACAACAACTTTATCCTTACGTACTTCTACAAAACCACCATTAACTGCGATCCGAGTGGTTTGCTTGCCGTTTTTGACGACAATTGGAGCAACCTGAAGCGGGGTAACCGTAGGAATATGGCCCGGCAGAATACCGAGTTCACCTTCAACGCCCCGGACAACTAGGCTGTCCACCTCTCCGGAATAGGCAACGCGATCCGGTGTCACTATTTCCAATAAAAAGGTGCTCACTTACATCCCTCCTGAATGGCTCAATTCAAAAGCACTTGATCCCGGTAGGACGCTTACAGTGTTTTTGCTTTCTCCACTGCTTCTTCAATCGCTCCTACAAATAGGAAAGCTGCTTCAGGGAGATCATCGTGCTTACCATCGAGTACTTCTCTGAAACTGCGGATAGTGTCTTTAACAGGTACATATTTACCTGGGAAGCCGTTAAATTGCTCAGCTACGTGGAACGGCTGAGACAAGAAACGTTGGATCTTACGAGCACGAGAAACGATTAATTTATCGTCTTCGCTTAGCTCATCCATACCCAAGATAGCAATGATATCTTGAAGCTCATTATAGCGAGCAAGAAGCTGCTTAACGCCTTGAGCTACGTTGTAATGTTCTTCACCAACAATTTCTGGTGCCAAGATACGGGAACTTGATGCAAGTGGATCTACCGCAGGTAGATACCCATTTCAGAGATTTTACGCTCCAAGTTTGTTGTTGCATCCAAGTGAGCAAACGTCGTAGCTGGAGCCGGGTCAGTATAGTCATCGGCAGGAACATAGATAGCCTGAATTGACGTTACAGAACCTTTTTTCGTAGACGTAATACGCTCTTGAAGTTGACCCATTTCTGTTGCCAGAGTTGGCTGGTAACCTACCGCTGACGGCATACGGCCGAGCAAGGCAGATACTTCAGAACCGGCTTGAGTAAAGCGGAAAATGTTGTCGATAAAGAGCAACACGTCTTTACCTTCTTGATCACGGAAATATTCCGCCATCGTAAGACCCGTCAAAGCTACACGAAGACGTGCACCAGGAGGCTCGTTCATTTGTCCGAATACCATGGCAGTCTTTTTGATAACGCCTGAATCCGTCATTTCACCAATCAAGTCATTACCTTCACGTGTACGTTCACCAACACCCGCGAATACGGAAATACCGCCGTGCTCTTGAGCAATGTTGTTGATCAATTCTTGAATTGCTACCGTTTTACCTACACCCGCACCACCAAAAAGGCCGATTTTACCACCTTTTTGGTATGGAGCTAGAAGGTCGATAACTTTGATACCTGTTTCAAGCATTTCTGCTTGAGTAGAAAGCTCATCATACTTAGGAGCTTCACGGTGAATTGGGCTAGTAACAGCAGAAGCAACTTCACCAGCTTGGTCAATTGGTTGACCAAGTACGTTAAATACGCGGCCCAATGTATCAGGTCCTACTGGAACACTGATTGGAGCTCCTAGATCTACAGCTTCCAAGCCACGAATCAATCCATCTGTGGAAGACATGGCAATACAACGTACCATGTTGTCACCCAAATGGTTTGAAGCTTCCAAAGTCAGGTCGATTTCACGACCACTGACATTGCCTACAATTTTAATCGCATTAAAGATTTTCGGAAGTTGACCTCTTTCAAATTCGATGTCGACAACCGCACCCATGATGCTGACAACGCGTCCTTTGTTCATCTTTTTTAGTTCCCTCCTACAAGTCTGCTGTATCCGCAAACCTTCATCGTAAGCCTATGGCTTTACGAAATGATCCGTTCAAGGTTCGAGCATGGATTGTTAACAGTTATTTTAGGACTGAGCGTTAGCTCCAGCCACGATTTCAGAAATTTCTTGCGTAATTGCCGCCTGCCGCGCACGGTTGTACGTGAGAGTAAGTTCGCCAATCATCTTCGATGCATTCTTCGTTGCGCTACCCATTGCTGTCATCTTCGCTCCGAGCTCACTCGCTTTTGCATCAAGCAGTGCACTGAAAATCAAAGTTTCGGCATATTTAGGCAGGAGCGCTTCAAGTACAGCCTCAGGTGAAGGTTCATACTCATAGCTCGCCACTGATCCGGTTGTTTCCATATTCTCCATTGGGAGCAACTTGTTAGCTTCCGGAATTTGGGTCAAAGCATTCACGAAACGGTTGTAACAGATGTACAATTCGTCTATTTTGCCTTCCTCGAATCGGTTAACCGCAGCATATGCGATTGACTTAATATCCGCGAAAGATGGAGTGTCTGACAAATCAGTAACTTCATTCACGATCGGCAGCTCTCTACGACGTAGATAATCCCGGCCTTTACGTCCAATAACGAATAATTCGTACTCGTCTTTAGACTTGTGATTTTCAGCGATCATTGTCATTACCTGTTTCAACACGTTAGCATTCGATCCGCCCGCAAGACCACGGTCTGATGTAATGACCAGGTAACCGGTTTTCTTCACAGGACGTTTCTCAAACATTGGATGCTTGATGCCTTTAGTACCAGAAGCAATGCTAGACACCACTTCTTTTAGCTTCTCAGAGTAAGGACGGGCATGCTGGGCCATTTCCTGTGCTTTTCTAAGCTTGGAAGCCGCAACCATTTCCATCGCCTTCGTGATCTGCTTCGTACCTTGAATACTCTTGATCTGGCGCTTAATTTCGCGTAATCCTCTTGCCATGTTTTCACCACCTTAAAACTTTGGCTGAGCCAAAGTTACTTCGAAAGCATTAACCAAAACTTTGGCTGAGCCAAAGTTACTTCGAAAGCATTAACCAAAACTTTGGCTGAGCCAAAGTTACTTCGAAAGCATTAACCAAAACTTTGGCTGAGCCAAAGTTACTTCGAAAGCATTTAAGAAAAAGAATGAATCCGAGCCTAACGGCCCGGTTCATATACAGGGCTTACGCCATTACAGCAAAGCCTCTTTTAAATTTCGCAATAGCATCTTTAAGTGCATTTTCGTTGTCAGCACCAAGATCTTTAGTATCACGAATGGATGCTAAGATTTCTGGGTGGTTGCTTTCGAGGAATGCAAGGAACTCACTCTCAAAACGGCGGATATCGCCAACAGGAATATCATCCAAGTGTCCTCTAACAGCTGTATACAAGCTAGCAACTTGTTGCTCAACTTTAAGCGGTTGGTTAACACCTTGCTTCAGAATTTCCATTAGACGTGCACCACGGTTCAAACGAGCAAGCGTTGATTTATCCAGATCGGAACCGAACTGGGAGAACGCTTGAAGTTCACGGTATTGGGCAAGGTCAAGTTTCATACCGCCTGCAACCTTCTTCATTGCTTTCGTTTGAGCAGAACCACCGACACGGGATACGGAAATACCCACGTTAATCGCTGGACGTTGACCAGAGTAGAACAATTCTGATTCTAGGAAGATCTGACCATCCGTAATCGAAATTACGTTGGTTGGGATATAAGCAGAAACGTCAGAAGCTTGTGTTTCAATAAATGGTAGAGCGGTTAAAGAACCACCACCCATTGCATCACTCAGCTTCGCAGCGCGCTCTAGCAAACGGGAGTGTAGATAGAAAACGTCACCCGGATAAGCTTCACGACCCGGAGGACGTTTAAGAAGCAAGGAAAGTTCGCGGTATGCTGCTGCTTGTTTCGACAAGTCATCATAGATAATAAGGGCATGTTCACCCTTGTACATAAAGTACTCACCCATTGCACAACCCGCATAAGGAGCGATGTACAATAGTGGGGATGGCTCAGAAGCCGAAGCTGTTACAACGATTGTGTATTCCAATGCACCATGACGACGCAAAGATTCTACAACCTGAGCAACAGTGGATTGCTTTTGACCAATAGCGACATAAATACATTTAACGCCATTGCCTTTTTGGTTAATGATCGTATCAATTGCAATTTGCGTTTTACCTGTTTGACGGTCACCAATGATCAACTCACGTTGTCCGCGACCGATTGGTACCATTGCATCGATTGCTTTGATACCTGTTTGCATTGGCTCATGAACCGATTTACGGTCAATAACGCCTGGTGCCATGTTCTCAACAGGACGGTATTCAGTAGCCTGAATTGGTCCTTTACCGTCAAGAGGCTCACCCATTGGGTTAACTACGCGTCCTAGCAAGCCTTCGCCTACTGGAACTTGCATGATACGACCTGTACGTTTAACTTGGTCGCCTTCTTTAATATCCGTGTAAGGTCCAAGAATAACTACACCGACATTGCTTTCTTCAAGGTTCAATGCTAGGCCAACTACGCCATTAGCAAATTCCAGAAGTTCTCCAGACATTGCATTTTCAAGACCGTGAACGCGTGCAATACCGTCACTTACTTGAATAACGGTGCCGACCTCGGCTACCTCAATGTCAGATTTATATTGTTCAATTTGACTTTTAATCAGCGTACTGATTTCTTCAGGTCTGATACTCAAGTGTCTTCACCCCTATCTACTGTGCTAGTCTATTAAAAGACTTTTCAAGCCGTTCAAGCTTCCCTGCTAAACTGCCGTCATATAGCTTATCGCCAATGATGACCTTTACGCCGCCGAGCAGACTTTTATCAATCACGTTGTTCACGCGAATTTTTTTGTTTGCCAAAGCTCCGAATTCTGCAGCAACTGTATCTTGTTCCTGTTGGTTCAGTGGATATGTGGAGTACACAGTGGCATCCGCAAGTCCAAGGCTAATGCCTTCAATTCGGACATAACTATCTAGAAGTTCAGGTAAGATATCAGCTCTTCCCCGTTCTACTAGCAGTTCAATGGTGTTGATGACCGGCTGGGATACTTTATCTTGAAGGGCTTTTTTCAGCACATCCAGTTTCACCGATACGGAAATATTGGGTGTGGAGATGAATTTCTTCACATCGCTATCTGCTGTAATCGCTTCAACGACGGCCTTCAATTCTTGTTCCACCTCAAGTGTCCGTTGCTGCTCCGCAGCCACTTCAAACAGCGCCTTCGCGTAACGCTTGGCTGCTATGGTTTCCCGGCTCATGGTCTGCCCCCTACCTCTTTAAGGTATTGGTCCACAAGCTCTTCCTGCGCATTGTCGTTGCTGATTTCTTTCTCAAGCAACTTGGATGCGATCTTAACAGATACGCTACCCAGCTCACTGCGTAGTTCTTGAACCGCCTTATTCTTCTCGCTTGCAATATCACGCACAGCATCCTCTTTAATACGAGTTGCCTCGACTTTAGCTTGCTCCATCAATTGATCAGCCTGTTTGCTGCTCGTTTGTTTGGATTGCTCGATAATGTCATAAGCTTCTTTACGCGCATTTGCAAGAGCTTGCTTTTGCTCCTCCACGTAAGCGACTGCTTGCTCACGTGTTTGTGAAGCTTCACTCATTTGATTCATCACAAGTTCACGGCGCTGCTCCATAACGGAGAACAACGGTCCGAAAGCATATTTATTCAATAGAAAATATAGAATCCCGAATGCGATAATTGTGATTACGAGAGACTCCCATACAAAACTCAATTCTAGTCACTCCTTTCCGGACGTACCTATTCATGTCATATTTGACCTGTCCCTAAAACAGAAACGGTACGACGCCCAAAGGTGAGGTATCCGTTTCTGTATCTCGTAAAAAGAAAGCGTGGACGGCTGTGGCCTTCCCCGCCAATAGTCAAGACTTGTGTTATTAAGCTCCTGTGTAGAACATGAATGCCAATACTACACCGATGATCGGAAGTGCTTCAACTAGTGCGACACCGATAAACATTGTTGTTTGCAAAGTTGATTTCGCTTCTGGCTGACGAGCGATACCCTCTACCGTTTTACTTACAATCAGACCGTTACCAATACCTGCGCCCAACGCGCCCAAACCTACTGCAATTGCAGCTGCTAAATATGCCCAAACTCCCATTTGTGAAATCCTCCTTAAAAGATGTGTTTTATTTTTGTTAATATTTGAGTTAAGCGGAAGTTTACTTCACGCCCAACCTTATTACTTGTACCATTTTAGTGCTCATGTTCATGATCGTCATGCGATTCTAGCATCTGAGATAGATATACCATCGTCAGCATAACAAAGATAAACGCTTGAATTGTACCTACGAATAAACTGAAACCTTGCCATACGATCAGACCAGCAACCGAAGCAACATAACCGCCTACTCCCAGTGCAGTCAATTTCAAAATAACTGAAATCAGTACTTCACCAGCAAAGATATTACCGAATAGACGCATACCGTGTGTCAATAACTTCGAAACCTGTTCAATCAGGTTAATCGGAAGGAAGAAGACGTAAGGTTCGATATAGTGCCTAAAGTATCCTTTGGTATTCTTGGTCATACCCAAGAAGTGCGACAACAGGAAGATCATTGCTGCAAGACCCATAGATACGCCTGCATCAGCCGTTGGTGATTTCCACCAAGCTACGCCAACTTCAGCATGTTCATCTGGATGCTGTTCATTTGCCTTGTCCAAAGCAGTCGTAACAGTATACAATTCATGACCAAAAATCTGCGCTTTCGACTTATCGTGATAGTCTGTTACAATACCGAACGGTAACCCGAGCAAATTGCCTACAAATATGAACAAGATGAGCGCAAGTCCAAGTGAAACGAAGTGTTTACCTTTCTTCATATCCATGGTACTAGAGACCATGTTCTTGATGAAATCAACGCCCCACTCCATAAAATTCTGAAGTTTACCCGGATTCTCTACTGACAAATTCCGTGTCGCTAACTTTGCAAGAACAAATACGATCACAGAAGTCACAACTAGCATCAATACGACGGACAAGTCAATATGCAAACCGCCCAGCATAATGATTGGTGAACTATGCATGTTTTCTCACCCCTTTCTCATGTTGAATCCTTCAGATCTCCTTACGTGATAAACGAATTCCTATAATGATGAGTAGAACCGGCGCTACAAGCAAACTCCCAGCAACTGCAACCATATTCAGATATGCAGGGTTCTTATAGGCAATCATAACAGCTAGTAAGCTCAGTGCAGCACGTGACAAGAATCCGAGACTTGCTCGTTTCTGACTCTCGCCAGCCGCAGAGGCCGAGACTTGTTTTACTTTCATGCCTAGATAGAATGCATTAATGCAACTGACCGCGGAACCCAGCACCACACCGAACAGAATGTCCCGGTGTGCAGGAAGGATAACGGAAACCAAGAGACAAAGGGCAAGAAAGCAAAGTGTCACGATGACCAATACCTTCTGGTATTTCGAAAGTTCACTCATTACTTTCCCCCAAAACCGCTTTAATGATAACCACCACGCTTACGATCCCCGCTAGGACTCCGACAACAACGCCAAGAGCTACCCAGAGGCCGTGGCTCCCTTGTACCTTGTCTAACCAAGACCCAAGAAAAAATCCACCGAGCGTAAACGCTGCCAGATCAATACCAATGGCGCTTACAAGACCCATATATTTCCACGGGTCAGAATTATTTTTGTCGGATCTGTGCGGCTTTCCAGGTTTATTCATCTCTGTCCACCCTCATAATCCCTGTTCATTTTACTGAATGTCACAAGAGTTTGTCAATTGAGCAAATCGTTGTCGTTTTGCCGTGAAAATATGAAAATAATCACAGCAAAACGCTCAACACCGTGCTAACCGTACAGTTTAACTGTATGCTGTACGTTTATGGCTCAGAATACAGGCTAAATATCCTTTGTGAACATTCTGTGAAATTGCTCAGGACGCTCATTTACAACCCCAAAGTGGTGCAAAATCGCTTTTACAATTCTTTCAGAAGCCTTACCATCCCCATACGGATTAGCAGAGCGGCTCATAGAATCATATAGCTCAGAATCCGTCAAAAGTGCCTTCGTCCGACTGTAAACCATTTCTTCTTCTGTACCAACTAATTCGAGCGTTCCAGCCTCAATTCCTTCTGGACGTTCTGTCGTGTCTCTCAGGACCAAAACGGGCACGCCGAATGAAGGTGCTTCCTCTTGCAATCCGCCCGAGTCTGTAAGAATCAGATGGGTATGCGGGTAAAAGTTATGGAGGTCAACAACGTCCAACGGCTCAATCAGCTTGATCCGCGGATGATTGCCAAGGATGGCATGTGCAGGTTCCTTCACAGCTGGACTCGGATGAACTGGGTACACAATGGCGATATCTTCGAACTCATCAGCAATTCTTTTGATAGCGCGGAAAATATTCAGATGGGGCTCACCCTGGGACTCCCTGCGATGTGCAGTCATCAGAACAAGACGTTTACCTTTGGCCCAGTCTAGAACGGGATGCTTATATTCAGACTGTACGGTATATTGAAACACATCGGTAACCGTGTTGCCTGTGACATATATGCTATTCTCGTTCTTACTTTCCTTCTTAAGGTTCCCCGCTGACCAATCTGTTGGCGCGAAATGTAGATCGGCCAAAACGCCTGTCAATTGGCGGTTCATCTCTTCTGGATAAGGAGAGAGCTTGTTCCAAGTTCGAAGCCCGGCCTCCACGTGTCCAACCTGAATTTGTTGTAGGAAGGATGCATAACTAGCCAAGAAGGTTGTCAGTGTATCTCCGTGAACCAATACGATGTCAGGCTTCACTTCACGCAGTACGGGTTCCAATCCTTCCAGTACGCGAATCGTAATTTCATTCAGCGTCTGACGGTCTTTCATAACGTCCAAATCATAATCCGGCACAATTTTGAAGACATCCAGCACCTGATCCAGCATCTGGCGATGCTGTGCTGTAACGCAAACGACCGATTCAATATGTTCAGGATGCTTTTGTAATTCCAAAATTAGCGGTGCCATCTTGATTGCTTCTGGACGAACCCCGAAGATCGTCATCACTTTCACTTTAGACATGGTTTATTACCTCTTTTCACTTGGTTCCGTACAATCGGTCTCCGGCATCGCCCAATCCTGGAACAATATAACCATGATCATCCAGTTTTTCATCGAGTGCAGCGACATAAATATCAACATCCGGATGTGCTTCTTGTACAGCTTTTACACCTTCTGGAGCTGCGATCAGATTCATCATCTTGATCTGAGTACAACCACGCTTCTTCAATACGTCAATTGCAGCGATAGCTGATCCGCCTGTTGCCAGCATGGGATCGATTACGATAAGCTCCCGTTCCGTTACATCCGTAGGAAGCTTCGTATAATATTCTACGGGTTGCAGCGTGTCCGGGTCACGAAAAAGACCTACATGCCCTACTTTTGCTGCAGGAATTAGCTTCAGCATACCATCGAGCATACCAAGACCTGCACGTAGAATCGGAATAAGTCCTAGCATGCGGCCAGAAATGACCTTGCTTTCCATTTCAGCCACAGGCGTTTGAACCGTAATCGACTCAAGAGGAACTTCCCGCGTAATTTCATAAGCCATTAAAGAGGCAACTTCATCGACAAGTTCTCTAAAATCTTTCGTGTTGGTCCGCACATCGCGGATAAATGTCAGCTTGTGTTGAATCAAAGGGTGGTCGCAAATCACCAATTTTCCCATGTTATGTCCCTCCGGCTAATTCGTATGTCTTAATGATGTAAATGGCACTTATGCTACGTATAGGTACACAAATCTTATTTATTATATCATTCCCTTTATTGAAATTACACCTACATAAGACATGTTTATTTTCGCCAATCTCCTCATTCGTATAAACCTAAGCTATTTCAGATTAAAATGAGATATTTTTCAGGGATTACATTCGGTTCAAATGATGTATACCGCACAAAAAAAGGGCTGGAGAACAAGCTCCAACCCTAGCATAGAAAAGTAAGACTATTAGTATTTCAATTCTGGATATAGCGGATATTGATCCGTAAGTGCCTTAACTCTAGTTGCAGCTTCAGACAATACAGCCTCATCTTCTGGATTTTTGAGAGTCAGAGCAATAATCTTACCGATTTCAACCATTGCTGCTTCATCCATACCACGTGAAGTAGCTGCTGGTGTACCAATACGGATACCGCTCGTTACAAATGGACTTGTTGGATCAAAAGGAATCGCGTTCTTATTTACAGTAATGCCGACTGAATCTAGTACTTTCTCAGCCACTTTACCTGTCGTATTTACGCTACGTGTATCAACAAGCATTAAGTGGTTATCTGTACCGCCAGATACAATGTTAAGTCCTTCGCTTACGAGCGTCTCTGCAAGTACTCTAGCATTCTTAATCACGTTCTCAGCATAGGTTTTAAAAGATGGTTGAAGTGCTTCGCCTAAAGCTACTGCTTTGGAAGCGATCACGTGCATCAATGGTCCACCTTGGGAACCAGGGAATACAGCTTTATCAATAGCTTGGGCCCATGCCTGTTTGCAAAGAATCATACCTCCACGTGGTCCGCGAAGTGTTTTATGTGTTGTTGTTGTTACAAAGTGTGCGTAAGGAACTGGACTTTGGTGAAGGCCTGCTGCCACGAGGCCAGCAATATGAGCCATATCAACCATAAACAATGCACCCACATCATTAGCAATGGAAGACAGAGCTTCAAAATCAATCGCACGCGGATAAGCACTAGCACCAGCAACGATCATACGAGGACGGTGTTTAAATGCTAGTTTACGAACTTCATCATAATCAATCAGGAATGTATCTTCCTGTACGCCGTAAGCTACGAAGTTATACAGGAGACCCGAAGCATTTACAGGGCTACCGTGAGTCAAGTGACCCCCATGTGCCAAGTTCATACCTAGAACGGTATCGCCTGGTTTAAGAGCTGCAAGATAAACAGCCATGTTTGCTTGTGCGCCAGAGTGAGGCTGTACGTTTACATGTTCAGCGCCGAACAATTCTTTAGCACGATCACGGGCAATGTCTTCAACAATATCGACGCGCTCGCAGCCGCCATAGTAACGTTTACCAGGATATCCTTCAGCATACTTGTTAGTCAGTACAGAACCCATTGCTTCGATAACCGCTTCACTTACAATGTTCTCAGAAGCAATCAGTTCAATATTGCTACGTTGGCGCTTCAATTCTAGATCCATCGCTTCCAGTACTGCAGGGTCTTGCTTACGTAGTTGATCCATGATTAAAATTCCTCCCTTAATATGTTCGTACATTATCGACTTGCTAACATTTAAGTTCATTAATCGCAAAGATGTGCATTGCCTTCGTTCAAACCATTTGAGTGTATCTCTCGCCCTGAATCCGTTTCTAAGCGGTAAACCGCACGTTCCCCACCAATTAACTTCGGACGGGTAAACGCCGCATTTACTCGCGCCTCTCCGATATAACGAATGCTCGGCCGAAATGGAACTGCGACGCGGCGCAAATGCATACCGATGAGCGTCTCGCCAATATCGATGCCCGCATCAGCTTCAATAGCCTCTGCAAGACATGGGCTACTGAACGAAAGGTACGCCGCGGAACCCATAGAGCCTCCCGCTTTAGGCACCGGTATTGCCGCAACTTCTGTAAGTCGCAATTGCTCCAGCAAGGTACGCTCCATGACCAGTGCGCGGTTCAAATGTTCGCAGCACTGAAAGGCGACAGCGAAACCAACCTCGCTGCGGATTTCTTCGATACCTTGTAGCAGCTCGTTAGCTACATCAAGCGCACCGGATGTCCCGATGTGCTGGCCCGCTACTTCACTTGTGCTGGTCCCGATGACCAGCACCTTGCCCGGACCTAACCGCGCAATCTCAACCACTTCACTCAGAACGATCTTCACCTGTTCTTTTAAGGACAAATCAGATGCTTTACCTTCGTACTTAAGCTTCATAAATGAACCTCCTTAATCACGCAGATATCGTTCTTCGATCGCTTTGATCTTATTGACGCGGCCAATGTGGCGTTCGCCCTCACTAAAATCCGTATTCAGCCAAGCTTTCACAATCTCCTGTGCAAGTCCTGGACCAATTACACGTTCGCCCATGGCTAGGACGTTGGAATCGTTATGTTCCCGTGTTGCTTTGGCCGAGAATACATCATGCACTAGGGCGCAGCGGATACCAGGCACTTTATTAGCGGCAATACTCATGCCAATACCCGTTCCACAGATCAGGATGCCCCGGTCTGCCGTACCTGCCGTAACCTGCTCACATACCGGAAGGGCATAATCAGGATAATCAACGGAATCTGTACAACCACATCCCACATCGATTACCTCATGACCCAACTCCTGAATGACAGCAATGATGTCTTGTTTCAAACGTACGCCACCATGATCTGTTCCAACTGCAATGTTCATCTTTCGAAAAACCTCCCTAAATTTCGCACTTTTATGACTTCTTCGATCATTATACCTATTCGAGAGCCACAAGACGAAAAAAGAGCATCCCGCAGTAAACTGCAGAATTGCTCTTTTGCCCAGGCGACCGGCCGTATATTCCAGTGCTCCATTGTGGTTTGATCCACGATTGTCGCCAGTTACACTGAAACCGATGTTTTTCATCATAATCATAAAACAATCGGTATCGAAAATCAATGCGAAAATTAGTCTTTCATCGCTAAATTCTTATAGTTTGTCTAGCAGCCTATCGAGAGCCGTGCGAATTTCCCCTGCAGTGATATCATAATCGTCCTTCGATCCTCCAAATGGATCCGAAATATCAAAGCTAGGTATTCGTTGCTGAATTTCAATAATTCGTTCGCGCTCTGCATTCTCTAGCGGTTGACCAAGCGCTCTTTTTAATTCCCAAGATGCGTATAGGCTGTCTAGTTCCTGCAAATCCTTAAGTACCTTTCGTCGTCTTCAGTGAACTCTTTCAGGGTAAAGGTCTTATCTGCAGCATGCGGAAAGTTATGAATGACATGCTGCTTATGCGAACCCGTTAATGTCAATATCAGATCTGACCATTCTACCGTTTCGGATCTCAGCGATGATGAAGTTAATGAGTCATAAATTTCATGGTCTCGTAACACGGCCTCAGCATGATGCGAAATCGAAGTCCCTTCCATAGCAGCAACACCCGCAGAGCGGACTTCAAGCGAAATACCACGTTCCGTCGCCAATTTGCGAAGCAGCGCTTCAGCCATAGGACTGCGGCACGTGTTCCCCGTACATACAAATAAAATATGCTTCACGTTTAACGCACCTCCTAGAAGTTCCTTGTGCGCATATTGTATCAAAAGATAAACAAGAGACCAAATGCAATTAAAATGGCTCCACCTAGCGCTTCTCCATAGTCTCCTAAATTGCGGCTCACTCGCCGACCAAGAAGAAGACCTAAAATCGACATACCGGCACCGCATAGACCAAAAGCTAACACGGTTAATATAAGATCACTTTGAAACATGCCAAGGGTAACACCTACAGAAAAAGAGTCTACACTCACACTAAGTGAAAATAGCAGCATGCCAAGAAAAGTTCGGTGGTCAATCATCCGATTCTCCCCTCCACGGAAAGAGTTCAGTATCATGTGCCCACCTAACAGAACTAATAGCCCGCATGCTACATAAGTCGTAACCTGTCCCAACAATGAGCTGACATATTGTCCGGTAAACATTCCTAGTAACGGCATTACAATGTGAAAAAAACCAATTAACAAGCTAATTTTCAACACATGCAGCAGCCGAATACCCTTCATTCCAATGCCAATTCCCAAGGAGAACGCATCCATCCCTAATGCTACAGCCATAATTAAAATAGTAATAAGCTGCCCATAGCCAGCAGAAGTCTCAAGCATGAATATTCCTCCATGTCCATTAGGTTCTTGTACAACCATATGCGGACAAGTGGCTAATCATGTCTTGAACAATGAATCCCTTTTAAGAGTTCAATTGAATTACCGCCATACCTGCAGCTTTCTGAAGACGATTCATAACAGCTGCGCCCAAGCCCTCTTCAGGACAGGTCTCCGATAAAATAAACGTCACGTCTTCATCATCCATTTGGCGAAGAATAGCGTACAACCTGTGAGCTGCTGTCTCTAAATGAGATAGACTTCCCATAGACTGAAGGCTGCTTACCACGGAACCACAATAGAGATTCACATGCTCGTCGAATACAAGTAGTCCCGTCTTTTCTCCCCTACTGGTCGCTTCCTTTAAGTGACTCGTAATCAAATCTGCTACCCCCGAAGGAGAATCTCCCTGTACGAGAGTTAACTTTCCTTTGGGTGCATAATGCGTATATTTCATGCCCGGTGATCGTGGAGCTTGATTCTCTCCATGTGGAGCAGCCGTAATACCCGGGTCTGTTACTATATCCACACCCGCTACATTTCTCAGTTGTTCTAGTGTAATACCTCCAGGTCGGAGCACCAGAACAGATCCATTCGGTTGTACCTGAACTACGGTAGATTCTACGCCCACCCCGGTTGCGCCGCCATCCACAATACCAGCTATATGCCCTTCCAAATCCTCTAGTACATGACTAGCGAGAGTAGGGCTCGGCCTTCCTGAACGATTCGCGCTTGGAGCTGCTACCGGGCAATTAGCTCTAGCGATTAGACGAAGTGCAATCGGATGATCAGGCATTCGTATTGCCACGGTATCCAGTCCTGCTGTCACCCGCGGCGACAGCACATCTGGTTTAACTGGCAGCACCAACGTTAAGGGTCCAGGCCAGAAGGCTTCCATGAGACGGCGTGACGTATTATCTACGGACACAACCATTTCATCCAGCTGCTTCACATCTGCGATGTGAACAATTAGCGGGTTGTCCGATGGTCTGCCTTTTGCCCGAAACACGGCTTCTACCGCTTCCGTCATCCGTGCATTTGCTCCCAATCCATACACTGTTTCCGTAGGAAAGGCTACAATATCGCCTCTTTGCAGCAATGCTGCAGCCTCCTCCAAAGCCAATTGTAATGGATCATTATCTGTATGTTCTGCTATTATTTCCGACTTCATATCCCAACAAACGGTAGTCATTTTGTCATTTCCCGTTTCGTTAACATTAAGCTTATCATCCATGATCTATCCCAGTCTTTCTGCTAAATGTATTGTTTACATGAAAAAAAGCGCCCAATCCCACCTGAGAATACAGCTCCTTCTGTATTCTCAGCGCGTTGATTCAAGCACCCGTCCATCCTCTTTGCCTATAGTTTATCATAAAATCCTGCCCCTACACGAATTCAGATTAACCTTCTAGAATAATGACTTTAACCAATCCATAATCGAAATGAGTAAATCCCACAAAAAGAATCGAACCTGCGGTTCAGCCTGTTTGGTCTCAGCCACCTTCTGAGTAGCAGCTTGGATACTCTTCCCACCATCTGCTGTCTGCTGTAATTCACTCGACTTCGCATCAGCTTTGACCTTGATAACCATATCGTTCTTGACTGTATTCTTATCCTTCGTTGTTACAGGCTGAGCCGCAGCATCCCCGCTCCCCGCATCAATGAAGCACAATGGCGGAAATAGAACACACCACCAGTTCTGTCCACTACCTTCACCAAGGGTAATCCGAAGTGCCTCATAATTTCCCGCTGGATATACCGTTCCTCCATACAATTTAGTTGGAAAAGGAACGATGCCAAGATCGATATCATAGCCATAATGAAAATCACGTTCGCTCAGTTCACGACTTACTAACATGTTCAGCTCAGACATATGTTCACGAATCGTCGCGCGCGCTTGATCGAGACTTTGTGGATCTTCTAGTTCTTTTACCCAGCTGTTCATCTCCGCCACAACTGCGTCCCGAATCTCACGTTTTACAAGTTGATCCGTTGTACTGTCTGAGTTAGCTAGAATACGTAGCCGGATGGACTCTTGTGGAATAGATCCCTCTGCTACTGCAGCATCTGTCTTCTGTGCATCCCACGACACAACCAGCATGAATAATATACACATGATAATGACTGTATCCTTAACCATTGAACGCAGTTTGTCACTGCGGAGATTCCCTATATTATAATTGCGCATGATGTAAACCCCTCTCTACCAAACATCTATGATATCTATCATTCTGTCCGGATCTGGTAGAGAATAAACCTCGTAATCTATTAAAATTAAAAACTTTATTTGATCATTCCCTATACAAGGTTTAATTCCATGTTGAACACAAAAAAGCCGTTCATTCAAACCGAATGAGCGGCTTCCAATCATGTATTTCTCAACTTTATATCCCTATTTCTTAGACTTAGCCACAACATCATCTTCAACCTCATGACCATGTACACGTACACTCATTACAATACCAACACTAATCATATTAATAAGCAGCGACGTTCCCCCGTAACTGATAAAGGGAAGGGTGATCCCCGTCAGCGGCATAATGCCGATAAAGGCCCCGATATTCTCAAAAATTTGATAGAGTAACATCGCCACAATACCCACAATTAAGAAAGGTCCTGCACGGTCGCGGCATTCCAAACAAATCAGAATCATACGATGGATTAATATAAAATACAGCAATAGCAATATGGAAGATCCGACAAAGCCAAATTCCTCTGCGATCTCTACAAATATAGAGTCGGAATACGAATACGGCACTCGTCCAGACTGCACCGAGCTCCCTTTCATATAGCCCTCACCAACCATGCCACCCGAAGCGATAGCAAGCTTAGCATTCTTTGTATGATAGACCGCCTTAGGTGTCGCTTCATCGGGTACAAGCCAAGGATCAATCCGCTCAGTCCAGTGTTGACGGTGGATATCCGTTAGAAATTTTGTAATATTATCATGAAAATGAATATAGGAGAAAATACCTCCGATAGCAACGGCACTAAGAACCACAAACCCAATTAGCGCATGCAAAAATTTAACGTTACCAATCCAGAGTAGCCCAAGTAAAATGAGCACATAACTCAATGCATTACCTAAGTCATTCAGAAGCATAACGAGGACGAAGGGCACAAAAGTCAACAGCCCGATGGGTACCACGTCACGCCAAAAGCTGAGTTTAGCTTTCTTTTTACGATTCAGCACGTAGGACAGAAATATAATTAAAATCAGCTTGAATAGCTCTGCCGGCTGAAAAGTTAACGAGGAAGTGATCTTAATCCATCCTTGCGCACCATTCACTTCGCCGCCGATGAAATTGACGATACCGAGCAACGCTATACCAAACAAGTATAAATATAAGGCATATTTAATCAGCAGCTTGTAATCAAATAGAATAACTCCAAAAAAGGCTACAAAGGATATGATGTAAAAAACAATCATTTTGTTAGATGAACCCGAGAACTTCGGCACGTCATTCGTAACACTGTATATGGCCGCAATACTAATCCCCATGAACATTAACAGAATAAATACCACGACATAATCGACTTTTTTAAATTTTTGAAGCATTCTCTATCCTATCCTCCTGTAAGGGTCTATTGCCCCCATACCTCTGATGTCCACTTTGTCTATTGTATAGGAAGAGACGCATGATATTCAATTCCTGATAAATCCATCCATAAATTGAAGGGTTACTCACCTTGAAAATAGATCCTTTAAAAACTCTGATCCGAATGCTTAAGCAAACTTAGTTATGCCTAATTTTGCTTCTGATTGATGAGCCAATTCGGCCAATAATCGTTTCATACCAAAGTTCTCTTGGTTTAAGCTGCGACAGTTCATCCTCTACTTCTTGACCATGAATACGAATACTCATCACGATTCCTACACTGATCATGTTGATTAATACAGAGGTTCCCCCATAGCTGATAAAAGGAAGCGTAATCCCCGTCAGCGGCATGAGTCCGATAAAAGCACCAATGTTTACAAAAATCTGATAAATAAACATCGTGATTACCCCTGCGATAATTAGCGGACCTGCGCGATCTCGGCAGTCAATTGCGATTAGAACCATACGATGTATCAAAATAAAATAGAGCAGCATGAGTATGGAAGAGCCTACAAACCCATATTCCTCAGCAATTTGAACAAAAATGGAATCTGCAAATGCCAGAGGGATACGTCCACCTTGAACCATCGTGCCTTTCATGTACCCTTTACCTTCAATGCCTCCAGTACCAATAGCAATCTTAGCATTTTTAGTCTGATAGCTTGCATCGCCAGTAGCCAAATCAGGTACAATCCAAGGGTCAAAGCGAGCAATCCAATGATCTTTCCCAATGCTTTTAAATAAAGCCATCGCTTGATCATGGTAGGTAATATAAGATTGGATACCTGCGAAGACCGCTGTTACCACAATTGCAAGAGCAATTAAGGCATGACTATATTTAATGTTACCAATCCATAGGAGTCCTGCCAAGATCGTTAAATAACTGAGAGCATTCCCCAAGTCGTTCTGCTTCATGACAATAAGCCACGGAATGAGCGTCATGAATACAATGGGCACAATGTCTTTCCAAAATCTCAGCTTTCGGTTCTCCTTATTGTACAACAGCCTAGCTATAAATAGGACCAGAAACAGCTTGAATAGTTCCGCAGGCTGAAGACTGATGCCAGCCACTGAAATCCAACCCTTGGCTCCATAATATTCTTTTCCTGCGAGCAGGGCAAAGAGCAGCAGTATAATACCAAACGCATAAATAATCCAAGCGTATTTAATCAGCAATTTATAATTAATCAAAGAAAACATAAGAAACGCAGCAAATCCTATAATGTAATTATAAATGGTCTTCCTAGAAAAACCTGCCATATCCACTTTATCAAAAGTCACACTATGTATAGATAAGACGCTAATCACCATCAGCGCAAGTAAAATCAATACGATAGTCCAGTCTATACATTTCAATTTGTTTCGCATGGTGCCCGCCCTTCCATATTCCACAATTATTTCCATTGTAGATGAAATGGGCATAAAAGGAAACGAAAGGCTGCAGATAACTGCGCCTTTCGTTTGGTAATGTAGGCGGAAGCAACACATGCCACTCTTCTTCGTAGTCCCTAAAGGATATGATTACACACGCCTAACACGTGGCGATCAATACCTGCAAGGTCTGGGATGATGATAATCTCATCCCAGTGTCCTGCCTGACGAAGCAATTCTGCTACGTCACCCGCTTGTCCCATCCCCAGCTCAAATCCAATGAGCCGGGGCGGTGCAGGCAGCAGCGATAGCTGCTGCATCATGATGCGGTACGGGGCAAGCCCGTCCGTACCGCCATCCAGGGCCGTGTGCGGCTCATGATCGCGCACCTCAGGCTGCAGCCCGTCAATGTCAGCTGCAGGAATGTAAGGCGGATTCGACACGATGATGTCGAGTGGAGTGCCCGCGAACGGCTCCAGCAGGTTGCCTTCGCGAAAGGCAACCTGCGCGTCACTGCCTTCAGCGTTACGCGCAGCAACCTGAAGCGCCGCCGCGGAGATGTCGCTGGCGAAGACCTGCCACTGCGGCGACTGCAGCGCCAGTGTTACGGCAATAGCGCCGCTCCCCGTGCCGATGTCGGCGCAAGTGAGCGGCATGTCGCCGTCAGGCCATAGGCGTGCGGCCTGCTCAATGATACCCTCGACAAGCAGCTCTGTCTCCGGCCGAGGAATGAGTACATCTGGGGTCACCGCAAAGAGGATACCATAAAACTCTTGCTCCCCCGTGATATACTGCACGGGTTCTCCCGCAGCTCGGCGGTTGATGATCTCCTCCCAAGCATGTCTGCGCTCAGCCGGAAAAGGTTCAGGCAGCGCCATATAATAGGCAGCACCAGAAATGTGCAGCACATGCTCAAGCAGCAGTTGTGCACTGCGTTTCGGTTCAGTGACCTCTCTCGCTGTTAAAAAAGAAGAAGCCTCCGCGAAGGCTTCCCTTATGCTATGCTTTGGTGTCATCACAAACATTTTGTGCTTCAAAGCATTATTCCCCTTTATCCATCAATTCAGCTTGCTCCGCAATGTTCAGAGCCGAAATGATTTCCTCGATCTCACCATTCATCACTTGATCCAGCTTATGCAGGGTCAAACCAATGCGGTGATCCGTCACGCGGCTCTGTGGAAAGTTGTACGTACGAATCCGTTCACTACGGTCACCCGTACCGACTTTACTCTTGCGCTCGCCTGCTTGTTTCGCATCTTCTTCCTGACGCATCATATCCGAGATCCGAGCACGCAGTACTTGAAGAGCCTTATCTTTATTCGAGTTCTGAGATTTACCATCCTGACAAGTTGCCACAATCCCCGTAGGTACATGCGTTACCCGTACAGCTGATTTCGTCGTATTAACGGACTGACCGCCCGCACCACTGGAACAGAATGTATCTACCCGGATATCTTTGTCATGAATCTCAATTTCCAGAGCTTCCACTTCTGGCAAAACAGCTACCGTAGACGTGGAGGTATGAATCCGTCCTCCCGATTCGGTTGTTGGAATACGCTGCACACGGTGTGCACCGCTTTCGTATTTCATTTTGCTATAAGCACCACGACCGTTAATCATGAAGATAACCTCTTTAAAACCACCAAGGTCGTTCGTATTAACGTCCATCAGCTCAACGCGCCAGCCTTGATTATCAGCATAGCGGGTGTACATACGGTATAAATCTGATGCGAACAACGCAGCTTCATCTCCACCTGCCGCGCCGCGAATTTCCACGATTACGTTCTTCTCATCGTTCGGGTCCTTCGGCATCAAAAGTACATGGATACGGTCATCAAGTTCAGCTTGACGCGTTGTCAGCTCATCGATTTCCATTTTGACCATGTCGCGCATTTCATCATCTAGCTTCTCTGCTTGCATTGCTTTCGCAGCTTCAAGCTCTTCCACTACCGTTTTATATTCAGTAAAAGCCTCATAAGCAGGCTGCAAGTCAGATTGTTCTTTGGAATAATCCCGAAGTCGCTTGTTATCACTTGTAACGTCTGGATCACAGAGCAGCTCGCTTAGTTTCTCATAACGGCCTGCTAAGGATTGTAATCGGTCCAACAAAGGGGTTCACCTCTCCCGTTTCAAATTACATTAAATAGGTATACTCACTTAATATCGGCCGCAACCCTTATTCCGCAGAATAGAGGACAGACGACTTTTTATTATATCATACATTATAAATATTTACTATACATAGAAACGGTGAAGATTCAAATAATTAATTCTAAATGTGATTGCGTCTACGCCACAGCGAAACGATGACATACACCCCTATGATCATAAGCGGATAAATAATAGCCCATCCTACAAAAGGAAAGATCGCTGCCGTCAATATAAAAGAAAGCCAACTGAATCGCCGTCCCCATGGATGCTCTCTCAATAGCTTAATTCCCGCCGCACAGCCTCCTAAATAAGTCAAAATAAACGTCGCGTTGGGAAAGGTAATCAGGTTCGTAAGCGATACTGCACCACTTGCGTAGAACACCAGCACCAGCGTAAAGCAACCCGCCAGGAAAGCCAATCCTCCTGTAGGTGTTCCAAACTTATCCGAAACTTTTCCCATCCACCTAGGCGCTTCCCCTTGTCTAGCCAGTGCGTATGCCAGTCTAGAAGAGGCACCTGCATAGGCAATCACGGTTGCCGTACAAATAAACATGGCTGTTATGCCTGCTACTAGTGCACCTATGGGACCAAGCAGCTTCTCGATTACAATGACTAATGAGGCATCTGAACTTCCTAAACCATAGCTACGTGTACCTACGGTTGCTAGTGCAGTCAGAAAATAAAGGATACCTACAATAATAGCCGCAATCGTAACACCCTTAACGGCTGCACGCTGGGGTTCAACAAATTCTTCAGATAAATGTGATACCGCCTCCCAACCAATAAAACACCAGAATAGGATCGCCGCGCTCTGTCCCACACTGACCCATCCATGCGGCATAAACGGAGTGAAGTTGATGGACTCCACATTAGGAACCGCACCAACAATGGCAAACACAAGTACGAGTAGAATAGCTGCCACAACCACGATCTGCACGCCACCGGCCAGCTTCATCCCTACAACGTTAACCCCAAGTGCAACGACAAGCATGGAAACGGCAATCCATATACGGGCCTGCTCTCCAAGTCCAAGCACCGCTGTCATATACCCTGCTCCAGTCAACGCAGCAACAGGAGCGCCAATGGGCACTGACATGAGGAAGAACCAGCCTACTAATGTCCCCGCTTTGCTTCCGTATGCCCTTGTGACAAAGGAGGATACACCACCTGCATTCGGAAAACGCGCCGAAAGTAGTCCCATAACAAGCGCCATAGGGAGTACCAATAAAGTCATAAGTCCCCAAGCGAGAAGCGATGCCGGGCCGGATATATTTGCTACAACACCAGGAACGATTAAAACACCTGAACCTAGCACCGCTCCAATATATAATGCAACCGCCTGTGGTAGTTTTATCGTTCGTGATAGTTTTGTACCCTGATGTTCTGCTTGTGCGGAGCTCTGTTGAACGGATTCTGAATTATGATCCATTAACGACATCTTATCATCTCATTCTTTGTATATTTCCAAGAAAATATCAGTTTCTTGCAATGATCTTATCAGAATGTATTATTATCAGTAAAATAGATTATATCGATAAATACCATCGGTAATTCCGATGGGTTGGGATAGGTAAGGTCGAATCCCACTACTTAACTTGTTTCTAAGGAGTGCTTTATACATGGATCTAAAACATTTACATACTTTTAAAGTTGTAGCCGACACTCGGGGTTTCACTAAAGCAGCCGAGCAACTCTCCTACGCCCAGTCAAGTGTTACTACACAAATTCAAGCTCTCGAAGAGGAACTCCATACACGCTTATTCGATAGGCTCGGCAAACAAACGGTACTGACCGAAGCGGGACAGAAGCTTTTACCCTATGCCATTAAATTACTTGAACTTCATGATACAGCTGTAACCGATCTAACATCCTCTCTCACCATTCCCTCAGGAACCTTAACGATTGGTGCTCCTGAATCGCTAGCCGCCTTCCGCTTACCGGCCATCATTCATGCATTTACCCAGCGCTACCCGCAGGTCAAGCTGATTCTACGCCCCGGGGCATGCCGCATGTTTCGTAACCTCATTAGTATGGGCGATCTGGATCTTGCTTTTGTTTTGGAGCCTGAGCTAGACGAGACCCAGCTACACTGTGAAACGCTGGCCCTGGAGCAGATGGCTCTCATTGCCCCACCTTCACATCCCCTTGCCGCACTTGAACGCGTAGATACTCTTGACTTGAAAGATGTATCTCTATTACACACTGAACCCGGATGTAGCTATAGAGCATTGCTAGAGCATCATCTTGCCTCACAGCGCATTTACAAGAGCAGCGACCTGGAGTTTTGGAGTATTGAAACGATTAAGAATTGCGTCATCGCCGGTCTTGGCATTTCACTCCTACCCTTAGTCTCCGTCAGATCTGAAATTGAATCAGGGAAACTTATTCGCCTTCCTTGGGATGACTCTCCTTGCCGCGTAGCTACACAGATGGTGTACCATCCAGATAAATGGATGTCACCTGCGCTGCAAGCTTTTATAAATCTGACTCGGTCTGAGGCCGCTAGCTGGAGATAAAACAGCCTGCCAGAAGACGCGAAAAAGTATTTTTCAAAATATTATATTCGGACTTGCAGGGATATGGCAGGGTGTAGCGTCTAACTTAAAAGAAGCAGGAGGAGGGGAGAAGACTGGAAGAGTTACAGTGGATCAGGGCGGTGAAGTCCGGCCACCAAGAAGCCTATAAATTTCTGGTACTGCGGTATCAGAACATGGTTTATCATGTATGCCTAAAAATTACGTCAGATGAAGTCTCGGCCAAAGACCTGTCACAGGAAATATTCACTAAAGCTTACTCAGCTCTGCCAGCCTTCCGCGAAGACTCTTCTTTCTCCACCTGGCTCTATCAAATTGCTGTCCGCAAATGTCTAGACTATAAACGTGCCAATCAACGAGAGCAATCCCGCCGGAGTACAAGCGAGGTATCTGAGGATGACTGGGTGACTGCAGAAACCCCGGAACATATTGTATTGTCTCAAGAAACAAACAGCCGCATCCATCAGATGGTGAACGAACTGGCCGAGCCTTATAGATCGGCGATAAAACTCTATTATTTTGATCAATGTTCCTATCAGGAAATTGCGAGTCGGCAAGGAATATCCACCAAAACAGTTGAGTCACAACTATATCGCGCAAAGCTAATGATGCGTAAAAAAGGAGAGGATTTTCGATGAATTGCGATATTATTCAGTATCAAATGGCTGCTTATGTTGCCCATGAACTGTCGCCCGAAACCTCCCTCATCATGGATAGACATATTCAGTCCTGTCCGTCATGTCAGGAGTGGCTTCATGAAGTTATGGCCATGTCCCGTATGTGGCAAGATAGCAGCAGCCTTTCTGAAGATGCTCCAGATTTGGTTACATCTGTTATGCAGGAAATCAGGCAGATGCCTGTTTCTAAAATACGTTCAAGAGATAAATCCACCAACGCTAGTCCCCAGCGATCTATGTTTGTTCATTACACCATTGCGGCCTGTCTTACATTCCTATTGTTTCAATTTGGAGTATTTGAACATCTAGGAAGTGGTCTGACCGAAGTAACACATCATTTATCGAACTCAGTACAACACATTTTGATTAAAGGAGAATAAGCATGATGAATAAAAAGAGAAAATGGCTGACCTTTATATTATCGATGATTCCGGGTCTGGGCCATTTGTATCTTGGATTTAACCGCCAAGGTCTACAAATCATGATTGGAGCGTGCACCTGCATTGTACTGATCGAGTCTATGCCTATGATTTTTCCATTTGCACTATCCATTCTTTGGTTCTATCAGCTGTTTGATGCGTTACAAAGGGTGAATTGGATTCGAGCTGCTGCTGCTGAACATGAGCGGATGATGATGGGACAAGAGAGTTTTGGCTACCCTTGGACCGAACGGGACTGGATAGCTATGAACGGATATTCACGCGATAGCGGATTAAATCCATTTTGGTTAGGTGGAGGATGCCTCATCGTAGGTATGATGGTGCTCTTCGTGAACATATTCCCAGGTGTATGGACATGGATGATGCAAAAGGACATTGGCAGCGTACTGCTTGCATTTGGACTCATTGGTTATGGCCTATGGTTACTCAAAAAGAAACCGGGCACCAAGGAAGGTAGTCAAATATGAACACTCCTCTAAAGTCACATACACCAACCCGCAGAATCGGAAGATGGACGATTTCGCTCGGATTGATCTCTGTAGGTGTTATTATCGCACTACAGATGAGTCATATCCTAACTTTTGAAGTATTGAAATATGTATGGCCAGGACTATTAATCATGCTAGGCATCGAACTCATTACAGCTAATGTTCTGCATTCAGGAGAACGAATCCGGATGGGTGGCCTATCCATAGTCATTCTGATTCTGCTCCTGCTAGCAAGTTCAGCCCAAACGCTTTTTCCCGGATGGAGTAGCATATTCTCTCCGGGGTACCTAAGTCATGCTCAAGGAAATATCCCCATTAATCATAGTGTTAAGGTGGTCCGTATTCATTTACCAGAAGGAAAAGTTCATGTAACGGGAATCTCTGAGTCAACCTTGTCCTATGAAGGAGATCTAAGCATCAATGCCTCTTCTCAGACAGCAGCCGATGAAAAGTTCAAGACCCAATGGAAAACTCAGCAAACCGGGGATGTTCTGAATCTGCAATTAGAAGGAAATGGCCCGCAAATACACATTGGTATAGCTCTATCACTTAAAGAACCATACTTAAATGTAAAGGTTCCTAGTCATTTAAAGGTTGAAGTAGATACTAGCGATGGCTCAATCAATGCGGAGCAACTGGATTCAGACTTTACAGCTCGAACGTCCAACGCTTCTGTAAAGCTTACTGATATTACGGGTAGCATCTATGCTAAATCAAGTAACGGCTCATTCACCATTCATAACATAGCTGGGGAAACCGAGTTCATTACTTCGAATTCTTCAGTACATCTTACAGATATTACAGGCAATGTATCTGCCAAGTCGACCAATGGCTCCATTGTCGTTAATAACATCACTGGCGCGGCTAAGCTTACGACTACCAATGCTTCCATGACCTTGAATCAGATTACTAATGGAGTTATTGCCCATACCACAAACGGCTCCATCAAAGGGGAGTCATCCATTGGTGGTGATTGGGACTGCAAGACGACCAACTCAAGCATTCATTTGAAAATTCCTAAGGATACCAATGCTAAACTGACTGCGAACACGAGCAATGCATCTATTAAGGGCGATATATCATGGGTAAAAACAGATGATAACGATGATTCTACAGCCATCCTCGGAAACGAAAACTATAAAATCAATTTGGACACTACGAATGATAATATTGAGGTTGTACACTAAAAAAACTGCCGGGAATATTCCCGGCAGTTTTTTTGTAAAGCGAATGATTCGCCATATTTATCTATTTTGCATGCTTATACGTTAAAACGGAAATGCATAACGTCGCCATCAGCAACGACATACTCTTTACCTTCCAAACGTACTTGTCCACGTTCCTTCGCTACGTTCATCGAACCCGCAGCAGTCAGATCATGATAAGACACAACCTCGGCGCGAATAAATCCACGTTCGAAATCGGTATGGATGACACCAGCAGCTTGAGGAGCCTTCGTACCATTACGGATGGTCCACGCACGCACCTCTTGGACACCTGCTGTAAAATAAGTGTACAGTCCAAGTAGACGGTAAGCCGCTTTAATTAAGCGATTCAAGCCAGACTCTTCTAGACCAAGCTCTTCTAGGAACATTGCTTTGTCTTCGCCTTCAAGTTCAGCAATCTCTGCTTCTACTTTTGCACTGATCGGAACAACTTCAGCATTCTCAGCTAAGGCGAATTCCTTCACTTTTTGTACAAAAGGATTGTTGTCCGCATCTGCTACTTCTTCCTCACTAACGTTAGCTGCATACAGCACAGGCTTCAGCGTCAACAAGTGTAACTCACGTATAATTGCTTTCTCATCTTCTGTTAACTCAATACTGCGGGCAGGCATATCGTTGTAGAGTGCTTCTTTAACACGCTCAAGTACTTCTACTTCCATGGCCGATTGTTTATTGCCGCCCTTTAGGTTCTTACGGGAACGATCAATACGCTTCTCTACGCTCTCTAGATCCGCCAGAATTAGCTCAAGATTAATCGTCTGAATGTCACTGATTGGATCTACTTTACCATCCACATGGGTTACATTCTCATCTACGAAGCAACGTACGACGTGAACAATCGCATCCACTTCGCGGATATGAGCTAGGAACTTGTTACCGAGTCCTTCACCCTTACTTGCACCACGTACTAGACCTGCAATATCAACAAATTCAAAAGCAGTAGGGACCGTTTTCTTAGGAACAACAAGCTCAGTCAATTTATCGAGACGCTCGTCAGGAACTTCAACTACGCCAACGTTCGGATCAATCGTACAGAACGGATAGTTAGCGGATTCAGCTCCCGCTTGTGTAATTGCATTAAACAACGTGGATTTACCAACGTTCGGCAAACCGACAATTCCAGCTTTCAAAGCCATGTATATGACAACTCCCATTTTAGGTAATGTTATTTAAATTAGGCACGCATGCCGTTTGATCTTACCCATTATATATTAGAACAATTAGACCAGCAAGATAAGCTACAATTCAGCCCCTACCGATTTGGCTTAAAAAGGATACCAAAAACCTTTTAACACATTTATTTTCAATACAATGGCGATGGTCGCAGCTATAACGAAGATGAGAGCCACAATCCAATCCATTGGCGTCATCTCTTGACCGCTGTACCAAGTACGCTTCCGCTTCGATCCGAAACCTCGTAGTTCCATTGCATTGGTGACTGAATCAATACGATGAAGAGCTGACTGCAACACAGGCACCACAACTGCTGCCAAATTACGTAGTCGCTGCGAAATCGAACCATCTTCCTTCGTAACACCCATACCCCGAGCTTGCATGGAGTTCAAGGTAGTCTTAAACTCTGTCGTTAAGTCTGGAATGTAGCGCAGCGCAATGCTAACGGAATAGGAAATTTTATATGGAATACCAATTCGGTTCAGACTTCCGGCAAAAGCACTTGGCTGTGTGGTGAAGATACATAGAATCGTTATGGGCAGGAGCGATAAATATTTTGCCGAGAGCGTCAGGACATAGAACAACGTTTCTGCATTAATCTTGCCATATCCCAGTGGAATAAGCGGCGTATCTGTCCCTGTCAGCGTTGTCCCAAACCTCGGTGAAATCAGCAATATAAAAACAGCATTCAACAATGTAAATGTAATCATGAGCCAGAACAAAAATGCGATCCGCTTGAAAGGGAGACCTGCGCTTATGAGCAGCACAATGCCCACGATGAGCATAATAGCAAACACACGCAAATCCAAAAACAGATAGGTCATCACGGTCCAGCATAAGAACAACACCAATTTCACTGCCCCATCTAGACGATGAAACAGTGAATTTCCAGGAACGTACAAGCTCCCTGTTTTATTCATGGGCTTTCCCCTTTTTCTCTTCGTTGATAAACGCCTGCACAAATTGAGCAGGTGATGTTAGATCGTTAGCTTTGGCGAACAACGATAATGACGTTTCTTTCAGACGGGCGGCAGACGTAACTTCCTGATTACTAAGTACAGCGGCTACCGTATCCTCAGCAATGATCCGGCCATCATGTAAGACAATCGCACGGTCTGCATATTCTAACGCCAAGTACATGTCATGTGTAATGAGCAGGAAGCCCACACCCTGCTCCGACAGCGTATGAATGAAATCCATAAATTCTTTGTAATGCTGGTAATCTTGTCCAGCTGTTGGCTCATCTAGGATAATTAGCTTTGGCTCTAGCACAAGAATGGCAGCAATACTCAGTCGCTTCTTCTGACCATAACTCAAGGCCGAGACAGGCCAATTGCGGAAAGCATATAGTCCACATACCTTCAGCACTTGTTCAACTCGCTCTTGAATTTCTGAAGCAGCGATTCCACGAACCTTGAGGCCAAGCCCCACTTCTTCGCTAATCATATGCTGTGTAATCATCCGATTTGGATTTTGCATCACATAGCCAATCTGCTCACCTCGGCGGCGAATCGACCAAGAACTAATATCTTCACCTGCAAAAGTAAGCTTACCGGACTGTGGCTTAAGTATTCCGGTAATGAGCTGCGATAACGTTGATTTACCTGCGCCGTTATTGCCAAGCAGTGCGACGATTTCACCTGCACCTATGTTTAACGATGCATCCCGAACCACAGGATGCTCTAGATTATATCCAAATGTAAGTTGCTGCGCACTTAATAGGGGCTCTCTTCTCGCGCCCTCTGGCTTCACACCTGATCGTTCACTCCACGCATTAAGCGTGTCCTTCAGCCCAGCCACATCCAGCTTTTGCGGAATGCTTAGTCCTTTAATAGCGTCCAATGCAATCCCCGCATACTCTAGCGCGTCTGCATACAGCGGTGGCCTTAGACCATATTGACGCAGCACACCAGAGGATAATATTTCGTCAGGTGTACCCACTACCGCAATGCTTCCTTCATTCATCAGCACAATACGATCTACAGGCTGCTGCAATACATCTTCGACCCGATGTTCAATGATGATTATGGTCTTACCACGATCACGATGGATATCATCAATCAGCTGCATCGCGAGTCGTCCACTAGCTGGATCTAAATTTGCGAGCGGTTCATCGAATAGCAGTACTTCAGCATCTGTGGACAGCACGCCAGCAAGTGATACATGCTGCTTCTGCCCACCGGATAATTCATATGGACTGTGCTCAATATAATCAAGCATGTCCACCATATTGAGTGCAGTCACAACATCAACCTTCATTTGCTCACGTGGCAGCGCTTTATTCTCCATAACAAAAGCGACATCTTCCCCCACAGAAAGCCCGACGAATTGGGAATCCTGATCCTGAAGGATTGTTCCCACCGTGCGGCTGAGTTCAAAAATACTTAAGTTTACCGGCTCTTCACCACCAACGATCAAGCTGCCGCTGGTTTCTCCTCCATAGGTAAACGGAATTAGCCCATTGATACAATGGGCTAACGTTGACTTGCCTGAACCACTCGGTCCGGCTATCCAAATCTTCTCCCCTGGATAAACATCTAGGGTGATATCCTTCAGAGTCGGTTCCGACTGGTTCTTATATTTAAATCCGTAATGTTGAAACGAGATGATTGGCTTCATAACTTCTAACTCCTATTCGTTAACGCAATACTTACTTGTTGACGCTCAGGTTGCTGACTTTGGCATTTCTTTTGGCATAGCCAATGACTGCTGGAACACCCAGCACAAGGAACACAATAACATTAGAGATAAATGCAGCTGTAACCTGTGTGATTTCTTTAGTTAGTGGCTCACCCATGAATGCGATATCAAACCAACCCGAGAATAATAGAGACAATGCTAGTCCAACAATACCGTATACAACAAACAATCCAATATGCTTCCGAGTATAGAGACCGTTAAGTGGATCAAATCCTTTGGATACATAAATGAGTCCCATAAATGCCGCTGTAATGCCTGAGCCTAAAGCCCATCCCCACCATACCGTCCCACTAGTCAATAAGTCATTCAAAACGTGACCGATCAATCCAGCCATAAGGCTACAAGCGGGCCGAATAAAGCACCGAAGATCGCTAATAGAGCA
This sequence comes from Paenibacillus pini JCM 16418, assembly GCF_000576305.1. GTDB lineage: Bacteria > Bacillota > Bacilli > Paenibacillales > Paenibacillaceae > Paenibacillus_AQ > Paenibacillus_AQ pini. Next base: position 38,706 of record NZ_BAVZ01000019.1, on the reverse strand, counting down.
ATAGACGGACGTAACGAGGTATCGGGTCCCACGGGAATTCCAATAAAGCTGGTGGCTCCATATAGGGCTGCACCGATGCCTATGGTCACCACAGTTCTTGTGGTTATTTGAAAAATTGATTTCTTCATGCAGAGTCACCTTCCCATAATATAATAGATTTAAATGCATAAAACACGAACATTTATCATTATTTATACTCTTAATATAAGGGTGTCAGATCAGGAAGGCAAAGCTTTTTTTGTAAAAATCCATAAATAATTATTTGAAAAAAGCTACGTTTTACTTGAAATTAGTGTTATAAAAACAATAAAAACCCATTTTCCTGATCGGAAATTAGGTTTTATGAGTGATCGTTTGCTTTTTAATTGGCTCCAGCCCAGTAGAGCGTTTATATTCGCACAAGCCTGCGCGTGCTTCGCAGCGCAGCCACGTCTGCCGCACCGATGCCAAACATCGCGGTGCGCAGCTCCAGCTCGACGCGCGCAAGGCTCGCGTCCAGCTCTGCTTCGGACGCCACAGCCGCGCCCAGCAGGCTGCGGCCAAAGCCCACAAGATCGGCCCCGAGCGCGAGCGCTTTGGCGGCGTCCACGCCGCCTTGGAGCCCGCCACTGCCGATCAGCCCTCCGTGCGGGGATACCTCCCGCACTTCAGTAATGCACTGCGCGGTGGGAATCCCCCACCCCGCGAACGCTTCTGCCGCTGCGCGGCGTACCGCATCCTTGCTGCGGAACTTCTCGACTTGGCTCCAGGACGTTCCGCCTGCGCCAGCCACGTCAATAAAGGCTACACCTACTCCGTATAGCCGCTCTGCAGTCTCCCCGTCAATGCCCCAGCCGACTTCTTTTACGCCAACGGGCACATCTAGTTCACGACATACCGTTTCAATGCGAGTTAACAATCCACTAAAATTCGTATTCCCCTCGGGCTGAAATACTTCTTGTAACCCATTCAGATGCAGAACTAACATGTCCGCACCCGCAATATCGACAGCCCGTTTGCAGGATTCCGTAGCGAAGCCATAGTTAAGCTGCACTGCACCTAAATTAGCAATCACAGGCACACTTGGAGCTTGATTCCGAACATGAAAGGTGGATGCAAGTTCTTCCTTCTCCACAGCGGCCCGTATCGATCCTACGCCGATGGCCCAACCACGCCGCTCAGCCGCAGTAGCTAGCCGCGCATTAATCGCACCCGTTGCCGCACTACCGCCAGTCATAGAGCTAATGAGTAGCGGTGTGCGTACGCTTGTACCAAGAAATTCCGTTTGCAGGGATATAGCATTGAAATCCGTTTCCGGAAGCGCATTGTGCCGAAATCGATATTGTTCGAAGCCTGATGTGATACCACTACCCACCTCTTCATCTAGACACAAGCGCACATGTTCGATTTTACGTTCCCCTGTGGGCACTTCTGGCAGGAGAGAGCCCGCTTCCGTTTCCTTTTCGTTCATGTTCATTCCCCTTTATCTATAGTTCAAGGATTAGATCGCATCTTCAAGCCTTTCATTATACACGATGTTCAGCAATATATTCGCCTACCAGTCTCCCCGACAACGTCACAATCGGCGTTCCTCCACCAGGATGTGTTGTCCCGCCTACGTACCATAGTCCTTCAATATCACTGCTGCGATTACCTGGCCGCATGAATGTCTGCCGAACCGTGTTCGAGGAAATGCCATAGATTGATCCTTTATGGGCAAGGGTATCGTTTGCAATATCCTGAGGCGTATAATGCATTAGCACTTCCGCATTCGCTACACCGTTTACTCCCACATGTTCTAGCGCATTGATGATGTGTTGACCATAATTCTGCTTATCCCCTTCCCAATTCACGAGCGGACTGAGATAAGGCGCATTCGCCAATATAAATAGATTACTTCCTCCCTGCGGTGCCATACCCGGCTCTGAATAACCAGAATGACAAATATATAGAGCAGGGTCTTTCGGAGCTAGTTTATATTCAAAAATATCACGAAATTCCTCCGCATAATGCTCAGGGTAAAATACTGTATGATGCAGCAAATGATTGTATAACCGGGGAACCCCCGCCAATATCACAAATCCAGATAACGAAGGCTCATAGTTATTTATTTTTCGATCAGTCATCGATGGACGCTCATCCTCTTGAAGGAGCATTTTGTTAATACTCAGAACATCGCCATTCGCAATGACAGTCGATGACTCATAAAAATGTTCGCTTGTCTCGACACCGGATACTCGTCCATGTTTAACCGCAATCCGCTTCACTTCTGTATCGGTTACAATCTCTACTCCCCGTTCCTTCGCAAGCTTAGCCATACCTTCAACAATCGAATAGGTTCCACCTCGTACCCCATAGATTCCTTCATGTGCCTCCACATGACCCATCATGCAAATATTGAAGGTGCCTGAAAGGGAGAGGAACCGACATAGGTGGCATATCTACCCAACATAGCCAGTGTGTTTGGATGCAGAAAATAGCGGCGTAATAGACTTTGTAGAGTCGTCATAGGTCTAACACGCAATAGGCTACTCAGCATCCCAACGCTCGCCTTATCTTTCCAGCTTAACAGTAGCCTATTCAGAAATTCTTTCTCAGCTAGACGATATAACTCAGCAGATTCTTGAATAAACTGCGGATATTTTAATGCATCGGTTGGACTATACGTAGCTATTTGATCACACATTTTTTCAATATCCCGCGTTAAATCGACTACAGAACCGTCTGCGAAGACATTACGTGTCCTTGGCTCAAGCTCGTACAGTTCAACATAATCCTCCAAATTAGCCCCAGCCTTCGCGAATAATTCCTTGAAGACATGAATCATCGTGATCGTGCTTGGTCCCCGATCAAATGTATAGCCTTCACTTTGAATTCGCTGTAATTTGCCCCCTACTGTAGACTGGCGCTCCAGAACCGTTACCTTCCAGCCTTTAGAAGCAAGAGTTATGGCAGAGGATAATCCACCTATTCCTGCACCGATGACGATCGCCTGTTGCTTCATCCATACCGCCTGCCCTTCCATATATATCCTTTGCCGGAAACACCAGACTTCCATGAACTGATTGCAATCGCTACGAGGCTAGCTATACTACCGGGAAGTAGCAAACAAATCCATCCTGGCTGCCCGCTGCTCTTATCCGATACCGCCTTAACGGCTATGCCGAGCAGTGTCGCCGCTCCTGCCCATAACGCTAACTCCCCATGTCCCAATATGCAAAGAATAACAGCGCAAATAGGGGGGAGTAAATACAAAAAGGTGTACAGCAATAGTACACCGCCTAGCAAGAACCCACTGCGGCCTACGCCCTCGTAGATATTTTTACGGTAGCCATTCCATACCTCTGATGCATTTCGGTACATCCGCATGGAAACATGATAATGTACATCAGCAAGTGTAACTGGATGTCCACTGATCTTAACAGCACGTGCCAGTGCCATGTCATCCACAAGTCCAGCTTTAATTCCCTCATGGCCCCCGCTCGCCATGTAGCTATCACGATGAATAAACATGAAGGCTCCATGCGCTGCGACAAACCTTGGATCATTCGACCTCTGCACCATGAAGATAGGTAGATGACAAATAATCGTGAACATCATCATCGGTACAACCAGTCGCTCTAACCAAGTGCCCGTCTCCTGCTTTGGGAAACCCGTAATAAGTCCTGATTTCTGATTATTCGCCATCTTTATCGCCGCACTCAGTGCATCGGGAGCAAGACGTGTATCCGCATCAAAGAACAACCACCATACGCCTTGGGCTTCTTGGGCCAGTTGATAGCATGCATGCGATTTACCTATCCAACCTTGTGGCAACTCTTTTCCTTCAAGTAATTTCACGCGGGAATCACTAGCTTGTACCCGCCTCACAATGTCAGCGGTCTCATCCGTAGATCGGTCATCAAGCACGAGCACCTCAAAAAAAACATCCGAGTAACTATTCAACACGGATGTTAAACATTCCTCGATGTTCAACGCTTCATTCCGTGCTGGGATGAGCACAGATACTGAAGGTCTTCCCTCTGGAAGTGAATGAGGATCGCTCTGCTTGATGTCCTCAGAAATCCTATGCTTATATTTATAGTTACCCAGTTTAGGTAGCATAGCTGCATTCCATATCGCAAAGCCTAGTTGGCAGATAAGTATCACAATAATAATTTTCAGAGTCATGAACATAAGAACCACCCTTTGTATGGTGAGGCTTGGTTTCACCTGTGCCGCATCTGTAGGCAATAATGCTGTGATTTGCCGTTAGGCCACACTTTATCTAACACTAATGGATTTCACTACGTTTACGTTTAAACCCATCCAGCCATTCATTCGTGGATCGGCCCCATTTCATCAGACCTTGATACCCTTCTGGAATACCTGATTCCGATGCAATGATTTCGCCTCGGTGTGCATCGACTTGGTCACTAAGCAACTGCTGAAGTGACGAAGTGATGCTGCGCGTAGACATTTCACTCCACGGTAATGTAATAGGCGATCCAAAGCACATCGTCACATCAGGTTTTGAATGTTGATAGAGGCTGTGATAGAGGCTTACGGGAACAACTGCAGCTTTCGGACATTGCCGAAGCAGTAAGCCGATGCCAGGTTTAAACGTGATTGGCCTAGATTCTAAGTGCTTGATCTCTCCTTGTGGAAAAATCCATGCCCGATGTCCGGCTTCAAGAAGTTCTGCGGTATATCTAAGCGATTGACGTATATCCCCAGAACTATCCCGATTAATAGAGTACGCTCCTACCTTACGAAAAAAAGCGTATTTCTGAAGCTGACGTTCTTCCATCATGACATAATGCTCATAACTTGAAAGCTTCTGTGTTGCCATATACAGTAATAGACCGTCCCACCATGAACTGTGGTTCATCATGTACAGGATCGGCCGGTTATGTAAGTGATCTGGATCTACCTTACCTGAAATGCTAAATGACCTGAAACGCCTACCGACCAAATAGTATTTATTATATAAAGAAAACATGGCGTTAAACGACCTTGATTTGGTGGCGGTAAGCATAACGGTAACTCCCTTCGGCAAGCAAAATCCCTACAGCTGCGGCAATACCACTGCCCGTCAGCCCTCCCTGAAATCCCATCGATCCAAACAACAGTAAAATCATTTGATACAGAAATGTTCCCTGTCTAGAGATCCTCCGATTGTTCTGTAAATTCGGAAGCAATAGTGATAACAAAGCACCAATAATAAACCAACTGATATAGTTATCGAGCGGTACACCGTAAAATCCGCCCTCACCTTCCCATGCCCAGAAATTACGATCAAAGGCAACCGGATCTAAGCATAGATCAAGAACCACCGTCCAGAATCCGACCTTCAGTGCCCTAATGAGACGCCCTTGCCAATCGCTTGAGTTCTTTCCGATAAGTACCGCGTTGCAAACGACGGCGATCCAAGCAAACCCCATCGTAACGGGCACTTCATATACACCAAAACCAAGAATATCGGAATAATGATACACGCCAAAAGGCCAGCCGCTATGTACTCCGATCCATTCTACTCCCATACCACCAAGCCAAATACCTGCGGCTGCGACCCAAAGCATGCGATCATTCCGTCTTCTGTTGGTTGTGAGGCTTGAAATATCATCCGAAGATAGATAAGCCTTTCGACTAAGTAACAGCGCATATAGCCATAAAATACTAGAAATAGGCCATTAGAGAAATTAAGCGATTCTGGCACACCGAAGAACAGCAGGAGTACAGCCCCAATCGAATACCAAATCCAGAATATTAAATGTACAATCATCATGAATTACAATACCCCCTCCGTCACTCCCACCCTTGCGTATTTGGTCGCAATATTTCGATACATGCTGCGTTTGCGCTCGTCATTTACGATTGCACGACGAGAGAATACATCGTAGTGATTCTCCTCCACTGCTTCCAGTATAGAACCATAAAATGCCGCCGCAAGCTCAACCGCAAGGCCACTTGAAGGTGGATAGCTATGCACATTTTCCAGACCCTTTTCAAACCAAATCATCGCAGTCTGTTTCAGCTCATGGATCATACTGATAAAACTCGTATTCACTTCCCCATGCAGCAAAGCATGCTCCGTATAACCATGACGAACCATAAGTTCCAGTGGAATGTAGCGCCGTCCTCGTCTGCTGTCCTCGCCGACATCACGAATGATATTTACAATTTGCATGCCTTTACCCAAGGCAATTCCGGATGCAACCACATCAGCATTACTCTCATTGCGAAGCACCGGTAAAAGCATCTCTCCTACAGTCCCCGCTACAAGGTAGCAGTAATGCTCCAACTCAGCCATTGTATTGTAGCTCGTTTGCACGAGATCTGTTAACTGTCCTTCCATCTGGCGAAGGAATGGGCCTGGATCGAGCTGCGGGAAGCTCGCGAACAACCACCGTAGCGCAGGCCATATAAAATGCCCCTTAGCATCATCCAGATTAGAGAAGTAATGCCTCAGCTCATAAATTGAATAAGGAGACTCATCCGGTTCATCCACACTATCATCGATCATCCGGCAGAATGCATAAATGACATAGACCGCCTCACGGCGGGGGCTTGGCAGACCTTGAAAGGCCTGATAAAAAGAAGATGAACCTTTCGCAATCATGTCCTCACATTGCTTTAATATGTCTTCATTCATATGCTCATCTCCTTAATCAGCTGATCAACAGCCAGTTTGGCTCCTTGCATCACGATAGGTACACCGCCTCCGGGATGAACCGAAGCTCCCGCTGCGTACAATCCCGAAATGGCTGCATAGGGCTTGGGTTGAGGCCGAAACACACCGGACTGTGACAAAATAGGGGCGATGCCAAAGCTGCCTCCACCATATAAACCATCTCGCTCCGCATCCATCGGAGTGCGAATTTTTTGCCAGCGTAGATGTTCTAGAAGCCCTGGGAATCCCCGTTTTTCCGCTTCCTTTAAGACTAAATCCGCGAGCGCAGGCGCTTCTCTTTCCCAATCCACACCTTTAGCATCCGGTACAGGAATAAGGAAATATAATACGCTTTCTCCCGGCGGAGCAGCAGCCTCATCCAGCGACACAGGATTAAATATATAGAACGCTGGATCGGCTGGAATCGTCCGTTTATCAAATACCTCCTTCAAGCTAGTGTGTAAGCTATCCGGTAGGAAAAATTGATGAGTCATGCCATCCGTCCAACGTTTCTTTACACCTGCATATATCAATACACATCCAGATGATGGTGCATAAGGTTTACGTGATGGGATCGTTACCCCTTCCAGCAAAGCAGGCAAGCCCGGAAACTCCCCATTATAGATAACGGCATCAAAATCTTCCCGTTTTCCATTTGCCTTCAATCCCTTTACACGTCCTTGTACAATTTCGATGGAGGTAACCTCCGTGTTCAGATGTACCTTAACGCCTCTGTCTTCAAGTTCTTCTCGAAGGATCTCAGGCAGCCTTCCGTATCCACCTTTCAGCATCCACACTCCATACTCATGCTCTGCATAAGGTAATAAGCTGTAAATGCCGGGGGTTTTGAAGGGAGCGCCACCTATGTACAAGCTTTGCAGCGAGTATGCATCCTTTAATTCATCACTTGTAAAATAGTGCCCTACCGCTCCGCGCAAACTTTTGTACGCTCTCATCTTTGCCATAAGTGACACCAGATTGGGCTTCCAAAAATCCTGTTTACGCTGGAAATGCTTCTCTAGAAAACCAGCCTGCCCAGGTGGAAACAGCCGGTCCATATCTTTCATGAACCTGTCAAATCCCCTTCTCACCGGGAAATACGTTCTCAATCTCAGCAGACTGCTCCTGTCTGCCTGCTCGCTTGGTCAGCACCTTACCACTGCGATAATGAATACGGTAGAGTGGATCGCAGCGTAGTAACTCTATGCGTTCACGCGCAATTCCTGCTTCTTCTAGAATACTGTGTAGCATTTCAGGCAGCAGCACAATCGTGGGTCCCTGATCAATGCGGTATGGACCTTCCTCTTCAAAAGCGATACGACCACCAAGCTTCGTGCTACGTTCGTATAATGTAACCTCTACTCTTTGTTTACTGAGAAGCAGCGCTGCCGTTAGCCCACCAATGCCTCCACCAATCACCGCTACCTTACTCATACGGTTCGCCCCGAACGAGAGGGTCTGCTAACGTGCTGTTTCTTACTGCGCTGGCGAGACTCCTCTTCCTCTAGCAGCTTCACACTTATCTGAGCTGACTCGAAGATCGTTGGTAAACCGCTGCCCGGATGTGTTCCTCCGCCTACAAGCCAGACATGATCCACTTCCTCGAAGCGATTATGAGGCGCATCGCCATCATTTGCCCCAAATTATGAGCAAGATTAAAGGTAGCTCCTTTATATACATCCAGCTCATTCTGCCAGTCTAACGGGGTGAAGAACATTGCTTCTTCAATACGGGAAGATAGATTAGATAATGCCGGGATCTTTTGTAGCCGATTCATCATCAATTCTTGCATCGATTCCCGCTGCTTAACCCAGTCCGTTGACCCCGTCAGGTTGGGTACAGGCATCAGTGTATATAACGATGACTTTCCAGCCGGCGCAAGTGTCGGATCAATAACCGACGGATTATGCACATACAGTGACGGATCAGCCGAACAAATTTTGTGTTTCGTAATTTCATCCACATTACGGCGGTATTCATCTGCAAAATATACCGAATGATGCGGCAAATCAATAGGCCCGTCCACTCCTAAATAAAGCATGGCGGTTGAAAGTGAATAGCGCTTCTTCTCAAGCTTTTGCGGTGTATATTTACGAAGCAACCCCGGCTCGAATAACTGGGTCATCGCTGTGCCAAAATCGGCATTAATAAAGATATGATCAGCCTCAATTTGCTCCCCATTCTCAAGCAGCACGCCCGTAGCTTTTCGATTCTTGGTCAGAATCTGCTTCACACCACATGAGGTATGTATATTGCCACCAAGTTGTTCTATGACTCTTGCCATCGCAGTAAAGACTTGATTCACCCCGCCCGTTGGATGATAGAGACCATATTTATGTTCTATAAAAGATAAAATAGTAAAGGTGCCTGGGCATTCCCATGGCGACATCCCTAAATATTTAGCTTGAAATGTAAATGACAATCGGAGTCTCTCATCTGTAAAATAACGTGACAACCTGTTATACACCGTATCTGCTGCATGCAGACGCGGAAGGGCACGCAGGACATCTTTTTTCATATAATCGCCCGGTGTTTGGAAAGGACGTCGCAAGAGCGGCATTACACGCTCAAATTTATCTTCTTCGTCCGCCATAAACCGGCGGTATCCTTCTTCATTACCTGGAAATAGTTTCGCGATCTGAGCGCTGGTAGCTTCCACATCTCTTGATGGGGTGAAGGTAACATCACCAAAATTCAACGCATAAAGCGGTGTCAATTCTTTCATTTCAACTTCCTCGTACAATGATCGACCTGCAGCAGCAAACAGTTCTTCTAAGATTTGCGGCATCATCAGGAAGGTAGCTCCGCGGTCGAAACGGTAATCACCAAGCTGCAATTGTCCAGATCTTCCACCCACGACAGGCTGTTTCTCAAACACATTAACTTCATAACCTTTAGCTGATAACAACATCGCGGCGGCAAGTCCTCCAGGACCTGCTCCGATCACGGCAACACTTGTGCGTTCCTTTGTCTGTCCCATATCAACTCACCTTTCCGAATGCTCATTCCAGCATCAGTACGGCCGTAATTACCGATCCGCAAACATTATACAAATACTATACAAATGTAATACAAATATAATACAAATATTATTCGCGTTTGTAAACTTAATGATTGGTAATGCTTAACAGTTTGTTCCTAAATGCTGAACATTATTCGCTGTTCGCTATTTTTTTACATATAAAAAAGCCCACTAAACATCGTTTAGCGAGCTGTTGGTAACTTATTATTGCTTATCCATGTTGCCGGAATAATGGATGTTTCTCTAACCATTCCTGCCATTTCTCAGTCGGTTCCTTCATAATCCACTGCGGATAAGCTGGATTCTCAGCCATTTCATATCCCTTACCGCCAAGAACAAAATGCACTTGTTCGTGCTCCTTGGCAATTTGACTCACGATTGCGTCCGTTTGTATAACCTTTGATGCGCTTGTAATCGATATGCACACAATTTGTACATGCTGTTCGCCAATGACTTGAATGACGCCTTCTACTGGTGTACTGGCTCCAAGGTAGAGAACCTCAGCTCCATTTTTGCGCATAAATAAAGAAAATAACATCAAGCCTACTTGATGATGTTCCCCTTCTGGACAGAAGGCAACTACTTTCGGAAGCTGCGGGAAGATCGGGAACAGATGAAAGAACTGAAAGAAGCGCTGTGAAATGAGTGAGGTCATGAAATGCTCTTGAGCCACGGTGGCTCGTCCAGATTCCCATGCATCACCTACCCTTACAAGAACAGGTACCAATACATGATAGAACATCGAATCATATCCATAGAGCGAGAAACCGAAATCAATTAATGCATTCGCACGCTCACCTTGAAAATGATACAACGTCTGATAAATTTGATCTGTCATCTTCGAAAAAGCTTCTTCTATATTTCCACCAGCCTGTTGCTTAGGAGCCGTTATTAACTCTTGTTTTTCCTTCTCACGCGCCTTCAGCATCAATACAGCCTGAGATATATTCATATGATGATGTTCAACTTGTTTCTTCAACCAGCGCAAATCTTCAATATTCTCCATACTATACATTCGGTAGCCGGCGTCTGTCCGTATCGGGTTAATGGCGTTGTAACGATTCTCCCAAGCACGCAGAGTAACCGTTGGAATGTCGAGCATATCGGCAACTTGTTTAATGGAGTACACGCTATTCACACTCACTTTTTCCATGATTCCAATGGTATTTAAAGTCTAGTCTAACATTATACAAATTCAACACATTGATTATACATAATGCATGAGATGTTGTCACTCTAACGTTCTTGAGCTGGTTGTCCTTTATTTCCCTAAGGAAATTATTTGTAGTACATGCAACTTTGGGTTTGTCCATAGATATGATGGGATATACAGGGTGAAGCTTATCCAGCGCCCATTATGTTGACCGTAGCAAACACATTTTCCTTATAGAAAGAGAGTGCTTGCCCATGAATGCCAATGAAGAGGCTCGACTTGATGCCTCTAACCCAGGCTGGCGAAATCCAAGCAACATTCCCAGTCTACCGGAAGTTCATAAGTCTTTAAAGGTGCCGCTAAAAGGTAACTTCTTTCGTAAAATGCTTGCTTTTGCCGGACCGGGATACCTCATCGCCGTTGGCTACATGGACCCAGGGAACTGGGCTTCTGATTTAGCTGGAGGATCGATGTTCGGTTATACTTTACTGTTCGTGATTATGATTTCAAACGTAATGGCTATCTTATTGCAATCCCTTTCAGCTCGACTCGGTATTGCCACCGGACGTGACTTGGCTCAAGCCTGTCGAGATCACTACAGCAAACCTGTTAGCATGGGATTATGGGTTCTGTGTGAGCTGGCTATTGCCGCATGTGACCTCGCAGAGGTGATAGGCTCAGCCATTGCCCTACAGCTATTGTTCGGCATGCCGCTTATCGCGGGTGTTCTCGTTACGTCCCTCGATGTTATGTTGGTTCTTCTTCTGCAAAATAAAGGCTTCCGCCAAATCGAAGTATTGGTTATTTCTTTTATTGCGGTCATTATTCTTTGTTTCGGCGTCGAATTATTCCTATCCAAGCCGGATCTTGGTCAGGTCATGGGAGGTTTTATACCTACTTGGAGTGTCATGCAGAACCCCGAAATGCTGTACATCGCACTTGCAATGCTCGGTGCAACGGTTATGCCACATAATCTATATCTCCACTCATCTATCGTCCAGACTCGCAAATATGGAGAAACGGTTAAAGAGAAGAAATCCGCTATCCGCTTCGCCACGCTTGACTCCACCATTGCGCTTATGGTTGCATTATTCGTCAACGCCGCCATTCTCATCTTGGCAGCTTCCGCCTTCAATTCTACAGGTCATACGGAAGTAGCTGAAATTCAAGATGCACATAAGCTGCTGACGCCGCTCCTTGGTACAGGAATCGCCAGCATCCTGTTTGCCGTAGCTCTGCTTGCTTCGGGTCAGAACTCCACGCTCACAGGCACTCTTGCCGGGCAGATTGTGATGGAAGGCTTCTTGAATATTCGGCTAAAGCCTTGGATTCGCCGCTTAATCACTCGGCTCATTGCCATCATTCCAGCCATTATTGTCATTGGTGTCTATGGCGAAGGCTATACCGGGAAGCTCCTAATTTTCAGTCAGGTCATTCTATCTCTACAGCTATCCTTCGCGGTGTTCCCACTCGTTAAATTTACATCTAGCAAGCTCAAAATGGGTCCCTTTGTAGCGCCTAAATGGGTACGGATTTTATCCCGAACTGTGGCTGTAATTATAGCAATACTGAACGTTTATTTGCTGTATGGCACTTTTTTCTGAGCGCCATGCAGTATTTTTTTAAACAGATGTGAACATTACCTTTGCGTCAAAACAAAGAGTATGACGTTAATAGGTGGATAGAATACATAAGATGTATCGAATACGATTACATAGGAGGAACTCTATGGAACAGGTGAAAGATACCCATTCAACCGATGATAAACAACCCCAGATTCCATCTGACGGCGAGCATACCCATGCCAAGCGTCAAGGTAAATATAAGCATTTCCGCCGAAAGCGCCTCATATGGACAGCACTTAGCTTACTTCTACTTTGGCTTGCAGGGGTTATTGTTTATCAGACACATAAGCCTCTTCCTCCCGGTATTTCCTACGAGAGTCCGTTATATCAGGTGAAACAGGTGAAATTCTGGCATGATCTTACATACCGTAATGATAATGGCAAAGTGGTATCAGAGCAGCAAATTTATGATCGCATCAATCAAATTATTGATGAATCGCGTCAATTCTTAGTTATGGACATCTTTCTTTTTAATGACTATACCCATAAGGACCAAACCTATCCAAAGCTTAGTCAAGGTATGACGGATAAACTGGTTCAACATAAGAAACAATTTCCGAACATGCAAATGACTTTTATTACGGATGAAGTTAATACCAATTATGGTTCTTCATCAAATCCATTATTAGAGCAAATGAAAGCTGCTGGCATTCAGGTCGTTGTCACGGATGTAGATCCATTACGTGATTCAAATCCGATCTATTCATCGGTTTGGCGCACCTTTTTCCAGTGGTTTGGTCAATCCGGCAAGGGCTGGCTTCCCAATCTCATGGCCAGTGACGGCCCAAAAATGACACTTCGATCTTACGAGAAGCTTATCAATGTTAAAGCAAACCATCGCAAAGTCGTAGCAAGTGAGAATACGGCTTTGATCTCCACAGGCAATGTGCATGATGCAAGTGCTTATCATTCTAACGCCGCACTTGAGGTCCAAGGTCCGATCATTAAAGACATTCTCGCTACTGAACAAGCAGCCTCAGATATCTCAGGCGGTGCACGACTGCCCCAGTACACGGCTCCGGTTAGTGCTTCCTCAAACCAAGCTTCGAAGGAGGAGGGTCCAATTGGGGTCCGCTACTTAACCGAAGGTAAGGTATATAAATATGCATTGAAAGAGATTGAAGCAGCTCAAGATGGCGATACCGTTTGGATGGGCATGTTCTACATTGCTGATGAAAAAGTGATGAGCGCTCTTCTAGATGCCGCAGATCGTGGCGTAAATATTCGCCTCATTCTTGACCCGAATCAGAATGCTTTCGGTCAGGAGAAGATTGGCATTCCCAATCGTCCCGTTGCTGCTGAGCTCACGAGTCGCTCCGATGGCCGCATTGCCGTCCGCTGGTATAACACAACACAGGAGCAGTACCATACGAAGCTCATGTATATTGCCAAAAAAACAGGTGACTCCATCATCATGGGTGGTTCCACCAACTTCACTTCGCGAAATCTTGACGATTATAATCTTGAGAACGACTTGTGGGTATCATCTCCTGCCGGTCAACCACTTAACAAAGAAATGGACACCTACTTCGAACGCCTTTGGAACAATAAAGGGGGTCAGTTCACCCTTGATCTCACTGCCTATCAGGAAAAGAGTACCTGGCTCAAGGATGTTGTGTTCCGTATTCAAAAGCTACTTGGTTTCACAACGTTCTAACCATCATCCTAGTGGGTTAATCCTAACAATTCGCCACATTAAAAGGCGCTCTGCTAATGCAGAGCGCCTTTTGTATGGGTAGATTAAGCTATATATGTTCGTTAATAATCGCAAACTTTGTTGAGCTGACAGCGTTCTCCGCAAATCCGTCCCTTACCATGTGGGACGCACATTGGCGTGCCAAAAATTGGGTCCTCTGCAATCATGCATTCCATACAGAATACTTCTCTAACCATATCTGGTGTTAGCACATCTTCCGGGGCTCCGGCAGAATGAACACCTTGATTCTTCACCGCAATCATATGATCCGCATACCTGCAGGCCAAATTCAGGTCATGGAGAACCATTACAATGGTACGACCCTGTTCACGATTCAGATCGTAAAGTAAATCTAGTACTTCAATTTGATGACTGAGATCTAGATACGTTGTAGGTTCATCAAGCAAAATCAAATCGGTATTCTGTGCGAGCGTCATAGCGATCCATGCTCGCTGGCGCTGTCCACCCGATAATGAATCGACCGTGCGATCTATCAGATCCGTAAGCCCTGTCATCGATAGAGCCTCATTTACAAGGCGCTCATCCTCCGCACTCCACTGTTTAAGCCAGGATTGATGAGGATAACGTCCTTGCTTCACCAACTGAAGAACCGTAAGTCCTTCAGGAGCTGTTGGCCCCTGTGGTAAGATGGCCATATTTCGCGCAACTTCTTTCGTTGACGTGCGGTGAATTTCTTTACCGTCGAGCAGTACACTACCACTCTTAGGCTTAAGAAGGCGTGCCATTGAACGTAGCAACGTTGACTTACCACAACCATTGCTACCGATGAGCACCGTTATTTTACCCGCAGGGACGTCAAGGGTTAGATCTTTAATAATATCCGTATCCCCGTAACTTAGCGTCAGCGAATTCGTTTGCAAAAGGGTCATCTCTCGGTTCCTCCTATCAATCAGTATCCATCCATAACTTGAAAAATATCTATATTAGCCGCCCATCATAAATGATAATCATTATCACAAATATAAAAGTTCTACCCCCAAAAGTCAAATTGGAGGTAGATCAATTTGGACAATATATAGAACAAATTTCATTGTGCTAGAGCAAAGGTGAAAGCAAACGAGCCAAGGATTCCAGGAATCGTTCGTATATCCTTTTGTCATTTAAGTGATCTTTGCTGACCAGCTTCGTATACTTCAAGTCACGTTCGAAATCGGATACCATACGCTGAACACTTTCGGTATGAATCAGCAGCGCATTCACTTCAAAATTAAGGTGGAAGCTGCGCATATCCATATTAGCTGTGCCGATTGTAGCAATCTCGCCATCGACAATAAGCAGCTTGGAATGCAAGAAGCCCTTCTCATATTCATAAATTTTCACTCCGGCTTCCAGCAAAGTCGGGAAGTAGGAATGGGAAGCCAGAAACGGAAGCCACTTATCAGGTTTTGCTGGAAAGAGTATACGTACATCTAAACCTGACATGGCAGCTACACGCAGTGAGGTCAGAATATCCTCATCTGGAATGAAATATGGTGTGGCAAGCCATACCGATTTCTGAGCTGATGTAATCATGGAGAAGAAGATATTCTTAAGCACACGCCGGTCGTTATCCGGTCCGCTCGGAATAATCTGTACCCCGCCCGTGCCTTGCTCTTCCTGCACTGGGGAGAAATATTCCGCTTCAAGGATCTTCTCATTCGTCATATAGTGCCAGTCTCTTAAGAATATAATTTGTAGCGTCCGAACGGCTTCGCCTTTCACAACCATATGCGTATCCCGCCAGAAGCCATAAGCAGCGCTGCGACTCAGATACTCATCGCCCACGTTTAATCCACCAATGAACCCGATGGTTCCATCAATAACGACAATTTTACGGTGATTACGGTAATTAACCCGACTTGAGAAGAATAACGTTTTAGAGCTGCCATAGGCAGTTACCTGAATCCCAGCATCAATCATCGATTGTAAAAAAGATTTCGGAAGCTGCATACTGCCCCAAGCATCGTACATGAATCGAACTTTAAGCCCTTCCCGGGCCTTCTCAATTAGAATTTGCTGAATACGGGTTCCGATGTCATCGGCTCTATAAATGTAGTACTCCATGTGTATGTGGTGTTTGGCCTTTTCAAGCTCTTGTAGCAGCGTCGAAAAGGTTTCTTTGCCATTCGTGAGAACCTTCGAATGTGATGCGAAGGAAATTGGGGTACGCGCAAGTCTTTGAGACAAATGCAGCAACTGCTGCTGACTGGGGCTAAAATGGGATAAATCCTGATGCATACGAATACTTCGCATAGCGTATCGATCGAAGGTTTTGAAATCCTGCTCTGCCTTTTTATCGAATTTACGCTTTTTGAAATAGTTTTGTCCAAAAAGAAAATAAAAAATGAGTCCAACCACCGGCATCAGCGCGAGCAGTAAAATCCATGAAATCGTCGTTGACGGATTCCGATTTTCCATAAAGATAATAAATCCGAGTGAAATGACCGTAAGCGTGGAAAATATACTGACGATCGTTCCCGCTGTCTTACCAAATACCCCAAATCCGAAATAATAGAATGCGATTAGTATCGCGCCAATTAGTATAACTTGCAATCCTCTTCTCATATATTCCCTCGCTTTAACATTACATTGAAAAATCACCGCAGCTTTTTTCTTCATTCGCAGGTCTGCGGCCATTATGTACAGTTTACATGAACATGATGAAACTAACTACCCTTTGTAAAATTAGAGTGAATGATAAACTACCTAACCTCTTGCATGTTTCCCCTTTTACTTGACAAACAGCCTTATTTTTGAAAATATAATAACTAACGAACGTTAGGTAGTAATTGTGAATTTGTTCTGAAAATGAGGAGGCTTAACCATGAATGCAAAACAAACACTGCTCGATATAGCGTTACGTCATTTTGCACAAAATGGATATGAAGGAGCCTCGCTGCAACATATTGCGGATGAGGCAGGCATTAAGAAACCATCCATTTACGCACATTATAAAGGTAAAGATGATTTGTTTATCAAAGCCCTTAAACATGCGCTGAAAGAAGAACAGCGGCGGATTGTACGCTATGTGGCTCGTCACCGACATTTGGATTTACAAATATGTCTTAAGGGACTTCTTCAATACATGCAAGAAGAGTATACACAGAACGCAGAGACCTCTTTTTTACTTCGAATGTCCTATTTCCCACCTTCTTCTCTGTATAACGAAGTGATGGAACTCATCTATCCTTTCCTTGAACAAATGGAGCGACGGATGACTCGTCTGCTTGAGGAGGCTGCAACCGCAAAGATTATTCCTTTACCACGCCCCCGTGAAGCTGCCGTTGCCTTTATGACGCTGGTCGATGGCATTCTGATCGAGATGGTATACGGGGAACATGGTCGTTCGCAGAAACGACTTGACGCCTCATGGCCTATTTACTGGGCTGGTATTCAGCATGTGGAGATCACTACACAATAAACAGCAAGGGAGATTCCGCATTATGAATAAGCATTGGTTATTTGTCATTATTGGAGGCGTTGTTGAGGTCGTATGGGTAAGTGGGCTGAAGCATGCTGATCATATTTGGGAATGGCTGATTACGCTAGTTGCCATTATTACAAGTTTTATATTGCTAATTGAAGCGACCAAGAAACTGCCCATTGGAACGGTATATGCCGTCTTCACAGGTCTGGGTACGGCGGGCACTGTGATTGCGGAAATGCTGCTGTTCGGAGAACCCTTCCGCTGGTCCAAAACGATCCTTATTCTGTTACTGTTATCCGGTGTCATTGGGCTGAAAATGGTGACCGCTGAAGGAAGCAGTACGGACGAAACGGAGGCGAAGAACTAATGGCATGGTTAGCTATTATTATCGCAGGATTATGTGAAGTCACTGGCGTTGTCGGAATTAATGGTGCGTCTCGTAAAAAAGGCTGGATATATTACGCGTTGATGATCGTTTCTTTTGCGGGAAGCTTCGCGTTACTCTCCTATGCCATGCAATCACTATCGATGGGGACAGCCTATGCTGTATGGACGGGCATCGGCACGGTCGGTAGTACGCTACTCGGTATGTTTGTATTCGGAGAGCCCAAGGAAGCGAAGCGATTGCTATTCATCGCTATGATACTAGGTTCAGCGATCGGACTTAAACTCATATCCTAATCTCAAGAAGATGTCACCCTCCCCTATTCGGAGTCAGGGTGGACATCTTTATTTTTTAACAAAAAAGACATATTTGAATCCGCATTGGCTTTGTAATATAATCATTCTGACTACGCGGTCAAATTGAGAACCGAAGTGTTCAGAAAGGAGTGAACGTTCATTTGTCTGAGAAGCTGGCGGACAGAAAGAAGCAAATACTGAAGACGGCTCTGCAACTTTTTGCCACCCAAGGAATCTCAGCAACCTCAATGCAAGAAATTGCCGAGTATTGCGGGATGTCCAAAGGGAGTCTGTATTTGCACTTTAAATCCAAGGAAGAGCTGGAACAGAGCATCTACTTGTACTGTGAGGGCATGATCCGGGATAGTGTGATGCAGGTGGAGCAGGAGCATCTTCTCACTCCCAAAGAACAACTCCGTAAACAGATTGAAGCGCTGCTGAGCCGATTGGTAGAGCTGCGTGAATTTCTACAGATGCAATTACGAGATCATCATGGTGGACCTAAACAACACGACCCTCAGGACTGCATGCGAGAAAAGCATATCCATGCCCTCAACTGGTTCAAGGTCAAACTAGAAAACTTATACGGACCTTCAGTTGAACCCTACACTATGGATATTATTCTATTTGTAGGAGGCATGCTAGGCTCCTATATCCGCATGATGTTTATTCCAGGCTTGCAGCCGAATATTGGGCGGATGGCTGAACATCTCATCTTTTTAATTGATGAAGTCGTCAGCAGTACGGTCGCCAAACAATCTGCACCGCTTATTTCGCAAGATATCTGGTCACACTGGATAGAGAAATATATGGTGAATACAGATGGACCACGCCATCCCTTAACGGTGATGAAGCAAATGCGAGACAAGCTTAAGCTCATTGAACTTGAAGAGCAAGACCGCGAACTCGCTCTGGAGTCATTACAAATTATGGAGAAAGAATTTCTCGATATGCAGCCGCGTCAAGCATCCTGACTGGCATGATGAATAATCTTGAACAGATTACTGAACTTGCTGAAATGAATCAGGAACTGCGAAACATCAACAAATTGTATCTGGTGTCTCGGGTCTGACCGTTATTCGTTATATTCGTTTGATTGTTGTAGAGATATATTGAGAGGAGTAGAAACCTGCCAAATGAAATCGATTATTAATTTCTCCCTGAACAATAAGTTTGCGATTTGGATTCTAACTATCATTGTCGCGGCCGCCGGTATTTACAGCGGTCTAGTTATGAAGCAAGAGACGATGCCAAATATCAACATTCCATTCCTGAGCGTAACGGCTGTATATCCAGGCGCTGCTCCAGAAGGCGTCGTACAAGACGTAACGATTCCACTAGAACAACGTCTACGCAATGTAGATGGTGTAAAAACCGTAAACTCTACATCCATGGAGAACGCCTCAAATATTGCTATGGAGTTTGACTATGGAACCGACTTGGATCAGGCAACTGCTGCTGTCCGTGAAGCCCTTAATCAAGTTACGCTTCCCGAAGGTGCTCAGAAGCCAACCATATCTAAATTTAGCTTAAGTTCTTTCCCGGTTGTATCGATTAGTGCATCCGAAGAAAATGATGATCTTGAGCAATTGACTAAAAATGTTGAGAACCAAGTAAAGCCTGATTTAGAGAAAATCCCTGGCGTAGCACGGTCTCTATTTCTGGGCAATATGTTAAAGAAGTAACACTTAAATTTAATGCAGCCAAGATGGCTGAGCTTGGTCTTACTGAAGATACTGTGAAAGGTATCGTTCAAGGCTCATCCGTCCATGTGCCGCTAGGCCTGTTCACGTTGGAACAGTCGCAAAAAGCAGTCGTTATTGATGGTAATATCTCAACACTCGACGACTTGAAGAACCTAACAATCCCTGTAATTCCTAGCAGTGCTGGCACTGCTGCCCCTAACGCAGGAATGAATGCAGGCTCAGGTGCTTCTCCGCAGGGTGCTGGTGCTGGTACTGCGTCCGCAGGTACTTCTCCGCAGGGTGCTGGTGCTGATACTGCGTCCGCAGGTACTTCTCCGCAGGGTGCTGGTGCTAGTGCCGTTGGTATTCCAACTGTGAAGCTAAGCGATATCGCTAATATTCAAGTGATTGGTAAAGCGGAATCTGTCTCCCGTACAAATGGCAAAGCTTCCATTGGTATTCAAATTGTTAAAGATAACGATGCGAATACGGTAGATGTCGTGAATGCGGTTAAGGATAAAGCCAAACAAATGGAGAGCGAATTCAAAGGCATGAATCTTACGATCCTTCTGGATCAAGGTAAGCCAATTGAAGATTCCGTTTCTACCATGCTCACAAAAGCAGTGTTTGGTGCTTTATTCGCCGTCATAATCATTCTGATCTTCCTACGGAATATCCGTTCAACCTTGATCTCTATCCTATCCATCCCGCTCTCACTACTCATTGCGGTGCTTATTCTATGGAGACTGGATATAACATTAAACGTCATGACGCTAGGTGCAATGACCGTCGCCATCGGGCGTGTAGTCGATGACTCCATTGTCGTCATTGAGAATATATACCGGCGCCTCACGAGCAGCACTGAGCCGCTCCGCGGACGCGAACTGATTCGTGAAGCGACACGTGAAATGTTCGTACCGATTATGTCATCTACCATCGTTACGATCGCAGTATTCCTACCGCTTGCTTTCGTCAGCGGCATGGTCGGCGAACTGTTCCTTCCGTTCGCACTAACTATGGTATTCGCACTACTCGCTTCACTTCTTATTGCCATTACGCTCGTTCCGATGCTTGCACATTCCTTATTCAAAAAAGGAATCAAGAAGAAGAAACGCGAGCAAGACGATCACGAACGTCCAGGACGTATGGCCCTTGGCTATCAACGTATCTTGAACTGGGCCTTGTCACATAAGCTGGTTACCTTCGGTTCAGCCGTGATACTGCTAGTAGGAAGCTTGTTCTTAACGCCTTTCATCGGTACTAGCTTCATGCCAGATCAAGAAGATAAGTATGTCATGGTAACATACGCTCCAAATCCTGGTGACTCGATGGAAACCGTTGAGAAACATGCACTGGAAGCGGAGAAATATATTCTTAGTTTGAATAACATCGACAAGATGCAGTATTCCATTGGTGGTAGCGGTAATCCACTTGGTGGAGGTTCTAGCAAGTCTGGCCTCTTCTACATTGAATACAACAAAGATACGAAGGATTTCGAGAATGTGAAGAAGGACTTGGTTGAAGGCTTGAAGAAGCAAGTCAAGCAAGGAGAATGGGCTACGATGGACATGACAGGCGGCATGGGCGGAAGCTCACTTAGCGTCAGTGTCTTCGGTAATAGTCTAGAAGATATCAAACCGGTATCGGATAAAATTCTGAAGTTGGTTCAAGCGGACACTACACATTTTGAAAAAGCCAAGACCAGCCTATCTAAATCATATGATCAATATACGATTGTTGCAGATCAGCAGAAACTCAGCAAACTTGGGCTTACAGCTGGCCAAATCGCAATGACACTTAGTCCAGTCCGTGAGCGTCCGGTACTTACCGATGTCACGGTGGACAACAAAGATTACAAAGTATATATCGTTACAGACAACGCCGATTACAAGAGTATTGATGAGATCGAGAATGAAACGATAACCTCTCCACTTGGCATAAGCGTTCCAATTAAAGATGTTGCCAAAGTTGAAAAAGGTAATTCCCCTGACTCAATTACACGTACAGACGGTAAAATGGTCGTTAATATCACAGGTAGCATCATCTCTACAAACGTAGGTGAGGCTACAACTGACCTTGAAAAACAAATTAAGGATATGGAGAAACCGGATGGTGTTGAAGTTACCTTCGGTGGAACCACAGAACAAATCAACGATACCTTTACACAGCTTGCTTTGGCTATGGCAGCCGCAATTGCTATCGTATACTTCGTGCTCGTCGTTACCTTTGGTGGCGGTCTCGCACCGTTTGCGATTCTGTTCTCTCTGCCATTCACAGTCATTGGTGCACTCGTCGGCCTACTCATTGGTGGAGAGACATTGAACGTATCCTCTCTAATGGGTGCGCTCATGTTGATTGGTATCGTCGTCACGAATGCCATTGTACTGATCGACCGCGTCATTCACAAAGAACGCGAAGGCTTATCTACGCGTGAGGCGCTACTTGAAGCTGGAGCTACTCGTCTACGTCCAATCCTGATGACAGCTCTTGCGACGATTGGTGCACTCTTGCCGCTCGTTTCAGGACTGGAAGGTAGTGCGGGGATCATTTCTAGAGGACTCGGTATTACTGTTATCGGCGGTCTAATCAGCTCCACGCTGCTGACACTCGTTATCGTACCGGTTGTATACGAATTCCTGATGAAATTCCGTAAACCTAAGCTAGAAGATTAATCATTTAGCCTAGCCTAATGGTTCAACATTGCTATTATAAAAGGACGTGTCCTTTCCTTCGGGAAAGTGACACGTCCTTTTTATGTGGACAATATGCATGCTATTCCTGCTGCACTTATGCAAAGCTACGCCAATTCTTTTCTCCATTCGCGAAGCATGTTCAGATCATAAGGTATGAACTCTTTCAGAATACGGGCAAGCCCTGTATAGAGCGGTGTCTGAGCAAGTTGCTGCATTTCATTTGCCAGCTGTGGCGTCCATTTCATAAGGTGATTTTCGAGGAAATCAATTTGGTGATCCACCCATACTAGTCTATGGTCTGCAAACCTACTAGAATCCTGAGCACGTTCGCCCATGACAGCCATGAATTCAAGTTCTAAAGTGATATGATCATCCTTTTCATGATCCAGCTTATTGAATACGATTCCGCAATCAGCGTAAGCCTTCCTAATCTGCTGAATACAGCTCAGCATACTTCCGTGGTCTTCCTCACGATATACGCTTTCGCAAACACAAGGGAGAACAGCATCCATACTGTCAAATAGCCGATGATACTCCGCTGTCTCCTCACTACAAAGGTTCAAAAGTTGGACGGGTTTCAGCCCTCCTATATAAGCCTTTAGCTGTCCTACGCTCTCGGTCAGTACAACCTCTTCCCTACGAACAATATGCAATTGCCACTGCATCATTTGAGATAAGCTTGGTGGATTCTCCAAAAAATCAATTAATAGTTGATACATCCACCCTCTTCCTTGAAGCCAGCGTACACCCTCCGCAGATTCATGTACTGATTGTGCGGTCATCGTCATCATAGATGAACCCTCCCTTGTATATAATAAACTCAGCTCGTTCGAGTAATCCTGTAATCATTACTTTAAAATTTGTATAAACTAACCTTACATGAAGTCATTTCATAATCATGTGATATAATTCACATTAATTAACGGAAAATACCTTTTTTACATATTTAATTGTTGCTACTATTGTAAACACAACGTTTCAAGATGCTCCCGAGTCCTGCTTCGCATGCTTATATTCTTCAGGATTATTCATATTAAACAGGGCTTGATTTGCATCTACTCTCGATTGTTGCGTTAGCTCTTCTTCTGTCAAATAACGGACACGCAGATGATCTAGCCAATCCGTCATTCGAAGTTTATCTGCCTGAAGCATCTGCTCTAAAGAAGGGAACGCACTACGATGATAGGCCGCGAGCAAAGGTTGTATTCTTCCTCCTGTAATCGGCAGTATAGCCTGCACTCTGTCCGTCTGCAGCCCTCCACTAACTAAAGAAGCTGCATCTACCAACACCCGGAAGATATCGGTGGTCACAAATGGCATATCGCAGGCACAAACGATGCACCACGGTGTATTTGCAGCAGCAAGGAGCGAGTGAACACCAGCTAGCGGTCCTTTTCCTGGATACGAATCCTGTACAATAACCTTGCCAAGGAAAAGGTAATCCTGCTTCTCATTGGCTGAAATCATCATTTCTGATACAACTGGGGAGAGCTGTTTCGTTATTCTTTCAATAACCGTAATGCCTTCTATTTCTAGTAAGGCCTTGTTAGAGCCCATCCTGCTAGAACGTCCTCCAGCTAAAATACCACCTGTGATCTCAAACATCATTCGATCCTCCTTTATTACTGCATACAAATCGTAAGTATCTACTTTATTAATTTACAATTAAAGTTTATTAATCTTTATTGTGGTAAAATTATAAAAAGTTGGTTTGTATCCCTTTTCAACAAATGATAAAGTGAGATTGGCAGATTTCGAACGCCCACTGCCCGATTTGCATTCGGTCGGAAAGGAATGTCCAACGTGCAGAATAATTTAAAACCTAAGCCATCCTTAACGTCGCTTAAAGCGTTTAACTTCTTAATCTACGGAACTATGGTGATCTTCACCAGCTTTTTTCAATTATACCTCCAGGATGCAGGAATGAACAAACTCGAGATCGGTAGCCTAATGGCACTCGGACCCTTCATTTCGTTGTTTGCCAATCCGTTCTGGGCCTTTTGGAGCGACCGTCTGCACAATACAAAACGCATTTTGCTGATGATGATGGCAGGTACGCTACTGTTAATCCAATTTGTATTTCATGCGAGTACTTATAATACGGTGTATTTAACGATGATTTTGTTCTTTTTCTTCCAAAGTCCGATGTTCTCGCAAAGCAACAGTTTGATCTTGGGATATATTACGGATACCAAACACCAATTTAGCTCATTTCGTCTGTGGGGATCTATTGGATGGGCTGTTACAGCCATTGCAGCGGGCCTTATTATTGATAAAATAGGGATTTCCAGACTATCATTCCTTTTCACAGGTATTCTGTTTCTGGCTATTGCTGCGGTTCTCCTTATGCCCACGCTCAAACGATCTGCTGAAAGTCCACCCGTTCGTCTTCGGGGGTTCGGTAGGCTTGTAACCAATCTATACTTTGTTGCCTTTATTGTTCTTGGCATGATCGTATCTGTACCTAATGTCATGAATAATACGTTTATGTCGCTCTATATTACGGAGCTTGGCGGTTCCAAGACTATCGTCGGTCTAGCCGTCTTTCTCTCCTCTTTCTTAGAAATCGCCGTATTCATTCTGTTTGATAAATTTATCAAACGAAAGCTCTCTACGCTGATCGGTTGTCTTGCTCTAGTCAGTGTGCTCTTTAGTCTCCGCTGGACGCTGATGGCAGCAGCCACTCACCCCATAGAGGTTGCTTTGATTCAGATATTGCAATGTATCACCTTTGGGGGATATTTCTATGTGGGTACTCAGGTCGTGCGGATGCTAATGCCTGCCCCTTACATATCTTCAGGCCAAGCCGTGTATACACTAACATGGAGCGGCATCTCGGGTGTTGTGGGAAGCCTTGCTGGAGGCTGGTTGTTTCAGAACTTCGGAGGAGAAGCGATGTATCGAATAGGCGTGACGCTGTCGCTTATGGGAGCAGCAGGCTTTGGACTCATGTGGTACTGGATACGAGTACAGGGATATAAACAACCTTCCATTGATAAACACATTGAAGAAGATACCGATTCCATGAAATAAATCGAGGTACGGCTTCTATAGGTAAAATTAAAAACAGCCAACAGATCCTATCTGTTGGCTGTTTTTTTAATCATTAAGCTTTTGGCATTCGGAAAGAGCTTTTCATGGAAACAATCAAGTTAAAGACAGGATGCCCTGGCTTAGAATACTTCGTATCCACGTTAAAATAACCATGACGGAAAAATTGAAATTTATCCTGGGGTTCAGCCGTCTTCATGCCAGCTTCCACATATCCGTTCAGAATTTCCAGAGAGTTCGGATTCAGCTGATCCATGAATGTTTTCTCCACAGCATCTTCAGCTTGCTCTGCTCCCTCTTCCTCAGGCTCCTCTGCATTAATCAGCGGCTCGTAGAGTCGGAATTCCGCAGGAACAGCTTGTGTAGCTTCGATCCAGTGAATGGTCCCCTTCACCTTACGCTCAGTGAAACCTGTGCCGCTCTTGGTTTTGGGATCATACGTACAATGAATTTCCGTTACATTGCCATCTTCATCTTTAATAAATTCATTACATTTGATGAAATAGGCATGCTTCAAGCGCACTTCATTACCCGGGAACAACCGGAAATATTTATTCGGTGGATTCTCCATGAAATCATCTTGCTCAATATAAATCTCACGGGAGAATGGAATTTGACGACTACCCATTTCCTCATTCTCGGAGTTATTCTCCGCTTCCAGCCATTCAACTTCTCCCTCAGGATAGTTAGTAATGACCACTTTAAGTGGGCGTAGAACCGCCATGGTGCGAGGTGCCTTCAACTTCAAATCCTCACGGATGAAATGCTCCAACATTTGCAGATCAACCAACCCTTGGGCCTTGGAAATCCCTACCTCATAGATGAAACTACGAAGAGCTTCAGGGGTATATCCACGACGACGAAGTCCCGAAATAGTCGGCATCCGCGGATCATCCCAGCCATCAACGACATTCTCATCTACGAGCTGCTTCAGCTTACGCTTACTTGTTAGCGTCTGGGCTAGATTCAAACGACCAAATTCATATTGATGTGGAGTACTTTCCATCTCACACTCCGATACAACCCAGTCATAGAATGGACGTTGATCTTCGAATTCAAGCGAACAAAGGGAGTGCGTTACTCCTTCGATCGCATCTTCAAGCGGATGCGCAAAAGCGTACATTGGATAGATGCACCATTTGTCGCCCGTATTATGATGTGTAGCCCTAGCAATACGGTATAGGATTGGATCACGTAAATTAATGTTTGGTGATGCCATATCAATTTTGGCACGAAGCACCTTCGCTCCGTTTGGATATTCCCCAGCCCGCATGTTACGGAACAGCTCCAAATTCTCTTCAATACTACGTTCACGATATGGACTGTTTTGTCCAGGCTCAGTTAGCGTACCACGAGTTTCGCGAATTTGATCAGGTGTTTGATCATCAACATAAGCTTTCCCCTTTTGAATAAGGAGTTCTGCACGCTTGTACATTTCATCGAAATAATCTGATGCAAAACGCTTCTCTTCCCACTCGTACCCGAGCCATTTCACATCTTCTTCAATGGAATTCACATATTCCATATCTTCCTTGAGCGGATTCGTATCATCAAAGCGAAGGTTAGTACGTCCACCAAACTCATCAGCTAGTGTGAAATTAATCCAAATGGCTTTGGCATGTCCGATATGTAAATACCCGTTCGGCTCCGGAGGAAAGCGAGTGACAATACGCTGGACTTTTCCGGATTCCAGGTCATCGATAATCACATTTTTAATAAAATTGGAGGGAGTGCTTGGTTTCTCCACAGTAATCAACCTTTCGTCCATAAAATATCTTCTGTAATCATGGGTGCCTACATACATTGGTATCCACGTGTTTCATATTAATATACCTTTAATGGCTACATAGTTCAATGATTCCGCCTACTATGGGCCTTTGGTTAAAGGTAATATATGGTGTTTAAATTCAATGCAGAGACAAAAAACACTTCATTTTGACGTACCTTGACAAAATAAGGTAGCATGGAAAGAAACGGCATCACAGGAAGGGAAGGGCTAACTTATGAAGACGATGAAATTACCTAAAGAGCAGCAGGGTCAGGTGATCCAACTGATTCAACATTATTTTAAAGAAGAGCATGGAGAGGATTTCGGCGAACTTGCCGCAGATGGTGTTATGCATTTCTTCATGACACAGCTCGCTCCATACGTGTATAATCAAGCACTAGACGATTGCCGCCACCTCGTAAACCGCCAAATGGGTTCCTTGGAAGATGACATCTATGCTTTGGAACAAAAAGTTAAACTATCAAGATAATAGAGGTGACATTCTATCATGTTCAGTTACGCACTTGACGATCAAATTCAGCTTAGACCCATAGCGCTTCATCATGCACGTCCTCTATTCCATTTGACGGATCGTTCCAGAGACATTCTGCGTGAATGGTTGCCTTGGGTTGACTCCATGAAGGAAATAGACCATACGACACGCTTCATAACGAACGCTATAAAAACGGGTGCCGAGAATGGCTGTATCACAGCTGGAATTTGGGTGCAGGAAGAGATGGCTGGTATCATAAGTCTTCACGAAATAGACTGGCGTAACCGCTGCGTCAGCATCGGATATTGGCTGGGTAAAGGCTTTGATGGCAAAGGCATTATGAGTAGTGCCTGCCGGGCACTCGTGGATTACGCTTTCATGGAGATGGATCTCAACCGTGTAGAGATTCGCTGCGCTACAGGCAATGTTCGCAGCCGAGCCATTCCTGAACGACTTGGGTTTGTCCTTGAAGGGATTGTTCGTGAAGCAGAACTGCTTCCACAGGGTTATGTTAATCATGCCATCTATGGTATGGTACAGAGCGAATGGAAGCTCATGCGCTGATCAGCGATGCTATCATCGATATCAATACATACATCACAAAGGGCCGCCCTCATCAGGCGGCCCTTTTGCTATACGCTGGCACTCTCCGAGAGCCAGCCCTCAAACTTTTCCCGGACGCTGTCTGCCAAAGCATCCACAGCCAACATCCGTCTTAGTTGGTCATGATCAGCTTGCTTACTTCCTAGCGCTAGCTGCTCCAGCACAGCTCTCACGCTTACCTGTTGTGGATCAGACTTACGTCTGACGATAGGTGATGCCATATCCATGCTGCCTTCTTGCAGCACACGCAGATAGAAGCCGCTAAATCCATTATTCAGAATAAGCATTGGGAAGTTTTTCACACCATGCTTACTCGATATTTTATAACAAGGGAATCGAGGCTGACTTACCTGTACCACTACATCTCCGATTTCAAACTCATCACCGATGTAGACCTCTGGCTCAAGAAAACCTGTAACCGTTAGATTTTCACCAAAAGCTGCATAGTCCAGCTTCAAGCCAAGCTCCTGCTCCCAATAAGCATAGTGTTCATAAGGATATACACATATCGCTTTATCGGGTCCGCCATGGAACCTTAAATCTGCCTGTGCATCTCCGTCCATTTGCGTGAATCCGACCTGTATAGACTCTTGTACTGGCTTTTTATGAATGCCCGTTGTCAGAGGCTTACCTAGATACTCCACCGTCACGGGTTTACCAACATTGATGGATAACAAACGATATGTATTTGTACTCAAGACCAATCCCTCCCAAGGTATATTGCCTGCCATCATCATAGCAGATGGTAAGACATCGATATAACCTTCCTTTTAAAAATCCGTAACAAATCTAAAACTAAAACGTCATTATTAATGTATATATATACCAATCTAAGAATGTTGAGGTGACGAGTCACGAATAATTCAGTTAAAATTGTTACCGTAGTTATGTTGCTCTCGCTTATGATCGTACCCACTACTCAGGAGGCTAATTCCTCCAATCAAGTGAATGTGACCTTATTTAATCCCCTGATTCAGATTAATGGAAAAGACGCTGATTTCAATAAAGAACCACTCTTTACATATCACAACACGACTTACGTTCCACTGCGGTTCCTATCCCATCAATTATCTGCTGCCACTGCCTATGATGCAGAATTTAATACCTTATATATTGACCACACCGAGAGTATTCCGCAGAAAACAAAGCTTCACGCATCCAAACATGAGGGGAGCTTCAAGTTATCAATACACTCCTCCAGTCCTTCCTATGCTTATGGACAGCCTCTAAATATCAGCGCCCGGCTGGAATACACTGGTGGCTCTGAAATCACTATATCTCATGGTATAGCACCTATCAGCTTTTACATCAAGGATACAAAGACTGAATTTCAGAGCGAGTTAGACTCACCCCTGATTATGAAGAAGGAGATCTACGAAGCAGAAGATGAATACTCCAGCACGTTACCTGTGGCCTTAATTCAAACATACAACTTACGGCAATGGCAGAAACAGCATACGAATCAACCCCCAACGGATGATTTTTTACGCAATAATCGGATTGCCGTTTTGCCTAAAGGGGAATACCTCATTGGTGTTCAAGCAAAATATATCATAGATACATCTGGCGAAAGTAAGGATTATACCATTGAAATCCCGGTTACCATTCAATAATAGCTTTGTATGTTGATACACCAAAAAGGAACTTTCGCTATCGAAAGTTCCTTTTGTTAATATTTTAGAATGATTTCACTTTTTTAGCAGAGCCGATGTGTTTCAAATCCTACATCATTAGATAACCCATTAGGATATCATCAACATATTGATCGCCAATATAAAATTCATTCTGTAGACGTCCCTCTTCCACAAAACCACATTTGCGATAGAAGCTCACCGCACCTGGGTTAGAGGACAAGACACGTAGTCTCAGCTTCAGTCTGCCCCGCTCCAGAGCCCAAGACTTGGCTGCTTCCATCAGTCTCATTCCAATTCCAGCATGCTGAAAGTCAGGATGCACAGCAATGCTAATCTCATATACATGTCCATTACTGAGCATACTTGTAGGAGAGCGGAAGCCAACATAACCGCATAACTCACCATCTACGACAGCTACTAACTGAGATCCCGGCAGGCAATGCTGCAAAAAATCTTCACGAGACGTCCAGTGCAGCGGCTCTGGAGCCGTAAGATCATTCCAAACGATTGCATCCAGGTCCATCAGAAACTGTGCATCCTTCATTTCAGACGGTCGTATCGTCAGGGTTTGTTGATTATAACTCATTCTTTTACACCTCTTTATCATAGGAGCTGAATAAATAGCTTGATATGATTTAATCAGGCAGTGTTTCTAACGCTTTGCGATTCTTTAGAGCATGAACCACGAAGAACGCGACTGAAATGATTGCCGTTCCGATTGCAAGCCAAGTCACTGGCGAAAGTCCCCCGGAATCATACAGGATCCCCATCGCGTAAGGACCTACCATTCGTCCCAATGCCCCCATACCGCCCGTTAATCCGATATAAAATGGCGCTGCCCTGAAAGCATGCTCGGATATAAACGAAGGTATCGCTGGGGAAATGAGCATTTCCCCAAAAGTAGCAAGTACCATTGCAAGCACCATTCCTGGGTAACTTTGAATGCCAATGATAACGACATAGGCGCTCAAATAAAAGATAGCACTTGCCGTCATCTGAGCCGAATCACTTTGGGCAATCCAACGTTTAATCCAATTTGTAAACGGCTGAGCAACAAATATGAGTATACCGTTTAATGTCCACAAGAAACCGTATGATCGTTTCGGTAACCCCTCCGAAATGATGAAGGGAGCGACGCCTGAATTCCAGATGGAATTACCTAGCCACAGGAATAGTGCGCCTAAACCGAGAAATAAATAAATACGTGTATTGCCCAGTAACGACCAGATACTGCCAGCAGGCTCACTCTTGGTTTTCTTATGCAGATGAACTTCTCCCTGCTGCTTGTCTAAGCCATTCAAATAACGCAAGAAAAAAAGTGCGAATAAAGCCGAAGTCAATCCGTTCATCATAAAGGTTAGATGGTATGATAGGTCCGCGAGAAATCCACTTAATCCTGTTCCGACGGCTACACCGATATTATTTGCTACATAAACGACATTAAACAGCTCCCCGCGCCGATCTGCAAATCGATAACCAATAAACGCCTGAATGGCAGGCATAGATAAGGCATTACAGAAGCCGATGAAGCCCATCATGGCCATAAAGATGTACCAATGATCACTAATAAAAGGAAGCGTGAATAATCCTAAAGCGTTCAGCCCAAGAGCTCCTACGATGAGCTTCTTCACGCCGATTCGGTGATAAAGAGCGCCGCCCAGCAGCTGACCAACAATACCACCCATGGCCTGTACCATAACGACAAGTCCCGCATCCGCCATATTGCGACCCAGCTCATCAAATACATACATTGTAATTAGCGGCCACATCAAGGAGCCGCCTGCCGAATTAATCAAACTCGCTGCCAAGAATACTTGTACTTCTTTGGGATATTTCTGTAAAAATTTCATAGAATGTTTCTCCTGATTTGTAATTAAGAATCTAGTTGAATTAGGGAAGCATCCCGAAATTAAACACGCATTTAGCCCCCGGAGCACGCTCCAAGGCTAAATGAGGCATTCATAGCTGCCAATTAAAGCAGGTTTGACCCTGAATCTGTGTTCACATCATAACATAAATTGTAAGAATCATGTTCTACTTACGTCGTACCTGTACAGTCGCCGAGAAGAAGGTTGCCCCTTCTCCCATATCCGCCAGCCGATCTGGGGTAAGCACATTAGCCCGGCGCGTGCGTCCATCCTTATCCCACCAGAGTCCCTGGCTAATCACCGTACCAGGAAGCATTTTATCCGTTACAGAAGCCTTCAACTCATAACTACCTCGGTCGTTAAAGGCTTCCACATGCTCACCATCTGAGATACCAAGGGCTTCCGCATCTTGTGGATGAATTTGGAGCACGGGCTCCTGCTGTTCCATCTTTTGAAGCTTCGCCACATTTGAAAACGTGGAGTTAAGGAAGTTATGATTCGGTGGAGAGATGAACATCAGGGGATAGTTATCCTCCCTTGTAGGTCTGCGCTCGCCATCATATCCTTCTTTGAGCGGAACATACTCCGGCATTGGCGGCAGCCCCGCTTGTTCCAGAGCATTGGAATATAGCTCAATTTTGCCTGAGGGCGTTGACAACTGTTCCAAATAGAATTGCTGCGGCGTCATGTCTAGCTTCACGAACCGCTGAGTTTGAAGCGCCTCAAGTGTAACACCGTTCAAATACGGATTAGACGGATAATTCAGCGCCTCCTCTATCATGGACTCTTCGCTCTGGCTAAATGCTTCCTCATCCATACCCATGGCTCTACCAAGTAACGAGAATAGCTGCACATTACTTTTGCTCTCCCCTAAGGGTGAAATAACGGGCTCTTGTAGCTGAATATATTGATGCCAATAAGATCCGAATAAATCCGTGCTTTCAAAAGAGGATGCCGCTGGCAATACCAAATCGGCGTAGCGCGCTGTATCGGTCAAGAATAGATCATGTACAACCGTATACAAATCCTCACGTGCAAATCCAGCTTGTACCCGCTTTGAATCGGGTGCAACAACAACGGGGTTGCTGCAATAGACGAATAACGCCTTGATCGGCTGCTCCTGCATCGCAAGCGCTTCGCCAATTTGGTTCATATTAATCGTACGTGTATCCGAATTTAGTCGTAGATCAGGTCGCTCTAACTTGTCACTATTCATGGATTGGTAACCACTATTAGATTTAGTAGCGCCTCCCCCATCTTGAAGCCAAGCACCAGTCAATGCAGGTAAACATGCTATACTTCGCACATTCATACCCCCGTTATCATGATGCTGGAGTCCATTTCCAATCTGAATGTAAGAGGTCTTAGCTTGACCATACATCATTGCAAGCTGCTCAATATCCTCAACGGGAATACCTGTAATACGGGATACTCGCTCCGGATTGTATGATTTCACATGTTCTCGCAATTCCTCATGCCCAAGTGTATATTGTTCCATAAACGATTCATTGACCAAACGTTCACGGAACAGAATGTGCATGATGCCTAGGGCCAGCGCAGAGTCTGTCCCTGGATACAAGGGGATAAACCAATCTGCCCATTGCGCAGTCCGGTTACGATGAACGTCGATGACGACCACCTTGGCACCAGATTTGCGTGCTTTCTCGATCAGCATCACTTGATGCATATTCGTACTGATGATATTACCGCCCCAGACGATAATCAGATCTGCATTGACTATTCCCTCTGGCGTGGTTCCACCCCCAAAGCCCATCGTATGCTTCCAACCTACACTCCCTGCGCTGTTACATATCGTCTGCTTTAGCTGACTTGAACCAAGTGCATTAAAGAAACGGCGGTCCATTCCATCCACACTTAGCACACCCATATTGCCATAGAAACTATAAGGTAAGATAGATTCCGGTCCATATTGCTCGATCAGATCAGAATAACGCTCCGTTATTTCCTGAATGGCCTCATCCCAAGTAATACGAACAAACTCTCCGCTTCCTTTGGGGCCACTCCGTTTCAGCGGATACAACACACGTTCAGGATGGTAAATCCGTTCTGCCATATTACGAACCTTATTACAAATGGCTCCTTGAGTAATTGGATGTTCTGGATTACCCTCTACCTTTACAATCTTGCCATCCTTTTTATGCAGCAATAAGCCACATGTATCTGGGCAATCTAGCGGACACACCGCTGGGAAAATACCGTTCTCTTGTTCGACCATATCCACTTCAATCCCCTCTTGCTTCTGATCCGTAAATACTTCTATTCATATCTTAAATCGACAACCACAAATGCGCAAAAAAAATTTGGCGAAAATTGATTCATTTCTGAAATGTGCGGGTAACTTTAAAACAAGAGCATAAGACGTGAATACATATTCCGCCTTTTTGCCACACTATGGACCACTCCCAAATAATTCGCCATGCTAAAGTTTCGTTCCCCCGAGCTTTAGCATGGCGAATTTAGTTTTTTGTATATACAAAAAACCGGAAGCTCTATAAACAGAGCTTCCGGTTTCTTTTATCTATAATAAATTAAATAGCTCACATCTACTCATCCATACTAAGCCTGTTTACGATTCTTATTCGCTGAATTCGTCGCTACTTGGGTAGGTACAGGTGTCAGGTTACCATTCTTCAGATAAGCCAAATAGTATGCAGCAGCCACAAAGACCGTACCACCCACGAGGTTACCAAGGAAAACGGGAATGAAATTCATTATATAATCTCCCCATGTAAAATGGCCTGCAAAAATTGCCGCTGGAATCAAGAACATATTAGCAACTACGTGCTGGAATCCAATCGCTACAAAAGACATCGTCGGGAACCAAATCCCAAGAATTTTACCACTCATACTATCAGAACCATACGAGAGCCATACCGCGAGCGCCACTAACCAGTTACAGCCAATCCCTGAAATGAAAGCTTGGAGGAAGCTGTCATCCAGCTTATGCCCTGCCATATCTACCAGCTTGGTTAAGTAGACGCCACTTTCCGTAAGTCCAACCACATGTCCGAAGAAATAGGCAACGAACAGAGCGCCAGCGAAGTTGGCTATCGTGACTAATGTCAAATTCTTCACTACGTCAATCGTCGTTATTCTCTTCGCCATTCTTGCAATAGATACAGCCATCATATTGCCTGTCAGCAGTTCTCCACCAGCCAATAATACAAGAATAAGACCTGCTGGAAAGAGTGCTGCCCCAATAAAATTAGCAAAAGAACCCCATGCTTTCGGTGCACCTGCTATGACACGAATATCTAGCAAAAAGCCAAGCGCAATAAATGCACCCGCTAGAAATCCGAGAACGAGTACCGCCATCAGTGGATGATGTGTTTTCTTGGTTCCAGTTTCTACAGTCAGTTCAGCAATTTGTTGAGGTTTATAGTAAGCCATGGTTTCAATCCCCTTCAAATCCAAATATTCTGTTGATTTACATCTATTGTATCTCACTCTTTTTACCCTTACATGTGAGGTATCTCACAAAAGTCTGCAAACAGTGAAATTTTTCACATTTTAAATTAGATATATTTTTCTTTGAAGGAGTTAAACCATAGCGATACATCGATGCATACATCCCGTTTCTTGCCTTTTACCAAGGCATCCTCTATGCTTACCTCAAACGAAAATCATTATCTGGAGGTGCCTTGAGAATGACAACGGTTTTTGTAGCAGGTGCAAACGGACAGACAGGTCGACGTATTGTTGCTCGCTTAGTCGAAGCAGGATATGATGTGCGCGGACTCGTACGTGAGCCTGAGCATCAACACGACCTTGAACAGGCAGGAGCTACGTGCTATATCGGTGATCTGACGACTTCCTTCTCTGATGGCCTTAAAGGTGCAGATGTAGTCATTTGCGCAGTAGGAGCTGGAATATCCGGTGTTCCCGAACATGTTGATCATGTGGGAACCGTACGATTAATTGAGCAGAGTGTACTAGATCATATCTCACGGTTTGTGCTGATTAGCTCAATGGGAACGCAGAACCCTAATGAAATGCCTGATTTTCTTAAACCCTATTTAATTGCAAAACGCAAAGCCGAGCAGGTGCTAGAAGAAAGCGGGATGAATTATACGATTATTCGTCCAGGTGGGCTGACCAATGCACCCGGAACCGGCAAAGTAAAAGCTTCCATCGCCTATGGACAGTCAGGCCTCGTATCTCGTGATGATGTTGCCTTAGCTGCAGTGCATGCTTTGAGTATTCCTCAAACGGACCGCAAGTCCTTTGATCTGGTTGAAGGCGAACATGAGGTCAAGGATGCTCTTACTGGCCTTCATGCACGGACTCAGGAGCATACAGAATAACCGATTACATTCCAATCAAAAAAGCAGCTCATTCCTCTTCTAAGAATGAGCTGCTTTTACGATGTCTTCTATTTAGATCTTTACTCAATCTGCATTATATATCTGTAAAAAGAGTCTGCCCACAAGGGCAGACTTTCTGAATATTAAATTTCAAATGACTACAGCAATTCTTCGATTGCACTCGTCATAACTTCAGGAGTTTCTTTAGGCTCAAAGCGTCCGACTACCTCACCGCTGCGATTCACCAAGAACTTCGTAAAGTTCCATTGAATAGCGCTGTCCTCTGTATTGCCCGGCTGCTGTTCTTTCAAATACGTAAACAATGGATGTTCCTCAGCACCGTTTACTTCTATTTTTGCAAAGACAGGGAAGGATACGCCATAATTAATCTGGCAAAATGATTCTGCTTCTTCACTGCTTCCTGCTCTTGCGCGCCAAACTGATTACATGGAAAACCGATGATTTCTAAGCCTTGGTCATGGTATTGTTCATACAACTTTTGCAAATCCCCATACTGCGGTGTAAGTCCACATTTGCTGGCTGTGTTGGCAATCACGAGTACTTTACCTTCGAATTGATCAAGTGAAACCTCTTTACCTGCTGTGTTTTCAGCTGAAAATTGATAAACTGTCATCCTAATTACCTCCACTTTTTCAAATATATTCTACGTTCATATGCTATCTACCGCGATGTTTGTCCTTCGCCAAGTTCCCGCTTGCGCTCTGCCAAGGCAAGGTTACTGACATGCTTCATGATGAAATAGGGTCACATGTGCCCGGACTACCGACTGGACTGTGCTTTTATGTTCTCTCTTTATCATACGCCAAAGATTGAAGAGTGCAAGTTTCAGCATAATGGATCGTATACAAATGATTTTATATAGGCTTCACACCCATAGCTTCAGCAATGAGGCGGAATGATTTAACCTTATCATCAAAATTATGAATAATGCTGGATACCATGATTTCTTCCGTATTGTATTCATTACACAGCCGCTCAATATACTGTTTAATCTGTTCGGGTGATCCAACGATCACTCGTTTGCGATTCTCTTGAATCCGAATATGGTCATAGGGACTGTATGGATAAGCCAGCGCCTTCTCTACAGAAGGTGTTCCCAGAGATTTACCACCCTTCTCCAGCAGTACTAGAGATAGATCCATACTAGATGCAAGTCGGCTCGCTTCCTCCTCGGTTTCGGCACAAACAGCAAACACAGCTACAAGTGACTGCGGTGTGGGATGAATGGCAGAAGGCTTGAAGTTCTGTTGATACCAACGCATCACGTCACTGCCACCCGAGCCATTAATAAACTGGGCAAAAGCGAACCCTGTTCCACGCTGCGCAGCAATACCTGCACTTCCACCGCTTGAGCCTAGCATCCACATTTCAGGAATGGTATCGATGAGAGGCGTAGCTTCAAGTCCTGCGAAAGGATGCTCTGGGCTTAGGCTATCCGTAAGGTACGCAATAAGGTCATCGATTTGCTCTGCATAGCGATCTCCCGTACGCATTTTGCCTTCTTGAAGCGCTCTGGTCGCTAATGGCATGCCGCCTGGCGCACGTCCAAGTCCAAGGTCGATACGACCTGGATACAAACCTTCTAGAACGCGGAAATTCTCCGCCACTTTATATGAACTGTAATGAGGCAACATAACTCCTCCGGACCCTACACGAAGGGTAGAGGTCCTCGCAGCTAGATGAGAAATCAGAACCTCGGGACTAGAACCTGCGAGCGAAGAAGCAAAGTGATGCTCTGATACCCAGAAGCGATGATAACCTAACTTCTCAGCTTCCTGCGCCATCTTTGCCG
The DNA here is from genome assembly GCF_000576305.1 of Paenibacillus pini JCM 16418. Lineage (GTDB taxonomy): Bacteria > Bacillota > Bacilli > Paenibacillales > Paenibacillaceae > Paenibacillus_AQ > Paenibacillus_AQ pini. Next base: position 538 of record NZ_BAVZ01000019.1, on the reverse strand, counting down.
TCTGGGCTAGAGCCTCAGCAGGTGTACTCCCTTCCGAGATGGTCGATTGATCCAAAATGCTTAACTTTATCATCAGCCTTCAAGACCTTTCTATATATAGAATGTTCTCCTAAATTATATCATGGGCTACTTCATTTTCATAAAAACGGCGGTCAAACATAACTGTACTAGAAACACATATAGCTGGTATGACAAAAAGAGCAGGAACCGATATTCCGGTCCCTGCTCTTTGTATTACCGATGTAGAGGCTATCCCGCCCGTCACCGCTTATTTGCGCCTTGAATCGCCTCTGCCGCCGCTACGGCTAGAAGATCCACCACGCGAGCTGTTGCCACCGCGTGAACTACCGCTGTTGCCGCCGCGTGAGCTACCACTGTTGCTCCGGCTGAATCCGCCTTCGCTTCGTACGCCGCTACGGCCAGCACGCGCTTCGCTGCTGCGTGCTCCACCTTCACCACGTGAGCGTCCGCCTTCAGCTTGGCCACCACGGAAGCTTACGTCTCTGCCTTCGCCTGCTCCGCGTCTGCTCTCGCCACC
>NZ_BAVZ01000020.1 GCF_000576305.1 Paenibacillus pini JCM 16418 | reverse complement strand
GTGGACCAAATGGTCTCGCTTTAGATTTTGCAAGCAAAATCTTTACTCACTCGTTGTTCAGTTTTCAAAGATCAATTTCTCTTTCGTTGTCGCTCATTTATCTCAGCGGCAACTTTTATAATATATCATGTCTGAGTTTTTAATGCAAGCTTTTTTTTGAAATTTTTCAATTTCGTTTATTGCGCTTGATTACTTACTCGGCTTAACTTCAATACAGTAAAACTGAAGCGAGAATTAATTTAACATATATTTATCTATGTCGTCAAGCATTAATGTTGAATTTAATGCTTGATTCTTGGAGTGATGTTGTTACGTGCATATTTAGAGATTTCCTTCTTGGGAGCGAACCTAGCATACATATGGAATACTGTTTTATAACGATTTGCAATCGCATTTCTAATATCGTGATCTAGACGTTGATCACTTAAATCAAATAACATTTCATCCAATTCTTTGCGAAGCACATAATCAAGCTCTTTACACTCTTTCTCATTAAACAGCATACCCAACATCTTTTGACTGGCCCCCTCGTTAATAACACAAAAACGGAGCATGGATTAAAAGCTTTGAGATACTGCACTCTCTTTTACCCGCTCCGTTTTGTTCAATAATAACAATCGTCTTATTGGTATGCTCAATTTATGGGAAATTTATGAATATATTTAACAAAATATTAATTCTGCATTAAAGCAAATGTCAGAGTACTTTCAATAACGGCGGCTATGAGCAGTAAAATAACTATCCAGAAACCTGCTGTGATTGATTGTCTAAATAATTGCCTCCACTTTATTGCTTGTACTCTTCTCCTTTCTTCTGATCCAATTGCACCAATACTAGTTATCGCCTGTATCCCTAGCTGTAATCCAAATGCACAGGCAATAATGATTGCAGGTATTTCAATGATCCCGTGCGGAAGCAACCCTTTTACAATGAGATCGAATAGACTCTCACCCTGCATACTTACGCTATGTACTAAATAGCCTATAACCATTCCGTTGATAAGTAAGAAGAACACCGGTAGGAAACCCACTAATATTCCTAAATACATAATGATTATTCCTTTAATACTATTGTTCAAAAAAATGAAAACAAAAAACGACCATCGCGGATGCTCTGATTCTCTCAGTCCATTAGCGACATTCGAAAGGCCTGACATTTGCTGATTGATGATCTCCTTAAGTGTTCCAGTACTTATCCAACCTAAAGCCACTCCAACAACGAATAAAAGTAATGAGATCAAAAGGGCTACTCGAATCGATTTGAGATCTCTAAGAAAAGTGCTAAGCCTTAACATTACAATACCTCCTTATAGTAATAAGTCTTAAGTACGAGCATACATTGAAGTAAACAAGCATTCTGAATGAGAAAGGAGAGCCACACACAATGAATTCATTTTTTTATGTGCTGAACGGTCGAAAGATAAAGCGAATGTTTTACGTTGTTGCCGCAGCAGTCTTTGCAATCGGAATTATTTATGTGGAAAGCGACAATATTTCTGTCTTCTCGGAGGGAGCCCCTGCTGCCATTTACAGTGTTCCGACAGAAAAAAAGGTCATTGCTCTCACCTTTGATATCAGTTGGGGAGACAAAAGAACTGAACCCATTCTGAAGGTACTTAAGGACAAGAACATACAGAAGGCAACATTCTTCCTATCCTCTCCTTGGAGCAAAAGCCATCCTGACATTGTGAATAACATTAAAGACAGCGGATACGAAATTGGAAGTCATGGACATAAGCATGTTAATTACAGCAGCCTTAGTGAAGAAGAAATCAAAACACAATTGACGACAGCCAACACTATTTTAACCGATTTAACTGGTAAGGAACCGAATCTAATCCGTTTGCCTAACGGGGATTTTGACAAGCGTGTACTCAAAATTGCGGACAGCCTCAACTACAAAGTCATTCAATGGGATACCGATTCATTAGATTGGAAGAACCCTGGTGTCGATCAAATCGTGGATCGAGTAGTCTCCAAAGCCCATCCAGGTGATATCGTACTCCTGCACGCAAGTGATTCCTGCAAACAAACCCATGAAGCGCTTCCTGTCATTATTGATAAACTTCGCGGTTTGGGATACGAGTTTGTAACAGTCTCCGATCTCCTAAGTCAAAATGATACTCAAGGTAAGGTCATTCATGATCAGGCGACGATCCAAAACGCCATTGATGATGCTGCTGGAATGTAACCGAAAGAAACCTAATGAAAAAAGAGCTAAGATATCTTAGCTCTTTTTTGGTTTCAATATTTTATGCAAAATCAATATTTGGTACGCATTACAAGCAAGCAATGGAATTAAAATAAATACAGTGGCGTTTGTATCTCCAATTTTCAGACCGCCAATTAATTCAACGATCGTGGCTGCTATCATGAAGAATATCGTTGGAATCCAGGCATTAGAATTTGTGGCTCTCACCTTGAAAAAAGCAACGATGACAGCAACGACAAGGATTAAAATACCCACTAATAAATCAGATTGCTGCTTGTCCGCCCCATCAACGAATGTTCTGAAGAACATTACTTCAAGTAAAGCCAGCACTGCAAGGATCAACTGGATATACTGCCACGTTTTCATTTTGATAACACCAATTGCAGTATAATTCAAAATCATATAAGCAAAAAATCCGAGCTGCGAATAAACACTTACCATAATGCCGTAACCTAATAAGATAACAATAAATAACAATAAATCCTTAAAGCTTTTGAAATCAATTCCCCCATTGTTAAGCTGCTGCAAAAAGCCTGTAATCAATCCCACAATTGCACCAACTAACAACGTTTTCCAAAATAAGGTAATCCAACTTTTCAAATTCAATCCTCTAGCACCCCCAAGGCTTTATTTTACCAACGTTCACAATAAAAAACCATTCCTGCCACAACATATTTCTAATTTTAGATCGGCATACTACATATAGGATTTAAGCAAAGGAGGACAGCACTCATGAAATGGCCTGCTATCGGTATGTGGGGGTTGATCTTGGGACTTTCCGCTGCACTTACAGGATGCGGATCCGAACAAAATTATTCGCAACAGCCCCAAGGCGATTACAAAGAAATGAAAACCATGGTTGTCGATATTCTAAAAAGCGACGAAGGTAAAAAGGCTGTAGAGGAATCCCTTAAAGGAGGATCTCAAGGTGGCGGTTCAGGCGGCATGAAGATGATGTCTTTACAGGCAAGCGATGATATTCGTACGGCTGTAAAAGATACTTTAACAGCTCCTGAGTATAAAAAAGAACTCGAAAAAATTATGACCGACCCTTCTTTTGCTGGTGATTTTGCCAAAGCCATCAATTCACAGAACAAAGAAATTCATAAACAACTCATTAAAGATCCAACGTATCAAAAAGCCGTAGCCGATATTATGAAGTCCCCAGAGATTATGAAAATGTTTCTTGATCTTACGAAGACCCCTGATTTCCGCAAGCAATCCATGACTGTCATGCAGGAGGCAATGCAAAGCCCATTGTTCCGCATGGAAGTTATGAATTTACTCAAAACTGTAGTAACCCAGGAACTCCAACCTAAGGTTGAAAAAGGTAAGGACGAGGGTGATAAAAGTAAAGAGGGCGGAGATCAAGGTGGCGGCAGTGATAAAGAAGGCGGCGGTTCTCAAGAAGGTGAAGGTGGCGGAGATAGCGGTACGTAACCATCATTTATATAAAAAAAGCTCCCAAATGGGGGCTTTTTTTAACTTTGTTATTAGAAACTTGTATCAAAAAATTAGTTAATTTCACATTTCTTAATAACGTTTTGAGCAAGTTCATTATATATTTTGCCGCTTTCACTTTCGGTTTTGTATACCGACGGCGAGAAGTCAGCTTCAGATATATGGTTATCAGGCGCTCCTAGTGGAAGCTGTGCAAGAATCTCTGTATGGAGAGTCTCTGCCAATTGGCCACCTCCACCACGACCAAATACATAATCGCGTTTATCACAAGAAGAGCACTGGTAATATGCCATATTCTCTACCACACCTAATATCTCATGATTCGTCTGTAACGCCATAGCACCCGCTCTAGCAGCAACAAAAGCTGCAGTAGCGTGCGGTGTAGTTACAATGATCTCTTTACTCTGTGGAAGCATCTGATGCACGTCAAGCGCTACATCGCCTGTTCCTGGAGGCAAATCAAGCAATAGATAGTCTAGGTCGCCCCAATCCACATCGTCAAAAAATTGATGGAGCATTTTCCCTAGCATCGGACCACGCCAGATCACTGGATTATTTTCACGGATGAAGAATCCCATAGACATAACCTTCACGCCAAAACGTTCAACAGGCACGATTACTCCATCAACCACTTCGGGTCCTTCTTCAATACCCATCATGTCAGGTACACTGAATCCATAGATATCCGCATCTATAAGGCCAACCTTCTTACCTTGGCGGGCAAGTGCTGCAGCTAAGTTTACCGTAACTGTAGATTTACCGACACCACCTTTACCACTAGCAACAGCGATAAAGTGAACTCCAGAATCTGGACTAAGCAGCTCATTCTTCTCAAGACCAGCTGCATGCCCCTTCGTCAGTTTTGCCTCCTGAATTTCCGGAGAATCCTCGCCAGTCGCTCTAGCGCGTTCATGTTCATTCGCTTCCCGCATACGGATATGAATGTCACCCGCACCAGCTTCAGTCAGCCGTTTACGGATTTCTGCTTCCAACGCTTGCTTGTAATCATCTCTCGTGTCCAGGGTAATCACAGACAATGATACCTTGTCCTCTTTCACTACAATATCTCTAATCAACTGCATCTCGAGCAGACTCTTGCCACTAGCAGGGTCTCCCAAGCGTAGCAGAAGTTCCTGCACTTGTTCTCGTGATAACATGATGGCTGCACCTCAACTTCATATATTAGATCATACAAATGATTTATAGTTCACGTTATATTATACATCATTTTATGACGATATCTTACCCTTTTCCCCGGAAAAATACCGCAAGATTCCTTTATACACCGAAGCTGCCACCTTACGCTGATAATTCTCATCCCTTAACAATTTGGACTCTTCTGGATGAGACAGAAAACCGACTTCCACAAGGCTGATGGCATTTTTAAAGCCTGCAATATGTAAACCGTGTTCATTGTCTTGGCTATACGATCTGTATTTTCTAAATTGCGTTTAATTTCTTCTTGAACGAGTGTTGCAAGGTTCGCGTTATCTGGATGATTAGGGTAATAAAAGGTCTGTGCTCCACTCCACCGATTAGATGGGATACTATTGAGGTGAATACTCATAAATAAGTCAGCGCGCTTATCTTCAATTAGCTTAACTCTCTGCTTTAGATCTTCTGTTTTACGTTTAGAATATCCTTTAGTATCCTGCAGGGCCAAATCATAGTCACCTTCACGTGTAAGCACAACAAGAGCACCTGCTTGCTGTAGATAATCCCTTAGATATAACGTTATAGCGAGGTTAATATCCTTCTCTATTACGCCTTGGCGACTGACAGCTCCGCCATCCGGCCCTCCATGTCCCGCATCAAGAGCAACAATTTTACCCGCAAGCGGTAAACTCCAGTAACCCGATGTTTTGACAGCAGGTATCTGATACGTTGCCACACCAATAAAAATAGCAAGCAATGCAACACCAATGAGCATTCTTTTAACCATACTCATCCGGATCCACAATACGGCTGGATCTGATTTAGGCTTGGACATAATAAATCCACCTCCGTTCCCATAATGATTCTAATCACACTATATGGGGGAAGGTGGACAAATAGTACTATGAAGAGGTGACTTGTTCAGCCATACCCTCGATTAACACTTGAGCAACTTCTGGGCGTGTAAACTCGGGCGGAGGACATTGACCATCACGAAGGAGACCACGCACCTTTGTACCCGAGAGTGCCATATGCTCTTCTTTACCATGAGGACAAGTCTTGCTTGATGCCATATTGCCACATCGTTTACAAAAGAAGCTATGTTCAAAAAAGAGCGGAGTAATATCGAGTTCTTCTGCCGTAAAATTGGTGAAGATTTCTTGAGCTTCATACGTGCCATAATAATCACCAACACCTGCATGATCACGGCCAACGATGAAATGAGTGCATCCATAATTTTTACGTACCACAGCATGGAAAATGGCTTCCCTCGGCCCTGCATAACGCATTGCTGCTGGAAATACGCCTAGGAATGTACGATCCTGTGGATAATAGTTTTCTAATAAGACCAAATAACTTTTCATCCGAACATCTGCAGGTACATCATCGGATTTGGTTTCACCCACTAATGGATTCAGAAACAATGCATCTACAATTTCCATTGCACTCTTCTGAATATATTCATGGGCACGGTGTACAGGATTACGAGTTTGAAAACCAACTACACTCTTCCATCCTTTTTCCTGAAATATACGCCGAGTCTCGGATGGGTCAAAATAATATTCATTAAACTTAGCCGGCTGAGGTCTGTTTAACAGCTGTATTGATCCACCTACATAAGTAGATGGGCGCTCAAGTAGCTTTTGCACACCGGGATGCTCTGGGTCATCTGTCTTAAATACATATGTAGCTTCCTCTAATTGGTTGACAGCATAGATGCTTTGAATATCTAAAAGAGCGTATACAACGTAATCGTCCTCACCTATGAGAGCAACCTGCTCATTCACTGAAAGTTCAGCAGCTTGTTCCTCATTCACTGCCAAAGTGATAGGTATACTCCAGACTGTACCGTCTGCAAGACGCATAGATTGTAATACTGAGCGATAATCCTGTTCATTCAGAAAACCTTCCAGAGGAGAAAAAGCCCCCACGCCAATTAGATCTAAATCAGATAATGTCCACTTATTTATACGAATTTGCTTCAATGTAGCTGCTACTTCCAAAAGCTGCTCTCTCGCTTTACCTTCTACAACGCGATTAATGAGTGTACCGCCGTGAGGTTGTATTGACGTCATCTCTATCTCCCCTTAAATATATTTACTTGTGAAGCCCGCATTCTGTTTTATCATTGCCAGACCAGCGGCCTGCGCGCGGATCCTCACCAGGCATGACAGGACGTGTGCAATATTCGCATCCCACACTCGGATAATTCTTATCATGGAGCGGATTGTAAAGTACATTATTCTGGCGGATATAATTCCAAACATCTTCCGAGGTCCAGCTAGCTAGTGGATTAAATTTAACAAGTCCGAATTTAGCGTCGTATTCCACTTTCTTAGCATTCGCACGCGTTGGAGCCTGGTCACGCCGAATCCCTGTAATCCAAGCATCATATTGAGACAAAATACGTGTCAACGGCTCGACTTTACGAATATTACAGCACTGATTAGCATCTACCGTCCAAAGCGCCTCACCGTGGGCTTCAACCTGTTCTAGTGGTGTTAGCTTAGGAGATACTCTCACAAACTCAATACCATATTTGGCTGCCATCTGATCACGGGTATCATAGGTTTCTTTAAAATGAAAATCCGTATCTAAATAAAAGATATCTGCGGATGGACGGATTTTCTGAAGGATATCCACCAACACGACATCTTCTGCACCAAAACTACACGCGAACGTAATATTAGGAAAAGTATCAACTGCCAACTTAACGACTTCTTCAGCCGTCGCATCTTCAAACTCTTCCGCCTTGATGCGGATCCATTCTTCTTTCTCAAATAAGTTCATCTTCAGCAATTCCTCCATCTTAAAATATTAAATCCATTAAATACCTACAGAATTAATATGAATTAAATCAAGTATAAATAATTTTAGTTGGATGTCAATGCCAAACCATGAATAAAACCCCATATTGCTATAAAAATACAACAAAAAAAGACCCCTTCTGTACATGACAGAAAAGGTCTTTGTTGAAATCTTAACGTTTCGAGAACTGTGGTGCACGACGTGCTGCTTTAAGACCGTATTTTTTACGCTCTTTCATACGTGGGTCACGAGTCAAGAATCCTGCTTTTTTCAAAGCTGGACGGTACTCAGGATCTGCTTTAAGCAATGCACGGGAGATACCGTGGCGGATTGCGCCAGCTTGACCTGAAGTTCCTCCACCATGAGCAATAACGAGAACATCGTATTGTCCCAAAGTTTCAGTCAAGTTCAAAGGTTGTTTAACGATCAATTTGAGAGTTTCCAAATTGAAGTATTCATTGATGTCGCGTTTATTGATGACAATGCGTCCTTCACCCGGTATAAGGCGAACACGTGCTACCGAATGTTTACGACGACCTGTCCCATAGTATTGTACTTGTGCCATGAAACTGTCCTCCTTTTAATTATCCGCGAAGTTCGTAGACTTGCGGATTTTGTGCTGCATGTGGGTGTTCCGTTCCTGCATATACTTTAAGTCTCAGCTTCATCTTGTCGCCCATACGGGTTTTAGGAAGCATACCGTGTACAGCAAATTCCAATACGCGCTCAGGTTTAGTGTTAAGCAAATCGTGAGCATTCGTCACTTTCAAACCACCTGGGTGCATGGAGTGGCGATAGTATTTTTTGTTTTGAAGTTTCTTACCAGTTAGGTGAATCTTCTCAGCATTGATGATGACAACGAAGTCACCTGTGTCAACGTGAGTTGTGAATTGAGGCTTGTGTTTGCCACGGATAAGAGCAGCGACTTCGCTTGCCAGACGGCCAAGCGTTTTGTCTTCGGCATCGATGATGTGCCAGTTGCGCTCAACTTCATTTGGCTTAGCCATATAGGTGGTACGCATGAATAGTTCCTCCTTGTTTTCGTCGAAAAGTCAAACTTGATATTTATATTCGGTCATTGTAACTCATTATTAACGTTAGGTTGTTTGCAATCTCTTAAATGGGGCTGTGGGAAAGCCATTAAGAAAACACAACTTTTATTTTACAGTATAGGCCTATAAATCGCAAGCTGTATTTTAATAATTTTCAAACAATTCCCCATAGTCCACATTCCAGAGAACTAATCCCTTGGAAACCGCTGTTGGCCCTGCCTTTGATCTGTCCATCATCTCGAGAATCTGAGGCATTTCTTTAGGTAGTTTCTTACCTTCGCCAATTTCAAGCAGTGTTCCCATGATAATTCTTACCATGTGCTGCAGGAAACCACTACCGGTAATATACATATGAATTAATCCCTGATCCCTAGAATTAGGACGACACATAGAGTCATCAACTACAATGTGCGCATCGAAGACAGTACGAACATGAGAAGGCTTAGTAGAATGTCGTGATGCGAAGGAAGAAAAGTCAAACGTTCCAATCAGATACTTTAGTCCTTCAGCCATCGCCGGCACATTCAGCTTCCCTGAATGATGATACTGCATCTTCCGCTGGAACACATCTGGAAACTGGTTAGCATTGATGGTGTAGCGATATGTTTTACGTTTCGCCGAATGTCTCGAATGAAACGCAAGTGGAACCTCTACCGCATCTCTAACAATGATATCCTCAGGCAAGCGGGTATTGAGTGCAATGCACCAACGTTCTATAGGGATCTTAGAAGATGTTAAAAAATTGAACACTTGGCCATAAGCATGCACACCTGCATCTGTACGACCCGAGGCCAAAATTTTCAACTCTTCTCCTGTCAAAAGCATAATTGCTTTCTCGAGACAATCCTGCACCGTACTCCCCTTGGGCTGGGTCTGAAAACCGCAATACCGACTACCGTCATAACTAACTTTCATACACAGGTTACGCATTCCAATTGTAAACCTCCTGTATCCAAACCGCGTGTTGACCATAAATGCAGAAACGGCATCACCGTAAAAGACGGCGATGCCGTTTCTTTAAATAATGGTCATAAAAAGAAGCTCCTTACGGAGCCTCTCTCCCGTCTATGACGAGAAAAAAGGGTTTGATCAGAATCCAATGATTCCTTCCACCCTTTCCTTATCCTCATCTATCCTACGCGCGATCAACCAGTTCCAAATAAACCATAGGTGCTGCGTCTCCGCGGCGTGGTCCCAGTTTCAAGATACGAGTGTATCCACCTGGACGCTCTGCGTAACGTGGAGCTAGATCGCTAAACAATTTCTGAATAGCATCTTGCTCACCGTCAACAGTTTCACGACGAACGAATGCTGCCACTTGACGACGGGCATGAAGATCTCCCTTTTTCGCTTTAGTGATCAGTTTTTCAGCGATAGAGCGAACCTCTTTTGCTTTCGCTTCAGTCGTTTGAATACGTTCATATAAGAACAGGTCGGTCACCAGGTCACGGAACAATGCTTTACGTGCGCTGGAATCGCGGCCCAACTTTTGGTATGCCATGTATTTTCCCCTCCTTCGCTAACAAATCTAAGAAGCTATTCTTCAGTACGGAGACCTAAACCAAGTTCCTCAAGCTTTTCCTGAACTTCTTCCAAAGATTTGCGGCCCAAGTTACGAACCTTCATCATATCTTCTTCAGTTTTAGTGGTAAGCTCTTGTACTGTATTAATACCAGCACGTTTAAGGCAGTTGTAGGAACGAACAGAAAGATCCAGCTCTTCGATTGTCATCTCAAGCACTTTTTCTTTTTTGTCTTCTTCTTTTTCAACCATAATTTCAGCATCTTTCGCTTCATCCGTGAGACCCACGAACAGCATCACATGCTCGGTCAAAATTTTGGCGCCGAGGCTTACAGCCTCTTCTGGTCTGATGCTACCATCAGTCCATACTTCAAACGTCAATTTATCATAGTTGGTCACTTGACCAACCCGCGTATTTTCCACGCCATAGTTGACACGGCTAATTGGGGTATAGATAGAATCGACCGGGATGACGCCAATCGGCTGATCATCACGCTTGTTCTTGTCTGCCTGTACATAGCCGCGACCGCGATTAGCAAAAATACGCATGTGGAGTCTAGCTCCTGGACCCATAGTAGCGATATGCAGGTCAGGATTTAGAATTTCTACATCACTGTCCGCGCGGATATCAGCTGCCGTAACAACGCCTTCGCCTTCAGCATCAATCTCGAAGACTTTCTCTTCATCAGAATGAATTTTAAGCGAAAGAGCTTTCAGGTTCAGAATAATCTCCGTTACGTCTTCCATTACACCCGGGACCGTTGAGAATTCGTGCAGAACGCCGTCAATCTGAACAGATGTTACGGCTGCGCCTGGTAGCGAGGATAGTAGAATTCGGCGAAGTGAATTCCCCAAAGTCATACCATATCCTCTTTCAAGCGGTTCTACGACAAACTTTCCATAAGCTCCGTCTTCACTGACGTCTACGGTCTCAATTTTCGGTTTTTCGATTTCAATCACGCAAGTACCCCTCCTTCAAACGTCGCTCCTATATGAAACTGTCACCTTATCTTGTGTAAACATGTAGTATGCCTAAACAACCATTATTAGCAGATTGTGCCGGATTTATACCACATTCCAGGTTGACTTCAATTAGACACGACGACGTTTTGGTGGGCGGCAACCGTTATGCGGAACTGGAGTTACGTCTTTGATCAGGTTGACTTCCAGACCAGCAGCTTGCAAAGAACGGATCGCTGCTTCACGGCCTGCACCTGGACCTTTAACCATAACTTCTACCGATTTCATACCATGTTCCATTGCAGCTTTAGCAGCCGACTCAGCAGCCATTTGAGCTGCGAATGGAGTGGATTTACGGGAACCTTTGAATCCGAGTCCGCCTGAGCTTCCCCAAGAGATTGCGTTTCCGTGAGGATCCGTAATCGTTACGATCGTATTATTGAAAGTGGAACGAATATGAGCCACTCCGGATTCAATATTTTTGCGGTCACGACGTTTAGTACGTACGACTTTTTTCGGTTTAGCCATTGTCTTTTATCCCCCCTTATTATTTCTTCTTGTTCGCTACAGTACGACGAGGGCCTTTACGTGTACGAGCATTCGTCTTGGTACGTTGTCCACGAACCGGTAGACCGCGGCGATGACGTACTCCACGATAACATCCGATTTCTACTAGACGTTTAATATTTAAAGAAATTTCACGACGCAGGTCGCCTTCTACTTTAACCGTTTTGTCGATCGATTCGCGCAATTTGCTGACTTCATCTTCCGTCAAATCGCGGACACGAGTGTCCCGATTGATGCCTGTAGAGTTCAAAATTTTCTGGGAAGTTGTTTTACCAATCCCGAAAATGTAAGTCAAGGCGATCTCAACGCGTTTATCACGTGGTAAATCCACACCAGCTATACGAGCCATTTTACGCTACACCCCCTTCTTAACCTTGTTTTTGTTTGTGTTTCGGGTTTTCACAGATAACCATTACAGTTCCCTTGCGACGAATAACTTTACATTTTTCGCACATTGGTTTTACAGAAGGTCTCACCTTCATGTTAATTACCTCCCTCAAGTTTTGCCGAGCAAAACTCACTTCGTAAGGACTTGCTTAGATTCAAACCATGTTACTGATACAAATATTAAGTCTAACAATATGGATGAATTCACATCCTAATCGCTTTCCGAAGAAAACAGATTATCTATTTACGATAAGTTATACGCCCTTTGGTTAAATCATAAGGTGATAACTGTATAACCACTTTGTCACCTGTCAGAATACGGATAAAGTGCATCCGTAGCTTCCCAGAAACATGAGCGAGTATTTGATGACCATTCTCAAGCTCAACTTTGAACGTTGCATTCGGCAAAGGTTCAAGTACCGTACCTTCAACTTCAATTACATCTTCTTTGGCCACAGTTAGTCTCCTCTCTCTTCAGTTTTGGATTCGGTGGACTTCATAAACTTCAAAACTGCAAAACGCAGTTTTCCATTCGTGACCCGACCGCTTTCATTTAAACTGTCTACAACCTCACTACTGACGAAGGGCTGAGGTTCCAAGTGAAGAAGGTTTTTCTTCTTCCGCTGGTCAAACTTCCGTTTGTCCCCATCCGCAATATACACAAACCTACTGTCTTCAACTGAGACGATAATGGCGATCTGTCCAGCATCTTTGCCTTTCAGGATTTTTACAATTTGACCGATTTGCAGGCTGCTTTGATTACTCAAAATACCTCACCTACAGATCCAGTTTCGTAAAAATTTCCATACCATCTGGTGTAACAGCCACCGTGTGCTCAAAATGAGCGCACAAGGATCCATCCACCGTAACAACCGTCCAGTTATCTTCCAGCGTCTTCACGTATCTCGAACCAACGTTCACCATTGGCTCGATAGCTAAGACCATGCCAGGCTTCAAACGCGGTCCGCGATCCGGTAAGCCAAAGTTCGGAATACTTGGTTCTTCATGCAGTTCTGCCCCAACACCATGACCGACATACTCCCGAACAATCGAGAAGCCAGCGTCTTCAACAACACGTTGAATGGCATGAGAAATCGTAAACAAGCGCACATCTGGTTTGACAAGTTCTAACCCTGCATACAAAGATTGTTCAGTAATGTCCAGCAGTCGCTGAGCCTCATCCGAAATCTTGCCTACAGGATAAGTCCAAGCGGAGTCTCCATGATAACCACGGTACTGCGCACCAATGTCTAGCGTTATAATGTCGCCTTCGTTTAATTTGCGTTTGCCGGGAAAACCGTGCACCAATTGATCGTTGACTGAAGCGCAAATGCTGGCAGGAAAACCATTGTAGCCCTTAAAAGAAGGCAGTGATTGTTGACTACGAATGTATTGGTCGGCAATACGGTCTAGTTCCCCGGTCGTAATACCCGGTTCAATATGCTTTGCCATAAGACGGTGGCATTCAGCCACAATTCGCCCTGCTTCTCGCATAAAGCCCAGTTCTGTTTCGGACTTACAAATGATCATTACGACTAACCCCGCAGTATCGTTGCGATTTCAGATGAAACCGTTCCGATTTCCTTTTCACCATCGATCTGACGCAATAGATCTTTGTTCTCATAAAATGCAAGGAGTGGTGCAGTTTTGTTGATATATTCGTCAAGACGAGTACCGACGCTCTCTTCGTTGTCATCTGAACGTTGGTATAATTCGCCCCCGCATTTATCACATATCCCTTCCTGCTTAGGCGGGTTGAAGATCACATGGTACGTAGCTCCACAGTTTTTACAAATACGGCGCCCAGTTAAGCGTGCCATTAATTTGTCGCGGTCTACTTTCAAGTTGATGACATGATCAAGTTTTGTATGGAGTCTGCTTAGAATTCCATCCAGCGCTTCCGCTTGCGAAAGGGTTCTTGGAAAACCGTCCAATAAGAAACCTTTTTCGCAATCGGACTGCTGCAGACGTTCCTCTACAATCCCGATTGTTACATCATCTGGTACCAACAGACCTTGATCCATGAATTCTTTAGCTTTAATCCCAATGGGAGTCTCCTGTTTAATCGCCAGACGAAATGCATCGCCTGTTGAAATGTGAGGAATACCAAATTCATTCACGATCATTTCTGCTTGTGTTCCTTTTCCTGCCCCAGGAGGGCCCATGAATATAATGTTCACGTTTCGTCACTCCCTCCGACACTGACCTTTACAAGAAACAACGCAATAAGTACCGGGAAGTTCAGTCAACTTCGCCGGACCTATTACTTATTTATTGATAAACCCTTTGTAATGGCGTTTAATCAATTGACTTTCAATGGTCTTCATCGTATCCAATGCTACACCAATGACGATGAGCAATGTGGTACCTCCGATTTTAACGGAGCTAGGTAGTCCAGCAAGCGTTCCTAATCCAATAGGTAGAAGAGATATTGCAGCCAGGAAAATTGCACCCGTCATTGTAAGACGAGTCAGAACCCGCGTTAGATATTTCTCAGTCGCTTTACCAGGACGAATACCTGGAATATAACCACCGTTTTTCTTCATGTTGTCAGCCATTTGGTTCGGATTCATCTGCACGAATGTGTAGAAAAACGTAAATCCAATAATCATCAAGACATACAGTACCATTCCAAGTGGATAGTCGAACCTTAGATTCTGGGTGACCCATTTTGCCCAAGCATGCCCTGACCAAAAATTAGCAATAATAATTGGGAACTGCAGCAAAGATGATGCGAAAATGACTGGAATAACACCTGCCGCGTTGATCTTAAGCGGAATATGTGTATTCTGTCCACCATACATTTTGTTTCCTACCACACGTTTTGCATACTGCACCGGGATTTTACGAATCGCTTGCTGGATGTATATAACACCTGCAATGATCGCTACGATTACGATGAAAACAAGAATCGTTTTGATCGTATTCATAAATACCTGGCCTTCTTGAATGAAATTTGAAGTTGCCGTAGTACGAATGTACATCGGGATATTAGCTACAATCCCTGCAAAAATGATGATCGAGATACCGTTACCGATACCCTTTTCAGTAATTTGCTCACCCAGCCACATTAAGAATGCGGTACCGGCTGTCAATACAATCGCTATAAGCAGGTAATCTACAAATGTGGCATTCGGTATCATTTGGGCCGAGTACATTCGGTTAAACCCGATGGACATGGCGAATGCCTGAATCAGGCCCAATACTATCGTACCATAACGTGTCAATTGTGCCGATTTCTTTTTACCATGCTCGCCTTCTTTTGCCCATTCAGCAAGCTTTGGAATAACGTCCATCGACAACAACTGAACAATAATGGACGAGGTAATATACGGCATGATCCCGAGGGCGAGAATAGAGAATTGATGAAGCGCGCCACCCGAGAACGTGTTTAAAAGACCAAATAATTCGTTACCTTGCTGATTATTCGCTTGTGTCAGAACCGATTTGTCTACACCTGGAACAGGAACAAACGAACCAATACGGTAAACGATGAGAACTAACAAGGTGAACAGAATTCTTTTACGTAGGTCCGCAACACGCCATATATTCTTTAGGGTCTTAAACATTAGATCACCTCGGTTTTACCGCCGGCAGCCTCGATTTTCTCTACCGCAGATTGAGAGAACTTATTAGCTTTTACAGATAGTTTAACGGTTACTTCACCATTTCCAAGAATCTTGATGCCGCTCTTCGTATTTTTAACTACGCCGCTCTCCACCAAAAATTCAGGAGTTACTTCAGTACCTTCTGCAAAGTTGTTTAGTTCCTCGATGTTAATGACCGCATACTCTTTCCGCGTAGGATTTACGAAACCACGTTTTGGCAAACGACGATACAATGGGTTTTGTCCGCCTTCAAAGCCAGGACGTACGCCACCGCCAGAGCGGGAGTTTTGTCCTTTATGACCACGACCGGATGTTTTACCCGTTCCACTACTTGGACCGCGACCAACGCGTTTGCGTTCTTTACGGGAACCAGGAGCAGAAGAAAGTTCGTGTAACTTCATCGTTCGTTGCACCTCCTTATTATTTCTAGGTTAATCTTAGTAGATTAACCTTCAATTTCTGTTACAGATACAAGATGGTTCACTTTATTGATCATTCCGCGAATAGCAGGATTGTCGTTATGAACCACAATTGAATTAACTTTGCCCAAGCCAAGTGTTTTAACAGTCGTACGTTGAGTCTCAGGACGACCGATCAAACTACGAACGAGGGTGATTTGAAGTTTAGCCATGACATTCCCTCCTTAACCGCGTAGGTCTTCGACGGATTTGCCACGCAATTTAGCAACTTCCTCAATGCGTTTCAGACGGGACAAGCCCTCTAAAGTTGCATTGACCATGTTCATGGAGTTCGAAGAACCCAAAGATTTTGTCAAAATGTCACCTACACCAGCAAGTTCCAGTACAGCACGTACAGGACCACCAGCGATAACACCAGTACCTTCAGAAGCTGGCTTCAGAAGAACGCGTCCAGCGCCAAAGTGACCTGTTACCAAGTGAGGAATCGAAGTTCCTACGATTGGTACGTGAATAAGATTTTTCTTTGCATCATCAATGCCTTTACGGATGGCGTCAGGTACTTCGCCTGCTTTACCGATACCGGCACCAACGTAGCCTTTGCCATCTCCGACGACAACCAATGCGCTGAAGCTGAAGCGACGTCCACCTTTTACAACTTTAGCAACGCGGTTAATATTTACAACTCTTTCAGTCAGTTCTAAAGTATTCGGATCTACACGCAAGTCGTTAACCTCCTTTTTAAAAAATTCTAGAATTCTAAGCCAGCTTCACGAGCTGCATCAGCTAATGCTTGAATTCGTCCATGATACAGATATCCTCCACGGTCAAATACAACCGAAGTGTGGCCTTTATCTTTTGCACGCTTAGCAACCAATTCTCCAACCTGACGAGCAGACTCTACGCTGCCACCGTTTTTGATAGATTCGCTAATTTCTTTGTCTACTGTAGATGCCGATACGATTGTTACACCAGCAACGTCATCAATCAGTTGAGCATACATATGTTTAGAAGAACGGAAAACGTTCAGTCTAGGACGTTCTGCAGTTCCTTCAATTTTCTTACGGACACGCAGGTGACGTCTTACACGAGCTTTGTTCTTATCTTGTTTTGTAATCATGAGTTCCCTTTCACTCCTTTCAGTTTGCCATTACAGCTTCACTTTAAGACGCACGGGGTAAAGAGCAAGCAAGAAAAAATATATTATTTTTTCTTACCAGCTTTACCTTCCTTACGGATAATACGTTCACCTTCATACTTAATACCTTTACCTTTGTAAGGCTCAGGCTCGCGTACGGAACGAATTTTAGCAGCGTATTCACCAACGCGCTCTTTATCGATTCCTTTTACGATGATTTTCGTATTTGAAGGTAATTCGAATTCGATACCTGATTCTGGAGTGATTTCAACAGGATGAGAGTAACCAACGTTCAGAACGATTTTATCTCCGGATTTACTTGCACGATATCCGACCCCAACCAATTCCAGAGATTTCGAAAATCCATCAGTTACACCACTCACCATATTGCTGACTACGCTACGAGTCGTTCCGTGCAGGGAACGATGCGTTTTGTTATCTGATGGGCGCTCAACGACGATTTCGTTGTTATCAACCGTTACCTTCATGTCTTTATGAAGTTCACGAGTCAGAGTTCCTTTAGGTCCTTTAACAGTGATCACGGTGTTGTTTAGTGTGACATCCACACCACTTGGTACTGAGATTGGTTTGCGACCAATACGAGACATGTGTTGCACCTCCTTGTTTTGTGACGTGTATTACCAAACGTAGCAGACAACTTCTCCGCCGGATTTGGATTGACGAGCTTCTTTGTCGGTCATAATCCCCTTAGAAGTGGAGATAATCGCGATACCTAGACCGCCGAGAACACGAGGAATTTCGTTACTCTTCGTGTAAACGCGAAGGCCTGGCTTACTAATTCTTTTCAAACCGGTGATAACGCGCTCATTGTTCGCGCCGTATTTCAGGAAAACACGGATAATCCCTTGTTTACTATCATCGATATATTCAGCATCACGGATGAAACCTTCACGCTTCAAAATGTCAGCGATTTGTTTTTTCATCGTAGATGCGGGCATTTCTACAGTTTCGTGACGCACAGTGTTAGCGTTACGAATACGTGTAAGCATATCTGCAATTGGATCAGACATAGTCATTGTGTGTAAACCTCCTTCCCGTTTATGGACTTCTTACCAGCTTGCTTTTTTCACGCCAGGAATCTGGCCCTTATAAGCTAATTCACGGAAACAAATTCTGCAAACTTTGAACTTTTGCAGTACTGAATGTGGACGACCACAACGTTCGCAACGTGTATATGCACGTACTTTGTACTTAGGCGTACGTTGTTGTTTAACTTTCATCGAAGTTTTTGCCACTTAACCTGACACCTCCTAAAAATTTTCGGAGGAATGGATTTGCGAATTATTTCGCAAAAGGCATTCCCAATTGAGTGAGCAGCTCGCGGGACTCTTCGTCAGTTTTAGCTGTCGTTACGATAACGATATCCATACCACGAACTTTATCCACTTTATCATACTCAATCTCAGGGAAGATCAATTGTTCCTTGAGGCCAAGTGTGTAGTTACCACGTCCGTCAAATGCTTTCGTGGAAACACCATGGAAGTCACGAACACGTGGAAGTGTAACGTTGAACAATTTGTCCAAGAAGTAATACATGCGCTCTCCACGCAACGTTACCTTAACACCGATCGGCATATTTTCACGAAGTTTAAATCCAGCGATGGATTTCTTAGCGCGAGTAATGACTGGTTTTTGACCAGAAATCAACTGCATATCACTTACTGCGGCATCAAGCACTTTAGAGTTCGAAACAGCTTCACCAACACCCATGTTGATAACAACTTTTTCGATTTTCGGCACTTGCATAACCGTAGAATAGCTAAACTTCTGCATCAAAGCAGGAGTAATTTCATTCAGAAAACGATCTTTCATTCTTGTAGACATGAATCATGGACCTCCTTTCTTTACTGTTCGATTAGTCGATGATTTCTCCGGATCTTTTCGCTACACGAACCTTCTTACCGTTATCGAGCACTTTGTAACCTACACGGGTTACTTTACCGCTCTTAGGATCAAGATGCATCACGTTAGATACATGGATCGGTGCTTCTTGTTCAAGAATTCCGCCTTGAGGGTTGGACTGGTTTGGCTTCTGGTGCTTCTTCACCATGTTTACACCTTCAACCAGTACACGGTTTTCACGTGGATAAGCTGCAATGACGCGACCTTTTTTGCCTTTGTCTTTACCGCTGATTACGAGAACATTATCGTCTTTTTTCACGTGAAGCTTGTGGCTGTGAGATTCCAGAACTTTTTTCACTTTTGGCATTTGTTACACCTCCTGCGGCTTGCTGATGCAAGCGTAACTTGAAACTATTTTTCATTCGGATAACCGAAGTTTGTATATATTAGATAACTTCCGGAGCCAAGGAAACGATTTTCATGAAATCTTTATCGCGAAGTTCGCGAGCCACAGTCCGAAAATACGTGTTCCGCGTGGTCCTTTGTCATCCTTGACAACAACCGCTGCGTTTTCGTCAAATGCGATGTAAGATCCGTCTTTACGACGAACAGAACGCTTCGTACGAACGACAACTGCTTTAACAACATCACCTTTTTTGACAACGCCGCCTGGTGTTGCTTGTTTAACGGAACAAACGATTAAATCACCGATTGCAGCAGTGCGACGTCCTGTACCACCCAAAACGCGGATACACATAAGTTCTTTCGCACCGGAATTGTCAGCTACATGCAGACGTGTAAATGGTTGAATCATTGTAATTTCCTCCTTTCGGAAAAACTATCTCTATCTTTAGACGATTACTGCCGTTTCAACGATCTCTACCAGTCTCCAACATTTATCTTTGGATAGTGGGCGAGTTTCCATGATTTTAACAGTATCTCCGATTTTTGCTGTATTGTTCTCATCATGCGCTTTAAATTTCTTAGTCGATTTAATGCGTTTATGATAAAGATTATGCTTTTTGTAAGTTTCAACAGCTACAACAATGGTTTTATCCATTTTGTCACTGACTACTTTACCAACTTGCACTTTACGAGCATTACGTTCTTCACTCATAGTTAGCCTCCTTCCTGAATACAGACGGTTGCGAATGTATCAATTAACTAATCCCAAGTTCTCTTTCACGAACAACGGTTTTAGCACGAGCTATTTCTTTACGAACATCACGGATCCGAGTGGGGTTATCAAGCTGTCCGGTAGCCAATTGAAAACGGAGGTTAAAGAGTTCTTCTTTAAATCCCGCAATCTTTTGCTCGATTTCTGCAGTGGTTAAGTTACGCAGATCATTAGCTTTCATTTGCTTCACCACCCAATTCTTCACGTTTCACAAACTTCGTTTTGATCGGCAGCTTGTGAGCGGCGAGACGCATCGCTTCACGAGCGATTTCCTCTGACACGCCTCCAAGTTCGAACATGATCTTGCCTGGTTTAACCACGGCAACCCATTTTTCAACATTACCTTTACCACTACCCATCCGCACTTCGAGAGGCTTTTGAGTAATCGGTTTATCAGGGAAAATTTTAATCCACACTTTACCACCACGTTTGATGTAGCGCGTCATAGCAATACGAGCAGCTTCGATCTGACGGTTAGTGATCCAAGTTGGCTCTAGAGCTTGTAAACCGAATTCGCCGAAGCTTACTTCAGTTCCGCCTTTTGCCATACCTTTCATGTGTCCGCGTTGTTGCTTACGGTGTTTTACACGTTTTGGTACCAACATGTTAGTTGCCTCCTTCCTGAGCAGCTTGTTTCTTAGCCGGAGGAAGTACCTCACCACGATAGATCCATACTTTTACGCCGATACGGCCATAAGTAGTATGCGCTTCTGCTGTACCATAGTCAATATCAGCACGAAGCGTATGAAGAGGAACTGTTCCTTCACTGTATCCTTCCGAACGAGCGATCTCAGCACCGCCAAGACGTCCGCCGACTTGAGTTTTAATTCCTTTTGCACCAGAGCGCATTGTTCTTTGAATCGCTTGTTTCAAAGCGCGACGGAAAGATACACGACGTTCCAATTGTTGAGCGATACTTTCAGCAACCAAGATTGCATCCAGATCCGCATGTTTAATTTCGGAGATATTGATGTGAACTTTCTTACCGCCTGCAATTTTAGTAACTTGGCTCCGTAGTACTTCTACTTCAGATCCGCCTTTACCAATAACCATACCTGGTTTCGCAGTGTGGATCGTAACATTCACACGGTTTGCTGCTCTCTCAATCTCGATGTGAGAAACAGCAGAGTCTTTAAGTTTATTCTTAAGATACTCACGAATTTTGACGTCTTCCATTAGAAGAGTACCAAAATCTTTGCCTGCATACCATTTTGATTCCCAATCACGAATAATACCGATCCGGAGTCCGACTGGATTTACTTTTTGGCCCACACGTTATCCCTCCTTATTTTTCAGATACCACCAAAGAAATGTGGCTAGTACGTTTATTGATTCGGCTCGCACGTCCCATAGCACGTGGACGGAATCGTTTCATTGTTGGTCCTTGGTTAACGAAAACCTCAGAAACAACTAATTTATTAATATCCAAAGAGTAGTTATGTTCAGCATTAGCAATCGCTGAATTTAGAAGCTTCTCTACTACTAGGGAAGCCGATTTCGGAGTGTGGCGAAGAATGGCAATAGCCTCACCAACTTGCTTACCGCGGATCAAGTCAACAACCAGTTTGACTTTACGAGGAGCAATCCGAATGGATTTTGCATGTGCTTTTGCTTCCATTGTTTTACCTCCTTTCAAACAAAGAGATTCAAATTATCTTCTTGTCTTCTTGTCGTCGTCCGTATGACCTTTGTAAGTACGTGTTGGAGCGAATTCGCCCAATTTGTGACCTACCATGTCTTCCGTTACATATACAGGAACGTGTTTGCGTCCATCATATACACCGAACGTGTGACCGATAAATTGTGGGAAAATCGTTGAACGACGGGACCAAGTTTTGATAACAGCCTTTTTGCTCGCTTCGTTCATGTCTTCCACTTTCTTTAGCAGGTACCCATCAATGAAGGGTCCTTTTTTCAAACTGCGACTCATATATATATCCTCCCTTCGTCCAATCTCTCGTTACTTTCGGCACTTCACAAAGTTATGCACAGCGTGCATTATTTTGTGCGGCGGCGAACGATATATTTGTCAGAAGCTTTTCCTTTTTTACGCGTTTTGTAACCAAGAGTTGGTTTACCCCATGGAGACATTGGCGATTTACGTCCGATTGGAGCGCGTCCTTCACCACCACCGTGTGGGTGATCGTTAGGGTTCATTACTACTCCGCGTACTTCTGGACGTTGTCCCTTCCAGCGGTTACGTCCTGCTTTACCAATCTTAATAAGTTCGTGGTCTTCGTTACCAACAGAACCGATTGTAGCGCGACATACTTTAAGAAGTTTACGTACTTCTCCAGAAGACAAACGTACGGATACGTATTTCTCTTCTTTACCAAGAAGTTGAGCTTCAGTACCAGCTGCACGAACCAATTGTCCGCCTTTACCTGGTTGAAGTTCGATGTTGTGGATAACAGTACCTACTGGAATGTTTTCCATTGGAAGCGAGTTACCGATTTTGATGTCGGCACTTGGTCCGGACTCAATGCGATCTCCAACTTTCAGACCTTTAGGAGCGATAATGTAGCGTTTCTCTCCATCTGCATAGTGGATCAAAGCAATGTTAGACGTACGGTTCGGGTCATACTCGATTGTAGCAACGCTACCTGGTATGCCGTCTTTAGTGCGTTTGAAATCGATAATACGGTATTTACGTTTGTGTCCGCCGCCGTGGTGACGAACTGTAATTTTACCTTGGTTGTTACGACCAGCAGTTTTGCTAAGTGGAGCAAGCAACGATTTCTCTGGTTGGTCTGTGGTGATTTCTTCAAATGTAGATACTGACATACCACGTCTAGACGGGGTGGTCGGTTTATACTTTTTAATAGGCACAGATATTCCTCCTTACTCTACAGATTCAAAAAACTCTAGCGCTTTACTGTCTTTGCTCAGCGTTACAATGGCTTTTTTCCACTCGGTTGTGTAACCGTTGTATTTACCATAACGCTTAGGTTTAGCAGGAACACGCATTGTGTTAACGTTTGTTACTTTAACTTTGAAGATTGATTCAATAGCATGTTTGATTTCCGTCTTATTCGAACGAATATCTACTTCAAAAGCATATTTCATATCGCTCATGTAGTCAGCAGTACGTTCAGTAATAACCGGGCGTTTAATAATATCACGAGGATCTTTCATTACGCGAGCACCTCCTCTACCTTCTGAACTGCTTCTTTCGTAATGATCAGCTTGTCGTACAATAGTACGTCAAGAACATTAATGCCGTCTGCCGCTACGAATTTCACTCCAGGAATGTTACGTGCGGAAAGAGCTACATTATCATCATAACTAGGAGCTACAATCAGAGCTTTACGATCTACTTTAAGGTTGTTTAAGATTGCTACGAAATCTTTGGTTTTAGCTGAAGTCAGCGCCAAAGCATCAAGCACAATCAGGTTATTGTCGATCACTTTAGAAGACAATGCGGATTTAATAGCTAGACGACGAACTTTTTTAGGAAGTTTGAACGTGTAGCTGCGCGGTGTTGGGCCGAAAACGACGCCGCCGCCTTTCCATTGTGGTGAACGAATCGATCCTTGACGAGCACGTCCGGTTCCTTTTTGTTTCCAAGGTTTACGTCCGCCGCCACGCACTTCAGAACGACCTTTCACTTTATGTGTACCACGACGCAAAGACGCTCTTTGCAAGAGTACAGCTTGATTTAGCACGTGTACGTTAGGTTCGATACCGAAAACTGCATCATTCAGTTCCAGTTCTCCCACTTCGCCACCGCCAACATTAAAAAGTGTTACTTTAGGCATTGTTTGTTCCTCCTTTCTTCAGGTAATTATTTTTTCACCGTTTGATGAACTTTTACATAACCATTCTTTTGGCCTGGTACAGCGCCTTTAACAAGAATAACGTTACGTTCTACATCAACTCGGATTATTTCAAGTTTTTGTACTGTAATTGTAGTATGGCCCATATGTCCTGGCAGACGTTTTCCTTTAGGAACACGGTTTGCTTGGA
Organism: Paenibacillus pini JCM 16418; assembly: GCF_000576305.1. GTDB lineage: Bacteria > Bacillota > Bacilli > Paenibacillales > Paenibacillaceae > Paenibacillus_AQ > Paenibacillus_AQ pini. The sequence goes on along the minus strand of NZ_BAVZ01000020.1, from coordinate 38,283 downwards.
TAGAACCCATTGAACCTGGTCTACGGTGATAACGCGATCCGTGAGACATTGGTCCGCGGCTTTGACCCCAACGTTTAATTACACCTTGGAAACCTTTACCTTTGGAAGTACCTGTTACGTCAACGAATTCGCCTTCTGCGAAGACATCAGCCTTCAATTCCTGGCCAACTTCATACGAAGAGAGATCAATACCACGAATTTCGCGAACGTAGCGCTTAGGTGCAGTGTTTGCTTTCTTAGCATGTCCTGCTTCCGGCTTAGTAGCGTTCTTTTCTTTTTTATCAGAAAAGCCTAGTTGGATCGCTTCGTAGCCATCGTTTTCAATATCTTTCTTTTGCAGAATCACACAAGGACCTGCTTCGATTACCGTTACAGGAATTACGTTACCCTCTGGGGTAAACACTTGAGTCATTCCGAGTTTTTTTCCTAAGATACCTTTCATGTTGACACCTCATTTCCCTTCTTAATTCCATTACGGAAAATTACAATTTAATTTCGATATCTACACCGGACGGCAGGTCCAAGCGCATAAGAGCATCCACAGTTTGTGGAGTTGGGTTTACAATGTCGATCAAACGCTTATGTGTGCGCATTTCGAATTGTTCCCGAGAATCCTTATACTTGTGTACCGCACGGAGAATAGTAATAATTTGTTTTTCAGTTGGAAGTGGAATCGGTCCAGATACACCAGCACCCGAACGTTTTGCAGTTTCAACAATTTTCTCAGCGGATTGATCAAGAATTCTGTGATCATAAGCTTTCAAACGAATACGAATCTTTTGCTTTGCCATTTTAGTCCCTCCTTCTATCGCCCAATTTGGTATCGGACATACTCCGTGAAAATTTTCTAACACATCGCTCCATGCAAAGGGGCCGGGTGTGTCAGTAACCTCTCACATCATCGCAACGTCTCAGAACAACATTTATTATTATATATAAAGAATAGACACTTTGCAAGCTTTTAAAGAAATCATTCTCGATTTATTTGAAAGATTCAGTATTATTCTTAAAATAGTCACTTCTTTTATTATATATAAAGCTACTCAATAAAAAAAACAAGGTATGCTGCCTTCACGAGGAAGTCGCATACCTTGTCTCTTATAGTTACAGTACATCGTTGCTAGTTACAGTACATTGTTGCTTTATCGAAGCTTACGCCTTTATTATTTAGAGATTGTTGCTACCGCACCGGCACCAACTGTACGTCCGCCTTCACGAATAGAGAACTTAGTTCCTTCTTCGATTGCGATCGGGTTGATTAGGGCAACAGTAACAGTGATGTTATCACCAGGCATTACCATTTCAGTACCTTCTGGCAATGTGATGATACCAGTTACGTCAGTTGTACGGAAGTAGAACTGTGGACGGTAACCAGTGAAGAAAGGTTTATGACGTCCGCCTTCTTCTTTAGTCAACACGTAGATTTGTGCAGAGAACTCAGTGTGAGGTTTAACAGTACCTGGCTTAGCAAGTACTTGACCACGCTCGATTTGAGTACGATCTACACCACGAAGCAATGCTCCGATGTTGTCACCAGCTTGAGCGGAATCAAGCAATTTGCGGAACATTTCCACACCAGTAACAACGGATTTTTTGGATTCTTCATGAATACCAATGATTTCGATTTCTTCGCCGACTTTAACAGTACCACGCTCTACACGACCTGTAGCAACTGTACCGCGACCAGTGATAGAGAATACGTCCTCGACAGGCATCAAGAAAGGCTTGTCAGTGTCACGTACTGGGTCTGGAACGTAAGTGTCGATGATTTCGAACATTTCAACGATTTTCTTAGCCCAATCGCCATCAGGGTTTTGCAACGCTTCACGAGCAGAACCTTGGATGATTGGAGTGTCGTCGCCTGGGAAATCATATTCAGTGAGCAAGTCACGAACTTCCATTTCAACCAATTCCAACAACTCTTCGTCTTCAACCATATCACATTTGTTCAAGAATACTACGATGTAAGGAACACCTACTTGGCGGGACAATAGGATGTGTTCGCGAGTTTGTGGCATAGGGCCATCAGCTGCGGATACAACCAAGATTGCTCCGTCCATTTGTGCAGCACCAGTGATCATGTTTTTAACATAGTCGGCGTGACCTGGGCAGTCAACGTGTGCATAGTGACGGTTAGGTGTTTCATATTCAACGTGTGCAGTAGAAATTGTGATACCGCGCTCGCGCTCTTCTGGAGCTTTATCGATTTGGTCAAATGCTACAGCAGCACCACCATAAGTTTTAGACAATACAGTAGTGATTGCTGCAGTCAATGTTGTTTTACCATGGTCGACGTGACCGATAGTACCAATATTAACGTGGGTTTTGTTACGTTCAAACTTTGCCTTTGCCATTTGAACAATTCCTCCTTAAATGGATTGATTCTTTGTGTATGTTAGACTAACCGATCATCATGCAATGTGATCTGAGACGTTGGATGTGCTCGGTTAGTATTTAAAACGTGATATTACTCAGCAGTTCCTTTTTGCTTAGAGATAATCTCTTCAGAGATGCCCTTAGGAACTTCATCATAGTGAGACAGTTCCATTGAGAACACACCGCGTCCTTGTGTACCAGAACGAAGCGTAGTTGAGTAACCGAACATTTCGGACAATGGTACCTTCGCACGAATAATTTGAGCTCCAGAGCGAGTATCCATACCTTCGATTCTTCCGCGGCGGGAGTTCAACATACCCATTACGTCGCCCATGTATTCCTCAGGGACAGTAACTTCAACTTTCATGATTGGCTCAAGCAGTACTGGCTTACACTTGTCTTTAGCTGCTTTCAGAGCTAAGGAACCGGCAACTTTAAACGCCATTTCATTGGAGTCAACATCGTGGTACGATCCGTCTACAATTGTAGCTTTAACGTCTACAAGAGGGAAGCCGGCAAGGACACCATTCTTCATGTTTTCTTCAATACCTGCTAGTGCTGGCTGAACGTATTCTCTTGGTACAGAACCACCGACAACTTTACTTTCGAACTGGCTGCCTGTTCCTGGCTCAAGAGGTTCAAACTCAACCCATACGTGTCCATATTGTCCACGACCACCGGATTGACGAACGAATTTACCTTCAACACGAGCAGCTTGACGGAAGGTTTCACGGTAAGCAACTTGTGGTTTACCCACGTTAGTTTCTACCTTGAACTCACGACGCATACGGTCAATGATGATGTCTAGGTGAAGCTCACCCATACCAGCCAAAATAGTTTGACCAGTTTCTTCATCTGTGTGCGCACGAAGTGTAGGATCTTCTTCTGTCAATTTGCCTAGGGCTACGCCCATTTTGTCTTGGTCAGCCTTCGTCTTAGGTTCTACAGCGATTTCAATAACTGGATCCGGGAAGTTCATGGATTCAAGAATTACCGGATGTTTCTCATCACAAAGTGTATCACCTGTACCTGTGTCTTTCAAACCTACAGCAGAAGCGATATCTCCACAGTAAACTTCAGAGATCTCTTGACGACTGTTTGCATGCATTTGAAGGATACGTCCGATACGTTCGCGTTTGCCTTTAGTTGCATTCAGTACATACGATCCGGATTGCAATACACCCGAGTATACACGGAAGAACGTAAGCTTACCAACGTAAGGGTCAGTCATGATTTTAAATGCAAGCGCTGCGAAAGGCTCGCTATCATCAGAGCGACGAACCGTTTCTGAACCATCTTCAAGATGACCCGTAATAGCAGGTACATCTGTAGGAGCTGGCAAGTAATCAACAACAGCATCCAACATCAGCTGAACACCTTTGTTACGGTAAGAAGAGCCACAAATAACTGGGAAGATTTTAACTTCAACAACACCCTTACGAAGTGCTGCTTTAAGTTCTGGAACAGTGATTTCCTCACCTTCCAGGTACTTCATTGTTAATTCTTCATCCAATTCTGCAACTTTCTCAATCAATTCTGCACGAAGTTCTTCTACTTTCTCTTTGAACTCCTCAGGAATATCAGTTTCCTCGATATCTTGACCCAAATCATCTTTGTACATATGAGCTCTTTGCTCAACAAGGTCAATGATACCAAGGAAGTCATTTTCTGCACCGATTGGCAATTGAATTGCAACAGCGTTTGCTTGCAGACGATCACGCATATCAGATACAACGTTCAAGTAGTCAGCACCAATAATATCCATCTTGTTTACATATGCAATACGTGGTACGCCATAACGATCAGCCTGTCTCCAAACGGTTTCAGACTGAGGCTCAACGCCCTCTTTTGCACTGAAAACACCAACTGCCCCATCCAATACACGAAGGGAACGTTCAACTTCAACTGTGAAGTCAACGTGCCCCGGGGTGTCAATGATATTTACGCGGTGACCTTTCCAAGAAGCGGTCGTCGCAGCGGAAGTAATCGTGATCCCGCGCTCTTGTTCTTGCTCCATCCAGTCCATTGTAGCAGCACCCTCGTGAACTTCACCGATTTTGTGCGTACGGCCTGTATAGAACAAGATCCGCTCCGTAGTGGTCGTTTTACCAGCGTCAATATGAGCCATGATCCCGATGTTACGTGTATTTTTCAAGGAGAACTCTCTAGCCATAAATCAGTCTCCCTTCAAAATAATATTTTATAGTTAACTGAATCCTACCAACGGTAGTGAGCAAACGCTTTGTTCGCTTCAGCCATTTTGTGTGTATCTTCGCGTTTCTTAACAGAAGCGCCTGTGTTGTTGGAAGCATCAATAATTTCAGCTGCCAAACGTTCTTCCATCGTCTTCTCACCGCGGTTACGGGAGTAGTTTACGAGCCAACGTAATCCCAAAGCAGTACGTCTCTCTGGTTTTACTTCGATTGGCACTTGGTAGTTAGAACCGCCGACACGACGAGCTTTAACTTCCAATACTGGCATGATGTTCTTGATAGCTGCTTCAAACACTTCCATAGGGTCTTTACCCGTACGTTCTTGAATTAACTTGAACGCGTTATATAGAATGCTTGCAGCAACACCTCTCTTACCATCCAGCATAATGCGGTTGATCAAACGAGTAACCAACTTGCTGTTATACAATGGATCTGGCAATACGTCTCTTTTGGTAACTGGACCTTTGCGTGGCATGGATATCCCCCTTTCTTAAGTCATGTATTCATTGTAATATTATGATTTTTTTACTTTTGGACGTTTAGCACCGTATTTAGAACGAGCTTGCATACGGTTGTTAACACCAGCTGTATCTAAAGCACCGCGAACGATATGGTAACGAACCCCTGCAAGGTCCTTAACTTTACCTCCACGAATCAATACTACACTGTGTTCTTGAAGATTGTGTCCAATACCCGGGATGTATGCTGTCACCTCGATGCGGTTCGTCAAACGAACACGGGCATATTTACGAAGCGCTGAGTTCGGTTTACGTGGAGTCATTGTGCCCACACGAGTACAAACACCGCGTTTTTGTGGAGCGCTCAAATCCGTTTCTTCACGTTTCAAAGCGTTAAACCCTTTTTGAAGAGCTGGAGACTTTGATTTGTAAATTTTGGCTTGACGTCCTTTACGAACTAGTTGGTTAATAGTTGGCATGTTGCCACCCCCTTCCTTTATTGTTCATTCTCTTGATAAACCTCATTATTAAGTCCACAGACCCAGGCGGTTCATAAAAGAACAAATGAAAAGTCTTTGTCAGAAGAAAATAAGCGTTCTTCAACAAAAACATCTCTGATACTATTGTTTAATGATGGCAGCCATAGCTGCACCCACTTCAATTCCACATGCTTTACCTAAGTGCTGCATGGTATCCACGTAAGTAATCTTCACGTTGTGCTTACTGCACAAGGACACTATCTTTGAAACGAGCCGTTGATCCGCATCTTCAGCTACATAAACTTCAGTAGCTTGGCCCAACTCAACAACCTTTATGGTCTGTTTGGCACCGATCTTGACATGAGCATCCTGTAAACCTTTATCATTAGACATCTTAGGATTCCTCCAAAAGCACAGGGATACATCAACTACTCACGCACCTTTGCTATATTAGCACCTGCGTATAACATTGTCAAGAGTTTCAATGATTATTACTTTGAAAATAATAACACACTGCGAAAGACTTTGCCAAGGCCTAGTCCCTCGCAGTGCATCAATTGTTTAATCTACAGTTACTGTTTCCAATGCTTTAGCATCGCTGCCTTCAGCTTGAGGGTCATCAAATTTCACACTGCGGTAACGGTTCATACCAGTACCAGCAGGGATTAGCTTACCAATGATGACATTTTCTTTCAAGCCAAGCAATTGGTCAACTTTACCTTTGATAGCCGCATCAGTAAGAACCCGAGTGGTTTCTTGGAATGATGCTGCAGACAAGAATGAATCAGTTTCCAAAGATGCTTTCGTAATACCAAGTAGTACCGGTTTAGCAACTGCCGGTTCTTTACCCGCAAGAATAGCTTCTTTATTTGCTGCTTCATATTCATGAATATCAGAGAATGATCCAGGCAACAGCTTCGTATCTCCAGCATCTACGATGCGAATTTTACGTAGCATTTGTTTGATCATAACTTCGACGTGTTTATCGTTGATTTCTACACCCTGGTTACGATATACGCGTTGTACCTCTTGCAAAATGTAGTTTTGCACTCCACGAATACCTTTAATACGTAACATTTCTTTAGGGTCAATAGAACCATCAGTCAACTCGTCACCAGCTTCGATTTCCATACCTTCGCTAACACGTAAACGTGATCCGTAGGTAATCGAGTACGTTTTGGTTTCTGCTTCGCCTTGGACTTCAATTTCACGACGGTCCTTAGCTTCACGAATTTCCTTCACGACACCATCAATTTCACTGATTGTTGCTTGACCTTTTGGATTCCGTGCTTCAAACAGCTCTTGAATACGCGGTAGACCTTGGGTAATATCGTCTCCGGCAACACCACCGGTATGGAACGTACGCATAGTAAGCTGGGTTCCTGGTTCACCGATAGATTGAGCGGCAATAATACCAACCGCTTCTCCGATTTCCACGAATTTACCTGTTGCCAAGTTACGTCCATAACATTTCTTACATACTCCATGACGTGCACGGCAGCTGAGAACAGAACGAATTTGCAGTTTCTTCACGCCTGAATCAACAATTAGATTAGCTTTATCCGAATCGATTAGCTCGTTACGGCTGACCAGTACTTCACCTGTTTCCGGATGACGAACAGTCTCAAAGCAATATCGACCTTCAATACGATCATACAGATCCTCGATAACTTCCTTACCGTCTTGAATCCGGCTTACAGTGAAGCCCTTATCTGTACCACAGTCTTCCTCACGCACGATTACATCTTGCGCAACGTCAACCAGACGACGAGTTAGGTAACCCGAGTCAGCTGTACGAAGTGCTGTATCCGCCAGACCTTTACGAGCACCGTGAGTAGATAGGAAGTACTCGAGTACTGTTAGTCCTTCACGGAAGTTCGATTTAATTGGTAGCTCGATGATACGACCAGATGGGTTTGCCATCAGACCACGCATACCACCCAGCTGAGTGATCTGCGATTTGTTACCCCGTGCTTTGGAGTCAACCATGAGCATGATGGAGTTAAAACGATCCATCGATTTCATAAGCACTTCGGTAATTTCGTCTTTCGTTTTAGACCAGATATCGATAACGCGGTCATAACGCTCTTCATTCGTAATCAAGCCACGACGGTATTGGTTCGTAACTACAGCAACCTTAGCATCGGATTCCTTAAGAATTTCTTGCTTCTCATCAGGCACGATAACGTCAGATACTGCAACTGTAACACCAGCTCGAGTTGAGTAAGTGAATCCGAGCTTCTTAATATCATCCAAGATAACCGAAGTTTTCGTTGTGTGATAAATTTCGAAACAACGCGCGATGATTTGACCAAGATACTCTTTACCCACAGCGCTACTAATTGGAAGATCATTCATCAATTCACGGATGTTAGCACCCTTTTCATACACGAAGTACTTCTCAGCGGTACCATTAAACAAGTTATCACGCGTAGCTTCGTTAATATAAGGGAAACTACTTGGGTAAATTTCATTGAAAATGATGCGACCCACAGTAGTCATAAGCATTGCTTCTTGTTGCTTATCTGTAAAGCTTGTTTTACCAAGCGCTTTTACTGGAATAGCTACGCGAGCATGCAAACCTGCCGTACCACGTTGATAAGCTGATACTGCTTCGTTGACTGTACGCAGGATCATTCCTGAACCTTTTTCTTCTTTGTTATCCATAGTGAGATAGAAAGAACCAAGGACCATATCCTGTGATGGAGTTACAACTGGCTTACCATCTTTAGGGTTCAAGATGTTACCCGATGCTAGCATCAGAATACGAGATTCTGCTTGTGCTTCTGCAGACAACGGAACGTGAACCGCCATTTGGTCACCGTCAAAGTCGGCATTGTAAGCCGTACATACGAGCGGATGGAGTCGAATAGCATGGCCTTCAACCAAAATAGGTTCAAATGCTTGAATACCCAATCGGTGAAGCGTAGGTGCGCGGTTCAATAGAACCGGGTGCTCCTTAATAACTTCTTCTAGCACATCCCAAACTTCAGGACTGACGCGCTCTACCTTGCGTTTCGCACTCTTAATGTTATGAGCCAAACCTTTGTTAACCAATTCTTTCATGACGAATGGCTTGAACAATTCTAGAGCCATTTTCTTCGGCAGACCGCATTGGTACATTTTTAGGTAAGGTCCTACAACGATAACGGAACGACCAGAGTAGTCAACACGTTTACCGAGCAAGTTCTGGCGGAAACGTCCTTGTTTCCCTTTCAGCATATGGCTGAGGGACTTCAACGGACGGTTACCAGGACCCGTAACAGGACGACCACGACGGCCGTTATCTATCAATGCGTCAACTGCTTCTTGCAGCATACGCTTTTCATTCTGAACGATAATATCCGGTGCTCCTAGATCAAGCAGTCTTTTCAGACGGTTGTTCCGGTTGATTACCCGACGATATAGATCATTCAAGTCAGATGTTGCAAAACGCCCACCGTCTAGTTGAACCATCGGACGAAGCTCTGGTGGAATGACAGGAAGAACATCCATGATCATCCATTCAGGCTTATTACCGGAGTTACGGAAAGCTTCGATAACTTCAAGGCGTTTAATCGCACGATTACGACGTTGACCTTGAGCCGTACGAAGTTCTTCTTTTAGAAATTCCAATTCTTTCTCAACGTCGATGTCCTGAAGCAATTTCTTAACCGCCTCAGCACCCATACCCGCATGGAATCCATATCCGTATTTCTCACGATAACTACGATATTCCTTCTCGGACAAAAGTTGTTTTCGCTCGAGAGGCGTATCTCCTGGATCAGTTACAACATACGATGCAAAATAAATAATCTCTTCGAGTGATCTTGGAGACATATCTAGTGCCAGACCCATCCGGCTTGGAATACCTTTAAAATACCAGATGTGTGATACTGGAGCAGCCAATTCAATATGGCCCATGCGTTCCCGCCGGACTTTCGCCCGAGTTACTTCTACGCCACAACGGTCACAAACTACGCCTTTATAACGGACACGTTTGTATTTACCACAATGACATTCCCAATCCTTCGTTGGTCCGAAGATCTTTTCACAGAATAGACCTTCTTTTTCCGGTTTTAACGTACGATAGTTAATCGTTTCCGGTTTTTTAACTTCTCCGCGAGACCAAGAGCGAATTTTTTCAGGGGAAGCAAGCCCGATTTTCATGAATTCAAAATTGTTTACGTCCAACAAGGAGCAACCCTCCTAAATCTAGTCCTAAATGTTCGATCCGTGAATGAGGCAGACGGTAATACCGTCCGCCTTTCACGATTCTTTTTATTCCACTCCGACTTCTGAACCTTCCAGATTGAGACTCAATTTATCATTGATTGCCTCATCTTCATCATCGAGTTCTTTCATCTCGATTTCTTGCTCATCACCGCTCAATATTTTAACGTCCATACCTAGCGACTGAAGCTCTTTAATCAATACTTTGAATGATTCTGGAACACCAGGCTCCGGAACATTCTCACCCTTAACGATGGCTTCGTAAGTTTTCACCCGTCCGACCACGTCATCGGATTTAACTGTCAAAATTTCTTGTAGCGTGTATGCCGCTCCATAAGCCTCAAGCGCCCACACTTCCATCTCACCAAAACGTTGTCCACCAAACTGAGCTTTACCACCCAGAGGCTGTTGTGTAACTAGTGAGTAAGGTCCTGTAGAACGTGCATGGATTTTATCGTCAACCATGTGTGCTAGTTTGATCATGTGCATGACACCAACAGTAACTTCACGTTCGAACAATTCGCCCGTACGTCCATCATACAAACGTGTTTTACCGTTACGCTGCATACCGGACTCTTCCATCGTGTCGAATACATCATATTCATTAGCTCCATCAAATACCGGAGTTGCTACATGGATACCAAGACGCATTGCAGCGAAACCTAAGTGAACTTCGAGGACCTGACCAATATTCATCCGTGATGGTACGCCGAGTGGATTCAGTACAACCTGTACAGGAGTACCATCCGGTAAGAACGGCATATCTTCTTCTGGAAGAATACGAGCTACGACACCCTTGTTACCGTGACGTCCAGCCATTTTGTCACCCTCAGAGATTTTACGTTTCTGAGCGATGTATACACGAACCAGTTGATTTACACCAGGAGCAACTCATCGCCATTCTCACGGGTAAATACTTTAACATCAACGATAATACCATCACTACCGTGAGGTACACGTAGCGAAGTATCACGAACTTCACGAGCCTTCTCACCAAAGATTGCATGAAGCAAGCGTTCTTCAGCGGTAAGTTCAGTAACTCCCTTAGGTGTAACTTTACCTACAAGGATGTCCCCAGCACTAATTTCAGCACCGATGCGAATAATACCTCGCTCGTCGAGATTCTTGAGTGCATCCTCACCAACGTTAGGGATATCACGAGTAATCTCTTCAGGTCCAAGTTTAGTATCACGCGCTTCTGATTCATATTCTTCAATATGAATCGAAGTGTAGACGTCTTCTTTAACTAGTTTCTCACTAAGCAAGATAGCATCCTCGTAGTTGTAACCTTCCCATGTCATAAATGCTACGACAACGTTACGTCCAAGAGCCAGTTCGCCCATCTCGGTAGAAGGTCCATCAGCTAGAATGTCACCAACCTTAACAATATCACCAATTTTGGCAATCGGACGTTGGTTAATACATGTTCCTTGGTTCGAACGCATAAATTTGTGTAATTTATGTTTAATAACATCGCCTTTGACTTCTTTGCCATCTACAGTTTCGATGCGGCGCACCCAAATTTCATTGGCAGAAGAGCGTTCAATTACACCATCATGCTTAGAAACGATACATACGCCCGAATCTTTAGCTGATTTATGTTCCATTCCTGTACCTACAAGCGGAGCTTTCGGAATCAACAATGGAACGGCCTGCCGCTGCATGTTCGATCCCATCAGTGCACGGTTAGAGTCATCGTTCTCTAGGAACGGAATCAGAGCTGTAGCGACTGACACAACTTGCTTAGGAGAAACGTCCATATAATCGACGCGTTCACTAGGCATAGGCAAAATATTATCAGATTGCTTGTTATAACGGACGATAACCATATCGTCAGCAAACTTACCTTCTTCATTAAGTTGCGCATTTGCCTGAGCGACAACATAGTTGTCTTCCTCGTCCGCAGTCAAATAATCAATTTGTTCGGTAACAATACCTGTCTTAGGATCAACCCAACGGTATGGAGCTTCAATAAAGCCATACTCATTAATACGAGCAAATGTAGACAAGGAGTTTATTAAACCAATGTTTGGACCTTCCGGTGTTTCAATTGGACACATACGACCGTAGTGACTATGGTGAACGTCGCGGACTTCAAAGCCTGCGCGCTCGCGCGTCAAACCGCCGGGTCCTAGTGCAGACAGACGACGTTTATGCGTAAGTTCTGCAAGTGGATTCGTTTGGTCCATAAATTGAGACAATTGCGAACTACCGAAGAACTCTTTAATCGAAGCAATTACAGGACGTATGTTAATTAACGCCTGAGGTGTAATAACATTTGCATCTTGAATGGACATTCTCTCGCGTACAACACGTTCCATCCGCGACAAACCAATACGGAATTGATTTTGAAGAAGTTCGCCTACAGAGCGCAAACGACGGTTACCCAAATGGTCAATATCATCCGTATTACCAATGCCGTGAAGCAAATTAATAAAGTAGCTGATCGAGGAAATAATATCAGCAGGGGTAATATGTTTAACCGATTTATCGATATTTGCATTAGCAATGATTTTGATTACTTTACCCTCTTCAATCGGGGAGAAGACATCAATGCTTTGCATTGGAATATCATCCGCATTAAGCGCGCCGTTAGCTACATGGTAAGTCTTCGAGCCAACGCCTTCCTCAAGGTAAGGCAATATTTCATCAAGCAAACGACGGTCAACCATCTGACCAGCTTCTGCAATGATTTCACCCGTATTGGTATCAATCAGAGTTTCAGCCAAGCGTTGATTGAACAAACGGTTTTTAATATGAAGCTTCTTATTGATTTTGTAACGTCCTACGTTAGCCAAATCGTAACGTTTTGGATCAAAGAAGCGCGCTACAAGCAGGCTCTTTGCATTATCTAGCGTAGGCGGTTCGCCCGGACGGAGACGTTCATAAATTTCAATGAGCGCTTTCTCCGTAGAATCGGTATTGTCTTTGTCCAGCGTATTCCGGATGTACTCGTCATTGCCGAGCAGGTCCAAAATTTCAGCGTCACTGCCGAAACCAAGAGCCCGAAGCAAAACAGTAACCGGAATTTTACGGGTGCGGTCTATCCGGACATACATGATGTCTTTGGCATCCGTCTCCAGTTCAAGCCAAGCTCCACGATTTGGAATAACCGTGGCGGTGTATGTTTTTTTACCGTTCTTATCGACTTTTGTGCTGAAATAGACGCTTGGAGAGCGAACCAACTGGCTGACAATAACCCGTTCTGCACCGTTGATAACAAACGTACCAGTCTCCGTCATCAGTGGGAAATCTCCCATGAATACTTCCTGCTCTTTGACTTCTCCGGTTTCTTTGTTGATGAGCCGTACTTTAACACGAAGTGGTGCCGCATACGTCACGTCGCGTTCTTTAGCGTCATCGACAGTATATTTGGGTTCACCAAGACTGTAGTCAATAAACTCCAGTACCAAATTGCCCGTAAAATCCTGAATTGGCGAGATATCCTGGAACATTTCGCGCAATCCTTCCTCCAAAAACCAGTCGTATGATTTTTGTTGGATTTCGATCAGGTTCGGAACCTCTAGTACTTCATTAATTCGCGCATAACTTCGTCGAGTGCGTCGACCATACTGAACAAGATGTCCTGCCAACTTTAACTCACCCCTCATGTCTACTCACTTTAAAAATTGATTGCGAACCTCTGTTTGGAACCTTATAATGGATTCATACAGAGGTTTCTTCCACAAATAAAGAAAAGCCCTTACCCGAATACTTCGAAATAAAGAGCAACTTATCCATGGCCTTCCTTCAAACACAGAAGTAACTTCATATCCGTAGATTTGCCCAAAATGTACATATTATACGTAAACACGCTCGTCTTTATGCATATATCCGCAGAAAGACTATTGACATTTCAGTAAACTAAAGACAAAAAGCCTATCCTAATACTGACATTTTATAATAATAACACAATGGAATTTCCAAGTCAATAGTCCTATTGCAATTTAGAAATGGATTTTGTAGCCTTAAATATCCGATATCCTTTATCTTTTGTCACTTCTTCCACCTTGCCAAACAAGCTTTCTAGTTTGGTTTTCGCTGAAGGAGCTCCTTGCTTCTTTTGAATAACTACCCATATCGATCCATTATCACGTAAATGTTCCCAAGCTTGTTCAAATATCGCATGTACCGTTTCTTTTCCAGCACGAATAGGCGGGTTCGTTAGAACTACATCAAACAACTTCCCTTCCACTGCATCAAACAAATCACTTTCAAGGATCGTAACGTTATGGATTCCATTGAGATTTGCATTCTCTTTAGCGAGTTGAACTGCACGGCTATTTACATCTAGCATGATCACATGCCCCTTATGGGCAAGACGTGCAGCGGAAAGTCCGATCGGACCGTATCCACAACCGAGATCCAGCACATCAGCATTCACAGGTATATCCATCGCTTCTATTAGTACCTTACTGCCAAAGTCTACGCCTTTTTTGGAAAACACTCCTGCATCACTAATGAATCGGTACTTTTCGCCCCTCAAAAGTTCATCAAGTGTCTTCCGATCATGCTGGGCATCCGGTTTATTGGAATAGTAATGCTGTGGCATAGTTCTCCCCCGAATCTTCCATTTATCATCTTCAGGTTGTCCAGAATTTCATTCATATAGACTAGTTCAACCCACTTACAAAAACAAACCCCTTGAGAAATCAAGGGGTTTGCTATGTTTTTCTTCAGTGAGAAGGAATTACTTCACTTCTACAGAAGCGCCTGCTTCTTCCAATTTAGCTTTAACGGAATCAGCTTCTTCTTTGCTAACTTTTTCTTTCAATGGTTTTGGTGCATTGTCAACTAGGTCTTTAGCTTCTTTCAAGCCTAGGCCAGTGATTTCGCGAACTGCTTTGATAACGTTGATTTTGGAAGCGCCAGCGCCAGTCAAAATTACGTCAAATTCGGATTGCTCTTCAGCTTCAACAGCTGCAGCACCAGCAGCAGCTACAGGAGCTGCAGCAGTTACGCCGAATTCTTCTTCGATTGCTTTAACAAGATCGTTCAGTTCCAAAACAGTCATACCTTTAATTGCTTCTAAGATTTGCTCTTTACTCATGGTTGAACCTCCATTTTATATTAAAATATTTGTTTAAATCTTTACATTGCAGAGAGTACAGGAAGCCTAAGCTCCTTGTTCTTCTTTTTCAGCAACAGCTTTAACTGCAAGCGCGAAGTTGCGCATTGGAGCTTGAAGCACGCTGAGGAGCATTGAAAGGAGACCATCGCGTGATGGCAGTTCTGCCAACGCTTTAACTTGATCGACGCCAACTACACGGCCTTCAACCACGGCACCTTTAATTTTCAAAGCATCGTTCTTTTTAGCAAAATCGTTAAGGATTTTTGCTGGAGCTACGGCGTCTTCTGTACTGAATGCAATCGCTGTAGGACCGGTTAAAACTTCATCCAGTTCTGTCAGTTCTGCAGCAGCAGTCGCACGGCGCAGCAATGTGTTTTTCAACACTTGGAATTCAATGCCTGCTTCACGAAGCTGCTTACGCAGTTCAGTTACTTGGGCAACGTTCAATCCGCGGTAATCCGCTACAACGACAGTCACGCTTTCGCGTAATTTAGCCGTTACTGCATCAACTGCTTCTTGTTTCGTTTGAATCAATTTTGCATTTGCCAATGTCTACACCTCCTGAAAGTTTCACTAGCTTAGCAGCTGTAGCTGCTTTGCTTATTCTACATAGGCAAGTAAAAAGCCTCCGTAGAATCACGAAGGCCTGATGAATCACGATTTGCAGCGGGCAAATCATGTATATTCTATCACAACACCTCGGTAGGAAATTAAGCCTTATGGGCACCTACTGTCTACGGTAAGCATATTCAACTTTAACGGTCTGTTCGTCACGAAGACTTCACAGCAACTTAAATATAATATCAGATAACATGACCGAAGTCAATGGTTAACTTAATTATTTGAATGAAGCTGTGTTCACACGTGCGCTAGGTCCCATTGTGGAAGAGATCGCGATCCCTTTCAAATAAACACCTTTTGCCGCAGCCGGTTTCGCACGATTAAGAGCTTCGATGAGAGTTTTGAGGTTCTCATTCAATTTATCAGCTTCAAAAGATGCTTTACCGATTGGTGCGTGAATTTGACCTGCTTTGTCAAGACGGTACTCGATTTTACCAGCTTTGATTTCTTGCACAGCTTTGGAAACATCGAATGTAACCGTACCTGCTTTAGGGTTAGGCATAAGGCCTTTACCACCGAGCAGACGGCCCAATTTACCGACTTCACTCATCATATCAGGTGTCGCTACGCAGACATCAAATTCGAACCAGCCTTGTTGAATTTTGTTGATCATATCTACATCACCAACAAAGTCAGCGCCAGCCGCTTCAGCCTCTTTCGCTTTATCACCTTTTGCAAAAACCAATACGCGTTGTGTTTTACCCGTGCCGTGAGGCAGGACAACAACACCACGAACGGCTTGGTCTTGTTTACGCGGGTCTACGCCCAAACGCACTGCAATTTCGACAGTTTCGTCAAACTTAGCAGTAGCAGCCTTTTTCACCAGTTCAACGGCTTCTGCAGGCTCATATGTTGCTTCGCTGTCAATCAGCTTAGCAGCTTCAAGGTATTTCTTACCGTGTTTTGCCATGATTGTTCCTCCTTTGTGGTTTTAGCGGAAATTCCTCCCACATGTACCGTGTCTTGCTTCAGAAGCAAGCTCGGTTGTCGACAGAAAAAACCAAATACTAGTCTTCGATTGTAACACCCATGCTACGGGCAGTTCCTTCAACCATACGCATTGCAGCTTCTACAGATGCAGCGTTTAGATCAGGCATTTTTTGTTCAGCAATTTCGCGTACAACAGAGCGTTTAACGGTTGCTACTTTTTTCTTGTTAGGTTCGCCTGAACCCTTCTCGATTTTAGCAGCGACACGAAGCAATACTGCAGCTGGTGGAGTTTTAGTGATGAAAGTAAATGAACGATCTTCAAACACTGAGATTTCAACTGGAATGATCAATCCTGCTTGATCTGCAGTACGAGCGTTAAACTCTTTACAGAAAGCCATGATGTTCACACCTGCTTGACCCAATGCTGGACCTACCGGTGGTGCCGGATTCGCTTTACCTGCTGGAATTTGCAGCTTCACCATTTTGATTACCTTTTTAGCCATGTAAGACACCTCCTTGAATCAATAGTGGTTAAACGGGCGCAAAGAGCCCTCCCACAAGAAACCTGAAGAACTCTATATCTTCTCCACCTGAGTATAATCTAACTCAAGCGGGGTTTCCCGCCCAAACATGTTTACGTGAACCTTAACTTTACTCTTCTCGACGAGAATCTCCTCAATCGATCCAACAAAGTTAGCAAAAGGGCCAACTTTAATACGCACGGATTCTTTAATTTCGAATTCAATCTTAGCTTTTGGTTCTTCCATACCCATATGCTTCAGAATCTGTTCAACTTCTTCTGGAAGCAATGCAGTCGGTTTAGAACCAGAACCAGTGGATCCGACAAATCCAGTAACCCCTGGCGTGTTGCGAACAACATACCAAGAATCGTCAGTCTGAATCATTTCGACCAAGACATAACCGGGGTAAACTTTTCTCATGACGATCTTTTTCTTACCGTCCTTGTTCACCACTTCTTCTTCCATAGGAACAAGAACGCGGAATATCTTGTCTTCCATGCCCATAGACTCAACGCGCTTTTCTAAATTGGCTTTGACTTTGTTCTCATACCCTGAATAGGTATGCACGACATACCATCTTTTTTCCATATTTTCCATATCAAGCCACCCGGGACCCTTCTTAAATAATCCGTTCGATCACAGCGGAAATGCCGATATCTAGAACCCAAAAATAAATCGTGACGAACGCAATGGTGCCAAGAACGATAAGAGTATAATTCGTCAACTCTTTACGATTAGGCCAGCGAACTTTTTTAAGTTCCGCCCAGCTTTCAGAGAAAAAGGAAAACACAGACTTGAAACTACGTTTCACGCCGACTACACCTCCAAAAAACTATCTGGTTTCGCGATGAGGAGTTTGCTCGTTGCAATACTTGCAAAATTTCTTCATCTCCATGCGGTCGGGGTGATTTCGCTTGTTCTTGGTAGTCGTATAGTTTCTTTGTTTGCAGTTCGTACAAGCCAAAGTGATTATTACCCGCATGCTGTGCACCTCCCGAAGACGTCCTTCTATTCAGAAGGCTCTATATTGAACCTTAGTAGAAACTGTATTTCTCTTCAATTTCTGAAAAGGAATACGATGTTCCTGCGAGACGAACAAGAAAGTATGACCGAAGTCTAACTCTTTCTTATCCACTAAAAACGCGCAAATTTAGGCCTACCTAAATTACTTTATCATAAGGGGCAAATCATGTCAACGAAAGTACAGGCTTTATTTGCACAGTACTTCATCACTTTCGCTTGTTGTTTAAAGACTTTTTCTCTGGGTAAGCTACCCTGCATTCTTTTACCAGTATGATTCATTCATTGGTACACTAAACCTTATGGCCTTCCGAAGTTAAAAAAAAGACTCCTGCGAGCCTCTTCTCATCGAACGTCTGTTTAGTTTAGTTATCGCGAACTTCCAAGTAGCGCTCTAGTTTACGTTTTACACGTTGAAGAGCGTTATCAATCGATTTAACATGCCGTTTCAAATCAACTGCAATTTCTTGATAAGATCGGCCATCCAAATACAACATCAGCACTTTACGTTCCAAGTCGCTCAGGATTTCGGACATTTTGTCCTCTAACCCTGTAAACTCTTCCTGGTTAATAACGAGTTCTTCAGGATCGCAAACTTGCGTTCCACATATGACATCAAGCAGTGTACGGTCGGAATCTTCATCATAGATCGGCTTGTCCAGCGATACATAGGAATTAAGTGGGATATGCTTCTGCCTCGTGGCGGTCTTAATCGCCGTAATGATCTGCCTCGTAATACAAAGCTCGGCAAATGCTTTAAATGAGGATTGCTTGTCCCCTCTGAAGTCCCGAATCGACTTGTATAGACCAATCATGCCTTCCTGAATAATATCTTCACGGTCGGCTCCAATCAAGAAATAAGATCTGGCTTTGGCACGGACAAAATTCCGGTACTTATTAATCAAGTACTCCAGCGCTTCACTGTCGCCTTCACGGAAATATTCAACAACGTCCTCATCCGTTTTGTAATCGTAATCGGACAACATTAACTCTTTGAGGTCGACACTCACCAAGAATCCCCCCGGCTGCAACGCAAGGTACCCCGTTACTCTGTGAAATATAGGATCAGTATATATTATGTAACCTAGAACCGTCAACCACGATATATCCAGAAAAGACTATCAATAACAATATTGTCCAGAGCTTCAGCTGTCAATTATTATCCATATATTAGTTATTTCGTCGCCATTGTTCGAATATTTCACGGATATCCGGCTTTAATTTACTATCAAGCGTATTGCGTGAGGACTTGGTGTGATCTGTCTTTATCCGCTCTTTAATAGCCTTTTCACTGTTCTCGACTTCAATGAATAATTCTCGAGCCGACAGACGAAGCGCACCTCTTGCAAAGATGACATGTTGTTCAATTGAGTCACTTGTTGCGACATAGATCTGCCTACTTCGAAGGCTCATTTCTCCGACTAGTCGTTCAATACATTCATCTGCGGTCTCTTTTTCCTTTGTGAAGTAAACTTGGACTCTAGACTGCGTAAAGGATTTGCCTAATCCAGGAACACGGTAGGCATCGAATACTGCGATGACCTTTCGACCTGAAAATGCTTGATAATCCGCAAGTCTCGCAAGCAACTGATCTCTGGCTTCCTGCATACTGATTTGCGATAACTGCGATAGAGATGACCATCCACCTATCATGTTGTAGCCATCCACGAGGAGCACATCCCGCAAATCTGCCATCCAAATTACCCTTGATCGCGGCGCCGGCGAAGAACCTCGTACATTACAACTCCTGCAGCCACGGAGGCATTCAACGAGTTAATACGACCAGACATCGGTAATTTCACCAGTACATCACATTTCTCGCGAATCAGTCTGCCTATTCCTTTACCTTCATTACCAATAACAATGGCAACGGGACCATCAAACACATTTGTTTCGTACATATCCTGCACTGCTTCGAGATCCGTTCCAACAATCCAGACCCCTTTTTCCTTCAACTGATCCATGGTTTGGCTTAGATTAGTTACACGTGCCACTGGTACATACTCAACTGCACCCGCTGATGTCTTAGACACCGTAGCAGTAATTTGTGCTGAGCGGCGTTTAGGAACAATGACTCCATGAGCTCCTGTACAATCTGCCGTCCGCAAAATTGATCCTAGATTATGAGGATCTTCAATTTCATCCAAAATAATCAAAAATGGCGCTTCTCCCTTTGCTTCAGCAGCCAATAGCAGATCATCAACCTCAGCGTAAGCATAGGGAGCTACCTGAGCTACAACTCCCTGATGTTGCACATCTGGTGTCAATTGGTCCAGTTTGCGCCGATCTACCTGTTGGATCACGATCCCTAGCTTTTTAGCCTCTGCAACGATAGGTAGCGTCAAATGTTTTTGAGCATTTTCCGCAATCCAAATTTTATTAATTGTCCGACCGGAGCGCATCGCTTCTGTAACCGAATGCTTACCGGCAATAAGTTCTTCTTCCATGATAATCCTCCTGCTGAATCCGGTCGTCTAAAGCGTCCGAATAGCTACTTTGTATGTTATTACCCTGATTTCTCAGGGTTTATTAATCATAAATTCAATACCCTTGCCTATGAGCTCTGCCATCCGCTCTTGCTGATTCGTATAGTACAGATAACCAACCAAACACTCAAGAGCTGTAGCATGTCGATATTCTAGTACATCCGCATTCTTTGGAGTACTACCCGACTTTGCATTACGTCCTTGGCGAACGACCTCCCGCTCTTCTTCCGTAAGTACCGCATCAAGTTCAGTTATAATCATACTCTGAGCCTTAGCCGACACTAGCCCTGTTGCGGTGCGGTGCAATTGATTAGGTCTGAGATTTGCTTTTGATATCAGATACTGTCTAATTGCGACTTCGTAAATGGCATCCCCGATATAGGCAAGCACAATAGGTGGAATCAACTTTGCTGCTCTGGATGGCGGATAAGGAAACCAAGTGTTTAGTTCTTCACCATGCGTGCCGTTACCATCTATATTACTCATTTGCGCCGCCAGCGCATACCCTGTGCTGTATCCTCCAGCAGTATGCCTTGAGCCGCAAGTTCATCACGGATTTCATCCGCACGGCCCCAGTCTTTATTTTTACGAGCATCGACACGTTCTGCTATAAGTTTCTCCACATCTTCGTCAAGCAGTCCACTATCATCTGGAGAATATAGACGAAGAACCATGTTCATTTTGTCGAATACCGACAATAGTTCCTTAAGTTCTGCAGCAACTGCCACCGATTCCTGGAGCAATAAGTTAGCCTCGTTCACCCATTCAAACATAGCCGTAATTGCATCAGGCGTATTGAAGTCGTCATCCATTTTATCATGATAAGCTTTGAGAATCGCATCCAACCTACTCTTAAAGCTCTCGCTTACTTCATCATGACTCTCTTCTGCAATCATATCAAGCCTGTGCCGGACATTATTCACTGCATTCGCAATACGTTCCACACTCTTCTCAGCTTGATCCATCGTTTCCGCATTGAAGTTAAGCGGGTTACGATAATGTGTAGTGAGCATAAAATAACGAATAGCTTCTTTCTTATATTGCTTACGCAAATCTTTAACTAGGATACCGTTACCGAGTGATTTAGACATTTTCTCATTATCAATACGGATATACCCGTTATGCATCCAGTAATTCGCAAGCGGTTTTCCAGTCAAAGCTTCTGATTGAGCAACCTCACATTCATGGTGAGGGAACTGCAAGTCCTGTCCACCGCCATGAATATCAATCGTGTCACCTAAATATCTACGTGCCATAGCGGAGCATTCAATATGCCAACCTGGGCGGCCATTTCCCCATGGACTAGACCAGTAAATTTCGCCCGGCTTCGCTGCTTTCCAAAGTACGAAATCCTCAGGATTCTCTTTACGCTCATCTACACCGATCCGAATGCCAAACTGAAGCTCATCGAGCTTTTGATGTGACAATTTGCCGTAACCTTCGAATTTACCTGTACGATAGAAGACATCGCCGCCTTTTTCGTAAGCAAAACCTTCGTTCTCCAGCTCCTGAATAAATTGAATAATGTCATCCATATTCTCAGTCACGCGTGGATTAATGGTTGCTTTGGCGATACCCAAACCCTCTTGATCTTCGTAGTAGGCATCAATGAAAGTACCCGCTACCACTGGAACCGTAGTATTCATTTGTTCTGCCTTACGAATAAGCTTATCATCCACATCCGTAAAGTTAACGACGTACTTCACTTCGTTACCTAGCTGTTCCAAATACACGCGCACAATGTCGAAAAATATCAACGGACGTGCATTTCCAATGTGTATATAGTCATATACCGTAGGACCGCAAACATATATTTTTACTTTTCCTATTTCTTGTGGTGAAAAAGTTTCTTTTGCTCTTAGTAGTGTGTTATAAATTTGAAGCGTCATATCCACAATCCTTTCGGTCAATAGATTCTGTTCTAACGTATATCGTTACCGTTTGATTTCGTTAAGGAAAAATTCTGTTCATCTTGATTCAGTCGAGCATTTTCTTTCTTGGCTTGTTCTAACTCACTGCGTATCTGCGCGAGCTCCAGTTGCAGTATTCGTATGGAATCCACAACGGGATTCGGCAGCTGGTGACTAAGTCGATCCACACGACGACCGTGCTGCTTGACAATTGCTCCTGGAATACCAACCACCGTACTGTTGGGAGGAACCTCCTTAAGTACAACAGAATTTGCTCCAATATCACATTGATCACCCACAGTGAATGAACCCAGAACCTTTGCTCCAGAACCAATAACGACGTTGTTGCCTATGGTAGGATGGCGCTTACCCTTTTCTTTACCCGTTCCTCCAAGAGTCACACCCTGGTAAATGACTACGTCATCACCAATTTCACAGGTTTCCCCAATGACTACACCCATGCCATGGTCGATAAATAGTCTACAGCCGATTTTTGCCCCCGGATGAATTTCAATGCCTGTCATGAATCGACTGAACTGCGATACGATACGTGCAAGCGTAAACCAACGATGCTTGTATAGAGCGTGTGCTAACCGGTGGGCCCAGATCGCATGTAGCCCAGAATAGGTGAATATCACCTCAAACAGTTTTCTGGCCGCCGGATCATTCTCAAATACCGTTCGAACATCCGATTTGATGTGCTTTAACATATCCGTTCCCCTCTTCACCCTCAGCTGAGCTCCACCCAACATGGAAGACAACTGTTCTCTTCTCTTTATTATAATGACCAAAAACAACCAAAAAACGCCTCCGCAGCTTACGCTGCAGAGACGTTATAACGCGGTCCCACTCTGCTTGAACTCTTACAAGTGTCATTATTAGCTTAGAGCTACATGCCAAACTTGCTAAGAAGAGTCCCCCTCCAGTGTCTATATAACGGCAGACAACCCGGCGTAGACTAACGGCTTCATGACTGCCGCTCATCTATGCAGCTCCTGGGTGCATTTCCGCTGCTGGCATAGGATAACTCACAGCCCTAAGAGAACTTATAAGTTCTCTTACGGTTATCCTCTCTGTCATATGCCTAAAAGCCTGCGTACTTCTCCCGCTCATCGCTGATTCATCATCGGAATCCAGCTCCCTGCAAAGCAGAGAGACTTGGACTGTATTTTGGTAGTAATTATAGCTGAAAAGATGTCGAACTGACAAGAAATGTTTCGGGCACTGAAAAGAGTATGCTACGCTCCTTTGATTTGTGCCTGAAGGCGCTCCATTACCCGACCTTTTCCAAGCAAATAAATCGTTTCATTAAGATCACGTCCGTGAGTTTGGCCAGTCAATGCTGCACGAATCGGCATAAATAGCTGTTTACCCTTAAATCCGCTTTCCTTTTGAACCTGCTTAATGAGCACTGCAATATGACTTGCTGTATACTCTTCCGTTTCTTCTATTTTAGCCAAGAAAGCAGCAAGTACAGTTGGCACCTGCTCTTCAGCGAGAATTTGTGCGGCGTCTTGGTCCATCTCCAAATGTGTGCGGAAGAACATATCAGACAAAGCTACAATCTCCGAGGCAGCTGTCATCTGTTCTTGATACAAAGCAACAAGTGCTTTGGCCCAAATTAACTGATCTTCATTCAGATGTTCTGGCAATTTGCCTGCACGTTGCAGATGTGGGATCGCCATTTCAGCAATACGCTCAGGAGCTGCATGTTTAATATAGTAGTTATTTAAGTGTGCTAGCTTGTTTTGATCAAATACTGCTGGGCTTTTGGAAAGACGTGCTGGATTAAATATCTTAATCAATTCATCCTTGCTGTAAATCTCTTCTTCACCTTCAGGTGACCAGCCAAGTAACGCAATAAAGTTAACCATTGCTTCTGGCAAATACCCAAGCTGATCATATTGCTCAATAAACTGAATAATGGATCCATCCCGCTTACTTAGCTTTTTATGGTTTTCATTAACGATTAATGCCATATGACTAAATACGGGAGCATCCCAGCCTAGAGCTTCATAAATCATAAGCTGTCGCGGCGTATTGGAGATATGTTCTTCTCCACGAAGTACATGCGATATTTCCATTAGATGATCATCAACTACAACTGCGAAGTTGTAGGTTGGAATCCCATCTTTTTTTACAATAACAAAGTCCCCAGATTCTTGGGTATTAACTGTAATATCACCTTTGACCATATCGTTAAACGTATACGTTTTATCCTCTGGTACACGGAAGCGAATGCTAGCTAAACGGCCCTCTGTTTCAAAAGCACTGCACTGCTCATCTGTTAAATCACGGTGTTTACCAGAATAACGAGGGTTCTCTCCACGTTCGATCTGTTCTTCCCGCTCCTTCTCAAGCTCCTCTTCAGTGCAGTAACAACGATATGCCAGACCACGTTCAACAAGATCTTTCCAATACTTATCGTAAATTTCTAAACGCTCTGTTTGACGGTAAGGACCATATTCACCACCGATATCGATGCTTTCATCCCACTCCATACCAAGCCATTTCAAGTATTTCAGTTGGCTTTCTTCTCCGCCTTCAATGTTACGCTTTAAATCCGTATCTTCAATGCGGATAATGAAATCCCCACCTTGATTTCGTGCATATAAATAATTAAATAAGGCCGTTCTAGTATTACCGATATGTAAATGTCCTGTTGGACTTGGTGCATAACGTACACGTACTTTTTTAGTCATCATGATCGCCTCCATTTTATATATATTCCCTAATCTTGTTCGTTCATTGTAAATACTTCAAGATGATAGCATATCTTGGACGAGACAGACAACAGATTGGGCTGCAATACCCTCTCCCCGACCGGTAAAGCCAAGTTGTTCCGTCGTTGTCGCTTTAACGTTAACCTGACTAACCTCGCATCCAGTGCATGTGCAATCACTTCTGCCATTTGTGGAATATAAGGCTGCATCTTTGGTTTTTGTGCAATAATAGTCGAATCTATATTACCAAGGCGATATCCTTTGGATTTCGCAAGTTCCCAAACGTTAAGCAACAGCTTCAAGCTGTCCGCATCTTTGAATTCTGGATCTGTGTCAGGAAAATGTTTACCGATATCACCCAGACCTAGCGCTCCAAGAATCGCATCTGTAATAGCATGCAGCAATACATCTGCATCCGAGTGGCCTAGTAGCCCCTTATCATAAGGAATCGTTACCCCGCCAATAATACACGGTCTGCCTTCAACCAATTGATGTACATCAAAGCCCTGTCCTACTCTTATCATTCTTTATTCTCTCCCCTACGTTTATCCATGAATGCAGCATAATCCAAATCTTCTGGGGTCGTAATTTTAATATTGGTATAGCTACCCTCAACTACGGACACCCGAATCCCCATACGCTCCATCAGCATAGCGTCATCCGTACCCACAAATCCGTTTGTACGTGCCTGCTCATGCGCTTGCTTCAATTCAGAAAGACGAAAAGCCTGTGGGGTTTGAATAGCCCACAGACTTTGACGGTCAGGCGTTGCGACAATAATGCCCGAACCATTCACTTGTTTGATTGTATCCTTCACAGGTACAGCGAGAACAGCTGCTCCATCCTCCTTCGCTTTAAGGAAGCATGATTCAACATGAGCAGGTTCAACAAACGGTCGAACTCCATCATGAACCATGACCCACTCTGTGCTAACTTCACTCAAACCTTTATATACCGAATGCTGTCTTTCAGTTCCACCCGGAATAACCTGAGCAACTTTATCCAGCTTATAATCATATACCCACTGCTTACAGCGCTCAACATCATCAGCACCTGTCACGAGTATTACCTCACAAACCACAGGCATCTGTTCAAAAACTTCTAAGGTATGAACGATAATTGGCTTGTCCTTCAAAAGTAAATACTGCTTACTTTCAGGCGTTCCCATTCTCGTCCCCTTACCTGCGGAAACAACGATTACACTTACTTGCTTTTCTATGCCCAACCTTTGCTGGCCTCCCTCAAACGCTGACAGAAAAAATAGATACTTCCATCATAACGCTTTTACTGGGCTTTTTCCAACAGTTTTGGTTTGGCAAAGATCATTCGGCCTGCAGATGTCTGCAGTACGCTTGTAACCAGAACCTCCATCATGTTTCCTATATATTCGCGTCCGCCTTCGACCACAATCATCGTACCGTCGTCTAGATACGCCACACCCTGACCATGCTCTTTGCCATCTTTGATCACCTGAACCATAATTTCTTCCCCCGGCAGGACGACTGGCTTGACCGCATTTGCTAAATCATTAATATTCAGTACAGAGACTCCTTGTAGTTCACAGACCTTATTCAAGTTAAAATCGTTTGTAACGACCTTACCTTGTAGAACCTTTGCTAGCTTAACAAGCTTGCTATCTACTTCAGAAATTTCTTCGAAATCCCCTTCATAAATTAGCACACTAACATCCAGCTCTTTCTGTATTTTATTCAGAATATCCAGCCCTCTGCGTCCCCGGTTACGCTTTAGTAAATCAGAAGAATCCGCGATATGTTGCAATTCTTCAAGAACAAATTCAGGTATTACAATCGTGCCTTCGATAAAACCAGTCTTACATATGTCCGCAATTCTTCCATCGATGATGACGCTAGTATCAAGGATTTTATGCTCCTCAATCTTCCGCTCTTCCGATAATCCAGCTGTCCCCATTTACCAGAGGTCCATAATGAAGCAAGTTCTTCCTTCTTCTCCAGACCAATACGCAGCCCCATATACCCACAGGCCATGGTTACTGCAACCCCAGTAATTTGTCCGACTTTACCTAACCACGTAAGACTGGGATAGATGAGAATTGCAAGGAGCAATCCCCCAATAAGTCCAGTGGCTCCCGCTGCAAGCTCACTCATCGGTGTATTAGAAAAAGACGCAATAAAAGAATGCAAGCGGCTGGACACCCATTGTGCGCACAGGGAACCTATCAACAGAAATAAAATTGCACCAAGCGCTGCAAACACTAAACTTCCCCAAACCGAATCATTAATATTTAAAACTCCGTTTAATTCAGGGAACTTCCATCCTGCAATATGATGTAAAGTGTATCCCAGCCAAGCTCCGCTTAATCCCGCAAATGCCAGTATGAATTTTTTAAGCACCGTTCCCTCACCTCCTAATTTTGTTTAGATTGATTTCTTTATCCAGTATGGTCCAATTTATAAGTCTGTAACCCTAGCGCTTTCAAAATTTTCCATACGCTGTTTTGCTCACTCATTTAGCTGTTTCAGTACATGTGTGTCATTTCTGGTTGAAAATGGGCAAAAGACTGGCATATAATAAAGTCAATTCATAAAACTAGAGGTGAAAAGGAAAATGAGTGCACCAAGTTTACAGGCTTTTCAGGACCAAGTTTCCGAACTGTTACTACGTCACCGCAGTCTGCTTGATGTCCTATCGAAGACCGGACAAAGCAGTGCCTCCGTTAACCGTGCTGTTGCCAAAGCCATTACGGACTGCGGCTGTATTGAACTGCACGCTACTAAACAAACCTTTGAACCTGATGTTGATTTAGAGGATGCCAAGGAAGTTGTGCATACCCATGTACACGGGGAACTATGTGAAAATTGTAGGGAAGTTGTGAGTGCTGAATTAGGACGAAATCTGTTCTATATGTCCGCACTTTGCAATTTGCTGGATATTAACATGGATGATGTAGTACAGAGAGAATCTCAGAAATGTTCTACGCTTGGTTTGTTTAACTTGTCTTAATTGTTAATTCCCTCTCCTTACTGTTGAACCGCAGTCCATATAATCAAAAAAAAGCATTTATCTCTCTGCCGAAGCAGGAAATAAATGCTTTTTATTGTGAACTTATGAATGATCGTTATATACTTTCTTATCCGATTGATCACGATGACGACGTCTACGTCGAGTCATCTTCGTGAAGCTCTGCTTCAGTCCATAAGAAGCATAAATAACTAGCGGGATAAATATAAGCTTGGAAATTTGTTCTGGAAAAATCACAGCTATAGCCACAGCTACAATAATAACAATTGGGGCGAACATCACTGCTTTTTTAGGTAATCCCACTTTCTTGAAGTTTGGATATCTAACTGAACTAACCATCAAATAAGAAAGAAGTAGCATTGCAGTAATCATATAAGGGGCCGAAATTTCATTATGAAATAGGGATAATGTAGCTAAAACACCGCCAGCTGCCGGAATGGGCAAGCCGATAAAGTATCCTGGAATTCCTGATTGAACATTAAATCTTGCAAGTCGTACTGCTCCACACATCGGGAAAACCGCCGTGACGGTCCAAATCAGTGCATGGTGCATGCCGTGAAAGGAAGTTACATACATGATGAGAGCAGGCGCAACACCAAATGAAATTACATCCGAGAGGGAGTCAAGTTCCTTGCCAAATTCACTCTGAGCATTGAGCGCCCGGGCCACCCGGCCATCCAATCCATCAAGAAGCATCGCAATAATAATCATAATGGCCGCTAAATTCAACTTATTGTCAAAAGCCAACATGATTCCGATCATTCCGAGAAACAAGTTACCTAACGTAAACATGTTCGGAATTGATTTAGTAAACATTTCTTCACCTCGAATTTAATTAGTGCCCCGTTATCATCCATTGATTGTATGGTATTTAAATTTGTCTGTCAATGAATACTTGCTCCTGCAAACGCTTCAAACCTTCCTTAATGTTGCGCGCTCTAACTTCCCCAATTCCATCCACTTCATCCAGTTCTTCGGTGGTTGCCAACATAATTTGAGGCAATTCGTCGAAACGTTCCACCAGATTATGAATTATAACATTTGGTAAACGCGGAATTTTATTTAACATGCGGTAACCCCTTGGTGCAACGGATTCTTCTGATGTTGCAGCCGATATGGGATACCCAAGCAGACGTACTACATGTTGTATATCAAGTAACTCATCATCTGTAGCTCGTTTGAGCCCAGCTATGATTTCCCTGATTTTCTCGTCGTTGTCTTCACGCACATAATCCTTATACAGGAGCCATGCTTCTTCCTCCATGTTGCTGACTAGTTCCTCCATCTGCATGCTGATTAAACGACCTTCATTGCCGAGTTCATTAATATAGCGTTTAATCTCCATTTTAATACGTAACACCATTTCCACCCGTTGAATGACATTCACCACTTCGGACACGGTGACCAATTCTTCAAATTCCGAAGCAGATAAGTTCGTAAGCGACTGATTCAGAACAGCTCTGTACTTCTCCAGTGTCTGAATAGCCTGATTTGCTTTGGTTAAAATTACTCCGATTTCTTTAAGCGCATAACGCAATGTTCCTTGATACAATGTGATAATATTCCGCCGCTGGGAAATGGAAACTACCAATTTTCCTGTCTGTTTCGCTACCCGCTCCGCTGTACGGTGACGAATCCCTGTTTCGATGGATGAAATGGATGAATCAGGAATCAACTGCGTATTTGCATATAAGATTCTTTTCAAATCCTCACTTAATATAATGGCACCATCCATCTTGGCCAACTCATACAAATAATTGGGTGAAAAATCGCAGTTTATAGAGAACCCACCATCTACAACCTCCATAACCTCAGGACTGTACCCTACGACGAGCAGACCACCCGTTTTGGCCCGCAGTACATTTTCCAGACCATCCCTAAAGGGGGTGCCCGGTGCAACCAATTTCAGCAAATCGTTCATCTTATCTAATTGGCTCGACTCTTTCATCTCTATATGCCCCCTAATCTAACGCGACCCTTAGTGCCTCTGCCACGGTATTTACCCCGATAATTTCAATTCCTTTCGGATGCCTCCACCCTTTCAAACTTTTCTCTGGTAAAATAATTCGTCTAAAGCCCAGTTTCTCTGCTTCTTTCACACGCTGCTCAGCGCGTGAGACGCCCCTGACTTCTCCTGTTAGGCCTATCTCCCCAAACATAACGTCATATGGCTTGGTCGGTATATCCCGAAAGCTTGAGGCAATGCTAACTGCGATCGCCAAATCGACGGCAGGTTCATCAAGTTTCACACCACCAGCCACATTAAGGTACGCATCCTGATTTTGAAGAAACATTCCCATCCGCTTTTCCAGTACCGCAATAATTAAACTCATGCGTTGATGATCTACACCTGTACTCATCCGCCGTGGAGAAGGAAAGTGCGTCGAGGAGATTAAGGCTTGAATCTCAACTAGTATGGGGCGCGTTCCTTCCATGCTCGCCACAACAGTCGATCCTGCTACCCCAAGCGGGCGTTCGGATAGGAATAATTCTGATGGATTTTCCACTTCCACCAGCCCTACCTCATTCATTTCAAAAATGCCGATCTCATTAGTGGAGCCAAAACGATTCTTAACTGCTCGAAGCAGACGATACGTATGGTGACGTTCACCTTCAAAATAAAGAACACAGTCAACCATATGCTCCAACATTCTTGGTCCGGCAATAGCGCCTTCCTTCGTAACGTGCCCTACGAGCACCGTAGCAATCCCTAGACCTTTTGCTACCCGCATAAATCGTGCTGTACACTCTCTTACCTGAGTCACACTACCGGGTGCACTAGTAACCTCTGGCAGATACACCGTCTGTATAGAGTCAATCACAAGGAACTGAGGTTGAACATTCTGAATAGCTTCTTCAATGACTTCCATGTTCGTTTCACTTAATACATATAATTCTGGAGAAAGAGCCCCTAAACGATCTGCCCGCAGCTTAGTCTGACGTACGGATTCTTCTCCAGAAATATAGAGCACACGAAGACCAGATTGCGTCAGTGCATGCGAAGTTTGAAGTAATAATGTCGATTTCCCTATTCCAGGATCTCCCCCTACAAGAATAAGCGAACCTGGAACAATCCCACCACCAAGTACACGGTTCAATTCTCCAATTCCAGTCTGAACTCTTGCCTCGTTACTGCTCTCTATATTTATGATGGGAAGGGGCTTTTCTTTACTATGAATAAGCGAGGAATTCATCCCTTGCGTTTTAACTACACTTTCTGTTTCTTCAATTAATGAATTCCAAGTTTGACATCCTGGGCATTTGCCGTACCACTTAGGCGATTCATAGCCACATTCAGTACAGTAAAACTTTGTTTTTGTCTTAGCCATGGATTTCTCCTTTGGTTTGCATGATTGTCTATATTTGTCGTTCACTCAGAATTTTGTCATTATTATAATTTTACCATTTATTAAGTTTTATCGTAAAGTATCTTCAAAAAGTTTACATACCCTGCTGTCCGCCTATTATTTCCACAATGGAATGCAATGAATAAAGGGATCGCCCTCCGTTCATAACGGTAGGGCAATCCCTTCAGACTTCATGTTATGCATTGAATCTTTTAAGACTCAGATTCAGTGGAAATATTACCATTCTTAACAACAGTTAATTCACCGTTATTCTCATCTATTAGAAGAGAGTCACCCTTAGACACGCCACCCGTAAGTAATTCTTCGGATAAACGATCCTCGATATGTTTCTGAATCGCCCGGCGTAGCGGCCGTGCACCAAATGCTGGGTCATACCCTTCTTTAGCCAAGAATTCCTTCGCTTTATCCGTGAGGACAAAGTCCACGTCATACTCCCGAAGCCGTTTACGCAACTCTTCGGACATAAGCGTCACGATTTCTGCGATATGTTTCTGCTCCAGAGAGTGGAAGACAATCACTTCATCAATCCGGTTCAAGAATTCAGGACGGAAGCTTTTCTTGAGCTCACCCATCACTTTGTCTTTCATATTTGTGTAGTCTGCTCCCGAATCGATAGCAGCAGTGAATCCCAATGTCGAATTACGTCGAATTTGATCTGCTCCAACATTGGATGTCATGATGATTAATGTATTACGGAAGTCAACAACACGACCTTTGGAGTCTGTTAAACGACCATCTTCTAGTACTTGCAGTAAAATGTTGAATACTTCTGGATGTGCCTTCTCAATTTCGTCTAGCAAAACAACAGAATATGGTTTACGACGAACTTTTTCGGTCAATTGACCGCCTTCTTCATAACCTACATATCCTGGAGGTGCCCCAACTAAACGAGAAGTTGAATGTTTCTCCATATATTCGGACATATCTATCCGAATCACTGCATTTTCATCTCCAAACATCGCTTCTGCCAAAGCACGCGCAAGCTCTGTTTTACCAACACCTGTTGGTCCTAGGAAGATAAATGATCCAATTGGACGCTTCGGATCTTTAAGACCAGCGCGAGATCTACGAACTGCACGGCTCACTGATTTAACTGCTTCATCCTGACCAATTAGACGCTCATGTAGAATAGATTCCATATTCATCAAGCGTTCTGTTTCTTCTTCTTTCAGCTTGCTAACAGGAATTCCCGTCCAACTAGCAACCACTTGCGCGATATCCTCTGGAGTAACTTCTGAATCTGTACGGCCTTGTTTCTCTTTCCACTGGTTCTTCGTGATATCTAGTTCTTCGCGAATTTTCTGCTCTGTATCCCGCAGCGCAGCTGCCTTCTCGAATTCCTGACTTTGCACAGCTGAATCTTTCTCCATGCGAATATCATCCAGACGGCTTTCTAATTCCTTTAGATTCGGTGGAATAGTATACGTGTGAAGTCTTACTTTCGATCCTGCTTCATCAATCAAGTCAATCGCCTTATCCGGTAAGAAACGATCAGGAATGTAGCGGTCTGACAATTTAACAGCCTCGACAATGGCCTCGTCTGTAATTTTTACACGGTGATGCGCTTCATAACGGTCACGCAAACCATACAAAATTTGAATGGCCTCTTCTGGCGAAGGTTGATCCACCGTAATCGGTTGGAAACGACGCTCCAAAGCTGCATCTTTTTCAATATATTTACGATATTCATCAAGTGTTGTAGCACCAATACATTGCAGCTCACCACGTGCTAATGAAGGTTTAAGGATGTTGGAAGCATCAATTGCCCCTTCAGCTCCCCCTGCACCAATCAAGGTGTGTAACTCATCAATGAATAGAATAATGTTACCCGCTTGACGAATTTCATCCATGATTTTCTTCAGACGATCTTCAAACTCACCACGGTATTTCGTACCTGCAACAACAGATCCCATATCCAAAGTCATAACACGCTTATCGCGTAATGTTTCTGGAATTTCATTGTTAATGATTTTCTGAGCAAGACCTTCTGCAACAGCTGTCTTACCTACCCTGGTTCACCAATCAGTACGGGGTTATTCTTCGTACGGCGACTTAAAAC
This sequence comes from Paenibacillus pini JCM 16418, assembly GCF_000576305.1. Lineage (GTDB taxonomy): Bacteria > Bacillota > Bacilli > Paenibacillales > Paenibacillaceae > Paenibacillus_AQ > Paenibacillus_AQ pini. The sequence goes on along the minus strand of NZ_BAVZ01000020.1, from coordinate 4,836 downwards.
CTGGATAACTCTTTCAATTTCTTTACTACGTCCGATTACCGGATCGAGGTTGCCCTCTCTCGCACTGGCAGTAAGATCACGAGCCAAGCTGTCGAGCGTAGGTGTGCTAACGTTAGCTTGTGCACCATGATGACTAGATACAGCCTCACTGCTTCCTAGAAGCTGGAGTACCTGCTGGCGTGCCTTATTCAGGCTGATACCAAGGTTATTCAGCACACGCGCTGCAACGCCTTCACCTTCACGAATCAGACCTAGCAAGATATGCTCTGTTCCCACATAGGTATGTCCCAACTTACGTGCTTCGTCCATAGATAATTCAATAACTTTCTTCGCACGTGGAGTATATGCAATATTCGTTGGTTGCTCTTGACCGCGACCGATGAGTGTTTCAACTTCATCCTGAATTTTCTCGAGACCTAGTCCAAGCCCGATCAGCGCTTTAGCAGCTATGCCATCACCTTCACGAATTAGACCTAGTAAAATATGCTCTGTTCCAATATTGTTGTGACCCAAACGAACAGCTTCCTCTTGTGCTAAAGCCAACACCTTCTGCGCACGCTCCGTAAATCTTCCGAACATCATAATCTCCTGCACCTCCATGATTTTTAACATATCCGCATATATTCATTCAAGTTCTTCGTTCTTCAAAAAGGATTCTGTACCACTAGCTTATAGCCAGCGTTTCTCGGATGAGCTTAGCCCGGCACATATCACGATCCTCAACATTCGAATCATGACCATAGGTTTTTTGTAAAAAACCTGGCTGTGTCATCACATTTAATTCGTTCATCACTGCGATAGACGGCCCCTCAATAATCCCCAAATCGATACCGAGCCGTAAATCTGACAAGCGCTGTGCAGCTTCCTTCGAATCCATAACTTCCGCATAAGAGAGAATCCCATAGGATCTTTTAACTCTGTCAGTCATTCGAACTCTAGATTCATCGAGCAAATGCTGACGTGCGTTCTTCTCATGCTCAATCATTTGTAAAACGACACTGTGTAAATTATCAATAATCTCATTCTCGGTTTGTCCTAGCGTAATTTGGTTTGAAATCTGAAACAGATTTCCGAGTGCCTCACTGCCCTCACCATAAATACCTCTCACCGTTAATCCAACCTGCGATACAGCAGATAAAATCCGATTAATCTGTTGCGTCATCACAAGTGCTGGCAAATGCATCATAACCGATGCTCTAAGTCCCGTACCTACATTCGTAGGACAACTCGTGAGGTAGCCACGTCGATCATCAAAAGCGTAGTCAACATGATTCTCAAATACATCATCTATGGATGTTGCTCTATCCCACGCATCTCTTACCTGAAATCCAGGATACAAACATTGAATGCGAAGATGATCCTCTTCGTTAATCATAATACTTACAGATTCATCTTCATTTAAAATAACTGCCCCATTCGGCGATTCTGACGCAAGATTCGGGCTTATTAAGTGCTTCTCCACCAGAACTTTTTTATCCAGTGAATCAATTTCATTCATTTTAATCATGTAAAAAGTTCCTAAAGACTGCAGTTCTTCCTGATTCGGAATATCTGTCAGACGTTCAAGCACTTCCTCCAACTGCTCGGGATTAGCCAAAAGTGGAAACGGAAGATGCTGCAGGTTGCGCGCAACCCGTACCCGGCTACTAATGACAATGTCAGAATCATTACCTTGACCCCGCATCCAGTCACTCAGCGCTTTCTCGGTAAACCGGAGATTTGGCATCACGCATTCCTCCTCCTTAAGCGAACTTTACTGTTACTGTCCGGATATTTCTTTCTCAAGATTCCGGATCTGATCACGAAGCTCTGCAGCTTCTTCAAATTCTTCTTGCTGTATTCTTTGCTGTAATTCTTGTTTCAGGTCATCAATCTTTCGTTTCACCTGAATTCGGCCTCCGCCCCTTTTAGGAACTTTACCGACATGGACTAGGCTACCGTGAACCCTTTTAAATAGTGGATCCAACCGGTCATCAAAATATTTATAACAAGAACTACAACCAAAACGTCCAATTTTACTAAATTGCGAATACGTCATGCCACATTCTTCACAACGTAATGTCTGTGACGCTTTGGTAGCGCCTGTAGCGTTCTTTCCCATCGTTTCAATATCGAGAAGTCCAGATAACAAGCTGTGTATAGAAAATCCACCTGAGGTACCGGGGATCATTTCCCCCTTCTCTCGGGCACAGGATTCACAAAAATGGAACTCCGTCTTCTCCCCATTCACAATCTTTGTAAAATGTAGAGTAGCCGGTCTCTTACCGCATTCTTGGCAGAGCATACAGACCTACCTCCTCTTCTTCGTCGACTTATCTGCCCAACAAAGAGATTAACATTGCCTTCATCAATCGTGCACGCAATTCATCCCGGTAAGGAAGTTTAATCATTAGGCATTCCCTAGATATCGCCGCACGCATCAAGCTTGCCTCACGTTTACTGACAAATCGTGCTTCTTCTAACTGATAAATCAGTCCCTCAGCCACCGTCTGATCCATACTTTCTCCAATGGTTTGCTGGAGATGCTCATGAATAGCAGCATGTTGTGGAAGTTCGATGCGCTGAATTCGGATATAACCTCCGCCACCGCGTTTACTTACAACGAGATACCCTTTTTCAAGAGTAAACCGTGTACTAATTACATAATTGATTTGCGATGGTACACATGAGAATTGATCAGCTAAATCATTACGCTGAATTTCAATTGTTCCTTCGGGACTTTCATGCAAAATACCCTTCAGATATTGTTCAATAATATCAGAGATATTACGCATCACTCATCCTCCACTGTTCCATATCATATGGCCTTGCTCAGAAGTGTATTTCAATCGTACTACAGACCATATATTAAAATTAACCAAAGGATTTGCGGACGAATCCCTCGTCCTTCTAGTTTGACCAACCTCAGCCAACGATCATACATTCTTTTAAAAGACCATGTATGAAACGGAACTTTAATGTATATTATTTGATTATTAGTTGACTTTGACTTTCTTTGATCTATATTATCACACATTCTCACGTTTTGCCAAGGGCATATCATCATTTTTTGCGAAATCATGATTTTTAATCCATTTATAATAAATAACTCCTCCCGACAAGAGAGAGGAGCTTCCTATTAAAAATAGTCCATAAACAGCGTTTGTTGCGGAGCTATGATTTGATCAAGCATATTCGCCATTTCCACGGGACCTGTTAACCTACCCAAACGGTGCAATTCAGTCGGCCTCATATACCCGATTAACATTGCACTGAATGTTGAAATATCACAGCTAAGTTTTTCGTCACCGTCATTAGCTGTTTCATTCAGCAGTCCTACAGTAGATTTACCCTCCCCATTTATATTTACACTCCAAATTCCTTCGTTCCAAGGTGCATCACGGTCCTTAATTTGTATCTTCCAGTGCCCTTCGTGCTCTGTAGGTTTAAAAGGAAATGCTTCAAGCAGCCGCTTCACATTTACGATGCGCGCCATCCCATATGGAACAAACTCCTGACCGATTCTCGGATCGGGAAGGGTATATGGCAACATATCGTTTGCCGGTATATTTGTAAACACAATTTTCGTAACCATAGAATCATGATTTGATAAAAATGTCCATAATCCGACTCTTGCTTCATCAGTCAGATAAACGAATTCATCCACAAGTAATTCTTTATTTTCTATTTTATATAGAAGATATCCGCTTGCTTCACCTGATGCATTATAAAAAACTGCTGTATGACCATCGTCATCTAAAACGGATCTCTCCCACCATGATTCATCTCGAACAAGAGTTCCATTATATTCGATCGCATATTTCTGATATATACGATCAAGTGTAGCAATATCCACTACATCTCGGCATACTTTTCCCTCAACGATTTCCTTTGGGGGAAATTTATCTGTTGTGACTATGTATTTCTTAAAATCGGAAAGCATCTCCCAACCAAACTTTCGATAAAATGCAACAGAGAACGGATGCAGAAATGATAACATCTGACCAGAATCATTCATAACCTGTAGCGCATGTCTCAACAAAAGACTAACCCATCCACTACGACGATGCTCTGGCCATGAGGCAACCCCACCGATTCCTCCCATAGAAAACACTCTTCCATGTAGATACACTTCAAGAGGAATAATCACAAGCTTTGCAACCAATTGCTCATCCTCAAAAAGGCCCCAGTTTCTCTCGGGAATGTATTTCTCCTGTGCTTCTTTCTTTTCTTCCTCGTTGAGCATATATTGGAACGCATATTGAGCCAGCTCCAAGCTTTTTTCAAGCTCATCAAGTCTTACATTTCTAATCTCCATATCATTCACCTCACAGCTCGATTATAAAAGGGGTGATTACAAGTCGAGTATGGCGAATGAACCTATCAAAGTCAAACGTCATCAAGTTGATATCAACTTAAATCTATTAAATAAATATTGAATAAAGCACCCCCTGCCAAAATTTATCCACAGTTCGTGATTTTTCGGCAAATTCCTCCCCGTAAATAAGCTATTAATTAGTGCTACTTCCATGTTAGAAGCACGCTTTGTACAGCTTTATTCAGTGGTTGTACACAGTTTGTGTATAGTTCGGATTTAATGTGAATAGAACAAAATCAAAATAGACTTAGAGAGGGATTACTATGCATGGGTTTGTGTATATTGTTGATGAAATTTGTGGATTAGTGTAGAAGAATCTATAGATCCTCGTAAATGGAAGGAGATATTGTGTATAAAGAATGTAAAAATTTATTAGAATTCTTAATATTGTGGATAGAACAATCAGCTTTAAATAAGATATCCACATGTGTACAGACAAAATAAAAACCACCGTCGATGTGCATCAACAGTGGTTCTTT
>NZ_BAVZ01000021.1 GCF_000576305.1 Paenibacillus pini JCM 16418 | reverse complement strand
AATGATTCAACCGTCGTCTTTGCAGCGTCGGGTGATCCATCCGATGTGTTTGACTTGCTCATTTTGAAACTGACGAGATTAATAATCTCTATTTAAAACCATCATCCATTTGTTCAGTTTTCAAAGAACTTAAGTTGTTCATCACGTTTATCTAAGTTGTTTAGAACAGGATTTATTATATCATATCGTTTTATTCGAAGTCAACACTTGTTTTACTAAGCTCATGTTGGCTCGTTTTCGATATGTTGTTTACCGTTTTAGCGGCAAGAAATAATATACCATGCATGTGGGCTATATTGCAAGCTTTTTTATAAAATAATTAATTGTGTTACTATTTCTATAAAATACTTACTAAAATACTACCGAATAGTAATCCATTTCAGCCTTCAAATACGAAAGGTTATTAGAGGATATATTTTCGAAGTTCTTTAGGGTTAACGATTAGAGTGAAAGGAAGTGTGTCCCATGAATGAATGGCTAGCCAAGCTGCGCAAGGGTTATGGAAAGAAACTGAATTTTATTCACCGCTGGAATGCATGGATGGTCGCGTTTTTAGCTTTTAGCGGTTTAATACTGCCATGGGGATTTTGGAGAGAAGTACTTGGAGAAGGGCGCGTGTGGCTGAAATCATTACATATTATAGTAGGTCTAATATTGCTTTTACCTGTACTTTACTATTTGTTCTTGGCAGGAAAGCACTGGCGCCAACTTAAAGATCGACCGCGCCAACGGTGGAATGTCATAGTCGTACTGACTCTTCTAATAGGTTGGTTACTATCTGGAGTAGTACTGTGGCAATTCCGCGCACTCGGACCCGCATGGTCCAACCCTGCACTTACAATACATGACGCTCTGACTTGGGTTGGTCTACCGTATATCATCTATCACTCTGTTACTCGGACCAAATGGTTAAAAGAACCTCATCGTCGCGCTGTTAGAACAGACAGACAAACACAAACAGTAAAGACAGAAGCATCTCAAACACAACCGTTATATAGTCGCAGATCATTTATTCGTTCTGCTATTGGGGTCGGGCTAGCAGTTACTATGGGTCCTTCTTTTATTAAATGGCTTGGAAGCAACTTGGGGTCTCAGCAAAACTTAGAAAGCCTTATTGAAAAAGATGCTAATCAGCTTCTACCCGCTCCAACACCGTTACCTCAGTCTCTCCCTCCAGTAGGGGGCGGGTCTGAAGGGCAATTTCGAGTGTATACAGTTACACCGATTCCTTCTTTTAATAACAGTAACTGGTCTTTCAGCATAGATGGACTTGTCAATCATAAATCCACATGGAATTGGGAGCAGTTTGTTAAACTTCAGCGTACCGTACAGGTAAGCGATTTTCACTGCGTCACGGGCTGGTCGGTTTATAAAAATACGTGGGAGGGCATCCCCCTTCGGACGTTGCTCGAACAAGCTGGTGTACAGGCAGCCGCTACAACGGTTAAATTCTATTCTGGAGATGGTGAGTACACGGATTCACTTACCCTTGAGCAAGCTCAGATGGACGATGTCCTTGTAGCGGTTATGCATGATGGTAAACCGATTCCAAGCGATCTTGGTGGACCCGTCCGCTTAGTTGTTCCGAAGATGTACACCTACAAATCAGTCAAATGGCTGAACCGCATCGAACTTATTGAAGGAGAACATATCGGTTACTGGGAACAACGGGGTTACGATCAAGATGCTTGGGTCAGTAAAGACAGAACCTCCGAATCTTAAGGGTTTGGTAAAAGAAAAAAGCAGCTCCCATTTTGGGGCTGCTTTTGTTGTTCCTATTCTAAGATTGAAGCAGACGAACAAACTCATCCTCATCTTCAATAACCTGAATACCCAGCTGTTTTGCTTTGGCAAGCTTACTTCCTGCCTTCTCACCAGCAATAAGGAGATCTGTCTTGGAAGAAACACTACCTGTCACCTTAGCGCCAAGCGCCTCAAGCTTCTCAGAAGCTTCATCCCGAGTGAGTTGATACAAGGTACCTGTCAGTACGACGGTCTTTCCATAGAAAAACGAGTCAGTACTTACAACCTGCGGCGCAGCCGGTGCTTGTGCTTGAACTCCTAGAGAAAGCATTTTTTCTATACCTGCCTGCATGAATGGATCTGCAAAAAAGTTGACGATACTGTCCGCAACGATACCACCTACATCTGGGAGTGCGATCAGATCTTCTGCTGATGCATTCATAATGGCATGGAGATCGCGGTAATGCTCTGCCAGCGTTTTGGTAGTGGACTTACCTGTATTAGGAATACCCAGTGCAAAAAGGAAAGAAGCTAAATCTCTCTCCTTACTCTTCTCTAAGGATTCTAACAAATTATTAGCCTTCTTCTCACCAAATCGATCGAGCTGAATGAGTTGATCAAAGGTTAACGTATATAAATCCGCAGGTTCCCTTACATTTATCTCATTGTACAACTGCTCTGCCGTCATCACACTAAACGTTTCTATATCCATCGCGTCCCGTGAAGCGAAATGAGTAATACGTCCAATGATTTGCGGTTTGCAGTCTAGACGGTTGTTACAGAATAGATGAGCGCCACGTTGTTCTAATGGGAAGCCGCAAGATGGACAGTTCTCTGGAGCAACAATCTCTTCCCCATCGTTCTCTTCAGTCACCTTACCCAGTATTTCTGGAATAACTTCGTTTGATCGACGAATAAAGACACGTGAGCCTAGAGCGTGTTTCAGGTTCTTGCGTTCAATATCACCGATATTGTTAAGCGTACAGTTCTGAACCGTTACACCTGCCAATTCGACAGCTTCTACACGCGCTACAGGTGTTATTTTACCGGTACGGCCGACTTCCCATGAAACAGACTCAAGAATGGTTGTCGTCTCTTCGGCTTCAAATTTGAAAGCAACTGCCCAGCGTGGGAACTTATCCGTATAGCCGAGTGCTTCACGGGTGCGCATATCTACGATTTTGATCACGGCTCCATCGATTAGATAATCTAGTCCCGCTCTGCGCTCCTGAATGTCCTCTAACTGTTCTACGACATCATCAAAATTATCGAAGTAAGAAATAAACGGATTCACTTTAAAGTAGTTCTCGTGTAGGAAACTCATCATTTCTTTATGTGTCTGAAAACGTATGCCCTCCGAATAACCGACATTATAGAAGAAAGCAGTCAGTCTACGTTCTGCCGTCAATTTGGGATTTAGATTGCGCAGTGCTCCTGCGGCACCATTACGCGCATTCTTAAGCGGCTCTGCAGCACGAGTATTATAATCGGCAAGGACAGACAGATTCATCATACCTTCACCTTGCACTTCAATTGTTCCATCCTTATAAGGAATGGTAAGTGGAATCGACTTGATTGTTTTGACTTGAGCGAGAATCCCTTCGCCTACTGTACCATTACCACGTGTAGCGGCCTGAACCAATTTGCCATCTGTATACGTTAGGTTCAGTGTCAGCCCATCAAACTTTAACTCAACAGCATAACTGAGAGGTGGGAGCGGGTTCTCTGGATGCTTATTATTGTAATCTGTGGTCAACCTCACCGCACGTGCATTCCAATTGCTAAGCTGATCCATACTCTGAGCTTTATCGAGACTCCAGAGCGGTGATAAGTGGCGATGCTGTACAAACCCTTTGAGAAGTTCGCCACCTACACGTTGAGTTGGTGAATCAGGAAGGACGATCCCTCCCTCTTGCTCCAGCTTCACCAATTGATCGTAAAGTGCATCATACTCCTTGTCACTTAAAAGCGGCTTATCCAGCGTGTAGTAATGATAATTGTACTTATTCAACTCAGCTACAAGCTGCTCCATACTGTGCATTGGATCCATGCAGGGCTTGCCCTCCGTCCATTGATTAGATATTATTCTTCTACTTTAGTTATTGGCGCAAATCCAGCAAGTAATCTTTTGACGCCTACCGGTGCTGGAAAAGCAATCTGAAGTTCTGTGTCATTCCCGCTTCCTTTTACCGAAACGACAACTCCAATTCCCCATTTACCATGGGATACTTTCTCCCCAGCTTTGAGTGCGGATAGATCTCCACTACTTGCGGCAACGTTTGGAGTTGGCTTAGAAGTCGTTACAGTAACTCTACTCTGCGTACCAGACGCCGATGCTGTAGAACCACTAAGGGAAGAATTTGAAGCACTTCGTCCGAAGTTGCTACCGCCCCCACTACTTAATCCACGACCGCCATACGATCCTCCAACATTACCACCACGACGGTAGCGATCTTGGGCAACCTTGGTATCTTCCTTCAATTCCTCAGGTATCTCGTCAAGGAAACGGGATGGAGGATTGGCTGTTGTGCGGCCAAAGAGGGTACGCATCTGTGCACACGAAAGGAATAATTGCTGTTCAGCTCGGGTGATACCCACATAAGCCAGTCGCCGTTCTTCTTCAAGTTCTTCATTATCAGAGAATGCACGGCTATGCGGGAATACACCTTCTTCCATACCAACAATGAAGACTACCGGGAATTCGAGTCCCTTGGCACTGTGCATAGTCATTAGGACAACAGCATCTGTTCTTTCTTCTTCATCATCATTTACGCTATCAATATCTGCGATTAGAGCTAGATCTGTAAGGAAGGAAACCAATGACTTATCTTCATTATTCTTCTCAAATTCCAGCGTTACAGACAAGAACTCATCAATATTCTCTAAACGCGCTTGAGATTCAAGCGTATTCTCCCGCTCAAGCTCCAAACGATACTGCGACATTTCAATGATTTTCTCCGTCAATTCCGTTACTGATAGATATTCTACCATTTGATTTAATGCCGCGATCATATCATAAAATTCTACGAGTGCATTACGAGTTCTGCCAGCAAATCCAAGATCATCAACTACGGCCAAGACACGATAAATAGAAACGCCTCGTTCTCCAGCTGCTGCTGCAAGCTTGGCTACGGTTGTATCGCCTATACTTCTCTTCGGAACATTGATAATCCGTGCAAGGCTGATATCATCATCTGGATTGGAAAGTAGACGTAAATAAGCAAGAATATCCTTAATTTCTTTACGATCATAGAACTTGATACCGCCGACAATTTGATATGGAATATCCGATTTGATCAAAATTTCCTCAATTACCCGTGATTGGGCGTTGGTACGATAGAGAATTGCATGATCTTGATATGACTTATGTTGCTTTATACTTTTATTAATTTCAGAGGTTACAAAGTATCCTTCATCATGCTCTGAATCTGCGCGGTACACCTTAATTTTGTTACCTTCACCTTTGTCCGTCCACAGCTTCTTCGGCTTCCGGCCAGTATTGCCGCCGATGACTTCATTCGCTGCATTCAGAATCGTTGAAGTGGAGCGATAGTTCTGCTCCAGTAGAATCGTAGTAGCGTCTGGATAATCTTGTTCAAAATTAAGAATGTTGCTAATATCCGCTCCGCGCCAACGATAAATAGACTGGTCACTGTCCCCTACGACACAAATTCGCTTATGTCCTTCTGCAAGCATCCGGCAAAGCATATACTGTGCGCGGTTGGTATCCTGATATTCATCGACATGGATATATTGAAATTTCTTCTGATAGAAATCGAGAACTTCTGGAACCTCTTTGAACAATTGGATCGTGGACATAATCAGATCATCAAAATCGAGTGAGTTATTGCTCTTCAATCGACGCTGGTACATGGAGTATACCTGGGCAACCAGCTTTTCAAAATAATCGCCTGCCGTTTGCTCATACTGCGCTGGTGATACCAATTCATTCTTAGCGGTGCTAATGACGGATTGTACAGCCTTTGGCTCAAACTTCTTAGTGTCCATATTGAGACTCTTCATACAGTTGCGAATAACAGAAAGCTGATCGCTAGAATCCAAAATGGAAAAGTTCGATGAGAAGCCAATTCGTTCAATGTCTTTACGGAGTATTCGAACACACATGGAGTGGAACGTAGAAACCCAAATATCGCGGCCCTCAGGTCCGACCAACTTGGAGACGCGCTCCTGCATTTCACGAGCTGCTTTATTCGTAAAGGTAATCGCAAGTATGCCCCATGGTGGAGCTTTGCGTGTTGCGATCAGATAGGCAATTCGGTGCGTAAGCACGCGGGTCTTACCACTGCCTGCTCCTGCCATAATCAATAGTGGGCCTTCGGTAGCTTGTACTGCTTGCTGCTGGGGCGGGTTCAGACGTTTAATTGCTTCTTGTATATCAATAGGTTGCATGCGTGCATGCTCCTTCCTGCTTTGGGTGTATATTATTTAACTGCATTAACTGTTAATAGGGCTTGTTTTAAATCTTCATAGACAACATTGCCGACGACTACCGTATCACATACGGCTGCAGCCTGCTTAGCTGTCTCCAGATCCTTAATGCCTCCTCCATAAAACAACTTCGCGTTGTTTAGGGATTGGCGAATTCTTTTGACCGTATCCATATTGCCAAAAGTACCACTATACTCTACATAGACAATAGGTAGCGACATCAGCTTGTCCGCAACTTGGGCATAGGCAGCCGCTCCGGCGGCATCCAGATCACACTGCGCGCCCGTAAGCTGAGCAACTGTGGAATTGGGATTAAGTACAATATAACCTTCTGGCACCACAAGGTCCCAAGGAATCATATAACCATAAGCTTCAACGGCCTTCTGATGTTGCCCTACAATCCATGAGGTATCTGCGGTATTCATGACCATCGGAATCATATATAGGTCAAAACCAGGTACAATGGACTCTAGATCCGAAACTTCAAGCACACAGGGTAGCTCATAACGGCGGATACGCGATAGCAAATCCACGGTGTTGTCATAGGTGACTCCGCTAGAGCCCCCGACCATAACCGCATCCGTTCCAGACATACACACTGCATCCAGCGCCTTGTCATCCAATTCCCGGTCAGTCGAGCTTAAATACGTGTCTCCACGGATTAATCATATCCTTCAAACGACATTCCTCCACCTGAATTGTTCATAAATCTAGTCTATGTCAGCACCGGATGAGTGTCAATTTATGTTCGCATTTAATACGAACAAATATATCCCTTAGATACTATAAATGTCCTATAAACAAAAAAGGATATGCCTCATCATCGATGGCATATCCTTTTTACTTCAAATTATTATAAACCTAATCGAGTAGTCCAGCTAGGTGATTTCACTTCTTCCTCCGTCAAGAAATCAGAATAAACACCATTCACACCCATTCGCCGATACTTACTGACTTCATTCTCATCATTGATCGTATTTACATACGTAGTAACCCCTGCTTTGTTCAGATCTGAAATAAAGGATTGAGTGACACGTTGCTCGGGGATCGTGACTACAGGTATTGAATTTGCTTTGACAAAGTCTACAACTTCTGCGTCCGTATCCTTGGTGGCATATAACGTGTAGATAATCTGTTTGAAAGGATAGATCTCATGTACCGTTTGCAGCATCGGCTGGTCATAAATTTGTAGCACAATTTGGTTCATCAAAGCAGGATCTCTATTCTGAACAGCATTGACAAGTTTAGAAAGAATTAGCTTCATATTCTCATCTTTCGTGTCTGTTACGATATACATATCAGGATAATCCTGTAAAAGGTCAAGAATATCTTCCCAGTCCAGCGGATCGTAGGAACCAAGAATTTTACTCTGTTTAAATTCGCTGTAACTTAGTTGCATCGCTTGTCGCTCTTCAGGGAGCTCATCTTGCTGCCCTAATTGTTCCGTCATACTCTTCGTCCATTCATGTCTTGCAACCAATTTCTCATCTGAAGTTAATAATAGATCGACTTCAAATACACGGTTACCCTTCTCGTAGTTGGCGATAAACGCTTCATATGAATTGGTATACGCTTGTTCGCGTATTCCACCCATAGCATGCGAGATGACTTGATAATCCGTGAAGTTGCTTTTCTTGTCTTCAGAGCTACCTTTTGTGCCAAATAACAATAAGCAACTAGCGGTTCCTAGTAGTAAAACGAGAGCTATCATCTTTCTTCTCATACAACCCCACGTCCTTTGCGGCATCTAGTATTATTAGACTTGGTATAATGCCTGATAGTAAAGGATTACCCTAAGAATTGTGGGATCAAACGAGGGGATTAATAGGATGGTCAAGATACAAAATTCAAATGATTAGGACTCTGTTAAATAAATCCATTGGCATTATCTATGATTGTATTGAAGATAAGATAATCAAATAATGATGAAGTCCTTCCCGCCATGGTCTAAGATCTGTGAGTCCGTTAATACGGATTGATAAGTGATCCATCACCGAGTTAAAAGGACGAGGAGCAGGACGAGGGAATTGCTCTGTTGTGCATGGTTCTGGCTTGGCAATCATGTTGAATCCCATGTTAAGAGCTTCCTCAAATATAGCCTCGGCAAATTCAAACCAAGTACATTCACCACTATTGGAAGCATGATAAATACCGTACTTATCAGTTTGAACTAATTCGAGTAAGAACTCAGCCAAATCAACGGTGTATGTTGGAGAGCCTTTCTGATCATGGACAACCTGTAAAGAAGGCTTTTCTTGACCTAAACGTAGCATCGTCTTCACGAAATTGTTGCCGTGTAGCCCGTACACCCAAGATGTACGCACTATAAAATAGCGAGAGGATAAGTTTTGGACTAATAACTCCCCAGCTCTTTTGGATTTACCGTAAACGCCCTGTGGATCTGTATTATCATACTCTTGGTAAGGTAATTCTGAACGACCGTTAAATACGTAATCGGTACTTATATATATCATCTTAGCTCCAACTTGCTCGGAAGCTATTGCAATGTTTCTAGTACCGACAGCATTAACTTGATACGCCTTATCGATATCAGTCTCAGCAGCATCAACCGCCGTATATGCAGCGCAGTGAATAACAGCCTCAGGCAGAAATGTCCCTATAACCTTTTTGCACTGCTCTAGGTCGGTAATATTTAGGTTATTACGAGTACAACCAAGAACATCATGATTCTCACCTTGCAGCAGTAATACCACATCTGTTCCAAGCTGCCCGGAAGCACCCGTCACCACGATTCTCATAACGAATCTCCTAGACGGTCACCATATTGTTTCGTGGAATAGTCTTGGTATTCACCCGATTGAATTCGGCTCCACCATTCCTTATTATTCAAGTACCATTGTATGGTTTCTTTAATTCCTGTCTCAAAATGATGTTTAGGCTTCCATCCCAGCTCTTGTGTAATCTTCGTAGGATCGATCCCATATCGACGATCATGTCCGAGGCGATCTTTAACATATGTCATAAGGGCTTCCGGTTTGTTCAGCTCTTGTAAAATGGTCTTCACAATATGGAGGTTGGTTCGTTCATTGTTTCCCCCTATGTTATATACCTCACCAATCCGTCCTTGGTGTATAACCAAATCAATGGCACTGCAATGATCCTCTACATAGAGCCAATCCCGAATATTTAGACCATCACCATATATCGGAAGCGCCTGGTCACTCAAAGCACGAGAGATAATTAATGGAATCAGCTTTTCAGGAAACTGGTAAGGTCCATAGTTATTCGAACAACGAGTAATGTTTATAGGAAGTCCAAATGTTTCATGATATGCACGAACAAGTAGATCTCCACCCGCTTTACTAGCTGAGTATGGACTATTTGGTGTAAGTGGTGTTTCTTCCGTGAATAGACCTGTTTCACCCAAAGTTCCGTACACTTCATCCGTAGATACTTGAACGAATTTGGTAACACCGTATTTTTTGGCGGCATCCAGAAGCACTTGAGTTCCTAATACATTTGTCTTCACAAACACTTCGGGTTCAAGAATACTGCGATCTACATGGGATTCAGCGGCAAAGTTTACAACAACATCTACACCTTGTCGAAACAATGTATCCACGGCTTGAGCATCTGTGATATCTGTTTTAGAAAAAGTGTAATTGGGGTTGTTCTCTATAGATTTCAAATTCTCTAGATTCCCAGCATAGGTAAGAGAATCTACATTTATAATTTGATAATTTGGATGTTGCTGCATCATATATATTACAAAGTTACTGCCTATAAAACCGCTCCGCCGGTAACAAGAAGTTTCATTTCAATGCAGCCTCCTACTCAAAATTAAGCTCTGCATCCTGTAAGAGCGGATGAAGCTTGTCTTTGTCAGAAAGAATTGGTTTCGACGTTGGCCAATCAATACCAAGCGCCGGATCATTCCATAATATGCCGCGATCATTCTCTGGGGAATAGTATTCGTCCACTTTGTACATGACTTGGGTATTCGGTACAAGTGTACAAAACCCATGTGCAAAACCTTTCGGCACAAGCAATTGACGTTGGTTATGCTCACTCAAAATCACGCCAACCCAATGCCCAAAGGTCGAGGAGTTTTGGCGTACATCAACAATGACATCATAAATTGCGCCTGTAAGAACACGGATTAGTTTTGTTTGAGCTTTAGGGTTAAGCTGATAATGAAGGCCACGAATTACCCCAGGTTCTGCGGAAAGAGATTGATTATCTTGAATAAAATCAAAATTGATACCCTGCTCGTTCATCATCGTTTCATTATAACTTTCCATAAAAAAACCCCGGCTATCGCATGGACAACCGGATCAATTAGGCATGCGCCTTGTAGATGTAAAGGAGTGACTTTCATGGGATGCTTCCTCCAATTTCTCTATAATTTCAGTGTTCCAACGTCTTCACCAGCTCAATACCGATAATGACGGACGTGAACCCGCACCTGTACAGCAGTTTTAATAATGACAGAGGGGGCGTTCGTTACATTTAATATATGCATTTAGTTACGTCAGATTTCCAACTCTCTTAGTGCCGATAATTTATGCCTGATAAATAAAATAGCTATATGCCTTATTATGAATTAATTAATGAAAAAGACAGGGCCTAGCAGATATCTACTAGGCCCTGTCTTTTTTAATTAGAACGATTGCTTCTTCTCTTCTTCCATAACGCCACGCATATAATTAAGAAGTTCAGCTTTAAGCTCTTTATTTTGCAAAGCATAATGAATAGTCGTTTGAATAAAACCAAACTTCTCCCCTACATCATGTCTCTTGCCCTCAAAATGATAGGCTAGAATAGTCTCTATTTCACCAAGTTTAGAGAGCGCATCCGTTAGCTGAATCTCACCATTAATTCCAGCAGATTGCTGCTCCAGGATTTCAAATATCCGAGGTGTTAGAATATATCTCCCCATAATGGCTAGATTAGATGGAGAATCATCTACCTTAGGTTTTTCTACTAGTCTATTAGCGCTGTATACACGCTCATTTATTTTAGAAGCATCAACAATTCCATATCTAGATACTTCATTCCATGGAACGGGCTGAACACCCACAATTGAGGATTGATGCTCTTCATATACGTCTATCATTTGTTTGAGGCAAGGAATATCTGACTCAACAATATCATCCCCAAGCAATACGGCAAAAGGCTCATCTCCAATAAATTTACGAGCACACCAGATCGCATGGCCTAAACCCTTGGGCTCTTTCTGTCTAATATAGTGAATGTCAGCCATTTCGGAAGATTTGCGAACTTCCTCAAGCAGGTTCCATTTACCTTTCTCTGCCAAGTTATGTTCTAATTCAAATGATGAGTCAAAATGATCTTCTATAGCTCGTTTACCTTTACCTGTTACTATAATGATATCTTCAATGCCTGAAGCTACTGCTTCTTCTATAATGTATTGAATCGTTGGCTTGTCCACAATAGGTAACATCTCTTTAGGCATAGCTTTAGTCGCTGGTAGGAAACGTGTGCCTAGACCGGCTGCTGGAATTATAGCTTTGCGGATTTTCATGGTCAATCTCTCCTAATCATCTATTGCTATGTATTAACCTAATTATAACCAATATAGGAACTGATGACATATTATGAATTAATAAAGGACGTCCGCAAGCGGACGCCCTTTTATATTTAAAGATACAGCAATGCCGATATAGAACCATTTTTCAATCTAATCATTCTTCCTTTATTTCACCAACTGACCACGCGTTACACCAAGCTGGTTCGTCGCTTTCAGAGACTTCCAAACCTGCGTACCGCTGATCTCGCCGCGCAATGCGCGTTTGTAGAGATTAATAACCTCATGCACTTGTTCTTCTGTTTCTTCAAGGAACTCGATACGATAGTTCGCTACACCAAGCTCCATAAAGTGAGTGAGATACTCTGCACCGGATTGCTCAATAGCGTTATACACGGTATTACGGCAGCCTTCGTCCACGCGAACGGGATGAGACATACCGATGCGGTCTTGTAGGGAGACACTATGGTCTTCACATGGACGACCACAGTTAGTGAAGTCTGTTCCTTCACTAAGGAAGGTACAGTAAACACAGTGCTCTGTATGGAACATCGGTAGATGCTGATGAATAACGACTTCCATACGAGATGTATCCGAACGGCCCAAGAGATCGACCATCTGTTGTATGTTCAAGTCATATGATGGTGTAACGAGATCACAACCTGCTTCAAGGAACAAATCCACCGCTTTATGATTGGCGATATTCAGTGAGAAGTCGCCGATTAGCTGTGGATGCTCTGCATCTGGGTTCTCCATCCGGTGGCGGAGATAGAAGTAGAGTGCCCCTGTGTTACGCACAAGCACGGCATCGGGCTTGAGGCGCAGGATGTTCTTATGGTAGCCGTTCTCGTTCGGCATGTGAATACGCGGCGTAGCAGCGCAATCCGTTTGCCGGCGGCATGAACGGCTTCTACCGCTGCCGGGAACTGCTTGATAAACTCGAAGTCGGCGTATATGAAATCCACGCCGGCGTCGAGCGCAGCCTGCACCTGCGGCAGGCTGCGGCATAGCGCGGTGATCTCTGCTTCACCGCGCATCACTGGCGATGCGCTTCGCGCCGCATCGTCAAAGACCGAGACCGCCCGTTTCACGTAGACGGGCGGCTTAGGGCGCTCGCCAGCGAGCAGCTCCACCGCACGGCGGCGGATGCTGTTCAGCTCGCGCATAGGCACGATGACGTCGCCTTGCAGATCGACGTCAAGCTGTTCCAGCTGGAACACTGTTCCGCCAAGACGGCCGAATTGCTCTTCCAGAAGAGCATAGTCCATTGGCCGCTTTTGCGCGATTTCGAGTTCCAGCTCCGAATCCACTTGGACGGTTGTGCCCTTCTGCACATCAGTCCAAATCGTTGTCAGTAGGCCACCTACATGGCCAACGACTTTCACATGAACCGGGAATACCCGGTACGGTTTCTCCGTCTCATACGTTTGACGCAGACGCTTATCGAGCGCTGGATCATTCGTTTTCCAAATGCGGTCACCTACGTGAAGCTTACGCAAATCTACGTCATTACGGCCTGGCACGATATCGATGATCCAGCCTTCACCGGCTTCGCTTCAATCTTGACGCCCTTACGACGAATATCGTAAACACGTCCGCCTTCTTCCTTCTTCGTCGGATCTCCAGCATCAAACACGATACCGTCTCCACGCTTAAGCGGTGCATCAATATGACATACCACGCCGTCACGCAGAATTTGATCGACACGACCGAGGTAAACACCACGGCTTTTCGGGAAAGTACCCTCGACCAGCTTCTTGTTGTTTGTTCCATCTAGGAAGCCGTGAGTCAAACCACGAGAGAAGCTCTGTTCTAGTTCACGAATTTCTTCTTTGCTCGGACGGACCTTATTTCCATCAAAATAGAGGTCAATCGCTTTGCGATATTTACTAACGACGTTAGCCACGTATTCTGGGCTTTTGAGTCGCCCTTCAATTTTGAAAGAAGTCACTCCCGCTTCGATAAGTTCAGGCATAATATCGATCGCTGCCAAGTCTTTTGGCGACAATAGATAGGCTACATCCCCCATTGGCTTCTGCTCCCCATCGACCATCAGGTCATACGGTAGGCGGCAAGCTTGTGCACATTCACCGCGGTTCGCAGAGCGTCCGCCCCACATTTCGGATGTCAGACACTGACCAGAATAGGACACGCATAGTGCACCGTGTACAAACACTTCCATTGGTAGCTTAGCCTGATCGCCAATCTTCTGAATTTGTTTCAAGCTGTTCTCACGACCAAGTACAACGCGCTCCATTCCCCACGGTTTGGTGAATTCAACCGCTTCCGGAGATGTAATCGTCATCTGTGTAGAGCCATGAATTGGGAAGTCAGGTGACATTTCACGAATCAATTTCACAAGCCCCAAATCTTGTACGATGACCGCATCTACACCTGCATCGATACATGCGTCAATTAGACCCTGAGCATCCTCTAGTTCATTTTCAAATACAAGAATGTTAAAAGTCAGGAATCCTTTAACCCCATAGCTATGCAGAAAAGCCATGATTTCCGGCAGCTCTGCCATCTGGAAGTTGTTTGCGCGTGCGCGTGCATTAAACTTCTCCACGCCAAAGAATATCGCATCCGCTCCATTCGCCACAGCTGCGCGCATACAATCCCAATCACCTGCGGGTGCCAGCAGCTCAACATCCTGCCTTTGTATTGCCTGAGTATCCATCTATGTCCTCCCAAACCGGCCTAGCCGGTACCTTAGTTTAAGCTGCATGTACTTCATGATTCACGTTTATATTTTCTTTCATAACATACGTGCATACGATCAATGGTACTTCAACCTTACTAGTGTACCAAACATCCCCGATTCCTTCTAGTTTGAGAGCATGATTTCGATGATAAATTAATGGCAAAGAGCCGGATTCCCCCTTTTTCAGGGTCACCCGGCTCTAATCGTTATCCTATATCAAATATCTCTGAATCTTTTATTTCGTAAATTCAAATGAATTCAGCGTGCTATCTAAAGTATCTTTCTGTAATGTCGTTGCATTCGCATCATTCAGTGAAGCGGTAAGCGTGTACACCTTTCCATTCTTCTGGAATACGAGCTGACGTCCTACATACGGAATATCATCCTTAACCTGATGCAGCGTGAATGATGTTGCCGTGACTCCAGCAAAGGTAATTTCCTCAATCTTCACAATTTTAAAATCTTTTTGCGTCTTAGCTGCTTCATTATAATATGATTTCAACTGACTCACCGTAGCTTCTACTGTTCCAGTCTTCTCTACAGTCAAGAGGAATCGGCCACCCGTAAACTGATACTCCACAGGGGATTTTTCGAACTTATCGTGAACCGCTGTCCAATACTGCGGAATATCGATTTTATACTGGAAGGCCTTTGAAGTCTTCGTTACTTTCTTGCTCTTTGCGGTAAGGAAAGAATCTTCCTCCAAATTTCCAAACGTATCCGTTACCACATCGAAATCAATGTGAATGGCATCCATCAAAGGTTTAAAGCGTGCCAAATCATCCTTCTGATCTTCAGGAACAGCATATTCGGTGTAATAACGATATCCATTCTTCTGAATCATCACTTCATACTCTGTAATCCAGCCATCACCATAATTGTATCTAACCTCGTTCACGATTCCATCTTCACCCGAAATTTGGATCGGATACGTCTTTACGAATTGATAAGATTCAGGTACAAAAGACTCCTCTAGCCACGTCTTTAGTTGACCACTCCACTGGTCTAGCGTCGATCCCTTCGGTGCTGATGAAACGTTCAGCTTTAAGTAGCTGCCTTCCTTGCTCTCATAATACATATCGGCATGATCCATACTCCAACCGGCTGGAACATTTAAAGATATACCATAATCATCATTGAATGCACTACGCATCCCATTTTTAACCGTGGATAAGTCCTTAACTGCTTTATCTGATACATTAAATCCTGTGTCGAATGAATTAAGCAGCCCCGCATATTTGCTTAAGTCCTTATAGTTCGAAGCTTTCGTATCGGCAAAATAAACCTCATACAGTCGATCATTGTTGTAATATTGTCGGCATTCCCAATACGTTCCATCGCTGTCTTTCGCAATAATCCGTGCATATGGCACCTTCGCCTGTGGAAAAGCCTCTCGGTCCAGAACCGTCTCTCCAGAATCTTTAGCGTCTTCGACCAATTGCTCAAGCAAATCAGCTGCACTTAGCTGCACTTCTTGATCGTTAGCATGGACCTCGATATAGTAGTTATCCTCAGCATCGCTAAATGAAGCAACACTCTCGTCTTCGTCTCCGCTACCAAGCACGAGTCCACTTGGATAATTCATGGTCCACTGGTAAAAACTATTACCAATTTTCGTTTTTCCAAGATCGTTATCAATGCCCGGATCAACGACAACATCATTATCGGTAGGTACAAGAGAGATATTAATTTCATTTGCTTTACCCGAATTAATAGTAGCCCCAATACCTTTTGCTACCACTCGTAGCGGTACCATTAGCGTGCCAGAAGCCATTGTAGGCGCTGTGTCCAAAATAATTTTATGACCATCCACCCATGCGACTGTGCTACCTATCGTAAGTGAGACCGTATGCGGACCGTACATAACTTTGATTACATTTGTTTTCTCAAGTCGTACTTCGCTACCAAAAGCTTTATTAAACACCCCAAGTGGCACCATAGTCGTACCCTTCTCCATATAAGGCTTCGCCGCAATACGCTGCTCTTGTCCATTAATTACAGCAATTGCGCTCCCCGTCTTGAGCTGAATCACTAATTTGTCCGCACCACGATCAGCTGCCCATACCGGAAGTGCAGATGATGCCATAATAACTGCGGCAATCAGCACTGCACCTGTCTTGCGCAATGTGCTTTGGTTCCTGTTCATGTTCTCTCTCCCTCTGTTACGTATCATAGGTCGTCACCTATCTCATCATCGCCATTCACATCTGCTGAGGCGCCTAGCTTCCCTTCACGAGTTAAGACGAGCTGACGAGTCACAATATCGCCTCCGCTCTGCATAAGCAGCTTCACGGTTTGTCCTGGCATATAAGCTTAAACATTTCGTTGATATCTACTACCGACGAAACACGTTTGCCATTAATGCTGTAGAGGACATCATTCTCACGGATCCCAGCCTTCTTTGCCTCATCTGAAAGAACCTTATTAATGGTCAACGGATCATCTGTTGGCAGTCCCACAATAGCGGACCAGCTTTCTTCCATGCTAAGACCCAGACTTGGACGCTGTACTTCACCATATTTAAATAGCTGCACAATCACATATTGAACCGTTTCCGATGGGATGGAGAATCCCATATTTTCCACGCCAACCGCAGCAAATTTCATACTATTAATCCCTAGTACTTCACCCTTCATATTCACAAGCGGTCCGCCGCTGTTCCCTGGATTAATGGCCGTATCACTCTGGATAAGCCGATAGGAAGCGTTAATGCCTCGGTTCAAGCCACTAACAACTCCAACCGTAGCCGAGTTACGTAGAGAAAAGGAAATCGGTGTGCCAATAGCCACAACCCTCTCTCCGACTTGAGCATTCTGAGCTGATTTAGCAAAGGTAGCTGGCACCATATTTTTAGCGTTAATTTTTATAAGTGCAATATCGCTCGTTTCATCTATATATGTATCCGTGATGTTGTAGGATTTACCATCCGATGTAACAACTAACGTACTTTGCAAACCATTGACCACATGGGCATTGGTAACAATCCATCCATTTGAACGAATGATGACGCCAGTTCCATGGGCAAGATTATATCGATTTGCAGCACTACCACTCGATGTAGCATCCGTAGAACGGCCAATAATACCCACGACAGATGGAGAAATATTCTTAACAATCTGCGGTATCGGATCCGTAGCAACAGATGTTGTATTCTTGACCACTTTGCTACTTTTAACGCTTTTAACACTCTTATTACTACTCGATACTAACGATATGTTGGACTTGTCCGTTTTCGAGGCCGTAGGTACAGCAGAAGCTTTAGTAATCGTTGTCTTCCCAGCACTTTGGGCTTGAGCCTCCATCGTTCCACTGAGCAACAGTAAGCTGCTTAACAGCATAATGGCCCTCTTTTTCCCCATAACAATCATTTCCCCTCACCTGATTTTCTCTTTATCTGTGAGTCAAGGTTGCCGTGCTGCTGCCGTCTCTCCCAAGATCTTACGATGAGTTCCCATGGCCGTAGTCCTCTGTCCCTTGAATCTTAGCCAAATGTAACATAGAACGACCGTCTATACAATTGCTGGAAGCCCTATATTTAGATGGATATTTCCGATAAAAAAAGACCCCTTATTCCGCCATTCGGCAGAAAGGTGTCTTCTTCGTGGTAGAGCTCTTCAATAGATGATGCAAATGCGAGATTTCTTAGCTCATCCACTCTTTAACCATAGCAAAATCAGATGCTAGGAATACGAGCAGACAAACAATGCTGAATCCGATTGCAAACTTGTTCTTAACCGGTTGGGTCACTAGTCGAACGACACCAATAAGGATAAGGATTGTGAATAAAATCATAAAAATATCAAACGTATTAAATTTGGATGCAGCTGTAGTTGCAGCTTCTGCAAGGATCATCATGATTGGACCTCCCTAATCAATTCGCTCAATTTTAACATATCTATATACATGTTATCCTTCCAAGACTTGTTATGCAAGACTTCATTCTCAAAAAAATAAAAATGTCATAAAGTTTACATTATATGGAATGTAAAACTTATCTTCTAATGACCTTCTATATTGACAAAATGCCTATGTACCAGGATTAATCCGACTGATGTCTATTATGATCCAAATCCCATTATTTTATTAGAAAAGCCATGTGCATCCTCTGGAATGACACACGGCTTCTTATCATGATTAGTAATAATTGTTAAGTGTACTTAGAACTTAGACTTAAACTTGGACTTTCAAAGCCTCACTACGTGCCGTATCTCGTTCTAACACCCGTTTAAGATATTTGCCCGTGTACGACTCCTCGACCTCCACAATCTGCTCCGGTGTACCCGTCGCAATGATGGTACCCCCACCACTACCACCTTCAGGACCGAGGTCAATCAGGTAGTCTGCCGTCTTAATAACATCGAGATTATGCTCAATGACAAGCACGGATTCGCCTGAATCCACAAGTCGATGAAGTACGGTAAGTAGGCGATCGATATCATCTACATGTAAACCTGTAGTTGGTTCATCGAGAATATACAAGGTTTTACCCGTACTCCGACGATGTAACTCGGATGCTAGCTTCACACGCTGCGCTTCCCCACCAGATAAGGTTGTCGCAGGCTGTCCCATGTTTACATAACCAAGACCAACATCCATTAATGTCTGTAGTTTACGATGAATCTTAGGGATGTTCTTGAAAAATTCTGTCGCATCCTCCACCGTCATCTCCAGCACTTCAGCAATACTCTTGCTCTTATACTTAACTTCAAGGGTTTCACGGTTATATCGTTTCCCTTTGCAAATTTCGCAAGGCACATATACATCCGGTAGGAAATGCATTTCAATCTTAATTATTCCATCCCCACGGCAGGCCTCACAACGTCCACCTTTTACGTTAAAACTGAAGCGACCTTTCTTGTATCCGCGCATTTTGGCCTCATTTGTCTGCGCGTAAATATCGCGAATATCATCAAATACACCCGTGTATGTCGCTGGATTAGAGCGTGGAGTACGTCCGATTGGAGACTGATCGATATCAATAACCTTCTCCAAATGTTCAAGGCCCTTAATTTCCTTATGCTGACCAGGTCTAACCTTAACCGCTTTGTTCAACACTTTCGCTAGTGTTTTATACAGAATTTCATTGACCAATGTTGACTTACCTGAACCCGATACACCTGTTACCGCTGTGAATACACCGATTGGAATTTTGACGTTAAGATTCTTTAGGTTATTCTCTTTGGCTCCACGAATCTCCAACCAACGTTGTTTGTCAGGCTTGCGACGTTCCGAGCTAACGGGAATGAACTTGCGCCCACTCAAATATTGTCCTGTCAATGAATTAGGATCATCCATAATCTCTTGCGGTGTTCCCTTGGCCATAATCTGACCTCCGTGGATGCCCGCTCCAGGTCCGATATCGATAATATAGTCGGCCGCCATCATCGTATCCTCATCATGTTCTACGACAATAAGTGTATTACCTAAGTCCCTCATATGCTCCAATGTAGCAATCAATCGATCATTATCTCTCTGATGCAGTCCAATACTTGGTTCATCCAGAATATACAGGACGCCCATAAGACTAGAACCTATTTGGGTTGCAAGTCGAATACGCTGCGCTTCACCACCCGAAAGTTCCTGCTGCTCGGCTGAGTGTAAGGTAATCTAGTCCAACATTAACTAAGAATCCAAGGCGACTATTGATTTCTTTTAAAATAAGATTGGCGATAGCTGTTCTTTCTCACTTAAAGTAAGTTGATTAAAGAGTTCCATAGCTTCACCTATGGAAAGACTCGTTACATGAGAAATATTATAATCATTAACTGTAACCGCGAGTACTTCCTTCTTCAGGCGGTGACCCTTACATAGTTCACATGGCTTAGCACTCATAAACCCTTCGATAAATTCACGTATACCTTCGGATGCCGTATCTCTATAACGTCGCTCTAAATTCGGAATGATGCCCTCAAAAACGACATGTGCTTCTTTGTGATGTCCAAAGTCATTGTGATATACAAAGCGAACCTTCTGACTACCTGTACCCTTGAGCAGTTTATCCATATCTTCACTCTTGAGCTTACCTACAGGAACATCCTGTGGAATGCCAAAATGAGCACATACCGAACTTAGAAACTGCGGATAGTAATTGGAAGTGCTACCGGTCCAAGCCAGGAATGCACCGTCTTCAATGGACTTGTCCATGTCTGGAATAAGCAGATCTGGATCGACGATCATTTTGACACCTAAACCGTCACATTCTTGGCAAGCTCCAAATGGGCTATTAAACGAAAACATCCGCGGAGACAATTCTTCCATGCTGAACCCACAAATCGGACATGCGAAATTCGAGCTAAAACGTAGTTCTTCCTGATCTATTACATCCACCAATAACTGTCCACCCGACAGCTTAAGAGCCGTTTCAATCGAGTCAGCAAGTCGAGATTCAACGCCTTCTTTGATCACAATTCGGTCTACAACAACCTCAATGGTATGCTTCTTGTTCTTCTCAAGTTCAATGTTCTCTGCGAGTTCACGCAGTTCTCCGTTTACCCGCACCCGAACGAATCCTTGTTTACCGATATCGGCTAAGAGTGCCTTATGTTCGCCCTTACGTCCTGAAATCAGCGGAGCAAGTAACTGTAGTCGAGTCTTCTCCGGAAATTGCGTAATACGGTCTACCATTTGCTCTACCGTCTGCGAAGTAATTTCTACCCCATGATCCGGGCAATGTGGATGGCCGATTCGAGCAAAGAGTAGCCGTAAATAATCATAAATTTCTGTAACCGTTCCGACCGTGGAACGCGGATTCCGGCTTGTCGTCTTCTGATCAATGGAAATCGCCGGAGACAGACCCTCTATGGAATCCACATCTGGTTTCTCCATCTGACCCAAAAACTGCCGAGCATAAGCAGATAGCGACTCTACGTAACGACGTTGTCCTTCAGCATAGATCGTATCAAACGCAAGTGAAGATTTGCCCGATCCGCTTAAACCTGTTAATACAACGAAACGGTCTCTCGGAATGGTAATATCAATGTTTTTCAAGTTATGGGCTCTTGCGCCCTTAATTACAATATTCTCACTAGCCAACGCTAACTCATCTCCTTCAATCAAAGGCTGTTGATGATACGACTTTATTCTTAATTAAATATGCATCTATAAAAGGAACGACTTATGCTTGCAGTCGTTCCCCTATTATTCTTATAGCTACTCTGCTTTGATCTCCAGTAGTGCGTCACGCAGCTCGGCTGCCCGCTCAAACTGTAGGTTCTTAGCCGCCTCTTTCATCTCTACCTCAAGCCGCTGAATCAGCGATTGACGATCTTTCTTATTCAGCTTGCCTGCCGCTCCCGTGAGATAATCCGCTTTGGATTCAGCAACTTTCGTTGCTTCAATAACATCCCGGACTTTCTTCCGAATCGTCTGTGGCGTAATCCCATGCTCCTCATTGTAAGCAATCTGAATGGTGCGGCGGCGCGCCGTTTCCTTCATAGCTTTGTCCATTGAGTCCGTTATTTTGTCACCATACATAATCACAAAACCTTCGGAGTTACGAGCCGCCCGTCCAATCGTCTGGATCAGTGACCGTTCTGAACGAAGGAAACCTTCCTTATCCGCATCAAGGATCGCAACCAATGAAACTTCGGGCAAATCCAGACCTTCCCTTAACAGGTTAATACCCACTAGGACATGAAATGTACCTAGCCGCAGGTCACGAAGAATAGCGATCCGCTCTAAAGTCTTGATGTCGGAGTGTAAATATCTGACCTTAATTCCAATCTCCTTCAGATAATCCGTAAGATCCTCAGACATTTTCTTCGTCAGTGTAGTGACTAGCACACGTTCATCACGATCAATGCGTTCTCGAATTTGTCCGATAAGGTCATCAATTTGCCCTTTCGATGGATGCACTTCAATAATAGGGTCCAGCAAACCGGTAGGTCTGATAATCTGTTCTACCATTGTACTGCAGTGTTCGATCTCATAAGGACCAGGCGTAGCGATACATAAACAATTTGTTTGACCTTCTCTTCAAATTCTTCAAACTTCAATGGTCGGTTGTCCAGTGCAGAAGGTAGGCGAAATCCATGTTCCACCAATACGGTTTTACGTGCACGGTCACCATTATACATCGCTCGGATTTGCGGCAGAGTCACATGCGACTCATCCACAACAATTAGCATATCATCAGGGAAGTAATCCATTAACGTATACGGCGTTGCGCCTGGTTCACGGAACGTGAGTGGTCCAGAATAGTTCTCAATCCCAGAACAAAAGCCCACTTCCTTCATCATCTCTATATCATAGCGAGTTCTCTGTTCGAGTCGCTGTGCTTCTAACAATTTACCTGCTTCACGCAGGACGGTCAGGCGATCTTCCAGTTCTCGTTCAATATTCACGAGCGCAACTCGCATTGTCTCTTCTTGCGTCACGAAGTGAGATGCTGGAAAAATGGCAATATGATCTCGTTCTCCAACCAGTTCTCCGGTCAGCACATCAATTTCTGTAATCCGTTCAATCTCATCACCGAACAATTCGATACGAACAGCCTGCTCTCCCTTGGAGGCAGGGAATATCTCAATCACATCGCCACGAACGCGGAACGTTCCGCGTACAAAGTTAATGTCATTGCGCTGATACTGAATATCGACAAGTCTCGCCAAAATCTGATTACGAGGCTTCTCCATACCTACTCGTAACGAAAGTAACAAGCTAGAGTATTCATGCGGCGATCCCAAGCCGTATATGCAGGATACACTCGCTACAATAATGACATCTCTACGTTCGAACAACGAACTGGTAGCGGAGTGACGAAGCTTATCAATTTCTTCATTTATACTAGAATCCTTCTCGATATACGTATCTGAGGAAGGAATGTACGCTTCGGGCTGATAGTAGTCATAATAACTTACAAAATAATCCACAGAGTTCGTGGGAAAGAACTCCTTAAACTCACTCGCAAGCTGAGCAGCTAGCGTCTTGTTATGGGCTATAACTAGTGTAGGCCGATTGACCTTGGCAATGACCTGTGCCATTGTAAAGGTTTTACCTGTACCTGTAGCCCCGAGCAATGTCTGCTCTCGTTTACCCTGCTTAAGGCCCTCAACCAGCTCCACTATCGCGTTGGGCTGATCTCCCTGCGGGCTGTATTCTGACTCGAGCTCGAATGCTTTGGTACTAACGACAATATCACTCATTGCCCAACATCACCCTTATCATCTAAAATAGATATTCTAAACTATATGTCGAGATTTCCCGATATTATATTATAGGAAATCCTTGTTTAAATAAGAATATTTGTTCCTATTAATTATACCTTGATCAGTTTCCTTATGCAAACCCCAACTCAACAATAGGAGTGATTCATCAACATGGATTTGACTACAATTATTGGTTTACTAGCCGGCCTGTTCGCGCTGGTAGGAGGATTTCTATGGGAAGGAGGTAAGATTGGCGGGTTAATGCAGCAGACCGCTGCTCTCATCGTATTTGGCGGTACCATCGCCGCCGTTATGGTCAGCTTCCCTCTTGTTAAACTTAAGACCATCCCACACGCGCTGCGCTTTGCCTTTGTTCGTCAGGACGACCATACGGAGCAGTTGATTGAGGATCTGGTTGGAATGGCTACAACTGCCCGTCGTAATGGTGTTTTACAATTGGAAAGAACGGCATCAGAGCATCCCAACTTATTTTTACGGGAAGGCATTCAAATGGTGGTAGATGGAACTGAAGGTCCATTAATCGCACAGATTATGGAGCTTGAAATGGACGCTGTAGAACACAAACATGAAGGCTATGCCAAAATTTTTGAATCAGCCGGTGGCTATGCACCAACCATGGGTATCATCGGTACGGTTATGGGACTCATTCATGTACTTGGTAGCCTTCAACAACCAACCGAGCTGGGACCAGCCATTGCTGTCGCATTTACAGCTACCCTGTACGGCGTTGCGAGTGCTAATATTATCTTTTTGCCCATTGCATCCAAAATTAAATCCCGGAGCGCTGACGAAATTCAGAATATGGAATTATTACTACAAGGAGTCCTCGCCGTTCAGAACGGAGAGCATCCCAATTTAGTCCGTAAGAAGCTTAACTCTTTTACACCTGTTGAACGTTACCATATACCTGTAGCAAAGGAGGGATTTGATGAGACGGCGAGGTAGAAGACGAGGCAGCGGAAAGAATGACGGCATGGAAAGCCGGGACCGCTGGCTTATTACCTACGCTGACCTGATCACGCTGCTACTCATATTTTTTGTTATGATGTACGCAATGAGCCGGCTAGATACTGAAAAATATAAAGTCGTGACCGAATCACTGCAGCTTACATTTAAGAGTGGCGATTCAATTCTTGAGCAAGGCGCTGGACTTACCGGCGATGCCGCCAAGAACAATCATAAGAACCCGGATACAACGATAAAGACCCCGGTCATAGGGGAAAAAACGCCAGAAGATACAACCTCTAAACCTTTGACGGAACGCGAACAAGCTTTCCGCTCACAGGAGCAGGAGTTACAAAATTTAATGAAAGTCATCTCAGCTTATGTAAAGGATAATCGTCTAGAAAATCAAATTTTCGTTGCTGATGAACCTCAGGGCATTGCTATTACACTAAGTGATAAATTTCTGTTCGACATCGGTAAGGCAGATCTCAAACCTATCTCAGAACCTGCACTGGACAAGCTGGCCAGTCTATTTAAAGAACTAAAGACAACCATCAGTATTGAAGGTCATACGGATAATGTTCCGATTACGCATGCCTCCAAGTACAAGGACAATTGGGATTTGTCTGGTGCTCGTGCGCTGTCAATACTTCGTTTCTTTCTGGACCAGAAGAAGCTAAATCCTGCTGAATTTCAATATGCAGGTTATGCCGACACACGCCCAGTTGGTGATAATACAACCGAACTTGGTAAGCAGAAGAACCGCCGCGTTGAAATCATTGTATTGCGGCAATTACACGATTAAATCACAATAAAAGGCCCTACGAATACATTCGTAGGGCCTTTTATCTAGCAATGTATAGCTAGTATTATTATGTCGTTCTAATATCGATCTCCTTGAATTCTTGGTCTCTGAAATGCACTAATCAATAGGAGCACTCCCGAAATTAAATGCATGAACCAGCCCACAAGTGGAATCCAAGAAATTAAGCAAGTCAGAATGCCAAATCCTGATCCATACACAGGTTCCCTCTTTCCTAGTGAGATCACAAGAGTAATGATATGGAGGATTCCCATAATTACCAACACACTATAAGAACTTCCTATTACAATGAGCCCACCAATTATGGGGATGGCTAAGGTGAATTCAAACACACCCGTAATTAATCTTAATATACTAGAACCACTCAAATAAATCCCCCCTATTATCATTTAATCATGTATATGCTACATAGGGAAAGAATCTTCCTCTATATCATCTGATCTATAGGTATCTGGCAATTTGTTGCGAGCATTGACCTTCATCCCTACGATTTGAAAAATACTAACTGGTTTCATCACCAATGCTACACCGGCATCTGGATCTGGCGCCAAAATGACTCCTAGCTGGTGATGATCACCTGCGTATATGGCCCTCTGTATAAACTTACTTTCCCCCTGAAGATTACGGACTTCCAACTTACAAAATGCCGGATTCATGCGTAGCGCGCTATGCAATTGCTCCTTCGTACGAATCAACACTCCGTTTACCTTTAGAATCGTTTCTCCTGTGACGATACCTAGTTCCTGAGCTGGACTACCCGGTATAATGCCAAGCACCTTCATCCCCTGTGTGGGATGCACAAATATCGGACTCTGATTCTGCTCCTCAAAACGACTATACCAGACTAGCCCTTCGTGAAGCAGGATGCTTGCAAGTGACGCCACAATGATAAGCGGTGTCCACCATGCTGATAATAGACTGAGTGCAAATAGAGCAACACTATATATAAGCAGGCGTTTAAATGTACGCGTAGCCTTTACCTGCGGCAGTAAGCTTTGTGTCATCTCACTAAAACCAATGACGACTGGAAGTGCCATCATACTAAATCCGCCACTCCATCCGTTTCCTAGTAGAGGAGTCCAAGGCAGAATACTTCCACTAGTCTGTGCAGGGATGAGTAGGAACAGCGGTAGCGGCCAGAATGCCTGCATCTGATATCCTCCAACCAGCTTGCCTCGCTTACTCTCCATAAACAGTGGATTGGCAAACGACACACCCTGCAGCTTAATCAATAGTGCTTCTGCTAAGTGTAGAATAGCCACTAGCGCTAACAATGCAGGAATATCTAGACCTCGGATCGTGTCTGTTATCGATCCCATGAAACTGGTTGGCTCCCAATTCGTAAATAGGTTTAAACCGAATTGCATTACACCTAAAATACCGATCGAGTACGCAAAGCATAGATAGCGAATACGAAACAGAAGTAATACAATCGCTACTGCCCATATACAAATAATTGCCTCTTGCGTCAATGATATACCCAAAAAGGCCACTGCTATTGAAACACTAATACCTGCAATTAATCCCCCTACAATCGTACGAAAGGTTTGATTCCCCCAACTGTGAAGGCGGACATGAAACAGCTTACGTTCTAGTAATACCTGCCTGCGATAAATCAACATCATAAATATGATCGAAATATAGTAAAACGGCTGTAATAACAGCTGTACCAGAGCATCTGTAAAATTCCATAATAATTCCAAAGCCAAATTCAAACTAGGTCACTCCTCCCAAATAAAGCTTAGTACAGAAAAAAAGAAGGCTGAAGTTCAGCCTTCTTACTTATTCGACGCGGAAGCCGCGATTTCCTTCCGTACCTCTTCGATTCCACTCTTCATTTGATTGTCCCGCTTCGGATCTCGAATCGCTTTAATCAGTGCTGATTCAAGGCTTTCTGCCGTTTTGGCATCGATAATTCCGGTAACCTTAAGCTTCTCGCTACTTTGGAATTCCTTGACTGCTGTGGTCGTCTTCTGATCGAAAAAACCGTCCTTGCGTCCTGGCTTGAATCCAAGGCCATCCAGCATGATTTGAGCATTCTTCACATCACTGTTATTCGTATTATACTGTAGGCTCACCTTTTTATTGATTGGAGCTACAGAGAAATAATCCGGTTGTGAAACCGCAATATCCGGTTTAATTCCTTTTTTATGAATCCATGATCCATTCGGTGTAAGCCACTTCGCAATTGTAATTTTGAGTAAACTACCATCACCTAGTTGTTTCTCAAAACTAGTCTGTACGGTCCCTTTACCAAATGAATTCTCACCCATAAGCTTAGCACCAGCGGACTGCTGCAAAGCACCTGCTAAAATCTCAGAAGCGCTAGCACTTCCTTTATTCATTAGCAATGTTACAGGGTAAGACTTACCTTTACCTTTGGATACATTCTTATCACGTTTCTTATCCTTATCTTCAACTTGCACGATCACTTTACCTTGTGGGACGAACTGGTCTGCAATATCAATAACGACTGACAATACCCCACCAGGGTTATTACGGACATCAATCACTAGGCCCTTCATGTCCTGTTGCTCAAGCTTCGTTAATTCGCTCTTGAAACGCTCGCCCGTGTTCAATGAAAACTGTGTAATTTCAATGACACCAATCTTACCTGGTTCCATATGAGCTTTGACCGTTTCCAGATCTACATCATCACGAACGATAACAAACTCGATTGGTGAGGCTGTACCTGTACGCTTGACAGATACCTTCGCTTCACTTCCTTTTGGACCACGTATCTTAGCCACTGCTTCATTGAGTTCAAGACCTTGTAAAGACTGTCCGTTAACCGAAAGAATAATGTCCTTAGCCCGGATACCTGCTTTCTCAGCAGGAGAACCCTTAATTGGAGAGACAACCATAACATTCCCGTTGTCCGAGGAAACCTCAGCCCCAATACCACTAAAAGAACCTTCAATACTCTCTTCAAATTCTTTGGCAGTCTGTTTACCCATATATGAGGAATACGGATCTTCGAGCGATTGCATCATCCCGTTAATCGCACCATCCACCAGTTTTGTACGATCTACATCTTGATAGTAGTTACCCTCAATAAGATCGAGGGCCGTTCCAAGTTTCTTGGCCTCTTCCTGTTTGAGTCCATTAGACCCGCCGCTCGCAAGGATACCGGCACCCGGACTTGTAGCAAAGCTATGATCCTTTGATACGAACAGCGTCAATGCGCTACTGCCGACAATAGCCAGAATCAGCAATAAAACGACTGTTTGTTTTTTGAGCATATGTCCACCGCCTTTTATTTTCAGATCAAGATCAATGACCCGGGCCAATCATCCTAGTATATGTTTGGCTTGTACGGAATATTTATACTCATCACTACAGATACGGCATTGGATCAACAGCATTGCCATCATTACGAACTTCAAAGTGTAAATGTGGCCCTGTTACTTGCCCAGTAGCACCTGACTCTGCAATAACTTGACCGCGAGAAACATGATCTCCCACGCTTACTTTAATACCACCTTGACGGATATGACCATAAAGGGTCCACATGCCACCTCCATGATCAACAATAACGCAGTATCCGTAACCGCTATACCACTCCGCTAATATGACATTCCCTTCATCAGCAGCATGAATAGAAGTTCCTTGAGGCACAGCTAAATCGACACCTTTATGCATTTTGCCGACTTCACCAGTTACCGGATGGACCCTGCGTCCGAATCCAGATGAAACGCGTGCTCCACTAACGGGTAATAGAAGCGGACCGCCGTTGCCTGAGAAGCCACTTATAGATGAACTACCTGAAACATGGCCTTTAGATGAAGCCTTCTTCGCAGCAGCGGCCTTCTTGGCGGCTGCTTTCTTGGCTGCAGCTAAGGCTGCTCTCTTAGCGGCAGCGGCTCTACGTGCCGCTTCCTCCGCCTTAATCTTATTCTTCTCCTGTTGCAACGCAGAACGCTTACTAACCAAAGTAACGAGCATTTGGTCCTGCTCTTCACTAATGCCATCTGATTCCTCAATCTCATGGTCATACTGAGCAATCAGGACCTGCTTTTGCTTCTCATTTTCGTCCAATATTGATTTCTGTGTTTCCATATCGGCATATAAATTCTTAGCTTCCGCATACTGGCCCTTTAAATCATTCTGCTTGTCCAATACAAGAGCCTTGTCCTTCTTATGTTGCTCAACTAAATCTTTATCCTGATCTGCGAAGTTCTTAATTGTATCCGCTCGCTCTAGGAAATCAGAAAAACTGGTTGCAGCAAGGAGCACTTCTAAATAAGAAACATTCCCATCTGTATACATCAGTCTGACACGCGACTCTAACATCTTCTCACGTGACTGGATCCGTTCTTCCGCTTCATCCAGTTCATTTGCCGTCTTTCGAAGATTCTCTTGTGTTTGATCAATACGAACCGATAGGCTGGCCAAATTAGTACTAACTTGATCAATTCGGTCCAATACAGTCTGCAGGTTCTGTGTCGTTTTATTCTTATAATGCTGAGCTTCCTGCTTCTTCGCATCAGCCGATGCCTTCTGCTTCTTCGCGGACTGTGCTTGTTGCTGCAGCAATCTCAATTCATGTTCAATTTGATCTACCGTTTTACGCTTGGCATATCCTTCTGTGGGCTGAAAAATAACAGCTGCCAACATCGCAACGGCTACTATAGAGGCGATTTTTTTCAACTTGCGCTCCCCATCCTTTTTCAAAATGTTCTCCCGTTCAGCTGACATCCCGTAATGATCAGACGAGGCTTATAACGAAGCCTCATATTTATACCTTCAAAAACTTACGAATGGAGAGCGTTGTCCCCCACATTCCGATAAGTACACCTAATACGAACAATATGCCCCCAATTTGAAGCCAAATTTGTTTCAGGGGAATTAAAGAAACCTGTAGTGCAAGATCCGAACTAACCGCAGAAATCAACTGATCATATCCAACAAACAATATTCCAATGGTAATTAGCGAACCAATAAGACCAATCAATGTTCCTTCAACAAAGAACGGCCAGCGTATAAAGTTATTCGTTGCTCCGACCAGCTTCATAATGCCAATTTCCTTACGGCGCGCTAGGATTGTTACTCGAATGGTATTAGATATTAGGAACATCGACATAAGTGCTAATCCCGCTACAAAAATAAAGCCAACATTGCGAACAGTCCGCGTAACCTTGAATAAAGTTTCAATTGTACCTTTTCCATACTTTACTTTGAAAATAGGCTGTTCGGTATGGGTTGTGTTCAGTGCTTCAATCTTCTTCGCTACAAAAGGGACGGTAGTCGGTTCGATTACTTCCACCATGATTGTATCGGGAATCGGGTTATTATCCTTGCTAAAACCTTCAAGAATATCCTTTCCCTCATCACCCATACTTTTGCGGAAATCCTCAAGGCCCTGCGCTTTGGAAATAAAGCTTATTCGGCTAACCTCAGGCATGGAAGCAATTTCCTTCTGTAAGGATTCACGAAGCTTCTGATCTACTGTCACATTCAGAAATGCCCGAATCTGCACCTGACTATCGGCCTTGTCGGCAATGGCATTCACATTTAGGACTAGAAGAACAAAAACGCCCAGAATAAAAAGGGACACGATGATGGAGGTAATAGATGCCACTGACATCCATCCATTGCGGAATACGTTCCTACACCCTTCCCGTAAATGACGCAAGAAGGTGTTAAAAGTCATATCCGTATTCTCCTCTCAACTGATCCCGCACAATGTTGCCTTGTTCGATTGCTATAACACGCTTACGCATAGAATTTACAATGTCCTTGTTGTGAGTGGCCATAACAATCGTCGTTCCCCGAAAATTAATCTCATCGAGCAATTGCATGATGCCCCACGAGGTTTCCGGGTCTAAATTACCTGTAGGCTCGTCCGCGATAATGACAGAAGGATTATTGACGATTGCTCTTGCAATCGCAATACGCTGCTGCTCCCCGCCGGAGAGCTGTGCAGGTTGACGGTTCGCTTTGGACTTCAAACCTACCAAATCCAACACTTCCATCACGCGTTTCTTCATCTGACGTTTTGGCGATTCGATAACCTCCATCGCAAAGGCTACATTCTCAAATGCCGATAGTCGAGGTAACAAGCGAAAATCCTGAAAAATAACGCCTATGTTACGGCGAACGTAAGGAATCTTACGCTGCTTCAGCTTACCAATGTTAAACCCATTTACAGAGATTTGACCTTTAGTGGGTACTTCTTCTCTATAAATCAGTTTCATAAATGTCGATTTACCTGCGCCGGACGGTCCGACAACGTATACAAACTCGTTTCGATCAATCTTAACGGTGACTCCTTGAAGGGCATGTGCGCCATTCGGATACGTCTTCCATACATCCTGCATTTCGATCACGTTCTTCATCACTTCCTAATTACATAATTAGCCATTATAATTTCGACACATTCCAGCTAATTCCTTTAAAAAACTTTAGAAATCATCAAGATGTTTTCCATTGTAACAAAATTGTTACCTTTTTAGTACCCGAAATTTTTCCATGGTTACGGGCATATACATGAAAATAGCATTAATCGTGATTAATACGAAGTCAGAAGGTGGGAGCCCATGAAAAAAATTCATTTAAGCCTGATCATCATCGCCAGTCTCGTGTTGATCGGTTCCATCACCGCAGGATGGATTCATCTCTACGCAAACCAAAACACCGTCCCAGAAAATGTACAGGTCTCTGGGTGGGACGTAGGCGGCAAGAAAACGACCGATGTGCTCAAAGAACTTGATGAGCGACTCCAACAGATGGGGGAACTTCCCTTAAACTTGTCTATGACGAAGCAAGATGTTCCGGAAGTAAAGTTGACATTGGCCGAGGCGGGAGTGACATACGAAGCAGAGACTTTTCGTAATGCTCTATTACAACTAAGCGCAGGTAGCTGGTGGGATAAACTGAATTATCGCCGTGAGTTTAGTCAGAACTGGAGTCTTGTTCCCCACTTCGATCCATCCGTCCTTAAAAGCATGTACAATGACACGTGGGAGAAGGAGCACTTTGGCATACCCGTGAATGCAACTCGGCGAATTAACGACAATGATCAGATTATCTATACGACTGAGACATCCGTGGCGCGCATTGACTGGCAGACGTTCTCAGAGCAGATGACTGCAATCATTCCTAAAGATTTCACTCCTATCGACAATCGATCTACCCAAGCACTTAAGCTTGATCTTCCTATTTATACACTTCAACCGAAGATTACTTATAAGGGGCTAAAGGATGAAGGAATTGATCGTAAAATTGTTCAGTTCTCCACTACCCTTGGGTCAAGTGGTCCGGGTAGAATCTATAACGTCAGTTCAGCCGCAAAGGCAGTGGACGGTATGGTGCTGAAACCCGGTGATCTTTTTGATTACAGCAAGGTTATTGCTAAGGCGGAGAAGGAATCCGGTTTCCAAGAGGCCCCCGTCATTGTGAATGGCAAGCTTGTGCCGGGTATTGGCGGAGGGATCTGCCAGGTATCCAGTACAGTCTACAATGCAGCTCTGCGCACGGGCATGGAAATCGTTGAACGTCGCAATCATTCCCTTCCTGTCAGCTACTTGCCTAAAGGCCAAGATGCCACCTTTGCCTCAGGCTCTATTAATTTTCGCTTTAAGAACAATACAGGTAAGACGCTAATTATTCGCGCTGCTGTTCAGGAGCACAAACTAACCGTTAAATTCTTTGGCACCTTTCCCGAAAATATTGAATACGCACTTGAATCGAACATCGTGAAGACTTTGCCCGTTACGGATAAATTTGTACAAAATGCTTCGATACCTACGGATGGCCAGGAAATTCTACAGAGTGGAAAACCTGGTTATGTGGTTGAGACCTATCAAACCAAAATCGTAGATGGAAAAGTCATTGAAAAACACAAGATATCTACAGATACCTACCGTCCGCAGAATCGCCTGATTGCCGTCCCTCCCGGTAGTGGAAGAGCCAAAAACAATGGTCCTGCTTCTAATGATTCCGTAGTTGAGGATGGTGTGAGCGGTCCGAATCTCTAAGCTCAAATTGAACATACTTCTCTCACCATGAACAAACCAAAAAAGCGCTCCTACAGGAGCGCTTTTTACTTATAGTATGTACTTTCTTTTTTAACGGATGAGTTCAAGCTTCCGAGCCTGATCCTCTGTCAGAATATACTCTTCTTTAGGCCATACCTCATCCTCGTCATCCACACCAAACATACTCATGACCTGACTCCAGATGCCTTTCTCTACCGCTTCTGCTTGTGTAATGATAACCTTCATCTTATATCGTCTCCCTTCGTTCTATAAGGAGAATTACCCTCAGCTTTCGCTGAGGAAACCTCATACAATGATTTGATTCACCTGAGAAACCGAAGCACTTGGATCATACTTGAATTCTTCAGCATATTCGACCAAACCTATTTCGCAGCCAGGTCCAAGCGTTACATGCCGCCCCCGTACAATCTTCGCTATCGTATACTCCAGATACAACTCATCGCCTTCAATGCTACCCGCTTGAAAGGTTCCTTCCATACTTGTGATCAATTTGTTCAGAATTGGGACACTGAATCCCCTGCTTACATGAAGTTTACTGCCACCCACTTCTCGTGCCTTGCTTGAGCCATGCATCTTAAGCTGCAAATGCTCAACATTTAACATGCCGTCCACCTCGAGGGAACCTCGGATCGTCATATCTTCACATTGACAGTCTGCTGCAACACTCAGCGTGCCGTTGACCTTGACCTTCTCAGCAGTCATTCGTTGTCCAACGGATAATTCACCATTTATCGTAATCAACTTCGCGCTTAGTTCTCCTAGCACTCGTAAATTTCCATTTAATTTAGCACTCTCAGACCGCATGCCTTCGGTGATTTGTATTTCACCAGTGCAATTAAATCCACCTGTGCTTACCATTCCTCTTACCTGAGTATTTCCCATACATTTAAATGCGTTACATGTTATCGAACCATTGATCTCAGCATCACCCATGATTTTGACTAGGTTAAACGTTCCTCCTGCCGAGCTTCCATTACCCATAATCTTCATATCTGAAAATTTAACATTCTCGTTGTTAGAAGCTGTCATACGCACCCTCCTCAAGTTAAACTAATCCTTATATCTGTTGAATCGATCCAATCTTTGCATCAGGATGCTGAATCATTTCATGCTTATATTCAACCAACCGAATTTGACATCCGGGGCCAATTCTAACTTCGTTGCCTCGCACCGTATCGGCATCTGTATACTCCAGTTCAATGAAATCACCTTCGATTACATTCACCTTCAAACGAGCCGCAAACGTACCTGTTAGTTGCTCTAGTACACGGAATTTCTTCGTCCGCTTAACCGTTATTCTCTCGACGCCAATTTCATGAGCCCGACACGGAAAATTAAGCTTAATATCCACCTGTCCTGCATTCAACAGCCCCTCAATATTAAACCCACCATGTACTGAAAGAGTCTCACATTGAACGTCGCCCCTTGTCTTCAAACTTCCGTCCACCTTCACTTTATCAGCGCTAAGATTCTTCTCGATGGACACTCTTCCGTTCACCTCAAGAGAATCTTTGCATACTACAGCATCCTTCATTGTTGCCATACCATCCACGAGAATTCGATCTGCATGAACAGCCCCATTTATAGATAAGGTACCACTTGCCGTTACCGCCTCTGATTGCAATGCTCCCATAACATGAACCTTCCGTGTGCAGTCAATGAAACACAGTCGGTATCCTGATTTATAGTGCCCATCCCATCGATCTGCACATGCTGATAGCTGCCCCCAGCCGCCTTGCCCATTCCCGATAAAATCAAATCATGACGTGATTGCTGCTCCACTCCTCATTCCTCCCGTTCATTCAAGCTCATCTTCAATTCTTCAATACAGGCTGTGACCGACATTCGAACGACCCACTTTACACCCTTGTCAAAATAAATATGTTCCATGGACTCTGCGAGTACGAATGAAGTTACGCCCATTTTGCGGAAAAGAACAACTTCACAGGGTCTGCTAGCAAAATGCTCTTCATGTTCCTTGAGTAAATGTATCAGCATCTTCCCCTCGCCTTGGGTCATTTCCCCACTCTGGAGTAGCTTCTCTAATACAAATAGACAAACCATATCGGAAAAGGCCAGTGTTTCCTGGCTCCCTTGAACTTCTTCATACAAATGTAGGGTTGTTTGAGTAACAATGTTACGTTCAACAAGTTTTTGTGCTCCAAGTGAAATGTCGTCTGAGCTTGGCGAGAACACATCCGCAAGCTCATCCAGGGATAAGCCATCCTTCATATTCTTAATTCGATCAATACGTTGTAATATCTTCTCCCGCGGGAAAAAAGTTTCTTGCCCCGTATAAGAGGATTTACGTATAAACCAATCCTCTGGGATGAGATTCTTACGTTTCCATCGATACAGCTGACCATATGATATGCCGGTCCATTCCAGCAGTTCTTTTTTTGAGATCAATTCGTCTTCGTTCATTTGTATAATGACCCCCTCAAAATAAATGTAACATAACATTGTTACGTTGTAAATATTTAATAGTAGAGGTTGAATCTAAAAAATTAGTGTTTGACATTGAGCGAGGCGACCGCTGCGGTTACGGATCGTTCTTCCGATCGCTGTTGTCTCTGAATTTCTTAATCTTATTATTTTAAAAGGTAGAAATTCGGAGACAAAGGCGACCGCTACCGCTTCTTCAGATCGATTCCGTCCCCTTCGCTACTTTCGCTTTTTAGCAACCCCTAATTTTGGCGTTGAACCAGAATAGATACATACAAAAAACCGATAGAGAATGTACTAATCTCTATCGGTTATGTTTATATGTTAACCTGTAACTCGTAGCGCTTGTCCTTTATTCGTGCTCTCCAAGCCACTGCTCCGTCATATTCAGCAATACCTCGCCGCGTTTAATGGCATTTACAACCTGATCGGTTGCCGTTCCTCCGTATACATTACGAGCATCCACTACCGTCTCTGGCTGTAATACGCCATAAATGCTGTCATCAAACAACGGTGAGAATTGCTTGAACTCATCCATGGAGAGGTCAAGCAAGTATTTGCTGTTCTGAATACAATACAGCACGGTTTTACCGATGACTTCATGTGCTTGACGGAAAGGAAGACCTTTACCTACTAGGAAGTCCGCAATGTCCGTAGCATTAGAGAAATCTTTGTTAACCGCATCACGCATACGTCCTTTGTTTACCTTCATCGTCGTGATCATTGGAGCGAACAATTGTAACGCTCCTTCAAGGGTAGCGACAGTGTCAAACATGCCTTCTTTATCTTCCTGCATGTCCTTGTTGTATGCAAGCGGCAGAGACTTCAATACGGTCAATAGACCGATTAAGTTACCATAAACGCGGCCTGTTTTACCACGAACAAGCTCGGGAACATCCGGATTCTTCTTCTGTGGCATAATGCTGCTGCCCGTGCAGAACGCATCATCAAGCTCAACGAAGCCAAACTCTGTGCTGCTCCACAGCACAAGCTCTTCCGATAGACGGGAGAGGTGCATCATGATGATCGAAGCGTGGGATAGAAACTCCACGATGAAATCACGATCGCTAACTGCATCTAGACTATTTTCATAGACACGATCAAACTGAAGCTGTTCCGCTACATAGTGACGATCGATTGGGAATGTCGTTCCTGCAAGAGCCCCTGCACCTAGCGGCAATACATTAATACGTTTATAGCTATCCATTAGACGCTCAATGTCACGTTGGAACATTGATACATACGCCATCAGATGATGAGCAAAAAGAATCGGCTGTGCACGCTGTAAGTGTGTATAACCTGGAACAATTGTATCTAGATTATCACGTGCCTGCGTAACTAAAGCATGTTGAAGCGTATGCAGCATACCTGTAAGCTCCACCACACGTTTACGTAAGTATAAGTGCATATCCGTAGCTACTTGGTCATTACGACTACGTCCTGTATGCAGCTTACCACCAACAGGTCCGATTTCTTGAATTAAGTTCTTCTCGATATTCATGTGAATATCTTCATCGGATACGGAGAATTCAATCTCTCCATCCCTAATTTTTCCTAATACGGTGTTCAGCCCTTCTTTAATCTTCTCCACGTCTTCGAGTGGCAGAATCCCACATTTACCTAACATGGTCACATGGGCCAAGCTGCCTTGAATATCTTCCTCAGCCAACGCTTGGTCAAAACCAATCGATGCCGTATACTCGTCTACCAAATGGTTGGTCTGCTTTGTGAAGCGTCCTCCCCACAATTTACTCATAGCTTTTCCCTCTCCTCTTCTAAACAGCAGAGAGCCGTCCCAACTCCTTCACAAAGAAGCAGGAACGGCTTTCATGCAGCCATAGGTTGTTTTATTGATTCAGTTCTACGCCTTTACTCACTTTGAGACGAAGGGCGTTCAAACGGATAAATCCAGTAGCATCGCCTTGGTCATAAGCTTGTGTAGGATCAGCTTCCATCGTAGCAATGTCCGGGTTGTACAAGCTGACAGGACTCTTCACGCCAGCACCGATAATATTACCTTTATACAGCTTCACGCGAACGGTTCCGCTC
Source organism: Paenibacillus pini JCM 16418 (assembly GCF_000576305.1). Taxonomy (GTDB): domain Bacteria; phylum Bacillota; class Bacilli; order Paenibacillales; family Paenibacillaceae; genus Paenibacillus_AQ; species Paenibacillus_AQ pini. Next base: position 13,738 of record NZ_BAVZ01000021.1, on the reverse strand, counting down.
ACATTCTTCTGGCTTTCTTGTACCAACGCTTGCAATGCAAGGCGTCTGGTGCGAACCAGAAACCGTTATATACAAGAGTGGCATAGCGAGTAATTAGGCTATCACGAAGATTCATCACTTCACGATCCATCGTAATGGATTCCATTTTGCGGTGTGCGGTGAACAGAATGGTTCCGCCCGGCGTTTCATACACGCCGCGGCTCTTCATACCCACAAAACGATTCTCTACCATATCTACGCGCCCAATACCGTGCTTGCCGCCCAGTTCATTTAATTTATCCATAACTTCTAACGGACTCATCTTCTGTCCATTTAGAGCAACGCAGTCACCTTTAGCAAATTCAAGCTCTAGGTATTCCGCTTCATCTGGTGCATCCTCTGGGGACACACTCAGCAGGAACATATCTTTATTTTCCGTCGTGCTTGGGTCAAACCAAGGATCTTCAAGCACGCCGCTCTCATAGCTGATATGTAGCAAGTTGCGATCCATGGAATAAGACTTAGCAGCTGAAGCAGTAACTGGGATGCCATGCTTCTCAGCGTAAGCGATCATTTCAGCACGTCCAGGGAAATCATTACGGAATTCTTCAAGACGCCAAGGAGCAATGACATTAATATCTGGTGCCAGTGCAGCTACACCTAGTTCGAAACGAACTTGGTCGTTACCTTTACCTGTAGCGCCGTGAGCAATCATCGTTGCGCCTTCAGCACGGGCGATATCCACCATACGCTTCGCGATCAGCGGACGAGCAATACTCGTACCTAGCAGATATTGTCCTTCATACAAAGCACCCGATTGGAACATCGGAAAGATAAAATCATTTGCGAATTCATCACGAAGATCGTCGATGTATACTTTGGAAGCACCCGTAGCGAGAGCCTTTTCCTCCAAGCCATCTAGCTCTTCCTTTTGTCCAACATCAGCTGTAAAAGCGATAATTTCAGCATCATAGGTTTCTTTTAGCCATTTGAGAATGATCGACGTATCCAAACCGCCGGAGTATGCGAGTACAATCTTTTCTTTTGCCATCGTAAGGTTCCTCTCCCTGTATCCTTTATGAATCGAAATTCGGATTATATAATGAAATACTTACTCTATTATGCCATTAAAGCAGCCATCAAAGCTTTTTGTGCGTGCAGACGGTTCTCAGCTTGATCAAAAATTACCGAGTTCTTACCGTCGATCACGCCCGCGCTTACTTCTTCACCGCGATGTGCAGGCAGGCAGTGCATGAACAAGTAGTCGCTTTTCGCACCCTTAACTAGCTCTTCATTCACTTGATAATCTTTAAAAGCCGCTTCACGCTGCTTCTGTTCTTCTTCAAAGCCCATGCTCGCCCATACATCCGTATAGATTACATCGGCATCCTTCACGGCTTCCTGAGGACTGCGAGTCACCACTATCTGTGCTCCGCTCTCTGAAGCAATTTGACGGCTGAGCTTTACAACTTCTGGATCTGGCTCGTAGCTTCAGGACTTGCAATGGAAACATGCACACCCAGCTTCGCCCCGCCGATCATAAGCGAGTGGGCCATGTTATTACCGTCACCGATATAAGCTAACTTGAGGCCCTTTAATGTGCCCTTTTGCTCGTAGATTGTTTGTAAATCCGCAAGCACCTGACATGGATGCGCTAAATCGCTAAGACCGTTAATGACAGGTACAGAAGCATACTTCGCGAGGTCCGTCACATTGTGATGACCAAAGGTACGAATCATCATGCCGTCTAGGTAGCGTGAAAGCACCTGCGCTGTATCGCTGATGATTTCCCCGCGTCCAAGCTGAATATCATTTTTGCTAAGGAAAAGTGCGTGTGCACCCAATTGAAAGGCTCCTACTTCAAAGGATACACGTGTACGTGTAGATGATTTTTCAAAAATAAGACCAATCGTCTTACCCTTCAATGGCTGATAAACCTCACCGTTCTTCTGCTTACGCTTCAGTTCCACCGCAAGATCCAGCAGATACTGGATTTCCTCCGGGCTGTAATCATCAAGCTCTAGCAAATCCCGCCCTTTCAAATTCACCTGCTGCTGTGTCTGTGTCATATGCTGACCCCTCCTTCAATTCTACTAAGCTTTCTTTACTGCCGTATGTTCATGAATCAACTCTGCAAGAATACTCACAGCTTGATCAATTTCTTCTTTGCTAACGTATAGATTTGGCAACAGACGAATCACATTCGGACCGGCTGTCACGAATAATAGACCCCGCTTCTGTCCTGCCGATACAATATCGCCTACGGCGTCTTGGCATTCGATGCCAATCAACAGTCCTTTACCACGAACTTCGATGACAAAAGGATTCGTTGCTACCTTCTCATTCAATTGCTGGACGAGATACGCACCCATTTCAGCCGCACGCTCTGGCAGTTTGTCTTCTAGAATGGTCTCAATCGTCGCAATCATGACGCTTGTTGCGAGTGGTGTACCCCCAAAGGTGGAACCATGACTACCTGCGCTGAATGCTTCACGCAGATATCCCTTACCAAGCATCGCTCCTGCGGGGAAGCCACTAGCAATTCCCTTGGCGGCTGTAAAAATATCCGGCTCAATGCCATAATGCTCATGTGCAAATAACTTGCCTGTACGTCCCATTCCTGTCTGAACCTCATCTACAATAAGTAGAAGTCCATGCTCATCGCACAACTCCTTCACAGCTTTAAGGAAATCAGCTTGAACAGTCAATACGCCGCCTTCAGCTAGAATCATCTCAATCATAATTGCAGCTGTGTCTTTACTGATTGCTGCTTTAAGCGCGTCTAAATCATGCAAAGGTACACTCTTGAATCCAGTCGGAAGCGGCAAAAATCCTTCTTTCACCTTATCTTGCCCGGTTGCTGTCAATGTAGCTAGCGTCCGCCCGTGGAAGGATTGATAGAATGTGATGATCTCGAAACGTCCTGTCTTTTTCACCTTTTGGTGATAACGACGAGCCAGCTTGATTGCAGCTTCATTCGCTTCTGCGCCACTGTTACAGAAGAATACAGCATCCGCACAAGTGTTAGCTGTTAATAGCGCAGCTGCTTTTTCCTGATTTGGGATCTGAAATAAGTTAGATACATGCCATAGCTCATCGATCTGCTCTTTCAACTTCGCCGACACCTTCTCAGGCGCATGGCCCAAATTCGTAACAGCCAAACCGCACATGAAATCTAAATATTTATTCCCTTGATCATCCCAAAGCCAGCTTCCCTTACCCTTAACCAAACTAATCGGATATCTGGCATATGTCGGAAACAACGAGCTTGTTTGTTGTGCTTGATCACCCATTCGTATCACTCCTATCCCTATTTTCAGTTAACTCATTACGCTTTACACCCGGACAATTCGTGTGCCGATGGTTTCGCCATGAACGACACGGCTCAGCACCTGTGGTTCACTTCCGTCGACAATAACGACTTCCTGTACATCACCATGGATGCAGTTAATGGCTGCACGAACCTTCGGAATCATACCGCCATAGATTTCACCGCTTGTGATCATATCTTCAATCTGCTGAATCGAAACCTCAGGCAGCACCCGCTTCTCGCCGCCAGCAGATGTCATAATGCCCGGAACATCTGTGACGACGATCATTCGATCGACACCCATATGCGAAGCCACAGCGCCTGCTGCCGTATCCGCATTAATGTTATATCGCTGTCCGCTAGCATCTACACCCACTGGAGCGATGACTGGCATATATCCCATATCCATAACTCCATGGATAATGCTTGATTCTACGAAAGTAACATCACCTACAAAACCAACTTCGGCATGATTGGGAACAGGCTGTGCCTGAATGAGCGAACCGTCTACTCCAGACAGTCCCAAAGCACGTGCACCGGTTCCCTGTATACGTCTTACGATTTGTTTGTTAATGCTCCCTGCCAAAACCATCTCAACAACATCGAGAACGGCATCCGTCGTCTTACGTAATCCACCTACGAACTCCGTTTCTATACCGAGCTTCGTCAAATTATCCGATATGGCAGGGCCCCCGCGTGAACGATCACAGGCTGCATTCCATTATTCTGAAGCTGCTTCAAATCTTCAAAGAATGATTCGGGTAATGCAGCTAGTGTGCTTCCCCCGCATTTCATCACAAAGCTCCGAGTGGAGGAAGCTTTAGTAGCATCGGTATTACTAGTCTCGTATTTTAGATTCGTCACACATGTTCTCTCCTCTCCAGAAGATTAGCATTCCAGTCATTCATGGTTGAGTTCATTTTAAGTTCGGTATGCCGCATTGATGCGAACATAATCATATGTTAAATCACAGCCCCAAGCTGTAGCTTTGCCTTCTCCATGATGAAGATCAACCACGATTCGCACCGTGTCACCCTTCAAATAAACAAGCGCCGCATCCTCATCGAATATAACAGGACGAGATGCTTCAAGCACCGAAATATCGCCGAGACGAATATCTACGCTCTCCGGATTCACGGGCTCCCCCGCACGTCCAACGGCTGCGATAATTCGTCCCCAGTTGGCATCCGCTCCGAATACAGCGGATTTGACTAGACTTGAACCGACTACTGTTTTGGCAATTGCACGGGCAGATAAGTCACTAACCGCACCGTTTACACTTACCTCAACCAGCTTCGTTGCACCCTCACCGTCACGAGCAATCGCTTGTGCAAGCACTTGGCATACATACGTAAACCCAGCTGCAAAAGCTTCCCAATCGGGGTGATCCTCATTTAATACATCATTACTCGCCATACCGCTCGCCATAGCAATCAGAATATCGTTGGTGCTTGTATCGCCATCAACGGTAATCATGTTAAACGTAGAATCCGTTGCTTGGCGCATAAGTACTTGTAATGCTGGCTGTTCAATGACTGCATCTGTAGTCATAAAAGCAAGCATCGTCGCCATATTCGGATGGATCATCCCTGAGCCTTTCGCGGCTCCAGCGATGACAACCTTCTTGCCGTTTACATCAACCGTTACGCAAATTTCCTTCTTCACCAAATCGGTGGTGAGGATGGCCTGCGAGAAATCTTCAGCGCTCTGCGGTGTGCTGCCTAGTCGTGCTGGCAGCGCCTCAATGCCGGCGCTGACGCAGTCCATCTTCAGGAGCTCGCCGATCACGCCTGTGGAGGCGACAGCGACATCCTGCTCCGCCACCCCAAGGTGGCGAGCGGCCTGCGCGCGCATCTCATAGGCATCGGCTTCGCCCTGCTGCCCTGTGCAGGCGTTCGCGTTGCCGCTATTGACAACGACGGCCTGCAAGCGGCCGTCCTGCAAGCTCTCGCGCGTCACCTTCAGTGGCGCCGCTTGAAAAGCATTCGTGGTGTAAACGGCCGCAGCCACGGCCGGCACCTCACAGCGGATGATGCCAATATCATGGCGATCCGTCTTCTTGAGTCCGCAGTGCACGCCCCCTGCGAAGAACCCTTTTGGCGTAATAATGGAGCCGCCCTCAATCACTTCATAATGTCCTTCTCCCATGTCCTTTCATCCTGCTTACGGATACATTGGTACGTATCTTAAGCCAAGATGCTCCTCCCATCCCATCATCAGGTTCATATTTTGAATCGCTTGACCTGCCGCACCTTTCACAACATTATCAATGACCGATATAATCGTTACTCTGCCTGTACGTGCATCTGTTGCGAATCCAATATCACAATAGTTTGATCCAGTGACTTCCTTCGTTGCAGGCCAAATGCCTTTGTCTCTTACCCGTATAAACGGACTTCCACGATAATATTCTCGGTATAATTGCACTAAATCTTCATACTATATGTGTTGTTCATGCTTGCATATATGGTCGTCATAATTCCCCGAGTCATCGGAACAAGATGCGTTGTAAATGTCACCGTAACGGGCTCGCCTGTTATCTGTGTTAGTACCTGCTCAATTTCCGGTATATGTTGATGTTTATTGACTTTGTAAACTTTTAAATTCTCATTCACTTCCGCGTAATGAACGCCTAAGTTAACGCCTCGACCCGATCCAGATACGCCAGACTTGGCATCAATAATGATGCTTTTCGGATCAATCCATCCAGCGCTAATCGCCGGAATCAATCCTAGCAAGCTTGCTGTCGAATAACATCCTGGGTTTGATATGAAGTCGACACCAGCTACTGCCTCGCCATACACTTCGCTTAAACCGTATACGGCTTGTTCCAAATAGGACGCTTCGGGAGCCGCATGCTTATACCAATGTTCATAGCTAGCTGCATCCTTTAATCTAAAATCTCCTGATAGGTCGATGACTTTAAGGCCAGCATCAAGTAGCTGCGGTACAAGTGTACTGCTTACGCCTGATGGAGTTGCCGCGAAAACCACGTCGGCTTTTCCAGCTATTTCTTGGGCATCTACCCCGTCTAGATTCTGTACGATAATATCCGTTAGATGGGGAAATCCATCCGATATTGGAACCCCCGCACTAGAAGAAGAAATAACGGATGTGATTTCAATTTGAGGATGTCCTTGCAGCAATCGAATCAATTCTACTCCGCCATATCCGGTTGAACCAATAATAGCTACTCTCACCTTTTGATCTCTACTGTTATCTGCTTGATCACCTGACATGTTCGCGTTCCCCTCTCCACTGCCTACTACGTCCATTCCCATTAATAAGTATGTATTATTATACATCTGTATTCATATAAATACAACCGTTCTTGAGGATTTAATCCCTTGTCCCATATGGACTTTTACCAAATCCAACATCTTGCCATAGCATCTGCATACCAACCATTTTGAACTTATTAATCATCGTTTTCAACTATAATTTTCCACAAAAAAGGTATACCGCCCCATTCGGGAGCAGTATACCTCTTCTACCTATCCATCATAAACTACTCATGCAATTTAAATCCCTCGCCCAAGACTTCATGCGCATGACTAATAATCACAAAAGCATCTGGATCCACTGATCGAACAAGCGCCTTCAATCGGGTCGTCTCACTTTGTCCAATAACAACCATCAGTACTGTGCGATTATTCCCTGTATATCCACCTTGTGCGTTCAGCTTCGTAAGACCTCGGTCGAGATCATGCAGAATCGCCTGACTAATGGGTTCCGTGTGGTCAGAAATAATATAAGCCACTTTGGTGAAATTGAAGCCCATTTCAATTCCATCAATCACCTTGCCTGTAACATATAAGCCTACGAGCGCGTACAGCGCCTTTTCTAAGGAAAGTGTACATGCCGCCAAAATAATAACCGAACCATCTAGTAGTACAACACATAAAGAAAAGCTAAGCCCGGTGAACTTCTGGATAATCTGTGCTAGAGTAGTCAGTCCACCTGTGGAACCTCTACCACGGAATACAATTCCGATACCCAGTCCAACAGCGATACCACCATAAATGGATGCCAGTAGCGGGTTACTTGTAGGGAGCGGCCAATCTTTAGTTAAAAATACGAACAGCGGTAAAATTACACTGCCAAGTAACGAGCGAATGCCATAATTTTTGCCGAGTAATAACACACCCATAATAAATAATGGAATATTGAGTGCCCACTGCGTAAAAGCGGGTTCCAATCCGAGCCAAGCCTCGCCAAGTACCGATAAACCAGATACCCCACCAGAAGCAATGCCATTGGGTAGAAAGAACAGATTAAATCCAAGTGCAATAATAAATGATCCTATAATAATTAAAAGCGTATCCACAACGTGACGTTGTGGGCTGTTCATGGGTATGAGTGGCGTTGTTCTGCGACTCGATGGTGGTTGAGGCATGTTTCTTCTCTCTCCTTATTATTAGATCAATAGGTTGTATTCCTTAGACATCAAAAATTCCTGCACTACTAGCGTGCAGGAATAAACAAATTTTATTCAGTTTCCACCTTAATTTGGCTACGCAAATAACCGTCAATGAAGAGATCTAGATCCCCATCCATAACAGCGCCGACATTGCCTGTCTCTACTGATGTACGGTGATCCTTTACCATGTTATAGGGATGGAACACATAGGAGCGAATCTGGCTTCCCCACGCAATTTCCGACTGTTCCCCTCGGATTTCGTCCAGATGTTTCTTTTGTTCTTCGATTTTACGCTCATACAATTTCGAACGAAGCATGGTCATCGCTTGCTCACGGTTCTTGATCTGTGAACGCTCATTCTGACACGTCACAACTACACCTGAGGGTAAGTGAGTAATCCGAACAGCTGAATCTGTTGTATTGATGTGCTGTCCGCCCGCGCCGCTCGCGCGGTACGTATCAATTTTCAGGTCTTCAGTCCGGATCTCAACAGCTGCATCCTCGGTAATTTCCGGTACCACGTCGCAGGATACAAATGAAGTATGGCGCCTGCCTGAGGAATCGAAAGGTGAAATCCTTACTAGTCGGTGTACGCCCTTCTCCGCCTTCAGATATCCATAAGCATTGAATCCTTTAATCAGCAGCGTCACGCTCTTAATGCCTGCTTCATCGCCAGGTAAGTAATCTAGTACGTCAACCTTGAAGCCATGCTTCTCAGACCACCTCGTATACATACGTAGAAGCATCTGACCCCAATCCTGCGACTCCGTACCGCCAGCACCTGGATGAAGCTCTAAGATCGCGTTCATCTTGTCATACGGTTGATTTAGCAGCAGCTCGAGTTCGAAATCATCTAGCTTCTTCGTGATGCCTTTGACAGCTTCTGCAATTTCATCAAAAAGGGATTCCTCTCCTTCCTCATCTGCTAGCTCTGCCATCATTGCCGCATCATCGTACTCCTGCTGCAGCTTCTCATAGTCGTCCACTGAGGACTTCACCGCATTCATTTCAGCAATTAGGCTTTGCGCCTTCTCATTGTCATCCCAAAAATCTGGAACAGACATTTTCTCTTCAAAGTTGAGTATCATTTCCTGCTTGAGATCTAAGTCAAAGAGACCCCCTAAGATTGGTGAGTTTCTTTGCAATTTCGCGCAGGTCATGCTTAATACTTGGATCGATCATAATGAACTCTTCACCTCTTTATCGACATAAACTCCCTTAAGTAGGGACAACTTTAGCCATCAGCTTAGAGGCTGAATACAAAAGCGGCTTAAGTTACCCTGAATCAAGGGAGTTTTGGTCCGCGCCTCAATTCATGAAGGCGGGCATTGTATAATTATTTTATGCTAACCGAACTATTCTTGTCCGTGACAATGCTTATATTTCTTACCGCTACCGCAAGGACATAGATCGTTACGACCCGCTTGTTCAGCAACTTGCACCGGCTTCTTCTCTGCAGGTTCAGCATTCGTAGAAACTTTACTTTCTTCGATTACCGATTGGCGCTCTTGGTTACCTTCAATTTGTGCCTTCATAATATACTGTGCAACTTCTTCTTGAATATTAGCAGTCATATTATTAAACATCTCGAAGCCCTCAAATTGATACTCACGTAATGGATCTGTACCACCGTATGCACGGAGGTGAATACCTTGGCGAAGCTGATCCATCGCATCAATATGATCCATCCACTTGCTATCTACAGAACGTAGTACGATAACTTTTTCAAATTCACGTACGAGTTCTGCACCAATACGTTCTTCGCGTTCCGTATACTTCACTTGAATCTTATCGAATAGGAATTCAACAATCTCTTCAATTTCCTTACCCCATAAATCATCACGTGTAATGGAACCCTCATCAAGTAATTTACTGTTCACATAATCAGCAACTTCCTGTAGTTCCCAGTTTTCTGGAATATCATCACTACAGTGCACCTGAACAACCCGCTCAATTACCGGTTTAATCATTTCCATAACAATGTCTTTAATATTCTCAGACTCCAGAATTTCACGGCGCTGTTTATAGATAATTTCACGCTGTTGATTCATGACATCATCATATTGAAGGACAACTTTACGCATATCGAAGTTATTACCTTCTACCCGTTTCTGAGCTGATTCAACTGCACGGGTAATCATTTTGCTCTCAATCGGTTGATCTTCTTCAAATCCAAGACGGTCCATCATAGCCAGCACGTTATCCGCACCGAAACGTTTCATCAGCTCATCACCTAAGGAGAGGTAGAACTGTGTAGAACCCGGATCACCTTGACGCCCTGCGCGTCCGCGCAGCTGGTTATCAATACGACGAGATTCATGGCGTTCTGTACCAATAATGTGCAGACCACCTAATTCAGCCACACCTTCACCAAGTATAATATCTGTTCCGCGTCCAGCCATGTTGGTTGCAATCGTCACAGCACCCGCCTGCCCAGCACCGGAAATGATTTCAGCTTCCTCAGCATGGTATTTAGCATTAAGGACTTGGTGTTTCACGCCTTTACGTTTAAGAATGTCCGAGATCAACTCAGAATTCTCAATAGAAACGGTACCTACCAGCACGGGCTGGTTCTTCTCGTGACGTTTCAAGATTTCTTCTACAACAGCTTTAAACTTACCGTTCTCACTCTTGTAAACTACATCTGGCGTGTCTATGCGCTGGTTTGGTTTATTCGTAGGCACTTGAAGTACTTCAAGTCCATAAATTTTCTTGAATTCTTCTTCTTCTGTCTTCGCTGTACCTGTCATCCCTGCAAGCTTGCGGTACATACGGAAATAGTTTTGGAACGTAATCGTAGCCAGCGTCATACTTTCATTCTGTACTTCGATGCCTTCTTTCGCTTCAATCGCTTGGTGTAGTCCATCGCTGTAGCGGCGTCCAGCCATCAGGCGGCCTGTAAACTCATCCACGATCACAACTTCATCTTCGGTTACAACGTAGTCAACATCACGACGCATAATAGCATTTGCCTTCAGAGCCTGAACCACGTGGTGGTTCAACGTTACGTTAGCATGATCGTATAGATTCTCAATACCAAATCCACGTTCTGCCTTCTGTACACCCTTCTCCGTCAGTGCAACAGATTTCACTTTAATATCAACCGTGAAATCTTCTTCCTTCTGCAATTGTTTCACAAAGCGGTCCGCATAGTAATATAGCTCGGTTGATTTCTGCGCTTGTCCAGAAATAATGAGTGGTGTACGGGCTTCATCGACAAGGATCGAGTCAACTTCATCAATGGTACAGAAATACAACGGACGTTGAACCATTTGCTCTTTATACAGAACCATGTTATCCCGTAGATAGTCGAAGCCAAATTCATTGTTAGTACCATACGTAATATCACAAGCGTAAGCCAATTGTTTATCCGCATGGTCCATGCCGCCCAGGTTAACCCCGACTGTCATACCCAAGAACTCATAAATGATACCCATTTCCTGGCTATCACGCTGTGCAAGGTAATCATTGACCGTAACCACGTGTACACCTAAGCCAAGTAGAGCATTTAAATATACAGGCAATGTACCTACTAGCGTTTTACCTTCACCTGTCTTCATCTCTGCAATTCGTCCTTCGTGCAGAGCCATACCACCTACGAGCTGAACGTTATAATGACGTTTGCCCAGTGTACGTTTGGAAGCTTCCCGTACGGTAGCAAACGCCTCTGGCAAAAGCTCATCGAGCGTTTCACCCTTCTCAATCCGTGCACGGAATTCTGCCGTCTTAGCTTGCAGCTGCTCGTCCGAGAGTGATACGAAATCCGGTTCTATGTTGTTAATCTTTTCTACTGTCTTCATCAGACGTTTGATATCACGATCATTTACATCGCCGAAGATCTTTTTAACAAGTCCTAGCATGATTAACCCCTTTCGCGCAAAACAATAGTTAGATTAAGAATTAACTTCAATATATAAGGGTTATTTATCAAATGAGATGGATTCCCTGAGAATCAATTCATACAGGAAGCAACTCATATGGGTACGTTGGGTTCTGTTGAAATTGATCCAGATCGAATCGACTTCATCCAGACAAAATTTACGGTTTGAAGTTAGTTCGGATACGCTTGAAAAAATAGATCCTTTTCATTTCTTGTTTGCATAAATTGTAACAGTTTGTAAGGGATGCCGCAACATACAGGTTGATAGACTATCACAGTTCATTTGTGCTGACACCGTCCAAAAACCTTCTATATATATATATACGTATAAAGAGCCCCATCCGTTGCAGGATTAGGGCTCTTTTTTGAAATTAAAATTTACAATTACATGAAAATTGTTACATCCGCTTCATTAACATGTTCTAATACGATCCAACCTCAGTCTTCTCAATCAGCCCATATTTACCATCATTCCGTTTGTACACAACATTCACTTCTTGGTTATCAATATTAGAGAATACGAAGAAATTATGACCAATCATGTTCATCTGCAAAATAGCTTCTTCCACATCCATTGGTTTAAAGGTAAACCGCTTGGTACGCACTACTTCCAGATCATCGAGTTCTTCTTCCATCTCGGAGCTAGGATTTAATCCAGCAGCCGGATCTTCAGTAAACAGCGTCTTCAAGCTGCCTTCCTGACGGAACTTACGGTTTAATTTAGTTTTGTGTTTGCGAATCTGACGTTCCAGCTTGTCCACGACCGAATCAACTGATGAATACATATCTTCACTGCGGTCTTCTGCCGAAGCATAACGCCTGGGAGTGGAATCGTCACCTCCACGGTGTGCAATCCTCGAATGACGCTAAGTGTTACATAGCCTTCTGAGGTAGGGGGTGCATCAAAGTACTTTTCAAGTCTTCCAAGTTTCTTATCCACGTAATCTTTCAAAGCATCGGTTACCTCGATATGTTGACCTCGAATACTAAAATTCATAGGGCACTCCTCCTTTGCAAATCCATTATATCACAATTGTTAACCCTAAGTAAAAAGGCGTTTCTGTGTATGTTGCGCCCTTGAACGCCCCATTACTCTTTTAACCTGTTCTATAGGTGAGGGTACGAATTCTTAACCGTTTTATGGGATCGGGAAACATAAGCTATAAGAAAATTTTATGTTAAAATAAACCATTAATTGTGCATGACGCAAAAAAAGACCCTGAATGACCAGGGTCTTGGTAGCTATCGTTATTCCATTAACCATCGTACACATCATATGTAGGTCGCGGCCGTAGCCGGATGATTACAGTTTGTTTACGTTAGCTGCTTGTGGTCCGCGTGCGCCTTCAACGATGTCGAATTCTACGTCTTGACCTTCTTCTAAAGTTTTGAAACCTTCAGTTTGAATAGCGGAGAAATGTACGAATACATCGCCACCTTCAGAAGTTTCAATAAAGCCATAACCTTTTTCTGCGTTAAACCATTTCACTTTACCTTGCATGCACTAACATTCCCTTCATTGTCAAATAGAGTAATAAGCAAGCGCTCACATTTCGAATATACCACCATGGATTGGGTGGTGTCAATGTGAATGACACATATAATACCTATAGAATATATACACAATTAACAGGATTGATGAAGTAAAATATTTATTAAAAAAATATTTGTAATTATGGTAATTACCTTAGTACCTTTAATGTTAAAATTTAATACCCATCAAATAATGAAAGGCCCAAAGAAAAGGACCCCACATATTAAATAGGGTCCTACCACTTGTACAGTCTTTTATGAAGCCTTTTCGTTGCATTGCTGGTCAAGCTACAATTTCTTTGTTAGTGTATCTGCTGTGGCTTAATCGCGTTCAGCTTCGGCTTTAAGTTCTGCGATCTTTTCTACTGCTGCTGTTAGTTTGGTATAGTTTACTTCCAGAACTAACGCCTTTTGCTCTTCTGTTAAAACTGCGTATGCAGCTTGAGCTGAAGTTACTTCCTCTTCATTCTCTAACGTGATTTCTTCTGGTAAGGCTACGATTTTCGCGGTTACTTCCTCTGCTGCGGCTTGATCACGTTCCGCTGTAGCTTTGAGTTCTGCGATTTTCGATACTGCGCCGGTTAGTTTGGTTTGATTTGATTCTGCCACTAACGCC
>NZ_BAVZ01000022.1 GCF_000576305.1 Paenibacillus pini JCM 16418 | reverse complement strand
CCCTACTTCAGGACGGTACCCTTTTATATTTCAAAGCATTCTATGCATGCCTAAACTTACATTTAAGCTTGATTCAGAGCCTTCGCAAATTGAGTTGTGTTCAAACCAAGAATACGATACTCCCCAATCACAGTCACAGGAACTGCGCGCATGCCCATATCCCAGACCTGTTGAGCAAACTCATCATTTTGTTCAATATTGCGTTCTTCATACTCAAGACCCTTATCTGCCAGAAATGTCTTCACTTGTCGACAATTTGGACAGTTCGTGCTTGTGTATACGATAATTTGTTCCATCGTTAATTTCACCTCATATAAAGAATAGGATATAACCTTGTCCTAGAAAACTAGGTATTAAACATGATAATTTAGTTGATTTACATTACTTTAATACTGCACTATGCTCCAAGCTTTCGATAAATTTCTCACAGTCCATAGCAGCCATACAGCCACTACCTGCTGCTGTGATCGCTTGTCTGTAACGAGTATCTTGTACGTCGCCACAGGCGAATACACCTGGAATATTAGTCTCAGACGTTCCCGGCTGAACTACGATATATCCATTGGAATCTGTCGTAATCTGTCCACCCAAGAATCCGGTATTTGGATGATGACCAATCGCTACGAACACGCCGCTCGCTTCAATTAGCTCTTCTGCACCCGTTTCATTGTTTAGCACTTTCAAACCTTTAACCCCGCGTTCATCAGATACAACTTCCAGCGGTGTACGGTTAAGTCCCCACTCCACTTTCTCATTTGCTTGAACACGATCCTGCATAATCTTTGAACCGCGTAGTTCACTGCGGCGGTGTACCAGTGTAACTTTAGAAGCAAAACGAGTCAAGAAGCTCGCTTCCTCAAGCGCGGAATCGCCGCCACCGATTACAATAATTTCTTTGCCACGGAAAAAGAATCCGTCACAAGTAGCGCAAGTACTAACACCACGTCCAACGTTCTCTTCTTCACCAGGAATACCTAAATATTTAGCCGTAGCTCCAGTAGATAGGATCAGTGTCTCTGTTTCCAGTTCTCCAATTCCTTCAACATTAAGCTTGAAAGGACGACTTCCCATTTGAACATCATTCACCCAACCTGTGCGGAATTCTGCACCGAAGCGTTCAGCTTGCTTACGCATGTTGTCCATAAGCTCTGGGCCCATAATGCCCTCAGGAAAACCAGGGAAATTCTCAACTTCAGTCGTAGTGGTCAATTGTCCACCCGGCTGTGGACCCTCAATAACGAGTGGACTCAAATTAGCACGTGCCAAGTAAATCGCAGCAGTTAAACCTGCTGGTCCTGTTCCGACAATAATAGATTTATACATATATAATCTCCTTTCGAGCTTCAAATGAAGTACACGAAAATTATTTAAAATAATTATTAATTAATAGTAATTATTATATAAAATAATAGTTCTGTCAATAGTCTTAGTATACCACCCCTAGTATACAGTTGTTGTATCTAGATTGTGAACACCACAACATCTTAGATATCCAAAAAAGGGCTTCCCCTAGCAGTCACGTGCTGATGGGAAGCCCTAAATCATTAAATCCTAAATTATAATAGCAACCGCAGCCCGTTCAAAATAACGAGAATGGTACTACCCTCATGCCCTACGACTCCCAGCGGCAATGCGATACCCGTTACAAAATTCCCTGCCATTAGAAGCAAAATCATACTAATTGCAAACACCATATTTTGTTTCACAATACGTTGTGCACGCCGAGAAACCGTAATTGTTGGTGCAATTTCTTCAATGTTATCATTCATCAGAACCACATCTGCTACTTCAAGAGCGGTTCCACTCCCATGCATCCCCATTCCCATACCGACGGTCGCAGTAGCTAGCGCAGGTGCATCATTCACGCCATCCCCTACCATCACGACATGACCATACTTTTCGCGAAGCTGTTGAACATAGGTCACCTTCTCTTCAGGTAGTAAGTCTGCATATATTAAATCTGCTCCAACCTGTTCACCGATCACCTTCGCTGTTTCATACCTGTCGCCCGTTAGCATCGCTACCTTCACACCGATCGCTTGTAGACGAGCAACAGCCTCTGCCGCTTGTGGACGGACAATATCCTGCATCGCAATCATTCCCGCAACCTGATCTCCATCCAGAATAATGGAGACCGTTTTACCTTCGGCATTCAACCTGCTTCGATGCCCACGCCAGATGTTAAGCTGCGTATCTTGCTCTGTTTCAGTCGAATCAAGCATATCTGTCTTACCGATTCTCCAATGCTTACCAAATGCCTCGCCTTCCATGCCCCAGCCTGTTACAGCAGCGCCGGATTCAACCGCGATGATCTGTGCTTCTTCATCTTCCGCTTTGCGGACGATCGCTCGGGCAAGTGGATGTTCTGACAATTGTTCTATGGATGCACACACGGAGAGAAGTTCGTTGTGGTCATATCCATCTGCTGCAATAAAGTCGGTTACCTCAGGTTTGCCTAAAGTGAGTGTGCCTGTTTTATCAAACGCGACGACCGAAGTCAAAGCCATGTTCTCAACATGTGCCCCGCCCTTAAATAGAATTCCCCGACGTGCCCGGTTTGAGATAGCTGATAATGTAGCTGGCATAATGGAAGAAACCAGTGCGCAAGGTGAAGCTACGACCAAGAAGACCATCGCTTTATAAAAAGAAGTTGAGAAACTCCAATTCAGCACCAAAGGTGTGAGAAAAATAAGTAATAAGGTTACGGCTACGACGATTCGAGCATACACCGATTCAAAACGCTTCATAAAGCGCTGAGAATCGGGTACCTCGCTCTCCGCTTCTTCGACCAAACGAATGATTTTGGCAAATACCGTCGATTCTGCTGATTTGGTTACCTCAACGTATAATACTCCCTCTCCATTCAGCGTACCTGCGAATACTTCATCGCCTGCTACTTTATCTGCGGGCAGGGATTCTCCGGTAATCGAAGACTGATTGACAGAGGACAATCCTCGCTGGATACTTCCATCTGCTGGAATCAATTCGCCTGGCTTCACAAGAAACAAGTCTCCAATCTGAAGCTGTTCAATCGAAACCTGCTTCATCTCTCCGTTCTCAATTTTGAGTGCAGTTTCAGGTTTGAGCGCCATGAGCGACGAGATATCCTTCTTGCTCCGCTCGTTAGTGTAACTCTCTAACGCCCCGCTCAGTGCAAAGATAAAGATCAGCATCGCCCCTTCATTCCAATACCCAATCGCTGCAGCTCCAAGGGCAGCGGCAACCATAAGTAAATTCACATCTAGATCTCGTTCCTGAATCAGCGTCTCGACGCCTTCTTTCGCTTTCTGCCATCCTCCTGCTGTATAAGAGACAATATAGAGTATTACGGACATCACGCCTGAGTATGGACTCACTAACCATCCCGTCAGCATGAGTACTCCGCTAAGCAGTGCGGCTTGCATCTCCTGATTTTGAAGCATTCCTTTTAGATCAAATCGACCTTTTTTACCAGGTCCGGGAATATTCGATTTTTTTGAAAATCTATTTTGCTGTACAGCAGAACCTGGAGCTTGCTGAATATTTTGCATGATAATTCACCTTCCCTTTCTAATTTTCAATTGAGAATGAAAAGCATTCTTACTACCCTTAAAATAAATCATGCTGCTCCGGGCAAGCCGGAGCAGCATGTCATACCGATCAAAAATTGAACACAAACCGTTGATTCGCAAGGGTTTAGAACTCTATCTGAGTTCCTTGTTCATCGTTAGAGTAAGAAGTTACCCACCATGTAATCGGTATAGATATGAAATTCTAAATGAGAATGATAATCATTTTTGCATCATTGCAATAATTTTTCCTAAGTGCAACTTTTTATGATTATAGTATATGCTTGATTCTGTGTGATGTAAACAGGTGAATACCCATTTGAACAAAAAAATAAGATTTAAGCTTTTGGGGATCTCTGAAGAGAATCCCTTTCGCTTAAATCTTATTTAAAATCTATGGGGATGCTTAGCCGCCAATATTTATATTCATCCAGAGATCATAAACGTACAGACGAAGTTGTTGGATCAATTGCCTCCTGCATTTGATCTAATAACTCCCACTGTGCCGCAGCAATTCTAATCGAATCCGCCTCAGCAGATGTGCAGCTTACCTCAGACAATTCCATTCGGTAGATCGCAGGTAGGCTAGACATCCCTAATGTCCCGGCAGCACAGATCCGAATGGCTGGCTTGATCCCTCGAATTGGCCTAATCATCTGTTGCAGAGCTAACAAGCGTTCATCCGCAAGATTCATGACGATTACATCTGCATAACGAGCAACCTCTAACGCTACTTCAGGTTTGCTATTCTCATCTAAAAGGACGCCTACTCGATAATGTACGAACCTCTGCTGTGCACAAAGTGTCTCTTCTGCCACACGATCAATAAAATCATGCATCATCTGAAAGGATTCTCCATTTGCGGGATACGGGATTAATAAATCGATCCTAGGTTCTGTCTGATTATGTTGCTGTGGTTCCGTTTCATATGAAAGCATCGCCCGGAATAATGCTTCGAGCTGGATATCTCTTAACCTGTGTAACCGTATAGATCCTGGTTCAACTTCAGTTGTTCTATGGATCATCGCAGCCGTCACGAATTGACCTTCCGCACTGTGAAATATCCCTTCCCATCTGAGCTTCCAGCGGTGAAGCAACCTTCCCTCAATAGCATCCCGTTTCTGAACTTCTCCTATTGCGTCCTGACTTAACCATGCTTCATACAGATCTCTGCCTTCTCCATATTCCAACCATTCTTCTTCTCTTAGTAACATCAAGCCTGCGGAACCTTTTAGTCCACGGCTCGACTGTCTACTACACTTACCCTCTTCAATAAAGACTCGAAGTGAACGTACCTCGTCGCTCCAACCAAGCAGTGTTTCAGGTGCAGTGAGAAAATCCCTATAATTCATTTTCTTCTGGAATTTTGCAGCTTCTTTACATACATCCCCGATACTTACAGCATCTAATGACAGTAATGCTTCCTCCTTGGTGATGGTTCCCGTAATAGCCATCTCTACAAGCGAAGCCATTTCCGGTAGAGAGCACGCACGCGCTGACTCTGCATTATCCAGAAGCTCAAGTAAGCGTCTCTGCTTGGAAGGCATCTCTTCGTCACCTCCATACAGATCACCGGCTGCCGTCGCTTGTTCTACATGTAGCGGGTGATAAACCGCTTCCATTTTCAGCGAGCTGAAACAAGAACCGGCCTCACAGCAGTTATTCTGACACCGATCATCTTTCATTATGGCGGTCCACCCTCTTTTCCCAAGATATGAGTGACTTGCACTCTGTCTCAAAGCCCTACATTACAGCGTATTAGCGTTATGCCTGAAATATACAGTGTCCAAATGCTAAAAAAAGCAGCCTATGTCGATAAGGACATAGGCTGCTTGATTATAAATAAGTGCTGATTCCGTATAGATTACTTCAGTACACTCGTAATTATTGTTGGCTGGCCTGAATGGCCTGCTCCAAATCATAGAGAATATCATCAATAGATTCGGTCCCAATCGATAGACGCAACATTTCTGGATTCACGCCGGCAGCAATCTGTTCTTGCTCCGAAAGCTGTGCATGCGTTGTGGTCGCTGGATGAATAATTAGGGATTTGGAATCACCTACGTTAGCCAAGTGAGAGAATAGCTTCACGTTCTCAATTACCTTACGCCCCGCATCTTTGCCGCCTTTGATACCGAAGGTCAAGATGGCACCTTGGCCTTTAGGCAAATATTTTTTCCCGAGTTCATAAGATGGATGGCTTGAAAGCCCTACGTAACTTACCCATTCTACAAGATCATGTTTCTCAAGATACTCCGCTACTTTCAATGCATTCTGACTGTGACGTTCCATGCGTAAATGAAGCGTCTCTAGACCTTGAAGTAGGAGCCATGAATTGAATGGTGAAATAGATGATCCTAAATCACGCAGTAATTGTACACGTGCTTTAATGATATAAGCAATCGGACCAACCGCATCCGTATAGACGACACCATTGTAACTTGGATCTGGCTCTGTAAGACCCGGGAACTTGCCACTTGCTTTCCAGTCGAACTTACCAGCGTCCACAATGACGCCGCCAATTGAAGTACCATGGCCTCCAATAAACTTCGTAGCCGAATGAACTACAATATCAGCTCCGAACTCAATCGGACGTAGCAAATATGGACTTGGGAACGTATTATCCACAATCAAAGGCAGGCCGTGTTCGTGTGCGATGTTAGCCACAGCTTCGATATCAAGCACATCACCCTTAGGATTGCCGATTGTCTCCGCATAAACAGCCTTTGTCTTGTCAGTAATAGCTTTACGGAAATTATCGGGATTGCTTGCATCTACGAAATGAACTTTAATACCCAGTTTCGCAAGCGTAATTGCAAATAAATTAAAAGTACCACCATAGAGCGTTGAGGAAGAGACAATTTCATCCCCTGCTCCTGCAATATTTAGAATAGAAAAGGTAATCGCTGCCTGCCCTGAAGCTGTAGCTAGCGCACCTGCACCCCCTTCTAAAGCCGCAATCCGACTCTCAAATACATCCGTCGTTGGATTCATAATTCGTGTATATATGTTACCAAATTCTTGAAGCGAAAACAGATTGGCTGCATGTTCACTATCTTTGAAACCATACGAAGTTGTTTGATACAGCGGTACGGCACGGGACAGTGTTGTTGGATCAATCTCTTGGCCTGCATGAACGGCTAACGTTTCAAGTGACAATGGACGTTCCTTTGACATGGTTAAAACCTCCCTGTACACGTTTATGAGAATGGTTCATAAGCGCGATTTTTTTCATATTTTCTCATAATTTGCTAGGTTTGAAAAGATGAAGTTAACAAATCATATAAATTTTATCAGAAAAGTATGATAAATATTTTTGTAATTGATGAAAAACATTATAATAGGAGCCGAATAACTGAAAAAAACATAAAAAAAAGACAGCCGTCTAACGGCTGCCAAAAAGAACCCTGAGATTTTGAGAACGTTGCAGATATGACTATTAAGCCAAGTATGTTTGAGCATCCTTGGTTGCATAATCCTATCATTTCACTAGTTACAGCTCATAGGATATGAACTTACTAGTTGAAAGTGCAGAGAGAAGTATATATCTTCCATTGCATATTGTCAACTGCATGCTCCATGATGAACCATGCAGAATAGTCATGTGCGAGACTATTTTTGTTTTAGTGCGTATTAAGTAAAGAAACTAACGGATGCTGGTCTATATCAAACCTATGCCTCCGTTTAAGGGGGGATTAACTTGCACTCTTCATCCAAGGAGCTCGCTTTAAGGTATTGCGAACTGATGGATCGTTTACCTCGTCTTATTGATTATCCGAGTCTGATCCGGCAAGTTAAGCTCAGCTCAACCGAAGCGTACATCCTTCAGCACCTGCAATCGAATGGGAGTCAGCGAGGAACAGATCTTGTCAAACTTACAGGTCTTACCACAAGCGCGATTACCCAAATTTGTGACAAGCTTGAGAAGGAACAGTTGATCGTTCGCAAACGCTCCGATCAGGACCGCCGCTATGTCCATGTATGCATGACGGACAAAGGTACTCTATTGCTAGAGCATATCTCCGAAATGCGTTCAGAGCGAATCGTAGAAACGATCGAAGGTCTGACCGATGCAGACGCAGAGCAGATGCTGGATACACTTGAACAATTGAGTGATCTAATCCGTCTTCAGCGTAAACGTACGTAAGGCAAATGATCACACTTATTTATATGTAAGCACCTATTGACAGCATAAGGGCTTCAGTAGGTGCTTTTTTTATTTATTTCATTAGATTTATATTTAAAAGTAATGCGAGTTATTAAATCTTCCTTGAGACCAGCTTCGCTTGCGTGAATAGTAGCAAATAGTCATGCCCGCCCGCTTTTGAATCCGTACCTGACATGTTAAAGCCTCCGAATGGATGTGCACCTACCAGTGCACCCGTACATTTACGGTTCACGTACAAATTACCACAATGCATGCGGTTAAGCGCTTCTTGTATTCTAACCTCATTAGTAGAGAAGAAAGAACCTGTCAATCCAAACTCTGTATCATTATAGACTCTGATTGCCTCTTCCCAGTTTCGTGCAGGTGTTACGGCTAACACAGGACCGAATATTTCCTCCTGCATTAGGCGAGATTTCGGATCGACATCAATAAATACTGCAGGCTGAATCATATATCCCGAGCCTTCTACCTTCTCCCCGCCAATGACGAGTTTACCCTCTTCCTTACCAATTTCAATATATTCCAGAATTTGCTCGAATGAATTCTCATCAATGACGGGCCCTACAGAAGCATTCTGTTCCGGCAGCCCCACCTTCAATTGACGAGTTAGCTCAATAATTCTACTGACAACTTCATCATATACAGATTCGACGATAATGGCTCTGGAAGCTGCCGAGCACTTTTGACCTTGAAAACCAAACGCCGAATTCACAATAGCTACTGCTGCTGCGGGAAGATCGGCTGTCTCATCCACCACGATGCCGTCTTTTCCTCCCATTTCTGCAATGACACGTTTAATCCAGATTTGTCCATTCTCCGTCTGTGCAGCCAACTGGTTAATACGCAGTCCAACTTCCTTCGATCCAGTGAAACAAATAAAGCGGGTCTTTGGATGTAAGGTTAAATAATCACCAATTTCCGCTCCACTACCTGGAACATAATTGATTACTCCATTCGGTACACCCGCTTCCTTCATCAATTTACAGAATTGATAAGCAATCACAGGAGTGGTAGAAGCCGGCTTCAGCACAACCGTATTCCCACATACAACTGCAGCGGAAGTCATACCCGCAAGAATGGCAAGCGGGAAATTCCATGGAGGAATGATAACGCCAACGCCGAGAGGAATATACTTTAACTTGTTATCTTCACCAGATATTGAAGTGAGCGGTTGATGAACGGAAGTTTCACTTAGACGGATCATTTCTCTGGCATAATACTCCATGAAATCAATGGCTTCTGCGGTATCGGCATCAGCTTCGGCCCAATTTTTTCCTGACTCATAAACGAGCCAGGCTGAAAATTCATGCTTGCGTATACGAAGCAGCGAAGCAGCCTTCAAGAGAACTACAGCACGTTGCTCTGCAGGTACGGCGCTCCATAAAGTGAACGCTGAAAGTGCATTCTGCATCGCATGTTCCGCAAATTCCTGCCCAGCCTTGCTCACATAACCGATGACCTGTTCCGGCTCAGCCGGATTTAACGACACCAGTTCTCTCTGCTCTGTATATATGGATTCCCCTCCGATAAGTAGTGGGTAGTGGGCACCTAATTTGCTTTTGACATTAGACAGGGCTTGAAGGAAATCGTCTCTTTCTTCCGCAATAGTGAAATCCGTAAAAGGTTCATTATGAAAGATGGCGTTAGGGGTTATATAGCTCATGGCTACCTCTCCTTTATTTAAAGAAATTCTTTAGTACAAACCAGATATTAGCTGGTCGTTCTGCAAGGCGCCTCATAAAATAACCAAACCAATCCACTCCAAAAGGCACATACACCCTTACCCTGAATTCATCCCTAACGAGGCGTAACTGAAGCTCTTCACAAATACCATAAAGCATCTGAAATTCATACTGCGATACCGGAATCGCTTCGTTGGCAATTATACGCTGGGCTTCTAAGATCATCTGCTCATCATGAGTCGCAATCGCGGTGTAGCTTCCAGAGATAAGATGCATACCAATCAGCTTGATCATATTGGCATCCACATCCTCCTTGAGCGGAAAAGCCACCTGTGCTGATTCTTGATAAGCCCCCTTGACAAAGCGTAAATTAACTTGTTCCGCACCAAGTACCTTCACATCTTCTTCGGATCGATATAGATAGGCTTGAATGACAATACCTACATTAGAATAGCTTTGCCGCAATATGCGCAGTAGATCAATCGCTGGCTGACAGTGGCTGTAATCCTCCATATCAATTCGCACGAACAGCCCGTAATCACTAGCCGTGGAAACAATCGATTCCATCAGTTCTTGGCAGAGAGCCGGATTTAAATCCAGCCCGAGCGAGGTCAGCTTAAGAGATAAGTTCGCCTGAATATCCGCCGTATGGATCGCGTCTAGCGTACGGATGCACATTGCCGCTGCCTCTCTCACCTCCGCTTCCGAAGATACGAACTCACCCAGATAATCAAGCGTTGCCATCCTTCCGCTGTTATTCAACAGACGCACAGCCTCGACTGCCTGCTCGATCGTTTCTCCTGCGACAAAACGACTTGCACCGAGCCGTAATCCATATCGTTTAGCCCAGCGATTAGCCATTCGGCTGCGAGCAAATCTCAGAAAGAAGACTTTAAACAGATGCTCCATATTCATAAAATTCGGCTGCCAAATAGGGAGCCAATCAGATCAACCACAAGTTTAGAAGTCTGATTGTTATGATCCAGGCTCGGATTAACCTCGACAAAATCAGCGGACGTAATCACACCCGATTCATTCATTAACTCAAGTGCTAAGTGAGCTTCGCGGTAGCTTACGCCTCCTCGTACAGGTGTACCTGTTCCAGGTGCTTCAATGGGATCCACACTATCAATGTCAAAGCTCAAATGAATACCATCCGTACCATCGCCAGCGATTCGTAATGCCTCGTTTACGACATGCTCAATGCCTAAGCGATCGATCTCATGCATCGTAAAGCAAGTAATACCACAGGAGCGAATAAACGCCTTTTCTCCTCGATCCAAATCTCGCGCACCTATAATAACGCAGTGTTCCGGCTTGATCGGAACTGCTCCCGAGGCAATCTCCTGCGGCTTAATCCCTGCAAGTCCGAGAGCGACCGCAAGCGAAATGCCATGCATATTACCGGAAGGACTCGTTGCCTCCGTGTTCAAATCAGAATGAGCATCGAACCAAATCACGCCTAGCTCCCTATAGTGTTGTGTCAGTCCTGAAAGCGTTCCCATAGATATGCTATGGTCTCCCCCAAGAATAAGCGGCGTCCCCCCTTGCCTCACCGTGTCTGCCACCTCCCGTGCTAACACGCTACTGATTGCGATTGCCTCTGCTTCATGCTTCATAGGCGAACTGATATTAGCTGCTATTTCTATATGCTCAGGAAGTAGGATTCGCTTATCGTAACTCACTTCATAGCCAAGCTGATGTAATTTCTTAACCAATCCAAATTTCAAGATATGATCGGGCCCCATCTCACTTCCAGGACGTCCAGCTCCCATACCAAACGGTACACTTATGACCGTAATCGCTGATTTCCCCATATGTCTACCGGCCTCCTTCACCGCTAAAAACCTGCTTGATGCGTACCATTGCAAACTCAAGCTCCTCTTCCGTAATCGTCAGCGGGGGTGCAAAACGAATGGTTGTGTCATGTGTTTCCTTACAAAGTAAACCAAGCTCAGCAAGCGCTTCACAAAATGGCCTTGCCTGCGTAGAGAGTTGCATGCCAATAAATAGCCCTCGTCCACGCACTTCTACAATATCAGGATGAATAATGGATTGGAGTTCATACATGAACTGTTCTCCTAGACGATTGGAACGTTCGGCAAGTTGTTCATCTTCCAGCACGCTTAGTGCTGCGATTGCTACCGCGCTGGCGAGTGGATTACCCCCGAAGGTCGAACCGTGCGAACCCGGTTCAAATAGATCCAATACTTCATCATCTGCCGCAATAGCGGATATCGGCATGATGCCTCCACCCAGTGCTTTGCCCATCATATAGATATCGGGTACAACATTTTCCCAATCACATGCAAAGCGCCTGCCCGTTCGCCCGAAGCCCGTTTGAATCTCGTCTGCCAACATGAGAATACGATTATTGCGACATAGCTCCCTCGCTTTAGCCAGATATCCATCTGGCGGAAGGATAACACCCGCTTCTCCTTGGATGGGCTCAAATAGAAACGCCGCTGTTTGTGGCGTAATAGCTTGCTGCAAAGCGTCGATATCACCATAAGGAATCAGGCGGAATCCTGGGGTATAGGGTCCAAAATCTTTTTTATATAATTCTGAAGAGGACAAGGAGGTCAGCGTCAGCGTACGTCCATGAAAGTTACCCTCACACACGATAATCTCCGCATGATCCTCTTTAACCCCCTTACAGCGATATGCCCAGCGGCGTGCAGCTTTCAATGCAGTTTCAACAGCTTCAGCACCTGTATTCATCGCTAGAACTTTAGCTTTACCGGTGTACTCAGCCAATCTTTTAACGAATAGCCCCAGAGCCTCTGCCTGAAAAGCTCTAGATACTAGCGTCACTTGATCAGCCTGATCCTTCAATGCTTGAATGATTGCAGGATGCCTGTGACCATGGTTCATAGCCGAATATGCACTTAACATATCCATATAACGTTTTCCCTCTACATCTTCTAACCAGACCCCCTCTGCTTTGCGAATGACAATGGGCAGCGGATCATAATTATTGGCGCTGTATCGGCCCATCATGTTCAGAATCTGCTCCGTCGTTGCCATAACTGCACCTCCTGCTTATTTGAATCGTACTTCTGTCTATTTTATTGTGGCATTATACATTTCATGTTTGATTTATATAGGCATAACAAAAAGCACCCTCCCACTTTCACGTATTTACCGTGAAGAAAATGAGAGGATGCCTGAGTACATCTCATGTAATAAACTAAGCTTACCGACATCAAGAATTACTGCTTGGACTCAAGCTTCTCTAAATAATCAGACACTTCTAAAGGAGTCTTAGCGAACTTACTGTGCAGATGAGCAATCTTCTCACCATTGCGGAATACGAGCAGACTTGGAATACCGCGCACATCATTCTGATCCGTAACCCCTTCGAATGATTCCACGTCCATAGCATAAAATTGCTTATCCGGATTCTTCGCCATAATATCAGGAAGAAATTTATCTAACGTCTTACAATCCGGACACCAAGTTGCATCAAATTTAATGACGGTTAAGCCGTCTTGATCAATAAGCTCCTTGTACTGCTGTTCTGTTTGTATGCGTTCCATTATAGGTATCCTCCTCAGATCATTAAGCATGGATAGGTCTGGGTTGCAATCATATTCATCACAAACGCAGCCTTTACAATGCTATTCTATCTGGTTCACTCATGGTTTGCAAAGCAGATAGATGTCTACAATCTACATCGAGTGCATGTCGTGTCCAGAAGAAGGGTTCTGATCGATAGATGGGCTATGCCCAATAAAAGCTGCTGCGCAGAGAATAATCACAGGTAGAATAATATACAGCACCCAAAAGGAAAAACGTGCGGGTGCTCTACGTAGAGATGCAGTATGTAAAACTGTGGAATCTAAGTTTGAATGAGTTTGCACAGCAATCTCTGCGTTAGGTTCTAGATCAATCTGAGCATGAATGATATATATGACTAATGCAGTAATTGCAATAAATAAAGCGTCCATAATGAACAACATAGCATCCCATTTCGCCACGGGAATCATTTCTCCTAGCATCGCCCCATGTACGCCGCCCATTATACCTCCTCCTATACCCTCAACCACTGCAAGCATATGTATTGGCCTACCAATTAAATATCCAATCATAAAACAGAAAGCGATCGACACTCCTGTGGATAGCACCAGGTTATCCCGCCAGATCATGCCGAGGATCACACCGATCGTCAGATTAGAGATTAGCCCCACCGTCATAGCTACGACATTCCCAGTCATATTAACCAGCAGTAATCTATACTGATGTACAAACACAATACATAGGGCGGTATAAATAATAACAATAATCCCGCTAATATTTAATAACATGAATGATACCTGCCTTTTCTAAAAGATCCGAGTTCCTCTCTAGAAGCACAATAACATCTCTCAACAAGCAACATATTCGGTATGTATCGAAATTATTCCCCACAAAGAAAAGCCCTGAACGTTTTACAATCGTTCGGGGCTTTCTTCAATAATCTAGGTCTTTTTATTCCCTGGATATATTTTCTCTTGTCTGACTAGCATATCAACGAATTGATGAATGCGTTTCGTTCTCGTTTCTGGCTTCTTTGCCGTTTGTATCCGAAATAATATAGCATAGCGGTTTTGACTATCGAGTGTATCAAAAAATTCTTTTGCCGCAGGCACCCGCTTGAATTCCTGCTCCAAATCTTCAGGCACGGCAGCACGACTCTGCGGCTCATACGCTGCATCCCATCTTCCGTCCTGTTTGGCCCTTTCAATTTCCTTCAGTCCAGAAGGCTTCATCCGTCCATTCCGAATAAGCAGCTCAACCTTCTCCTTGTTCACCACGGACCAAATACTATTAGGTCCACGCGGGCCAAACCGCTGAATCCAGAGCTGATCATCATATGCTTCTTTACGACTATCAATCCAGCCGTAGCATAGGGCAGAATCTAGCGCTTCTGCATAGGACAACGTAATCAATCCAGAGTTTTTCTTCGCAAGTTGCAGCCTAACGACTGAAGATACCTGATGATTGATATCTAACCATTTTTCCCAGGACAGCTGATCTTCAAATCGAATGATAGGATAGTCACCCATAAATTAATTACTGTTCCCCCATGCGCTCGGATGATCATCCTTCACTAAGTCTAGCTCAGCGGCATCAGCATTCGCATCAACCTGCTCAGGACTCTTACAACCTGGAATAACACAGCTTACAGCTGGATGCTGCAAACACCATGCGAGTGCCCATTCAGCCATCGGTGTACCTCCTGGAACTTCGGTTTGCCTAATATGTTCTACTTGTCGTAGGCGATCATCAATATCCCCACGTATATGGCGTTTACGTACATTATCCTCGAATATGGTGCCTGGCTTATATTTACCACTTAGGTATCCGCTCGCTAATGGTACGCGGGCAAGTACACCGAGATCCTGCTCGATACAAGAAGGGAAAACTCGCTCTTCGGGATGGCGATCAAGCCGATTGTACACGACCTGTATCGCCTTAGCGTTAAGCTCAGTAGCCTTACTCGTCTGCTCCAGGTTATCGTTGCTACCAATCGAAATGCCTAAATTGCGGATTTTACCTGCCTGAACCTGCTTGTCCAGAAGTGTCCACAAATCATCATTATGAAATACTTCGTCTGAACCAGAGTGGAACTGATATAGGTCAATATAATCGGTCTGTAGCGCCTTCAAGGATTCATCAAGTTGTATGCGGATTTCATCCACACTCCATGCGTTATCCCAGTGATCATGCCATTTATGGCCAAACTTTGAAGCTACAACCCAGTTTTCTCGTTTATCCCGTTTCAAGAAGTTCCCGATCAAACTTTCCGACAGATGGTAAGGTCCATAACATTCGGCTGTATCGATTAGGTTAATGCCTCGGTCTCGCGCGCGGTTAAGAATGGCATCTACGTCTTTTTGTATGAAGTCCTTGCCCCAGTCGCCTCCAAATTGCCATGTGCCAATACCTACTACAGAAACCTTCAAATCTGTTTTGCCCAAACGTCTATATTTCATATTCTAGTCACCCTTTCTACTATATTGAAATATATTACTATATTTCATATTCTAGTCATCCTCTCTAGAATATTGAAATATATTAAAATAAGTAGTAATCGAATTGGTTGTTCCTATATACCTTTTTTACCCTTTATTGGTTCAGTTAAGCTTACCATTTACTACCAGAATAGAGCAACTAATCACTTCTAACGTCCAGATGTTAAGTCATTTAAGGCTAATATAATAGTCGCTGTGATCATAAGAAGAAAGAGAAATCCAATAATAATTAAGATCGAAATTAAAGAATATTTACTTAATCGAGAAAACATTTTCTTCATAGATCAATTACCTCTCAATCTTAAAATATTTCATAAGTTCCTCCTCATAAAGTATTACATAAAAAAAGCAGAAGTCCTCCCCAGAAACTACTGGAATTGAACTTCTACTTTACTGTCATGGATTAGAAACGCTCTGCTAATTTAGAACGGTTCCATAATGTTGGCACCAGCGTAATCGCAAGGATCACAATGATAATGCACAGCGGCAAGGTTACATACAGGATATGATCCAAATTAAGTTTCACAACACTGTACCCGAGTCCAACCATGGAACCCAGCATAATAGGCATCATGATTAGAGCACCATACTGCTGTGAATTGCGAATTTCTCTTACCTTATAGGCCACCATAAAACCGATGGCTACAACAAGGAAATAATAGCCGATGGTAGCTGTGGCAAGAATAGCATAAAATCGCCAAGATGCGCCGTCTGTCAATTGCTCCACATTATGTGTGGCAATGTAGAATATCATTTGCGACAGAAGCACGACAGAAAGTGCGGGTAGTAGAATGGAGAACATTTTTCCCAGAAATAAAGCTCGATTTGAAATAGGCGTCGCCAGCAAAGGCACGAGCGTTCTCATTTCAAATTCCCCTGCAAGATTGGTTGCTGATAAAGCTGCAGGTAGGAACGATGGCATGAAACACATCAACACAGCAACCGCACGCCACATATATATACTCTCATCAAGCGTGGAGTCAGCCGTTAGCGCACTTCCCAAATACCATGCTGCTGCCACCGGAAGCAATACCCCGAATACAAAAATCATCACCACCATCGCTCGCTGGGAGCGTAAATCGGAAAGTTCTCTTCTTAGTATCATACCTATCATTGATGCACTGCCTCCTTTACCACGGACATATACATTTCATTCAGGCTCTGACTTTGTTGTCTTCTTAAGTCAAACACAGTTATTCCTTCCTCAGCCATCATCAACATTAGTCTACGCATCTCATCTAAATGGTCCACTTCGCAATGAAGCGTGTAGGTCACTTCATCTTCACTCGTAACACTTCTAATTTTCTGCTCCCATCTCTTCGTTAAAAGGTTCATTAGCACAGGGTTAGCCATTACCTGCATCATGAAGTGCTCCTTCGTTTTACTTCCTTGTTTATGTTTATTATCCAACCTAATATTATCGATTAATTGACCAAATTTAAGCACAAGCACTTCATTAGCCACCTGTTCAACCTCATGTAAATTATGACTACACATCAGAATAGTTTTACCCTGACTACGGAAATGTTTAATGTGATGAATGACGGACTCCCGAACTTCAGGATCTAAATGATCTGTAGCCTCATCCAGGAAAATAATTTCGGGATTATGTATCATCGATCTAACGATGCTTACCTTCTGTTTATTTCCCTTAGACAGCTTAGCAATTTCCACTTGCTCGTATTTTTGCAAATCTAGCGATTCCATTAAATCAATGGTCGATGGGGTAAGACTAGAAAACCCATATAACTTAGCAAAAAATTCAAGGTATTTGCGCACCTTCATTTGTCCATATAAGCCTTGATCTTCCATGACAATACCAATTTTTCTACGCGCATCCATCGAGTTGTTAAAGACCGGAATGCCAGCAATCGACACAGAGCCACTGGTCGCATCTATTAAACCTAGCATAATTTTGAGTAGCGTCGTTTTACCCGAGCCATTGGGACCAACAATTCCCACAACTTCACCTTTTTTGATTGAAAATGAAACCTCATTTAATGCCTTTACCTCACCGTATTGCTTCACAAGTCCTTTGACCTCAATATACTTCTCCATGCATTTACCTCCGTAGATTTAGGATGTGATCTACTGATTGCGCCGTGAAGCCCAACCATTCTTTCGTATTTGCATTACAATAACGATAAATAGAATAGCGGCCAGCACCATATCGCCCCATATGATGACATCCTGGCTCATTCCAAGAACCTGGCTCAGATTCGCTGACAGAACCGTGATCATGATAATAATGGCTGCTAATGCGACAAGTAACGCTTTTCTCAAGATCATGATAACCACATGTCTCCTTTCCGAGTGATATATTTAATCACAAACACCACAGCATTACTAAGGAAGAATAGGATGGAAATGGCTACGCTGATTTCAAGCACTGTCAAACTAAAGTTCTGAATGATTGCAAACACGAAATCAAATCCACGGCCTGATGCTGTAAAGAAGGCATTTATATTAATGACCAAATTGGTAATGAGACTTATGCCACAATAGATAGAGCTCACAATAAAAATTTCTTTGCGTAGTTCAGCAGGCTGGTCCTCAAACCACGAATCAATAAATAGAAATGAAATGAGTAACATAAGCAGTGCCAACATTCCCACATAGACATCACCTGTAAAATACCTTAAGAGAGACGCAAGGATGAATATTCCCGCCATACTCCCCCGATAACCCCATATCCGCTGCTTATTCACAGCAGGTGCTTCGACCACATTCTCATGGGGATTATGTCCACATACAGGACATCGCTCAGCAGCACGTAACGGCAAGATATCCCACTGACTTGTCTTCGTATTAAAGAGATGGAGCTTATTACGAAGTTCTGCCGTTTGACCGACTAGAATTTTAAAAGAAAACATCGATACCGTTGAAGCCACCATCATCGTCAGTGGTCCAAAGGTTGGACCTGTACCGTAGATTCGTCTTGCATTGCCAAAGCCAAGGCATGCTGCACATAGTGACTCATTGGGTAAATAGATGGGACCCACCACACCGATGTGATCAAGAAAACCACCATTAATCAGTGGGATTTTATGTTTAACGCAAACTCCATTCGCCCACTCTGTCGCTTCTTCAGGCGTATCAATCGCCTTAATTACCAGTGACTTGCTGTCGATATAGCGCTCAATATCTGCTGGCGATTCCACCTTCAACCTGATTGGGTACAGCTCCATCGAGGGGTTGAACTGTTTAATACGCTCGCAAAGGACTTCTACCTTCGACTCCCCTATATCCCCTGGATGATACATCAATTGGCGGTTTAAATTACTCTCCTCGATTACATCAAAGTCAATTACGGTAACCTTTCCAACACCCATAGCTGCAAGGTTCCATAGTACATGCGTTCCAATCGCTCCCGCACCAAGCAGCAGCACATGCGCCGTTTGAAGCTTTTGATGATACTGCTCAAAATCTCCACTCAATAACGAAAAGAAGCCCATTTGTCTCGAGTATCTACCTCCGTTGTAATCCCTTCTCCAGGCAAAAATATACGTTTTTGGATATACTCTTCGATCTCCTGATCACTTAAAAACACCTTTACTTCGTCAATGGCAAACGTACGATGCTCCTTTACAAACTGTATTAAAGGTTCCCTTTCTTTTCCTAAAGACACCTGCATATCATCGGTATTGTATATGAGATATCCGGCATCAATTTCTGCAATAAATGCAAAAGGATTCATGGAATAGTATGCTGTGTTATGATTCATGCGGTCCTCCTATTCTGCAAGAGCATAAATGCTAGGTAGACGATGGGTAGAAGTCCAATAGTCACATAATCGACCAAATTAGAACTGGTCAGTGTCAGTACATATCTTCTGATCATCAGAATCGCAGAGAATAGAAGCGAAGCAATAAATAAATTAGACATAATCCCAAAAATAAGATGTTCCGATTTAGCACGACGTGGATTGAACATGCTTTGTCGTGATTTTATTTTGAAAGCCGGATCATTAACCAAATTTAAGAACAGATAATACCCGTCGTATTCTACAAAAGGAACCATATTTACGAACATAATCGTTACGTTTAACATCATGAAGTAAATCAGATAGAGCAAGGAGGAGTGGTTGAATAGAATATAATAGAGTGGGATCGATAGAGTCACCATAATGCAATTAGACATCAGACCTGCAAGTAGGATATTGATGCGCTGACGCTTACTTTTAAGTAGATTTAATCCGCTTACGTCTGCGAAAAACGCAGGATGTAGATAGAATAGCATTAGACCAATTGAAGGAACATGGATACCGAAGGATTTGGCGACGATCGAGTGGGAGAGTTCATGGATAAAACCTATAAATAGAATTGCAATGACATAAAAAATGATTGAGCCCATATTTAAGTTGAAACTAAGTAGAGCTCCGGCCATTAACTGCCAATGCATCGTCAGCCATACGATGTTGATAAGTAATGAAATGACAAATGCAGCATTTAACACCTTGCGATATACGAGGTTAAATCGTGGAATGGATTCAAGCATCCGATTCGGATTGAGTAGCCGAAATTTCAGCTTCAGTGGATTTATTCTACGCCGTTTTTGCTGCGATACAACCAACTGCATCCGCTCAGCCTGCATCATGAAGGCATCGACATGCTCTTCTGGAATGATCTGAGCCAAGTCATCCCTGTCATTTTCCCCGTTAAGAAGATTCAACCATTGGACTTCGCGTTGACCGATTTTAAAATGCCTCATTGTTCCCGGATCATAGACGTGAAATAATCCCCCATCTACCGGGTAGAACTGAATTTCCTTCTTCAAAGTCAGACTCATCATGTCACCTCCAATCATAAGTGGTACGTCCCTAGACTTCCTGTCAAGATCCATAAATATAATGCCTCGCCTGATCAGACCAAGCGAGGCTTCATCTGAGTATGTTCAAGCAATTACATATAAAATTTATGAGTTCGCACCTGATGCCCTACGTATAAACATAGTGAGATTATGAGTACCTTAAATGAGGAGAAGTTTATTTTAAGAGCAGAACAGCAATCCAATCCCAACCACGGCAACAGTACCAATGGCTGCTCCTTCCCAGAATGTTGCATCTGAAGGAGCTTCCACTCTTTCGAGTTCTTCCATCATCATGAGACTCACCTCCCCTTTTCAGAATGTATTAGTACCAAGCTATCATTACTCAATTAATCTCTGTATGCTTTAGGGCTGCATTGTTTTAAATTTCTAAAGCTTTATTACGAACAGAAGAGCAGTCCGACCCCTACAACTGCAACGGTACCAATAGCTGCACCGCCCCAGAATGTTGCATCCGAAGGTGCTTCTACTCTTTCGAGTTCTTCCATCATCATAAGTTATCTCCTCCTTGTCCTAAAATTAAATGGTGATATCCTATTGGATCAACAGCCCATCAAACCTAAAATAGCTAGTCCAATACCGATACCTGTAGCAAGTCCTGCAGAGAAATCACTTACAGGAGCATCTACCAATTGAAGTTCTTCCATAACCATGTTCTCAGCCTCCTTCATCATAAATAGATTCATTCAACATCGATTTAGTATGATTAACAACCTACCAACGCCAATATTCCCAGTCCAAATCCAATACCCACCGCCAAACCTGCGGAGAAATCACTCACGGGTGCATCTACTAATTCAAGCTCTTCCATGACCATTATTATCACCTCCTTATGCCCATGTAGAGATTAAAAATAGGTCATTATGTACATATGGGCCAAATTTCAATTTCAATATATTATAATAACCAATAATTTACAATACTTTTTTTATTTGGTATTTTTATTATGTTTATAAAGAATAGGTACATGCTTTTCACCTTCTAAGAGATTTGTAAAAAGGTAGCGAAAGTGTGATTACATGTCGTTTTTAGGTAGAAATACTCGATTAAATATTTCTTTATTTTTCCATTTACCACATGTAAAATATTGCATATCTTCATACGTATAATCGTGTAGTCCATTACACTGATCGAGGTGATTTATGACTAACAATCAACTCATTCCCATTATCGTTGCCTTCGCTGCAGCCTTATGTTGCTGGATCGTTGTCTGGAAAAGAAATCGGAACAAGTAACCCTTGTACAGCATATGTTTTCACGCTGAGTTAGAAAAAAAAGAAGACCCCTGGCAGGGCCTTCTTTTTTTAATTCTATGAGGAGTCACCGCTTAGAGGAGAACATCTCGATATATGTTGCTAAAATCTATGGACTCGCTCATTGTATCAGCTAGGTCTGTACAAATTCTGGACAACCAACGACATGTTCCTTCAATTGTTGGCATCTTCTCGAACTTCACTCATCAGCTTATTATACAGTTGTGTCGTTTGAACATCGGGTTCGATACCGAGTTCATCTCGAAGTAAAATCATGTAGGAATTATAATAATTGAGGAGTGCATTATAATTGTTCATTGAGGCATATATGATCAGTATGCTACGACAAATTTCTTCAGAAAAGGCTTCCTTCTGCTGAAGCACTAGCAATCGCTGGATAGCCTGCTGGCTTTTTCCTGTTTGATGTTCATAACCTGCAGCACGTAAACTAGCTTCAATATACATTTGATTTAGCTCTTCTCTTAAAGGCCTTGCCCAAAAATAATCATGGTCCTCTAAGTAATCTCCCTTATACCGCTTTAGTGCCGCATCCAATCGCTGCCAATCTTCTTCCGCCATCAAAGAATGCACTGTACAATCTTGTTTAAATAACTCGATGTCCGTTACGAACCCTTCCTTCAGCAAACGATAGCTATCATGAGCATATTCGATTCCTGCTCCAACTCCCCACTCCTTGAGCACCTTACGAACTTGGTAGATTGAGGTGTGCAGCTGAGTAGTCGCTTTATCCAGTCCAAGTTCGGGCCATAACGTTTCAAGCAGCGTCTCTTTCGTTATCCACTTATTCGTGTGATGGATAAAGAAAGAAAATAACTCTTGTACCTTCTGGGTTCTCCATTTCAACTTTAACTCTCCGGATGGACCCATTAATGTCAAATGACTAAAGCACATCGCCATCGAAGGATTAGTTATGGGCGTTGTAGCCATATTCGAAAGCTGCATATGGGATTCGATCCGCTTTATTGTCTTAGAGAAGCGCTCAGGATCTACGGGCTTTAACAGATAGTCTAGAGCATGAAGTTCAAATGCCTCAATAGCATAGTTGTTGTACGCTGTGACATAGACAATTTGGATTTCCGGCTGCATACGATAAAAGTGCTCTGCCGCTTCTAGTCCATTCATTTCTGGCATACCAATATCCAAAAATATAACATCCACATGATTCTCTAATAAGTGGTTTAATCCTGATTGCACAGAAGTAAATTGACCAGCAACGCTAATACGGCCATCGGCTTGGAGAAGTCTCTCCAATTGAAGCAAAGCTGGTTTTTCATCATCAATAATTAAAGCTCTCAAGTCTCATTCTCCTCCTTCCATTGTTCTTGTCCGTCACGCGTGCTAAAGGGACTTCAAAACTCACAGTAGTACCTCGATCAATTTCACTAACGATATGCAGTCCCTTACCATACAGAGTTAGCAATCGGGTATGGATATTTCGTAAGCCTACTCCCCCGTCTCTCTCTGCACCGAGCAGTATAGACTTAACGCGTTCCTGCTCAATTCCTACCCCATTATCAGTAACAGCAATATGTATATGACCTGCCCGCTCATGGATGATCACTTGAACCGTGCCACCTGCGGCCTTACTCATAATGCCATGTCTTACCGCATTCTCTACAATGGGTTGAATAGTTAGCGGTGGAATTAGAACATTCTGATCGGTATCCACTTGATATACAATCTGAAGTCTTTCTTCAAAACGAGCCTTTTCCAAGAACAAATAGGAATGAATTAATGCAAGTTCCTTTTGCAATGTGGCCAGTTGATCCCGATTCTGAAAGTCAAAGCTGCCTCGCAAATAATGGCTTAATTCAAGCAGAAGCCTTGTCGTTTTCTCAGGATCAGATGGCAATATAGCTATGATCGTATTTAACGCATTATACAAAAAGTGAGGCTTGATTTGCGCTTGCAAAAATGCCATTTCGGACGATATTGCCTTTCGCACCGACCTGCGCATTTCAAGCAATGTACGTACACGGGCCCGCAGTTCATCAGCATCCACCGGTTTGCGAAGAAAGTCATTCGCACCTGCTTGAATACCCGTACGGACATCCTCTGGCAAGCTTCGGGCCGTTAAGATCAGGATAGGTAATTCAAATAGAGAGAATCGATGGCGTACCGCCTGACAAAGCTCTATACCAGACATGCCGGGCATCATCCAATCGGCAATAATGAGGTCGATCGACTGTCCAGTCCTTAAGTGCTCCATCGCTTCGGCCCCGTTGTCTGCAGAAATGATCTTATATTTCTCGATCGAAAGAAGATTACGTAGTACCTGCAGATTCACAGGATCATCATCAACTAGTAGCACCGTAGAAGAAGCGCCTTCCATGTTCACTTCCTGCACCTGGTTTGATTCCTCGTCATCGTAACCATGATACATTTCAAGTCGATGATCATGTAACTGTTGCTTCACCCTCTCTAAGGCCTGTCCATGAATAGCCGGAAGCGTAAAATAGAACGTCGATCCCTGTCCGAGTACGGATTCGGCCCATATTTGTCCACCACTGAGCTCGACTAGTTTCTTTGAAATACTTAGTCCAAGCCCTGTTCCACTGTACTCCCGTTCTGCTGAATATCCACCCTGATCAAAGGATTTAAATATGTCATCCATTCGATCATTAGCGATACCAATCCCTGTGTCTGATATTGATATACGAACCCACTCATGTTCAAATACAGCTTCAATACGAATGTGTCCTTCATGCGTAAACTTAATTGCATTGCCAAGCAAATTATATAAGATTTGTCTTAGCCTATCTTCATCCGTATTCAGATAAGGCAAGTTATCGGGCCAAACCTGCTCGAAGCGAACTTCTTTATGGCTTGCAATATGTAGCGTTACTTCCAATACAGATTGCGTGACGGCAATTAAGTCAACGGGTTGCCGCTTAAGCACAATATCTCCATGTTTGAGTTTACTGAAATCCAAAATGTCATTAACGAGTGCAGCCAGCCGCTTACCTGTTGAAACAATCATGGAGAGATCATGGCTTTGTTTACTATTTAGCGCCCCCGCCGCACCTTCCATAAGGGACTGAGCAATATTGATAATACCATGTAGCGGTGTCCGAAGTTCATGCGACGTATTCGCCATAAATTCATCCTTTAGTCCATCCAGCGTAAGTAATCTAGCTGAGAGCTGCTCAATCTGACCAAATGTGCGGGCAAAGCGTTGGGAAAGTAAGAGAGCTTGTGTAACTACAAATAACATCATCTCCAATGGTACGGGGGTAAGACTTTCGACGATCCCCATTAAATCCACAATATAACACACAATAATGATCAGAATGCTTAGTACGCCAACGAGCATAAGTCCCTTATCCCCTGAGCGCCGCCTCATGCCGGAGATCATTACAAATGCAATATAAGACACACTAACCAATGAGAATGTAAAAATGAGTGGTTCCAAATTAGAGAAAACGATAACGGGTAGCAACAGTGCAGTACCGACAGCAGAAATGGAAGCAAAATCACATATGCGAATGGCCAGCTTATGAACCGATTGTGGTATGGCAACTGCAACATAGCGAACTAGAAATAAATAAAGAAGCGCTGATGAAATCATCTGTAGTCGGATAAACCACTCGTACTCGAGTGATGGCCATATCGTAGCGAGCATCTTTTGACCGTGAGTGACCACATAGACCATGGCGCATAAACAAAACAGCCCCAGATAGAGAAGAGATGGATCTTTTTTACGCAGTCCATAAACCATTAGAATATAAACAGCCGGAAATAGGAATCCCGTTAAGGTCATGAAGTCAATAAATAGAGCAAGATCTCTGCCCTTCATAATCGACTGCTTATCTCCAAACAAGATGGAAGAGAACACACCTCCAGAAGAATAAATATGGTTAGATACTTGAACGATAATTTCGGCTTGATATCCCTCGATGTGAACAAATCCAATATAGGGGATATTGTTAGACTTACTCTTAGCTGCTGATGTTCCTGGACTACCGCTCGCTCCCGCCTCTTCGTCGTTCACGAATATCCGATTCGCTGAACGAATAATATCCGTCCGAACACCATAGACCATTCCTTTTTCTTTCAACTGAATCACAAGTCGAAAAGTCGCAAAACCTGTAGCCTTCGAACGCCCATCCTCTGAAATATAGTCATTCCATTTCCCTGGCAGAGATACGATCCCACTTAACCGTGGAATTTGAGTGCTATCCTCTCGTGATGTATCAAAATCACTTGGCTTTAAGAGCTGATTCCTATAAAATTCCCATTCCCCATTTAAAGCGACTGGTCCATCCTCCGACAAATTCCAATCACTTAAATCTAATTGCCCTTGGATGGCTTCGGGCATTTGCTGAGGGAATATCATACTTTGAATAATAAATATTAAGGGCAAAAATATCACTAGAGCAACTCCAGCTAGAATAGCCCATCTCTGCTTAATCATTAAAACTCTCCTAATTCAATCATTTGATTCTTAAGCTAGCAAAACTCCAAGGAATATTGTACCAAAGTTTTTCTAATCCGAGTGAAAAATCCATCGATAATTGTCACATAAATACTACAAAGAGGCTAGGACTAAATATGCTATCAACAAAAGAAGGAGCAAGATCTTATAAAGATCTTGCTCCTTTTTTAAATTAAATGTTTTCCTAGACATGGCAAGCCTCTACATAAGAAATATTACCATTGTAACGCAACATTCCCCTTCGGATATCTACTCTGTAATGCTACATCAGTGAAGGATTGCTGATCCATCTTGGCAACGGTTGCTGTATAGGATTGCTTCATCCTCTGCTGATTACCCTTCGATAGAATCTTTGCAAATTCTGTAGTTCCTTCAGGTATAATGCGATATGTATATTTGGAATCACTCTTTTTTTCGCTTCGATATACCCATGTAGGCACATATCTAACATGCTTAATCATCGTTTGATTGGTTTCAAGATTCTTTTGAATATCAAAAACAAGAATAATGCCACCCTCTGTCGCTTCATTACTCATTGTTTCGTAACGTTGATTGGATATAAAGTTACCCATCGAATAGATGACAAAGCTCGTTGAACCTGTCTGTTTCAATTGCTCAGACTTCTGAATCACATGAGGATGACTGCCAAGGATAATATCTACGCCCCCTTTGGCAAAAGATGCTGCTAATCTTTTTTGATTGATTGAAGGTTCATTGTCATATTCAACTCCCCAGTGCATAAAGGCGACAATGAGATCTGCTTTATTTTGTTTAGCATACCAAATATCTTCTTTGATCTTGTCCTCATCCAAAATGTTAATGAGAGAATCCCGCTCCGCAGGCGTTAGTTTCTTATCCAGCCCGTTCGTGCTTTCCGTGTAAGACAAGAACGCCATCTTAACCCCTTTAACTTCCTTTAACAAAACACGGCTTCTAGGTTTCTGTATGTAAGTACCCACGTTGTCCAGCATACGCTTCTGAATCGTCTTTACCGTGCGGATAAGCCCCTTGCTTCCCATATCTAGACTATGGTTATTGGCCGTAGACAACACATCAAACCCAGCATATTTAATCGCATCCACAACGGAATCCGGTGAATTAAACTGAGGATATCCTGTGTATTTACCGTTAGCAGTTCCAGCTGTAGTCGTCTCAAAATTGGCTATCGCGATATCCGCAGCGCTTATAATCGGCTGTACCTCTTGAAAGACAGCTTTGAAATCATACGTACCACTCTTCGAATCATATCCACTTATCAGTTGTGGACTGTGAAACATAATGTCACCCGCGGCGGCAAATGTGATGTGAGTCATCTGATCAACGGAAACAACCGCACGCGATTCTATTGTATGTCCATTCCCCGAACTCGTAGATACTGCTTGTTCCAATTTCGGGTTAAGCAAATACGTATTTTCAATCAATGCTAGGATAATAAGGATAAAGATCATTCCGACTGTAGTTGTTCTCTTTATATAGTGCCGCAGAGACAGGTGCAATAGCTCTCCCTCCTTCACCTTCTCTTATTCGTTCCGTCTAAAGATATCTATTAAGTATGACTTCACAATATGACTCCGATATCGTAGTTATGAATGATTCTTACGAACTCAAGCTATTATTCTATCTTTTCCAGTTCTCAGTAGTTTTTATTGAATCCAAGCCCTTCCATCCACGGATGTCCATGTTTGATCACTATATGTAAATGTCCACTGACTTACACCATTTGAGCTGGAGTTATAAATCTCGCACTTTACATCGCCATATGTTCCTCTTAATTGTTGTTCAATGGGATACCAGTCCAGTCCGCCATTATCTGTCATGTAGCACAGCAAATTCTTGCTTGTGTTATTAGCCACCACAATCCCAAACTTTGATGAAGTAAAGAATGGTAATGATGTATTAAACTGCTCCCTCATGAATTTCATAGGTACCTGCGGCGTTTGATGGGTCCATGTTTGCCCCCCATCCTGCGTCATATAAAGTCCGATATCTCCCTCTGCTGGTGAGCTTGTGGTTACCCACCCCGTTGTACGATTCAGGAAAAATAAACCACTATGATTCCCCCTCGCTGGAAGAGTGCTGCCCTGCTCCTGTGAGTTTCCCATCTTGATCCATGTATCCCCACCATCTTCCGATTGATACAAGACCATATCCTGTTGAAACATGCCATGGGCATAATAATCGGCTCTCCACTGCACATGATCGTTTAGCATGAAGCTCGCGCTTGATTTCACTGCTTCTGAATCAGTATTTTCGACAGAGTTACCGATTCCCTGATCCGTTTCCTTTGTCTTCATATTAACGCTATTCTCATAATCTATTGTTTGTTTACTGGGTGTTTGTTCTAGTGTTGTATTTTCCATTTTCATTATAATATACGCTACTACAATAGCTAATCCGAGTAACACGAGAAATCGTATCCAATTTTTCTTCATCTGTTTCTGTTCGCCTCCCTTCAAACCTATGATAAGCTAAGTTTAATTATAATAAATGACAAAAGGAGAACATTATTGAACACGAACCTGAGAGCCATTGAATTACTAGAGGCGAATAAATATGATGAATCGTTCATGCTTTTCAAAAAGGCAGTAGCAGAATCAAGAGACGTTCAGTCCCTTACGAATGTCGCTTGGATATACAGCTATGAGGAAGACGATGACGAAACTGCATTAGCATTCATTTTAGAAGCGATTAACCTTAAACCTATCTCTTATTTTCCATATAGTCTCTTGGGAGAAATCTATCTTAAACAGCAGCGATGGCAAGAAGCATCAAATGTCTTACTTCAATCTATCGCCATCCATCCTTCGGTTGGAGCATACCAAAACCTGGGTGTAGCCAAATATCATTTAAGAGAATTAGAAGAGGCTTCCCAATATTTCCTGCGTGGCGCAAATGACTCGGATCAATCGATGTATAGTCATGTGAAATGTCTGATTGAACTTGGTCAATTAGGTGAAGCACAGCGTAAACTAGCTTTATTTTCGGATAAAGATGAAGAATTTGTTGGTGAAATTGAAGTTGCAGAATTATATGTAGAAATAGGATCTTTTGAACAAGCCATTCAGTGGTTTGAAAAGGGTTGGCAAAGCTACTGGAAACAACCTAATTGGGTTAATCGGTTTATCTACTCTTTATTACAGACAAACAATATTTCCCGTGCTCAAGAAATTGTAAATGATGTTATTCAAGATAAGAACGAAGAGATCGAGACAGATCATGATGCCGAGTATGACGAACATTGGACAGAACAAGATCAAGAAGAATATATTAATCAGTTACTTCTGGAGCGGAATGAATATGAGCTTATCCTAGAACGAATGTCCTCAGGGTATATCCCCGTAATGGTGTTTAATACATCTATGTATACGGGATGCTATTTGTTTGGATGTAAAAGACATAATCATCCAGAATACGAAGCGTAAATAAAGACACCACAATGTAATATCCATGTCTAAAAAGAGCTCCCATTCGGAAGCTCTTTTGCAATTCATTTGTTGTTGTACATTACTTTGAATATAAATACAGTCCATAATCCTGCATAACTGAGGTATGCCCCAGTTGTCGTAGCATGGTAGCTATATTTCCACGATGATAAGACCCGTGGGTGACCACATGTAGAACGGATTCCGTAGGCGTAGTATTCAGTATCCCCGCGTAGGGATTATCCACGATGATGATCCTCTCCATGTCTTCTTCCAAATGAATACGTTGTTTGCTTCTTGCAGATAATTCATTAAAGAGAATTTCCATCTCTTCAATATCCTTAGCCTCAAGCTGTTCTCCCATTTGATTCGCAGTTTCAAATGTTTCATTCATACTTTTCCCTGAGATAATTTCAAACCATGCATATTCCACGAAATACAAGTGAGCTAGTACCTTGGATAATGTAGGATATCCACTGAGCGTTTCCTGATGATAGATTTCTCTAGGAAGTTCTTTAATGCGATTAATGATTAATTCATTGGCCCAGACATGATAATTATACATTTCAATCGCTGGATTCTTAATGCTAATCGCCCTCCTTTTTCTTACAAGTATGGATATTCAACAATGAATAGAAAAAACCCTTTTCCAACTCATTAAGCTGAAAAAGGGTGTGTGCTACCTGATTATTTTAGTTATGCTTGTCCAGTACATTGTTGGTATTGCCCCATATACTTTGGTTACGAAGAACTAGTTTGCATCTAGAATACGATACAGCTCATCCAGCTTTTGAATTTCATAAGTCGGAACAATTCCTGAATCGTTAAGCTTCATTCCCGGGTTAAACCAACACGTATCTAAACCTGCTAGCTGTCCGCCTTTAATATCTGCGCTTAATGAATCTCCAATGATCAAGGCTTGATCCACTGC
Source organism: Paenibacillus pini JCM 16418 (assembly GCF_000576305.1). GTDB lineage: Bacteria > Bacillota > Bacilli > Paenibacillales > Paenibacillaceae > Paenibacillus_AQ > Paenibacillus_AQ pini. The sequence continues at coordinate 20,714 of NZ_BAVZ01000022.1, read as the reverse complement.
AAAATTAGGAATTCGAGCAAAGACATAGTCAAAATACTCCTTCATCGGCTTTTGATAACCTGTTGCCTCGGAGACAAAAATATCCTTCACAAGCGGATGTAATCCTGAATCACGTAAGCGTCTATCTTGAGTCTTCGAAACACCATTAGTAACAATATATACGTCATACTTATCTTGCAGGTCAGTTATCAATTCAAGAGCACCCTCAATCAGATCATGCCCCTCTTCCAAGAACCCTCGGTAGCTCTTTTCCAATAGCACACCATCCACCTCTTGACCATACTCTTTAAATAGAAGAGAATAGCGAGTATTTACGACCTCTTCTCGCCCTATATTACCTTCCTCAAAAGACTTCCACAGCCCCTGATTAATTCTTTTATAATTAGCCTCAACTTCATCGGTTAAGGGGATTTTTTGCTGTTCAAATAGTAGTCTTAAGGCTAATTTCTCAGCTGCTCCAAAATCGAGTAGTGTATCATCCACATCAAATAATAATGTCTTATATGTTTTCACCGTCATCGCCCCATCATCTGCTTCTGTAATTTAGTTTAAACTTTAACGGACGCCTTCTGCTTCTCAGGTCTACCGCCTATCTTAAATACAATGATACCACCGACAATGACCAGCACGCCAATGAGCTGCTTCGATGTAAAAGGTACTTTATCTAAACCTAGCCACCCTAGAGAATCCCATAATAGAGCGAATGCGAGCTGGGCAGTCATCACAATCATGATGGAATACGTAGGACCAAGTAATCGAATTCCCCGCACCATACAGGTGACTACGCCCACACCAATCAATCCACTAAACCAATACCAGAGCTTCATGTTCTCCAGATTAAATAGTTCTTTCCCTTCAAAGATCAAGCCCATCGTCAATGAAGCTAAGAATCCCATGGCTAGTACTAACGTCGTTGTTGGCCAAGAGCCTGCACGCTCACTCACTTTACTGTTGAAAATATTTTGAATACCCACTAGCGAACCTGCGATAATCGCCATGATAAGTCCTAGCATCATAAGCTTTGATCTCCTATTTCATAAATATTCCTACTTGCCATTGCGCGTAATCCTTCTCTATTCTTCACGACAATGCACCCTTTATTACGTTCTATTAGACCGTCTGCACAGAACCGCCCAATGATCCGATTCTGATGTCTGTAGCTGGTTCCAATCAGATTCGCCACGTCTTTTAGATCGGTTGTTCTTAGCTGACCTTTAAACTGTGCATCCGATTCATCAAATGAGACAGATAAGAGATAGCTCGCTAATCGAACCTCCACGGGATACATTAAATTGAAACTCAGCGCATTGGATTTAATGTAAAACTTCTGTGTAATGATTTTAAGCAAAAATTGAAGTAGCGGCGCATGCTCACTTCCATATTTTCGCAACCAACGATGGTGAACACCAATCATATAGACTGGCGATACCGCTTCAACCGTATTGATAATATCCGTTCCATGTACATATTCAATATCTCCAATAAGCTCTAGCGGCGTCTTGAAGGATAGAATAAGCGTCCTTCCTTCCACCGAGGTGGTATAAATTTTAGTCTTCCCTTTAACAAGCACGTACAGCATATCGGAAGGTTCGCCTTGAGAACAGATGATTTCACCTTGATTACAGCTATACAACTTCAAGAGTGGCAATAACGGTTCATTGAATATCGACTCTATATGATAATCGATCAGATATGATTCTAGTAGCTCACGATCCTTAACTTCAATCATGTCCGTCCACACCTCCAACCCTTAACCCACTGAAATGTTTATCCTATTAAAATCCTAGTATGACCACACCCGCAATCATCAACCCGATGCCGATAAATTGTGGTGCCCTCATCTTCTTTCTATCCAGACCAAACCAACCATTAATATCAATGATAAAGGTTATGCTTAGCTGTGCAATCATGATAGCAGAAATGGAAAGGGTAACACCAATATGCTGAATAGCCGTCACATTACTGAAAATAATAATCGCCGCAAAAGCTCCCCCTAACATATATAGCGGGTTCACTTGCTTAAACTTCTTCCATTCTCCACGTTCTTTGACGAACATGAGGATAATAAAGGCCACAATAAAGCCAGTTAGCTGCGTAATTGTCGCCGCTTGCCAAGTACCAATATCTTGACTAATGCGCGCATTAGCTACGCCTTGTAAGGTAATAAATGCTCCACCCAAAAGCGCAAATATGATCCCTTTCATGTGTTCTCTCCCCAAATTATATTTTCTATATTTATTAAATGATAGATATAGGTGTTTTGGGAAGGACATATGTCCTTAGGTGGGAAATGGTAGAGAAAAAAGACTAAAGATCCGCAGCAAGGCCACTGGATCTTCAGTCTCTATTATATATTCCATGTGACAACAAGTCCTAAATGCGTAAGTCCTCCCCCAAATCCATAGAGCAATAAAGTATCTCCATATTGGACTTTTCCCTCATCAATTCCTAAACCCAGAGCTAATGGAATGGAAGCCGCGGATGTATTTCCAAAATACTGCATACTCGTCAGCGTTTTCTCTATGGAAATTTCAGATTTTTCACATATGGATTCGACCATTCTTAAATTGGCGCTATGAGGTACAAACCAATTAATATCCTCCTTGACTAGTGATGCCTTGCGTAATAATTCTTCTATTCCCACGGGTAACGTACGGACCGCCCATTTATATACTTCCCTTCCGTTCTGAACCAATTTCCCACTTTCGTTTAAAGGCTTTCCATCCATTGAAGTTGCGAAGGTTGTTCGATACACATGAATACCACCATCACCATTCGTTCCTAAATGAGTTGCTTGGAAGCTAGGATGATCCGGATCATATTCGACTAACATAGCACCTGCTCCATCACCAAATAGTATGCATGTTGTGCGATCTGTATAGTCCGTGACTTTCGATAAAGTCTCCGCAGCGACAACTAGTATTTTGCGATGTGCCTCAGATGTAATCAGACTGTTCGCTAAATGTAGAGCGTATGTGAATCCTGCGCAGGTGGCATTTAAGTCAAAAGCTCCAGTGCAAGGAATGTTGAAATGACTCTGAATCCGGCAAGCCACACTAGGAAAAGCATAGTCTGCCGTTGTTGTCGCTACGATAATACAATCAACATCATTTAAATCCTTATCGTACTGTTCAATCAAATTCTCTATCGCATGAATGGCTAAATCCGAAGCATATTCTTCCTCCCCAGCTATTCTCCGTTCCTTGATGCCAGTCCGTTGAACAATCCATTCATCGTTCGTATCTACCATTTTCTCTAAGTCTTCATTTAATAATTTATTCTCAGGTACATACGTACCGATCGCTGTGATACGGGCTTTAGATTTAAGCATATCATTCCACCTCATTGTTTTTTTGCTTTTATTATAGCACTTAGTATTAGTACCTGGTATTAATATTTTGTTACCAATTCATTTATTTCCATGCAAAAAAACCTCTTAAGGACATCATATCCTAAGAGGTTTTCTAATGACTTATTCGTTTTACAGAGAAATAGCTGCTTCTAACGCAACTTCCATCATGCTGTTGAACGATGTTTGTCTTTCTTCAGCAGTTGTCTCCGCATGCGTTACAAGAGAATCTGAAATAGTAAGTATACATGCAGCGTGTTTACCCAACACTTTAGCGTTGTGGAACAAAGCATAGCTTTCCATTTCTACGCAAACGCAACCTTCTTCATTATAAAAATGATTGTGGTCAGGTACATTGCTCTCGTGGTAGAAGACATCACTTGAATGAATTTTTGCAGTCAGAAGGGGTTGATTGATTTTCTTAGCAGCCGCTTCAATTTTCTCATTCAATAAGCTACTAGGTAGTTGAGTGTTTCCTTCTACTCCACTTTGTACATAGGCATATGTTGACTCACTCCATGCGCTATCTGCAAGCACCAAATCAAATAAATTCAATTTATCTGTGTATGCACCTGAACTACCAATACGAATGATGTTTTCCACACCATAGCTGTTATATAGCTCGTAAGAATAGATACCGATACTTGGCATGCCCATTCCTGAACCCATTACAGAGACTTGAGTACCTTTATAAGTTCCAGTGTATCCAAACATATTACGTACTGTATTAAATTGAGTTGGGTTCTCCAAATAAGTTTCTGCGATATATTTCGCGCGTAGAGGATCTCCTGGCATTAATACCGTTTTTGCAATTTCTCCATTTTGTGCTGTATTGTGTGGTGTTGGCATTGTATATTCCTCCTATTTTGTAACTCCACTTCATTTTACTATATCGAGCGGAATTTTAAAAACCAGTATATGTTTTTGAAGGATTAATATACTTTATCGCCATTAAAAATAGAGTTTTTGACAATAACGTAATCAACGCGACGAATGGATTCTAAAGTGGTTCCACCCGCATATGAAATAGAAGATTGAAGGTCTTGCTCCATTTCAGTTAATGTATCCTGCAAAGAACCTTTAAATTCAACGTACATTTTCTTACCTTCAACGTTCTTCTTTTCACCTTTTTGATATTCAGAAGCAGAGCCGAAATATTCTTTAACAAGCTTCCCATCTTTTTCAATAGATACGCCTGGTGATTCTTCATGTCCAGCAAAAAGGGAGCCAATCATGACCATCGATGCACCGAAACGGATTGATTTGGCTATATCACCGTGTGTACGTATCCCACCATCCGCAATAATCGGTTTACTAGCTGCCTTTGCACACCCACGAAGTGCTGCCAACTGCCAGCCTCCAGTTCCGAATCCTGTTTTAATTTTGGTAATACATACTTTACCGGGTCCAATCCCAACCTTTGTCGCATCCGCACCGGCATTCTCAAGTTCTCGTACACCTTCAGGTGTACCCACGTTACCAGCAATGACAAAGCTCTCAGGTAGGTGTTTTTTAATATGCTGAATCATATTAATGACAGCATTTGAATGACCATGTGCAATGTCGATTGTTATGAATTCAGGGATAAGCCCTTCCTTTACAAGCTCTTCAATGAACTGATATTCTTCTTCTTTTACGCCAACACTAATGGAAGCGTAGAAACCTTTTGCCTGCATATCCCTTACAAAGGACAACCGCTTTTCTGGCTCAAACCGATGCATAATATAAAAATAATTATTTTCAGCAAGATACAGGGCTATCTTTTCATCAATAATGGTTTGCATATTGGCTGGCACAACAGGAAGTTTAAATTGACGACCTCCTAATGTCACAGTGGTATCACATTCAGAGCGGCTGTTAACCACACATTTATTCGGAATCAACTGGATATCTTCATAATCAAATACTTTTTCCACGATATACACTCCTTGAAGAAAAATTTTAATGGTCATGTTCGCATAGGCACAAATAAAATCCTAACTATAAATGGGTAGACTAATCTCACCCATTCGTAGTTAGGATTTTTAGGCTCCTAGTAGAGACTCTTAGGCCATAGTTCTAAGAATATACGAATTAATGTAACGTATTTTTTTAAACACATGTTTTATTATATACGAACTTTTATGATGTGTAAACGTTGATCGTTCGGATTTCATTTAAAACTAAAAGAAAATCGAACGATATTGTTCAAATGTTTGGTTTTTCATAAAATTCTGATGAAGATTACATCTGTATATCTGGTCTGACGATCACGATTAAAAAGTTCACCAAGCATAATTCAACCTGAATTGTTTTCTCGTTGTGTCTATGCTCCAAGCATCCAACCTCTAAAGAATCCATTGTTGTTGCGCAGCATCAGGAATTAAAAAAGATGCGATTTTCATCGCATCTGGTTATTTACTAAAACCATTAAAATAATATTGTTTAATATTGCTTTGAAGTTCTTTATAGACTTCTTGATAAAAATCTTGATCATTATAAAATTGATAATCATGATGATCATATTTTTTCTTAAGCCAGCTTGATATGGTCTGCAAATCCTTCATAACCAGCGAGATTTCGTTAATATCCTCGTAAGGGATATCTTGTTTGTCACTAAGATAGGTACGATAAGATTTCAACTTATCTAAATAGCCATTTTCAATTAAATTTCTAGTATTTACTGTGGATATGCTTTTGTTCTGTACTTTATTACTCGTTATAAAATTTGAAGAAGCCAAATAATAAAAATTTGATTCATATATCCCTTCTATGATTTTACTTACATGCTCTGGAGTTTTAATGTATACCATTGCTTCTGAATCTCCCATTAATGCAAATACATTTGAAAAAGTTAATTCGTGATTCGACATATAAATTTGGGACAGATTGTCATAGTTGTTTCTTTCATTATGTATTGTTTTATACTGATAAACATTAAATAAGACTGAACCGATAAGAAGAAAACTTAATGCAATAAATAGTGCTTTTTTATAATATTTTGTATTTTTTATCATATTCACACCTCCTTTTCGCTATAACCTTTGCTTCGCTACATATAACATAATGGGTGTAATCTAGCACGTGCTAAACTATAGAATATGTATACACCATAGAGTTTATTGGATGCAACCTCAAGATAAAAATATCTCTAAATTCAATACATTTTTGAATACTACCGCGCAGCCCTTTTTCCAAAAATCCGACTCCTTCTCGCAAAATATCCCCATTATTTATATATTTATTTATTATTCATATAACTATTGACAATATATAACATCGATTATAATATTTAACTGTGTTTCTATCATATTATATTGGAGGTATAATCTATGTCAAAAGTAAAAGTGAGGAATTTTGTAAGTAGTATGCTCTGTGCGCTTCTGATTCTATGCGGTATTCCTTATGCTAGCGCGGAAGCAGCTTCAGATGTGGAGACAGAATTTTTAGGGAAGGTAAATTTAAATTTAAGTTCAGACGGTTCACAAATGCTTGATCATGTTCAAGAAGCTTCTTTTAATCTTAGTAACGTCACGTTACAGAATGATGAGTTAAATCTAGCAGGAGCCGTGTCTTACAATGATGATACATACTCCGTAAACATTTCTTCCAAGTTATACAAATCAGAATCTTCAGATAATACTGTAGTAGGTGATAGTTCTGATCAAACTTCAAATTTCGATATACCTAATTTATCTATCATTAAAGATATTCCAACAAACAAGCTTCTATTTAGTCCAGAGTTAGATCATGCAGATGTTATTCAATTTTTCTTATTGAAAAAGGGTACTCGAGAATTGTCCATGTTCGAAATTCCAACCAGTTCTTTACCTATTTTAAAAGATCTGAATGTTAATGTTCTGAACGATAACAAAGACATTTCGGATGAACATTGGTGGTTAAAGCTGTTTACTCCGGTTATGACGGATAATTCTACTAGTAACACAGATCCAAATAGACCTTCCGTATTAGCAACAAATCCACCTGCTACAGATAGCGATACCAAAACGTTCACATATTCTGACGGACCAGGTAACGTATATAGATATGAAATTGGTTTAAAAGCATTCTCAAATGTATATAGTTATAACAAAACTAGTCCGCAAACGGATTCATTTGGTATGCAGGTGACTAGTCATAAATATTACTATAACAATGTACTTCAATCTAACGTTAATCCTTTCTATGTATTCAATGTTACAGGAACCGAAGTGCTTACTTCTCCCTCAGGTTCTGCAAATTTAGATGAAATTACATTAGCAAACTGGGGAAATATAACGACTAGTAAAAAGGGTGGATTAACCATTTCTAATCCAACACTTACATTTGGTACATTGTTAAACGTTGCGGTGAACTGGACTCCAACATCAACCGTGGTTACTAGAGTAGGTCCACAAGCATATCAATATGGTAGCAAGGTCTGCGGTGTAAAAATACCATTTGTCGAAGCATTAAATGCAGTTAATGATCAATATACGCTTACAATGACAAAGAACGCTGTATCGCCGTCGACTCAGCAAAAAATAAGTGGAGCTGTATTCACGTATAGTATAGGCTTTGCAGTTAGTAGCACGGGTGTCCTGGGTACCGGACAATTAACAGTTGCAAACAATTACTATTAATATTAGGTACTGCATCATCTAGTAATACCAAAAAAGAGAATGCCCCTGTATCTTAGAATACAGGGGCATTCTCTTTTTAGAACTGGTTCATTGTCTTTATAGTTATATCTACAACACCTTATGACTCTAAATTTTAGTCTTGTTGTATGAATATTTCCCACTAACTAACTAAAAATAACTCCATTGATGTTGATTATTCATCTAGTAGATAATTTAATCCAAAAATAGGTTACCAGGATCATTCTTCTGTTATTATCCAGTAATTAAAGGTACCTATAATAATTATTATTTTAATAGCCAATGTTATTTAACATTTTCACTATCAATCAAAAAGTATGTATATTGTTCTTAGCATTTTAAAAAGGAGCCACGAATTAACCCCTCGGGCTCCCTTCTAGATGCTGAGAATCATTCATCTTGCAATCCGGTTCATGACATCTTTTACTGGTTTATGACTTTTTATAATGGGACACTTGTTCTTTCTCGGCTCTCATTCCCCCTACTCCACCGTCACACTCTTCGCCAAATTCCGTGGCTTATCCACGTCATTTCCTCTTGCTAGCGAAGCATAGTAAGACAGTAATTGTAGCGGAACGACCGACAATGCTGGAGTCAGCAGCGGCAACGTCTTCGGAATAGCAAACACTTGATTTACCGATTTCAGTAATCCCGTAACATGCTCTTCATGCGTAATGGCCATGATATCTGCACCGCGCGCGCCAACTTCCTTGATATTGCTCACGGTCTTCTCTAGTACAGCGTCCTGCGTTGCAAGTGCAATCACAGGAATACCATCCTCTATTAAAGCTAGTGTGCCGTGCTTAAGTTCACCCGCTGCATACGCCTCGGAATGGATATAGGAGATTTCCTTGAGCTTCAGAGAACCCTCTTGAACGACTGCATAATCCAGTCCACGACCAATAAAGAATAAGTGCTCATGCTTAGAAATTTGTTCTGCATAGGCCTTGATCGCTTCTGGTTTAGCGAGCATGCTCTCCAGTTGTTCAGGCAGCGCCTGCATAGCCGCGATCACTTGAGAAATAACCTCAGGTGTCTGCGAACCACGAACTTCCGCTAGATATAGAGCAAACAGATAGAATGCGATTAACTGCGAAGTGTAAGCCTTAGTAGAAGCTACTGCAATCTCTGGTCCAGCCAGTGTTACGATTACGTCATCTGCATCACGAGCAATGGAGCTGCCCACCACATTCGTGATCGCGAGCACATGTGCGCCGTTCCGCTGTGCTTCACGTAGTGCAGCAAGTGTATCTGCTGTTTCACCGGATTGACTTACAACAATCACTAGCGTTTCTGGTGTAACGATTGGCGAACGATAACGATATTCGGAAGCCACATCATTTTCCACTGGAATCCGAACCAGCTGTTCAATGGCATGACGACCTACTAGACCCGCATGGTACGCTGTACCACAGGCAATAATTTGAATGTTTCGTATATTCTTAATTTGCTCGCAGCTGAGCTTTAATTCAGGCAAAACGACATGTTTACCCGCTTCGTCAATCCGTCCGCGCATGGTGTCGCGATAAGCCTTCGGTTGTTCATGTATCTCTTTCAGCATGAAATGCTCGAAGCCGCCCTTTTCCGCTGTTACAGCATCCCAATCGACATGAATCATTTCCCGAGAAATAAAATTCCCCTCGATGGTCATCAGTTCGACGGCATCCTGCGTCAGGACAGCCATTTCACCATCATTCAATATATACACATTACGCGTATGCTGCAGAATTGCCGGAATGTCTGAGCCGATGAAGTTTTCACCTTCTCCAATACCAATAATAAGTGGGCTGGCTTGACGTACAGCGACCAGCTTATCGGGCTCGTATTCCGTTAATACGCCAAGGGCAAAGGCACCACGCATGTGCTTGATTGCCTGTTGCACAGCCTTCACAATATCACCATCGTATTCGCGGGCAATCAGATGAGAGATGACCTCTGTATCTGTTTCCGATACAAATACATGTCCCTGACTTGTTAGTTCATCCTTCAAGTCCAAATAATTTTCGACAATACCGTTATGAACAACCGAAAATTTAAGACTATTATCCGTATGGGGATGCGAGTTCACGTCTGAAGGTTTACCGTGCGTAGCCCAGCGTGTATGACCGATACCAGCACTTCCGACAAGTGGAGCATCAACTAATTTCAATTCAAGATTAGCCAGTCTTCCTTTAGCCTTCGTCACTTGGAGTCCCTGATTGGTGAAAATGGCAATACCCGCAGAATCATACCCACGATACTCCAGTTTCTTCAAACCCTCGATCAATACCTCTTGCGTATTCTTAGTACCTATATATCCAACAATTCCACACATTTTAAATTTCCTCCGTTCACTTCTCATTAGAATAGGGTAAGAAGCGTACGGGAAATCCGTGCAGCAAAGCCAGATTGTACGGCAAACAACAATGTATTCAGTTATACAAGGTGCATTCACGAATGTACAATCTGTACGATGCTACAATACGAAAGGTATAACCCGTACACTCATGAAAATATATAATTTCGCTTACACCTACCAAAATCGTTGTGTGAACAGTCGCCCATTCATTTTCCGTCTTGGTTTACGGCTGTGTATCACCGGAAGGTCCCCGCCGAATGTTTCGAACACCTTCACCTCGTCAGCTTGGCTGCCGTGGATACAAACACGCTGTACCCGTCCCGCGCTAGCTCAAGCTCTGGCGCTTGTAATGCTTACCTTACAACCCTCGCTCTCTATTTCAGAATGACATTTACTTATTATATTCATCTGTGCCTCATTTGGCAATCGACAACAATCCCCATGATATCCATCCATAAGACATCCTATGTACAAAAAAAGCCGATGAGACCGTATCTTTAGTCTCACCGGCCCGGGTATCGAGGTCCGCTTTATTGGTTAAAAATAAACCTTGCGACTTACACCAATTCCCGCTTCACGACTTCTACAATTTGCGATACATACAAATCCAGCTCTTCTTTATCTGGACCTTCTGCCATCACACGAATCAGAGATTCTGTTCCAGAAGGACGAACCAGCACGCGGCCATTGTCGCCAAGCTTCTGCTCCACATCCACAATCGCCTGCTCAATAGACACATTGCCTTCATAGTTACTCTTATCTGCGACACGCACATTGACCAATACCTGAGGATATTTGCGCATCATATCTTTAAGTTCACTAAGTTTCTTACCTGAAGCTTGAATGGTATCTACTAGCTGGATAGCTGTTAGAATGCCATCACCTGTCGTATTATGGTCGAGGAAAATGACGTGTCCGGACTGTTCACCACCTAGGTTATAGCCACCCTTACGCATTTCTTCCATAACATAACGGTCACCTACCGCTGTCTTAGCAGTTTTAAGAGACAATTTCTCAGCAGCTTTGTAGAATCCAATGTTACTCATCACGGTCGATACAACCGTATTCCCATTAAGCTTACCACTACGATTCATATATTCAGCACAAATGAGGAGAATGAAATCCCCATCTACCTCTGCACCCTCGTTATCAATGGCAATCAGGCGGTCTGCATCTCCGTCAAAAGCAAGGCCTAAGTCAGCTTTAACACGCAGCACTTCTTCTTTAAGCTTCTCTGGATGTGTTGATCCACAGTGATCATTAATATTCAAACCATCAGGCTCACAGCCGATGGATATAACCTCAGCACCTAGTTCTTCAAAAAGCTTAGGAGCCAGTTCGTACGCCGCTCCATTCGCACAATCTAGTACGATTTTCAAACCTTCGAATCGGTGAGAAATCGTTGTTTTTAAATATTCGAGATATTTATATTTAGATTGATTATCTATGATTACATTACCAAGATCTTTACCTACTGGGCGTGGAAGCGTATCTTCTTCTGCATCCATAAGTTCTTCAATTTTCAGTTCTGTCTCATCCGAAAGTTTGAAGCCATCTCCAGCAAAGAATTTGATGCCGTTATCCTCAACTGGATTATGAGAAGCCGAAATCATAACTCCAGCATCTGCTTTAAGCAATCTTGTTATATATGCAACAGCCGGCGTCGAAACGACACCGATCCGAATCACGTGTGCACCAATAGATAATAGACCCGCTACCAATGCTGACTCAAGCATAACACCCGAAACACGAGTATCCATTCCAATGACAATGGTCGGTTTCTCTACTTCACTCGTTAACACATAACCACCGCAGCGTCCGATACTGTATGCAAGCTCTGCCGTCAATTCCTTATTTGCTATCCCCCGAACTCCATCAGTACCAAAATATTTCCCCATAATTGATCTCCTTTTTGAGTAACCCTCTATTATCTTCTAGTTTACGGTGATGTAGTATCTCCTGTATCGTCTCCATCGGGTGAAGTCGATGATCCCTTATCAACATTCCCATCGACCGGTTGATCAGGAACACTAACATCTTTATCTTTGTTGGGATCTGTAACTGTATTACCTGCATTACCTGCATTACCTGCACTACCTGTACTACCTGTACTACCTGTATTATCTTTATCCTTGTCTTTATCCTTGCCATCTGAACTTGTTCCTGACCCAGCATTGTTTGCAGTTGTATTGCCTTTAATTTCAATGGTTGCTGTGAGCGGCTTCCCTTGATCCACACGGGATATGTACCTAGGAAGCACGACTTGAAGTGTAACTTCATGTGTGCCTGGATTCAAATTACTCACACTTGCGATCAATTGAACATTATCCTTCGTTAGGCTATTCAGTAGCCCTGGAGCGCCATTTAATGTGAGTGACATCTTTTGACTAGAAGGACTGGTGATCGTAGCCTTCAATTTACTACTCTCACCTTTAATCGTAATCGGTATATCATCAATCACTCGCTGTGAGTTTGAAACCGTGGTGATCTCAACTTGCAACGAACTAGGCTCGATTTTCTCAAAACCAGAAGGTAACGTCAAGTCCACAGGAAGAACCATTGTTCCGGGCTCTTTAATCTGTGTAAGATCCACCTCAACATCCGTATAGGACTTTACACCTGCGAGATCTTCCTGCGATCCGTACAGCTTCACCTCAGTTGAACTAAGTGTTGCTTTAGAGATCACTAGGCCTTCAGGTAAATTCCCCGTATATTGCAGTTCTATTGGTACAGCTTTATAAGGAGGTGTAATGGGTACATCTACCGTAACCGAAGATGGATCAAGAACAGCATCCTTCAACTCTCGGCCCCTCTTATCATAAGCCACTAGCTTCACCCGTTTCCCCTTGATGGAGCTGCTTTGGCCATCGATGGCAACAATTCCCTGCACCTTATCCACGTCACTCAGTTCACTTTCCGGCAGCGTAACCTTTACTGTCGCCGGATCCATAGCCACCTTGCCTGCCTGATACCCTTCTGCTGCTGTCCCTTTCGTAACAATCGTTACTGGGAAATTTGCTGAATTACGTTTCTCAATATATACCGTAATTTCAGAAGGAACCGCAGATACGACCGAGACTCCAGATGGAAGCTCAAATTTTAAAGGTACCGTCTTGGTTTCTGTGGTCGCCTTACTTAGATCAATTCTTACTTTATATTCATCTGAGAATAATGATGTGATATCGGTACGCTTCCCTTTCACTTCTAACCTGACTTCTTGCGGCTCCATACCGATAAGAACGTACTTTTTCTCATTTAAGCCAAAAGGCTGTACTTTTATATTATCAATGATCTTAGTCTCTATTCTTGTTGACGGTGTTGGTGTGACATCATCCAAATGAACCATGGCCCAGAGTATAATACTCACGCGAGTGCCAAGATCCTTACAAAGTTATTATTGTTGAGCCACTTGTTCATTTTTTGTCGTTCCCCTTCCGTTTCCAGAACGCAGGACGTTTTTCTTTCAGTGATGAATTGGGACGCAGCTCCTCATATAATTTAGAAATTAGAGACTCTTCTTTAATATCGCGCACGACTTGTCCATTGATCGCTAGAGAAATTTGCCCCGTTTCTTCAGATACCACAATCGAGATTGCATCGCCTACTTCACTGATACCGATCGCAGCCCGGTGGCGTGTGCCTAGCTCTTTACTTATAAAAGGATTCTCCGATAAAGGCAAATAACAGGCTGCTGCGAGATCCGTTGGTTCTGAACAATAACTGCACCATCATGAAGAGGTGTATTCGGAATAAAAATGTTAATGAGTAGTTGTGAGCTAATAACGGACTGCATCGGGATACCCGACTCCGTATATTCATTAAGCCCCGTATCTCTTTCAAAAACAATTAATGCTCCTATTTTTCGACGAGCTAAATAATTAACAGATTTAATCACTTCGCCTATTAACTTATTTAGTTCTTCATCCTCAACAGAGGATCGTCCAAAAAACTTCCCTCTACCGAGCTGCTCCAGTGCGCGCCGAAGTTCAGGCTGGAAGATAATGAATACCGCCAATACACCGAAGGTGAACATTTGGTTCATCAACCATTTGAGTGTATACAAATCAAACCAGGTGCTGAGTGCCCATACAATAACTAGGACTAGAATACCTTTTAACAGCTGAACAGCACGGGTTCCTCGCACCAGCAGGATAACCTGGTAAATAATATATGTAACAATAGCAACATCAATTATGTCTTTAATGGACTCTTTCCACGTCATGTCCGTAAAATAACTCATATGTTGGCCCCCGTACCCCTCTAAAATGTTCAATAAATGTAAACATTTAAAATTCCCTATCCAGCAAAAATGAATGTTTTTATAATTGGAATGTAGAACATTTTACGTTCTCTCTATATAAGTTAATTTTCCCTATATTACATAGGTTATAACGATCAACCTCAGGTTGCAAGCCGCGCAGGCTTATCACTGTATTTTTTTAGGAAAAAAGCCAACAAAAAGGCGCCTGCTTTCCAAGCAAATGGCGCCTTTTATAAGGGTTTTAACATTGTATTCTATCGATAGGCGACGTCCGAGAATATGTTTGAAATCTTATACCAGATCCAGTCTACTGCTTGATCAATGCTTTTCACCTGTCCCGAAATGTGAGCAGTTGAAGCCTGATAGAGCGATCCGTCAATGACCGTCAAATTCCCTTTTACATCTCCATATATCTGAGTCTTTCCATTCTCGACCGTCAAATTGCCAGATATACTTCTACCTGCAGGTACAATCACAGTATCTCCTTCAATGATCACTTGTTCCAGATCGTTGCCCTTAACAACTAATTGTCCATCTTGATCCCAGAAGCTAACTGTACTAAACAGCATCACCATTAAGAAAATAGCTGCTGCTGTAATAGCTGGGTGTCTTTTGACCCATTTGACCCAAAGCTGTTGTTTTTTTTGCTGTGGAATAGCGCTCATAATCCGGTGGGTTAACTCAAAAGGCGCTGCCGAGGCATGATGGGTGAGAGAGAACATTAGCATATCCGTCCGTTCCAGTTCTTTAAACTGCATCCGACAGTCAAGACAAGTCAACAAATGAGCCTTCAGCTCAATCTGTTGCTCTTTGGACAAGTCGTCATCTAAATAATCATGCATTAAAGAAACGGCCAGTTTGCATTCCATATGAGCCAATCCTTTCCTAAAAGTAATTGTATTTCAGTCCCAAGTCTAGGACATATCACTCGTTTTATTTGTTAATACGTACGGGGCTTCGATATGTTTCATTAAAAAGCTTGAAAACTATAACTTGGGCTCCAGTTTTTTACGTAGAAATTCCCGCCCACGATGTACTCTCGTCTTAATTGTCGTCACTGGCATACCCAGTACATCACTAATTTCCTGAAGGGATAGGTCCTGGAGATACCTTAGAATCATCACTGATTTATATTTTGCCGGAAGACTATCGATAGCCTGATAAATGATCTCTTGGGTTTCGGAAATTAGTAATTCACTTTCAGGTGTACGATTGTCGCTCGGAATAAGTGAGTAGCCATCCATTCCTTCCTGATCATTCATATCCGCATCTAATGAATATGTAGGTTTTCTTTTCCTCAACCGGTCAATGCATAAGTTCGTTGCAATTCGATAAATCCATGTGGAGAATTTCTGATTCTGATCATACCGGTCTAAATTTTTGTACACACGTAAAAAAGTCTCCTGAACGATATCCTCCGCCTCATGACGGTTGTTCAGCATCCTATATCCTAAATGATAAATTTTGTCCTTATACAGCTCAACAATTTCGGCAAAAGCACTCTGATCGCCTCTTAGAGCAAGCTTGGTCAATCTATTTTCTATATTATCCACCATGATTCCCCCAGACTTGCTGATGGGCTACCTACCCTACTAGTCCTTATAAAGCGTAATTCAACTTTCTCTAAAAAGCAAGACATGCCCCCTACAGCACAATAGGAAAGCCAAAAGCCTCTTTCAAGGCTCCTGACTTTCCTATTTCGGTTAACAGCTGTTCTATGAGGACATGTCGTTGTAATGTGTATCAGCCCGTATTCCGAAGACCTGCAGCAATTCCGTTAATGGTAAGAAGTACCTCTC
Source organism: Paenibacillus pini JCM 16418 (assembly GCF_000576305.1). Taxonomy (GTDB): domain Bacteria; phylum Bacillota; class Bacilli; order Paenibacillales; family Paenibacillaceae; genus Paenibacillus_AQ; species Paenibacillus_AQ pini. Next base: position 4,348 of record NZ_BAVZ01000022.1, on the reverse strand, counting down.
GTAGAAGCTCTGCGTTATCTTCATCCTTATCACGAAGACCACGTAACTCGCTAAGCAATTGCACTTGCAAATAACTTAGTGGGTCAACATATGGATTACGTAGACGGATAGATTCCTGAATAACAGGCACGTTATCCAAAATTTCCTTCTGACCTGTAATCTTAAGGATAAGCTCGGACGTTAATTTAAATTCTTCCGCAATCAGTCCAAAAATACGGTCGCGCGCTTCATCATTCTTAGACATGTTTGCATATTCTTTAGCAATAACCATATCTGCCTTGGCGATTGCCATCTGTAGCGAATCCACCAGAGAAGTGAAGAACGAGAAGTTTTCGTACATATCTTGCATGGTCTTCAAATTCTCTTCCTTATTATCATAGAAGCTTTGAAGCCCTGTACCTGCTGCATACCAAGCTGGAAGCAAGTATCGGCTTTGTGTCCATGAGAATACCCAAGGAATCGCACGTAGGTCTTCAAAACGGTCACTATTCTTACGCTTAGAAGGACGAGAACCAATATTCAGCTCCCCCACCTCAGGAAGAGGTGTTGATTCTTTGAAGTAGGATAAGAAATCAGGATCACGGAAAATTAAATCTTGATATTTATTACGTGAAACTTCTGACATTTCACGAACAATATTATCCCAATGTTCCTCATCAAGCGCATCACTTTCAGGATAGCGAGCATTAATGGCAGCTGTAATTAAAGCTGATGTTGCCTGCTCTAAGCTACGATAGGCGATACCCTGTAGAGAGTAGCGTGATGAGATAACCTCACCTTGCTCTGTAATCTTAATTCCCCCGCCAATAGTAGAAGCAGGCTGTGCAAGAATACTGCGGTTAAGCGGCATTCCCCCGCGGCCCAGAGAACCACCACGACCATGGAAAAACTTCAGTTTAATATCGAATTCTTCTCCCACCGCAGTCAGTTCTTTTAATGCTACCCGCAGCTCCCAGTTTGCTGTAACGGCTCCGCCATCTTTATTACTGTCGGAGTAGCCCAGCATAATTTCCTGAAGATCATTACGAGACGCAATACTTTGACGATAAATAGGTAAGTTAAACAATGTTCGCATAATCTCTGGAGCAGCGTTCAAATCCTCAATGGTTTCGAACAATGGAACAGATTGCAATGTGCACTCAACCGTACCATCACTATTTTGGCGGAATAATCCAACCTCTTTAGCAAATACGATGACCTCAAGGATATCACTAGCGCCCTCTGCCATACTGATCAGATAGCTAGTGATACAGTGCTTGCCGTACTCCTGTTGTGCTCTGTAAACCGTACGGAATACATCCAGACATTCCTTCGTGCTTTCGCTATAAACATGATAATTAGAAGTAATAGGTCTTGGCTCAGTAAGTAACTTCGCAAGAAGCTCAATCTTCTCTTCTTCCGTCAAAGCAGAGTAATCAGGAGTCAATTCAACGTTAGCCAAAATTTCTTTCATTGCATTCTCATGCTCTTGGCTATGTTGGCGAATATCCAGCGCAGCTGTATGGAATCCGAACAATTCTACTTGGCGGATTAGTTTATTAATATACGTATCGGCTACATAATCAGCATAATGATGACGCAAGCTGCGGTCAATAACGCCTAAATCAGCAATGAACTCCTCAGGAGAAGTGTAACGCTCAGCTGTGCCGTTCTTACTGTCATCAAGTACATTGATCATTTTTTCCATCATATAAACGAGTTTGATCCGATAAGGCTCCTTCTCGTTATGCCAGATATTCATTTTGGTCACCGTTACATGTTCACGATCTTTGTTAATTGAATCAAGCAATTCGTCTGATACATCAACAATCGACGTGCTAAAGCTTAAATATTGCATATATTCAGACAAAATACGCTGGTATTCTCTAATCGATAGCTTACGCTGCATACGCAAAGTCTTCCATGTAACATCGGCGGTTACAGACGGATTACCATCACGGTCTCCACCGATCCAAGATCCAAAGCGTAAATAGGTAGGAACATGCCAGTTTTGTCCAGGATAGTATTTAGTCAGGCAACGCTCAAGTTCTTGATAAACATCAGGTAGTATATGGAACAAGGTTTCATGGAAATAGTACATACCATTCTTAACCTCATCCAGCACCGTAGGTTTACCCGTTCTGAGTTCGTCCGTTTGCCATAATGTAATAACTTCATTAAGCAATTTCTCACGTAGTTGTTCACGCTCGCGGAAAGTCAGTGTTGGATTATCCAGTAGCATCACATCTTCTGATATCCGTTTATGAATATCTAAGATTGCTCTGCGCATGGCTTCTGTCGGGTGAGCAGTCATGACGAGTTCAAGTGAAAGGCTCTCAATAATACTTTCTACCTCAGTAACGTCCATGTTACGTTCCCTCAAGTCTTGAATAGCACTCTCAATGGAACCTGGTTGAACTGCTTCACCAGCTGAACGTTCATAATCACGTTTCCGACGGATTCGATGATTTTGTTCGGCAATGTTGACCAATTGGAAATAAATCGCAAACGCCCGGATCACCTGATGTCTAATATCTGGCTCTAGCGTTTCTACAATATTCTTAAAATCGTCATACAATTCAGGTAAGAATACAGATCGTAAAGATTTACTTGTCTCGCGAATTTTCTCAACAATTTCTAAAAGTTCATTTCCACCTTGATGGACAAGCACTTCACCGAGTATGTTTCCAAGAAATCGCACGTCACGCCGCAGCAAGTTATTTGAATTGCTTTTGTTAGCGGCTACCGTCAGTTCAGTCATGATACTCCTCCCGCCTCTATCCCGTTTATATGGTCTTCTCTTTTTGACACCTTCTTAATATCATACAATAAAAGCATTTTAAAATCTGCACTTTTATTTAATAAAGCATAAAGAACACATTAAAACATATAGATTATTAATGTATTTATATGCATTATACTCTTTCATCAAAAAATCATTATATTCCTTATAAAACATAGTTTATCAGAAATTGGCGGTTATTAAATAATCATTAAACTAAATTTTTATACATAATTTTCATTGAAGTCGTTATTCCCTATTATTTTCATATAAATACTCCAATTAATCAAACGTAGCGATGTGAATCATTTTGATTTTCTGTAATTAAATTTCTTAGCTACATTATAGAAATAATCGGTTACATGTGAAAATATGATAACGTTATGTAGATGTGAGGCCTTAATTACAAGTGATGTGAGGAGTTATAGAAGGTTATATAGCAAAAAAAGCCTTTCGGCTTTGGATTTAAAATTGGAGCGGGTGATGGGAATCGAACCCACGCTATCAGCTTGGAAGGCTGAAGTTCTACCATTGAACTACACCCGCGTAACGTATCGGGACGACACGATTCGAACATGCGACCCCCTGGACCCAAACCAGGTGCTCTACCAAGCTGAGCTACGTCCCGAAAGTAAAAATGGCGCGCCCTAAGAGATTCGAACTCCTGGCCTTTTGATTCGTAGTCAAACGCTCTATCCAGCTGAGCTAAGGGCGCAAATACATTGGTGTAAAAATAATGGAGCGGACGACGGGAATCGAACCCGCGACCCTCGCCTTGGCAAGGCGATGCTCTACCGCTGAGCCACGTCCGCAAAATCATGGTGCGCGTGGAGGGACTTGAACCCCCACGTCATAGACGCTAGATCCTAAGTCTAGTGCGTCTGCCAATTCCGCCACACGCGCACATTTGAAGGCAGTTCCTTATAAAACAAGGAGTAAAATGGTGAGCCATGTAGGATTCGAACCTACGACACCCTGATTAAAAGTCAGGTGCTCTACCAACTGAGCTAATGGCTCATAAATGGCTGGGGATATAGGATTTGAACCTATGCGTGACGGAGTCAAAGTCCGTTGCCTTACCGCTTGGCTAATCCCCAAGATGAATGAATTTAACTCAATCATATTATCATGCTCTTATTAGGCAATAAATATGGTGGAGGCTGAGGGGATCGAACCCCCGACCCTCTGCTTGTAAGGCAGATGCTCTCCCAGCTGAGCTAAGCCTCCATAGGAGTTATTATAATGGTGACCCGTATGGGATTCGAACCCATGTTACCTCCGTGAAAGGGAGGTGTCTTAACCCCTTGACCAACGGGCCGCAAATCACTCAACTGCGACTGAATCATGTGCTTTGTGGAGCTCTCAACCGGATTCGAACCGGTGACCTCATCCTTACCATGGATGCACTCTACCTACTGAGCTATGAGAGCAAATGGCTCCCCGAACAGGACTCGAACCTGTGACAACTCGATTAACAGTCGAGTGCTCTACCAACTGAGCTATCAGGGAAAATTAGCGTTTGATGTACAAACGCAATTTGTAAGATTATTAGACATCGCAAAGCGTGTCCAACAATCTTACAGTTTT
>NZ_BAVZ01000023.1 GCF_000576305.1 Paenibacillus pini JCM 16418 | reverse complement strand
ATGTCTCCACACCTTTTATTTATAATAAGCATCTTTATGGTTAGGTCAGTAATTTCTCAGGACATATTCATTTTGCTAATTGATCTACAATTTTCTCTGCTGTCTTCTCGCCACTAGCGATGCAGTCTGGTATACCTACACCATAATACGAACAACCGGCAAGTAACACATTCGGATAATGAACAGCCATGTTCTGCTCAAGTGACTCGACAATCTGGTGATGTGTTTTATGATAATTCGGCATCGTTTCATGCCACTTCGTCACATCGTATGTTAGAGGCTTCCCTGTTATTCCAAGGCTCTTTTCTACGTCCTGAAGCGCAACTTCAAGCAGTTCTTCCTCAGAAAGTTTAATCAGCTTATTATAATGTGAACCTGAACTTTTATAGAAAAGTCTTACGAGAAGACGCTTATGTTCCGAAGTATGCTCCCATTTACGGCTTGTCCAAGTACAGGCGTTACACATCAAGTCACTATTGTCAGCTGTAATATAACCCGTTCCATCAGCAGGTAGTTCATGATCTGGAGTATCGAATCCAAGATAGACACTGATAAGTGAGCTATTTCTAAGTTTACTAAAGTCTTCATCCAGCTCCTGATCCTTTAGTAGTGACTGTGCAACAGAGTGCATCGTCCCCAGCACAACGAAGCTCGTTTCAAGCATTCGACCGTTTGCAAGAGTTACATGATACAGTTCTCCATGCTTATCAATCTTCTCTGCTTGCACACCCTTAATAATCTCAGTTTCTTGAAGATGCTCCTCTAAGCTATCAATTAGAGCAGAAACACCCGTTTGGAACGACATAAATTTCTTATCTCCACTCCCTTGAAACTTCGCTTTATTCTCAGATAGCCCTTTGATAATGCTGCCATATTCATTTTTATAATCAATCAGGTAAGGAAGCGTCGATGCAATCGTAAGATCACTTAATTTACCTGAGTATACACCGGACAGAACGGGTGAAATCTGCTTCTCAACAAGCTCTTTTCCAAGAAAGGTCTCAAGAAACGCTCCAACCGAATCATTTTTAGTAAAAGTCTCATTGGGTGTGTAAAGATCCTTCAAAGCCTCGACCTTTCCTTCAGCAGAAATAAGTTCTGTCTTAGCAAGTGATTCAATACTCAGCGGTATGCCGAATACGGCATCCTTTGGAATTTGCTTGAGCTCACCTTCCGTATATATAAAGGAAACACCCGTACCGTTGTATACAACCTGATCCTGCAAGCTAAGCTCTTCGATCAGGGGAGCAACGTTGGTTTTACGTGTCACAATAGAGTCTGCCCCTGTCTCCATAATAAACTCTCCAGCGCTTACGGTTCTAATCTTACCGCCCAACATATCATTCGCTTCAACGAGTACAATATTTGCTTCTAGGTTGCGATTCTTTAATTTTTTCTCTAAATAGTATGCAGTGGATAATCCGGTAATCCCTCCACCTATAACCACAATTGTCTCCAAATTAGCCACACCTGCCTTCACCATTGGTATCTGCTCTAATGCTTGTAATCAGTAAATTATAACATACTGATTTACTTGAATTTACAGTTCTAACGTGACATTAATCTGACAAAAAAACCGTGATATCATCACGGTCTACTTCTGCTTTCTTTTTCTAAAACGTGATTGTAAGCTCGACTCAGTCTCTTCCTCTTTCTCATTGCTCTTAATAATTGCATAAGCAATATAGCCCATGAGACCAAGGAAAAGACCCGTGCCTACAATAATGTAGACCATCGTGAAGATTTTCCCGAGATTGGTTTGTGGTTCAAAACTTGGATGTCCTACCGTGCTTAGCGTTGCTATACAGAAATATAAAGCATCAATGATGGACAATCCTTCTTCCTTCGTATAGAAGAGGACACCAGAAACAAGCATCAATATGATCAGGACAAATAAGACCTGAAAATTCTTCAATTTAAAAGCGTGAAATAATCCGGAGAGCAGACGTTTTAGTGTAAGTAGAAACGAAATCAACTATGTACACTCCATTCTATGTAAGTAATTTAATCATGTCTATGTGATTGGAATGTAGTTCGATATTTATGAAAGGGCAAACGTGAGATAACCATAGGCTTTCTCTAGCTCAGTGAAAGATATATCCAAAATATCTGCTTGTTGCGCATACGAAAGATTCGGCTGTTTTTTGATTAAATAAGCTAGATCGTATAGAACAAATATAGGAGTATGAGACAAATCCGTACTTCTTAATGTGTAGACATCAAGATCCTTTATTCGCTCAATACAACCCAATTCAATTAAATTTTTAATAATGTTTGAAATCTCTGCTTGTGACACATCTATATGAGAAGCCATCTGTTTATGAGTCGATCTGCATATTCCATCTTCATCCAAATGAGAATTCATCCATTCGAGTATCGCCTGATACTGCTGAATAAGGTATTTCATATTGTTTAGAACTTTGTCATTATTGTCTTCCATAATCCATCACCCTAATCCAATCCTCGTGAAATGATAAACATACAATATATAAATCATAACATAATGTCTGAGTAAACATATAATTTGAATGCATTACAATCGACGCCTCAAGAAGTAAAAATCGTCATCAAGCGTTCACGACGCTTCTTCATAACAATAAGTTTTGCTCCTTTAGCAACAACATACATGCCGAGGCCTATTTTCTTATACAAAACGCCTTCGTTGACCAATAAAGCAATCCCTTTTACAGCGGTAGCCGGATTAATCTGAAATGTAATGGCAAATTGCGTTGTAGATATGACTTCTTCCTCTTCGTTATATACACCTGTTAGAATATCATCTTCAAACATTTCGGCAATTTGCTGAAATATCGGCAATCCGTCATCAAAGTTTGTTCTCATCACCATCACCTTAAAGGTTAATTAGTTATCTAATCAACATTATGGTGTTTATATGTATTTGTCAATCTTCTTAAGCGAATTTATGTCATAGATATTCGTTCTCACATAGCACTTGAATAATACTCATAAAGAAATTATGATACTCTCATACCCTATAAGGAGTGAAATCAAATGAGTAAAACTAAACTTCATCAAATTCAGAGCCACAATAAAGATATTCAACATCAAAGTAAACCAGTGCACGGAGGACGGATCGCTTGGAGCCGCAAACCGATGACGCAAATTGTAAGTAATCAGAAAGCTAAACAAAGCCGAACGTGGTGCCGCAAAGGCAATAACGACGGCTTTTTTTTATTGCGATATTCCTATTTTTTATCCTTTTATGAAGTGAAGCAGCTTACTTAGCCTACATACTCCATCCTCAATCTCCGATTCATTACTTGATGCATAGGATAACCTCAGCTTCCCATCTCCGTCCCCATAGATACTACTAGGATAAAATACAATTCCATGCTTAATAGCTTGTTCCATTAATAATTTATCAGGAATTTGATGTTTAAGCTTCAACCAAAGATAGTATCCACCCGCCGGAGCTTCCGGAGCTAATATATGGGCTAGTCCCTTCAGTTCTTGCTCTACACAAGACAACATCCGCCTTCTGCGGCTACATAATGAATGCTTAACTTGCAGTAGATGATCTGAAAAGTCTGAAGAATTCAGTAAATCACCGGCGATACGCTCGCCTAAATGACTGGTGCTATAACCTGTGCGCACTTTTGACATAGCTAACTTCTCTATAACTTGCTCAGGTGCAATGATCCATCCGAAGCGCATACCCGGCGTAGCAATCTTGGACATGGTACCCGTATAAATAACAAATCGTTCTCCACCACTCAGCGATTTCAAACTGGGAATTGCTTGAGTATCACCCAATGTAAGTAAACTATACGGATCATCCTCAACAATGGGCAAGCTTAACTGCTCACATATATCAAGTAATTGTTTGCGCCTCGTTAAGGATAAGCTAGTGCCCGTTGGATTTTGAAAGGTAGGATTCGTAAATACCATTCGTATACGAAATCTACGTACAAGCTCTGGCAGAGCGCTCGGAATGAGTCCATGTTCATCCATGGGTAATTTAACCATGCGTATCCCCGCTTCTGCAAATACCTGCATTGCATAAAGATACGAAGGACCTTCTACAGCCACCGCTTCTCCCGGCGCAAGTAAGGTCCTAGCAATTAGGGAAAGAGAGTGTTTAACCCCTGAGGTAATGAGTATATTCTCTGGGTCAGATTGAATCTGATTGGCTTCAGATAGGAATTCTGAAACTTGAATACGGGTCTGTATATCTCTACCAGATCCAGCAAAATAACTGAAGGGATCGTCGAAATCTAATTGATGTGCTGACTGCTTTAACAGACGCAGTGGCATTAGATCTGCTGACAATTCGCCGCGAGTGAAATTAATCATATGAGGACGATGAAATGAATTTAGAATCGTAGAATGTAATTTTGACGTGGGATCATAGACGCCCTGTGGATTATAATGCTGCCAATTGGGTCGACGGGAATTCGCATTCTCCCACATATTATCGCTGACCCTGGTACCGCTCCCCTGCTGCGATTCAATGAGACCCATGGATCGCAGTTCATCGTAAGCCGTAGAAACGGTGCTTCGATTAACAGATAAATGTTTGGCCAAATCACGTTCCGTAGGCATTTTCGATCCTGATGGAAGCTCGCCACTGCGTATTTTCTCCTCAAAGTAATAATAAATCTGCTTATAGATCGAAATTGAATGCTCCGTTTGTGGTTTCCAGTTCATACCATCCCTCCATACATTCATTATATATGGCTTATCAATTGGCTGGGGTATAATTCCTCCAATTGGCTGGATAAATTTAACTTTTATACATTTATACTGGCGGTTATAGAGATATCAGCATAAAGGAGGTCTACCGTCATTCTATTTCAAGAAAGAAAATATGCATGGTTCTTGCTATCGTTTCTGTGGTGTTTCGGATTTGCTGGTTCATTGGGAAGGTTCGTTATCGCTTTCTACCAATCGGAAATAACCACAAGCCTAGGAGTGGGTAGGGATTTTTTGGGTATAACGTGGTCAACCACCATGTTTATCAGTGCGATCTGCGCTCCAATAGGAGGATTTCTAGTCGATCGTTATGGGGTCAAAAAAGTGATGTTATTCGTAAGCTTAAGTAACTTCTTGTCCATTTTGACCGTATTAATATTGCATAATCCGTTGGGATACTTTATTGGAAATGGTCTACTGGGGGGCTTAGTTGGCCTTGGAGCATCCACAACCTACGTACTTATATCCGACTGGTTTAAGCATCATCGGGCTAAAGCAATGGCTATTAATGGAAGCTCAGCCTCGCTTGGACTTGCTGTCCTGACACCGATTCTAGTCAGTCTTACTTGGCTGAATTGGATCAAAGTGTATGTGATTCTGCTGATTATAAACGTGTTGTTTATCCCACTGATTGCTTGGTTCATCCGATCCAATAAAGTGGATGACCTTTCAATCATTACAGAAGAAGTCTTCATTGATTCCAGAAGCATGCTATCCAAATGGACCGATGGACTTCGTTTCTTGTCTCAAATCATCCGGCGTCCCATCTTTATCGTAGTGATTTTCGCCATCTTAACATGTGGAATAAGCATGGGAACCGTAGAAATGAATCTGGTAGCCATCCATCAACAAGCGCAAGTTCCAGGCATGATGATTGCTTCATCCCTTAGTATTCTCGGATTGCTTGAGGTGTTTGGCGGGATCATTTTTTCTATTCTGCTTGACCATAAATCCCGTACAAAAGCGTTAGCTGTCCTCTACTTACTACGAACCGCTGCATTTACATTACTGATATTTCATTTCCCAGTAACTCCCATTCTGTTCTCCCTTATTTTCGGAGCAACTTATGTTGGCGCTGTACCTGGGGCCATTCTAGTTGCAAATGAGGCACTTGGAAGCGGAAGTGGACAAAAGAAACTTGGTATGCAGACAGGTATGCTACTGTTTGTACATCATATTGGCGGGGTGTTAGCCTCACTTAGCAGCGGTTTTATTTTTGATTATACACATCATTATCAAGCTTTGATCGCAGTTAATCTAATTTTATGCCTCATGGTCACCGCGGGTTACGCTTGGATAAGCAAGTCTCGTCCTGCTTCAACCAAAGTTACACATTCTGACGCTTTGACAAGCAATATAGAGTGACAAGATACAAAAAAAGAGCAGCCATTTGTCAATGGGATGCTCTTTTATATTCTTTTTGAAAATAGTTGAAGGGATTATCCTTTTTATATCGTCTAACTTAATAGTAGGAATAAAAAGCACCCCCGACTTTAGTCTAGTACCAAACAGGTCTTCGGTCTGTTTTATGCCTTACAGGGCTAGCATACACTATAATTAAGAGTAAACATTTCTATACATAGCCAATGTTCAACACCCATTTATCCTGTACTTAATAGAACCATCCTATATAAGTTTCAAATGAATATGGTTAACCCTGGCATGAACAGTCAGGTGTAAAAAATAGTTAAGAGGTGCTTCTTATGCAAAAGAAGAGAGTATTAATATTGTCTGAAGGTTTTGGCAGCGGACATACCCAAGCTGGATATGCCCTTGCTGAAGGTATGAAGAAAATTAATCCACAAATTCACACAAAAGTAATCGAACTTGGTACCTTTCTAAATCCTACAGTAGCACCGATGATATTGTCAGCTTATCGTTTAACACTGAGCACACAACCCGGTCTTGTTGGAATGATCTACCGTAAACAGCATGCTAAACCTTTAAATCGATTGACTGGGCTAGCATTGCATCGTATCTTTTACCATCATGCGGCTGAAGTAATCCGGCACTTGAAACCGGATATGATTGTCTGTACACATCCAATTCCAAATACGATTATTTCACGTTTAAAAGCTGCTGGTCTCAATATACCACTATATACAGTGATCACAGATTACGATGCTCATGGAGCATGGATAAATCCGGCTGTAGATCGTTATCTTGTGTCTACTCAATCCGTACGTAATTTACTACTTGAACATGGTGTGCGGACTCCCAAAATTCAGGTTACAGGTATTCCTGTTCATCCCAAATTTTGGACTATAGAAGATAAAGCAGCATGCCGAGAAGAAATGAACTTAAAGCCTCTCCCTACAGTTCTTATTATGGGCGGTGGTTGGGGACTCATGTCGAATAAGTCATTATTTCAACATCTACATAGATGGAAAGATCGGGTTCAACTCGTATTCTGTACGGGAAATAATCAGAAACTTATGTCCAAGCTAGCAAATGATCCTGCCTATGATCATCCTAACATTACCATTGTAGGACAAACGAAAGAAATAAATCGCTGGATGGATGCGGCAGACCTTCTCATCACGAAACCCGGTGGAATGACATGTACCGAAGGTCTTTCTAAAGGCTTGCCTATGCTGTTCTGTAAATCCATACCTGGCCAAGAAGAGAAAAACTGCGAATATTTCGTAAATCATGGATATGCTGAGGAGCTAACCTCTTCTCTAATTCTTGATAAATGGTTAACGAAAATCGTAGCTAAAGATGCAATGGATACATCTGAGTTAAAAAGACATATATCCGATGCTTCAATTCGGAACCTGTTTACAGAATCGTACAGTCCCAACCGCTGTGCTAAAGAGCTTGTTGAGCTTCTGGTATCCGATCAGAAACGAGATGTCGCTTTTTCAGCGGAGTACATACCCGTCAGTTTATAACTTAAAAAGAAGCCAATCCGATTGCGACGGATTGGCTTCTTTTTAATGAATTGCTATTGTGTTGCGCAATTCAGGTTGCTTCTCTAAGATAGCATTCTCTAATATGGAGACGGCCTGATCAAGTTCACTAGCGTGAATCAGCGGCTCCTTACGAAGCTCATCACCATAGGCATTAGAAGTATGTGAGTACCTCGGATCATAATAATATTCAAGCAGCAGTTCAACGGCTCGATCATAAACCCCTGCCTTCAGGCTACTCTCGATCTCAGCAGCTATAGGCGTATGCAATCGTGATTTAATTTGTTGAAAAGCATGCATACTTGCTTCAGCATGCTTCCAAGGACGGTAATCATTTAAAATATTCTGCACTCGAAGTTTCATCGGTACTTCAATCATAAAATGCACACCCTGCTGTTTCTTATTCATCAGAAATTCAGGTACAATGACTTTACCGATCCGCTTACTCTCTGCTTCAATTAACACGAATGGAGCATCCTTGTAGTGAATCAGCTCTTCGAGCAGCAAAGCATCAAATGTCTTCTGATTATGACTCCGAAGTCCAATCTCCCCAAAGATAGAACCTCTATGGCCTGCTAGACCTTCCAGATCAAGCACAGGATACCCTCGATCTTTAAGCGTTTTGAGTATGTCTGTTTTACCTGTTCCCGTATTTCCATGAAGAACGTAAATATCAGGCGTAAAATCCATTTGTTCTAAGGAATCTAGAACCCACTTACGATAAGCCCGATACCCTCCTTCTAAGCGATAAACATGGACATCCATGAGAGACAGAACCGTCGCCGTAGTCCGGCTACGCATTCCACCACGCCAGCAGAATACGACTTTACGTCCAGGTATGGCCGCGAAGCTCTTCACAAAAGAAGGCAACTTTGCAGACATGATTTCAAGTCCCCGTTCTTTTGCTGCTTGTGCACTCACTTGTTTATATAAGGTACCAATTTCCGCACGTTCCGCATCATCAAAGAATGGAATATTCAAGCTACCTGGTATAGACGAATCTTCAAACTCTGACGGGGATCTAACATCAATTAAAGTAATTTCTTTATTTTGTCGTTGCTCTATAAGTTGTTCTATTGAGATGTCTTGAAACATGGTTGTTCGTTCTCCTTAATCAATCACAATTTGTCCACTATGGCTGCCTCTGACTTCACCAATAATGCTAGCCTCTACACCAGCATCGACGAGCTCTTGATGAAGCTTCTCTGCATGCTCACCTGGAACGGAGATCAGCAAACCGCCTGATGTGACCGCGTCACATAAAATCCAACGGTCAATTTGATCCATGTTTTCTGGAAAAACAATATCATCCTGAACATGAGTAAAGTTGTTTTTTGTTCCACCAGGAACGAATCCTTGTTCAGCCAGCTCACGAACTCTTGGTAGAACAGGTACGTCTTGCTTATGGATGAGAATTTCAACACCACTTCCCTTAGCCATTTCTAAGGAATGGCCCATTAGACCAAAACCCGTTACATCTGTACAAGCATGTACATCGTATGGTTCCATAACTTCTGCTGCTGTTTTATTTAAAGTTGACATTACTTTAGTTACCCGTTCAACTTCTTCCGCACTGAGTTTGCCGTTCTTAATCGATGTTGTCATAATACCTACACCTATTGGCTTGGTAAGTATTATTTTATCTCCAGGCTTAGCTCCTGCATTACTGCGTACTTTATCAGGATGGACAATGCCCGTAACGGATAAACCAAATTTAGGTTCCTTATCATCAATGGAATGCCCACCTACAAGTGTAGCTCCTGCTTCTTTTACCTTATCGGCTGCTCCGCGCAAAATATCAGATAATATGCTCTTGTCCAACGTAGAGATAGGAAAAGCTACAATATTTAGTACTGTTAATGGTTTAGCACCCATAGCATATATATCACTAATCGCATTTGCTGCTGCAATTTGACCAAATGCATATGGATCATCAACAATTGGTGTGAAGAAATCTAAGGTCTGAACGATAGCAAGTTCGTCATTAAGCTTATATACACCCGCATCATCGCTGGTATCAAGTCCAACCAATAAGTTAGGGTTAGGTTCAACTGGTGGCAAATTACGAAGCACCTGCATTAAATCAGCCGGACCGATTTTACAGCCGCACCCTCCTTTGCTCGATAAAGATGTTAATTTAACCGTTGTTTCTGATCCCATGAATCGCACGACCTTTCTGTCTTAATACTTTTAGCGTACACGAATGATGTAAACAAACGCAAATCATGAGGCTTATCGGCTAACTTCTACCGTATTTCCAAAATACTGCTCGAGTGTAATTTGTTTGGTTGTAACAGTTTTAGCAATTTCATTACCAACATAGCGTAAATGCCATGGTTCATATTTATATCCCGTAATGGCATCCTTGCCACTTGGATAACGGATGATAAAACCATATTCATGAGCATGCTTACTCAGCCATTTGGCTTCTTTAGTACCAGCAAAACAACTCTCTGCTGCACATTTACCATTACTACCCGCTACATCAATTGTGAGACCAGTCTGGTGTTCGCTATGGCCTGGACGTGCACTGTAGGTATCGGCTGCCTTAACGCCGTCACGCTTAACGTAATTATTATATAGAGTTGTCTGCCGAGATTCTGAACGGTAGCCAGACACCCCAGCAAGCATAACTCCGTCTCGCTTTGCGCCTGCAAATAGCTTCTCTAATGCTCCTGCTGCAACTTTACGCATTTTACGTTTGTCCACTTTTTCTACGAACGTAAAAGGGACATTCGGATACACAAGATCTGGTGGTACATAACCCTCAGGTAATCGATATGTCTTATTGACAAGAACCGTATGACTTTTCGGCTCCGCTACAACATGTTCTACCTTATATGAGTTCACAAATGATGTTGTTTTACCAGGACTTGCAGGTGTAGTGACTTTATTATTCGACGTGTCTTTACTCTTTGAAGGGTTATTACTCTTCGATGTGTCCTTACTCTTAGATGTGTCTTTATTATTCGATGTGTCTTTATTATTCGATGTATCATTAGTATTTGAGGGTTTTGTGGTCTGGCTTGATTGATTCTGATTCACAGGTGTTCCCTGCTTATCCTCCGGCTTTGATAATGCGGATTTGTTCTTAATCAGCGTTTGCTGCTCCTGCTGCTCAGCCTGATGGTTACCTTGATTTCCAGCGTAGAGAGCACCGCCTATCAATAAAATAGCTACAAAACTAATGATATATTTACGTTTATGCATCAACGTCTCACATCTCCCTAATCTCTTAATCTATCATTCTCTAAAACTATTATAACGCATATTGGGACAAAAAAAGACCTCATCCGACATTGGATGAGATTCTACATTTTGACAAGTGCATTCTTCTTGTTATACATTTGACAATTCAAGTGATGAGGAAGTTATTCGGACTTCAAACGTGTTTGCATAAAAACAAGCTCATGAGCCAATTTTTCGATTCTTTCCAGTACGTCCGGGTCTCTAAGTTCTTTCAAATCATTGAAATGATCGTCATGAACGTATACATAGCTCGGTGCTACGAAAGATCTGAAAAAACCAGCGATAGGTTTCAATTGATTTTCCACAACTAGATAATGCTGATAGGTACCTCCAGTAGCGATAAAACCGACCACTTTTTGCTGAAAGGCAGTTATAGGTACTAGATCAAATAAATTCTTAAGTACTCCACTCATGGAAGCTTGATAAATAGGTGTTCCAATGAGAAGAAAGTCAGCTGATTCCACAATATCAATTACTTTTCTCGTATCATCTGTGTATGCTGAAGGATCACGTCCATCGCAGAACTGAACATTATAATCTTTCATATCCAGTAATTCTGTTTCGACTTCCGGGTGATTGCGTTTAACTTCTTCCAATACTTTGTCTACTACAATTTTCGTTTTTGTTCCAATAATAGCACCCGATATACCAACCAGTTTCATGAAGGTAAACTCCTTTTCCAGTGTAATTTATGGGGTCTTCGCATTGTCGGTAATTTGAGTCAATACCTTCATGATGCTTAGATCCTGGCTGTTAATTCCTTGAACCGATTATTCAATGGTTACCTGGTGACTTTCTCTCATGAATAATGCCGTGTATTTGAGTATCGTTAGGCATCTTTATTCACAACCGTTTCCACCATTTTCACACCTCATCATTTATTACTTGTCTACGCAACTACTTCACTAAAAAATATATGATCTAAACCACTTTCGACTTATATCGAAGCGATTTACTGAAGTTATATGACCTAGACTTAATTAATAAACATAAATGTATACTAATTATATAATAACTTTTTGCGAAATTGTCAACCTTTTGTCAAAAGAATATGAGTACTTTATATACCTATATGTTGACTATATCTAAGACGTGTTCTACAATTACCCTGATATATTTTATTTTTCAGATCCTTTTTGACCATACTGTAATTATGGAGAAACAGAAATGATGGTGATTAAAAAACATGACTAAAGAAGATCTCATTGAAGCCATCAAGCACATTAAGGATGACGAGCATGGACTTCCGCTTACGGATCTTGGATTAATCCGGGATATTACGGCACGTCCAGAACATGTTGCCCTAACCGTATTGTTAAGTCCAGAGTTGGTTCAAAAACGTGATTGGATCGAAGCTCAAATTATTGAATCCATCACTAAAATTGGAGCTTCTAATGTTCACGTGAGGCTTAAAGAAATTTCGACAGATGAGAAGAATGATATTATAGCGATTAAGCTAAACAAATCCGTGAGGCGTGCACCAGCACTTATGAACTCTCCTCTCGTTACGCCTGAATCAGGTGTTACCTTTATTGCTATTGCCAGTGGCAAAGGTGGAGTTGGTAAATCTACGGTTACGGTCAATCTCGCTGCCGCTCTTTCTCATCTTGGGAAACGTGTAGGTATTATGGATGCAGATATTTACGGATACAGCATTCCAGAGATGATGGGCATAACGGAGTTGCCACAAAAGCATAATAACCGCATTGTTCCAGTAGAACGTTATGGAATTAAAGTGATCTCGACTGGTTTTTTTGTACAAGGTAATAAACCCGTCGTGTGGCGAGGCCCTATGCTCGGCAAAATGTTTACTACCTTTTTAAACGAAGTCGAATGGGGCTCACTGGATTACATTATCATTGACCTTCCACCTGGCACGGGAGACATTGCTCTTGATGTGCATAATAAGATTCCGCAGTGCTCAGAGATTCTGGTTACGACACCGCATCCTACTGCCAACCATGTAGCTGCTAGAGCAGGTGAAATGGCGATCCAAACCAATCACCCTATTTTAGGTGTCATTGAGAATATGTCGTACTTTACAGACCCTTCAGGAGCGCGTCATGATCTTTTTGGTCGCGGTGGCGGCGCTAAGCTCGCTGAACAACTACAAACCGAACTGCTCGCTGAGATTCCAATTCATCCTTCAGATACAGGTGAGCATACGAATCAAACATCTGCCTCAACCTTTGGTGAGAACAGCGAGCAATGGCATATTTTCAAACAACTTGCAGAAAAAATTATTGATCAAAATGGTTAAATAGAATGAAAAAAAAGTCTAATAAGCTTTTGTTTCAATCTATGGAAATAGAATGAAAAAAAGTCTGTAATGCTTTTGGTTCATTTTATATATTTGAAAGGTGGAAAAATAGAATGTCTTATATTATTGCCTCAGCTTGTATTGATGAAAAAGCAGCCGACTGCGTTGACGTATGTCCAGTTGATTGTATTGCCGAAGGTCCAGATCAATATTTTATTGATACAGATATCTGTATTGAATGCGGAGCTTGCGAAGTCGCTTGCCCTGTTGGCGCTGTTTACTATGATACTGACCTGCCAGAAGATGAGAAACCATATATCGCTAAGGCTGAGAATTTCTACAAATCTCGTTAAGACAGTTAACAACGTACTCATGGCCTGTTGATCTCAACATCGACAGGCTATATTTTTTTCCGATGATCAATGATTTCGGATCTATGAACAGGTGGTGTTATCCATGGAACAACAGCTCGATATCTCTACGAGAGACAAGATATTACAAATGTTAAAAACCAAAGGTGAGCTCAGCGCTAAAGATATTACGGAGCAAATTGGAATCACCAGCATGGCCATACGCCGTCATATTAATACACTTGAAAAAGAAGGACTTATTGAATCGAAAACAATTAGACAGCCTATGGGGCGCCCTACTGCTATTTACCGTTTAACGGAGCAGGCCGAAGGCTTCTTTCCTAATAAATATTTTGCGCTTACCCTTGATCTACTTGGTGAATTAGAAGAAGATGCAGGTAAGGAAATGGTACATCATCTTTTTGATCGTCGTGGACAATCTCTACTTCGTAAACATGGCGATAAAATGCATGGTAAACCTTTTGCTGAAAAGGTTGAGATGCTTGCCGAGATCCAAAATGAAAGTGGCTACATGGTTCATCTAGAGAAGAAGACCGAAGATGAATATACCTTATTAGAACATAATTGTCCTATTTCGCAGATTGCTAAGAAATATAATCATGCATGCGCATGTGAAATGAAGTTGTTTGAGTCTCTGCTTGGAGCGGAAGTCAGTCGATCCGAATGCCTAGCTAAAGGTGATAATAAATGTGTCTATACCATTCGCAAACAACATAATACCCTTCATTAATGAGCTCAAATGAGCTCAGCCCACTTTTGCAGCAACCTTCACTTGGACTGTGGATTGACCGAGAGTGTTATCCAAATACGATATTAGAAATATTCTCGGCTATCCTCCTCACCTTATATTGATCCTTTTATCTTGTTTCTCTAGCTCCCCTTCCTTCGAGCATCATTTATTTTTTGAAAAATAATACGAGCTATTCTAAATTTGTCAGTGTTCTCATACTAAATTACACATTATTATCATACGATTTGTAGGAGCATTTGTTTTTAGAAGAAGTCAGTTTATCCGCCGATCTCATGCTATTCAACGTCAAGGAGGTGAAATCATTCCTCTTATCGTCAGAGCTACTATTAATGCGACGGGAGCCATTACTTTTACAGGTAATACCTTAGGTCTAAGTCGTTCCGATGTCGCGGGAGTTCCAGGGATTTTAGATAGTATAGGTGCCTTTACAAGTACGAGCGCTACACAATATGGTACTTATCCAGTAGGGACAACAAATTCCTATGCAAGTAACAGCTCTTCCGCAAATCTTGTGCTTCCTTCAGGAAGTACGGTTCTGTATGCTGAATTAATTTGGGGAGGATCTTATATTGTTGCTGGCAGTATCGACTTAAGTGCTTTTATTAACAATCCGATAACCTTCGTAACACCTGCAGGTACCAACAGCATTACACCTGATTCATCGACAAGCAATTCGATTAATTTTGGCAACGGTATTACTGCCTATGTTCGTTCAGCTAATGTAACAACATTAGTTCAGGCGGGAGGCGCTGGAAGCTATGTTGCTGGCAATATCGTAGGAACTATCGTTATTCCAGGTGATTCGACAGGTAACCATGCAGGATGGACACTTGGCGTTATTTATCAGAATCCATCCCTCCCCTTTAGAAATATGTCCATACGTGCTGGTGCCATACTTGTTCAAGCGGACTCAGGACCTGTCTCTACGACTTTAACCGGTTTTGCTACTCCAATATCGGGTGCATTAGGAGGTAGAGCTTTATTTAGCGCACAGGAGGGCGATGCAAACCGAAATGGAGATCAAGCATTGTTTGGGGCGACGGCAGCTACAGCGACGGCTTTGTCAGGCCCTAATAATTTTGCGACTAACTTCTTCGCCTCTCAAATTAATAATGATGCTGGTCTAGTAGATACTTCAGGAACCTTTGGATCGAGAAATCAGACGAATGGATCCCCTGGTGTAAATATTGTTGGTGGACGACAGGGATGGGATATTACGAATGTTGATATTTCTTCAAAGTTAGTTAATAACCAATCCTCTGCCGTTCTTACGCTTACGACTTCGGGAGATGCCTATGCGGTTAATGCCAATGCAATTCAAGTCGATATTAATGCCCCTAAAATTAATGTCGTCAAATCTGCAAATGTAACTGGAGCCATTACTGGTGACACTATAACGTATACGGTTACCGTAACGAATACTGGAACGGCCAATGCAGCCAGTGTCGTGCTTTCTGATGCCCTTCCGAGTGGATCAACACTTGTATCTGGAAGTGTGACAGTCGCAGGGACTGCAAAGACTACGTTTGATATCGTGGCGGGAGTTCCACTAGGTTCGTTGAATATTAACAGTTCAATAGTCGTGACTTACCGAGTAACGATAACGACTTACCCGGTTTCAGGTCAGCTAGCAAATACGGCTAAAGCCGCTTTTACTTTCCAGAGTGTTGCTGGCGGCTCTACGATTACTGGGGTTATTCCATCCAATACGCTGACTGTTCCCGTTTATGCCCCCATACTAACGATCACGAAAACGGCTAATCGTAATAACGCCACAGTTGGTAGTTCAATACTTTATACCTTACTTGTTACAAACACTGGTAATATTGGAGCTACTGTAACTTTGACTGATAACATTCCTGCAGGTAGTAGCTATCTTTCTGGAACTTTCAAAGTGAATGGAAATGTCATTTCCGGCGCTAATCCCGCAAATGGTGTTGCTATCGGAATTGTCGCTGCAGGAGCCACCTCCACCGTTACTTTTCAAGTTCAAATTAATTCGCTTCCTACACCACCACAACTGGTAGATCAAGCAACCACCACTTACAACTTTCAACCCCCTGATGGCAGAACAATCTCGGGCAATGCATCTTCTAATTCACTCACCATACCAGTGACTCTTCCTAACATTTCAATAACTAAAACTTCAAGCGCCTCGGTTTCTGCCGTTGGAGATACACTTACATACACTTCTAACATCTCTAATAATGGAGCTGAATTAATCTCAAATGCCATTCTAACGGATATTCTACCAACAGGAATTACATTTGTTGCTGGAAGTGTGGCATTGGTGGAGTGTCTATTCCAACTGCCAATCCAACAAGTGGAATATCCATTGGAACGATTGCAGCAGGTGGAACGGCTACAGTTAGCTTTCAGGGATTAATTACTTCTTTACCAGCTTCAGGACAAATTTTCAATCAAGCATCGGTTTCATACAGCTCAGGAATATACTCTGGTAACTTACTTTCCAACATCACAAATACCTTAGTTTATCAATCGATTGTGGGATTGGTTAAAAGCGCGAATATTTCTTCGGTTACAGTCGGAAATGTCATAACGTATAATGTCGCTGTGCAAAATACGGGCAATATCGCCGCCCAGGTAACACTGATGGACAACGTGCCATCAGGAACGTCTTTTGTTCCAAACAGTGTAACCGTAGCAGGAATATCGGTAACGGGTCAAAGTCCTATTACTGGCATTGCAGTGGGTTCAATTCCTGCTGGTGGATTAGTGAACGTCACTTTTCAATTTCTACTTAACACGCTCCCCTCCCCTGCTTCTGTTGTCAATCAGGCTACTGCAAGTTATACGTATTTGCTATCTACGGGACGAACCATTTCGAGCTCATCCACTTCAAATACACTCAGTATTCCTGCATCCTTGCCGAGTGTTACGGTAACTAAAAGTGTAAATTCATTGGAAGCTACCATTAATGATGTTTTAACCTACACTTTAATTGTAAAAAATAACGGCACCTCCTCAGTAACCAACGTAATCGTTTCCGATCTGATTCCTTCAGCAGCCAGCTTTGTCACTGGCAGTGTCATCTTAAATGGTAGTGTCTTGGTCAATGCAGTTCCCGCTAACGGGATCACCATTGGTACATTAACTTCTCAAGCCTCTGCTACATTGACATTTCAAGTAAAAGTTGTCTCTATTCCTGATGCCTCCACACTAAATAATAGAGCAAGTGTAGCATTTACTTCCGGATCATTTACCGGCTCAGCAATCTCAAACAACGTAACAACGAATGTCTATCAAGCGATTATAGGCATTGTGAAAAGTGCAAGTACTATACAAGCAACGCTCGGAGATACATTTACGTACATGTTTCAAATGAGTAATACAGGTAATACATCAGCTTTAGTTACTTTAACGGATCAAATACCTGCAGGTTGTACTTTCGTTGCAAATAGCGTTCTTGTCGCTGGGTCTCCAAATCCTGGTGTTAGCCCTATAACAGGCATAAACTTAGGCACATTGAATGCTGGAAGTAGCATTTCTGTAAGCTATGTAGTTACTATAACTTCATTTCCGCTCTCCAAACAGTTAGTTAATCAAGCGTCTACATCGTATACGTACAGTTTGCCTTCGGGTAGACAGGTATCTGGTACTTCTGCTTCTAATACCGTTACCATACCTGTAGCCATCCCATCTGTTGGTATAGTGAAAAGCACGACTCGGTCAGTAGTGGTTACGGGTGATGTAATCACCTACGCATTTGTAGTGACAAACAGTGGTATTACAGCCGTCAATAACGTTATTGTGCAAGATTCATTGGCAAGTAATACGGCCTTTATACTTGGCAGCGTTATCGTCAATGGGGCATCAAAGCCTGGGGCAAATCCATCTGACGGCATTCCAGTAGGTACCTTAGCCCCCGGTACTGCTGCTACCCTAACATTTGAGGTGAGGATAACAATGCCCATTCCTTCACAGATCACTAATCAATCTACTGCAAGTTTTACATCCGGAGTATTCTCTGGTTCTGCATCATCTAACATCATTACCACCCCCGTTGTACAGCCACAAATATCTTTGGTAAAAAGTGCTAATACTGTAAACGCAACGATTGGTGATGCCATTATATATACGATAACCGTAAACAATACTGGCAATCTTCCAGCAAATGTGACATTGACTGACATTATTCCACAGGGAACGACATTTACGGTAAACAGCGTCATCGTAGATGGATTTCCACAACCAGGTATATCTCCGGCTACAGGGATTAATCTTGGAAGCATTTCGCCATCCGGAGCGGTCATCGTTACTTTTGGAGTCGTGGCGACGCTGCTGCCAACGCCTCAATTTTATAGTAACCAAGCTACAGTGAGCTACACCTATACGCCACCTGATGGTAGAACCCTTACTGGAAATTCATCTTCTAATATCGTTACATTTCCTGTATCTGCTCCGAATGTGAACGTAACGAAGACCACGGTCTCTTCAGCTGCTACTGTTGGTGACACACTTATTTACGCTATCGCCATTACAAACAATGGTATTGAAACAGTTAATAGCGTGCAGTTTAGCGATCCACCACCAGCTGGAACATCCTTTGTAGCCGGAAGTGTGTCGATTAATGGAGTAACGGTCCCCTCAGCGAACCCTACATCTGGTTTTAATGTTGGGAGTATTGCCCCGGGCGTAACAACATCTGTTGTATTTAATGCCATAGTCAATTCGGTTCCATCCCCTGCAACACTGGATAACCGAGCAACGGTTACATTTACGTCAGGTGCATTCTCGGGCTCGACTTATTCCAATACAGTTACGACGCCGGTATATCAACCACTAGTCACAGTCTCGAAAAGCGCAAATACAGCAAACGCAACGGTTGGAGATACCGTGAGTTATACCTTTATCATTAATAATTCAGGTAACTATGGTTCTTTGGTTACTTTGACGGACAATATTCCTTCAGGAACATCATTTGTAGTTAATAGCGTACTTATCAATGGAGTACTACTACCGGGTGCAGATCCGATCGCCGGTATTAATGCTGGAATTATCGGAGCTGGTCAGACAACAACAGTCGTGTTATCCGTTCTAATTGATTCGCTCCCCTCTCCACAGCAATTGGTGAATCAGGGCACTGTATCTTCTGCATTTACACTACCTGATGGACGCACGTTAACCCGAACAGCAAAATCAAATACCGTCACGATACCTGTTTCAGCACCTAACGTTACAGTTGTGAAAAGTACGGCTTCAACATCTGTTACAGCCGGAGACGTAGTAACTTACGTAACGACAATCACAAATAAAGGTATTGCTTCGGTAAACAATGTGCTTTTTACAGATACAATCCCTGTTGGAGCGGCTCTTGTACCAGGCTCTGTTAGTGTAGATGGAACGATAAGACCAACAGCCAATCCTTCTACGGGCATCATTCTTGGTTCTATTGCTCCCAGCGCATCCGTTGCAGTTGCCTTTAATATCATTGTGAATTCCTTGCCTGCATCCGCATTGTTAACAAATCAATCTTCAGTTAGTTTCACATCAGGTGTTTTCTCAGGAGTAACGTTCTCAAATACCGTAACAACTCCCGTATACCTTCCTCTCTTCAAGGCTTTAAAATCAGCTAATACGACAAATGCTACAGTGGGAGATACGGTTGTATACACCATAAATGTTAATAATACGGGAAATTTCGGTGCGCAGGTAATTCTAACGGATTCCATACCGGCCGGTACAACTTTTTCTCCTAATAGCGTTATCGTAAATGGTCAGTCACTTGCAGGCGCAGATCCGTCAACGGGTATTCCGCTAGGAATCATAGCCACAAATGCAATCATTACGTTCTCAGTCATTGTCAATGCAGTACCCACAGGACAGCAGCTAATCAATCAAGCTTCAGCAACCTATTCGTTTGCACTCCCGGATGGACGTATTGTTAATAATTCATTTACTTCAAATACTGTAACTATTCCAGTTTCCTCTCCTAATGTCACGGTCTCCAAAACAACAACATCCCCCGATGCATCTTTTGGGGATACGGTAACTTATACCGTCACCATTACAAATAACGGAATAGAGAATGTTAACAATGTTGTATTTACAGATGCCATACCTTCATCAACCACTTTTATTCCAGGTAGTGTAACGGTCAATGGAGTCTCTCGGCCATCCGCTAGTCCAACGGCTAGTATTTCACTCGGAACCATAGCCCCAGGCGCAACAGACACAGTCACTTTCAGTGTAACAGTTGTCTCCATTCCTCCATCCGGACAGCTTGCAAATCAATCGGCTGTAAGCTTTACTTCAGGAGCATTTTCAGGATCAGCAGTATCTAATACAAATGTAATCCCAATCTATCAGGCTATCGTTAAGGCTGCAAAAACTGCAAATACGATTAATGCGACTGTAGGCGACACGGTTAACTATTCCGTAGCTCTAACCAACATAGGTAACTTACCTGCACAAGCTACTCTTACCGATCCTATACCTACTGGTGCTGTATTCGTTCCCAATAGTATTTTAGTTAACGGTGTTCCTCAGCCAGGCGCGGATCCTAATTTAGGAGTCAATGTCGGAACCATAGCACCGGGTGCAACGGTCAATGTAACGGTAACTTTAGAAGTAACTATTGATACACTTCCACAACAATCGCAGTTGTCGAATCAGGCGTTTATAGATTATGTATTTACGCATCCTGATGGACGCGTTCTGACTGGATCTGCCGCAAGTAATATTCTGATCATTCCAGTCTCTTCTCCAAATTTATCGGTAGTAAAAAGCACCACAGCCATTGATGCTGTCGTTGGAGATGTTATTACCTATACTATTGTGGTAACAAATAATGGTATTGAAGCAGTAAACAATGTGGTACTGGTTGACCCGATACCAACAGGAACTACCTTCGTCGTAGGCAGTGTTACGGTAGATGGCATTCCAAAAGCAACAGCAAATCCAAGCACCGGTATTCCAATTGGCATCATTGCACCAGCAAGTTCATCCGTCGTTGCATTTAGAGTTCAAGTAGTCACATTATGATTAACGAACCCTTATCCAATTTTATGCTTCGAAATCAGACACGTGTGCTATTCAATTCAGGAGAAGTGAGTGCAGTCGCTTACTCAAATACTGTAAATACACCGCTTGTAGGTCCTTCTATAAAACTAATAAAACAATCGAGTGAATTAACAGCCTCCCTCCATCAGACATTAACGTTTGAGATATCTGTTTTCAACGAAGGTAACAAGGACGCAAATGTCATATTCTACGACAATCTACCAGAGGGTATGTCCTTTATTATGAATAGCGTGTTACGTGACGGCTCCCCCTTCCGGGTGCAAATCCAAACCTAGGCATTGATATTGGAACGGTTCATATGGGAACCGTAGTTAAAGTCTTTTTCCAAACCATTATTACTAGCATTCCAGATGATTTGAAATATACAAATCAAGGATCTGCCGTCTATTCTTTTAAGACCACAGAGGGAAGGACGATAACGGGTTCAGTGGAAAGCAATCCCGTCGATATTCGTGTGATCCCTTTCCAATTATCCATGATTGCAACGATAAGCACAGATCAAACCTTCACTGGCGATGTAATCACGTATCAGGTGACCATTACCAATCAAGGAAATATTCCCTTACAGTTGCTCATCTTATCTATTCCTTTGCCAGCAGGTGTTGTCTTTGTACCTGGAAGTGTCACCATCAACGATATGTATATTCCTGCAGTAAATCCCGATGATGGGATACCATTAGGTTCACTTTTACCTGGAGCTTCAGTTCAATTAAGGGTGTCCCTTAGAATTGCAGGCGTACCGGAGACCAATCCATTCTTCATTCAAAGCGTTCTATATTACACCGCTAACGATACCGAATATTCGGCTTTGGCGAACTTATTACAAATTACCTATGTTCAACCCCTTATTACGATCACCAACGATTTGAATATAACAAAAGCTTTAGTAGGAGAAATACTGACATACACAACGATCATTTCAAACGAAGGGAATTTTGCAGTCGAAGCTAATCTTAAAAATACCGTTCCTCAAGGACTTTTATTTGTCCCTAATAGTCTAGAAATCGACGATTCCATGATTACTGGGTCCTCGCTTCCAGATAGCGTGCCTCTAGGAACGCTTAGACCCGGCCAATTCATTACCATTCGATATCAGGAAATCACTACGCAACCTTCCCTTCAAATCAATGATGGTAAGATTAGTCAGCGAAGTACCCTTTTGTGTAATTTTCGATTATCGGACGGTAGAGTTGTACAAAATACGTTTTATTCCAATTACGTAAACGTAGATGTTTTTGCATCTATTATCGAAATATCAGCTTCTCCTAAAACACAAATATGGGATGTAGGAGAGACAATTTCCTTTCAGCTTCTGATTACCAATCTGGGTAACTTGACCGCTAATGTAACCCTCTTAAAATGGATTCAAAGTAGGACTGCTTTAATCCATGGAATCGTATTAAAAAATGGAGAACCCTTACCATGGAGGATGGGTTTTATATAGGGGCGGTTCTACCTGGTAACTCACAAGCATTGACATATATAGGGCATATCCAATCAGATTTAGAAGAGGATATTGAAGAAATTCAAGTATACTTCAAATGCAAATATGAATATCATTTAGACGAGAATACAAATACAGGCGAGGCAAAATCGAATATATGTAGTGTGATTATTGAAACGAATAGTGAATAAAAATAGCAACATGAAAGGCTCAGCCGCTAAATGGCCGGGCCTTTTCCTATTACACCTTCATATTTCACTTTGAAGAAAAAGGAATTTAAAAATGCCAAATAGCGAATGCTGATAAAGAACGAATAAAATATTGCATTCGAAAGGGACAACCATAGCCATGTCGATATTTAGTTGGCTAAAAAAAAGGAATCACAATACGAATATCCGTCACTCGATGAAAGCCCTACCCACAGTAAACGTCAAGAAGTCTCTGCCTATTGATCACAGCAATGATTCACCTAACTCCAACAGCAGTATTGATGAACGATTACAATGGTTTAATCATCACCTAGGCAATTGCACCGATTTGGTGACACATATATTTAATCCCAATCCAAGTCAGACATGTGCGTTGCTTTATTTCCGCGGCATGATCGATCAAAGCACGATTCAGGAGGAAGTACTGAAAGATATACTGTCCTTAGGTAAAACGAATGCATCTGATTTCAAAGAATGTCTTTTTGATCTGAAACAACTATCCGTCTCAGACCTTAAAGAGATTACGGACATGCAAAAAGGATTATCCGCAATCTTAGGTGGTCATATTGTGCTACTTGTTGACGGAGATCAGAGAATGATTGAATTCCCTTTCTCATCATATGAGACAAGAGCCATCCAAGAAGCGCCAAATGAATCGGTCATTCGGGGACCGCGGGAAGCTTTTATTGAAAATTTAGATATCAACTTAACCTTAATTCGTAGAAGAATGAAAACCGCTGCTTTTAAGACAGAGATGATGCAGATCGGTAAAGAGACTCAAACCAATGTAGTTATTGCGTATGTACAAGGAAATTGTAAGCCTGAGCTATTGGACGAAGTGAAAAAAAGATTATCCCAAATCAAGATTGATGGCATTCTCGGAAGTGGTTATTTAGAGGAATTTATTGAGGATAATCCTTATTCACCATTTCCTCAGTTGCAATATACGGAACGTCCGGATGTGGTTACCGCATCGATATTGGAGGGACGTGTAGCTATATTTATGGATGGTACGCCAATGGTCCTCATTGCACCCGTTACATTATTTATGTTGCTGCAATCGGCGGAAGATTACTACCAGCGTTTTATCGCTGCTACGTGGATACGCTGGATAAGATACATCTTTCTCGTTGTATCTTTATTATTACCATCCACATATATTGCGATCACTACGTTTCATCCCGAGATGATACCCAGTCAACTACTGATTTCGATAGCATCTTCGCGGGAAGTGATTCCCTTTCCTGCCCTCATTGAAGCCTTCTTGATGGAAATTGCTTTCGAGGCTTTACGAGAAGCGGCAGTACGGATACCTAAAGCAATTGGTCAGGCAGTTTCGATTATTGGTGCGTTAATTATTGGTACCGCTGCTGTTCAAGCCGGAGTTGTATCTGCGTTTATGGTTATTATCGTTTCTCTGACAGGTATAGCATCCTTTATTAGTCCCCACTTTGATCTTGGATTATCTTTTCGAATATTGAGATTCCCCATTATGATTCTGGCGGGAGGATTCGGCTTATTCGGAATTGCTTGTGGTTTAATCGTAATATATCTACATCTTCTAAATTTAAGATCCTTTGGAACCCCTTATCTAACCCCACTCGCTCCGCTGGTATTTAATGAACTGAAGGATACCCTTTTTAGAGCTCCATGGTGGTTAATGAATAAGCGCCCTTCCTTATCGGGATCAAATAAATCGAGACAACCAAAGCATTACCGAAATTGGACACAGACGCAGGAGGACGAGGAAGATTGAAAACTTTCGACACATTATACAAAGCTCTACTTCTCTTGCTAAGTATAAGCATCATACTTCCTCTCTCTGGCTGCTGGTCGTCTGTTGAATTAAATGAACGTGCTTTCGTGAAAATGATCATTATAGATAAAACAAAAGATGGAATTGAACTTTCATTTGCATTCCCTTTACCTAACCGAACAATTCCCGGAACCGCAGGAGGCTCAGGTACATCATCTGGAGCACCGTACACCTTCATTACACAGCAGGAGAAAAATATCGGCAAAGCTTATCGTAAAATCCAATCCGATCTATCAAGAGAAATCACCTTTGGACAAACTCGTGTAGTAGTAATCGGTAAAGAAATGGCAGAATCCGGGGTTGGACCACTCCTCGATTTTCTAGGACGTGAACCAAAATTCCACATTAATGCCACCCTATTTGTTACATCTGGTAAAGCAAATGTCATTACAACAATACCTAGTGTATTCGAAAGGTTCCCCTCAGATATATTAGTCGCATATGGACAGCACAACGTGATTTTTAATACGACAATAAAGGATTTTCTTGTGGAAAACCACAGTGGAGGGGATATTATTGCCCCAATGTTGGCCTTCAGCCAGAAAAATCTTATAAGTGAAAAGAATAAGGAACAGACCTGGCTTGGCACTGAGGGAGCAGCAATATTCTCTAAAGGTAAAATGGTAGGTAAGTTGGATACCAAAGAAATGAGAGGTGGATTATGGATTTCCGGGAAATTAATAGATGCCGAAATATCCATTCCATCCCCTACAGACGGTAAAAACATAAGTTTTATGATTCATCATAAACGCACTAGAATTAGACCACAAGTTCACGATGAACAAATTAAATTACAAATAAACAGCGAAGCCAATGTGGATGTACTAAATTCCACTTCGAATATTGATTTAAATAATTTAGACCAACTAAATAACCTTGAACAAGCGCTGGGAAAAGAGATCAGCAGACGAATGATTACATCCATTGATAGAACGAGGAAAGTAAAATCAGACGCTTTTCACTTTGGTAATTTTATTGATTGGCACTACCCTAAAAAGTGGAAGGAAATCCGTTCCAATTGGCGAGATCTCTATGTAAATCATGTGGATTTCGACATCAAATTAAAGATCACTATTAATCGCTTGGGCACGATACAGGAGACGGAAAAAGTCAACAATTATAAGGAGATAAGAGAATGATTGTCATTGCACTCCTGTTCGGATGTATCCTCTGGTTAGAATGGAGATATATGCATCTTAGACAACGCAAGAAACGTACTTTTGTAATCGTCATAGCTATGGGTATTGCTGTCTGTATTTGTTTGGAAGCATTACACTATTTCAATGGACAGTGGGCAATGGCTCAAGTCATAGAAATGGTATTCGATCCCGTTGAAAAATTCATGCACATCGGAAATTAATGAAAATGAGGTTACTTGTATGGCGAAAATCAACCAACTCCAGATTTATATGCTCTATAGTCTATATTTATTTACATCAACTATCGGCTTTTTAATTGGGCCTATTATTAAAAAGAGTCATTATTCCTCTTGGGTTTCGATCTTCATAGGGGCGATATTAGGACTTATACTGACATATGGATCCTTTCTTTTAGCGATGAGAAGACCCACCCAATTTTTCTCTTCTTACGGTAAAAAGATTATGGGGAGATGGATTCATTACCCGCTAATGGTATTTATGATTTTCGCAATATTATGCATTGCTGCCTTTATACTAAGAGAATTACAGGATCTTGTTATTCAGGTCTATCTTCCCGATACGCCGCAGTGGGCTGTTTCTAGTCTCTTTGGTATTTGTATTGCCTATGCTGTCCGTTCCGGAATTGAAAGTATTTTTAGAGCTGCTCAAGGTATTTTCTTTTTTACCATCGCAGGAATATTGTTTATTCCCTTCATCGTAAGTAAAGAAATTAATTATGACATGGCCATAGCATTTTTAAATCATATGGAACTTGCCGGGATTACAAACGGTAGTTTTCTTATCGCTTCACTCTTTGGTGAGATGGCTTTTATAGTATTTGTAATGCCCTATATTATTAGTAACGAAAAAACAATGAAATCTCTGACCTGGGCAACAATTACGTCCATTTTCATTATCTTAGCTAACCTTCTTCCAGTAATTTTGGTTTTTGGCCCCGAGCTGCCTTCTAACCTTACATATCCGGAGTTTGAGCTCCTACGTTTCGCGAAGACATCTACGTTCCTAGAAAACTTAGATCCTCTACTCATTGCCATCTGGCTATCAAGTTTGTTTATCAAAATCAGCTTACTTATATTTGCAGCCACAGCAGGGTTAACTCATATCTTTTCTTTAAAAGATCACAAGCCCTTTTCATTCGTCATAACAGCTCTAGTGGTAGGCTTGTCTCTAACCATTGTCAGAACACAGACAGAACTCAATCATTTATTAGAGCATGGATGGATTCCTTTTGTCCTTATATCCGAAACGATCCCTCTATTCTATTTATTAGTCGATTGGCTCCGCTCATTACTTGTGAAAAGAAGTTAACAACTGATCACAAAAAAGCAGCGGCTACTCCCCGTTAAAGCAACAGGAACAACCGCCACTATATTGTATGTTGAATGAATATATTTATACTCTATACTGCTTCAAGAACTGAACCGCCTTAGAAATATCTGCAGCTGGATCATCTCCAACTTCACGCTCAATCGTCAAGTACCCTTGGTAGCCTATATCTGTCAGCGCTTTCAGATAGTTCTGCCAATTCACGCTTCCTTCACCTAGTGGTACTTCGCTGAAATATTGACCTTCACCTGGAACAAATGTATTGTTCTCATTCGATGGTGCTTCGTAACCTAGGGATTCATAAATATAATGTGCAGGAACTTCTTGCAGACGAATACCGTCCTTCGCATGTGTGTGTACGATATAATCTCTAAGATTGTATACACCTTCAACTGGATCATCACCAGTCACCATGACCATATTCGCAGGGTCAAAATTCACGGACACACCTTTGGAGCTAAGTCCATCAAGGAACTGCTTTAATCTCGCAGAAGGTTCTGGACCTGTCTCAATCGCAAAATATGCATTCATGCTTGTTGCATATGCAGCGAGTTCTTCGCAGGCTGTATGCATGTTGTGATAGATTTCGCTATTTGTATCTTCAGGAACGATTCCAATATGTGTAGTTACGACAGATGTACCCATCTCAACTGCTAAATCTAGAATGCGCTTGGATTTCTCGATTTTCTCAGCATTGACTTGTTTATCTTGGAATCCGTAACCTCCAAGATCTCCAACCAATGCAGAAATTTCTAAACCTAGAGATGCAATATATGACTTAAGTTCTGTACGTTGTGCTGTAGACAGATTAGCAGGGTCCATCTCGCCGCTTACGGCATAGATTTGAACGCCATCTGCCCCTACACTCTTCGCTTTCTGCAAGCCTTCTCTAACGCCTACACAGAAGCTATCTACGATTACGCCAATCTTGTTATTCATCCTCAAGCACCTCTTCTCATATACTAAATTTCATTCCAAAGTCTTCTTACATTATCTAGACCGATTTGAGTGCCTACATAGGAATCTTCCATTCCTTCAAATTCGATAGATAGATACCCGTCAAAACCAGATTCCTTCACTATACGCAGAGATTCTCGCAGGTTAAGATCACCTTGTCCTGAGATTGCACCTCTGAGATAGTTACCACTTGCAGTCTTAAACCATCCCTCGCCTGGATACTGTGCTGCTGGGCGCAAATAGAAATCTTTGATATGAACGATTGAAGCATAAGATATATTGTTTTTCACTGCGGCAACTGGATCTTCATCTACGCACATAAAGTTACCCACATCGAGCGTAGTTTTAAAATTAGAACGATCAACTTCTTGAATCAATGTTTGAACACGATCACTTGCCTGAATATAGTACCCATGATTCTCAACACTAGTCGTGATATCATATTGAGCTGCATAATCAGCAATTTGGCGACAAGCCTCTGCTAAACGCTTCACTTCACTGTTAAATTGCTTAATCGATGTATCCTTACGTCCTGCTACATCATGACGCATGAGCTTAACCCCTAGACGCGCCGCAATGTCGACCTCTTTCTTCACACGCTCAATTTCCTGCTCATACTCTTCCTCTGTGTCTACACCAAAATTAGCATAGATCGCATAGTTAGAAATATCGAGTTTAAGTTCAGCCGCTTTAGCTACGATTTGATCGATAAGTTCAGGATTGTCTGTCAAACTATAACCAACGGGAACGATCTCTACATGCTCGCCACCTATAGCTGCGATCTTCTCAATAGCTTCGATTACCGTGATTTCACCCGAATGAATGGGACGAAATAGGCTGTATGTGCTTACTCCGATTTTCATAGTATAATTTCGACTCCCTTCTCAGCAGATTCATAAATGGCATTCAGCATTCTCATCATTTCTACACCATCTTCTACAGGACTGTTAGGTTCTTTACCCTGCTGAATATTCTCAATGAAATTGTTGATTTCATTCTGGAATGCGGCTACAAATTGGAAGCTTTATGGTCTGTCTGAGGTTGAATGTTGAGGATCGTGTCATGCTTCTCAGTTACGATAAAGAGTGCAGGATCAATTTCAAAGCCGCCCTTTTCCCCGAATATCTTCACAGTTGATTCATCTTCCTTAGCGTGAAGCGAGAAGCTGACATCTACCATAAGCGATGCACCATTCTCAAAACGGATTAACGCATTAGCCATATCTTCTACTGTATTCTTACTTGAATCGTAATCTGCTGCTTTATAGAAAGAAAAATTGCGGATATGCGCTCGATTTCCGAGCTTTTGATAGACGTTACCAGTAACAGATTTCACCTTAGGCTTGCCCATCATGAACCAGCAGAGGTCGATGACGTGAACACCAATATCAATCAGTGGTCCGCCGCCTGAGCGTTCTTTATCCGCGAACCATCCACCTGGATTACCTAAACGGCGTAGAATGGATGCTTTGGCATAATATAAGTTACCGAACTCATCATTATTGATGAAGTTTTGAAGTAGTTCAACGTTAGGATCGTGACGACGTACATAGCCAACTTGAAGAATGGCTTTACTCTCGCGAACTGCCTGCTGAATTTGATGAGCTTCTTCAACTGTGCGGCAAAGTGGCTTTTCAACCAATACATGTTTGCCGGCGCGAACCGCAGCGATACTTGTTTCGGCATGTAGATTGTTCCATGTACATATGCTGACAGCATCTACATCCGGGTCAGCCAATAATGCTTGATAATCTGTATATGTTTTCTGAGCTCCGTATTTCTGGGCTACCGTTTTGGCTCTTTCCTCATTCAAATCACAGATCGCAACGATTTCTGCATTAGGATTGTTCTGGTAGGCATTTAAATGAGATTCCGAAATCGATCCAGCTCCAATAATAGCTACTCTTACTTTGTTCATTTCAATTCAACTCTCCTTTTGTGTCTCGCTTTTGTCTTCTTAATTGAATTATAATAGTTCTATATAAGACTGCCATGAAGAGCAGTGCTGAACATTTAGACAAATGTGCTATTTTGAGGTGAATGAAATGCAGCGACCCCTTGATTTAAGGGAACCCATGGATATGCCCAATCCCTTTTTTCCTGTAAAAGTAAATGATTGCTCAGCTAACGAATATGGTATGACTCTCTTTCCACATCATTGGCATAATCATATTGAATTTTTATATTTCTCTAAGGGCTCGGCCATTATTGAAATAAACTCGATTCCCCATGAAGTGCATGCTGGTGAGATTGTTGTTATTAATAGTAATGATTTACACTACGGCACCAGTTTATCGGAAGATTTAGTCTATTATGCGATGATCGTTGATATGAAACTTTTGCAAAGCCAATCACTCGATGCCGTTGAGACGAAATTTATAACACCGATTACCCAAAACCGTATTTTATTTGCGAGTAAAATAACGGATGATGACGAGATGGTAAACTGCGTAACCTCACTAATAAAGGAACTAAAAGAACGTCCGTTTAGCTATGAACTGTCGGTTAAATCCTATTTATACCGGATTCTAACACTGCTGCTTCGCAATTACGTTGTCGATTATTCATCAAATGAAAATGAGCAGCTGCGTATTAAGAATTTGGAACGATTCACTCCCATTTTTGAATATATTGATGAACATTATTCAGAGGAGCTGTCGGTAGAATTACTGGCTAATTTGGCAGGTTTGAGCCGATTTCATTTCAGCCGATTATTCAAAGAGCTAACCGCGCGCACGGTGACTGAATATATTAATACGCTGCGCATTAATAAATCGGAATATTTATTACGAAATTCACGATTGAATATATCGGAGATTGCTCTATCGACTGGCTTTAAAGACATTTATTATTTCAGCCGTGCATTTAAAAAATATAAAGATATCTCTCCTTCAGAATTAAGAAAGAATTTCAGCATATAATTCTACAAAGTGTATTAAACATAGAATTGTAGAATATTGACGTTTTACGTAGCCATATTGGAGAATACTGGGTATAATAAAAGGTGACATGTGCATATTAGGAAATTTAAACAATTCATTTAGGGGGATTTTATCGTTGGAACCGTACACAGATAATGAGTATAATCAATACCAGCAACAACCGCCTTACCCACCTTATCCACCTGCAGTAACAAACGGAAAAGCCATAGCAGCTCTCATTCTCGGTATTCTAGCATTTACGCCGTATGTAGGGATTATTCTAGGTATATTAGCAATTATATTTGGTGCGTTAGCTTTAAAGGAAATTAAAGTTAAGAATGAGCAAGGACGTGGATTAGCTATAGCTGGTCTAGTATGCGGTATTGTGGGAACGATCTTATATCTCATCATTATTATCTTCTTAATCATCATTTTTGTCATTGCAGTAAATGAGCCAACGACATATGATGCGATGAGCATTCTTTCTTCAAGATTTATTGGATAAAAAAACGAATCCAAGTACATATAAACAGGGTTGAGCAGCATAATAGCTACTCAACCCTTTTTATTATAATTACATTCATTCATATTTCAGCAGTCACTATTCTGTAATGATACCGTGTACCAGTACCGGTGCTTCTGCATGGTCAGCAATACGAATGTTTTCGTAGAGACAGTTCATTACATCATCCACATTCTCACGATTCGCGTGGATCGTAACGAGGGACTCGCCCTTCTTAACAGCATCCCCAATCTTCTTATTCAGCATAAGTCCTACAGCCAAATCGATTTCCGATTCTTTCGTTGCACGACCTGCTCCTAGCCACATCGCTGCGGTTCCAATTTCGTCAGCTATGATCTCAGACACAACTCCATCTTCTTTGGCAGGAACTTCTATCAAGTATTTAGCCTGAGGTAATTTCTCAGGGTTATCAATAACATCTGGGTTACCACCTTGGTTTACGATAAATTCCTTGAACTTCTCAAGAGCTTTACCGTTCCGGATAACCTCTCTCAGCATCTCTTCGGCTTCTTCTAATGAGTTTGCTTTATTTGCAAGGAATACCATTTGACGTCCAAGTGCAAGACATAGCTCTTCCAAATCTTTAGGACCATGACCCTTCAATGTATCAATAGCTTCCTTAACTTCAAGCGCATTACCAATTGCAAGACCTAACGGTTGGCTCATGTCCGAAATAACTGCCATCGTCTTACGTCCAACATTGTTACCAATGCTTACCATCGCATGAGCTAGTTCCTTCGCATCATCAACAGTTTTCATGAATGCGCCTGCGCCTGTTTTCACATCCAGTACGATCGCATCAGAACCTGCAGCAATTTTCTTACTCATGATGGAACTTGCGATCATAGGAATGGAATCAACAGTCGCTGTCACGTCACGTAAAGCATACAGTTTCTTATCGGCAGGTGTGAGATTTCCTGTTTGGCCGATGACTGCAATTTTGTATTCATTGACGAGTCTTACGAACTCTTCGCGCTCGATTTCTACATGGAAGCCTTCGATAGATTCAAGCTTATCGATTGTGCCACCTGTATGACCAAGTCCGCGACCTGACATTTTAGCTACAGGAATATCCAAAGCAGCAACTAATGGTGCCAACACAAGTGTAGTTGTATCACCCACACCGCCAAAAGACATAACAGATAGTTTTTGATTTTCAACGCTAGTTGTTGTTCTTTTAAAACTATCCATATTTATTTTATAATAAAAAGTAGTGTTACCAGACTTATCGATATCGATTCTTTCCAATATACCATCTAACAAGCGTTTTTTAGATAAAATGGTGCTGTATCAATCATAGTAGAGAATTCTTTAAAATTATCGATCATTGATTCAGTAGCATCTTTTTTCTGAGACTGCATTAACATTTTATCTTCTGCTATTGATTTGCGAATTTTAGTTTCATTTATTTTTTTTAATATTTCGGCTTGATCTTCCTGATAATTGTCTCTTAGAAGAGTATAATTGTTATCTTCCTCATCCAAATCTAAGAGCAATCTTCGAATAGATGTATAGTCTTTATTATATCTAGATATTTTTTTTTCAATTTCTTTTAATTCATTTACTAATACATTGTCAGATTCAATCAAACCATTTTGTATCCTATTAGTTAGATTTGAATAGTCTATGTCAGATATATCTTCTTTAATCTTTTGTAGAACATACTCTTCTAATATCTCTTTTTTAAAAATTGAGCTAGAGCAATTTTCGTATTTATGTGAATGCTTACTTGAACAAACATAATATAAATATTGAGCACCATTACCTTTTGTTGTGTTGCGGGTATTATATTTATTTCCACATTCTGCACAATAAATAATTCCAGATAGAAGAAAACTAGTTGTATAAAAACGGGGTGATCTTACTGAGTTTTTCTTATTATCTCTAATTCTGTTGATTTCCTGCTGTCTTTTTGATGTTCGGCATACTTCTTGAGTTCCAATTGCGCGAATTACTTTTTCGTCTACATCATCTGGTTTAAGTAGTCTCCTATCCCCTTCTGTACTGTAAAGAACCATGCCCGAATAGAAGGGATTATACAAGATTGTTTTAACTACGTCATTAGTCCACTTTTCGCTACTACGTTTGTATTGTTTTCTTCTAAAAGCGGCTCCTTGCGCGCGCGCGCCTAGATTAGAGATTTTTTCACCACTTAGCCATTTAACTATTGAATGTATACCATATCCACCTAAATACAATTCTTCAATTTCCTTAATTATTTCAACATCTTCTGGTATCAATAATATTTGCTCATCTTTTCTATAATATCCAAACGGTAAATTTCCACCGCTATTTTCTCCTCTCTTCGCTTTGTCTCTCATTACATCCGAAACCCTCATTGATATTTGAGCTGATTCTATTTCATCTAAAGAAGCTCTAATATTCTCCATCATTTTTCCATAAGGGTCATTATTTGAAGATTGCATTTCACCAGTTGCAGAATATATTAACTCACAGTTAGCTTGTTCTAAAGCACTTCTTATTGCTAAAGAATCTTCTATCTTTCTTGCGATTCTGTCTCTTCGATAGACTATCAGCTTATTAAACAATCCTGCCTTAGCATCGCCAAGACACTCAAGCAGGATTGTTCTATCCTTTAATTTTGTTTTAGAAGCGGATACTGCTGGTTCAATGTAAACCTTGAAAAGGATTCCATTATTTTTCTCAATAATACCTACTCCTAGATTTTCTTGCATGGGTATAGAGTCTCCGCTATCAGCCTGTTTATCGGAGGAAACCCTGATATAAATAGCATATACATCTTGTTCTTTACTCTTAGAGAGTGTCATTAAGACTGCCTCCATTTTTATGTTCTTTGGTTGTACTAGTTATGTATTATATATTATTACTATTTACTTATTCTATCAAGATAATTTGTTGTTTTAATATAATTCACAAAAATATCTACCATAGTGCTCTCGAAATTATCAATTAATAATCTATTAGCCTCTTCATAATCCAATACTTGAACCTTGTAATTAATTTTTGGAATATTCTTAGCTTTCATATTTTAGTAAAGCCTCCTTTACAAATTCTTTAATATTATACTTATAATTCACCCTCATTTTAGTACTTTTTATCTCTATACCAATCTCCTCACATATACTAATTGGAATTGAACTTTTATTTATTTTTGCTCTATATTTATGATTTGTTATTTTTCTTTGAGCAGCCATTTGATAATCTATAAAATCTCTTATATGTATAAAAAACAATCTGTTTTCAGGTTCTCTAAAGTTAAATAAGAATCCTGATATTACTCCATTGTGTGTTGATGCTTCTAACAAATTATCAATTTGATGTTGCTTAATTATACTTTCACTGAAACTAATACTTTTTTCTTTTGTCGATTTGAGTTCAAGAGTAAACAAATGTCCACTAGTAAACATTAAACAGTCATAATCATTGCGGACTAACTTCACCCTGTTCCTCAAATCTGGTGGAACATTTACATCTTTTATTCGAAAGAAAAATATTTTCTCTTCACAATTTAATACACTGCTCTTAAAGCTTTCTTCAAATATTTTTCCGAAATTTTTATTAGTAGTCAATTAAACACCCCTAAGCAAATTCATGACCAAAACTGCATCCTTGAGATCTTCCGCGAATTAGAATACAAATGTTTAACGTTCATTAAATTTTTTATTTCTTTCGGATCAATTTCACTCTTTTTTATCAAAAAATATGAAGGGAATTCTTTTTTAAACTTTGTTAACTCTTTTTCACTTCTACATGAAATAGGAATTTTATCTCCATTTGGTAGTAAGAACTCAGTGTAAATACGCTTATTTTTCAATGTTTATTATCCTCCTGATAAATTCCAATTAGACTTTCTTTCGTTCTGGTATAACTCTAACGTCACCATTCTCTAATACTTCAGTTATCATCATTGTTGTGTGTTGATAGTTAGTATCTTTATATCTCTTAGGTTTAAACTGAGAATTCCTTCGATATCCAACTACTACAATTTTATTACCTCTTGTAAACCAGCTCTTCTCAACAATCTCTTTTGATCCATCTGCTTTTAACTTTGAGACTTGTTTATTATAATGAGCGAAAGCACCATCATAGTATTTAATTGTTATTACACCATCAGTTGTAAGTAGAGTTACTGTATGCTTATTTTTGTCTTTATCTAGTACAGTTCCAACAATACAATCAATTTTAAATTTTGGAATTTTTCTTCCTTTAAATTCAAAAGTATCTACTATAACAGGATCTTCAGGCAGATCATTAAAATTTGACACACCATATTTATTAATATTCATGTTAATTAACTCATGTTCTGTGTAGTAAAAAGATAGTGATTCCATTTCCCATTTACTAACAGTTCCGTTAGCGTTACTATTCCATTCAAAATCAAAAAGATTGTCATTTACAAGATCAAGAGTTTTATGATCATTGAGCCAATTTTTGATTCCGTCCATCTTCTTATCATATTCTTTCTTGAAAACTTTATCAGATATAACAGGATAGTTATTCATAAATGTAGCAATGGATTCGTTACTGAAATTTTCATAGAAATAATCAAGCGTTTTGGAGTCTAATAAGAAATGTTTATCCTTAGAGTTAATATCTATAACTTTAATAGTTTTCTTCATAATATATTTTCTGAATTTATATAAAGTCTCATATGAAGAGTATTCCTTAGGTAATAAGTTCTTTTCAATAATCATACTGAAGTTCTGCATGGTTAATTTATCTTTAGGGTTGTAAATATTGTTAATGAATCTTTTCATTATCTTGATGCGTTCACCAAAGGAATCGAAACAACCTGCTTTTATGAGTTGAACTAACTGAGATTTTTTAATGATTCCTGTTTCATGCATTCTAGTGTAAAAATCCTCAAATGATGAATATGGTCGATTAGAAACTATGGATTGAACAGTGTCATCACCAATTCCTACTAATCCCTTTAATCCAAATACAATTTGATTTTCTTCAAAATCAGGTTTAAATCCAAAATGAGCTTTATTAATATCAGGTAAACCAATTTTAATTCCATGTGATTTCATCATGCCTATAGCAGATGCAACTTTACCATAATTTGTAGACTTATTCTTTTTCTCTTCATCTTCATCTAAGTCAGAACCATCATCATTACTTGCAGCATTTACAGACAAAACTGCTGTGTTCCAAAATAATGGATTGTAGTGATAATTCAGATTCAATTCTTGAAGAGCAATAATAGAATAAGCCATAGTGTGGAGGATACTAAATGCGTAACCTCTCTGACGTTCAATTTGTTTCCACACATAATTTAATAAGTTTCCACTTGTACCTCTTTTTCTTCCGCCCTCGTAGAATTCCTTTTTTCGTTCCTCAAACTCTTCTCTTGCTTGTTTTTTTGCGATTGTTTTTCTAAGTTTATTAGCATCCTTAACACTAAATCCTGCAATTCTTTCATCCATAGACAATAGCATTACTGATTCCTGAGTATCAGCTACACCATTCAATTTCAACAAATATTCTTCCATTATCTTTATCTCATCGTCTGTGAGATCAAATGATCTCATTTCTTCATACCATTGACCCAAGTCATTTTTAAATCTAACAAAAGTATCCATTGGCTGTTCTCCACCACCCTCACTCATTAGGCGCATAAGTGAATTAGCAGAAGCTACTTCTAGTAAATTTTTAGGTTTTACTTTGATAGCTGATTGATATCCAATGTCTGTAGAGAATTGAAATAGATCTGGTACAGTTCCCTCACCAAGCATTTTGTATATCCTTACGTCTTCTTTTTCTATAACGTTTGGATGTAGGTATGTCTCAAATGTTTTTCGTAGTGTCCCTTGCCAAGAAATTTCTTTGTGCTCTATAAGTAAATCTAAGGTAGTTCGTATTTTGTCCAATGCTTCAATAGTTAATAGATCAAATTTAATATTGCCGACCGCTTGACTATCATCAAGATTGAACTGTGTTATCGAAACCCCATTAGGTGCTTTCATCATTGCGTTAGACTTGTAATAGGGTTCATTAAATACCACAACCCCACCAGCATGAATACTCCTTTTATTAATTTTCCCTTCTATTTTTAATGCAGTCTGTTTTAGATTTTCATATTTTTCAATTTCATTAATGAATTCTTTAATAGGATCTCTTTGTTTCTCTACATTACCAAAAAGACAATCTGATATTGACCAATTCTCTCCTCTTTCAAAAGGTATGAGACTGCTTATGTATAAGCCAATATCGGAATCTAATTCTAATCCTCTACAAGCAGTTTGAATTGCTGACTTTGACCCTTCTGTGCCAAATGTACATACTTGAAGTACTTTTTCTTCTCCAAAGTAATTCTTCAGGGCTTGGATAATTCGTGGACGCTTACTTCCTTCTGTGTCTAAATCGATGTCTAAAGCCCCAATGTCTGGTCTACTACGATGTATATGTCTCCAATGTGGCATTTCAATTCCATAGTCCAACGGATTAATTTGTGTGATACCAAGTAAGAAGCATATTAAGAATCCACCTGAACTCCCTCTACCTGACCCAACCAAACTATTTCCACCACATTCATCATCCTGCCAGATGATATCAACTATTTTAGCAGTAGTT
This sequence comes from Paenibacillus pini JCM 16418, assembly GCF_000576305.1. Lineage (GTDB taxonomy): Bacteria > Bacillota > Bacilli > Paenibacillales > Paenibacillaceae > Paenibacillus_AQ > Paenibacillus_AQ pini. The sequence continues at coordinate 12,366 of NZ_BAVZ01000023.1, read as the reverse complement.
ATATAGTAAGATGGCATTGACTGTTTTAACTGTTGACTGATTTCCCAAAGTTCACCAAGTTCAATATTGATTCTGTCAACGTGTTCAAACAATCTAATTTTCGTTAAAGCATTATAAGGGATAAATTTTTTAAATCCATCCTCAATTAATTTCATGATATAGCGATCTTGTTCATTTTCAGAATGCACCATGTTATTTATGTATTCATATTTATCATAAGTACTTTTAAAGAAATGTGTTAATTCAAAGTTAGGCAACTTTATTTTGGGGATTTCTGTATCGTGCTCGATAGTATAGTCTTCAACCATCTCACCAATTAACATTGTATTTCTCAACGCAGTACTGATAATTGACTCATCAAGATAATCCAGTCGCTCATAGATTTCCTCTGGTGTCTGGAGAAAAGTAGCTTCATAGAAACTATCAATCTCCCTATCTCCATCCTTAGCATTTAAAAATGCCTTGTGAATTACTCTATCCTCTGGACGCAAATAATGAGTGTCTGTTGAAACTATATATTTTAGTCCATATTGCTTAGCGAGTTCAAGGAGTTCCTTATTACAATAAATCTGTTCTTCAGAGTAAGCTGGTTGTAATTCAATAAAGAAGTTTTCTTTTTTAAAAATCCTAATACACCATTCAATAAACTCGTGTAATTTTTCTGTGTGATAGCTTAACTTAATCCTATCATTCTCATGGATTGCTGCCTGAATCGCTAATAAGTGTATACATACTTCTGAACCAAGACATGCAGTTGTTGCAATTAAATGATCAGGTTCATTCTTAACAACGCGTTCTAATTCCTTTTTGTCGGTTGGAACACGCAACATGTTTCCAGTATAGAATGACCCTTCCCAAGCACGTCCGCTTAAATATCTCATTTGTTCATGACCAATTTTATCCTTACTCATGATGAGAAAATGTGGAAATTTAGTAACCCCTGATTTATAATTTTCTCTGATCTCGTTAACATCATCTACTAAATAAATTTCATTTCCCAAAATCAGTTTAAAGTTCTTTGGTATTTTACCTTTTTCTTTAAGTTCTCTTGTTTTTTTAATTGCTTGTACATGTGCTGATACTGACTCATGGTCTGTAATTGCTAATCCTTTGTAATTTAAGTCTGATGCTGTCTGTAATAACTCTTCTACCGAGTTTATGCAGTCCAATAATCTTAAATTCGATATTTCTGTATGATTATGAGTACCTATCATTTCACACATCAAATCTCTCCTTTATTTAAAATATTTAGTATTATTTACTCCTATGTATTTGTTCAGAAAAAATTTCTAATAAAAATTTATTACCTCCATATGTATATATGGGACTCCATCTATTTGTATTTGTGTCACCCTGCCATTCAAAGTAATAAACCAGTTCATGGCCTTTAGGTTTAATTGCATAACATCTTATCTTAGTTTGGGAATCATACGAGTTATCTATTAAGATTCGACCCACTCTTATAAGTGGTTTATCTTTGATTACAGAAGAACATTTTAAAGCATCTACCGGTTTAAGAAAAGCACTTCCACATTGTTTACACTTGAACATATTAAATTCCCCCTATGATATATTCATAAATATTTAACTTGAAATTGTCATTTCAATTACTTCTAATTAAGTCCAATCGAAAACACTCTCATGATCATCTTCTCCTTCATTTACCCATTGCTTCCATTCAGTTTTTGGAACCTCTCTTATCACAGTGCATGACTTAAGATAGATATGTTCTGAACTTTTATCTATAAAGTCTACTGGTTTTGTTGATACTTCAATAAGAACTCCTTTGTTCCAATATGTCGAGTAAGTAATATTTTGTTTCTCATTAAAGAACAGTTTATCTCCTAATGCAGTGGAGACTCGTCCGTCTTCATATTTAAAATCTCCGTCATAGTGACTACGATATTTTCCATAACCATCTTTCTCAACCCACTTATAAAATCTTTTATTCTCAAAATATTTATCTGCGTCAATATCTTTAGAGAATGCAGCCTTAGTTGATATTGATTTTAACTGGTTGTCATTTGTTACACGAAAATATTTATCTCTCAGGGTTAAAATATGTATTGGTCTCTTTTTAACTGTATCAATGATATCATCCAAGTCTTCATATTTAACACTTATAGGTTCTTTAAAATAATCCTCATCTAGTGCAATATCAGCAATTTTATCTATTACCTTATCAAGTGAAAACTCTTCCCCTTCTTCAAAGTCGATAATCTTGTCATAATTAATCCCATACATCCCACCTAAATGATCTTTTAAATCCTCGACTGTTTTAATATCTAGCTCCATACATTTTAAAGCAATTCGTATAAACTCAGGCTTGGAGATTGTGTAACCTTTACCATTGTATTTTTGTACTCGCAAAAGAGACACAATTGGAAAGGCTGTATTCTTATTAAATTTCAAAATGCGTTGTGAATTGTGTTTAAGAAATTGTTGATGAAGTACAAATTGCTCAGTTGAAAAATCATAAGCTCCCATGCAAGCCGTGAAATCAAAGGTCTCAAAGATTTCATCTGGAGTATTAAAGTACTTAAAATGTATTAACTGAACATTTCTAATTTTTGGCTCTTTGCCACTGATCATAAGAACAGATTTCTTAGTTAAACCAGTAACATATGAGTTATCATCTTTCCAATGCTCTTTTAAGAAATCTATCAATGACTCTTCATTGCGGAAGTATATGTCTAAATCATTGATATCAGATCCGTTTAGAAGACTAGTGATTGTCCCACCTGCTATAAACGCTTTATGCTTGATGAGAGAGTCTTTAATTTCCTCAAGGTAGGCATATAATTTATTCTTCTCAAATTGGAACATTTCTTTAATTTTGTTGTCCTCAAATGTTTTAATCGTTTGTTTGACTGTTTCTTCTAAACTATTCATTAATACACTCCTCCAATTTTACTATTTGTATAATTTAATTAAACTATAATATATAATATTTTTATGTCCTATTACTAAGAGAAGGGAGCATACGCCTCACTTGTCTCCTATTATATCAGTTTTAAATGACTCAGATCTTCCAGCCATATTATTATAAACTTGGCTCTTACGACTCTTATGTCCCCAAGTCGTTCCTTCCTTATAAACAGGAAGTTTGGAAGCTTTAGTTTTAACAGTTTCAATTAGCAATGGTCTATACCAAAGTAACTTCAAGCGTTCTCTAATATAAATATCGTTGCATTTAGATTTCCATTTCTCTCCGTAGCATATTTCTCCAAGAGTCTCTATAGTTGGATCTTTTATATTGCGATGATCTAATGAATGCTTAAGAGCTTCGTAAAACAGTTTATAATCTTTGGCATCTGGTCTAAGTACCATCATTCCTTTTACAAGAGTTCTTACATGAAAAATGGACTCTTGCTCCTTGATAAAGTTATTTATAATTAAACTTCCTGATTCAGCATCAACATTTCCCTTTATGATTCCAAAGCGAACAATGCAGCGAGAACCAACAATTAAGTCATGTCCAGTTAGAGGATTACTAATAATGAAATTTATCTTAAGGTGCGGATTACCACAAAGTTGACATACATTAGAAAATCCTTCAGATTCTTCTGAAACTATAGCCTTTAGTTCCCATTCTGCTTTTGCCTCATCATAGATTTTAGACATACTATTACGAATAATCATGTTTGTGGTCATAAACTTTGGTTCACTAAGTACAATATTAGATTCAATTCTGATTTTTCTTGATTTTTGTCTACTTGTGTTATTTAATATATTAGCCACTACCCCTCTCAGTTTCGAACATTAGTTCCCTATGTTCAATGACTAATATACCATAATATTCTTTGTTATACAACATGTAGACATTATGATAATTAAATTATCTATATGTGGTATTATAACTACGTCATGTCTATGATGAAATTATTGTTTTATGTATTACACAAGAACCTTTTGCATTTTATTGAAATATTCAGTCTTTTTATAACTGCTGATCATAAAACATTTTTTAGTCTTTTGAATATTAACAATAACACTATCTATGATTTGAAATTGATTATTGTAGTACTGGACTAATGTAACATCACCCTTAGTTCTTATAAGTCCTAAGTCAATACATCGCTGAATTTTATAATCCAGCTCCTTAAATGAGGAACATTTATAAGTGCTGCGCGGACAATTTTTAGCGTACAGTTCTCTTGTTCTTTCGTTAATTCTAATTTTCAATGTTCACACTCCTTTTCTTTGGAATGATAGCTTATCAAAATAGGAAACTAATTTTGGATAGATGCACTTTGTTTAAAATTAAAATGCCGCTAACTACTCCATTAATTCTAACGTCATATACATATTGATTTTCATAGTCACATATATGATTCAATTCCATTTTCATATATAAATACATTGTATTTTCCTTTCAATTATAACTGTTCAATCATAACTACGTTTATCTGGAAGTGAAGTGTAATTCCAATAAACTTTTTGATTATTTTGATCTACTGCCACAAAAATTTGATGTCTGTTTACTTGGCTAAAATAGTCATCAGTATAAACAATTCTATATTTGTTCAGGTAGAAAGTTTTATTAGTATATTTATATTTTCTTCTGTATGTAATACCTAATATCTTGTTTTCCTCAATTAGCTCTTTAATACTTGAGTCCACTTTTGTAATTGTTCCACCTACTTGGATTCGCTTATATTTTGGAAAGTCTCGCCTAATTACCTTCTTCATATATTTGTGTATTGCTGCTCAACTCCTTTCCATTAGCTTAATTCATTTCTCGGGTAATCGCAGGAAAACTATGTATTCGACATTTATCCACCAAACCATGTGTCGTCATCAAAATGAACGCGATCGTTATTTTGAACTAAGTCCTCGTATGTAAGTTTATTATCTGGATATTTCCCCTTAGCTTCTATATTGTCGCAGATCCATAATTCCAAAAATCCTGACACCATCCACAATCTTGACATGCATGATCTTTGATAGAAGTTACCCTCCTTTCTCGTAAAAACCAATCTTTTATCTAACCCCACTGATCGAGTCTATCAAATTTCCGCTCAACTAGGTTTCCGTCATAGTCAATTGAAATTTGATAGTGTGGATCGCCATTAACACCAAACCACTTTCCATTTAATTTATCAACTTCTTCTACGGTAAGATTTCTACAGTCTACTTTTTTGTATTTAACGTCAATAAATCCAAACCCTTCAGTAAAGTTACCTATAAAATACTCTTCATCTTCTCTAAAGACTCTAATGAAGTCATCTTCTTTTCTGCCGATATCGCCCAATTTATGTTTTGCAGGTCTACCGCCCAATAAAACCATATACTTATTCAACTCAGTCATAATGATCTCTCCTATTCATTTTTTTCAAAATGAAATGTATATTTTATGTATTTTTATTCTTATATTTATTTATCCTTGTCACATTTTTATTTGCTTTTCTTATCGCTTCTTCTTCACCCTCGTTATCCCAAGTTGTATAAGAAATGAGCCCACCAGTACATGTATTAATATCCGAATATTTATTGCTAGTATCTTCTTTAGCAAACTTAACAAAGCCAGAGCATATTTTCTTTTCGTTACTATGACAAGCCCAATTATGACCACTTTTTCTTTTCATTTGAATAATATCCCATGGTGTTGGTAAGCAACCGTAATTTTGTACTTCTTCTGATTCATCGGTAAATGCAAATGGACAGTGTTTACAGGCCATCTTTTGTCCTCCTAGATTTTATTAAGAAAAGAGTCTATCACAATACAAGTTGCCAATAGTATTAAATATATGATTAAAAATATCTTCCAGTCACTCTTAGTCTTAGGGTATTGGTTTAGGTGTATATTCAATAAAAATCTAATTAGTTTCATCAAGGCTCCTCTCTGCATAAAACAAGTGTTTTATGTGTTCCCTCTTTTCAATTCTATGTGCTTTTTCATTTCTTCTCTTAGTCGGTTTAATTCTGGAGTGATTGTTTTTGTGCAAGATGCAGCGTATTGGATAAATTCCAGAACTTCATCCTCTTTTTCCAATATAATTATCGTTGGACTTATTGGTGAAACTGTAGTTATTTTATTGTTAATTCGTCATCATACCTTTCTTGAAAAAACATAGATTTCATATGCTAATCGTGGTCAAGATAGCCCTTCCATGAATTTAATCATGGTATAATATAGAAATATTTTGTGAAAAAAGTGAGGTGAAAACTATATGGAACTTCTTAAAATAACGTATAATCGGAAACCATTTGCTAATGGTGTTGCATCGAGAATGCGACTTGAAAATCTCTTTGAGATTCTGAATGGTCAAGGTCAGTTGACGGTGAATGATGATTATAATTACACATTCAATACTGATCTCGATACTTACATGGTTGTTCAATATGTAAGGCAAGTTCTTGAGCCAGATTGCTCTTTTAAAGTTGTTGGCAGTCTAGATTCCAACGAGTTGCGCTCAGGATCATATTTATAGTAATGTTCATAACCCACTGCTTCTTTAGAATGGGCTTTGTTAATGTAAGACTAATATAAAGATGAAACTAGATTTTCATTTATATATAATTCATTTTGACTCAGGATTTTCTGCTAACCACTTATAGATCATCTTTAGTGCCTTTCCATTTCCATCTCCATCATTTCGCCAAGAAAGATACTCTGTAGCCTCACGGACAGTAAGCATGAAATCATTAAGTCGTTCATTAAGACCGTCAGCGCGTTCTTTTTCCTCTCTGTACGCTTTTGTCGTGGTCGTGTGCTTATCGAGTAATGATTCATACTCGCCCCTGCTTACACATTCTTGTTCAAGGCCTACATATGCTATCTCTGCAATGTCTGCACGGGCTTTCTCTGTTACAGCCTTATCGTTCCATTGAATAGCCATTTGTTTAGCATAGGCGTGTTCTTGAGTTAATTCTGCGTATTGTTGGAGCCAGTATGGAAGCATCCTTGAAAAATCAGTCTCATTGTATGGCATTCCTTCGTTCCAACCTCCGTATCTTTCTGCCTCGACAGTAATGTATCCCTGTGTTTCCGCAAGCAGGACAGCTTTGTTTAGGCTTCTCTTCCTGTTTAATGGTGGGTAAGGGGATGGGATCAGGAAGGTACTTATCAGATTTCAGCCTTTCTATGAAGTTTTCTAGGGCATTTATTACAGGGGCTACGTCATAGTCACTAGAAGGTGAAAACTCAATCAGCTCAATCATGCGTCGTTCCATATCCGCAATTACTTTTTCAGGGCTTATCAGGCGCTCTGGTTGTTTATTCATGAGATACCTCCAATAGGTGAGGATGCTCGTATATGTTGCCGATGACCTCTCCATAACTTTCACGAATGTTCCAGTTGCTACAGGTAAACTGTCCGCCTATGAAGACGACCACATCATTCACATATCGCTCCTGTGCACTAAATCTCCCGAGAGATAAGTTTGTAAGCCTGTAAATATCACCTTCATAGATATCCTTACCGTTCTGATCTTGGAGTCCGGTAGACCACATGATTTCAAAGTCAGACATTCGCAATCTGTGGTAACCTCTTCCGTCCATCTTCATGTAAACGCCCAGTACTTTAGTATCAAAGTTTATGCTTTCAATTTGCTCTGTTTCCACCATGAGGTTTAAAGGTTTATAAAAAGCTCGGCATTTCTCTCTCATTTACTCTCTACCTCCCTAACTCTAAATTTCAATTTCATAATCTTCATCTATTCGCACAACATCGTCTAACGCGTGACACTGTAATGTTTCGTAATCAACTGTTAGCCCGTAGTTAACATGCAAATAATCCTTTATTAACTCTTCATCAGTTGGATTATTGGATCGATTGACAGTTGCTGATATTTCAAAAATTAACCCGACTTCGCTTTCATCCGTAGTTTTAAAGTTGACTGTATATCGATTCATATCTTGTATCACTCCCCTGTATGGATAGGCTAAGCCTTAAAGTAAAATCAAAAGTTCCTCAATTTTATCCTCATAAATTCCAACTTCCATTTCTTCGCCACCTACGCTAAATGCAATCTCATAATGATGCCTGAATCCATCTGAACTACTCCAACCCATTGATGCGATATGCCCCTTGGTTCCTTGTTTTATGATTAATGTATTACGAGTTCTCCATCATCATCATGCTCGTATACCTCGAAGTCTTGCTTCGCTTCAACACTTTCCACACTTTCGTATTTGTAAGACATGTTCTTATCGCTCCTTTATAAATCTATTTACGGCTCGCGCAGGCTGTGTTTATTCGGTCGATTCGTAGCCCTTCGGACTATGAGTTACGTTTTATCTTCGAACTACGCAATATCATTCATTTCATCGTTCTTCCGTATATTTTATTATGGAGTCGGCGTATCTTCTCCCTATCTTCGTCTGAAATCCAATCGCCATCGCTAGCTTCATCTGCATTTACGTACATTCCCCACACCATGCTGAATGCATCCTTATCGTCCTGTGTAACGGTTATTCTACGGTTTTTTGGTTTGTTCCGTTTTAAGATATCGGTAGCAATCCTAGTTGCTTCCTCGACTTCTTCATGCGTCATACGCTTTTCCATATTATTCTCCTTTCTTAATGCGTATAATGTGTCTATTAAGCAGAAAACCTTGCTTCGTCCTGACCGAATCCCCTTAACGTAGTGGCGGCCGTATCTGGTCTAGCCTGTATGCTATATCACCGTAATGTGAAACAGGACTTATCTATCTTCTCGATAACTTCAAAGTCACTTTTGTCGAAATGTAATGCAGCCGATGACTCGTACTCTCCACTTTCCCAATCAGTGTCAAATTCTTCTCGGCTATCGGGATAACTTCCAAACATTTCATCTTGCTCAATCGAATAAATAAGCTCCTTGAACTTCTCATCATCAACATCAGACCATCCATAAAGACTGTAGCTATGAGGGCTGTAATCCCATGCCCCACCAACAACCTCTGTGCCATTTAAGTTGCGGAATGCTTCAGCCATCTTTTCTAATAATTCTGTCGATGGAGGTACTGAATCGTAATTAGATTTAATTTCATCTGCACTTTTACTTGCTGTTTTAAAACGTAATTTATATAGTTCCATTTTCAATTCTCCTTCGCTTAATGTGTCTACTGCACTTCAGGTATAGCCTGTATGCTATTCATGGGATTGTCCTTTAAGGGGATACAGCAGCGTTTCAAGCTTCTCAGCGGCTTCCTTGATCGTGCTTTGCGGCATGAGTTTAAAGTCACGTTGCTCCATTTCCATGACCGATACAGCGTCCAGCATGTCGGTGTGCGCTTCTTCCAGTGCCTTACGAAGGCTGACTCTTTCGTCATGAGCCGCGAGAAACATCCCTCTTGCCTTCTCCGTTTCGTGGAGCCAGTACATCGAATCTTCTTCAAATTTCTTCATTGCTGCGTCCTTCTCAGTAAGTTGTGATGCAATAGAGCGAATCATTTTAATTAATTCATACCGCGATAATTGAGCTAATTTAATTGGCTCTAGTCTCTCTGTCATGACTGGGACACCGCCTCTACAAGTTCAGATTTCAATTCATTTGCAACTGCTTCACAGAACTTCGGAAATAAAATGTCTGCAAATGCTCGTTCTGAAACGGTATAGTCAAAGACCATATGTTCATGTGCATCAATGAATTCTGTTCCTTGATACCACTCATGGAAACCTTCTCTGTATTCAAGATCTACTTCGTTTAGTAAATCCCATTCCTTACGGGCGTCTTCCTCTGTGAAGGTGTCTTCTCTTCGCATTCTGAGGATAGTTTTGCGAAGCTCCTCTTCAGTCCGTTCGCCTTGATATTCCTGCCCATTAGATGGTGCACATTTACCGAGAACATAATAGGCGTCACGATGTTTGAAGAACTCTCTGAAATCATCACAACCAGTGTGTTTAATAGGCCACATATAAGCAAAGTTGCCGTAATCCGTAACAGCCGCAAACATCCCAGTCGAATCAAGTAAGAACACTCCCCAGCCCTCTACACCGTCCACAGATGGTATGTAGTAACGCCAGAACTTCACTACTTCTTTCATATCCGTTATCTCTCCCTTAAGTGGTTATAAATTTGAAGGGGCTTTTTCTGTATCCCCTCCTGTGCTTATATAGGCTATATATGGGTTGATTTCTTGATAATTCTCATGATGCGTTGATCTCCGACAAAATCACTGTCCACCAGTTCTTCTTCAATTGCTGCTAAAGCTTTACTCTGTGTCTCTACTAGCTGTAATAGGTAGGTGATGTATTCAGGGGCGTGGGCGATGAAATAAGCGTCATTCTGATTATTTTCGTTTTTGAATATCTCCCCTGTAAGGGACTGTGTTAGAGCAATTTGGCGGTATGTCCCTTTTAGTGGACACCCTTCCTTCCAAGCTACAAATGTTCCATCTGTATCCCATTCGTGCTCCGTTGAAGCTGCTGCATGCAGCTCTTTAATCTCTTTTAACTTATCCATGGGATGCCTCCTTGGCTGAAATTTTAATTACAATCGTTCCATTTCCGTAGGTGCTTTCTGAATTAATCACTAGGTTAGATGCCCCATGTTCATCTCGCAGTTCATTCATGTAATCAAAAAGTTTATCGTCTAGCAATTCAGTGAACTTATCGGGTGTCATTGTTATCTTCCTTTCTAAATATGTGATAGATAAGTAGTGTATATTAGTATTTTTAATTCTTTTGAGTTATAATGAACATTTTATTCATCGTCTTGTAATTGTTATGTTTCTTGATTTTATCACTTCATCAACTTCATAATTATTAATTAACTCTTTCATTGTGTCGAAACTTTTAATTACTCTAGCTTGTCGTTCACCACTCAGCTTTATTACCTGCAAAGGCTTATGACTCAATCTATTGTAGATGACCATATGTGGATTTCCTTTAGTAGTAATAAAAACATCTCCTACATTCGATAATGTGTTAGATTTTGTTTGCTTTACAAAATTACATTTCATTGTCTCTCCTCCATAATAGTGCATGAAATAATACTTTTATGTTATCCAATCAGTCTTACTTCATTTAATAAAATGTTCACACATTTCTTATGCAATTGTTGTACTGCTTGTCTACTTATACCTAAGTTCAGCCCAATTTCCTCAAACAGTAAACCATCAATAAAACGACTCCTCAAAATATTACATTCTCTAACATTAAATCTATCAAGAATTAAACTCTCGAAATAAATAATATCGTCAGATTTCAGGTAAATATCTTGTTCGTTATTGTGTACTGTCTCATGTAAAGAAAGGGAACTATATTCATAGAGATGATCATTTAATTTAGTATCCAGACTTGTTGTCGTATATTTACTCCTGCAAATCATCTTATTTGATCTTGATATTTTTTTGAATTCCATCCAGACCACTTTTCCAAGATAAGAGACAAACTTTACATTCTTATCTTGTTTATATGTATTAAAGGCAACTGTGAGCGATAACCGATAGCATACAATTCCTCTTTTTGTTCTAAGGAAGCCCCTATCATCCATCTGTTTGCTAATTTTCGTATTAATGGTATGTTGTTTAGGAATATATCCTCTTTTGACTTCTCGCAACCTACCCTTGCTCTCATAATTGCTTCTTCATTATTAAAGTTTTTATCATTTTTAACATTATATAATTTCATTTAATAACCTCAATTTAAGTATTTTTAACTCCTCTTGAATTGTTGTTTATAATACGAATCTTCATTTCACAAGATTTACAATTTCTCTTTATTTTAGTCTTAGATTTATACCGCGGATATTCTGACGCTTGCTTAAATTCTTTGCATGATGGACACTTTAACATAATGCTTGATCTGTACCTGATAACCATTTTTGTCTCATGTCTATCTCTATTGTCCTTAATATCTACTAACTTACTTAAATCTTTAATATTTCTTTTTCCTGATGTAGATTGACGACTTAATTTATGAGCATCCTTATTAAGATTTCTTGGAATCCATAGAATTTTGATGCTTGGATTTAAGTTCAACCTATATAAAATATCTTGAATAAATTCGTTTTTGATATTTTTACATTGGTTATCTTTATTTAAATAATCGACCAAGTTTTTACTATCTGTATATATTATAATATTTTTAATCCCCAATATTTTAATATCCTTCAATAGTTCCAGAACAGCTATGTATTCTAAATCATTCGAATTTTTTAGGATTTGTTTCATCCTACATTTACGAATAGGAATATTATCTTTATAAATTACATATCCAATTCCAGATTTTTTTATGCCAGATGCTTCTCTTAAAGACGCGTCTGTCTTTGCTGTAAACATTTTGGTTTTCATCCTCTCTATATTTATATTAAAAAAGCCTACCGAAGTAATTGGTTAGAATTACCTTCGATAGACTTAATAATATCACGTTTACTTTTTTTGTCAATACATAAATAGTATTTTTTATTTCTTAATATATATAGTATATTTTATACT
>NZ_BAVZ01000024.1 GCF_000576305.1 Paenibacillus pini JCM 16418 | reverse complement strand
TTTTTGCTCCACCATTTATCCAGCCTTACGGCATGTACTAAATGGTCTCGCGTTAGATTTCGCAAGCGAAATCTTTACTCACTCGTTGTTCAGTTTTCAAAGATCAATTTCTCTTTCGTCGCTACCAGTTTGTCTCAGTGGCGACCTTTATAATATATCATGCTGCCCGTTATTTCGTCAAGTGTTTTTTTTGAAATCTTTTTGATTTCTCCTTTGCCTTTCGGCTAAGCTTGGACACCGTTTTTAAGGGGCGAGATATAATGTAACATATAAACTCAGCTGCCGTCAACTACCCAATCAAAGTTATTTTTAATGCATATAACAAAGCTACGCCCGGAAGCCCTAAAACCGTTACGGTTCCTATAGTAGTGGGATTCAACGGTATGTAGACATTTGTCATGATTCCAGAGAAATTTACTAGATAAAGACCTAAAGCAGCGAACACTAAATGAGCACCAAAGATTGTAATCCATCCAAAACCAAGTTTTTTCCGTATACCAATAAAGAAAAGAAGAATTAGCGATATAACTAATACACCCATTACTATTGTCTTCACAGTGAACTCTCCTTTGTTAACCGAGATTTGTTTGTTCTATTTCTCTTAGCTCAGCGCCTTATGATTGGCATCTCTCTTGACATTACTCTTATGTGGTTGCCTTACTTCTGTACGATTAAGTCCAATATACTTAGCTTTCTTCAAAGCAATTTGATACTTACGCTCTGCTGCCTCCAGCATATAAATCGCGTAATCGATTTGATCTTCACCCATCGCCTGCTCAAAATGCATTCGCGCTTGTTCCCATTCCACGCGTGCATTTCTCACATCCTCATAAGTATTCCATCGTTCTTCTTGCTCCTTTATCTGCTCGTTCTTTCTTTGCCACCTAGATAACCCTTGATTACTTTTAATAAACCAACCCATGACCTCTCCCCCATTTTCCTAAATATGATACGAAATGTTTCACCAGACTACAGTTCCACTTTCATTCATATCGAAAAAAGGACAAACTTAGAACCAAAAAAAGGGAGCCTCTTGGGCTCCCCTTAGTTCTCTCAACCTTCACGTGCCGATTATCTCAACAAGCGCGAAAACAAAGACATAAAAATATATAAGAATACAATGGCTAGCGCAATTGACGACGACCCTCTAACGCTTTGGACAACGTTACTTCATCCGCGTATTCAAGGTCTCCTCCGACCGGTAAACCATGTGCTATACGAGTTACCATGATATCAAAGGGACGAACTAGACGAGAAATATACATCGCAGTTGCCTCTCCCTCAATGTTGGGATTGGTCGCAAGAATCATTTCTTTAATGCGTTCATCACTGAGACGTGTCAGTAATTCTTTAAGCCGAATATTATCCGGACCAATACCCTCCATTGGAGAAATCGCACCCTGAAGAACATGATAGTACCCGTTAAATTCCTTCGTTCGCTCCATAGCGACCAAATCTTTAGGGTCTTGGACGACGCAAATGACAGATGGATCACGTGTTTTATCCTGACATATTCGGCATGGGTCCGTATCCGTAATATTGCAGCAAACAGAGCAATAATGTAGGTTTCGTTTAACACTAACTAGTGCTTTAGCGAAATCAATCACATCATCTTCCTTCATATTCAGCACGTGAAAAGCTAGGCGAGCCGCAGTCTTCGGCCCAATACCTGGCAAACGAGTAAACGCATCGATCAGCTTCGCGATCGGTTCGGGATAATACAAGACGCAGGAACTCCTTCTGACTTAAATTATAATTCTAGAACAAGCCGGGGATTTTCATTCCACCTGTAAACTTGCCCATATCTGCATTTGCAATGTCATCCGCTTTAGTCAAAGCATCATTCACAGCAGTAATGACAAGATCCTGTAGCATTTCAACGTCTTCTGGATCTACGGCTTCTGGTTTAATTGTGATAGACAATAATTTCTTGTGACCATTCACTTCAACAGTAACAACGCCGCCACCTGAACTTCCCTCAACCTTTTTATCAGCAAGTTCCTCCTGAGCCTTCAGCATTTGCTCCTGCATTTTCTTCACTTGTTTCATCATTTGGTTCATATTGTTCACGGGTAACCTCTCCTTTGCGTTTTGGGTGCACAAGTCGTGCTAATCTTTTATGATCACGAGGTCTTCGCCAAAGATATGAAGCGCCTCATCAATCCAGGGTTTAGCGTTCGGGTCTTTACCCTCATGCTCATGTTCAAGCTTCAATTCTTCTGATGTTTGATGAGTGTCACCTTCCAAGGCGGACAACCAGTCCTTTTGCATCATGGTCACAAGATGATATGGTTTTCCTGTCTTGGACAAGAGGACATTCTCGATAACCTGCTTATTAGCTGGCTTCTCTGTCGTCTCTCGGTGAATATTATTTTTAAAAGCAACGAGTACCGCATCTTCTGTTACTGAAGCCGGTTCTCCATCCACAAACCAAGCATGGACTGTGACCTTCTCATCCTTCACGCCCTGTAAAATCTGTCCCCACTGCCGCTGAATATCAGTAAATTCCGGACTATCTTTATGAGCAAGGTATTGATCCATATGCGGTGGAATTTTAGCCTTCGAAGACATTCGTGGTGCAGGAGTACTAGCCGCTTGTTTATTTGAACTTGCGGGCGCTCCCGATTGCATGAATTTCTCCAGTTTTTTCTCCAGTGTCGCTAATTGCTGCTTCAGTTGATTCACTTCAGCAGAGCCGGCAGATGCGGCTTGCTGCTGTCCAGCGCTCTGTTGAATTACGCTCTCATTCGTAAGCTTCGGCGTACCACATAACTTAAGCAATGCTACCTCAAACAATGTCTGTGGCTGTGAAGCATATTTCATTTCACTTTGATAGTGATTCAGTGTATCAATCATCTGAAATAATTGTTCTCGAGTAAAGGCCGAAGCCATTTCCTTATACTCCTCAGGATGAAGAACCCGGTCCGTGAGCTTGTCTGCCTGCGGAACCATTTTGATGAGGAGCAGATCACGGAAATAATAAAGCAGGTTCTCCATACACTTATCGGCGCTCTTGCCTTCTTGCATAAAGTCTTCAACAATCTGAAGTACTTCACCGACATCGTCCTTCAGCATCGCTCCTGCTAGTTTAGCAAACTGTTCCGAGGCAATACCACCTGTCATACCAAGAACTTGCTCATAGGTCACCTTTCCCCCGGTAAAAGAGGAGATCTGATCCAGTATGCTTAAAGCATCTCTCATTCCGCCATCCGACAAACGGGCAATATATTGTAGCGCTGCTTGCTCTGCCTCAATACCTTCCTGCTTCGAAACGTCTTCTAGATGTTTAGTTTGTTCATCTAGAGAAACACGGCGGAAATCAAATCGCTGACATCGCGATATAATCGTCGCTGGCAGCTTGTGCGGCTCTGTGGTCGCGAGTATAAACATCACATGTAGTGGAGGCTCCTCCAGAGTCTTTAGTAAAGCGTTAAAGGCTTCTGTCGTCAGCATATGCACTTCGTCAATAATATAAACCTTTTGCCGAGCTTCCGTAGGTGCATATTTCACTTTCTCCCGTAAATCGCGGATTTCCTCTACCCCACGATTCGATGCGGCATCAATTTCCTGCACATCCATTAAAGCTCCGGCTGTAATTCTGCGACAAGTCTCGCATTCATTGCAAGGTTCCGGTGCAGGTCCGTGCTCACAGTTAACGGCTTTCGCCAATATTTTAGCAGCACTCGTCTTACCGGTTCCGCGCGGTCCACTGAACAGGTACGCGTGGGACACCCGCTGTTCGCGAATTGCGTTCTGCAGCGTTTGAATAATATGCTGTTGCCCAACCATGTCCTGAAACGATTGTGGTCTCCAGGCACGGTACAGCGCTATATGTTCCACAAGCTATACCCTCTTTCAACTTCCACCTTGCGTGGCATTTGGTGCTTCATTATTATACTATAATCCTTCGTTCAGCAAAACGTATACTGGACGCTTTTCAAATGATATCCCTTAGTTCCATACAAATATATAAACAAAAAGCACCTCCGCCATCACGACAAAGATGCTAATTTTCATTAAGTTAAGCCGCACACCTGTTATTGATAATTGCGATCCAAGCGGCAGCCCTGCGACGCTACTCGGGCTAGGCAATCCTCCGGCACAAGAGTGAACTTGCTTATGGCTGCTTCCTTCCGGACCTGACCAGGTTCACAAGTACTCATTGCGGAGGACCCAACCGTCAACATAGCACGCAGGGACCAAGACCTCACATCGGCAAAACCTCTAACAGGAATTCAACCTCGCTACAGCGGATTGCGAGTTACAGGGCACCGCTACCTCCCCGTCTAGCACGGCAAGAATTAGTATAGTTCATTTCTGCGTAAAGTGCAACTGATGCATTATTTTGTAAAATCAATTAGATAAAAATAAACTCCCCCGCCTAAAGGCAGAGGAGTTATCATTAATCTCATAAATGGAATTAGATTCCGTATTTCTTCTTAAATTTATCTACGCGACCGCCTGCATCCAAGAACTTCTGTTTACCTGTGAAGAATGGATGACAGTTGGAACAAATTTCGACGCGAAGGTCTTCTTTAACTGAACCTGTTTCGAACTTGTTACCACAAGCGCAAGTTACAGTTGTTACGTTAAATTTTGGTTGAATTGCTTCATTCATGACTTTCACCTCTTTTTGCCCTGAACCTCATGCGTGCCCAGAGTTATATCGATACACTTCTAATTATAACAGGGACAAATATAATAATCAATCATTATTGAATTTGTTCTTTCTTAAAAGACTTCACCCTAGGTCAAAATAGCCTTTTTCGGTCTTCTCATCCCCACAGGTGTACATGAGTATAGGAACCGATCACTACATCCGGTAGTTCCGCTTCAAATATCTCAATTGCCTGCTTCATTCCCAAAATTTCACCCTGAGCTGGAGGAATAAGTCCTAAATAACTCTCAGGATCAATATTCAGGTTCCGTAGCTGAATTAACTTAAGACCTGTACGCCGAGCAAATTCTACCATGGCTTCGATCTCTTCTTCTCGGTCAGTAACCCCAGGGAAGATCAAATAGTTAATAGAAGTATAGACCCCTTGATCTGTAGCATATTTGAGCGACTTCTCCACGTTGGCTAGTGTATACTTACGCGGCTTATAGTATGCATTATAGTGGCCATCCAATGCGCTAATGGTACTGACACGCATTAAGTCTAGCCCAGCATCAACAATACCACGGATAAAATCAGTCAATCCAGCATTGGTATTAATATTAATATATCCCATATCCGTTATGGAGCGTACCTCACGCATCGCTTCAATAATAATCTTCGCTTGAGTAGAGGGCTCACCCTCACATCCCTGCCCGAAACTAATAATGGATTCCGGAGTCTTCAGATGCTCAAGCATGATTTCGACTAGTTCTTCCACTCTAGGCTTGAAATTCATACGTGTCTGAGGAGCCACAAAACCGCTATCATCCGGCTGCTCCGATATACAACCAAAACATCCAGCATTACAAGAATACGATACAGGCACTGCCCCTTCCCAACGGTTCAAGAAAGTGTTCGATGCCGTCAAACACTCGTATCCAAGTGCACAATTGGACATATGTTGATACAACCGATTGTCTGGATACTTAGCCGTTAAGTGCTTAACACCCAATTTCAACTTGGTAACATCGCAATTAATCGGATTCCATTTCATTGGATCATCCGACAAGCGTGCCGCCACATAAAAGCCTCCGTCTTTCCAGACAACTGCTGAATAACCGAATAGCGGAAGTTTATAATCTTTATCCGTTTTGACATAACCAGGAAGACATAGCCGAGTAAATCCCTGCGGTAAAAGTGCGCCTACAGCCTGAGCATCCCCGGGTAGCGGCATCATTTCTCCGGTTTCCGGATCCATGCCGACGGCGCGGGTGCTGGGCAAACCGACCAGCGTGGCCCCCTCAGGCAGCGGGATTAGCTCATCCTCCATGATTTCCACGATCATATCCCCACTGCGGGCCATTCCGTAGAGTGTAGGATGGTCAAATACATTGCCTTTTTCATCTGCATATACCAGATACATGTTGTTCCCCTCTTTTATAACAAAGTCTTTAAATCTTCATGATGTGTTGATTGATATATTATCCAACCGTTAGGTTATTGGCATTGATGCAGCGGTAGGTCGTGTAGTACGACGGTTACCACCGCCACTACTATGACTGCTAGATGAAGTACTTGGCTTACTTGGTTTACCACCATTAACATCAAATGATGCTATGAATTCTGGATTCGTTTTGCAATCACGCAATTTCTTCAAGAAACCATCAACGAAGTCGACCGATTCATTCATATTTTTACGGATAGCCCAAATGGTATCCAGTTCTTCTTTAGTTAACAGATCCTCTTCACGGCGTGTACCGGAACGGCGAATGTCAATAGCTGGAAAAATACGACGTTCAGCAATTTACGATCTAGGTGCAGTTCCATGTTACCTGTTCCTTTAAATTCCTCATATATAACATCATCCATACGTGAGCCAGTATCAATTAGAGCTGTAGCCAGAATCGTAAGACTACCGCCTTCTTCCACGTTACGAGCCGATCCAAAGAAACGCTTCGGACGATGGAATGCAGCTGGATCGATACCACCACTAAGTGTACGACCAGAAGGAGGAATAACTAGGTTGTAAGCACGAGCCAAGCGGGTAATACTATCCATGAGGATAACGACATCCTTCTTATGTTCCACTAACCGCAAAGCACGTTCCAAGACAAGTTCGGCTACCTTAATATGATTCTCTGGTAATTCATCGAACGTCGAGGCCACAACTTCTCCTTTAACAGAACGCTGCATATCCGTAACTTCTTCCGGGCGTTCATCAATGAGTAATACAAACAGTGAGATTTCGGGATTGTTGGTTGAAATACTGTTGGCAATTTCTTTAAGGAGGAGCGTTTTACCTGCTTTTGGAGGTGCTACAATCAGACCACGCTGTCCCAGACCCACTGGGGCGAGCAAATCCATGATACGAGTAGATAAATGGGTAGGGGATGTTTCAAGTACAAGTTTCTTTTGTGGATATAGAGGAGTCAATGCTGGAAAGTGAAGCCGTTCTGACGCTGTTTCTGGATTCTCTCCGTTGACTGCATTGACCTGCAGAAGTCCGAAATAACGTTCATTCTCCTTCGGTGTCCTGCATTTCCCTGAGACGAGATCTCCCGTTCTCAAATCAAACTTACGAATCTGTGAAGCTGAAATATAAATATCTTCGGTACTCGGCAAGTAATTTATCGGTCTAAGGAAGCCATAGCCTTCGGAGAGGATTTCTAATACGCCTTCCATAAACATAAGTCCGCTTTGCTCTGCTTGAGCTCTCATAATAGCGAAAATTAATTCTTTTTTCTTCAGCTGTCCATAGTACGAAATCTGGTATTTTTTCGCCAGTTTATACAAATCGGTTAGCTTCATTTCTTCCAAATCGGCAATTTGCAAATCCATGTAATAACCACCTATTCAATTTTATGAGACCAAAATTGCGTTATTCTTTTGTTACAATAAACTATCAGTCTATGAAAATCCTCATTAGAATAGCATTACCCAAATGAGAAAGAGATATGCAGTGTATACCCAAATTAGTCCATTCAAATCAGACGTTTTCTGCTCTGCACACCTCTTGAGATTTTACCTACTTTACTAATGGAGTATTAATCGTTCTCACGCCAGACGTCAGCACCAAGTAAACGAAGATTCGTGACTAAATGATCATAACCCCGATCAATAAATTCTACGCCAGTAACTTCCGTAATACCTTCTTCCACAGTAAGTCCAGCGATAACAAGCGCAGCACCTGCACGTAAATCCGTTGCTTTGACCTTCGCAGCATTAAGACGACTTTGTTCTATGATGCCGAGCGGCCCTCCACGCGGATTTTTGCACCCATGCGCACGAGTTCGGGAACGTGTTTGAATCGACTACCATACACAAAATCACTTAGTACGCTGACTCCCTTAGCCTGGGTTAAAAGGCTTGTCATAGGGGACTGCAAATCCGTAGGAACCCCTGGATAGACCAGTGCTTTCACATCGACATGTTCATAGTTGGAATGACCGATAACACGAATACTTTCGTCCAGCTCTTCAATTTTTACGCCCATTTCGATCAATTTGGCGGTCAAAGCTCCAAATGCTTAGGGATAATATTGTCGATTAGGACATCGCCACGTGTAGCAGCGGCCGCGATCATGTATGTGCCCGCCTGAATACGGTCAGGGATAATGGAGTGACGGCAGCCGTGAAGTTCGGTAACGCCCTCGATACGAATCGTTTCCGTACCTGCACCTTTAATCACGGCTCCCATAGAATTAAGAAGTGTTGCTACATCTATAATCTCAGGCTCTTTAGCCGCATTTTCAATAATAGTTGATCCGGTAGCTCTTGCAGCCGCCAGCATAATGTTAATGGTTGCACCTACACTTGATACGTCCAGATAAATCTTGGCGCCGCGCAGCTCTTTAGCATGCAAATGGATGGCACCATGTTCATTGGTAACCGTAGCTCCCAATGCTTCAAATCCCTTAATATGTTGATCGATTGGGCGAGGTTCAAAGTTACATCCACCCGGAAGTCCAATAACGGCTTCTTTAAATCTTCCAAGCATCGCTCCCATCATATAGTAGGAGGCGCGAAGCTTCTTAACAGGGCCATTTGGCATAGGCATCGATACAATTCGAGAAGGGTCAATGTTCATCTGACTACCATCCCACGAAACCTTAGCACCTAGTTCTTCTAAAATTTCTGCGTAAACAGCCACATCACTCAGGAGAGGCAAGTTATCCAGAATCACTTCTGAATCTGCTAAAATTGCAGCAGGAATTAACGCAATTGCGCTGTTTTTTGCACCACTAATTGAAACGGTGCCTTGCAGTGGGCGTCCACCGCTAATCATTAATTTTTCCATAAGCTTAAGGTTCCCCCCACATACTTCGCAGCCGCAAAATAGTTCCGTGTTTTTTAGTGTGTATGAAATGGAAAAACACCGGCTAAGCGGTGTGCTCTCCATTCCATACTATTTAGTTAGACTGACCATGAATGGCCTGTCCAAATCCAATTACATATCAATCGATTTTGAACCTATCGCAAGCATTCCACAAACGTATTATGCTTGGTTGTTGGATCCAAACTCACGAATTTTACCAATTACGGTTTGTTTGATCGCATCACGACCTGGCACGATGTAAGCACGTGGGTCATAAGCATCTGGTTTAGCAGCAAGTACTTCACGAACTGCTTTAGAGAATTCAATTTGATTCTCTGTATTTACATTAATTTTAGAAGTTCCGAGTGAAATCGATTTCTTGATGTCATGTGTCGGAATACCCGTACCACCATGAAGAACAAGCGGAAGGCTGATTGCATTACGGATTTCTTCCATTTCAGCAAATCCAAGGTTTGGTTCGCCTTTGTATGGTCCATGAACCGATCCAAGTGCTGGAGCAAGTGTATCGATGCCTGTTTCTTTAACAATACGTACGCAATCTTCTAGCTTCGCATACATAACGCCACCGATAACATCATCTTCTTGACCGCCAACTGTTCCAACTTCAGCTTCAACGGAAACACCTTTAGCATGTGCATACTCAACAACTTTTTTAGTTGTCTCGATGTTCTTGTCGATTGGGCTATGAGAGTCATCAATCATGACAGATGTGAATCCTGCATCAATTGCCTCTTTACACTTGTCAAAACTTGAACCGTGGTCAAGATGGATTGCGACAGGAACAGTAATCTTCATGTCATGGATGAGTCCTTCTACCATTTTAACAACTGTATAGAAACCGCTCATGTGACGTGCTGCACCCTCAGAAACACCAAGGATTACAGGTGACTTCTCTTCTTCTGCGGCACCAAGAATTGCTTGAGTCCACTCCAGGTTATTGATGTTGAATTGACCAACAGCATATTTACCTTCAAGTGCTTTGTTTAACATGTCTTTCATGGATACTAATGGCATGGTTTCAAACCTCCTAAGAATGTTGGTTTTATCTGTAATTTTAAGCCGACATCTCACTTCGGACTCATTATACCACATCATTTCAAAAATACTAAACAAGCATTTACATTTCACACGCAGAATAACGTCTAAATCACTTGAAAGGCCGCTACCCACTTCTAATTTAGGGAACCGTTTATGTAAGAAATATGGTTCAAACCTTTATAAAATTGAGGTTATTTAACCAAAAAAAGAATTCTGCTCAGAGCAGAATTCTGTCTATTATACATATTTAACCGAACTGCCCTTCAATTGCATGTTTACAGCAACACGCATCTCATCAATATCAAACGGTTTCGTAAAGTGCATGAGTGCACCAAGTTCAGTTGCTTCTTTAATCATATCCAGTTCGCCATATGCCGTCATCATGATGACTTTAATGGAAGGATTCATTTCTTTGATATGCTTCAATATCTCTAGTCCGTCCATCCCAGGAATCTTCATATCGAGCAGAACTAAATCGGGCACATCGTTCTCTACAATTTCTAAAGCAATCTTCCCGTTGGCCGCCTGATACATCGTATAACCTTCAGTACTAAACACTTCCATTAATAAAATGCGGATACCGTTCTGATCATCGACGATCAACACTTTCTTCTTATCCAATCCATAAACCTCCCTACAATCAACCTGCCCCCGAAAATGTCCTTAATAAATACATTTATCTATCTTATCCAATTAATGTTATTCGCCCTCTAAACTCGAAATCCTGCTACTTCGCAAAAATGAAAAAAGGACCTCCGAAGAGGCCCTATATAATCATTTATTTAGATTGAGATAGAAGTGACGCTTTTACAAATTCACGGAATAACGGCTGCGGACGGTTAGGACGCGATGTGAATTCTGGGTGGAATTGCACTGCAAGGAACCAAGGATGTCCAGGAAGTTCAACAATTTCAACTAGACGACCATCTGGAGATGTACCGGATATAATCAGTCCAGCCTTCTCAATAGCTTCGCGGTATTGGTTGTTGAATTCATACCGATGACGGTGTCTTTCATAGACAAGTTCATCATCATAACAAGACATAGCCAGAGAGCCCTCTTGTAGCTTACAAGGGTATAGTCCTAGTCGCATTGTACCGCCCAGATTCTCAATATCTTTTTGCTCTGGCAGCAGGTCAATAACAGGATAATCTGTAGCAGGATTAATTTCAGAGCTGTTCGCTCCTTCAAGTCCAACAACAGAGCGTGCATATTCAATAACAGAGACTTGCATACCCAAGCAAATACCGAAGAACGGAATGTTCTGCTCACGCGCATATCGAATCGCTGAAATTTTACCTTCAATACCGCGATCTCCGAAACCACCTGGTACAAGAATACCACCGATTCCTTTAAGTAGATCACTTACGTTCATATCTGTAATTTCTTCAGCATTAACCCAACGAACTTTAACCTCAGCGTTTGAGGCAAACCCTGCATGAGATAGGGATTCAACAACACTTAAATAAGCATCATGTAATGCGACATATTTACCAACAATCGCAATTTCCACAGTCTTGTCCAACTTCTGGATGCGCTTAACCATAGCTTCCCATTCTGTCATATCCGGTTTTGGAGTAGTTAGCTTCAAATAATTAACTACAATTTCATCCAATCCCTCATCACGAAGGTTCAAAGGTACTTCATACAAAGTTGCCGCATCACGGCATTCAACCACTGCGTTCTCATCGATATCGCAGAACAAAGCAATTTTAGCCTTCATATCAACGGATAACTCATGCTCTGTCCGGCAAACGATAACGTTTGGCTGAATTCCAATGCTACGCAGTTCTTTTACACTATGCTGTGTTGGCTTCGTCTTCACTTCACCAGCAGCCTTGATGTAAGGAATGAGAGTAACATGGATGTACATTACGTTCTCGCGACCGATTTCGCTCTTGATTTGACGAATTGCTTCAAGGAAAGGCAAGCTTTCAATGTCACCAACCGTACCACCAATTTCCGTAATAACTACATCCGAACCCGCTTCACGACCCGCACGATACACCCGTTCTTTAATCTCGTTGGTAATATGAGGAATAACCTGAACCGTCCCCCCCAAATACTCTCCGCGACGCTCTTTACTAATAACGGAGGAGTATATTTTACCAGTGGTGACATTGCTGTTCTTGGACAGGTTGATGTCAATAAATCGTTCGTAATGTCCCAAGTCGAGGTCAGTCTCAGCGCCATCGTCCGTTACAAATACTTCACCGTGCTGATACGGACTCATGGTACCAGGATCCACGTTCAAATACGGGTCGAACTTTTGGATTGTTACCTTAAGTCCTCTATTCTTGAGTAGCCTGCCTAGTGAAGCAGCGGTAATCCCTTTTCCTAGGGAAGACACAACCCCGCCCGTCACAAAAATATACTTTGTCACTGTAAAAACCCTCCTATTAAAGTCCAGAAATTCAGGCGACATATGATGTTAGCGTAACCCGTTTGCCATGATTTCATCGGGCAACGGGTGACAACGTGTTTCTTGGCTTGTGTCTCTTGTGAACGCGCCGCTCAAATTCAATGGCACGGTAGGTCATTCGCATCTTCAAAGTAGAACAAACTAAAGATGACACAGCCGTTCGGACTATACGAATAGGGCCGCAAAGTGCCGGGTGTGCAGCTTTAGTTGAATCTATTTGCACAAAAGAGATGCCCGTAAAGTGTCACATATAGCTCACCTCTACCACGGGGCAGAGAAGCAAAACGCCTTAACGTTACAGCTCATTTAGCAATAAAAAACAAAAAAGTGACACCCGTAGTACGGGGCACTTTTTATTATAAGTCATCATATTTAAATACAATCATAAGCCCATGCAATAGTTTACTCTGTGCCTTGTTCTGTGTCAAGTGAGTAATGACGAAACTTCAATTTAAACAAAGTTCTTACAGGTCTGCGGACTCTTTATCTTCATCATTATCATCAGCATCTTCATCATCCGAATCGTCATCGTCTAAATCTTCATCTTCTAGAATAGACTCATCTTCGACTTCTTCTTCTTCAGAATCGTCATCGGAGTATACATCATCGTGGTCTTCATCAATACGATCGAAGTCCTCTTCGCTCTCATCCATTGCTTCTTCCTCGTCGCTGAAGTCATCGTCATCATCATCATCTTCATCGTTGATGATACGTGGACGCTTAGCATTAGCAATCGGATCTTCTGAACGATCTACCGGGTACCAACGTTTAAGTCCCCATAAATTGGTGCCTACACAGGCAAAACGACCGTCGATGTTGATTTCCGTATATAGCTGAGCGATCGTGTCTTGCATTTCCTCATGACTCAAGCCACGCAGCTTGGCAACTTCTTTCATCAAGTCAAGGTAATAATATGGGGTATTGGCAGCCTTAAGCACGATAAAGGCCAAATCCACCATTGGCATTTCACGAATTTTCTCAGGATCCATCTTTGAAATTGGGTTGCTCACTTAGGACACTTCCTCTCACGCATTGTTCATCCATACAGACAGAATTTTTTAAATGAATAATTCTTGTTGCTGCTCGCTCCATCGGCCAAACCGTGAACGGAATTACTCAGCGTAAGATTATTCTATCTACATAGATTTAGACTCTATAACTGCACACTTTATTACAACATATCCATTAACAAACCTAAGTAAAACCTATTTAGAAATAAATTGCAAGTTTTAATGTCGCAAAGCGGACTAGCCTATGTACATGTCTCGATCAACCCTCTAAACCCTTGGATATGAAATGTTTATACATGATAAAAAAGGCGGGTTCTCCCGCCTTATGACTGTATCCATCCTCTATGGAGTCCCTTCGAGGATTAGGGAAAGAGCCTGATAGGTCTCTTCCCTATATACTATGTCCGTCGCCCGGTTTTGGTAATCAGGCGGGGCCTATTTATGTAAAAAAGGGCAAGTTCCCACTCGTACCCGACTCCCCGTTCATACAATGCTTATGCAGGGTTCATTTATGAGGGGGACTGCCCAACATGGACTATACCGGATTTTTACAGAGATTGCTTGAAGACATGGAAAATCCAACACAATCCGGAGAACGACGAATATTAACCTTCCGCAATCCCCGGCATTACCATGAATGTCAGCAGCAGTTAGAGCATATTCAAATGACTCAGCCTGAAACACCCTATGTACCAACATCCCATTTGCTTCATGCTTTTATGATCCCTTTACCTCGCGACAGCAAGCTTATCACGCGCTATCAGGACGAACTCGCAGAAGAACAGGATGTTCCCGTGAAGGTTCACACTCTTGCCAACAAAGCCATTAACAGTCCTGGGATACCCTATGGAGTTAAACAAATCCAAGCGCCAAAGGCATGGTCTACCTCTACTGGCCATCAAATTAAAATTGGTGTAATTGATACTGGTGTAGATTACTACCATCCCGACCTGCGTCACTCCTTGGGTCGTGGTATCAATTTACTCAACCGCAGCATGCTGCCCTTAGATGACAATGGACATGGAACCCATATTGCAGGTACCATTGCCGCCGCAAACAGTACCGAGGGAATGATTGGTGTCGCACCTCGTGCAACGGTTTATCCAGTAAAAGCATTCGATATTAATGGCTCCGCCTATGTCTCCGATATTATTCTTGGCATTGATTGGTGCGTACGGAACCGAATGCAGATTATCAATATGAGCTTCGGTATGAAGACCCGGAGTAAGGCTCTACTCGATATTGTATGCAAAGCATACGCCTCAGGTATATCCATTGTGGCATCTTCTGGTAATGATGGAAAGCGGCGTAGCATCGACTACCCCGCCAGATATGAGCAAACCATCTCTGTAGGGGCAACGGATCGAAATCGACGTATTGCAGCTTTTAGCAATCGAGGAGAATTTGTCGATATTTATGCTCCGGGTGATAAAATCATTTCATCCTGGACTCGAGGGAAATATCACGAAATGAGTGGTACCTCCATGGCAACCTCCCATGTCAGCGGTTCTATTGCACTGTTGCTCGCTCAGAATCCAGACTTAAAACCCGCTGAAATTAAAGAGCTCCTTCGTCTGACAGCTACACCTGTACGGTTTAGAAAAGGCCAACGTCGTATCTCAGGCTCCATTGAAGTCAACGCTTGGCGTTTACTCAAAGAGGGTATGCGAAATAAACATGCTACTAATCAAAAAGACCACTCCCTCTCAACCTAGAAGAGGGAATGGTCTATGTTATGTTTATGATTTACATTTTCTCAGGAGATGTAACACCAACGATCTTCAGTACGTTCGCAATTACGGTACGCACAGCACCAAGCAAGGCAAAACGAGCTTGAGTTTGAGCAGCATCTTCTGTAATTACCCGCTCCGCCTTATAGTAGCTGTGGAACAGGGAAGCAACTTCATATACATAACGAATCATACGATGTGGTGCATAGTTTGTCGCTGCCAAAGCAATTTCTTCAGGAAGTTGACCAATTTTGCGTAACAAATCATATTCATGCTCAGTTGTTAACAAGCTGAGATCAATTTCCGATAACGTTAGCAATTTAACCCCTTGCTCTTCAGCTTGACGGTAGATACTGCAAATCCGTGCATGGGCATACTGAACATAAAATACAGGATTCTCATTCGATGTCGAAATTGCGAGGTCCATGTCAAAGTCCAAATGTGAATCCATGCTACGCATCGTGAAGAAATAGCGAATTGCGTCAATGCCAACTTCCTCCATCAGGTCTTCCATCGTTACAGCTTTACCTGTACGTTTGGACATTTTGACCTTCTCACCGTTCTGGAACAAGCTAACCATTTGGGCGATAAGTACGATCAGTTTAGCTGGATCGTTACCGATTGCTTCCATGGCTGCCTTCATACGAGGAATATATCCGTGATGATCTGCGCCCCAGATGTTGATCATGCGGTCATAGCCACGAGCATACTTATCACGGTGATAAGCAATATCCGGGGTTAGGTACGTGTAGGTACCATCATTTTTAACGAGTACGCGGTCTTTGTCGTCACCGTAATCTGTGGTACGCAGCCAAGTCGCTCCGTCTTGATCATAGGCCTGTCCCTTGTCTCTCAACTCTTGAAGGGAAGCTTCAACTAATTTGTTCTCATATAGTGAAGTTTCGCTAAACCATTCGTCAAAATGAACTCTAAAACGACCAAGATCACGTTTGATCTTGCCCAGCTCCTTCTCCAATCCATAAGTACGGAAAAAAGCAGCACGCTGCGTAGCATCCATAGACATCAATGAATCGCCTTTTTCAGCGACCAATTCTTTAGCAAATCCTTTAATATCTTCGCCATGGTATCCATCTTCAGGCATCTCGCACTTTGTCCCAGTTCCTGAATGTAACGAGCCTCAATTGATTTACACAAATTCTCAACCTGTTTCCCAGCGTCGTTAATATAATATTCACGGGTTACTTCGTATCCGGCAAAATCAAGCACATTACATAGCGCGTCACCTACAGCTGCTCCGCGCGCATGTCCTAAATGTAGACTTCCCGTTGGATTAGCACTAACGAATTCGACTTGAATTTTTTCTCCCTTACCCAGTTGAATACGTCCGTATTGTTCCCCTTGTTCAACAATTTGCTGTACAACAGGATAAAGATAACTCTTATTAAGTGAGAAGTTAATAAATCCTGGACCCGCAATTTCAGCTTTCTCTATGGAAGCCTTCTTCAAATCCAAATGCTCTATAATAGCCTCAGCAATTTGACGTGGATTCTTCTTAGCAATCCGAGTAAGCTGCATAGCAGCGTTTGTTGCCAAGTCCCCGTGGCTTTTCTCTTTCGGTACTTCAAGCGTTATGGCTGGTACTTCCTCGCGGCTAACAATACCTGCAGCAACAATCGCATCGGCAACGGCCTCCGAAACCAGCAGGTTGATTTGTTCTAACGGATTGACTGTCATGATTGGGTTTCCTCCTGTATATCAACACTAATGTCAAAATGTCCTACACATTCATCGTACACATATAAATCATATGTCCAGCGGATCTGACCATACATGCCCTGCATGTCCATCACCAGCGTGTGAGTATGCGTTGAAAGATTAAAAGACGTATACGCAGCCCGGTAAAAACCCGGATGCTTGCGCTCTTGCTGAAAAGATTGCTCCGACTCAACTGCGCCGTGGCGAATCATTTTCACGGTATCTGTCGTGATCTTCAGAGTCGTTCTTGTTTCCTGACCCTGTTCGTTTGCTGGCTCCTTATACTTTACATATAGGGCCTGACCCATGGCCATGACTTCACCGGGCATTTCCTGCAACACTTCTTCTCCATCTTGGCGGCTAAGAAGACGGATTCCAGCAATTTTCATATCTGGCATACGCAAAAATACTCCATTCTATTCGTTCCTATTCTACTACTATATCCAGTTCACTGACTCAATTCAATGGAAATGTCCCTTGTCCGTCTCCTTTAGGCTTCAATTAACCTCTATTCATATCATTGTCCTGAATGTAAATAAATAAGCCCGACCAAAAGGGTCAGGCTTATCATTTCACATATTAGAAGCTATATTTAGGGTTTCAATGCTTCTTTGGTAGCAAACTTACGATTCCATGTTGCCCCACCATTCATTGTCTCATAAATGGAAGATTTAGTTGGACTAGTCACTGCCAGCCAGCCAATATTACCATCAATGAATGAAATGCGAGCATCATACCCGTTAATGTCTGGTTTTACATTTTTCCACGTCTTTCCTCCATCATACGTGCGTCCGATTCCTACCATACCTCCAGCAGGTGAACCCCCTACTAAAAAGGCTGTGCTACTCCCTGCTAATTGCATATTAGAAGGATGTCCACCTGGCATCGCAGGTCCCTGATTTACCACACCCGATCCACCACCTGGGGCAGGGCCTCCTCCAGCTGTAGCCTGTGAGATTACTTTCTTCCAATGTCCTCCTTGGTCGGAACTACCGTATAGGGAATACGATACCTGCGACATCCCAGACCCGCCAAACATTAGAGCCCATACTTGATTTCCCTTACTATACACTTGCCCACCAATGGTCATGTCTGGCTGTGTTTTTACATCAAGCTGAGTTCTCCAAGTAAGTCCACCATCTATTGTCTTCTTCACGGTATAACCACCACTTGGCACAACTGTAAGTACATAGCCTTTCTTGAGGTCTTCAAAAGAAGTATAGCGAGTGTTGGCAGGAGTTTTAATTTTCACCCAATTCAACCCGCCATTTGTCGTCCGATATGCCGTATTTAGAGCGTATCCAACTGCCGTTTGCTTGTTTATAAGATCGATACGATCAAAAGCAATCCCACCATTCGTTACCTTTTTCCAGTGTGACCCACCATCTGACGTTTGAATTAGATATTTGGTTGTCTGCCCGGGAAGGGTGGCAAGTGCCCAGCCATTCGTATTATCTGGAAAATCGATTTGCTTAAATTGCCATTGTCCCGTATAGATTTCCTGCCATTGGCAGCCGGCGTCTGAGGTTCCGATCATAAACCCAGTACCTGCAGCTCGTCCCTTCTGAGCAGTTAAGAACTGAATGTCTGTAAATTGAAAAGGTTCCTTATCTGAACCCGTATGTTGTTTCTGAATATTTTGTAATAGTCCGTGATCTCCAGTACCGCATGTCACTGGTGCTTTCGATGCTTGTGCCGCAACTTTACCTTCAGATGTGCCCCAGCTAACAGGTACTAGTAAAGCGAGGGCTGCTAACGTAAGTG
Source organism: Paenibacillus pini JCM 16418 (assembly GCF_000576305.1). Lineage (GTDB taxonomy): Bacteria > Bacillota > Bacilli > Paenibacillales > Paenibacillaceae > Paenibacillus_AQ > Paenibacillus_AQ pini. Next base: position 25,555 of record NZ_BAVZ01000024.1, on the reverse strand, counting down.
CAGAACGCTTTAGTGCTTTGTGTATGATCATAACAACACCTCCATGTATGATTCTTTACCCTTTTTTCCCTAATTTCACTCGTTATCTGACAAGATAAGTCCATGATTGATAAAGAATTTAAAAAAGCACCACTGGCCGCTACGAAAGGCTTTACGCTTTTCGTAGATATGCCGGGGTGCTTATTCATTAATTTATTTTACAAAACCAAGTAACATTTCGCGAATTAGCTTGGCTGCCACAATTTGCGTTTGTTCCGAGTGGTCGTAAACAGGTGCAACTTCTACCAAATCACAACCCACCACATTCACGCTGGAATTGGCGATTAAGTGTACCGCTTCAATCAGTTCTTTCGAAGTAATTCCACCCGCTTCTGCTGTACCTGTACCAGGCGCTGCAGAAGGGTCGAGTACATCAATATCAATCGTAACATAAACAGGTCGATTACCCATCTGAGGCAAAGCTTCTTTCAAAGGAGCCGCAACTTCAAATGGATAGAAATTAATGTTCTCGCGTCCAAACTGGAATTCTTCTTTGGAACCCGAGCGGATACCAAATTGATAAATATTTTTGCCACCCATCAGCGCAGCTGCTTTACGCACAGGCGTTGAGTGAGACAATGGCTCCCCTTCATAGTGCTCACGCAAATCAGCATGTGCATCAATATGAATCAGAATCAGATCAGGATATTTAGCATAAACCTGCTCAATTACAGGCCATGTAACCAGATGTTCACCACCAAGACCCACAGGGAACTTGTCGTCTGCAAGAATTTTACCAACATATTCGCTAATGACTTCAAGCTGCGTGCTGCGTTACCAAACGGTAGCAGCAAATCGCCTGCATCGAAATACTCCAGATCTACAATGCTCTTATCGAGATATGGGCTATATTCTTCTAAACCTACTGAGGCTTGACGGATATGGGATGGGCCAAAGCGTGATCCAGGGCGGAAGCTGACAGTGTAATCCATCGGCATACCATAAATAACGGCTTTGGAACTTTCGTAATTTTCAGAGCTGCAAATAAAGACGTTACCGGAATAAGCTTGATCGAGTTTCACGTTCCAGTCCCCCTATTTAGTCAAATCTTCTACAAATTTAGGCAATACGAATGCAGCCTTGTGCAGGCGAGGCGTGTAATACTTCGTTTCCATTTCTGGAATCTTCGTCTCATCGACTTCAAGCGGATCGTATTTCTTACTGCCCATTGTGAATGTCCATAGACCACTCGGATACGTAGGAATATTCGCTGCGTATACACGTACGATTGGGAAGATTTCCTTCACATCTGCGTTAACCTTTTGGATGAGATCAGCTTGAACCATGGGTTGTCCGTTTGTGCGACGAAAATACCATCTTCTTTAAGTGCTTCGTAGATTCCTTGATAGAAACCACGTTCAAATAATGGAGCTGCTGGACCCACTGGCTCTGTGGAATCAACCATGATGACATCATACTCATTTTTATGCTCGTGAATGTGCATGAATCCGTCGTTCACGATAACTTCTACTTTAGGATCATCCAGTTTACCCGCAATGGAAGGCAGGTATTTCTTAGAATATTCGATAACTTTACCATCAATATCGACAAGAACTGCCTTTTCAACTTCCGGATGTTTAATAATTTCGCGAATAACGCCACCGTCGCCGCCACCAACGACTAGCACGTGCTTCGGATTTGGATGCGTGTTTAGAGCAGGGTGTGCAACCATTTCATGATAGACAAATTCGTCCTTCACGGTTGTCATTACCATCCCATCAAGCAAAAGCATATTACCGAACTCTTCAGTTTCGACCATCGCCAAATCCTGAAAGTCAGTTTTTTCACTGACATACGTCTGTTTAATTTTAGCAGTAATCCCGAAAGCGGGTGTCTGTTTCTCCGTAAACCACAATTCCATTTGTATAACCTTCTTTCCGCTAGAATATGTGTGCCTGTTCGTTCCCATCATGATGTCATATCCGACTTTAAGATATTGCATGAACTTGAAGGTAATGGCCTAGAATTAGTCCAAGTCCCACATGCTCTTTATTGTACCAAACTATGGATATATAAACACATCTTATGCATTATACGCGATAGGAGAAATGACTGTAAAGCATCACTTTTAACAGCATTTATGGCCTTTTTTGTTCTGCAAAAATCACTTTATATGCGCTTTATCGACATTGAATTTGACGCTCGTGAATATCTAACCGCCAGCTTTCCTATAATGGTAGGTAAACCCACCTGAAAGGGGCTGGCGCCATGCCAAACACACCCGATAGACAGCCCAAGCGAAAAAGACATTTTCTCGCTATATTTAAGTTCATGCTCGGCATGTTCGTCTTCTCCCTGCTCGCAATCGCCGCTCTGCTCGGATATTTATATCAAACTAACCTTCCTGTCGCAGACACAGACCGCAATTCACGGCTCCTAGATAGCCAAGGAAATATTATTGCTTCCTTCTCAGCCAGCGGCCGCAGCTATGAGCCTGTGCCTCTAGATCAAATCTCACCCCAGCTCATCGAGGCTACCCTCGCCGTTGAAGACCGTAAATTTTATGACCATATCGGTTTTGATATATGGGGGATGGGACGAGCACTTCTAGTGAACTTGGAGCACATGGACCGTTCACAGGGGGCTAGTACATTGACACAGCAGCTTGCCCGTAACTTGTATCTATCCCATGAGAAAACATGGTCCCGTAAATTAAAAGAAGCCATGTATACTGCTCAGCTAGAGATGAAGTACAGTAAACATGATATTTTGCAAATGTATCTAAACGAGATTTATTATGGTCACGGTGCCTATGGCATTGAAGCTGCTTCGCAAATGTATTTTGGTAAATCAGCGAAACAACTGGATTTAGCAGAGAGCGCTTTGCTCGCCGGTATCCCTAAGGGGCCAACTTATTATTCACCCTTTAATCATATGGATAATGCCAAGAGTAGACAGCAAATTGTATTGTCCTCCATGGCCGAAGTTGGAGACATCACTCAGACTGAAGCTCGGGAGGCTGCCGATAAGGCATTAAACTTCAAATTACAGAGTGAGTCAAAAGTGACGGTGAATGCTCCCTATTTCCGTGACTATATAAGAAATTTAGTAACGAACCAGCTTGGTATCAGCGAGGATCAGCTCGATCATGGTGGCTTAAACATTTATACCACGCTGGATTCTCATGCCCAGCAAGCTGCTGAGGACGCTGTTGCCAAAGGCATGGACCCTACGAGTGATCTAGACACTGCACTCATATCTATGGATCCGCGCACGGGTTACATTAAGGCGATGGTTGGCGGCAAGAATTATCAAGTAAATCAATACAATCATACACTTGCCAAAACACGTCAGCCTGGCTCGTCCTTCAAGCCCATTATGTATCTGACCGCTCTCTCTACCAAAGCTATGACGGGGCTTAGCACGTTTAACAGTGAACCGACATTATTTCACTATGACAATAACCGTAAGACTTATCAGCCCAGTAACTTTGGTGAGAAATACCTCGGTGAAATCAATATGCAAGAGGCCATTGCTGCCTCAGATAACATTTATGCGGTCAATACGCTTATGAAAGTGGGAGCCGATAAGGTCATTGATATGGCTAGGAAGTTGGGAATTGTCAGCCCGCTACAGTCTGTTCCGTCCCTTGCACTAGGCACCTCACCGATCAGCCCATTTGAGATGGCTTCTGCATTCTCCGTTATCGGAAACGGAGGCAAGCGAATGCAGCCTCTAGCTGTACTGAAAATTACAGATGCAGCCGGAGGGAACATCTTTCAGGCGGAGCAGGAGTCAGAGGAACAGGTGGTAGATCCAGCGGCTGCCTATGTGTTGACTCATCTGATGGAGAGCGTATTCGAAACGGGCGGTACAGGAAACCGTGTCTCCTCACTGATGAAGCGTCCTGTCGCTGGCAAAACAGGTACGACCAATACCGACGCTTGGCTCGTGGGCTTCACGCCAGAGCTCGCTACTGCCGTTTGGGTGGGCTATGACAAGGGACGTGAAATCACCACAACGGATGGACATAGAGCCGCACCTATTTTTGCACAATATACTGAGAATGCCCTCTCGAACGTCCCACCGAAAATTTTTACGATTCCTAGTGGCGTTGTGAGTGTCTATATTGATCAACAAACTGGAAAGCTTGCTACCGCAAACTGTCCGGAAAAGAAGTTAGAAGTATTTATTCAAGGCACTGAACCGACAGAATATTGCACAATCCATGGTGCTGATTTGAAAGATCCTGCTACACCAAGTGGAAATACAGAGGATAAGCGCGGATGGTGGTCAGATTTCAAACGATGGATTACAGATTAAATGGATAATCAATCAAGAGGGGTGATATATTCGCCCTTCTTTTTTTGCGTGAGATATATGTGCTACATTTTAAATAAGGTAAAGTCCGAGCAAATAAAAAATCGATTGTAGTCTCCATCTATGGAAAGAAAGGGTATCTATATATAGAAGAAGAAAAAGAAAAGTACCCCTAATCGCTAATGAACAATAAGAGGTGATTGAATGGACTACCCCGATCAACATCATGGCAAGCCCCTTCTCCATCCTGATCTGTTTCGCTTAACAGCGCTTGAGCTGCGCCCCTACTGCTTGGCCAGACACTGGTACGTTCTACAGAAGATGGTGATATTCACTGCCGTATTGTTGAAACTGAAAGCTATGGTGGAGCAGAGGATAAGGGTAGTCATGCTTATAACAATCGGCGAACGGCACGGACAGAGAATATGTTCGCCCCCGGTGGCATTGCTTATGTGTATCTCATCTATGGAATGTATCATTGTGTAAATGTAGTCGTCGGTGATGCAGACGATCCACAAGCAGTACTCATCCGAGCCGTGGAGCCATTAAGTAAGCGGGACGAGCAGCTAATGTGGAAATATCGAGGCAAGGTGTCCGGTAAGGCAGCAAACCTGAGCAATGGACCGGGCAAGCTATGCCGCGCTTTACGGATTGATAAAAGCCTGAATGGCTGTCCTCTAAATCACGCGGGTAGCCCGCTACGGCTCGAGGAAGGCGAGGTATTCTCCGATTCGTTATTACAAGCTCCTCGTGTCAATATTGATTACGCAGCTGAATATGCCAACAAACCTTGGCGATTCTATATTGCAGATCATCCTTACGTTTCGATTCGCGATAAAAATGCTCAGCCAGTTCGATGATTGGCAGGCAATAGCTGCTAGATAAATAAAAAAGACGGATGGCCCTGTTGGCTATCCGTCTTTTTATCTTTGTGGATCGAATTCCCGCTCCACCTTCTTCGCTTCTACTCATCTACTCCGTTACATTGAGCGCGTTCTTGAGTTCGTCAGGTGAATTATTCCACCATTCTTCATTATGTGAAATCAATAATTCCTTCAACAGACGCTTCTCTTCTAAACCAAGCTCATCGAGGATGACTTTGCGTTTCAGCGCTGCATCCAGTTTATTCACATGGTCCGCAAGGATTTTCCATCCGCGGCGCTCTTCTTCATCAATCCACATTTCACAAGCTGTAGCTCCAGCATAACATTGTCCTTCTTCTGTACGTTCTACAGCGATCCAGACGATCCAAACCTGACGACCATTCGGCACGTCTTCGCGATTTGCTGAGAAGCGCATACGGCGCTCTGCCTTACTCTTCCCGTGCATAGCACCAATATCAAGGATCGCCTCTCCCCGGTCAATAATCACAGGTGAAACATTATTCAGTTCAATGGAACCTGCTCCAAATCCCATCTTGTGCTTGCTCTTACCACTGACAATATTAAGGGCAATCTGTTTCTTGCCCACCGGTTTTTCATTGTTCTCCATCTCGTAGCCCTCCTATTTGGAAACAAAATGCCAACCCTGGCATTTCATCTGCTGGTAATACGACTTCATCCTACACATAACATACGCTTATACCTTACACACTAACAACCTTTTCTTGGGGACATTAGGCGTTTCTCATAAGCTAGTCTATATAAATTTTATTTTAACTAATAATCGCAGGAAAGCCAACATATACATGCTTTAGATGCTTGTCAACGGGAGGTTTTCGTATATGGCTCCAGCTCGTGCCAAAATCATTTTTTCTTTTGTACTGGCTCTATGTCTCCTTATTGCAGGAGCATGGTGGCTCTTCTTCAACCCTTCAGCAGATTTCCATTCTACCTTTGCGCCGGAAAAGGCCAAGCTTCCCGCATCCGCTTCAGTTCCCGAGCAACAAGAAAGCGTCCAAGAGCCGACAGCAGAAATCCTTAGCAAACGGATCGTAGAATACCACATTGATGCGAAGCTCGATCCGACCAAACGCGTTATCCAAGCAACTCAGACTCTGACCTGGACCCATCCCGGTAAAAAACAGTGAACGAGCTCTACTTTCATCTGTATCCGAATGCCTTTGCATCTATGGAAACAACATTTATGAAAGAATCCGGCGGCAAACTACGTAATGACAGCATGCCGAGTAACGGCTATGGATCCATGACCCTAAAAGGAATGAAAACAGAAAATGGTCTTTCGCTAATGAACCGGCTTGAATATGTTCAACCCGATGATGGCAATATCAAGGACAAGACCTTAATGAAGGTGCGCTTGCCTAGGCCCGTCAAAGGAGGCGAGAGCATTACCCTCAGCATGCAGTATGAAGTTCAGCTTCCTAAAATATTCGCTCGCATGGGGACCGCTGGCAATTTCGTTATGGCAGGCCAATGGTTTCCTAAAATCAGTGTCTATGAACCTGCTAATACCCGTGGACGCAGCACCGAAGGCTGGAATCTCCATCAATATCATGGTAACTCAGAATTCTATGCCGACTTCGGTATCTATAGCGTACGCATTCATGTCCCCAAAAATTACACAGTTGCGGCAACAGGATTCCCCGTTCAGCCCGCACAGAACAAGAATGGGGAGAAAGTTTATCAGTTCTATGCAGATGATGTTCATGATTTTGCTTGGTCGGCCTCACCCGACTTTATCGTAGCCGAAGAGCCCTTCTCATCGGCGGAGGTGCCAGGCGTTCGGATCAAGCTCTACCTAGATCCAGCACATAAAGATTTAAAGGAGCGGTACTTCTATGCTGCAAAAGCCGCTCTGAAATATTTTAGTAGATGGTACGGCACTTACCCTTACTCAACCCTATCCATTGTTGTGCCTCCTGAGGCCGGGAATGGTGCTGGTGGCATGGAGTATCCAACCCTAGTTACCGCCTTTGGCGCTAAAGACGAGTCACCAGGCTATGATCTGGAACGCACCGTCATTCACGAAATTGGTCATCAATATTTCTACGGAATGCTTGCAAGCAATGAATTTGAAGAGGCTTGGTTGGATGAAGGTTTCACCTCCTATGCGGAAGATAAACTGATGGAACAAGAATATGGAGTCATTCCGAGCCTACCTGTACAATCAACCCTCATCTCAACACCAGCACCACTCACCCAAGATGCTTGGAAATACACTTTACCGAATCAATATGCCCTCAATGTCTACTATCGCGGAAAAATGGTCCTCAAAACGATTGAACAATCGGTTGGGAAATCAACAATGAACAAAATTATGGCTCGTTATACCGGCAAGTACCGCTTTGGTCATCCGACCACAAGTGATTTTCAGAAAATCGTAGAACAGGCTACAGGTAAGTCGTGGAAAAGCTACTTTGATCAATATGTGTACGGCGAACAAATGGCTGATTTTGCAGTAGATCAAATTACGGTTCAGAAGAAAAAGAGTGGCTCAAATCCCTTATTCGAATCAGCTATCACCATATCCAAAAACGGTGGGAATTATGACAAAATACCGATTCTTTTTACTTTTAAAGACGGACACAAACTCAAGAAAATATGGGATGGCAGTGGTAAGAGTGCCGTATTTAAGCTTCAATATACCTCGCCTCTCGCATGGGCCATGGTCGATCCATCCTACAACATCGTGCTAGATAATAAGCATATGAACAACTATTTAAAAGCGGATATGGACAAGGACGTACTATTTCGCTGGAATGAAAGCATCACCAAGCTGATTGAGACTCTGCTTGGAAGTCTGTCCTGGTGAGGTGAGAGCTGGTGAGGACCTATATCGCCAATGGCTGGAAAAGTGTAAAGGATCAATTTTACGTCATCATTATTTTATTTTTATATCAGCTTTTATGGGGTTATTTTCTGTACCGCCTGGTTGAATCTGCTGTAGTGCCTTTATTAATGCGGTATCCAGACCCACCTCCAAATCAGCTTAGTCAGGCTCTATACTATATTGAAGCGCAAATGGGTTTGAGTGAAAATAGCACCGTTCATGCCTACTTATGGATTCTGCTTGGCATTGGCGTATTCCGCATGTTACTAACTCCATTTATTCAAGCGGGTATTCTATATGGACTTCAGCAAGAGTATAAGGGTCTAAGAGGCCTCTTCTTCTTCCAAGGTATGCGACGGTACGGTAAATCCATCTTCATCTTTCATATCGTCGAGTGGATTCTACTCGCGGCACCAGCTTATTGGCTACTGCCTCGTCTATATCATGTATTAATCAGCGGACTCCAGTCTCAATTGCTGTTTCTAAACGGTGTCCCTTATGTAGTGGCATGGCTATTATATGGCTATATTGTTCATCAATTGCTTCTATATATGCAGTTTGGCAAGATCAGTGGCTCGGGTATGGTCTCCTCTTTATGGATTGGCATATGCAATTCCTTACCCATCATTGGCATTTCGATCTGCTTGGAATGATAAATTTGCTCGTGTTCGGGTTATCGACAGGAATATCTTTGGTATGGGCTGGAATAATCGGACTCATCCTACAACAAGCGTATCATTTCGTAACCTGCATCTTTAAGCTATGGAATACCACTTCACAATTCAGCCTGTGGCACCACAAATCAGAAAAATAATTGATAAAATAAGGAAGTAAATTCAATAGGTTACGAATTTGTCATCACTTTAACTGCTTGATAGAAGAAGACCCCGACCTTTTCGAAATGAAAAGTGGCGGGGTTCTTCGCGTTTACCATGACATTACAATTTGCCAAAAGGTTACTACCTCTGTTAAACTAATTCAAGCGTAATCTTAATGACAACTTTGTAATATTTAATACTGTACTGTAACCATTCAACATTTTACTGTTAAGAACCTTACTTATGAAATCGATGTATATGAACACATATGAAAATGTCTACCGTCACACTGTCGTACTTCAGGTGCTAGATCAGGGCCAAATTCCTTGGCACCAGGAAGCGGGGGATCCACTACGGGTGAATTGATCTCATTTATGTATAAGAGATCATAGGGAACCTTCAACCGAATCCTTAAGCTAACCTCGCAGGCGTTGGAAGGGGTATATCTTTTTGAAAAAGCAATTTATAGCCGCAGCGCTAGGACTTACACTTATGTTCTCTATGGGAACAGGAAGCGTATTCGCGGACTCATCATTGAATAAAGTCGTTAAAAACACCATTGGAGTTTCATATAAAACTGGCGGAACCACAACAAAAGGGTTCGACTGTTCTGGTTTTACTAAATATGTATTCGTTAAACTTGGTCTAAATTTACCGCGTCAAGCCGCTGCACAATACAAAACCGGAACATCTGTATCTAAAAGTAACTTAAGATCGGGAGATCTTGTCTTCTTTAACACGACAGGAAAAGGAGTTTCCCATGTAGGTGTCTACGTTGGTAACGGGAAATTCGCACATGCCTCCTCTTCCCATGGAGTTATGGTCAGTCCGCTTAGTCAGAACTATTTTGCCAAACGCTACGTTGGCGCCAAACGAGTTATGAGCACGTCTAAATTTAAAGCTGCTACTTACAATTAAATCCGCTATAAACTATATATCTTAATATTCATCATTGCCCACCTGCAGACTTTTGCCGAAGTCAGCTCGTGGGTTTTTTGTTATTGAAGAACTCATTTAATTCTTAATTACTTATAAGACGGTTTAAAGTGCAAAAAGGTTTACTTTTTTTTTTTAAAATTTAATTTTTATTTTTTTCTATACTAATTTTTTACCCACCCTCACAACAAATAAACAACTTTTCATATAAAAATCTCTATAAAATAGCTACATATTATAAGAAAAAGCGGATTTTATAGATAATCGTGATAGAAACAATTGCCAAAGTAAGAATCCTTTGTTACAATAGTCGCAGTAAGTTAGTGACAAGTTTGTAATCTTTGTCATACATGAAACAAATATCGTACTCGTTTATAACATTGCCATTTTTATATGTTTGATCATTAGTGTAAAGTTCAGGCCGAATTTCCTCACACTAGGAAAACGGGGGAACCAGTTATGGGTGAATTGATCTTGCTTCAGAGGGATCATAGGGGACCTTCAACCGAATCCTTAAGCTAACCTCGCAGGCACCGGAAGGGGCAACTATTTTTGAAAAAGAAATTAACAGCAGCAGTCATGAGCTTTGCCCTCGTTCTTACCATTGGAACAGGAAGCGCTTTCGCGGATTCCAAGATGGACAAAGTGATCGACGGCGTTATTGGTACGAAATACAGAACCGGCGGAATTTCAACAAGTGGTTTCGATTGTTCCGGGTTCACGATGTATGTATTTAACCACCTCGGCGTTAGCCTGCCTCATCAATCCGGCTCTCAGTACAGTATGGGATCCGCAGTATCACGCAGTGATTTAAGAGCTGGAGATTTGGTCTTCTTTAATACGAACGGTGTCGGTGTATCCCATGTAGGTATTTATGTCGGCGAAGGCAAGTTTGCTCACGCTTCAACATCACGTGGTGTTATGGTCAGTTCGCTTAGTGATAGCTATTACGTCAATCGCTACGTTGGCGCAAAACGAGTTATGAGTACAGATAAGTATCAGAATGTGGCTCAAGATTCTAATGATAACGATGACGTACAATAAGCTTCAATATTAGTTGTACGTATACCCGTGTGCTGAGATTTTTGCCGAAATCTCTCGCCGGGTATTTTTATTTGTCTATCTTTAAATTTACCAAAAATTGTTTTCAATATATAATTACCCTTCTTGCTGATGAATAAACACTTCACACGCCAGCTTATGGAATAGTTTTAAGTTAATTATCAAATCCTATATAAGGAACTCTCGCATGAAAGGAGAGCTCTACGTTGAGCGATGATTCCAATGATTTTTATGTAACCCCTATGACTATAGAACAGGCGCAGATGATTTGTGGCTGGCAATATGAAGAACCGTACCATATATACGACTGGATGCCCTGGGAACAGATGCTAGCGCTCGAAATCGAATTTGGAGATTCTAAGCTTCGACAGGAACAATATGTATCTGTATTACACACCAAGGAGGGGCTGGCAGGGTTTGCACAGCTTTTTCCTATGACAGGTGCAATGAGACTTGGATTTGGCATGCGGCCCGATTTATGCGGTCATGGATGGGGTAAAGAATTTATACAGGCTATCGTCAGTGTTGCTCGGCAGCGTGACCCCATACAACCACTTGATCTAGAAGTGTTAGTCTGGAATGAGCGAGCAATTCGCGCATACCAAAAAGCTGGGTTTGAGATAAGCGATACTTACATGCTTCGTACTCCTGAAGGAGAGCAACCTTTTTATTGTATGGTTTATCAGGATGAATTGTGACGTCAATGATAATAAGTACAAATTTGTGTATTTTTTGAGGCAATTTGAGCGGAACTGTTTGCTTTTTTGACACAAACTCTTTGATGTAAGAGCATGTTCCGTTATAATGAAGAAATAATAAGTGCAGTTTACATAGAAAGGACGAAAAGGAATGCAAAAATGGATTATGAGCGGCCTATTTTTTGCCGCATGCGTTGTAGCTATCGTGCTCATGGTAACACTCCCGGGTAAAGAAGATGTAGCTCAAGAAGAAAAACCGTCCATGCCTGAAGTCAAGCTAGATGCAGCAGCAGCTGAAGCTACTGTTAAAGCACAAGGTTGCTTAAGCTGTCACGGTGATCAGCTTCAAGGTTCAGTTGGACCAAATCTACAGAAGATTGGTTCCCAATTATCAGCAGAAGAAATTTATACTATTATTACTAAAGGTAAAGGCGGAATGCCTTCTTTTAAAGACAAGTTGAAGTCTGAAGAAATTGCAAATGTTGCCCAATGGTTGGCGGCTAAGAAGTAGAACATTCCCTAGTAGTATACAATTTAAAAACACGCTCCTACAGGTACAATGGCCTGAACAGAGCGTGTTTTTTGTTGCGCACCTATACTATTATTTATCTCCGCAGCGCATTTTTATAAATAACTCATTATATTGATGGGCTTCTCTGATATCAAGCGCGGTAATCCCGCCTTCATCCAAGGATGTCAGTCGTAACGTTACGGTTTTATAGTCGATCGTTATGAATGGATGATGGTCAAAAGCTTCCGATATCGCAGCAACCTCATCCACAAATGCAATTCCCTTCATAAAGTTAGAGAAAATGTATTTGCGTATAATCCACTGCCCCTCTATAAACTCCCAGCCTTCCAGCTTCTTCACATGTGCTTTTACTTCTTCTTCCGTGTATACCATTGTCCTGTTCCTCCCTGAAACCAAACATCCCCGGCCTCAAGGTCAGGGATGTTTCTTAAATGCGAAGCTTCTCGCTTTAACAGATCCTATGCCCATTCTATTCGGTTGCACGTACAAACATTCATCTGCCTGTATACAGCACATGTGTTCTATTTTACCATGGACTCGGACCAAACACCATTCGGCTCCCAAAATTATATAAGCGTAACGACTTGAATTTGTTCTTCACCAATTAATATGTTAATCCGATGGTTTTCCTTATCATGCATGACGACACCACTACCCACTTCAATCACCGGCTCTGTTCCAAGAGCGTAAAAAAGATCCTCTGCAAGTGCTTCATGCACTTCATGCTGATCCTCACCCGGTAACTCTTTCCATTCATTGGGTTCCATCTCGAAAAATAAATAACTATCTGGGATTTCACCTACAGCAGCTGTTAATTCTGACAAAATAACATCGTAATCCCGACCATGTTTTACACCCACGGATGATACCCTCCATTTTCGCTCTATGCATCTTATTTGTGTCCACCTGTAACATAAATAGGTTAATATAACGCTTCATTTCATTATAACGGAAAAATTCACTTAAAAAAAAAGAGAATTCTGACGATAAATAATATAATACGTCTGTTGGTGCTTTAGACCACTTTTACAAGGATGCAAAAGTGGATACGAAAGGATTCAATTTTATTTCTCATGGATGAGGTGTGCAATGGAAATTTCAACAATTATTGGCCTAATTCTCGGTGTCGTCGCGGTTTTGTTCGGAATGGTGCTTAAGGGAGCCCCAATCGTAAGCTTGCTGACTCCAGCCGCTTATGTCATTATTTTGGGCGGTACGGCTGCAACGTTATTCATTGGCTTTCCGATGGCGGATCTTAAGAAACTCCCCAAGCTGTTCAAAATGATTTTTATTAAACAGAAGTTAATGGAGCGCGAAGACCTCATTAAATACTTTATGGAATGGGCATCCATTACTAGGCGTGAAGGATTGCTCGCATTAGAAAGTAAGGTTGACGAAATTGATGATGCATTTCTTCGTAATGGGATGCGTATGATCATCGATGGTAACGATCAGGATTTTGTACGAGATGTCCTAATGGAGGACATTACTGCTACGGAGGAACGTCACCGCGGTGGTGCCCTTATTTTCTCACAGGCAGGTATGTACGCTCCTTCACTCGGGGTTCTAGGGGCCGTAGTTGGTTTGATTGCGGCATTATCTAAAATGGACAATATGGGTGAGCTGGCACACGCCATTGGCGCAGCTTTTATCGCAACATTGTTAGGTATATTTACCGGGTATGTTCTTTGGCATCCTATAGCCAACAAACTCAAGCGTCTGTCCAAAAAAGAAGTGGAACTACGACTGATGATGGTTGAAGGATTACTATCCATTCAATCTGGTGTATCTACTATTGCAATCAGTCAGAAGCTTTCCGTCTTCCTAACCCCTTCCGAACGTGCTCTAATGAATGACAAGGAGGCTGGTTCGGGTGAGCAAAAAGACTAGACATGAACCACATGAGGAACATGCTGATGAATCCTGGCTACTTCCTTATGCTGACCTTTTGACCCTTCTACTTGCACTATTTATTGTTCTCTATGCCATGAGCGCAACAGATGCAAAGAAGTTTGAAGAAATGAGTAAGGCTTTCAATACAGCACTTAGTACCGGTAATGGTGTCCTTGACTACAAGTCGGCTGTGCCTACTAATAAATCGATGGATCAGGGTAAGGACGATAGTCAGCAACAAACCGTTTCTCAAGCAGATAAGAAAAAGAACAAATCTATGCTTGCCAAACAAGAACAAGAAGATCTGGAGAAACTAAAAAAACAACTGGATCAATATATTAAAACAAATGGTTTAACGAATCAACTGAACACAAAACTTAACCAGTCCCAGTTGACCATCACCATAAGTGATACTGCACTATTCGCTTCCGGTAGAGCAAATGTGAAACCTGAATCGCGCCAGCTTGCTATAGCAATTGGGAACATGCTACAACGTTTCCCTGACTACGATATTATCGTATCAGGACATACCGATAACATGCCAATCTCCAATAATCAATACGCTTCGAACTGGGATCTAAGTTCCGATAGAGCTATTCAATTTATGAAAGTTGTTTTGCTCAATGAGAATCTCAATCCTCGTAAATTTATCCCGACTGCCTACGGAGAATATCGTCCAATTGCTTCTAACAACACTGAAGCTGGACGAGCTAAGAACCGACGCGTTGAGGTGTCCATATTACGTAAATATCAAGATACCAAACTACCTATATCGGTAGCTCAAAACAATAACGAATGAACTTGATCCTATCCTTAACAATAAAAGGCTGTATTAACCACTCTCGGTTAATACAGCCTTTTAAATTCGATAGCGCTACATTCTACTGCAATTCATATGCAAGCAAATCGCCGAGTTCGGTCTTCTCCTTCGAGGTCAAATCTCGCCACTCGCCTACAGGAAGTGAACCCAAATGGATATTCATAATTCGAATGCGTTGAAGCGCTCGAACCTCGTAGCCAAAAGCACTGCACATCCGGCGAATTTGGCGATTCTTCCCCTCAGTTAGAATGATACGGAACACCCGCTCCGATATCCGTGTAAGCTTACATGGAAGAGTCATCTCACCTAAAATCTTCACACCACTTTCCATTCCCTTGAGAAAGGAAGGTGTTATTGGATGATCCACTGTGACAATATACTCCTTCTCATGCTTTCCTTCGGCCCGTAATATCTTATTCACGATGTCTCCATCACTGGTCAGCAGAATCAATCCTTCTGAATCCTTGTCCAATCGTCCAATAGGAAAAATCCGCTCATGATGTCCCACATAGTCTACAATATTCCCTCTGATATGCTGCTCAGTTGTGCATGTTATGCCTACCGGTTTATTAAGTGCAATATACACGGCTTCGGCGCTTTTCGAATTCAAAGGCTGCCCATTTACACGGACATCGTCGCCTGGCTCCGCCTGACTACCTAGAACGGCTTTAACTCCGTTAATCGTAACTTTACCATTCTCTACCCATTTATCGGCCTCACGGCGCGAGCAGAAGCCCGTTTCGCTAATGAACTTATTAATTCGCATTGGTAATCACCTCATTTGTTGATGCAGTTTCTCTATTGTACCGCAGTCGGTAAGGTTATCGCTACTTTAGTAGCCTTACCTTGAACGCTCTCAATCTCCATGTTTCCCTTATGGCCCTCAACAATTCGCTGACTAACCATGAGTCCAAGTCCAGTGCCATTCTTCTTATTAGTAAAAAAGGGCTCACCTAGTTTAGGCATCATACTTACGGGAATACCAATACCCTGATCCTCAATGCCTAGCATCACACGCTCATATTCTGGACGCTGAAGATGCAATGTAACAATACCACCTAGCGGCATAGATTCCATCGCATTGATGTTGCGTATATCGGGATCCAATACCTTAGAGCAATATTCAAAAGTAAAATAATAAGTACGGAGCCAGACATGACCAGGGTTAATTCTTTCTAATAGACAACTTTCGAAATCACCTGATGCATGACAAGGAACGCCTTGACGATATTAGATGCATAGTACCCCCATCATACCTTTAACCCTGATTTTTGAAAAGACTGTCGAAATCTTCAATCATATTAAAGAATGAGATGCGAATGGAAGAACATATTGAATTTATTCTTATGCTTCTCTACAATAAGAAGAAGGTATACACATTTTATGCACATATACACAATTTTTATCTCTATTTTGTGTATAAACTTGTGAATAATTAATATAGTTATACACAGATCTGTGCACAACATGTTAACAAACGAATATTTGTTCGCTGAATAATTGAATTTTAAGCTGAGAGGAGCGTTTTCATTGGATGAATTACAGCAGCGTCCTCTTTCTGTGGATAGTATTGTGGATAATTCAAATCATGAATTTTGGATGCGTGAAGCTATGGCTCAGGCCAGATTAGCTGAAGAGTTAGGAGAGGTACCTATTGGAGCTGTTATCGTACGCGGAGGAGAAATCGTAGGTAGAGGTTATAACCTTCGTGAAACGACAAGTGATGCCACAGCCCATGCAGAGATTGTAGCCATTCGTGAAGCCAGTCGTCATCTTAAATCCTGGCGTCTGCTGGACTGTAGTCTATATGTCACACTGGAGCCCTGTCCTATGTGCGCAGGGGCTATCGTACAGTCTCGAATACCACAAGTCGTCTACGGTACCGGTGATCCTAAGGCGGGCTGTGCAGGTACGTTAATGAATCTATTACAAGAACCACGGTTTAACCATCGTACAGAGGTGGTAGACAACATTCTCCAACAAGAATGCGCGGGAATGCTAACCACATTCTTTCGGAAGCTACGTAGTAAGTCATAAAGAAACAGCCCTTCATACACCGAAGGGCTGTTTCTCTTATTCTCTTATTTAACATACGTTATTAGTTCACGCCATTCATTTGTTTTTGGAATTCTTCCATAGTAACGACTTCAGTATCTTTAGGAATACCGATTTTAAATGTTTGCTTCTCGTTAATCTTGCTGTATATGTTACTTCCTTGCATGGACAGCAATACATTGTCCTTCGTATCAGGGTCATTAAATTCTGCATTCATAATCATGTCCTGATATGTTGGAAATCCTTTTTTGTTAATTGCAGTATTCACATTGAACTGATTAATCTTCACATAATTCTTCAGGTCATTTAAGCCTTTATTCAAATCATTTTTTGAAGTTGAATTCAGTTCGTTCTTTGCATTATCAATTTCTTCTTTGCTCAGACCAACGACATCCTTATATTCATCTTTGCTAATGATGTCTAGAATTTTAGGGAGTGCTTTATTAATGAAAATATCAGCAGCTTCCTTCACATTGTCATTCGTAACGAAGAATTGAACAACTTGCTTGGCATCTACGCCTTCTGGCAAGTGAGCATCTTTTGTATCAATATCTTTAAAATACTTCGTGCCGTCATATTCATTGAATAACGTATTCATAACTTCATTAGACAATTTTTGTGTTTTTGCAGTGTCTAATGAATTTACATTGGTGCCTTGTTGTTCAGCAAGTTCCTTCAAATCAAGCACTAGATATTTACCAACTACGCTTTCTGGTAATGGTAACATCGGAATGCTAGGAACTTTTACATATAATTTTTCTTTCGTCATGACCATCGGAATGTTAAAACTCATCGACATGTCACCTTTTAGATTGATCCCCATTGTAAGCTCTGATTGCATTGGTTCTTGTTGATATACCCCATCAACGGTAATGTCAGCATTTTTCACCATGTTGATTACTTGATCCATAGAAGGATCATTTGCTGTGTCTTTAGTTGTAACCTTCAAGTCATTAATTACAACCTTACTCTTCATTTCGTAAGAAGTCATCTTCATTGCATTCGTTGCTGCACTCTTCATAGCCTCTTTAGGCTCCTGCTTACTTCCACATCCCGCAAGCACCACTGACATGACCATCATCAATGTAAGAATCAGGACGGCAAACTTCTTGTTCATTCAGTTATTCTCTCCTCTCGTCTCTAAAAACCATATAACATACTCTTTAATCATAAACGATTTAAGCCTTGACCGAAACACCTTTTGGTAATTCATAGAATAAAAATGCTGATATTCCCTTATTTGCCTACCCAGCCGACTATATCCGCATAAAAAAGCATCCTGTAGTAGATACAGGATGCTTACTCAACTTCCATTTCATAGAAAAAATTATATTTCTTTATTATCCTTGTTTATTCAAATGGTCTACATGATTGCGATTTTTTACTTTCTTGGACCCTGAAAGCGGCTCCTGCATAGCTGGATGATCTTGACGAGAATGATGCTGATTTTGTTCCTGAGCCTCAGGTACAGGAATTGCTTTTGGCTTTGACATGATGACCCTCACCTCTCCTAGTTACGATGTGTCACATCTTTCAGTGCCTGAGCACATTCATGAATGTTACGAACATAACCTTCTGCCATATCCTGAATGATCTCCGTTCGTTCGTCCACCGTTCTTCCGTCCCGCTCCACATCAATCAAATCAATTTTGACTTCACGTGAGTCCACATAAGAGCATTGAAAGTCAAAGGAGTACATCTGGCGACCCGCAGCATCAATATGAATTCTGAGGGACTGTGGATTGGCTCCATCGGGTTGTACTTGTGCATTGTCGGAAGGATCTAAGTTGGTGGGTAACTGTGACTGCCATGCTCTAACCAGCTTATCCTGACTCAGCTCTAGATTGTCATTCATTATGAACACCTCCCCTGACATTAATGTGTGGAGAGATGAATTATTTTATTCTAAAAAACATCGCTGGGTAAACAAAAAGGAAGCCGCTCTCCATTTGGAGAATGACTTCCTGAACATTTAATATAATGGCGGAGAGGGTGGGATTCGAACCCACGTGAGCTTGCACTCTAACGGTTTTCAAGACCGCCCCGTTATGACCGCTTCGGTACCTCTCCAGTTGGTAAATCTTTAAGTTACTTGTACCGCAACAAAAAATATCTTACCATGTAATCAAAAATAATGCAAGCTTATTTTTTAATTATTTTTTTTACATTACCCATATAGGGTTGTAACACATCTGGAACAACAACACTTCCATCCTCTTGCTGATAATTCTCAAGGATTGCAGCCACCGTTCGTCCCACAGCAAGCGCAGAGCCATTCAGTGTATGCACGAACTCTGGTTTAGCCTTTGGTTCGCGGCGGAAGCGAATATTAGCACGACGGGCCTGAAAATCTTCAGTGTTTGAACATGAAGAAATTTCGCGGTACATATTACTCTCTGGTAACCAAACTTCCAGATCATACGTTTTTGCTGCGGAGAATCCCATGTCCCCTGAGCAGAGACCCATAACACGGTAAGGAAGCTTCAACAACTCCAGAACACGCTCTGCATTAGCTGTCATTTTCTCTAGTTCTTCATAAGAAGTCTCAGGGTGCACAAGCTTAACCAATTCCACCTTGTTGAACTGATGCTGTCGAATCAAGCCACGAGTATCCCGTCCTGCAGAACCCGCCTCAGAACGGAAGCAGGAGCTGTATGCCACGAAATGTTTCGGTAGCTCTTCCGCGCTTAGAATTTCATCACGGTAATAGTTCGTAACAGGAACCTCAGCGGTCGGGATCAAATAGTAATCCGTATCACGTATTTTAAACAGATCCTCTTCAAACTTCGGAAGTTGGCCTGTACCACGCAAGCTGTCACCGTTTACAATGTACGGAGGAAGCATTTCCTCGTATCCATGCTCGCTACTATGCAAATCCATCATAAAGTTGATTAGCGCCCGTTCTAGGCGTGCTCCAAGCCCTTTATAGAAAGTGAAGCGTGAACCTGTTACTTTAGCTGCTGCTTCAAAATCAATAATACCGAGATCCTGAGCAATATCCCAGTGTGCTTTAGGTTCGAAATCAAAAGCGGTTGGTTCAGACCAACGTCGTACTTCAACGTTATCCTCTTCCGATTTACCAACAGGCACTGATTCATGCGGAATATTAGGGATGGCCATGGTTAGATCAGCAATAGCTACCTCTAATTCACGAACTTCCTCGTCCATTGCTTTAATTCGGTCAGATACTTCGCGCATCTCTAGAATCAGTTCATCAGCATCTTCTTTGTTCTTCTTACGTTTAGCCACTTCACCTGATACTACATTGCGCTGATTCTTCAGCGCTTCACTCTCCTGCAAAAGTTCTCTACGACGTGTATCAAGTTCTGGAAACCCAGCTATCAGATCCAGCGATTTGTTGCGGTTCTTAAGTGCCTGTTCTACTTTGGCATAATCGCCCCGCAGTATTTTAACATCCAACATGGACAATTCCTCCTAAAAAAATAACCTTAACCCTTGTTAGAGAGACTCCTTTAGTATCCCGCCTGTTACCAGAGTGAATACGAAAGGAGTTCTCATATATCTCAAGTCTCCCTCACGGGCTCCTTAAAGA
Source organism: Paenibacillus pini JCM 16418 (assembly GCF_000576305.1). Lineage (GTDB taxonomy): Bacteria > Bacillota > Bacilli > Paenibacillales > Paenibacillaceae > Paenibacillus_AQ > Paenibacillus_AQ pini. The sequence continues at coordinate 5,160 of NZ_BAVZ01000024.1, read as the reverse complement.
TATCCAAAAAGAGTCAAGGTGTGATCATTTGCTATTCATTACAGCGTATTTACGCCCATTTTACTTTAATGAGGAAGTAACCATGTCTACAAAATATTGATGTAGCTGATAATCATCCGTTAGTTCCGGGTGGTACGAAGCTGCTAGAAGATGTCCTTGTCTCGCTGTCACGATTTCATCATGATAAGTTGAAAGTACATCTACGTCACTTGCGACACTACGAATCAGGGGTGCACGAATGAACACAGCTCTAATCGGCTCTTCAATCCCTTTTACCGGCAAATCCGTCTCAAAGCTCTCACGTTGGCGACCAAAAGCGTTCCTTGCAACGGTAATATCCATTAGACCCAAATGAGGTTCATCTAAACCCTCAATGGACTTAGCCAATACAATTAATCCAGCACAGGTCCCAAAGATTGGTTTACCTGCCGCTGAAAAAGCACGAATCGCATCGATAAAACCATACTTACGCATAAGTTTACCAATCGTCGTACTTTCGCCACCTGGAATAATGAGACCCTGGATCTCATCCAGTTCCTCGACCTTTTTAATGGCAACACCCTCAGCACCTGCAAGCTCGATGCTACGGATATGTTCCGCAACTGCGCCCTGAAGGCTAATACACCGATTTTCATATGATAATCCTTCTTTCCTACCAGCCGCGATCCTGCATACGTTCCGAAGGACTTAGCTTAGAAATCTCAATACCTTTCATTGGAGCACCGAGATTCTTCGATACTTCAGCGATCAGCTTGTAATCTTGATAGTGAGTTGTAGCTTCAACAATAGCACGAGCAAAACGCTCAGGGAATTCTGATTTGAAAATACCGGATCCTACGAATACGCCGTCTGCTCCCAAATGCATCATAAGAGCTGCATCTGCTGGAGTAGCTACGCCACCTGCTGCAAAGTTAACTACTGGAAGTTTACCATTCTCACGAACTTCAATTAACAGATCATAAGATACACCAAGATTCTTCGCTTCTGCATAGAGCTCGTCCTGAGACATGCCTTGTACTTTACGAATTTGGCTGTTAATCATACGCATGTGGCGAACGGCTTCAACAATGTTTCCCGTTCCTGGCTCACCCTTAGTACGAATCATGGATGCACCTTCACCAATACGACGAAGAGCTTCTCCCAAATCTTTTGCACCACAAACGAATGGCACGGTAAAGTCCCACTTGTTGATATGGAATACTTCATCAGCTGGAGTTAATACTTCACTCTCATCAAGGTAATCTACCCCAAGAGATTCAAGTACTTTAGCTTCCACAAAGTGGCCAATACGTGATTTAGCCATAACTGGAATGGATACAACTTTCATAACCTCTTCTACAATGGTAGGATCAGCCATACGAGCTACTCCACCTGCTGCACGAATATCAGAAGGAACACGTTCTAGAGCCATAACAGCTGTTGCACCTGCTGCCTCAGCAATTTTAGCTTGCTCTGCATTCATGACGTCCATAATGACGCCGCCTTTTTGCATTTCTGCCATACCTCTTTTTACTCTCGAAGTTCCAGTTTCCATTTGTTTACGCCTCCCGAATTGTATATCATGTAATCCGTTTTTCTATATATAGAAGAACGGGTCCATTTTCTGAAAATCATATCAACTTACTTGATATTAGAAAAGATTTTTAATTCCGTCAAACAAATCAACAAACATTTCCTTAATTGCTCGGAAGAATAAGCGGAACCAACCACCCTTTTCTACATCGTCAACGGCAACCAAATTAACGGTTTTGACTTGGGCCTTGTCCATTCCTTCAGCTTTGTACGTATACGTAGCCGTGCCTACTTTCGATCCCTTTTTAATAGGAGCAACTAGCTTATCCTCCGGAATAACTTGTGTTTTGACAGTAGCGCCTTTTGCATCAGTTCCCTTAGGAACCATAAAACTAACATCCTGATCCGTAACAACAGCAACACTTGTCTCTACACCTTTTTTAATCGGTACAGTCGCCAAATCTTTAATCTCTGTCTTCGCAGGTATGGATTGCTTCAATTCAAAATTATTAAAACCGAAATCGAGGACCTTCTTCGTTTCGGTGAAACGATGAGCCTCGGAATCTGCACCCATAACTACGCTAATAAGTCGCATCCCATTTCTTACCGCCGTACCTGTGAAGCAATTACCCGCATTGCTGGTATGTCCAGTTTTGAGACCGTCCAATCCTGGATAAGCATACGCCTTGAAGTTAGGGATGTTCTTATTAGCTTCTAACATCCAGTTATAGTTAATGATTGGGTTTTTATCTCTAGGACGGAATTTATAGGACTGTTTCGATGTATATTTTGCAAAGTCAGGATGGTCTGTAACAATATACTTAGCCAAAATTGCAGCATCCATAGCTGACATTACATCTTCACGATCTTCAGTTGGTCTAAATTTGGAAGGCATGTCCGAACGACTGAGTCCCGTAGCATTAATGAAGTAAGCCGTTTTCATCCCCATTTTTTTAGCAGTTTCATTCATCAGTTTCACAAATTCTTGTTCAGAGCCTGATACATGTTCCGCTAGTGCAACGGTGGCATCATTAGCCGAACCAACTGCCATCGCTATGTATAACTCTTCTACTGTATGTTGATCGCCATCCGCTAGAAAAATACGGGAGCCAATCGTTTTAGATGGATTTTCATGAACGGTAACCGTATCCGTCCACTTCATTTTTCCCTTTTTCACAAGATCAGCGACTAAGTATTCCGTCATCATCTTGGTCATACTTGCAGGTGGCAATGGATTATCCGCATTGTATGATAGCAGTACTTCACCCGTGGTCGGTTCAATGAGAACTGCTGACTTAACATTCAGTCCTAATGACTCTACACTAGGAATGCTAGATTTAGCCGAAACGGATGTGGACGGCTTAGCTGTTTCTGTAGCTGTTTTGGGAGCCGTTTGATCAGCAAATGCCAGAGTTGGCAGAGCTGTTATACAAAGCATATTCAATAGCATAACCGAAGCTACGCTTTTCTTTACAAAGTGACGTTTACGTTTAATTTTGGACTTCTCATAACGTCCGTTCCATTTCTTACTCAATGAATTATAAACTCCCCTCTTGCCTATCTAAATCTCACTTGTTCTATTCTAACACAGGGTTATAAGCAAAAAAAGACAGACAGGACGAATTTCGACCTGTCTGTGCAAGAAGATGTTGGTTTTATGCAAACCTAATTCCTTTTAAACGGAATAATTTGGCGCTTCTTTAGTAATTTGTACATCATGTGGGTGACTCTCACGCAAGCCAGCCCCAGTAATACGTACAAATTGTGTATCATTACGAAGTTCATCCAGCGTTTCTGTTCCGCAATATCCCATACCCGAACGAAGTCCACCAATGAGTTGTAGCAGTGTATCCGACAAAGCTCCTTTATAAGCAACGCGGCCTTCAATACCCTCAGGTACTAACTTCTTATCATCATCTTGGAAGTAACGGTCCTTACTGCCCTGTTTCATAGCACTAATGGATCCCATACCGCGGTATACCTTATAACGGCGTCCTTGATAAATCTCGGATTCTCCTGGACTTTCTTCTGTTCCTGCAAAAAGACTGCCAAGCATTACGGCATGAGCACCTGCAGCAATGGCCTTTGTAATTTCGCCTGAATATTTAATTCCGCCGTCAGCAATAATCGGCACACCATATTCGCGAGCGACTGCAGCGCAGTCATAAATAGCTGTAACTTGTGGTACACCAATACCAGCAATAACGCGGGTAGTACAAATGGAGCCTGGTCCAATACCTACCTTCACAACAGAAGCTCCAGCTTCAATCAATTCGCGGGTAGCTTCGCCTGTAGCAACATTACCTGCGATAATTGTAAGTTCTGGATACAAGTTACGAAGATTACGAACTGCTTCAATAATGTTGATATGATGTCCGTGCGCAGAATCGACAGTAATAACATCAACACCAGCTTTTACTAAAGCTTCTGCACGATCAAATCCATCTTTAGATATACCAATTGCAGCACCTACAAGTAGACGACCTTGGGCATCCTTAGCTGCATTAGGGAACTGAATTGCCTTCTCAATATCTTTAATTGTAATTAATCCTTTGAGAACGTTATTGTTATCCACCAATGGAAGTTTCTCAATTTTATGTTGCTGAAGCAATACTTCAGCTTCTTGCAGTGTTGTGCCGACCGGTGCCGTCACCAAATTTTCACGAGTCATCACACTGCTAATTAAAATGTTATAATCATGAACAAAACGCAAGTCACGATTAGTCAAAATACCTACTAGTTTATTCTGTCCATCTACAATGGGAACACCAGAAATGCGGTATTTTGCCATGACTGCTTCAGCATCAGATACTAAATGATCAGGGGTAAGGGAGAAAGGATTGGTGATAACTCCACTCTCAGAGCGTTTAACACGATCCACTTCCTCTGCTTGCTGTTCTACGGACATATTCTTATGAATAATACCAATGCCACCTTCTCTTGCAATAGCAATTGCGAGCGCGGCTTCCGTTACCGTATCCATCCCGGCACTAATCAATGGAATGTTGAGCTTAACATGTTTGCTTAATCTTGTGGACACGTCCACTTCCTTCGGTAGTACTTCAGATTTGCGCGGTACCAGCAATACGTCGTCAAAAGTAAATCCTTCTTTAGTAAACTTATCTTCCCACACCTGAAAAATTCCCCCTTATTTTTATCTTACTTATCATCGAAACCCTTATAGAATAAGGGCTGAAAATCATTTTCTGAAAATATATTATTGCCATCTTAGCAAAGGCGACTTCCCACTGTCAAGAAAATCAGATTGGTAAAACAACTAACCACCCTTCATGTCTCACTCTTACATAACTATGTCCACCCTGAGAGGACAGCAGATAAAAAAAAGGCTATCCTATAAGGATGCCATTTGATTTAAGTTTAGAATTATACGTATTATCTGTTACTGTTTCCAAATTTTCTTTACTTTATTAGCACCATAAAGCTAACCTTACATATCTGTACATTGTCACGCTTTAATATTTGAATATAACCCCATGTAAATAATCGAGAACGATATCTACCTTAATCGAGAACAATAAATCCTACAGAATATAGCATATTTATTTACATAAAAGTACCACATTTCATTAGAAAATATCCTATCAACACAAAAAAACCACCGTCGATGTGCATCAACAGTGGTTCTTT
>NZ_BAVZ01000025.1 GCF_000576305.1 Paenibacillus pini JCM 16418 | reverse complement strand
CGGCGCCGCTCCAGCAGTAGGCCGATAGCGGTGACCACGCCGGCGGCAAGCCATGCGCCGCGGGATTCGCTCAGCAGAAGCGCGGCGGTGTAAGGCAGCAGCGGCAAAGAGGCGAGCATGAGACGAGCCGTGCTAGGTCCCCTCTGTAGCAAAGGAATGAGTGAAAACAAACGTTCAAGCAGAAATGCAGCCATTAAGACGCCGAAGGTGTTCGGATACTGAAGAAGCCCCCCCAAGCGTGCGCCCGTCGCACTAATACCACGATTCGAGGTATGAGCAATACCATGATCTAGTGGCACAACACTATATATCGCTAACAGGGCTGACAATACCAGAATACCCCCAGCTGTATGCCAAATAAAAGCCAACATATTCCGCCCGCCTTGTAGTTTACCCATAGCATATGCGGTTACTGCACATAATCCATACAATCCCCATCGTAGCATCTGATTGACGCTTCCCTGCACGGATAATGATCCTATGGATGCATGCATTCCATAGAGAAGTAACATAACAATAGGACAAATCCACCATACCCATGTTCCATAGGAACGTAAAGTCGATGAAATGAACTTTTCCTTAACATAAAAACTCCTGCTTCGCGGGAGGATAAAATATAAACCGAGAAAGAAGCAAAGCATCCCATATCCAATGAGAATGGGATACATATCCGCGGAAAAATAAAGGCCTGACTTCATACAGGAAGCGATAATTACCGCCCATAGAGCAACATACAATGCTCTCCATCCCCACATATTCACGGTCTTCCTCCTCATCTTTTACTGAACTACATCTTGTTTCAAACTCGATGCTGGAAGCAGGTCTGCGCAAACCTTCTCCAAATAGGGAGTAGCCTGCAAGAAATCTCGAAATGCTTCATATTCTCGCCATAATTGATTGCGATTCGCCGCAGATCCTTTAACAGCACGGATTAAAATATTCTTTGGTGTGTGTTCCATATCAATAAATTCAAGGAGCTGTGTTCGGTATCCCATTAAATCCAGCAATTTCGCACGGACTGCATCGGTTGCTAAAGCGGAGAAGCGTTCTTTTAGAATACCATGGGATAACAGAGGTTCCAAAAGCGGTTGATTCACTTGTGTAAACATCTCATGCTGACAGCAAGGGACAGATAATATCACAGATGCATTCCAGCGAACAGCTTTCTCTAAAGCCGCATCCGTTGCCGTATCACATGCATGTAAAGTAACGACCATATCCACTTGTTCAAGCTCATCGTAATCAGCAATGTCACCAACAAGGAACTGCAACTGGTTATAGTGCAATCGCTTCGCAAGTGAACTGCAATGTTCGATCACGTCTGCCTTCAGGTCGAGACCAACAACTCGCAGATCTCTTCGCTCCTGAACAGCTAAATAGTGATAAAGAGCAAAAGTCAGATACGATTTACCGCATCCAAAATCAACAATTGTAATCGGCCGTCCAATAGGAAGACTAGGGAGAACATCTTCAACCATCTCAAGAAAGCGATTAATCTGTCTGAATTTATCGTACTTACGTGTTAATACTTTCCCATCTTCATTCATAATGCCGAGTTCGACTAAGAAAGGAATGGGTTGTCCTTCTTCAAGCACATACTGCTTTTTACGATTATGTGCAAGATCCGCAGCAGTCTTCGTTGCCGTTTTCGTAAGGATAGATACTTTATATTTTTTACTAATCAGAATTTGATAATCCGCTTCTGGCGTACATATCACAGCCTGACGGAACGTATTCTGAAACAGTTCATTCAGCGTGATCTCAGCTTGCACTGGAGAAATATTCTCATGTACGACCTTATTGCTATAATAATAAGCAAATTGGTATTGCAGCTGTTTTTTTATTTCGACAGGCTTAATTTGAACTTTGGTATACGTAGCCCCTTCTTTTTTACGCAATTGACTAAGTGTAGCCGATATTAAGGAAGCTTCTGCTGTAATTTGATTAATGAGTTTTCGTAATGATTCCAAGCTAGTACATCTCACTTTCTAACCAATGTAAGCGCGCGCCCTTTTACATACTAAATTTACGTCGCAGCTCCTGTAATCCTTCTTCAACTTCATTACGGGGAAGTCCACCCGCTATTAAAGCATCATCATCGAACTGAAGTAGCCTGTTATACAATCCAAAACCCTCTTCCTCAGTCAACTCTGCTTGATCGAGCAGTCTATACAGGGAATTCTCAGCCTCGCCATACTGCCCTCTTTGTTCTTCATAACTCAAGATTAATCTTTCTGTTTTCACCGGAACCCGATAACCTCTCACTTGTTCCCGAATTTCATAGATGCGATCAGTTAGTTTAAGAAGTTCTTGATCAGCTCCATTCATATGGGCAAACAAATACAAATGAAGAGATTTCATCAGTCGTTTGACCGACTCTTCCTCCTGCTGCATCTCCTTATACACGGCCGCTTCTTCCTGCAAGAGCCTGGCAACGGTTTGAAGTTTATCGGTTTCCACGCCGCCGCTTAGACGAAACATATCAATAATATCCTCTACGGACAATGAATTCAAAAGACGTGAATTCAGACGAAATGATCTGCTTAATAGATCATCAATCTCCCACAGCGCCTCAGTAAACTTACGTTCCTGCTTGAGTCCAAATACTTTGCCGACCACTTCCATCATATCTTCAACCATTTGCATGAGATAATCCTTACGGAACATACTTCATTCTGCTCCTTTCTCTTTGAAGATAATCGTACAAGTACTTCTCGATTGTAAGCCATTCGGAAGGGCAAAGCCAGCGTAACCTATTCATATAAAAAACCGAAGGCCGCTGGCCTCCGGTTTACATGTATATATATTATTTTACGATTTACTTTTTATCAGCAGCTGAAGAGATATTCTCTAGATATGCCTTCATCACTTTTGCAAGTTCTTCAGGCGCTTCAAACATACTCATATGTCCAGCTCCAGCGATCACTGCTTGAGTCACATTAGGCTTATCCACGGTAAAAGTTTTCTCAGCAGGGATAAGCTTATCCTTCTCACCTGCAACCAATAGTATTGGTAGCACAGATGCAGATATAACATCACGGCGATCAGGACGTTCACGCATAGCAAGTGCAACACCAGCCGCACCTTGTGGAGGTGTTTGATAGCCAATTTCCTTCACTTTTTGTATAAATTCAGGGTTTGATTCTGCATTTTCCGGCGTGAACAAGCCTGGAACCATTCCATCAATGAACGTTGTAATTCCTTCGGACTGGATGGTGCTAATTGCATTCAAACGTTTTTCTTTCGCTTCATCACTATCTGGGAACCCCGTTGAATGAATCAATCCAAAACCATTTAAACGCGAAGCATATCTTTGTGTAAAGGACAACGTAATATAACCGCCTAAAGAATGTCCAAAAAGTGTAACCTTATCTATTTTAAGTTCATCCAAAAGCTTCATCACATCATCGGCCATTTGTTCAATCGAATAAGCACCTAACGGAGCGTCCGAATGTCCGTGTCCTCTGAGATCGGGCACAATTACGCGATATTTGTCTGAGAGAAGTGGTACTACCTTGTCCCAATATTCTGAGCTCCCACAATATCCATGCAAGAGAACGATGGGCTCGCCTTGACCTTGTTCGGCATAACAGAGTGTGTATCCGTCGCATAGTACTTTTTCCATGATGAATCCTTCTTTCTATATCGATTGATTTGTAATCCATGTTTATATGTTTCCTGTATTAAATAGCTTTCCCTACTATGTAGCAACTCATATTTATGTATATTATTAAGCCAAAGACACTCACTTGAAACCATAATTACATTAGTTAATTAATAAGTTCGAATCCCTCCGCCACTGAAGCTGCAATTTGGCGAGCCATTGTTATGACTTGAAATAAGGACGTAACTTGAAGTGTAGCATAGGGTTTAGGCGAATTCGCATTCACCACCGCAGCTACACTATAGTTTCCTACAGCCGGTAAAGCCTGCCCTACGGACTGCGCAGGAATAAGTGGTTGATGAGAGACTATATATTTACCAATAGAATTGGGCTGACCTAAGCATGCATCCACAGCAATCACAATATGATGCTTAGGGATATTTGCTACATTCGCCACGAAATTATTGGAATCGCAAGGTAATGGGAGTGTTCCAATGACATGTGGGACGCCGTAACCGCATAGCTCCGAACCGGTAAGTGGACCCAGCGCATCTCCCGAAGACCGATCCGTACCTATACATAGGAAGGTTATTGTATCCATTGAATGCAAGGTATGTATTTGCTTGAAAAAATCAGTCAGCCCTGCTGCATCCACTTTCTGCATATGCTTACTGCTGCTGTGACTTATATGAGGATCTTGGATATTCATATGTATAAGGCTCCTTAACTCTTGGTTTGTCTGTCTTTTGTTGTATTCTGATTTTACTTCATAAACGCAAAACAGGAAAACTCCATGACGATGCCTGCGAAATAAATAGTGATGCTTCTCAAGACATGCTACAATATGAACAACTGATGTATTGAAAGGATGATAGAAACGTGAAGGATTTATCCCAAAAAAGTTCTGAAAATATTGATTATATGATTGAAGAAATTAAATTGAAGCTGAGAATGGCTAGTGGAGCAGCGATGCAGTCTTCCGCCTTCTCAACTGAGCAGTATGAGGATATTCAGGATATTTACGAACTGGTTATGAGCAAAAGTAACCTCAGTATTTCAGAAGTTGAAGCCATCGCTACAGAGCTGGGTCGCCTTCGGAATAAATAATCTTTTAACATCCAAAAAAGCCCCCTAATCCATTAGGTCGTGAAATCACGAATCCCAATGTCATCAGGGGGCTTTTCTATGGCTATACGCATTTTAGGGAATATCTACTAACACAAATTCTGCCTGGCCTTCACTACTCGTTCCTTTAATATGAAGGTCACATGAATTATGAATCCGTGCAGCGTCTCCAGGTTCTAATTGGAATGTACCATCATTACACCCGATTTCAAGGTGGCCAGAGATTAAGAACAGGTACGTTCTACGATGCTCCTGCTGAGGGAAAACGAATTCATGTCCTGTTTCGAGTATAGGCAGATAGATATCTACATCCTGTTGGATGGATAGAGCACCGCCTTCTTGATGACTTCTTCCACTTACTACAGGTACAAGTTTATTGGTTCTGTCTGCTTTAGAATACACACTAGATTTCCATGTAGGTTCTAGCCCTGGTTCTGAAGGAAGAAACCACATTTGTAAGAAGCGTACTGGCTCTTCTTCAGAAGGATTCTTCTCTGAATGATTAATGCCAGTACCCGCGCTCATTACCTGAACGGTACCTGCCTCTAACTGCGTTGTGTTACCCATATCATCATCATGTTCAAGCGTACCCGAAATCACATAACTGACAATTTCCAAATCATGATGCGGATGCTTCTTAAATCCCTGCTTCGGCCCTAACTGATTATCGTTATGTGCCAAAAGACAGCCAAAGTGCGCGTTACTCGGATCATCATAATCCGCAAATGAAAAACTAAATTCGCTGTGTATCCATCCTCTCTCCGAGGTATGGCGTTCAGCTGATGTTATAACTTTAATCATATATATACACCTCCATGAGCTTGCTGTTGAATATGTAATTCTTACCCCTATCCTGTGGGCTTTAATCATTTGCTGGTGCCCAAATTAAATAAAACCTCCATCTGCTATTGCAGTGGAGGTGTAAGCGCTTCATTTAATTTTATCTTAATTAGCACGACCCTTTGATTACGATTGAAGCTGGAATACTGGCTTGGCATATCCAACCTGTTGCCCACCATCATTATATATTTCGGTAGAGAAATGCAGCTTTAACTGTTCAATCGTATCTCGATGCTCATATCCAATTTGCTCTAGAATAGATTGTACAATCCACGCCCACTCTTCTTCAGATCCGTCTAAAATTTTAAAAGCAACGCCCAAACGTTCTTTCTTCAAGCCGAAACAGTAAACTCCCTTAAATCCACCTTTAGCAACAATGTTAGTATCTTTCAGAATTAAGGAGTCGACCCTTCCCCGTCCACCTACCATCTCTGGAAAATGATTCATTGCAGCAGTTATTGTTTGTACTGCTGAGCGTGTGGCATCATCGCTAATTAAGTCTGGACATGCCAGCTTCATATAAGCTGTTGCCATGGCAGAGAGCGGTATTGCAAATACAGGAAAGCCGCATCCATCTGTACCCAGCTCAATATGCTGTGTTTCAATATCACACATATTTGACACTAATTCGATAATCTCCTGCTGAACGGGATGATCAGGTTTCGCGTAATCTTGTGCTGAATAGCCTTTCATTTCACTATAAGCTAATACACCAAGATGTTTACCGGAGCAATTATGGTAAAGGCGTCTCTTATGCCCTTGTTGTCGCAGGAGATTTTCTTTACTTTCTTCATCTAGTGGATAACTAGCCGCGCATACAAGAACATGATCATCCGATTTAATTTTCTTCTGAATGCTCTCAAGCACCTTGACGTGTTCTGGCTCGGCTAAATGCGAAGCAGTCATAATTGCTATTTCTTGTTCAGTTAAACCATAATGGGCTGCAATACCCGCACGAATTCCCGGTATAGCCTGCAATGGTTTGGCTGCTGACCGAGTAAAGGTGACGAAATGAGGGTCTCCAGTATAGGCCTGAACGTCACCCTTATCATTAACTATACATATGTGACCGTGATGAGCACATTCCATAATATCAGCACGGTATTCTTGGACAAGCACCTTATCCATAAGGTCTTCTCTCCTTCGTCTTCATCAGTTGTTTCATAAATTATTAACTTTTACAGTATAGTATAAAGTGTTTATCTTCGCAGACTAATTATCCAGAACCCAATTAAATAGGACAAACTTATTTGTAAAGCCGCCTATTAGCATGTTTTGCCTAACTTATTAATTGTTATCTCCCCATTAATATCATTTTCTCCATATTACTTCGCTTTTTAACAATATTGTTTCACTATTTATTCTCTAGTTTAAGTACCATGTAAGCAAGTCAAACAACGAAACTTGAAAACTTAAGAAAAGGAGGCGATCGTAATGTGGGGAATTATTATCAGTATCATCATGGCCATCATTATCGGTATCATCGGTGACGCTATTGTAGGTCACAATATGCCAGGAGGCGTTATCGGTTCTATGATCGCTGGTTTTGTCGGCGCCTGGGTCGGAGCCTGGTTATTTGGTAACTGGGGTCCAGTTATCGGTGATTTCCGAGTAATACCAGCCATTCTAGGAACAGCGATTTTTGTTTTCCTTCTAGGTCTGATCAGCAGATTATTTTCACGCACAGCGTAATACCAAATAAACATTACAAATCATATAAAAGGAGTGTTTAATTATGAATAAGGCAGAAACGGAATACCCAGTACAAAGTGGTGGAACTTTTGTAAAAGGTGCATTGATTGGTGGTTTAATTGGTGCCGCAGCAGCTCTTCTCTTTGCTCCAAAACCAGGACGTGAACTTCGTGGAGATCTTTCCGATCGTTTCACAGTTGTATCTGATAAAACAAAAGAGGTTGCTTCCGTTGTTGGTGAAAAAACAACAGACTTAGCAAAAACAGTATCTGCTAAAACGATGGACATTGCTAAAACTGTAAATGAAAGCAGAAGCAATATCATGGATAGTGTTAAACAAGCTTCTTCTGATGTTGCCTCTGACGTAAAGAAAGAATCAGATAATGTCGCATCCGATGTTAAAAAAGCTTCGAATGATGTGAAAGATACCTCTGCGGATGCTTCTAAAGACGTTCGTAAAGAATTCAATAAAACATCTTACTAAGATGCTTTCCACAGCAATAGCCAGCTGATAAAGCTGGCTATTTTTGTTCTCAACAATTCATGAATACTTGAGCTCAATACAATGATAAAGAAAGTAGGGATGACCTTGAGTAAAGTAAACCCATATAATGTGGATGAACATCCATTTGAATTAAGACATGAAGTCAAGCGCCTAAATACCCGCTTAGATCAGCTTGCTGACTCTCTCGATAAATCCCAGATTAAAGACATCTTGGAGAACTACACGAATCCCAAAAAGAGAATTATTTCGAATTTCACTTCGGGCTTATCACGTGGACTGGGTCTTTCTCTTGGTACGTTTGTCGTTCTGGGTCTACTAGGGTACATTCTAAGCCTATTCGTAACATTACCTATTATTGGTGACTATGTTGGTGATTTATTAAAATATATTGATGCTTATAAATAAAGAATTAACAAAGGAGGTCTCTCTCATGTCTCATCTGGGATTAAAACATCTTACTTGTCCTTCAGAACTCGTTCGTCAGGCTTTTCAAGCTTATTCCTTCGAGCACCGAATCACAGAGGATCAAGAGTTATTTATTCTGAGATTACACAGTTCATCGCAAGAAGATCCATGTGTTTATACTGTTCCAGCAACTCAGCAGTCGGATGGCCGGTTAACAGTGGAATGGGATAAGGCAACATTCACACCTCCTCTAGACCTCAACGATCCAAGATATAGTGAGGTTGATCAACAACTTCTACTTGTATATCAACGATTAATCTAATCCCTCTACGATAAATCAATTTATTACATGGTAAAAGGCTCTTGAGAAACGGATGCACGCTTGTATCCTAACTCTCTTCTTAACTTCATACAAAAAGGAGCCTATAAGGAATACATATCCTCAGGCTCTTTTTTTACTATATAAACATTTAATAACGTTACATTAAATTTTAGATTTTCTTGCTCTAACCCTAAGGATATCCCCTGTCCAGCCCTTCTTGTGCATCCATATATACATACCTGCTGTACTGAGGAATGTCATCAACATCACGCCAATAAATCCCCAAGAGACCTTGATTGCTGGTAGATTCTCGAAGTTCATTCCCCATATGGCACCCACCACAGTCGCTGGTGTAAACATCGCTGTAAGAATGGTTAATGTCTTCATAATTTCATTTCCTCGAAAAGCTGAAATCGCATCATCTATTGCAATTAATGTATCAATTTCTTTTTCATAATGCCGGAAAGCATGATCCATACGTTCCATTCTATGAAATAACTGCATAAAGGGGCGGCTATCCTTCAGTTTATCCAGATAGGCTTCCTTAGAAGCTGCCATTAATTCCTGATAAGGAGTAAACAAATTGCTTAAGTATAACAAAGCGAAGCGGGAACTCAGAATTTGGTCCATCAAATGCCTTTGATTATCCATCTCCATTGCCCGTTCAATCTCTCTTAGCGTTCCTTCAAAGCGATCTAGCCCTAAATGGAAATAATGAAGAATGGTACGTGCTAGTACAAACATACCGTCGACCGCACTACGGCATTGATGTAAAAGAGCAATACGTTCCGGAGTTGCCATGATCTGACGAGTATTATTATCCAAGTTAATGGTAATTAACTTATTGTGTATTACAAAAAAATGTAACTGATCCATTTCTCCGCTGTCTTCAACCTCAGACTTAATGGAATACGGCAATGTACCAAACATCACTGCCTCAATGCCGTCGGGAAAACGAACAGATAAGTAATCCTCTGTAGTTTCTGGAATGACTTTTAACCAATCCGCAATTAAAGGATGTATTTTCATTACCTCTTTCAGTTCGTCTGATGACCAGTTATCAATTACAATATCATGCCACTCCCAATGACCTGCAAAGGATAATATATTGCTCACGGTATGCTTCTCCATTACGAACCCCATTCCTATCGTTCTTGTGATACAACATAAAAGGACACGCTTTACATTCCCCTAGAGAAATATGCGTGTCCTAACGTCCGGCATATATGAATAAAGCAGTCACCTTATTAATCATAGATTAGCATTTGACATAATTTCTTTCAGTTTCTCTGTAGCTCTCTTCTGTATACGCGATACGCTCATTTGCGAAACGCCAAGTTTCTGAGCAATGGAACGCTGCGACTCACCATCTTGGAAGGCAAGCAAAAGAACTTTTTGCTCTTGATCCTTCAATTGACTGAGTGCTTGCTGTAAATCCATGCGTTTCTCTACAGAATCATAATCATTAACTTCAGAGCTAATCAGCTCTCCTAAAGTAGCCCCTGAATCTTCCTGGGACAAAGGAGAATCCAACGAAACATAATGATAGCATTCCCGTCCTGCGAGCACTTCTACCGTTTCTTCATCCGACAAATCAAGAAATTCAGCAATTTCACGAACATTCGGGGAGCGCTCCAATTTAACAGTCAATTCATCAATAGCCTGTTGGACTTGCGCACCCTTCTCTTTAATTCGTCTTGGCACCTGAATATACCATGATTTATCCCGAAGGAAGTTTTTCATATGACCAATCATGCTCTTCATAGCATAAGGTTCAAAAGGAACTCCTAAGCTAATATCGTACTGTTGAAACAGACGAATCAAAGCCATCTGGCCGACCTGAAACAAATCTTCATAGAGATCGGGACGGTTACGGGCGATTTTACCCGCAGCCATTTTAACCATGGGTTCATATTTCTTGATAAGAACGGTAGCGATCTCATTGTCTTTAGTTTGCTGGTATTCCCAGATCATACTAATGGCATCGCTCATGGACTCTGTGGGAGTCACCTTATCGCTCATACCGTTTCCTCACTTTTCATGAGTCGCTTCTTCATAATTACCTGCGTGCCACGGCCCGATTGATTTTGAATAGTCACATCATCCATTAACGCTTCCATCAAATAGAACCCAAGACCACCAATCTCTACATCATTCAACTCCTTATCATGTAGAGTAACGCTATTACCTGAGCGAGTGGTGCCTTCAAAACTGGCTCCTTCATCTTTGACACTAATCGATAATTGATTGTTATTCACTTCAAAAGAAACTTCTACCATTCCGCCCTCTTGCCCATAAGCATACAAAACAGAATTGTTACAAGCTTCAGATACAGCAACCTTCATATCTTCTATTTCTTCATAAGAAAAGCCCATTTTAGAAGCAATTCCATATAAATTTAATCTTACGATATCAACAAAATCCGCACTAGCCGGCAAGGTTATAACGACTCTTTGTACTTCAGAATTCATTCTTTCTTCGATCCTTTCCTATTGGGAATTCTCACTTGGAGCAAAAAACTTGGCGATACCTGTCATGTCGAACAATTTTTGAATCTGAGGCGGTACTTCGTCGACAACAAAACGGGCATTCATTCCATGTCTTGCTTTAAGAATGGATAACAGAATCCCAATGCCGGTACTATCAATATATTTCAAATCTTTGAGGTTAATAAACAAATCCAGATCAGAATTTCCAACTAAAGGCTCCATAACTAACCTAAAGTCTGGTGCAACGGATAAATCTAACTCACCGCTTAGAAAAACAGTTGTCTTGTTTTCTCCACTTTCAGTCGTTGCATTAAATTTTTCATTTTTATTTGTATTCATAGACATTCTCTCCCGAAATTCATATTCTTTATCTAATTAACCAAAATTATAAGCTTTGAATCAGTACATGAACATAAAATCCTGATCATGTTAACTCAATCAAGAGATGCAGTTAGACCAAGAGTTTCTTCAAATTTCTGAAAAGGCAGAGGATATCGGGATAACGTATTTTTTACGCTACTCATTTTAACTGGTTTGCTGATGTAATCATCCATGCCAGCCTCTTTACAACGGTCTTGAATACCTTCCATTACATTAGCAGTCATGGCGATAATGATGGGATTATGATCACAGCGCTGTTGTCTGATCATCGAGGTTGCCTCAAGTCCGTCCATGACTGGCATTTGTAAATCCATAAATATAAAGTCATATCCTCGGTGCATCTGCACTTTCTCTACGGCTTGTTTACCGTCTTCGGCCACTTCAGCAACAAATCCAAGCTTACTGAGCATACTTACAATCAGTTTTTGGTTAACGGGATGATCATCTACAACCAGAACACTTGGTGATGATTCGGATGGATCTGGCTGCACATTCTGCTCAAATTCATCACCTAGCCCTAGAGCATATACCTCTTCTTCATGCTCCTTTGCCTGAATCGTAAAGATAAAAGTCGCACCCTTCTCTTCCATTGATTCCACTCGGATCTCGCCTTGCATCATATCAACCAGAGATTTACAGATGGCTAAGCCTAATCCAGTTCCGCCATATTTGCGGGTCATCGATGAATCGAGCTGTGAAAATGGTTGGAACAAGCGATCTCTTTTATCTGCCGAAATACCAATCCCAGTATCTTTAACTGCAAACTCAATGGATATTGTATTATCAAGAGTTTTTGCAAGTGATACCATTAAATATACGCCGCCCTGCTGGGTAAATTTAACGGCATTCGCAATTAAATTGATTAAAACTTGGCGAAGCCGCGCCATATCCCCATAAATAATACTTGGAAGCTTCTCGTCAATAAAGTATACGAGTTCGAGATCCTTCTTACCTGCCTCCATGGAGAAGAGGCTGAATACTTCCTGTATACAGGATTGTAATTCGAAGGGATGCTCTTCAAGCTCCATTTTACCCGATTCCATTTTGGTGAAATCCAGAATATCATTGATAACAGTCACGAGCGCATCTGCACTCTTACGGATAATTTCTGAATACTCCTGTTGCTCTTCTTCTAGATCCGTTTCCATTAATAAGTCAACCATACCAATGACGCCGTTCATCGGTGTACGAATTTCATGACTCATCATGGCAAGGAATTCATTCTTCGCTTTGGCTGCAATTTCAGCAGCCTCTTTCGCTCTAACCAATTCATGGTTAATTTTCTCTAATTCTTGTGTCTTTTGCTGAAGCAGCATGGACTGCGTCTTCAGCTTTTTATTGGTCATATACATATCGACGAAGCCTTCAATTTTGGACTTCAGAATTTGCGGAATAAAAGGCTTAACCATGTAATCTATAGCGCCTGCAGAATACCCTGCAAACAAATGCTCGGCTTCCTTACTATTCGCCGAAATAAAGATGATTGGAATATCCTTCGTCTTGTCTCTCGCCTTAATAAGTTTGGCAGTTTCAATTCCGTCCATTCCTGGCATTTGAACATCGAGAATAATCACAGCAAACTCATCCTTCAAGAGGCAACGAAGTGCTTCTTCACCAGAGGTAGCTTTGATTAGATTATACTGTTCGCTCTCCAATACTGCTTCAAGAGCGAGTAAGTTTTCCGGACGGTCATCTACCAGTAATATATGAATCGGTTCTTGAAACCCCATAGCAACCTCCCGCTTTATCATTTAATCTTTCGATATATCTTCTCAACACGATCAAGGGATTCATACGATTCACTTAATTCTGTGAATTGAATCGATTCCTTTGACCCGAGAACAAGAATACCGAAATTGCTTAAGCTGTCGTGAAATAACTTATGAACATGATTTCTCAGTTCATCATTGAAGTAAATCATTACATTTCTGCAAAGTATAACATTGAATTCATTAAATGAACGATCCGTTGCCAGGTTGTGTTCAGCAAATATAATATTCTTTTGCAAAAATGGTTGAAATATAACCGAATTATACTTAGCCGTATAGTATTCGGAGAAAGAGCGGGTCCCTCCCGCTTCCATATAATTTTTAGTATATAGCTTCATCTTCTCAATCCCAAAGACGCCTTGCTTAGCAGTCTCCAGTGATCGATCATTCATATCAGTAGCATATATCCTCGACTTATCATAAAGTCCTTCTTCATGTAAAAGGATGGCCATGGAATAGACCTCTTCGCCAGTTGAACATCCAGCATGCCAAATTCGTATATATGGGTACGTCCGTAGAATCGGAACAATCTTTTGACGGAACGTTAAGAATAAATTAGGATCCCGAAACATCTCTGTAACTGGAATGGATAGGTTATGCACCATTCGTTCAAAAGTTGCACGGTTGTGTAGCACTTTTCCTTGCAATTCAGATATATTCCCAAGTCCTTCTGCGTGTATGAAATGCCATATTCTACGTCTTAAAGACGGCAGAGCGTAATTTCGGAAATCATATCCGTATAATCGGTGAACACCGACCAGAAGCAGTTCAAGCTCAATATCTTCACGCTCAGTAATATCAGTTTCCGGTTTACTTAGTCCATAATCGTCCGGATGAATTGAATCCATTGCATATCCCCCTGCTAATTCTAGCGGTTACGTCACTAAAATTTGAATCACTATATTTATTACCCAATATTCATTACCCAAAAATTCGGGTTACGAATACAGCCATACTCTCATTAATGAAAGAAGTTGTTCCGTTTGAATAGGTTTCTTAACATAATCGGATGCTCCAGCTTCAATACACTTGGAACGATCCTCCTTCATAGCCTTAGCAGTCAAAGCAATAATCGGCAGTTTTAGGAACTGCGGCATTTTGCGGATAAGGCGCATTGCTTCATATCCATCCATCTCTGGCATCATCATATCCATTAGAACGAGATCATACTCCTTACCACTGGTAAGTAGTTCAATAGCCTCTCGTCCATTCTCAGCAAACGTTACATCCATATCGTAGCTCTCTAATACACTGGAAAGAGCAAATACATTACGAATATCATCATCAACCAATAAGATTCGCTTACCTTCGAATAATACTTCTTTGTTATGCAGCTTCTGTAAGATCTTGCGCTTATCTTCCGGCATATTAGCTTCAACTCTGTGTAGGAACAAGGTCGTCTCATCTAGTAGACGTTCCGGTGACTTCACATCTTTAATGATAATGGATTCTGCATATTTACGAAGCTCCATTTCTTCTTTGCTATCTAGATCCTTACCCGTATAAATAATAATAGGAAGATCACCTAGATCATCATCATTTTGGATTTGATCCAAAAGCTCAAAACCTGTCATATCACTGAGCATTAAATCAAGCACCATGCTGTCATAATGCTGTTTACGTAGTTCAGCAAGCGCCTCACGCCCCGTTGAAACTGCCGTAATGGATACATCATCATGATCAATTAATTCGATAATAGCATTTTGCTGTATCTGATCATCTTCGACGATCAACAAATGCTTAACCGTTTTTTCGGTATACGATTCAATATGAGAGAATGCTTTCTCCAAAGCTAACTTAGAAGATGGTTTCTTCAAATAAGCAATTGCGCCCATCATCAATCCCTGCTTCACTTCATCCACAACCGACACAATATGAACTGGAATATGTCGTGTTGAAGCCGAACTCTTCAATTCGCCAAGGATGGACCATCCATCCATCACTGGAAGTTGAATATCCAAAATAATAGCATCTGGTAAATAGGATTGGGCAAATTTCAAGCCAATATCACCCTGCGCAGCTACAATACCCTTAAACCCACGATTTCTAGCCATATCCAGTAGTATATTTGAGAAATTAATATCATCTTCAATGATTAGAAGTACTTTATCTTTGTCCGTAATATGATTGCGATCATCTTCTACAGGCTCTGCAGCAGCGCTCTGAGCTTCCGCTTCCGCCTCTTCCATCTCTTCAATTGAGACATCGCGGTTTGCAGATGGTAGTAACATGACTTTATTTCCTTCTGTGGTCTGCTCCATCGTTGCTGCACCTTCACCACTACGCTCCATATAATCAGCATCTGTTTCTGTCATTGGTAAATACAGCGTAAAGCAGCTTCCTGCACCTTCCACTGACTGAACCTCAATACCACCGCCCAGTAGTCGGGATAATTCTCTGCTTATAGAAAGCCCGAGTCCCGTACCGCCATACTTCCGGCTCGTCGTTCCATCTACTTGCTGGAATGCTTCAAAGATCAGATCTGTTTTGTTCTGCGGTATACCAATACCTGTATCCTTAATTGTAATAGCCAGATAAGAACGATCTCTATAAAGATATGAAGGAAGCTTATGCGAATCCGCTCTTTTCACACCAAAAGTCACAGATCCTTGTGTTGTAAATTTAAAAGCATTAGACAATAAATTGCGAAGAATTTGTTTTACACGATGCCCATCCGTAATAATAGTTTCCGGAAGATTATCTTCATAATTCATTTTAAGCGCGATCTGTTTCTTATTGGCAAGGGGAACAAAGTTCTGGTTCACAAAGCCCTTCCAATCCATGAGATGAATAGATTCACGGTTAACTTGCATTTTACCTGCATCCACTTTAGACAAGTCCAGAATTTCATCAATCATCTTGAGCAAATCGGCACCGGACATGTAAATGGTATGAGCATACTCCGATTGTTTAGCCGTTAAGTTACCTTCTTTATTTTCGGATAATAGCTGAGAAAGGATTAATAAGCTATTCAGCGGTGTGCGCAGCTCATGAGACATATTCGCTAAAAATTCCGATTTATATTTGCTCGTAACGGCAAGCTGCATCGCCTGCTGTTCTAATCTCGACTTAGACTCTTCAATCTGAATATTCTTCTCTTCAAGCTCTTGCATTTGCTCTTCTAAAGTTCTTGTCTTAGCAACCAAATCCGTATTGTAATGCTCAAGTTCTTCTTGTTGACGCTGTAAAAGATCCTCGGAATTTTTAAGTGCCTCTGTCTGCTCTTCAAGGTTCTCATTCGAGCGACGCAATTCCTCTTGCTGTGTCTGTAATTCTTCCGACTGACACTGCAATTCCTCCGTCAACGCTTGAGATTCACGCAGCAATTCCTCCACACGAACTCGACGATTAATGTTATTAATTATAATTCCAAGACTCACGCTTAATTGAGCTGCCAGTTTCTGTTTCAATTCCTTATAAGGTTGGAATGAAGCAAATTCGATCACTCCCAGCAACTCATCTTCAAATATAACTGGATAGACCATTAGATGTGTTGGAGAGACTGCACCAAATGCCGAGGATATGGACACATAGTTCTCAGGTAATTCGGCCAAAATAGGCTTACGGTCCAAACCGCTTTGGCCTACAAAGCCTTCGCCGAGATTAATTTGATTTCTAGGCGTCTGATCACCTTCACCAGCATACGATCCACTTAAAATTAATAGATCTGGATTGTTGTCATCTACTATATATAACGCACCATAGTTAGATTTAAATATTGGTGTGAATTCGCTTATAAACATTTGCGATAATTGTTTTCTTGAGTTGATCCCCTGTAGCAGTTCGGTTACTCTGCTTGTATTCGAACTTAGCCAATTCTGATCATGTTGAGCTTGCAAATATACAGCTTCCAGCTCCTGCTTCTCTTCCAAATCTTCAGCTATATCTTTGAAGACGCGAGCAACTTCACCAATTTCGTCTTTTGAAGTTACTTTGATTCGTCGAATGGCTTTCATATGCCCTTTTCCAAAGCTACTAATCATCATATTTACTACATTAAGCCCTTTGGTGATACTTGGAATGACCCAAAGGATTACACCCAATCCCAATAATAATCCTATAATCATCATAGCCGCAGTAATTTGGATCGATCGCTGATTCGCATCCTTAACAACCTTAATTTCCTTATCAATCTGCATATCCTGATACTTAGCCAGCTCATTAACACTTGCTAATGTCTCAATCTGAACAGGTAGACCCGTCGAATTGCGGTAATTATTCGCCTCTGCTAATTTATCCTCTGCAATAAGCCCAACTTCTTTGACTTGATAGTCCAAAAATTGATTCCATGCAATTTGCA
This sequence comes from Paenibacillus pini JCM 16418, assembly GCF_000576305.1. GTDB lineage: Bacteria > Bacillota > Bacilli > Paenibacillales > Paenibacillaceae > Paenibacillus_AQ > Paenibacillus_AQ pini. The sequence continues at coordinate 18,996 of NZ_BAVZ01000025.1, read as the reverse complement.
CTCGGTCCACCATCTGTTTCTCTTCAGGTGAAAGATCGCGAGAGAGAACAGTCTTTAAGTTTTTATTACCTCGAGCGATCATGGCTTTCATTTCTATCTCTTCACTCTCTACAGAACTACCTCTGTTCAATAAGAGATTCACAAGGGAACGTGAAACATTATTCACTTCACTTCGTATTGAGGTCGAATTGCGTACTTTAAGATAACGATCTTGGTACATTTGATCTACTTGTTTATTCATATAGTTGAGGCGGTCATAGCCCACAACTGTCAAACCTACCATTATGATCATCAAGACACTAAATCCAATGATTAATTTCGATTTGATTTTCATCGATTGCATCTACTCCTTCTTTAAAGAGATCCACACCAGACATTTATCATCTTCTCGTTCCTGGGTGCCGTGGTCTTCAAAAAAAGCTTCACGCATACGTTCCTCGTTCCAATCATGATTGCCTTTCAAGTGACTAGCGAGAAAGTTTACTTGTTCATCATGTTCACCCTTGATGATTTCCAGCAATCCATCAGTGTAGAGGACAATATGCCCTTCGCCTTCGTAATATAAAGTTTGTGGTTCAATATCCATCTTGTCAAAAAGTCCAACCGGACAGCAGGCATGATCCAATTGAATCATTTGTCCATCCTCCTGAAAGAATAACGCTGGTGGATGTCCTGCGTTTACATAGTCAATGCGTTTCATTCGAGTATCCACGACGAGATAGATTGCCGTAAAATAGTACTGCACAAGTTGACTATCGATATGAAGTTGACTAAAGCGTCGATTCAATTCTTGAATAACTTTCTCTGGCTCTACATAGGTGGTAACCGTGTCTTTAAGCACCGATGCAATAAACATACAGAACAAAGAAGAGGAAATACCGTGTCCCATAATATCGATCAAAATGACGCCGTATCTACCATTACCGAGTTCAAACCAAGCATATAAATCTCCTGCTAGTTCTGCAGAAGGTTGATACAAGGCATGCACCTCAAATGATTCTTCTTCAATTGCAGGGCTAAGCACCGCATTCTGAACAAGAGCAGCTAACTTCAATTCATCCTGCATCCGCTGATCACGTTCTTTGTGCCAGTCTTTCTCTTGTTTTAAACGAAGAGCCAGTCTAATTCTAGCCATGAGCTCGACCTTATTAATCGGTTTGGTTACATAGTCTACTGCTCCTGCATCTAGCGCTTCAGCAAGTTTCTTGGAATCACCAACGGCCGTAACCATTATAATAGGGATATCTTTAAATTGGTCATGTTGTTGAATAACTTTGCAAGCGGCGATGCCGTCCATTTCAGGCATCATCATATCCAATAAAATCAAGTCGAAGTTCGCTGCTTTCGATTCGAGTATATTCGCTTCAGATAGTCCTAGTTTATCAAACATAGCCTTAGCCGAAGGCGCGGTATCGATATCGCGATAATTTTCCTTCTTTAATATTTCACGAATGATAATGACATTCGTCGGGTTGTCATCGACAATTAAGATTCTCATAAATCTCTCCTTAAGTTCTAATGAAATTGACGAAAAATTCCCTAATCTATACTATAACATTTACTTCACGATTTTTATCCTGTAACTTTATATATTCTTTGGAACAAAAAGCATACAAGCGATCTGCTCCAAAAACATAGATAAGGAATGAGACTCATAGTCCCATTCCTTATCTATATTTTTGGAAAATAATATCAGTAGATATCGATAGCTTATTCAGCCTTTTTAGCTATAACAAGAACTTTACCTAAGTCTAGCTCTTTCTCATAAAAATCAGCTTCAGCTTTTGTAAACCCGAAGGAAGTAATTTTGGCACGAAGCTCATCACCGCGTGAACGGAACAAATTAGCAAGAGCATCAAACATGCCTTCTTCTTTAATACCAACTTCGTTTGCATCCGCTGTGTCAGCAATCCGCTCTGTACGGTTACCATCATGAGCTAATACGAAAATATTCTCGTATACATAACCTGTACTTCGAAGTTGATTAACTTCTTGAACAGCTTGTACTCCGTTCTCCACAATCTTGGCGTAAGCTTTTGCATTATTAGATGAATTCATGGTTTGCACTCTCCTCTATTTTTAATCAATCACCTGGTAATCTTGCTCATTGTAATTTTAACCCGCAGGGACCAAGATGAAACGTCAGTAATGTTAGCATTATTTAGCAAAAGCTATTTATTCACTGGCACTATCAAAGAAGTCTACACCTTGCAGGGCACCTGTGTCCGGATCGCTATATACTTTGATTGCACGATCACCTCTTATAAATACTTGACCATCTTCGGCAATATACTGTGGTTTGCCCAATGTATTGATAATCTTATCTTGTTGTAACTGTATCCACGCACCATTCACCTGCATTTTTTGAGAAGACAGCGGTACATGAATATAATTGACCATACCATCGCATACTCCCACTGTAGCATCCTTATACTGATATTCAGAACAGCCCGTGATTGGATCTGGCTTGATCTGAATTGGCTTCCCTCTCTTGGTCAGCACATCCTGCTTACGATCATATAAGGAAATACCATTCATGGTTTCAAAAGATTTCATTGAAATGCTACGCTGCACAGCTTGATTAACCGGAACCTGATACGCAGCCTGCTGTACGGCAGACTGCGCATACAGATGATTAATATCAGGCTGAGCAACAGACATATAGGTTAAGGGAGAAAGCATACCGAGCATTATGGCAATGACTTTCAACATGATTCTCACCCCTTCTATCGTCTTTAAATAGCATTACTCATTTTAGATATCTTATGGACGAAATCTCTTCCATACCGTAGCAGCAGTATCGACCCACTTCATCCAACCTGCTTCAGGTGAATTCTTTCCAGCTGCTGCATACGTTGTAGCGTACGAATTAATAGTACGTTCATTCGCTGTAGTAGGAGCTGAAGTTATAGCAGCCTTTTCATGAACTGCTTGTTTTTTATTTTGTTTGAATTTCGCAATCATCGTCGTTGAGGCTTGTTTAGCCGCAAGAGTTGCTTCACTAAGTACTTCCCCCAAATTTTTTACGGAGTTCATGACCGGATCAATCTGTTTCATCTTACTTTGGAGATCTACTGTAATGTCATTCGCATGTCTGACAATTTGCTTCACTTCATAACCCAATTCGTCAATGGTTTGTTGAACCTCTTGAAGTGTCTGTGTTGTCTTCTCTAATGAATCCTTTGCAGCGAGCAAAGTCTTTATTAGATAGAAAACAAGTACAGCGAATGCTACAGCTATAATAGCCACACTAATTCCAATAATCATCTGCAAAACCTCTCTTCCAGTCGTTTATATCTTCATAAGCATTGTTACCCTCCCATATATATGCCGAAACAGCTTCTATATTAGCATCTATATAAGCGGTATTAGCATCTGTATATGCGGTTTGTTCCATTGTTTCATTTGTTTTTTGTAAGGTTAAATGAAAATACGAGGGTGCGGCGAACCAGTAAATCGCTGCAATTTCTCCACTGCTTCCTTACATAGCATGAAGGAAAAGGAGAAGCATCCCAATACTTATGAAATTAAAAATCTGAAGAAAGTAAGGTGAATTATTATGTTGAAATGGTCCGTAATCTTTTTGATTGTCGCACTTGTAGCGGGTATCTTTGGTTTCTTTAATATCGTAGCGGCGGCTGCCACCATTGCTAAAGTATTGTTCTTCATCTTCTTAGTACTGTTTGTTATTTCTCTCTTTACAGGCCGCAGTAGAAATTTATAACCGTAAGTCAGATACGGAATAAACATATACACTGACAAAGAGATATTCAAAAGGTTAGAATTGTAAAAAACCCAAGCAGCCAAAATGGCGACTTGGGTTTTTTATGTGCTGAATAATGAATTCTATTAAAAATAAATTTCATTATTCAATATGAAGATTCACCTTATTTAAGTAATAATGAAGGCAATAATAACCAATCAATAACAAATGTTAGCTTAACTCCATCCTCTTGAAACTCTATCTGCTGAACATCAAGCATTTCAGGCAAATAATCTTTAAGTGAAATGGTCATGTCCTTCATTCCAAAAGTGGATGCTGGGATATTCAAATTCTTAATTCGTGTGGACTTATGTTCCATAATTAGCAGTTCCCCATCTGTTTCCATATGGAAGGTAAGCTCAGCTCCAAACGGAATCCATCCCCATTTACCATTCAGATCAGCAACAACTTCCTGTCCACTGAAATGGAATTCTGCACCTGTCAACTGAATTTGCTCTGGTATGTCGCTCAAATGCTTCACCAGTTCCTTCTTGGCAAACTGATTCAGCTCAGCTCCATTCAAATGAATTTCAGGCTTACGCGTTTTTAACATCTCAACCGCTTTATTTTTTACATTTACATTGGTGTAATTTAGGTTCAAATCCTGCTGTGGTGAAATGTACCATATGACTACGCCTGCAATAATAATAACCAGCACAACCACCGTTAATAAAAAACGTAGTATAAATTTACGTGCACGCATTAGTGTCCCCCTTTTCTAGACAAATAGCCTATTTCTATCATACCATCTGTCAAAATAATAATGTACTCTCGCAACTCTTACAACTTTCCCCAAATTATTAATAGGTAATATGGTTCAATTTACCATGCAATTGGTTATTTAGATAATGTAGCAAACCAAAACGAATTTACATACCAAGGAGGATATTTTAATGAAAAAAATCATGTCTTTTACAGTTGCATTTGGATTGATGGCTTCCCTAGGAACGGCAGCATTTGCTGACTCCGCTTCGACTACAACTTCGACAACTACAACACCAGTTGTGACAACAACAACTACAAAGACTGTCGTAGCACCAGTCTTAGACGAACCACTTATTAAAGCAAATAATAGTGTCGATAGTCCTAATCTTCCTGTTATTCTAACAAAGGTTACTCAATTCTATTATGAGCCTAACGGTAAAGTTGCGGGTGCTGTCGCTCCTCAAGTTATTGCAACAACGGGTAACCGTGTAACGGATGTCATTGGTGAATGGGTAGAAGTATACACTTGGCTAGGAAAATCTTGGATTCACGTACTATAATATTTACGTTAACCATGCATGAAGTCTCAGGGTAATTGCAACTGTAAAAAAAGGACCGGAATATATATTCCGGTCCTTTCTTATGTTATTTACTCGACACTCCCACCATACATGAAACGATTTTTCCAAGAATCACTGAAATCCGTTACCTTGACTCCACCTGATGCTATGGAATAGGTGTGCAAAAGTTTATTATCTCCTAAATATAGTGCCACATGAGTAATCGTTTGATTTAGTTTATTAATTCCTTGATAAGAAGATGCGTTAGAACCTTTATAACTCATGAAGAATACGAGATCTCCACGCTTCAGCTTACTTGTATCGGATACAGCTTTACTGTTCTCTTTAATCCAAGTTCCTTGCTTTCTGGAATCCGAAGGAAGTGTAATGCCTGCTCCCTCTTTATAAATTTGTCTAATAAAGTCCGAACAATCAAATGTTGTCGTTGTATTTCGGTCCGAACCATATTCGTAAGGGGTACCCAAGTAGTTCATACCTATCTTGATCACATTTTCAATATCTTTGGACGTATTCGACTGAATGGGGGGAACTGTAGTTACAGGAGGCTCGGTATTTGTATCCGGCGTAGTTACAGACCCACTACCTTGATTCACCTTTATGTATTGATCGGAGACACTTGTGTAGCCTATTTTCCCCGTTGACGTTTTTATTTTATAAAAGTACGCCGTGCTCTTCTCCATAATTTGAACACGATCACCATTCTTTAAATAAGCAACTACATTACTTGCCATCGAAGGCTTGTCTCTTAATTTAACGGTAGACTGTATGATTCCAGTTGAAGTTGCAGCTTGTACTTTTGCAGATGAAGCATCGACCCGAGATGGTGTCGGAAGCAGGACAGCTGCGGATAGAGTGGCAGTAACCAGCAGGCAGCCCAGTAAGCGATTCTTGATGTTAATCATGTAATTCCTCCTTGAGATGACTGATATGATTGCTGAACAAACAAGATAGAAATTTATTTGTTTACAATTCTGTAACCATTATATCCAGTCATAAGAGTAGTCACATGGTACTATACTCACAAATTAAGTGTCCAAATTTTAGCATTTTTCAGGTCTATAGTCCCTTTTCCTCCTTTAATATGGACTTGCAAGAATATTAAGGAATTAAGTAAATGAAAAAATAAAGACAGTTATAAATAACTGCCTTGTTGTACTTTTGTCATTTATGATCCGAGGTAATCTGCACCTTCTTGTCATCATTAGGCTCTACATGCACATGAACATGCATAATATTATGCAAATTATGCATGCGCTCTTCCACTTTATCGCTAATCTCATGTCCTTCAATGATACTAAGTGTGGGATCAACCGCTATCACCACATCCACTAATACATGATTACCATGTACTCTCGCCTTCACATCATTGATCGCCTCAACACCTGGGATCCGAGCAATTGTACTACGTAAATCACGAAGCTCATCTTGATCAAATCCATCCGTTAAACGGTAAGTAGAATCCCGAAAAATATCCCAAGCTGTTTTACAAATAATCAGCCTACGGCAAAAGCTGCAACAACGTCCAGCCAAGGAAGCCCAAATTGGGCGCCCACAATTCCAACTGCTGCTCCGATACTAACTAAAGCATCTGAAAAGTTATCCTTCGCCGCAGCCATCAGTGCAGAATTATTAATTTTACGAGCTAGGTTTCGATTATATATGTATACCGCAAACATACCCATGGCACATACAGCAGCTACACCAGCAGACCATAAGTTAGGTTCAACCTCTTTCCCGATGAAAAGCGAGCGTCCTGCTTCGAATAAGACTTGAATCCCTACCATAGCCATAATAAATGAAGCGATCAGGGCAGCTATCGTTTCTGCACGAAAGTGACCATAGGCATGATCTGAATCCGGTGGCTTTTGTGAAATGCGTAAACCAATCAATACGGCTATTGAAGCTACAATATCGGTTAAATTGTTAAATCCGTCTGCCAAAAGCGCACTGGAGGCGAATACGTATCCACTAATTAGTTTTAAAGCTGAGAAGACAATATAAGCGCAAATGCTAACCCAAGCGCCACGTTCACCTTTTCTGATTTCTTCATAAACATCCAAGTTCGCCAAACCACCCTTTTCGCTCGTTTCAAAGTGCACTTCCTATCCTAACAAAGCGATATCATGTGGGTCTAGAGAAACATAGTTGCTTCTGGCAAAGAAGTTTTGATCATGCCATCTCTTGTGGGGAAGGACAAAAACGTATAGAATAAGGACACCAATGTAAAAGGGAGGATGCCACCGATGACAGAAAACAATGAAGATACTAAAAAAGTGAATTTGGCGGATGCGATCCGCAAAAAGCTTGAGGAGAAGAAGCAACAATCCTCTGGAACTAAACCAGGTTCTTTTCAAGGCGGTGCTCCTCATACCATGAAGAGCCAAAATAACAAAAAGCCAAATAACCAACGCCGACGTACCGGAGGTTCATAGAACCAGGGTTGACCGCGTTTGAACGTAATGCGGACATACGAGTATGACAAAAGGCTGCTCTTCCCTTTCGGGAGGAGCAGCCTTTTGTCATATATGGAAATTACTTAGACAGCTTATAAGCCGCTAGGATACATTTTCTCTCTCAATGCTTTGACTTCATCGCTTTCGAGATACTCATCATAGTTCATCGAACGATCGATGATACCTGTTGGAGTAATTTCGATAATTCGGTTGGCAATGGTTTGAATGAACTGATGGTCATGCGAAGTAAACAAGATGGTTCCATCGAAATCAATTAAACCATTATTAAGAGCTGTAATGGATTCTAGATCCAAGTGGTTGGTAGGCTCATCGAGCAATAGCACGTTGGCACCGTTTAGCATCATTTTTGCAAGCATACAGCGTACTTTCTCTCCACCGGAGAGAACGCTAGCTTTCTTCAGTGCTTCTTCACCAGAGAACAACATCCGACCAAGGAAACCACGTAGGAACGTTTCATCCTGATCCTTGGAATACTGACGAAGCCATTCAACAAGGTTCAAATCCACGCCGTCAAAATATTCGGAGTTGTCTTTCGGGAAATACGCTTGAGTCGTAGTAACTCCCCATGTGAATTCTCCAGCATCCGCTTCTGAACGTCCCATCAAAATTTCAAATAGTAACGACTTCGGCAGCCCATTAGGTCCAACGAGTGCGATTTTATCACCTTTATTGACGATAAAGCTAAGCTCATCAATAACCTTCTCACCTTCAACGGTCTTCGTAAGGTTCTCAACCGTTAGAAGCTGCTTACCTGCTTCACGTTCTGGTTTGAAATGAAGGAACGGATATTTACGGTTGGAAGGACGAAGATCGTCCAGCGTAATTTTATCCAATTGCTTCTTACGAGAAGTTGCTTGTTTGGATTTAGAAGCATTCGCTGAGAAACGTTGAATAAACGCTTGCAGCTCTTTAATCTTCTCTTCCTTCTTCTTGTTCGCATCGCGCTGCAGTTCAAGCGCAAGTTTACTGGATTCATACCAGAAGTCGTAGTTACCCACATAAAGCTGGATTTTACCAAAATCAATATCCGCAATATGCTACATACCTTGTTCAGGAAGTGACGGTCATGGGATACAACAATAACGGTGCCTTCATAGTCCATAAGGAAGTTCTCAAGCCATTGAATCGATTCGAGGTCCAAATGGTTGGTAGGCTCATCGAGAAGCAGGTTGTTCGGACGGCCGAACAATGCTTGTGCTAGCAATACACGAACCTTCTCGTTACCGCTTAGCTCTACCATTTTCTTATCATGCAATTCACGCGAAATGCCTAGACCGATAAGAAGCGCAGCAGCGTCCGGCTCAGCATCCCAACCATTCAGTTCAGCAAATTCTCCTTCAAGCTCACCTGCACGTAGTCCATCAGCTTCGGAGAAGTCTGTTTTAGCATATAGCGCGTCCTTCTCTTTCATGATTTCATATAGACGAATATGACCCATAATAACCGTCTCTAGTACTGGAAATTCATCATATTCATAATGGTTCTGCTTGAGCACCGCCATCCGTTCGCCCGGAGTCATGTGAACATCGCCCATATTGCTTCGATCTCACCCGAAAGAATTTTCAAAAACGTTGATTTGCCTGCACCGTTCGCACCGATGAGACCATAGCAGTTGCCCGGATTAAATTTTATATTCACATCTTCAAAAAGTGCGCGCTTTCCGTAACGGAGCGTCACGCCGCTTGTACTGATCATTAAGTGTTACCATCCCTTCACAATAGGCTTCAGCACATTATAGCATAAAAAAACATCCGATCGAAGTCCATTCCCAAGTAGGAATGAATTAAGATGGATGTTTTACTGTATTTTACAGATTATAGATCAGGTCTACGAAGTTCAGGATGAATTCTCAATGTCTGTCCATAGCTTAGAATTTGTATGCGGTCTTGTTCAATGTTAAGTCGTATTCGTTCATTTTCCATACGATCAAGCGCTTCTCTTGCCGTATCATCAGCGAGCTTAAAGGTACCGTAATGCATCGGAATCATCGTCTCTGCCTTCACATCCAGAAAAGCACGCAGCGCTTCCTCAGGATTCGTATGCTGTGATGTCATAAACCATTCCGGTTCATACGCTCCAATAGGCATCAATGCTACATGGATGTTGAACTTTTCGCCTATTTCTTTGAATCCTGGGAAATAACCGCTATCTCCGGCAAAATAGAGGTTCGGTGGCAGCGACTGCACCCCTCTACTTGCGCTATTTCCTTCTTCCTCCAGCACAGGAGGCTCCACCGGTTCGAGAACAAAGCCTCCCCAATGAGAAGTATTGGTATCGAAAGGAGTTCTACGCGTCCAATGCTGTGTAGGAACGAAGCTAATGCGTACATTCCCCACTACAATATGTTCCCACCATTTCATCTCCACGCAATTGTGAAAACCTTTACGAATCATTTTTGACTTGAGTCCGATCGGTACAATTAGCTTGGTACCCGCTCGGTAGAGCTTGCGGATGGAAGCCAAATGCATATGATCGTAATGGGAGTGCGATATCAGCATCACATCTAATGGAGGCACATCATCTATCGAAAGTCCTGGCTCGCCGAGTCTACGCTCAAAGCCCATTCTGCGTGCCCAAACTGGATCCGTGATCATATTTAAGCCCTCATACTGTATGAAAAAGGTCGAATGTCCGATCCACGTAATAGCCGTTTCCTGCCTGTTCTGATGTAAATAGTCAAGTTCAGGCTGCACATTAGGTACCTGATACGATGAGTAATCCTTCTTCTTCTGCCTTCGTTCATTACGCCACTGCCTAAACTGCTTCAACGTCTTATCTGTACTAATATTGTCCATATTGTTGTATCGGATCTTGGGCAAGGTTACCCCTCCTTCTCCGAAATTACGGAAGTATATATCCAAATTACCCGATATAAAACCGGTTGTACCACATCATTCGTCACAGCCTCACGTATTACCTCTACGCAAAAAAATTCCCGGTTCCCCGGGAATGATTCGCTCCTATTGTATTCACATGTCATGATGTCCTATTCCGAAGGGTCCTTATACTTGACAGTATAGATCGCCAGAAAGAAAATGGACACGACCACAATCAGCATCGGTGCAAAAAATATTGAGAAATCTTCCACGCCTCTTCACCCTTTCTTATCTGAGCTCCCTCGGATATATTTAGCATCAAATAAAAACAGCCGCATAATTAATATCAACGAAGGTACAAGTACGATAATTCCCAGACTAAAAGCAGATATCAATGCGATCGCCATCGTATCATTCGTGAAATTCTCGTAAATGTTAATGTACTTATACAAAACATATGGCAGATGGGAACGTCCGTAACCAAACCAAGCGAAGGCGAACTGAAGCATGACAAAGATAAATGACCAACCCAGATGGATTCTTTTCCATACAAAATATACAGCTAGCACGAAGCATACAAATGAAGCAACAAACATCCAAGCAATATGTAGCATCGCCTGAAAATGTTCAGGATTTTGCTTGTTTATTTGAAAGAATGCGAGTAAAGAAGCCAGAATGGTTGGTCCACTCCAAGCAAGTGCATACCTTCTAATGATTTCAAAAGCTTCTTTGTCCCCGCTTCGTTTCGCATAAAAGGTCAAGAACATGGCTGAAATATACAGAACACTCACGAGTGCCAATAGAATAACAGACCATGTGTAGGGATTTCTAAAAAACGTAACCCAGTGAACAATGACATTCCCATCTCGCATCCCGATGATTCCACCCTCAGAAATGGCGAGAATCGTTGATAATGCAGCCGGAATTAGGATACCTGTCGCACCATAAAGTGCCATGTATAATTTGTTATTCTCTTTACTTACGCCATACGTATTGAAAGCATAATATACACCCCGTATAGCCAGCATGACGATAACCAAACTCCCTGGAACGAGCAACGCCGTACCATAATAGTAAGCAGCATCCGGAAAGAAACCGACTAAACCTACATAGAAGAACACGAGAAATACATTTGTCACTTCCCAAACGGGGGACAAGTAACGCTGTATAATATTGTGCACCTTGTTCTCGTGACCGAGTACGACACTATAGAAGCTGAAGAATCCTGCACCAAAATCAATCGAAGCTACAATCATGTACCCGAAGAGGAAGATCCACAGTACGGTAATGCCTACAATTTCATAGTTCATTTGCGTTCTCCTCCTTCGATGCCAAGCATTTTCATCTCATCGATCGCATTTTTATTCCGAAATAGCTTACTAAGCACTTTAATACATGAGAAGCAAAGGACGAGATACAGCAAAATGAACAGAATTAACATCCAGCCTACATTGGTAGATGTCGTTGCCGCTTCGGTTACTTTCATATATCCCCTCATGATCCATGGCTGTCTGCCGACTTCCGCATACATCCAGCCCACCTCAATCGCTGTCAGCGATAAGGGACCTAGTGCCATGAGTCCAATCATCATCCACTGCGGATACACTTTTTTACCCGGCAATCTTTTACGTAACATATAGATCAGAGGTATTACGACAAGTAGAACACCAAGCGTTACCATCGTATCGAAAAAATAGTGAATAGACAGCGGCGGCCGTTCGTCCTCTGGAAATTCGTTCAGTCCAATCACTTCGGTATTTAGCGCATTACCTGCTAATATACTGAGCGCATAAGGGATTTTGAGACCAAACTTTACTTCGTTATTCTCATCCAGCACTCCGCCGTATACCAATGTGGCATATGCACTCGTATCGAAATGCCATTCGCCTGCTGCCAATTTCTCTGGCTGATACTTAGCTAAGTATTTACCCGAGAAATCTCCGATAATCGCAGTTGCAATCGCAAATACAAAAGTTGAAATTACCGTTAGTTTTAGAGCCTTCTTGAAGTACATATGCTTGTTTCCTCTCGCAATAGAGAAGGCAGCAAGTCCCGCTAACACACCGGCGCACATGGTATACGAAGACACCAGTACATGAGTAACCTTCGTGGGCGTAGCTGTATTGAGCATGGCAGCAATCGGATTAATATCAGTCAGTATGCCATCTGACAATGTGAAGCCTTGTGGTGCATTCATAAACGAATTCACTGTCGTTATAAATACCGCCGAAGCTGATGATCCAAGGGCAACAGGAATAAGCAGCAGCAAGTGCGTCATCCTGTTCGTAAACCGCTCCCACGTATACAAATAAATCCCTAAGAAGATCGCTTCAATAAAGAAGGCAAATGTCTCCATGAACAGCGGTAAAGCAATAGCTTGTCCTGCCACCCGCATAAATGTAGGCCACAGTAGGCTTAGCTGAAGACCGATAGAGGTTCCTGTGACCACGCCTACAGCTACCGTGATAACAAATCCTCTAGCCCAGCGCCTTGCAAGTAACGTATAGTGCGGATCCTTAGTACGAATGCCTCGCCATTCAGCAAGAGCGATCATCACGGGGATGCCTACACCTAGAGAAGCAAATATAATATGGACAAACAACGTAAGTCCTGTCAGAATCCGGCTCAGCAGGACAGGATCTAGGGATGACATAACCGTATCTCAACTCCTTCTTCAATCGTGGTAGCAGCTAGCCAAAATAATGCATGTAACGTGAAAAGCCTTTAATCGCACCGTATAGACAGATTGCAGCAATAATTAAACATATAACAATCAGTGTTTTCTCCTGTTTTTTGAAATTCAGAGCCATCAACCTCCGTGGATATACATGCCCTCAGATACCGGGAATTTTTCTAGAACTGGGCACTCCTAGATAGTTTGGCTTTATTACCCTACGGTTATCCAATTCGTATAAAAAAATTGCTTATATCTCGCACACGTTTATGTTTATGAATGAAATAAGGTAAAATAAGAAACAGATTGAACAATGCAGTTCGAAGGAGGCTATTCTTATGAAGATTAAATTTATTGAACCTACCCCGAGTCCCAACTCTATGAAGCTCCATCTGGACGAAAGTCTGGAGCCCGGGATCCGTAAGACATATACACTGGATAATGAGCGCTCTGCTCCTGCATGGATTCGTGAATTACTGCATATCGATGGAGTGAAAAGTGTATTTCACACTTTGGATTTCGTAGCTCTGGAACGCAAAGGAACGGCAGACTGGTCGGTAATACTAGGTGAAGTGCAGGAACGATTTGGACAAGAGAGTTCCCAGAGTGGCAACACGGAGATCGAACCAGATGCCCCTGACCATTTTGGTGAAGCTGAAGTTTTGGTGCAGTTCTTCCGTGGTATTCCAATGCAAATCCGGGTTAAATCCGGTATGAATGAAGCGCGCACTGCCCTTCCACAGCGGTTCACCGATGCAGTCATGGAAGTCGCTGCACAAACGATGATTAAGGAACGTAAGCTTAAAGACTATGGTGTGAGGTACGGTGAGTTGGAAGATATTGCACGTGATATTGAGCAGGAGCTTGAGGCAGCATTTCCTGAAGCACGGTTGAAACAGGTTATTAAGCAGGCGATCGCTCATGGAACAAGCAATGAGGAGTTCGTGGAAGAACGTGGCGAATTAAGTGATTCGGAGCTGAAAGATGCACTACAAAGTAGCGACTGGCGCATCCGCTATGCGGCTTTCGATGCTATGGAGCCGACTCCTGAACGGTTACACTATATCGAAACCGCCCTGCATGATGAGAAAATGCAAACTCGTCGTCTAGCCGTTGTCTATCTCGGGGATTTACGCACACCAGCTGCCATGGATCTGCTCTATGAAGCACTTAAGGATAGCTCTCCCGCGGTACGACGTGCGGCTGGCGATACGTTATCCGATATTGGTGATCCCGTTGCCACACCTGCGATGCAAGCAACGCTTAAAGACAGCAGCAAACTTGTCCGCTGGCGTGCAGCCCGCTTCTTGTATGAACTCGGCACAGAGGAAGCCCGTTCTGCACTTGAAGAAGCGATTCATGATCCTGAATTTGAAGTTAGCCTTCAGGCTAGAATGGCCCTCGAGCGCATCGAATCTGGTGAACAAGCTGCAGGTACAGTGTGGCAGCAAATGGCTAAACGTACCCGAACTTAATCCATCAAATGAATGTATTTGTTAGATATAACCATTTGAATAATAAGATATGATTGATTAGGATAGAGTATAGTCAATTCAATATAATTAAAGATATAACCTCATCCTACCAAGATGAGGTAGAGGTTGCGGAAGTGATGAGTAAGACGTGATGAGGCGTAAGAGCCGCCTATGATTCACGACTGAAAGGCGCCTTCCGCCGAAGTGTGAAGATCTGCTCAGATGATCTCCATGCTGGGTCTGTTGCCGAAAGGAGCAGAACTGTCGCGACTTTTTCTCTTGAAGAAGTCGTGTTGAGCTATCTTTCATGGAGTCAAGGATGCGTGAGTTATTGTGATTAAGTAGACCGCGGCATGTCCATGCCTGCGGTCTTTTTGTCATCAAAACAAGCGAATCCACCCTCCTTGATTTGGTTCTAAAGTTATTTTAGAAGGGATGAACATATTTATGTTTAGTAGCAAGAAACCGCCTGCAGAATCACTGAAACAAAGCTTAAAAGCAAGACATATGACCATGATCGCGCTTGGAGGTTCTATAGGAACAGGACTATTCTTAGCCAGCGGCAGTGCTATATCCTCCTCTGGACCCGGTGGTGCTATCTTGGCCTATATCGCCGTTGGGTTGATGGTTTATTTTCTCATGACAAGTCTCGGCGAGCTTGCAACCTATATGCCTGAGTCAGGTTCTTTCAGCACTTATGCTTCCCGCTTTGTAAGTCCAGCCTTTGGCTTTGCGGTAGGATGGAACTTCTGGTACAACTGGGCGATAACGATTGCTGCAGAACTTGCTGCCGCGACCGTCATTATCAAATACTGGTTTCCACATTCATCTTCTATTCTATGGAGTCTATTGTTTCTGGTACTGATGTTTGGACTGAATTTCTTATCCGCCAAAGGCTACGGTGAATCCGAATATTGGTTTGCTATTATTAAAATTGTTACCGTAGTTCTGTTCCTGACGCTTGGTGTGCTGATGATCTTCGGTATCTTCGGCGGCAAGCCTGTAGGACTAAGTAACTTTAATCTAGGCGGAAGCTCATTCCATGGTGGATTTTTTGCTTTTATCGGGGTCTTTATGGCTGCCGGCTTCTCCTTTCAAGGAACTGAGCTAATTGGTGTAGCTGCTGGTGAAAGTGAGAATCCTCGTAAAAATGTGCCCCGAGCCATTAAACAAGTGTTCTGGAGAATCCTCATCTTCTATATCTTCTCCATCATTGTCATTGGTTTACTGATTCCATATACCAACCCTAATTTGATTATGAATAATCTAGAAAATATCGGAGTCAGTCCTTTTACACTCGTGTTTGAGAAGGCTGGACTCGCCTTTGCCGCTTCCGTCATGAACGCGGTGATCCTGAGCTCCGTTCTCTCAGCTGGCAACTCCGGTATGTATGCTTCAACTCGGGTCCTATACGCAATGGCCAAGGATGGTCTTGCACCTAAAAAACTCGGTAAGTTAAATAGTCGCGGGGTTCCTATCAATGCCCTGTTACTGACTACTGGCATTGGTATGCTCGCCTTCCTAGCATCTTTCTTCGGTGATGGCGTGGTCTATAACTGGCTATTAAATGCTTCAGGCATGTGCGGATTTATCAATTGGCTGGGCATTGCCGTGTGTCATTTCCGATTCCGCAAAGCTTTCGTAGCCCAGGGTCATTCACTTGACGAGCTTCCTTACCGTGCGCGCTGGTTCCCATTTGGTCCCATCTTCGCCTTTATTCTGTGCTTGATTGCCATTGCAGGTCAGAACTTGGGTGCTTTCACAGGACGTTCGATTGATTGGTACGGTATTCTGGTTTCGTATATAAGTGTGCCTCTATTCCTTGCCATCTGGCTCGGATATAGATTGAAAAAGAGAAGCCGAATCATTCCTTTAGATCAATGCGATTTAACTACCCGTCCTGCTTCAGAGAACTAAATAAATATAAAAACCCCTTGTAACGCCGGATAAATAGCCTGCGTTACAGGGGGTTTTTGGTACATACATATAAGCTGATTTATAAAGTTCCTATATTCATTTCCACGTTACATATACCTTTAAATCACCTGTGTCTTCAAAAGGACTATGTACATACGAAATCGAACGAACACCAAGTGGGTACAAATCCTGTAATACATCGATGAGCTGCTTCTCCGTACCTGCAAATCTAAACAATAATGCATGCTGCTTCTGCTTAATCACAGGCTTCGCTTTAGCTCTAAGCTCTGCTGTAGTATGCACAACTTCACTTTTGTTAAATAGCTGGTACTCAAGCTGACGCTCTAAATTAGTATACATTGCTTGGTCACTGCCGCTCTTATTCGCAAGTGCTGTAAGCGTATTTCGGTAGAGTGTCGAAGCAGCAGGATAAGACTTGGTCCACTGATGATCCCTTCTCATCTGCTCATCTGTTCTCATATAATATCCAATTCCAATTTCTCCTGGCCGATCAGGGGCAGGATCATCCCAAGTTGTGTCCAAATGGTACCATTCACCGTCTAGAAGGACTAAATTCCATGCGTGAAGCTGACTAACTCCCGTATCTGACGGGGTAGCTGAGCCCTCCACAATTTTATTCGTAATCCCCGCCTCTTTCAGCAGTTTATACGTCAGTAGGGAATATCCCTGACAAACGGTACTTCCTGAACTTAGGCCATCATACGCCGTGTATTTCTGAAGGGTTACGTCATATTTCAAATTAAGCACTACCCAGTCATGAATAGCTTTAATCTTGGCATGGTCATTCATCCCCGGCTTTATAATCGACTTAAGGATCTGTTTAGCACGAGTGGATACGTAAGCTGTCTGCTGAGCGGTCTCCCGGTAGCTTAGCTGAACGGTCACCTGAGCCGTCTTGGAATTGCCTCGATAAGAATATCCGTAACTCTCGATGGTATAATTAATGTATGGGTCGCTTTCCATGGCTTTGCTCAATGCTTTCTTAAGCTGTTCCTTGAGCGAATCCGTCTTGCCTGAATATTCAAATTCAACAGACTCTTGGTGCTTATTCATGGCATTAAGTAGCTTCTTTTGAATATCCTCCACACTTCGAACGCTAGATGATGAACTCGTAAGGGCATACACCTTTTCCCAATTTATTGTAGGGGGTACAGCACATGCCACTAGCCCCCCGATCAACAGCACTTTAAGGAACGTATTGCGTTTCATGATTATGCAGTACCCTCCCTTTTCCGTAAGCTCTCAATAAGCCTATATGAACAAGATAATGTATATATTGTATCACATTCTGAACCTAATCTTCATATGACCGCAAGAGACAAACCATATATTAGCCTCGTCATAAGCCTCCTCGAAGACTCTATTCTCAAAAAACCACATATATGCCTATGCACCTGTTTTGTCCACAAAATCTCAGCAAATCCTATTATGGGGTTACTTCTGTTGTCACTGCTCCACGTACGAATTTACTTACTTGTCTTTGTATTGCCTCTACATCACCGCTAATAAGCGCGCCTTTGGGCATAAGCGCACTTCCTAGACCGACTGCACTTGCCCCTGCCGCAAAATAATCGGACATATTCTCCAGTGTCACGCCTCCAGTTGCCATGATTGGAATATGATTAAGGGGAGCCCTAATTTCACGTAAATAACCTAATCCCAGGCTTGCCATGGGGAATAGCTTAATGATCTCAGCACCTGCTGTATAAGCAGTCACAATTTCCGTAGGCGTCATGGCCCCTGGCCAAATATCAATTCCTCGTTCTATGGCAAAAGAGATCACAGCTGTATCCACATTAGGTGATATTAGAAACTGTGCTCCTGCATCGACTGCTTCTCGTGCCATGTCCACGTTTAGGACTGTACCGGCTCCTACGTAAGCTTTGCCCTGATATCGTGAACGCCAATCTCCGATAATATCTAACGCCTTGTCGGTATTCATCGTCACTTCCATAAACCTAATACCCCCAGCGACAAGTCCAGCACCCGCTGTCTTAGCCTGCTCACGAGTAATTCCTCTTACAATCGCTACTAGTTTAGCCGCTAACAACTCTTCTGTCAGATTCATGTTCCAGCCTCCACTTGATTAAGTATCTCAACATATATTCGCAATTTTACGCGTGTTCCCTCTATCGTGATAGCCATTCTTTGAATCATACACAATAAATCGAATCTTTTTTGACTAAAATTTGCCGCATCTATTGTTAAAAACTACGGAAATTTGACCCAGCTTTCGCTATAATATAAATATTCGCTATACATTTAGTCATAACGGGGACATGCTGGTTGGCTTATCTAAACCCTCAGTCTACCTTACGAATGGAGAGATTGTCCGTGACGTACGTGGATACTTCCAATATATCGGCACAAATGTTTATTACCGTGCTGCTATTTTTAATTGTAATTGCACCTTTGTTCAGTTTAGCGATCATGCGCTTTTTTCAAGGTAAGAAAAAGGCAGGTTTAACACTGATCGGTAGCGGCATTGCCGCCTATCTGATATTCCAGTTAATTATGATATTAGTATTTTGACAGCTTAAAGTCGCACAACAAAAAGGGTACCCTCCTAC
>NZ_BAVZ01000026.1 GCF_000576305.1 Paenibacillus pini JCM 16418 | reverse complement strand
CCCTGCTCTTGCCCTTGCCGCGGCGAGCGAAGCGCGCGCGGCTTGCATGAGGCGCAGCTAAGCCTGCGCCAAGCAAAAGCTGCCCGCGCAGATAAGCTAGCTGCGCGGCTGTATACCACGCGCCAGCAAGCTCCGGCGCCACCTCCTCCAGCAGCGCATCCACTTCGGATGCAAGCAGCGATCGGCCAGAGAGATGTGCACAGAGCTTATCGGCCAGAGCACTTACCTGTTCAGCCACATTTGATTCTCGTAAATCACCCTGAACTTGTCCTACTTCAGGTAAATGTTCTAGACTGACAAACTGTGAATGACCCATTGGCTCCGATACCGTCCATCTCCAGCCCTTTTTCCGTCTGATTTGTTGATGCAAATGGAATTCGTCCAAGCCTTGCCGTTCGTAATTCCCTTGTATACCGCCTATTCTTTCAATCATCTCCTTTTCATATTTTTCGTTTCGTTCCCTTTCAAACTGCTCCATATATACCTGCCATCGTTTGAAGTCCCAATCCTCCATACGTTTCTGACCCTCAAAATCTGCTTGTATTCTCATTGCCCAGCTAAGTGGTATCGAATCATGCAATGAAAACATCGTAGTTCTGTCGGAATCTACCCCACTCCACCACAACAAATCTATCCGCATATCTAAAGACATTCGAAGAGAGCACCTATTTGACTGGCATATAACGTATAGAGCCACCCGCATTCATGTCTACCTCCTCCTGTAGCTTCAATATCCATAAACATAAACGCAAAAAAGCACACTCCTTCGGTTTCCCGTTCAAGAGTGTGCTTCACACTGTAAATCGATTTATTGCATGATGGCACCGAATGGCACCTATCCCGCTTCTACACATAAGGTATACGTCCCGCTTCATGCGGAATTCGTAGATCAATAACTGTTCCCATGTGACTGTACAAAAGAGTTGTAGCATCTTCTGTCCCGCGAGTCATTGGCTGAGTGTAGACTGACAACTCCATGCTTGCTGAATGATCCATCCGTTCAACAATATCAAGCGTTTGATCCACCGACTGATCATCGAAAACCGTAATCCGTAAGCGTTTACCCGAAAGCAGTGCAAAAATGTCAAAAGCCCGCAAATACCATTCAATCTGACGTTCATGATTAGAAGTAACTAATACATAATCCAGATCGGGTTTGCTTCGTTCTTCTCTTCTCTTATGCCAACGATAAAACACATGTACCAATAATGCTGCGAGCATATAAATTGCCGTAATCCATAGCAACGTGGTCACCAAGCAGAACCACCTCCTTATAACGACACTATATGCCGATAACAGGAGGACGGTGAATTACTCTGCCTACTAGCCCACACCCTAATCATGTGACACGGCTACTCTTCCAGTGGTGAATTTCACATACTTTTATAAACCACATTCCATTCAAACATACGAGTCATTTTTTAAATGACAGCTTATGTAATGACTACAACGTTACCCAGCCGTACTTAATTGAATTAATAACGGCTTGTGTACGATCATCCACTTCCATCTTCTGCAAAATACTACTCACATGGTTCTTGACCGTCTTCTCACTAATAAAGAGAAATTCGCCAATCATCTTGTTACTCTTACCTTCAGCCATGAGTCTAAGAACCTCAGCTTCACGGCGTGTTAATGGATTATTCTCACCAGCCACAAACTTCACGCCTGCTTCACGTACGCCACTCTCCGTCATCGCACCCGTTTCATTCAAGAATGTCATGCGTCGTAGCTGCTGAATCAATTTACCTGTTACCTTCGGATGTATAAAAGCATATCCTTCATGTACGGAACGAATCGCATTAATAAGCGACTCAGCCTCCATATCCTTCAGCAAATATCCATTCGCACCTTTACGAAGCGTTTCAAACACATAACTCTCATCATCATGAATGGATAAGATAATAACTTTTACTTCCGGAAATAGCTCACGAAGCTTCTCGGTAGCTTCTACACCGTTCTCGATGGGCATATTAATGTCCATCAGCACGATATCAGGTTTGATTTCATTACAAAATTCTAATACCTGAATACCATCTCCGCATTCACCGATGACTTCAATGTCATCCTCCATGTTTAAAATGCGCTTCAGACCCTCGCGAAACAATTGATGATCGTCAGCCAAGAGGACTTTAATGGTTGTTTTGCCAGAATCCTTAATTTCCATATATATATTACTCCTTTCCCTTCTCCACGTTCGTCGGAATATGGATCACGATCTTGGTGCCTTCATTCTCTGCTGATTCGATTTCCATTCTTCCCTCGAGGAGCTCGACCCTCTCTCGCATGCCGATCAACCCGAAATGATCTTTGCTTTTCTGTTCAAGCAGTTCCAATTTAAAACCAACACCATTGTCCTGAACTACAATCTTCACCAATTGTGCTTGATATGTAATTTCCACTAACACAAAGGTCGGGCAGGCATGCTTTGACGCATTACTAAGCGCTTCTTGTACCAAGCGGTAAATCGCCGCTTCCATTGCAGAAGAGAGGCGGTGCTCTTTCCCTCTGGTTTCAAATATAGTGCGGATTCTAGTCTTTTTCTCAAAATCATGCACATATTTACGCAGAGTTGGAATAAGACCCAAATCATCGAGTGCCATGGGACGAAGATTAAATATAACTTTTCTCATTTCTTCTAAACTGGAGCGGACTTGTCCCTTCAAATCTACTATTTCGTCCTGCACCATCTTAAATTCCTGCTTGAGTAGCATTCTTTCCACAATTTCCGTCCTAAGGACTAGATTTGCAAGCAATTGTGCCGGTCCATCATGAATTTCCCGTGCAATACGCTTGCGTTCTTCTTCCTGTGCAAGAATAATTTTCAGGCCAATTAATTGACGGTTTTTAGCTGTCTCTATGATTTTGGAAACCTGACCAAGCTCGCCTGACAAGTATTCTAGAACCACGCCCATTTGAGATCCGATAGATTCAGCACGTTCTACAGAGTTCTCCACATTTCTCGCCCGTTTTTGTAATTCGTCGCGTCTTGCCTTTAAGTACATTTCCTTCTCGCGATAAATCATCACATCCAGTTGGAATTGTGTTGCCTTCTCGTAGGCTTGCCTAATATCTTCTTCTTTGTAACGGACGAAGTCCCGGCTAACTTCAGTCAGCCGGATGCGAGAACGCCGGTAGTTCAGCTCTAGCTGATCTACCTTTTGCAACGTATCCGCAGTTTCCTTCATCACAAATTGAAGTTCTTGATTTAGAGAGAGCAGTTCATCACGAGCCGTCTCTAAAATCTCAAACATCTGATATTTACTGTTTTCCATCACCTGGATAGCGTTTTTTATGACGCGGTCTATGGCATCAGCTTGAACATCCACGTATTTATACTCCATTTCTTCTAACTGTTACATTTCTACATAGAATGAGTTGAAGTCCTGTTATTCATGTCAATTCTATACATATCATACCATATCATGATTCGATAGTTACGGTCTTCGTGTTTTGTTCCCATTTTACTTTTAATCCTAATTGCTCTGATACGAGACGAAGTGGGACTAAAGTACGACCTTGTGATATAAACGGAGCAACATCGGAAGATTTGCGCAAACCATTCAATATAAAGTCCTTCTTCCCAACCGTAAGGTCCATCAGTTTACCACCTCGAAGTACGCTAATCCGTTGATTAGCAGGGTCCCAAGTAGCTTTACCACCAAAAGCATCCAAGACATAACGGATGGGAATATATGTGCTTCCATTCTTCACAATAGGTGCTACATCCATCGTTTTTTTATTTCCATTTATTGTAAAGTTTTTCTGTCCGATGGTCATTACCTCTATACCTGCCGGAAGACCTGCTTCACTCGAAAGTGATGGCATTGTCATCTTGATATTATCAAAAGCGACGGTTCCCGTCTTCGCGCGTTCGTCCTGTCCATCTTCCACATTCACGACATATACCCGCTTCAACTTCGCAGGGAATGCTATTCCCTTATCGCTCAAATCAATGTCTAGCGTCTTCCAGCCGTTCCAGTCAATAACCTTCGCAAGATCTACGTATACCGTTTGACCGTTATTATCTAGTATTTCAGCACGCATCCAGTTCAGACTCTTATCACCCTGAACATCGATTGACATCGACGTTGCCGCCGCTGAGATGTCTTTTCCCGTTGTGCCATTAAAATTAGCGTAGGCATACATCTTGCCACTGCCTGCTGTCATATCATATTGCAGTTGCAAGACTTTGGAGTTCGCATGGTCACCCGTACCCTGAGTAACTGCTGCCGTTCCAGTCACTTGACCTCCAGTACCTGTAAACGTCACTGGATAATTCACATGTTCGAAATCTTCCCACATGTCTTCACCCGCTGCTGAAAGCACAACCACAGTACTAAAGCCATTATAACGTGCAATGGCGTAACCTACCTTTGCCCCAGGATCTACAGATTTAACCGTCAGTGTATCCCCTTGAACATTACCTTTAAATCCTGTAAATTCCCATTTCAGTGCACTTGCAGGTACATCAATGCTCTGACCATCCTTTGTAGTTGCCTTTACTTGTACCTTAAGTGTTTTGCCAGCAGTGAGTGCTCCCGTAGCATTGGCGGGTTTAAGACGATTTAAATCATCGCCACCCAGTACACGCACTTCCATACTCGTACTTGCCTGACCACTGAGTGCCGTAATAGTAGATTTACCAGGCTTAACGCCTTGTACGTTCTGACCACTTACAGTGATATTTCCATTACTAGACTTCCAGGTCGGTGTAATGCTAGCAACGTCAATTGGATTATAGTACGTGTCATACCCTTTTAATTTAAATGAGGCTTGTTGGCCTATAAGGATTGCCGTGCTTCCACTAATCTTCAGACCCTTTAATTGGCCAGCAGGAGCTTTCGTATAAACACCCACGCCATTAACGACACTACGCTGTTCTGTACCATATTCGGTATTAAAAGTAAGCTGCGTATTTTCCTCTGCCAGTGGCCGGCTGACCATCGTTGTAGAGCCGCCACCGTCTAGATTCATACCTTTCCACACACCTACTTTAACCATGAAGGACTGCAGCTCAGATAAAGACATACCTGAACTATTTCCGTTCTTCTCCACTGCGACTACATAAGCATAACGACCGTCCTTAGAGTAGCCTAGCGCGGTACGTGCACGCGTGCCCCCAATACTGGATACATCACGTGAAAAAGAAGAGGCTTTCCCGTTATTAACTAGAATCGTATGTCCACCAATCATCATTTGGAGGTTGGCTGGATCGAGAGATTCTCCCATGGTCTTGGAACGAAGCATGTAGCTAGCTTTCAAAGGTTGACCCACGGCAAGGTGAGTGCGCACGAAATCAGCCGCTTTACCATGTGTCCGCAAGATGTAGCCATCTTGTGGCACAGCCATATCTAGCTTTTTGCCGTCAGAAATTTGAGTAATAACATTATTTTGTACTAGAACCTCTGTTGGGGTCGTAGAACTGTCCTTAGGCCGCTCTACAGCCTTCCAAGCACTTGTATAGATATACATCGCATCGACATGGCTAAACTTAGATGCGCTATTGTCAGGGTTGTAAGAAGCCTTGTTCATTCCCGCAAGCGCAAAGCTTGAACCATCAGCAGCCGTAATATTGCCTTCAAAGGCAAGTTGATCGATAACCGGCTTCCCGTCTTTGGTTACTGCAAAAGAATACATTCCATTAATATCCGAAGGAGTAGACATCAATTGCCCGTTTGTAACTTGACCACCGATTGGAGCACCCTCCAACGAGGTATTGAAATAATCCCCATTCACTCCGGCTACGGCTCCAGTTTCTTTAGCCATCCCCCTGTGCTCTGCTTCGTTGTAAATTGACCATTCTTTCCTGTCATTACATCCAGCTGAACATATGGGTTTTGTAAATCAATTCGGATAACGTCAGCTAGTGCTGATGCCTGTTTACCCGAACGTGTTGTTGTAAATTTATATTTCATTAGGATTGCACCGGAAGTCACCGGTTCCTCACTTATCTTACTAACTGATGAAGCCACTGCGGCACTTGCAACTGGTGCTGATGCATAACCATTTAACGGTATGCCGCTTCCAATAACCGGAGCAACCCACAACATTCCTGCAAGTGATATAACCATCCATTTGCGGCCTGCATTTATCTTCTTTTGCTGATTATTTAACGTATTCTTTCGTTTCATGTAACTATACTCTCCCATCTGTAAAACGCCTTTGATTCTATTCATTCTTTATTCCAAATATACAAAAATACCTACCGACACAATCTACCGTACTATTAATAGACTGATTTAAGTCCAAAAAGTTACGGAAAATTCATCTTTTTAGCGAAATCCATAGAGTACACGTAAAAATACAGCCTACTTCTTCGACATTGAAGAGTAGGCTGTACCTATTACTACTTACATTTCTTTTCTATTAACAAGTTTTATATATATCCAATTTTGCTCAGTAATCTCTTTAGCATTACCGCGGCCTGAGCACGTGTCGCATATCCTTTAGGTTGGAACGTATTGGTTGTAACTCCTTGAATAATCCCCTCTTTAAGGGCTTTAGCTGCTGCTTCTGGTGCCTGAATGGACTTGCTATCTTTAAATGTTCGTAAATAATCAGCAGGTGTTCCACTCAACGTAGTATTATACCCTGCATAATTCATGACTCGAACCATCATGATTGCCATCTGCTCACGGGTAATGTAATTATTCGGTTTAAATGTACCATCCTTAAAACCAACCACAATACCTGCTTTGGCAGCTGCGCCGATATAGGCACTTGCTGATGGACTAAACAAGTCTGTAAAGCGCTGAGCAGTTTGTACATCACCAGGTAACCCTAAGGCACGGGCAATGTATTCTGCAAATTCTGCACGTGTAATTTTACTATTAGGCTCGAAGGTGGTATTCGACCTTCCCTCCATAATTAGCTTAGATGACAAGGTATTGATAACATCCTTTGCCCAATGGTTGCCTAAGTCTCCATAATATTTATCATTTGATATTCCCATGACCGTCATGTTGCCTTTAACTTTGGCATGAAAAATCTTTAGATTGCCTGAGCTTTCAATAACCGTCGGAACAAAGGACCATTTCCCTGTCAGGGCATCCTGTTGTACTAACCCAGACTTATCATTGGTTAAGGGCGTTGTTGTACGGATTAAATATTCCCCGAACAATTTGATTTCTGGACTATTCGCCGACACTACTCCACTTGCTACGGCAACGTTGAAATTCACTGGATCCGTAATCTGCTGGATCGTTCCTGCATTCAATATATTTTGTGCAGTATTCGAACTATTAGGCACCTTCTCAACCTGAATGCTTAGCGTCAATCCTGCGGTTGTTGTTGTGTTCAGATTACGAGCGATTTCCGCAAAATTGACTTGTTTCAATTGCAGATAATACAGCGCATCCCCTGCTTTGACTGCAATAGAAGCATTCCGGTCTATATTATATATCTCCTCTAGTGTTTGGAGTGATATGGAGACATACAGTGTATTAATACTCGCTGGTGCCTCAACGACTACGGTATGCGTACTTTCCTTTGAAATGATTATATACTCAAAAGCCTTCTTGAGCTTATCCGAATTTACGGTGTACATCTTCACATACTGTTCATAGCGTGATTTAACATCGGATGACGTAAAGGCTCCTGTCCCTAATGTAAACATGACTCTGCCAAATGCACTTGCCTCCATTGTTGTTAAATACTCGGGGCGTGAAACATCTCCTGTTGATGTACTTGGTGTGCTGATAATACCATTACTTACAGCTAGTTTACTAAAAGCAGCAAGATAGATTCCTAATGGATCTCGAATGGCAGATATACCCGGTGTATACGAGACTTCAACCTTCTGTCCTATTGAAACGGAACTAGATAATTTAAGCGTAATTGTA
Organism: Paenibacillus pini JCM 16418; assembly: GCF_000576305.1. Classification (GTDB taxonomy): domain Bacteria; phylum Bacillota; class Bacilli; order Paenibacillales; family Paenibacillaceae; genus Paenibacillus_AQ; species Paenibacillus_AQ pini. The sequence continues at coordinate 26,312 of NZ_BAVZ01000026.1, read as the reverse complement.
CTTTCATTTACCGATGCTAGTGTAACATTACGTAATACACCATCAACATAAACTAGAAATTGACTAGTGGTTAATGATATCTGCGAATTCCATAGCTTCGAGAAAACGAACTGAACCGTATCTCCTTGAACAATAACATTCTTCAGATCAGGGACCTGAGCATAGATAGAGATGGTGATCGGCTCAAGATTAATATAACCTGCTGCGTTGCCGTTTAAGTCTGTCAAACGTGATGTACCCGGCACATATGAAATCGTTAACTTTGTATTCGCCAATAGCGCTGAGGCTAACGTCAAGATGACCTGATTTTCCTTAACCTCAACCGCATTTACATAATTGGGAACTCCATTCATTAGCACAGAGAACTGGCTCTTCATGGGTAGATAAGTTTGTGATAAAAACTCGTTGTAGCTTAGAATGACTTTCGCTGCTCCTCCTTCGGCTTTTTGGAACACCGGAGGTTTCGTATCGAAATAGTTACGAACATTGAAATCGCTAAACGATGCGATCTCTTGTCCTCTGCTATCCAGAACAGGATTTGATCCTGGTTTGTAAGTCACTTTTACAATTTGTCCATCCGATACGGTTGTGTTTAAATACAGTGTTATTGTTTGACCGCTAATCGTCATATCCTTGACTCCCATGCTAGATCCATCTGCGGTCACTGTAAACTGATCATATGCATAGGTAGAGGTGCTTTTAAGAGATTGACTGAAATACAGTCTAACTGTACTACCTGAAATATTTCCCTCTTTGGGTTTCGGTAAGGCTGTGTCTATGCCATTAACAACATCCCTTGAAGAGAACACGGCCGCCTGATTCTTAGCTACATCCTGAATTGGACGTAATCCACCGCTGTAGCTGACCTTCACATTTTGACCTACTGCTACGCCAGTATCAAGTGAGATATATACATTTTCACCCGATGTGTACACACTACCAATCGAACGATTCTCATCATTAACAGTAACCTTAAAGCTGGTAATGAGAGGCCAGACACTAGTATCTAGTAGTTCGTTGTAAGTAAGTATGATCGTTGTGTTATTGTACATTTGACTGCTCTGTAGAACGGGTGCTAGTTTGTCTGATACGTAAGTCTGGAATGTCCATGCACTGGTTCCATTTAAGCCTGCGAAATAATTATTAGTATTCCTAGCATCGTAAAATGCATTATTATCGATATTCACATAATACGTAGAATCAGCTTCGTACTTCGTACCTGATTGCAGTACAATCCGCACGTCGCGCGTACCATTAGCAATTACATTTACGGGCACGTTCGTTGTACTACCCGATTTGCGTACCTTAACGGACCCAGCCCCTTTTAACACTTCGCGATTAAAGGTGATCGTTAAATCTGAATCTAGTGCAACACTACTGCTTCTGTCTACGGGTGAGAACGAGGATATCGTAAGCTGTGAGGCTGTATCTACGGTCGTAGAGAACGTCCAGCCACTAGTCGAAACAATCCCTGCCACTTCGTTTCCCGTACTGTCCCGAAAAGCGCCATTTGAAACCAATACATAATAATTACTATTGCTCTGAAGTGTCATCTGAGGATTGATCGTAATGACTTGAGATCCACCGCCTGTCACCTGTGTGGAAAGAGCAGGAATCGAACTGACTTTCGTTCCATTGGCTTGGTATACATCGATGTTCCCTTGAGCAGGGAACACATTCTTGTTGAATGTTAATTGCAGCTTCGTGTTTGAAGATACATTAGTCGTGCCGCTCTGTGGCGACTTACTCATGATAGACGTATCCCCTCTTGTCGTGAATGTCCATTGTCGAGCATTCGTAATGCCGTCTAAATTCTTATCATCTGCGTATAATAATGCGCCCGCATCGATGAGTACGTAATAGCTGGTATTCGTTGTTATCGCGGGAGATAACAGACGCACCAAATTCTCCTCAACTTTTACACGCGGGTCCGTAACACCAGGCTTTATGTTATAGACATCAATCGGAGCATTATCCGATAATCGATAGATACCAATCTTACCCGTACCCAGAGACAACATCTCATTCGCACGGATCTGCAACGCATTTAACGGATCTGCATTATAACTATCCGGAGAAGGAGAATATTCTACCTTTTGTGCTGCCGTCGTGAATTCAATCGATATTTCACTAGACGGCTTATCTGTCGCTACGCTTTTAAAGAAAGCTTCATCAATATGTAAAATATAATCGGTGCCAAAATCCAATCTTTTATTCCCCTGAAGCTCAAAAGATACTGTTTTGTTTGATGCATCCATCTTAATACTAGCGGCACCCTGTTCTATGGTATCTACGATTCGCCTATCTTTATCCTTCTCTTTAATCACAATCTTAGGAGCTCTTGTATCAGAATCAACCTTTACAGATTCATTAAATGTAACTTGAAAAACAGGCGCACGTACTACATTCTTTTCTGAGGCAAACGGAACTGTCTTCATATACTGTAGTTTTGATATCAACACACCTTCATCTGCCGCCGCGATGGACATTCCCATCCCTCCACAAAGCAGCTCCACTGTCATGATTAACGCTAACCATAGCGAAATCCTTTTCTTCATCATCGATCCTTCAGCTTCCTTTCTACATCCCCAATTACAGTCTTATACCTATTTTTCGGTTAAAAGGAAGGTGAAGTTTAGACTCAATTTGCGAGCAGGTATTCGGTGCTGATGATATAAGTAAAACCCCAGCTCGGCCAAAGGCCAAACTGAGGTTTTATATTTAAACATAATTCGGTTCATTTGTGAATATTGAATTACAAACCAGCTTGAGATTTCAAATCCTCAGCCTTGTCAACACGTTCCCAAGGTACATCTAGATCCGTACGACCAAAGTGTCCGTAAGCAGCCGTTTGTTTGTAGATTGGACGACGCAGATCAAGCATGCGGATAATACCCGCTGGGCGTAAATCAAAATTACTACGGATCAATTCAACGATTGTTTCATCACTTACTTTACCTGTTCCGTAAGTATCGACATTGATGGATACCGGTGTAGCTACACCAATGGCATAAGCCAATTGGATTTCACATTTATCTGCAAGACCCGCAGCGACAAGATTCTTCGCAACATAACGTGCAGCATAAGCAGCAGAACGGTCTACTTTCGTAGGATCCTTACCAGAGAACGCGCCCCCGCCATGGCGAGCATATCCACCGTATGTATCTACGATGATTTTGCGTCCAGTTAGTCCTGCATCCCCTTGAGGACCACCAATGACAAAACGTCCTGTTGGGTTAATGTAATATTTGGTTTGTTCATCCAGAAGCGCCTCAGGCACGACTGGCAAAATAACCATTTCTTTAATGTCAGCCTGAATTTGCTCCAATGTAGCATCTTCAGCATGCTGAGTCGATACAACAATCGTATCAATACGTACAGGTTTGTCATTCACATACTCAACCGTAACTTGTGTCTTACCATCTGGACGAAGGTAATCCAATGTACCGTCTTTACGTACTTCAGCTAGACGGCGTGCGATACGGTGAGATAGAGCGATTGGCAGTGGCATCAGTTCAGGTGTCTCATTCGTTGCGAAACCAAACATAAGACCTTGGTCACCAGCACCAATGTCTGCTGTTTCCTTATCCATTTGAGTCGTATCACGATTCTCAAGTGCAGCATTTACACCTTGCGCGATATCAGCGGACTGCTCATTAAGGGAAGACAATACAGCGCATGTATTGTAATCAAAACCATATTTTGCACGAGTATACCCGATTTCTTTAATCGTATTTCTTACGATCGAAGGAATATCGACATACTCCGAATTCGTACTAATTTCACCAATAACCAAGACAAGACCAGTTGCAACCGCAACTTCACAAGCTACACGTGCATTAGGGTCATTTTCCAGAAAAGCATCAAGTACCGCATCAGAGATTTGGTCGCAAATTTTATCCGGATGTCCTTCCGTTACGGACTCCGATGTAAAAAGATGACGTCCTTTAACAGACATAATATCAACCTCCTATAAGGATAATATAACAATGGCATAAAGGTCCTACACATAAAAACGAACCTTCTCCAGATGGAAAAGGTTGCTTGTACAATCCATAAAAGTCATATTAACGTATTTATAAACCATGTCAATCAATGGGGATTTCTCCAGTTATCTTATAAAAGAATGCATTAGTGCTGGTGCATGTATGTTACTGAACTAAACCAAACTTCTTTGCGCTTGTTGAATCAGACGTTTCGTAATTTCGCCACCTACGGATCCGTTCTCACGCGACGTCAGATGCCCCCCTTTAACATAACCACTATATGAGGCCACACCAGCCTCACCTAAATCAGAGGCAAACTCCGTGTCCGCAAAACCTGCTGAGCCATATGCAGCACCGAGTCCAAATTCTGCTGCAATTTCATATTTCATTTGATTGAGCATCTGTTTACTCTCGGGTACCACTTTATTATTATTTCTAGCCATGGTTGAAGCACCTCCTGCATTAGTAACTTACAAGAGTATTATTTGCATATTTATTGCCTCTAGACGTATAAATCATTGTTACTTATGGCAAAAATAAGCTTATTGAACCGTGTATCCACCACGTACCATGACAATCAGATTGGATTTCAATCCATCTTGAACCATAATCCCGCGTCCATCACGAGGAAACGACATCAAATGGTTATTACCAACCGCTTGTCCATTGGTTACATCTTTACCGTCTGTAAGATCGGCAACTCCATTGGAGTCACTACTGTACACTACAGCTTTACCATTACGCACAATAAATTCAGCGCCAGCTTTAGCCATCAGCTTCTCACCTGGCTTGATGGTTACGACTTTAACCTCGTCATTTGAGCTATCTCCACCAGAAGGGGTAGTTGGTTTTGTCGGCGTAGTCGGTGTTGTGGTTGTTGGTGGAGCTGTTACACCACCACCTAAAGCTTTCTGGATTTGTTGATCGACATAGCTTTTTGTTACGACCGGGTCTTCGGAAGTGCCGGGTTGAGTTCCAACGGCAGCTGCGTTGGATGCAGGGAGATCAAAAATAGTACCGAGCCAGATTGCTCCTCCAAGTGCTACGACGGTGAGGGAAAGTTTAGAAAGCTTGTTCATAATATACCTCCAATTAATAATCAATTTTTTGAGAGTATGTTATTAGAATAACACATACAAGTAAAACAAAAACCGGGTCCCTAAGGACCCGGTCTAAGAATAGAGAAGATAATTACTTAACTTCTACGAATCTCAATTGCTCAGCTAATGTAAAACCTTTAAGAGCGTTTTTACTTGTTGAAGTGTCAACTACAGCCTTAGCAGCTTCATTGGCAGTACCATCAAATACGACAGATACAACATCAGTATTTTCTGGAGTTACTGCAGGAGTTACGTTCAATACGATCTTACCATCGTTTTTGTACTCAATCGTGTTGATACTTGTAACTTTTTTATCATTGATCTTAACTGTGAATAATTCTTTATCGAAGTTCGGTTGAACTTTGGAAATGTCCAGTTGAAGAGCTTCAGTAGTTTGGATAGTGATGTCATAAGTTGATGCATTAGCTACTGCTTTAATTCCGAAAGATTTACTTCCAAGATCTTTAGCTTCTGGAGCAATCTTATCAACTACCACTTGATCAATTGAAGCAATTCTTGTACCGAACGCATCTTGTGTTTGTACGTTACCTATAGTAGTCAGATTACCCTTGAAGTCTGCTGGAAGCTTGTTGTTATCAGCAAATGTAAGAGTTACAGTTGTACCATCTTCACTCAAACTTGCCTTAGAAGCGTAATAACTATCGTCACCTTGAACTGCTACAAAGTCTCTGTAGTCAACATATGAAAGTTTGCCAGCAAATACAACTTTGATTTCTTCAGTACTGTTTGCAACGATGTCTTTATCAGCTTTAACTTGGATAAAGTCTGAACCTACATTTTTAGAAATAACATAATTTCCGTCGCTATCAACGAAGAAGTTACCATCTTTATCTGCAACCAAGTTCACTTGAACTGAAGTTGCATTCACCTTAGGAGATACAGTCAAACGAACTGTGTCTGGAGTTATCAAGTCTACTGAATCACTGCTACCCAAAGCCTTACCGTTTACTTTATACTTCGCTTTTTGCGTAGCGTCACCCACACCTTCAACACTCAACGTTTTGTTGAATTGAATATAGATGTAAGTTTCGTTTGAGTTGTTGGAGTCAACTTTCCATACGCGTGAGATAGTTCCATCCACAGCTACACTAGAATCCAAAGTGGTACTGAATGGAAGCATTGTATTAGCAACATAAGCTGTATCTTTTACTCCAGAAACTTCAAGAGTATAAGTACCATTAGCTAATTTTCCTGCCAAATCAATTGTTACAGTGTTGTTCTTAGGATTGTATGAAGGAGTCAAAACTGGTTTACCGTTGGAATTCAAACCATTTACAACAGCGGCTTTACCATTTTTGTCTTTCAATACATAATTAGCACGATCAGTAGCAGAAGCTGGATCAACGCTTTCGCTGAACTCAACAGTAATTTGGTGATTTTTAGTAGCATTATCTTGTTGGCTCAATTTAGCTTTAACTACTGTAGGACGTTCAGTATCCAATGTAGGATTAACTTTAGCCTCACGATTAGCACTGTTCAAGCTATAATCAGTTACACCCTCAAGATAGATTGTGTTTTCATTCAAGTTTAATGGATTTGCAAAGTACAAAGTTACTTTATTGTCAGAAATGACAATGTCAGTAGCTTTATTTACAGCAGTGTTGTGGTAAGCCTTAGAAACGGATTTAACAGTTTCATTAAATTCAACAGTTACTTTTCTCAAATCGCTAGTTTTAACAGAAACAACTTCTGGAGCTGTTGTGTCTTCAGCAATTTTGAAAGAAGTTTCAACTGGAGCTACTTTAAGTCCTGAGAAATCTTCAACATTACTTACTGTAAGAGTGTGATCTCCAACAGGAAGTGCTGTGTTCACAATGGCAATATTAGGATATTTGTACTCAACGTTTGCCGCAATTACTTTACCATCAACTTTGAAGTTGTTAGAAGCAAATACGCCGGCTTTTTTCACAGGCTCACTGAACTTAACTTTGAATGCTTTAGTTCCCAATCCTACTACTTCTTTAACTTCTGGAATTTGAACGTCTACAGGTGTAAATTTCACTGTTTGTTCAATTGTTTTAGATTTATCTTCGTTTTTAACGTTTCTAACAGTAACTTCTGTTTCTTTTTGGTTAACAAGCACTGCAGAATCCTTGTCATCAAGCAACAAAGTTACAGATTTTTTGTCAGCAGAAGCTGTAGCACTTAGCACAGTCTTGTCGCCTTTAATGCTGTAGTTATCTTCATTTTCAGCAGTAGCTACATCAACAGTTCCGTCGAATGTTACTACAACTTCTTTAAGGTTGCTAGCAGCAGCACCTTGAACTTTAGAAGCAGAAGTTACAACCCAAGTGATTTTAGAAGTGATTTCGTGACCAGCTGCATCTTTGAAAGTTACAGAAGTTTCTTTGTTAGCTTCCAAAGCTTTGTCTAGTTTCACTTTAACAACTTCGCCGTTAGAAAGTGTGAACTCAACGTTGCTAGAGTCAACGATTTTGTAAGAAGCTACAGTTGGAATGCTGCGAGCTTGGTCGATTGCATAAGCTGTTTCAACCAATACAGAACGTGTAGCATTTGCTTTGAAGTTAGCATCTTTAGAGATGTAACCTTTGTCGATTGCTGCTTGAACATAACCTTTAGCCCATGCAGAAGCATTGTTTGTTGGGTTAGCAGGAATTTCAAGTTTCAAAGCACGTTGCAATACAGTAGCCATTTCTTCGACTGTAACTTTACCGTTGAAGTCAAAGATTTTCTTAGCTGTATCTTTACCTTGCATAATACCAGCAGCAGATACTGCTTCGATGTAAGGAACAGCCCAGTTCTTAGCGTTGTAGTTCTTGTCTTTGTAAGACAAAGTTCCAGTAACTTCTTTCAATCCTAGAAGTTTAGTGATAACTTTTGCGAACTCAGCACGAGTCATATCTTTTTCAAGATGAGCTAAACCGTCAGGGAAACCACTGAATACACCCTTAGCTTTTAGAGCATCAAATTTTTGTTCTGGTGTAGTAGCTGTAGCAGCATCACCGAATGCCACCGATGCAAACATTGAGAATGCCATTGCTGTCGACAAAGCGACGGATAAAATTTTCTTCATAACCTTTTTGTCTCCTCCTTGAATCGTCTCATTAGAGTTTTCTTTAGAATTGCCATTAGATAGGTAGCTCATGTTACTCATATATGTACGCACCCCCTTTCCCGAGTTGAGCGGTAATAAATATAAATGATGTCTGTGACTGTATCACAGAAACTGGTAAACTTGGAAATACGGCAAAAAAAGAGTAGATTCCTAATCCTACCTACGTATTATACAATGGGTCCAAGGTGCCGTAAAGATAATTTTTCTAAAAAATAGACATCTTTCTTAGAAAGGACAATCTTGGGTAAGCAGCCATTGTAAAGTGAATCTATATCTTAGACGCAGGTAATTTGGAAAAGTTGCAGTGTTTTAAAAATAATCTCAATTTTGTTACCTTTATTTAGAAATCGATTAAAATAAAGATTATATTTCATGCAAGAAATATATGGTAATTATATAAACTGAAAAATTCACTTTAAAACACCATGAAAAAAAGACGCCTAAATGGCGTCTCTTTAATAGGAAACTGTTGGACAAAGGTTACAAGAACTTAACGAATTTTCAGCGCCAAATCAATGATCTGTGCGCGCATGTCAGGGGATGCATTAAGCGATTCGTACATTTGCTCAATCTGTTGTTTATTCTCACGGTATGTTTTCTCATGTTTGATAGTTATATGCGACCACTCGATCAATGCATTCTCAGCAAGAACTAATTCGTTATATGCTTCATGAAAGCCTGTCTCCATAACCAGTCCTTCCATTACTTCTTGTGTAATTTCTCTTGTTTTACGAGTGCTTTCGATTTTCTTCTCCATAATACTAGCTTTATTCTCGAATTTTGTTTTTACTTTCATATAATCCAACTGAGCTTTAGAATAGATCGGTTTCATAAGATTACTTTCACCCTCTAAATATAAATTATGTTCTACGCCATTGTATCCTAAAGTACGACAAATTTCAAAGATATGTAATTGGTAATGAAAAAGCTCCGACCCACTAATCAGTGAATCGGAGAATTCAATCAGATCATATCATTTAAAGCTTCTTCATTTTTGCCATAATCTTTTTGGCAATAGATGCTGCGTCTGCACGCGTCATAAACGCGGTAGGATCAAATCTATACGTCTGTTTCTTCTGTCCTGCAAGCAGCTTATTAGGTACTCCAGTCATCAACCCTGCTTTGACTACAGCTTGAATAGAAGTTACAGAGTATGGAGAAACAATCGTGTTCGTATCTGTAAATGCTTTTTGCAGAGCAGGCAGGTCTTTGGCAGTATCACCTAGTTTCAAGTTAGTTGCTCTCGCAATGATATTGGCAGCTTCTTCTCTGCTCAGTGATCCGTTAGGCGAGAATACTCTAGGTGCTGTTCCACGAATAATACCTTTTCTAACCGCTGTTTCGATGTATCTATAATCCCATCTATAATCATCATATTTAACAACATCGCCAAATGTTAAATTATTTGGATCATAATCCAATGGGATATTCAGCATTTTAACGACCATGGTAGCAAACTCACCACGTGTTAAATTATCATATACGCCGAATTGATTTGGATCCTTCGGACTCATAATACCTTTAGCCAGCATCAGTTCTAAGTCAGGACGAGCCGTTGGGTGAGCGACAATATCGTCAAAACTATATCGTAGACTCATTACTGTGTAATAACCGAACCCGTCAAATGTAGCCGTGATTGTTTTATTACTTGTATTCACTTTACCGCCCATGTTAACCCATGTGCCATTATTGTTCTTCCATACGGATATGGAGGAGCTAGCAATATTCACGATATTAGGATCATATGAAAGGGTAATGGTTCCTTGTTGCGAAGGCTCGAGCCATTTTCCAATATGATTTCCAAAAAATTCGTTATTTTGCTTATACGGATGTGTTCCTTCAACTAAGTCGTAGTCATTCGGAGAAACATAGTTTTTGAAATATCCTGGATCAATCCAGAACAAGTCAGATGAGAATCCATAATGTAGTTTTGGAGGCATGTAAGCAGTAGCCATCATTGCATTTGCGCTGATCTCAGCAAGCTTGCCATCCTTGTATTCCCCTAGATCGTCTTTCTCACCTACAGGATTATATACCTTAACGGTACGTCCATCCTGCTTATCAGCGATACCAATTAAGATATCTGGATTATTGAACAAATTAATTGTTCTTGTATTCGTGTCCCCTGGTGTAGGTGTAGCATCACGTAGCATAGTACCTTTAGGGAATGCAATTGAAATGGTTCCTTTGAATGCAGACAACTTACCAGAAGAAGTCAATTGCGTCTTGTATTGAGCTCCTTGTAAAACTTCATCCGAGTATACAACGTCAATTTGTCCATTTAACTTTTGTGTACCTTGGAAGACCGTAAATTTAATCGTGTTCTTACCCTTCTTGAGGGATTTCACCTGAAGACGGAAGATGTCCTTATCTCCTTTAACCATTGGCGTCTTACCAACCAATACTTGATCCGCACCTTCAGCCAAAATACTTACGTCTAAGAAGTTTTGTTTAATAACACTTTCGTTTGGTAACTTAGGAGATAAAATTGCATATGGCAATAACTCACGAGTAATTTGTAGCACCTGTGAAATCGTTGCCGTACCTAATCTTGCACCGATTACATAATTCTTAACACCAGATTTAGGCAATTCACTATTACTGAGCGTGAACCTGTAACTATTATTTCCAATAGGAACTGCGGTCAAATTTCCATAGGGGCTACCGTTACCGTCTTTACTTTTCCATTCCCCGCTTGTACTATCTAGATCTGAAATCGCCAGCTGTTTACCATCGACAGTAAGAACAACTTGTTCAGCATTACTCACTATAAACTGAATATCTGCATTCTTCTCATAAGTCGAATATTGCATCTTCCCTGTTACTTTGAATGCAAGATCCTTATCTTCGGTTTTACCTACAGGCAGTGGCTTCAATCCGTCAACAATAGGGAGCTTATCCGGGAATAGATAGAGTGTTAAATTGGTTGAAATAGGAACTCCATTAGCAACACCAGTGATACTTAAGGTGTTAGGTCCACTGACAAGCATCATATCGGGGGTAATCGCAAAAGTGAAATCCGATGCTGATGCGCCGAGTGGTTTGGTCGTACCATTAATTGAAATATTCAATGAGCTGTAATCACTTGTATTAAAATTGACTAAGCGACCTTTAATTTCTGTGAATTTCCCAACATCACTGAATACCTGATTATTGTAAACATTACTGAGCTCAACAAATGGTGCAGAGATATAATTGATCAGGAAAGATTTCGAATCTTCGACATTCCCTCCATTAGTAACTTCAATCTTGAGGACTTGTTCCCCTGTTGGCATTCCAGTAATCTTGTAGACTCTATAACCAGATTGATCCGACATAGCTACTGTCGTGAAATTACTAACACTTGCGCCGTTCTTAAAGGACTTAATCGTCACCTTACTTGCATCTGTAACTTTATTCGTCTTCACTTGTAAATAAATCGGAAGTTCGAATAGGTTATTATCACCCGTAAATTGGGAACTAGATGAATACGAAACCGTCGCCCCGTTATCTTTCACACCATATAGTTGCTGTACATCCGTAATATATGCAGAATCCGATTTACGATAACTGAAAGGAAGCTCATATACCGATTTACCGTCATATCTTACATCATATTTAATAATATAATTTCCGTTTGCAGTGATGTTGACTGCTTCAGATGTCGAGTATTTAAACGTCGTTAATTTACCATTTACTTCAGTACCCGATATGGTTGCAACAATACCACCTACAGGTGTAACTACAGTATTTGTATCCTTATTAGTTACAGTGATTTTGAATGTAGTAGGTTTAGATACTGTAGTATCTTCAGGTGTCTTGAATAGAATAGAGCCGCTCATTGCACCATGTAATGCACTTGATATGATGGAGTTGCTCTCAACGACTTCAGATCCAATTTTAGTATTAAAAGGCGTACCCATTGTATCTGGAGCACATATTACATCACGGCTCACACTGTACGTACGAGTCCCCGCATCTGTTGTGGCAACGAAATTTAGTTTGTTTAACCCTGGTACTAGTGGAATATCCGATAATACAAAGGTTGAACTTCCACCGTTGTACATCTTCTTATTGTTCACTACTACCTCAACTGCATTAGGTGCTTGTAGCATAATCGTAAGCGTTGATGTACTTACTACCGTTGGGGATTCTGTGGAAAGAACTTTACCATCAGGAAGCTTAATATCATAAATAGCAGGTACGTTGGAGAAGTTAACATATGCTGCTCCTGACGCCTTACTGCCATCAGCTGTAATACCATATACAGTAATTCGATTTAGACCTTGACTAATTTTTACTCCAGGAAAACGAAAGTTTTTCTCATTTTGGATAATCGGCTTAACATCTGCCCCATTCGCTCCGGGAATGACTTGTCCACCCACGATGGAGTCCACTTGAAATGAAATACTGTCAGCAGAGACTCCATTAAAACTACCTTCTAAATCAATATTTCCTTCATTCACCATTGTAGGTGCACTTTCTTCAGTACTAAACTTCTTGAATTGAAAATATTGTCCTCCAGGTGCTGGTGCTGGTGCTGTAGCAGCTTTGGCAATATCAGCAGGAAACATAGCGATCACAATAACTAATGCTAGCATAGCACTGATCCATGATTTAAAACGATTATTCACTGAACGAACCTCCTTGACCCTTTAATTTACTACACGCCTAAAACAATAATGGAATAGATAACGAATGCTTACCTCCTCTATTAGTTAAGTACGGTAGCCTTCTTGCGAATATCATCTATTTCTTTTATCGGCCTATGTAATCCTATATTTTAGAAAAATGCAAAAAACCCATCCAAAAAGGATGGGTTTTTTATATTCATGTCTATTCTAGAGTTTAGAGCCTTTAACATCTTGCGCCTTCATTCTTAATCTCGCGAACAAATTCAATATTGGTCGCTTCGTCTTACCAACAAGGCCGATGACCTCTGCACCTATTTGTAGGAAGAACATCATTACGCAGATAACGACGAAGGTAACCCAGTTCGCTTCATACAAAGCCGCTGAAGATTGAATAACGGCCAGTATACCGAAGAAAGCAGCAATTCCATAAATGAGTAACACGGATTGACGGTGACTGAAGCCAATTTCGCGCAAGCAGTGATGCAAGTGACCTTTATCGGGTGCAAAGATTGGTTTCTTCTGAAGCCAGCGACGAATAATGGCAAAGAAGGTATCCGATAATGGCACACCAATAATAATCAATGGCGTAATAAACGAAACGATTGCGATTTGTTTAAATCCGAGCAATGACAACATGGCAAGGCAGAATCCTAAAAACAATGACCCTGTATCGCCCATAAAGATTTTTGCCGGATGAAAGTTAAAGAATAGAAATCCGATAATTGCGCCTAACAATAATAGACAAAGTAGTGCAACCGTCATATTGCCCATCAGTAAGGACATGACTAGAATGGTACCAATAGCAATACCAGATACACCCGCTGCCAGACCATCCAATCCATCAATCAGATTAATAGCATTCGTCACGCCAACAATCCAGAAGATTGTAAGAGGAATGGAAACCCAGCTTTCTAAATAAGAAAAGTTATCGTTAAAAGGAATATTTACAAAGTCCACGGTAATGCCAAATCCAAATACTACAACACTGGCAGCAATAAGCTGTCCTAGCAACTTCACTTTAGCTGAGAGTTGGAAACGGTCATCTAGTGCACCTGTGAGTACGATCAGTGATCCGCCTATCAGAAACGCCTTAATAAAATTCGTATCACGTGTGGAGAAATCTGTTACAAACGGTAAAACCACGAGCATGGATATCATGAAAGCCAAGTAAATGGCCAACCCACCCATACGCGGCATAATTTTAGTATGAACTTTACGAGCATTTGGCACATCGACAGCGCCAATCTTAAAAGCAAACTTCTTCACCAGCGGCGTTAGAACCAGTGCCAATACTAATGACACGATACATCCAATGATGGCTAGCATTAACATTTGATCATTCGACCCCCATTTTCTCTAACGGATCAAATTATACTCCGATCGAAAAATAAAACCAATCCCTTAATTCTGCAATATACGGTGTTTTTTGGGCTAATTCCACCCTTTTATCATGGTTTTGTCATGTTTCCTTTGTCACGCATCACTTTGACGGCGAATTGCGGCAATGCAAGCATTCTTTTATAGCGTGTAGGCTCACTCATTAAGCGATACAGCCATTCTGCACGCATCTTTTGGAACATGATGGGCGCTCTTTTTGTTTTACCTGAAATAACATCAAAACTTCCTCCAACTCCCATCATTAAAGGAACTTGAAGTTGATCTTTATACTGAGCAATCCATGGTTCCTGTGTATCTGCCGAACGCGCAACAAAGAGCAGATCAGGTGCTGCCTCTCGAATACCAGCAATGACTTCTGCATCTTGATCTGCCGAAAAGTAACCATCACGATAACCCGAGATGGTAACACCCGGATACTGCAAATGTAACCGTTCCGCAGCTGCCTGAATCACTTCTGGTGTAGAGCCCAATAAATACACTTTCCATTGATAGCTTTCTCCGACCTTCATCAATTCATGTAACAGGTCAAAACCCGCTACACGCTCCTGTACGGGGGTACCTATTTTATCTGCAGCCCATACGACTCCAGTACCATCAGGCACTAGTAATTCTGCATTTTTCATGATCTGCATATAAGCAGGTTCCTCAAGAGCCTTCATGACCATAATGGGATTTGCTGTTATCACTTGATGAGGCTGACGAGAATTAATCACTTGAGTTAAGTACTGTACCGTATCGGACATTCCAAGCCGTGAAATCGATAAGCCATATAAAGATACTGTAGGTACTTGGCCTGTTTGGTTCACATGAATCACCTTATCCTTTGCCGCTTAAAAATTCAATGATGTGCTGCGCAGGAGATTGAGCTTCCTGCTTCAGAACAGCGATTTGCCCAGCATGAGCCTTGCGCCAACCACCTGCGTTACCAAGAAGCTGAATCATCTCTGCGGCTAATGCTTCAGGAAGCAGAGATGAGCTTGTACCCACAGGCTTCATATCCATTCGATCCATAAAGTGATCAATCTTCGGATCATAGGAAACACCGATGAATGGCACACTCTGGTTCGCTGCATATATCAGACTGTGAAGTCTCATACCAATGACTAGCTGGCAACGACTAACTTCTGCCAACATTTGCTGTGGATGAACAGCTTCAAGGCAATCGGAAATTTTACTTCCAGTAGAGGAAATATCCCCAATTCGTTCCTTGATATAACGTGAAGCTTCTGCATCGTCAGGAAGATGGAAAGGAAGAAACCGGAGGTGAAGTGGCTGCTGATAACACACTTGACGTAACCCCTCTGCTATTTGCTCCAATTCTTTCTTTTCTTTGTCCCAATAGCGGACTGAAATGCCTACAACAGGTAAAGAATCGCCTGAAGTTGATCCTCCGTCATTCAGATATGGCCCCGTTGTAAGACCCATGACTGGATCAGGAACCACATGAATTCGTTCTGAATTCAGTCCCATACTCTGCAAGAGCTCCGCGGATTGATAATCCCGAACCGAGATGTATTTACACTTGTTAAAGACGCTTTTAATCATGGGATGGAACAGTTTTTGATGAACAGGACCAATTCCCTGTGAGTAAATAAATACAGGTTTACGCATCCACTGGGCTAGCTTCATGATTCCCAAATAATAAGGAATGGTTTTGGAGCTAGTCGCATCCTGCAGCAAGCTTCCACCACCACTAATGAGTCCGCTACTCACTTTAAGAGCTTGTCTCACTTCAGCAAGTTTCATGCGGTGTACAGACTGAACACCATAGGTAGCTGCTGTCCACTCAGGATCAATGGAAAGGACGACAGGATTGATGTTAACCCCCGTCGCTTCCCCCTGTTCCTTTAATGCTGTCAAAATAGACTCTAGCACCGCTTCATCGCCACTATTCTTAAATCCGTAATAACCCGAGATGACTATGCTTTGGCTTTGAGACGGGGCGACCATTTTTTCCAACACCTTTCAGCAATTTGCCATACCGCAATCGCAATTAGGCCAATAATGAGCCCAAGGCCCAGACCAAGCAGATCGCGAATAAATGATATTTTCAGCGGAGAGTGAATGTGTGCGAAGGTATCCACCATCGACAACTGACCAATCACGGCAAAAATCATAATGAAAATCCAGTTACGATATTTCAGCGAAACAAATATTCCGAGTAAGAACAGCGGATGTCCCATGAGAAACTCCTTATTACGCGGACGTACATGGAGTGTATTCTCTAGGAACGGGCGTATCACCATTTCAATCGGTGTTACACTTCCTCCATTACCTGTACGGCTTAAATAATAGAATCCAATGGCACCAATCACAGCAGCGGCTGCGACCCATAATAATGTAATAGGAGCGCGCAGTATCTGACCAATTTGCTGCAATGGACGTCCACCGCGGTATAAAAGTACATATACAGCAACAAGACCAATGGGTGCAGCGTGCAGAAGACTAACCCCGCGGAATTGATTCAAGACTAGGCTGTACGTAATGTTATTTAAAAGCGCGACGACAAACGGTATTGCTGCTAATGAAATAATGGCTGTTTTAATAAACAGGACTGTTGCATGTGCGAGACGTCTTCCTGGAGCTAAATTCCGATCAGCAGCATTAAGTTCATTAATCTTACGCACAGCGAGAATCATCGCTATTGTTGGTGCACTAATTGCAACCATTAAAGCTAGTGCTTGTTCAAACAATGTTGGCTTAAGTACATATAATCCAGCGCTGCCGATGAGACCCAATACAAATACTGCAATCGTAAGCATCGGTAAGAAATATGAAATCAGTAGTGCAATGAACGCAACCGCACCCAGCAGGACCACCATTTTAAAGATTTTCTGGCCTGAGGAATGATGGATATCAAAAGCCTCCGCTTGTCCTAATGTAAAGCCGTTGTTCTCCATTTGTTTAATGGCATTGCCCGGTTCATTCAAACTGTTAATGATATTTTCAATCGAATTTGTAATCATTGCTTTAGAAACGTTCTTATTCGGTGCTGCGTTAATATACAGCATTCGGATATTTCGATCTTTCGTTGCTAAAGCAAAGCGGTCAGCAATGGTGTCTTCATCAAGCAATGCATCCCTGTCGCTAAGCGAGTACAAACGAACAACATTGTATTTAATCAGATTAGCTAGCAAATTAAAGCCTTGCTGAGGCTTCTTCGTATTCTCAATTGCTGCAACACCAATACCGTGCTGGTTCAGCAGGTTAGCAAAGGATTTAACACTCATTTTTTCTTCGTTGTCAGCGAATCCTTTAACAGAATCACCTTCGAACAAAAGTCTCTTCACGCCATTCGCTTCATAATAAGCTAATAGCTTCTCCGTAGCTTCTTCATCATAAGGAAGGCTATCGGACATACGAGGAACAATGTTAAAGCCTTTACTATGCAGCATCTCAAATGTAATTGGGTCTGGCTGCATCGGCTTAAGTGCGGCTTCTTCTGGCGCAATCTCAATGATTAGACCTTTCTGCCCTTTGTATTCCCAAGGCTTAACCGCAATACCTAAGCTTGTAAATGAATCTTCGATTACAGGAGATAAACGTCCTGCATTCTCATCATTTGTAAATAAGATATGTGTGAAGTTTTCATTTGTAGGCACTACGCTTTGAGTCATCGTTGCCACTTCTTCAGCGTTATAAATCATAATACGGCGTGTTGCTTTAAGATCTCTCAGATTACTTTCAAACATCGCCATACTCTGAATGCCAGCTGATTTCAAAAGATCAAGTTGCTCTTGAATGTACTGTTCAGGATGCGGCTGGTAGGATGCGATATCTGCCAGTCCGCGATAATTAAATACAAGCTCTACCTTGTTGGAAGATGATTCTGTCTGATAACGGTCGTATATGACCGGCAAAGCGGCCAGAATACCAACCACGACTAGAATCCACAGCCATTTGCGAGATGCTGTGTTCCAATGCTGCCATTTTTGATGCACCAAAAGTACCTCCTCATTATAACTCCAGGCCTGAACCGCCTATAAGGCAGCTCATGCCTGGACTATCCTATCCATATTATGAATCTACACGTGCCATAACTTCCGCAGACAGCTTCTGAATGCGTCCCTCCGCATCAGAAAGAGAGTCCCCACAAACTGCAAAATAAACTTTGATCTTCGGTTCCGTTCCCGAAGGCCGTAGACAGAACCATGAACCATCCGTCAGCATATATTTCAGCACATTTTCCTTAGGCAAGCCGTTTAGGCCCTGTGAATAGTCCAGAACTTCCTGAACGGATACACCAGCCACAGATTGTGGAGGTGTCTCGCGCCAATTGCTCATCATGGATTGAATTTGTGCCAAACCATCCTTACCCTTCAGTGTGCGAGATTCCAATTTTTCTTGAAAATATCCGAATTGCTCATACAGTTCCTGTAGTACTGCATACAATGTCTTGCCTTGAGCTTTATAGTAGGCTCCTGCTTCGCAAATGAGCAACGATGCCAGAACAGCATCTTTATCACGCGCATAATTACCTGCGAGGTAGCCGTAGCTTTCTTCGTACCCGAATAAATAAGTATAATCACCTGTTTGTTCAAATTCATCCATTTTTTCGCCGATATATTTAAATCCTGTTAAGGTATTGAATACTTCAGCTCCATAATGACGGGCAATGGCTGCACCCATTTCACTGGTTACGATGGTCTTGATTACCGCACCATTGGCAGGCATCCTACCGGATTCTTGTAATTGGCTTAACAAATAATGAATCATTAATGCCCCGGACTGGTTGCCAGATAAGACAACGTATTCACCGTTATGGTCTCGAACAACTGCACCCATGCGGTCACAGTCTGGATCTGTACCAATGAGTATGTCAGCGTTAAGTTCACTACCCAGCTTCATAGCTAATGTAAATGCTTCACGCTCTTCTGGATTTGGAGATTTAACTGTAGAGAATTCTGGATCTGGCTGTTCCTGCTCTGGGACAACATGCACATTCGTAAATCCGACCGTTTGGAGCACTTGCTGTACCGGAATATTTCCTGTACCGTGCAGTGGCGTATACACAATTTCAAAATCCTGACCAAGGGAAGATTGGATGAGCGATGCATTTACACTTGTATCTGCAACCGTCCGAACAAAAGCCTTATCTTCCGGTTCACCCAACCATACGAGTAGACCTTGTTCTTCTGCTTCGGCTTGATCCATACGTTTAACCGCAGCAAAAGAGTCTACTTGCTGTATGTAGCTAATGACACGCTCCGCTTCATCTGGTACTAGTTGCCCCCCTGAAGCATTATATACTTTATATCCGTTATACTCAGGCGGATTGTGACTAGCTGTCACTACAATGCCTCCAGTTGCTTGTAGATCACGTACGCTGAAAGACAACTGAGGTGTAGGACGAAGTGAAGAGAACAGCTTAGCAACGATACCGTTACCAGCTAGTACCAATGCAGCCTCCAAAGTAAACTCCGGCGAGAAGTGACGGGAATCATGTGCAATGACAACGGATGGACGGCCTTCTGCAGTTCCGTATTCCTCATTAATATAACATGCGAAACCCTGTGTAGCTTTACCTACTGTATATCGGTTAATCCGGTTGCTTCCTGCACCGATAATACCGCGGAGTCCCCCTGTACCAAACTCTAACTCTTTATAAAAACGATCTTCCAATTCTTTGGGCTGGCCTTCCAATTGTTGAAGCTCTTGTTTAGTCTCATCATCAATGTAAGGATCTTGAAGCCAACGTTGAATGGTTTCCTTGGATTGAATACTTAGTGTCATTTTGCTTCTTCCTTCCTTCTATACGAATTAATGAATAAATTGAATTACTTAAGATGGATCGGACAAGGCAAACATAATATCCCCTTCGGCCACTATTTTATCATCTACTTTCGCAATGGCGTGACCTTTACCGATGCTCCCTTTCATTCGAGTGATCTCAACTTCGAGCATCAAAGTATCTCCAGGCACGACTTGACCACGGAAACGGAAATTATCGAGTCCGGCTAAAAATCCAATTTTCCCACGGTTACTCTCTACCTGTAGTAAAGCAACCGCTCCAACTTGAGCTAATGCTTCAGTAATCAGAACACCAGGCATAACTGGATACCCTGGAAAATGGCCTATGAAAAATGGTTCGTTAATCGTAACATTCTTAAGTCCAACAGCACGCTTGCCAATTTCCAATTCTACAATCTTATCCACTAGTAAAAACGGTGGACGATGAGGTATAATCTCCTGAATTTCATTTACATTTAGCACTTCATTAAAACTCCCTTCAAGTTGTCTATTCTCTTACCCAATAGTTATCATGCATAAAACTGCGAATTTTCGGCTAAAATGTTTCATATCCTTCACCTCTGCAGGGCGTGAAGGTTCAGATAGGGGCTTCTCTCCGTTAATGCCATATCCTTCAATATGGTATGGGGGAGAGCCCTTGATTGCATAAAGAAGTCCCCCATCATTATACATTTTCCAGTGAAAAAAAGAAAACTCCTGTTTCCAGGAGTCTTCTGTAGGTACTGCTTATCTGTAACCTGATCAGGGGGCAAAAACAAGGTCAAATACATGCTTCCATGTTTTCCACTCGAATACTTCCGAGAAGCTCTGCTTCCCAAGTACGACATAACCGACAATCATTCCGCCAATCAGGGCTATAATCAGAAATAACGGAATCATCCAGCGGACTACAATTCTCCACTGAGCTGTCTTACGCCTCACCGGTTTATCCACGGGCTTCTTATCCCGCTTATCCGCTGTTTGGTTCGTCTCATTCATGACCATGTCCACCTATCCTCGGATATTGTTGGCCAGATTCATCATGGTGTCACTCGAAGTTAATGCCCGTGAAGCCAACTGATAAGCCCGCTGTACCTGCATCATATCCGTTATCTCCGTGGCATAATCCACATTAGATTGCTCTAGATACCCTGACTGAATACCTCTATCTGTATCCATTCGATCAATTGATTTACCTTGCAGTACCCCTTGAGCGTTATCTCCAACGACAAACAAATTACCATCGATTTGTTGAAGTCCTTCTGGACGTACTGGTTCGACAACTTGAAGCGTAGCCACAATCCCAGTATCACCGCCACTCTCAACATGCACTCTACCTTTATTATCGATAGCGACTTTGGCTTTATTGGAAACCGAAATGGTTTGATCATTAGAGTCTAAAACTGGATATCCCTGATTATTGGTAAGAATCATATTTCCCGGGTTAGCTTTATCAGGAACAAATGTAAATGCACCTTCGCGAGTGTAAGCTGTTGTTCCGTTCGCTCTTACCGCAAATAAACCATTTCCTTGCATAGCAAGATCCGTTGGATTACCCGTCTGCTTCAAGGAGCCTTGCTCCATATTACTCGTAATGGAAGCCATTTGCATACCGAAGCCCGTTGTAAATCCAAGGCCAGTAGCCCGGCCTTTCTGCTTGAACCCCTCTGGCTGATTCTGTACATTCGTCAGTACTTCATCAAAATTGCTTTCTTTACGCTTATAACCTGTTGTATCCAGATTAGCCATATTATCTGCAATCATATCCAACCTCTGCTGCATCGAATTCATGGATACCATCGCACTGATCATGGAATTATTCATAGTCAGCCTCCTTCACAAGCTTTACACTCTTCCTACTTCGTTTACTGCCTTATCAAGGCTCCGATCATAAAACTGAACGATCTTCTGATTGGCTTCATAAGCACGAACCGCCGTATTCATATCAATAATAGCTTCACTAGAATTTACATTAGAACTCTCTACGTATCCTTGACGAAGCTTAACCTGTTCACCTTCAGCTAAAGTACGAACGCCGGCCGCCTCTGTATCATCAATTCGGAATACACCATTACCTTCACGAACCATTTGAAAAGGCTGTTGGATAACAGCAATATTCAGCTTATCCGGAACTGGTTTTCCATTCGAAGGAGATACGATATTCCCCTGATCATCCACTTGAAAGCCAGCGGCGGAATCCTTTATTATAATTGGCTTATTATTACTATCCAATACTTGATATCCCGTAGAAGTTAGCAAATGTCCATCTTTGCTTACCTTAAAGCTTCCATCCTTTGTGTAACGAAACTGACCTTGTGAATCCATAACCTTGAAAAAAGCTTCCGGTTTATATGTTACTTCGCCATCGGCACTTATGCTCTTACCTGCTTCGTCGAACACAATATCATTTCCCGTAGTCGGGTCTTTAACAGCTATATCCGATACAAGCGCGAAATCGGAAGGACTGTCACTCTGTGTGATGATACCCTGCTTATACATCGCCATACTCTCTTCCGCAATCACCCCAGTATTCAGTTTCCCTAGCTCACGGTTCGGATTGTCTGTTTGACCACCGACCATTGAAACGAGCACCTCTGGAAACGAACGCTGCACACTAGTAACCTGTTTGTATCCAGGTGTATTAATGTTTGCAAGGTTCTGCGTAGCTGTATCATGGCGACGCTGCTGTGTAATCATCCCAGCTGCTGCGGTATAAAGTCCTCTTATCATGAAGACGTGTCCCCTTCCCGATCTATATCATCTATCATCAATGCACCTGCACATCCAGCAAGCACTTATTATTCATTATATCGGCGGGTTAGAAGTTTTTCTTAACCACTTTATCTAAATTATCCAGCATAATTCCAGTTCCTTTGACTACGCAGTGCATTGGATCTTCTGCCACCAATACAGGAACACGTAGCTCCTCAGAGAGCAGCTCGTCCAATCCGTTCAGCAGAGCTCCTCCACCTGTTAAAATAACGCCGCGGTCAATAATATCCGCCGATAATTCTGGAGGAGTCTGCTCAAGCACCGATTTCGCAGCAGTCACAATAGAAGATACTGCCTCCCATAATGCTTCTTGAACCTCATTAGAAGAGATCGTTACGGTCAGCGGTAACCCACTAACCATATCACGTCCTCGAATGTCCATTTCATCCTGACGACCTCCAGGACGTACAGTGCCTATCTTAATCTTTATATCTTCAGATGTACGTTCACCAATGAGAAGCTTGTACTTATTTTTGATATATCTGACGATGGATTCATCAAATTTATCGCCAGCCATTTTAATCGATGCAGAAGTAACGACATCGCCCATAGAAAGAACTGCAACATCCGTCGTCCCACCGCCAATATCTACAACCATGTTACCACTAGGCTGGAAAATATCCATACCCGCACCAATCGCTGCGGCTTTAGGTTCTTCCTCAAGGAAAACTTCCTTCGCCCCGCATCGCTCAGCAGCTTCGCGAATCGCCTTCTGCTCAACGGACGTAATATTGGTTGGTGCACAAATCAGAATGCGTGGGCGGCTGCTCCAAGTGCGGCCTCCCACACGGTTAATGAAATATTTAAGCATTGCTTCGGTAATTTCGAAATCTGCAATGACTCCGTCGCGCAGCGGACGAATCGCTACGATATTGCCCGGAGTACGGCCAATCATTCTGCGTGCTTCTTCCCCGACAGCAAGGACCCTTTTGGTATCACTTTCAATTGTCACTACGGAAGGTTCGTTTAATACAACTCCTCTCCCTTTTACGTGAATAAGCACATTCGCCGTGCCAAGATCAATTCCAATATCCTTGCTAAACATCATGAGAAGAGCCCCCAAAGTGTCATTTTATGGTAAATTAGTCCCTGTAATCAATCTTTCGTCCTATTTCGACAGGAAATCGCATAATGAAGTTATTTTAGGAAGTCGGGATCACAAATTTCGACCTAATACCATCTTTTAACATAGCATACTTCAGGGGACGGATTCAATGGGGCACCTGTGTTCTACTTCTTTAATTTAAGACTTCGCCGATGTAACGGCCTCTCGCTTCTTACCTGTCGTTTTTTTATACTTAATTTTGGTGGCTTCGCCTCCCCGTAGATGACGGATGGATTTGTGGTATTCGAGAATGTGCTTGACCTGGTCAGCCAGATCAGGATTGATTTCCGGTAAACGTTCGGTTAAATCCTTGTGCACCGTGCTCTTCGATACGCCAAATTCCTTGGCTATAGTCCGGACCGTGTGTCTCGTCTCCACGATACAACGTCCTATTTTAATGGTCCGTTCTTTGATGTAATCGTGCACGCTCCCGCCTCCCTACTGTGGATAGTTTGGTACATTATATGAGGGGCGTGCCTATATATTCGCGCTTTCCAAACCTGACAAGCTCCGCAAGGCCCATTTATTTTATAGGCAGCCCTGTGGAAATGACTTCACCATCTTTATAAGACGCGGTTTTCTTGTGGTTTATTTACAAAAATGGTTACCTAAACTTATTCCTTCACATGAACACAAAAAAGGCAGGGAACTCCCTGCCTTTAAGCTTGAATATTGTATTGTTAAGGAAGCAGCTTCTCTGGATTGACCAATACATCCTTTTCATACACTTCAAAGTGTACATGGTTTCCGAGATCTTTCTCTATTTCATTACGTCCTGCGCTCGCCAGTGTATCGCCTTGCTTCACTTCATCCCCAAGTTTTACTTTGGCATCCGTTAAGCTCTGATACACCGTCTTCATGTTATTCGCATGGTTGATTACCACAACAGTACCCGTAAGTGGTGTATTCTCCACACGACTTACTTTACCACTCAATGCAGCTTTAACCTCAAATGTTTGATTGTCCTCACGGGCTAAATCCACACCTACGTTTGGCTGTAAGGTATCGTTGTACTGTACCATTGCAGCCAAGTTTTGTTCTTCAGTTGCCTTTTCGTCAAAATAAGGTTTGACGATTTTTACATCCTTCGCTACAGCTACTGGCCATGCCAAGCTTTCCGCATTTGCAATCACTTCAACAGCTTTTTCATCCTTACCATCTTTACTAACCTCAGTGCTTACACCGCTGATTGCATTAGTAGGGTCTGCTAGTTTCTTCTGACTGGTGTCCTGGTAGACCCACACTAAAGTTAGTATAATTGCTGCTGTGGCTACGTAAACTGCCGGGTATACCCACCGTTTGGACAACAGCCTTTTCCATGCAGACGGTGGATTCACCGGTTCTCCTAATCCTTTTTTAGGAGCTTCTCCATGGGGTTGATTACTTTTGTTTTGATCATTCATATGGTTATCACCTCAGTAATCATTGTTACCGAGGTAGACTCTTTTATACGTATCTCTTATATTATTTTTTAAAATATTTACAGAATCAGTATTTTGGCTATTTCTTTAAAAGCTTTGAAGCTTGTTGAAACTCAATCCCTGTATAGTAGTGTTTAAGAATTTGAGTCGCAGTATAACCCTCTTTAGCCATCCCGTCCGCACCCCACTGACTCATTCCAACACCATGACCATAACCATAAGTAGTCAGAATGATATCATCACCTTTTGCCTCCCAGCTAAATTCACTAGAGCGAAGTCCAAGTTTCTCTCGAATTTCACGTCCTGTAAAAATAGTTCCGCCTACGGAAACCTGATCGATACGGTGACCCACAGTTGAAGACAATACCTGAATGAAAGACTTCCCCGTTGCAAGAGTTGGCATGCTCTGATCATTGAGCCCTAGCTTCTTAAGTAGTGAAGTACGGCTAATGGTCACACTTTTTTTGAATCCCGGTGCAATCTTCTGATCCCATGGACTCGCTACGCTGCGTAAATAAGGAACTTTTACATTCCAATAGTCTTCTGAGTTTTCAGTATAACCGTTGCTAGTTGAAAAAAATGAGGCTGTGATTGGTTTCCCTTTATAGGTCAAAATAATATTCTTCGTCTCTAGCACCGCTCGCTTCAGCTTCGCAAGCTGCGCCGACTTCCCCTTTGCCTTCCAGTTCTCAAGTGAAGCCTTCGATATATAAGCTTGATGTCTTACCGTATCTGTCACCATTGCACTTGCTTCTGGCACTCCGCTCTTATCGTTATCTACTAAGCGCCGGGCAATAAAGGTTCTTGCTGCAATAGCCTGTGCCTTCAGCGCCTCTAGCTCGAAGCTAGCAGGCATCTCTGCCGCGATTACGCCAGTGACGTAATCCTCCAGCGGCAAGGTCTCTACTTGTCCCGTCTTGGATAGGTAGACGGACACTTGCGGGGGCTGCGCCACTTTATTAGGCGCAGCTATTGGTGGGGGCGCCGGCTTGGGAACCGCCGGTGCCTCCGGAGGCTGGTGGTGATGCGTAGCCACCACCAGCACGGGCAGCAGCAGCGCCAGCGCGAGCAGACCACCCGCCCACATGGC
>NZ_BAVZ01000027.1 GCF_000576305.1 Paenibacillus pini JCM 16418 | reverse complement strand
AGTTACTCCCGTGGCTCCTGTCGCACCTATGATTCCTGTGGCTCCTGTAATCCCAGCTAAACCAGTTGCGCCTGTTACCCCGTTAGCACCTGTTGCTCCAGTTAACCCGTTGGCACCTGTAGCTCCAGTCAAACCCGTAGCCCCTGTTACTCCAGTGGCTCCGGCATCCCCAGTTACTCCCGTGCTTCCCGTTGAACCAACTCCTGGCCCGGTCGCACCCGTAGCTCCATTCGCACCAGTCACTCCAGCTGCCCCAGTAGCCCCAACCGTTCCGGTAGCTCCCTGAGCCCCAGTTACCCCTGCACCTGCCAATAGGGTGTAATCTGTTGATGTTCCTGGTGTTCCAACTGGAGAATTAACATTACTTATAAAGGTGCTACCTCCATTGGTTACAACTGTTCCCGCCACATAAAATGGACTTAGAGCAGGGTCAAAGACTGTTACTCCCAACAATCCAACACCTGTTGCTCCTGTCGCTCCAACAGCTCCTGTTGCTCCAGATCCTGTTGCTCCCGTCGCGCCTGATCCAGCTAATAACGTATAATCTGCGGAAGTCCCTGGCGTTCCTGTAGGTGAAGAGACATCTGCTATATACGTGCTACCATTAAATGTTACTATGTTTCCTGCCTCATAAAATGGGCTTTGCGCTGGGTCAAAGGCTCTGACTCCCAGCAGTCCTACACCTGTAGCTCCCGTCGCGCCTGATTCAGCTAGTAACGTATAATCTGCGGAAGTCCCTGGCGTTCCTGTAGGTGAAGAGACATCTGCTATATACGTGCTTCCATCAAATGTTACTATGGTTCCTGCCTCATAAAATGGGCTTTGTGCTGGATCAAATGCTCTTGCTCCCAACAGTCCTACACCTGTAGCCCCTGTAGCTCCTGTAGCTCCTGTTGCCCCTATAGAACCTGGAACACCCGCTTGACCAGCTGCGCCAGCGGGGCCGGCTGGACCCACGGGTCCTGCTGAACCTGTAGCCCCTCCATTTCCCAGAGAGTTAAGTGCAACCGTAGGCAAAATAAATGAGAGTTTTCGTTCAATTTCGCGGATAAGCTCTACCATTTCGTCTTTAATATTTCTTGTAATTTTAAGTAATAGCACAGTAGCCAAAAGACTATCCAACAACTGACCCAAATTGGTGATTAGTCCTACTCCCGATGGAACCGTGGCTTCAGAATTCGTAATCGTTAACTCCAGTGAAGATTGCAAAACCGCTTTATCTACAATTGGAAATTCAGAACGATTCACAAAATTCAATAAATTATGGAGCACTCCTCTTAACTCCGCAATACTTGATTGACTCTGATTGGTCAAAGCCGGTGGAATGGTTTGTAACAGCAATCTGAGTAATTCAATAAGTTCTTTGCTTTGTTCATCAGAAATAAAAATAATACCTACACGATCATCCCTATCACTCATATAGTACCTCCTTCAGTTTTAAGTTGAATAATCACAGAATACGAAGAATATATTTTGATGAAAAACCTTCAACTATATAAATGTGTATTCAGAGTATTTGTACCACTTACGTTGTCTTTTTAAAATCGCCAATATTTTTATTGGAGAGCTTATCCAGTTCGTACTTCCGGAGGGTAAACGTTATGATTACGATCAGCCTGTGTATGATTGTCAAAAATGAAGAGACTGCGCTGCCCCGTTGCCTTGCCTCCGTTGCTTCGGCAGTGGATCAGATCATCATTGTGGATACCGGATCAACCGATAATACGATTAGTACCGCGCAACCTTTCAAAGCAAATATCCATACATTTCAATGGATTGATGATTTTTCAGCTGCCCGAAATTATGCGTTCAGTCTTGCAGATCAAGAATATATTTTGTGGCTGGATGCCGACGACGTATTGAAGGAAGAAGATCTTGCCAAATTAATTACATTAAAAGAAACCCTCAACCCCATGATTGATTCCGTCACAATGAATTACAATTTGGCCTTTGATGAGTATGGCAATACGATTTCCAGTCTAAGACGTAATCGCCTCGTCAAGCGAAGTAATCAATTTCGCTGGATTGGTCAAGTTCATGAGTATCTTGAGGTCAGTGGGCAGATTCATGATAGTGATATATCGGTAACACATTGTGGAGATGAACGAGATAGTGACCGTAATTTACATCTCTATTTAAAAAAATGGTCACGACAAGAACCCTTTTCTCCGCGAGATACCTATTATTTTGCAAATGAGCTGCTTGATCACCATATGCATGAGATGGCAGTCTTATATTATCGAAAGTTTCTTGATCAAGGGCTCGGATGGGTGGAGGATAATATCGCCGCCTGTGGCAAAGTGGCCGATTGCTATCATGCCTTGGGTGAACCAGATAAGGAAATGCAGTTCACTTTAAAATCCTTCGAATATGCCAGTCCTCGTCCAGAGTTTTGCTGCCGACTCGGATTTCACTTTTTAGAAAAAAACGACCCTCGAACTTCCTTGTATTGGTATCTACAAGCCGTTCAAATGGCTCCTCCTGCTGATCACTGGGCTATACGCAATAATAGCTGCTCAACTTGGTTACCTCATTTGCAGTTATGCGTCTGTTATGATCGTCTGGGCGAGCATGAATTGGCCTACCAGCACAACGAGCTGGCTAGAAAATATAGACCGGAGGATAAGGCCATCCTTGCAAATAAGCTCTATTTAGAATCCATTCTGCAGGTACAGACCGGATAAACCAATAGCAAAATGCAACAAAGGACACCACGGAAGGGTGTCCTTTGTTGTATAAATGATATTAATTTCAGCGTTAGTTCACTTGATCTTGATGCTGCTTGATGAATTTCTCACTACCATCTGAATTTCGGTTAGCATCATGTGACAATGTCGCTTCTTCCACCTGCCCAAATCCCCAATGTGAGGATGGAATATCAGGGAAAGATTGCGGTGCTTCCTGAAGAGGTCCACGGAACAGCGCATGATTGATTAATGTCACAGCCTCCAATCGAGTAATCGCATTTAGTGGTCGGAATGCACCGTCTTTATAACCTTGCAACATAGCGTTGCGTAATAACGTTTCAACGGCTGCACTAGACCAACGTCCTGACATATCAGTAAAGTGACTTTCAATGGATTCTGGTGATTCAAGCTTCAGGAACCGAACCATAACGGCAGCCAGCTCTTCTCTTGTTACTGCTTGATCAGGATGGAATGATCCATCTGCATAACCTGTAAATATTCCATTTTCTGTAGCAATGCTAATGTACCCCGAAGCCCAATGGTTTTGGGAAACATCTGCAAACGTTGCGTGTTTATCAGTCTTACCATCATCTAATAAACGAGCGGTTATCGCTGCCAGTTCCGCGCGTGTCAGAGAACCCTGTGGATTAAACTTTCCACTCGGATATCCAAGAATGTAACGGTCGTGACTAACCACACCAAATCGGTTCGAGAATACGAGCAATTTAAGGCTGGCAGTTCCATTGGCGGGATGTAGGACTTCTCCTGTACCCGCAGAGAATACGGCCTTCACTTCATTGATCTTCTCATTTGTATTTATTTTCGGGAATTGAATACGAATGTTAATAGTCCCTTTACTTCCCGCATTTAGATCTGTAAGCGACCAAACTACTAGTTGTCCGTTGACTTTTCCACCTGCTGCATCCACAATTACAGCTCCTTCTGGAAGTGTCATTGTGATCGTTCCAGACTTCAACAGCTGCTTCGATTCATTACTATAATTAAGGCGAATGGAGGCTGTACTGTTCTCCTCATATAGAGGATGATCAATAGACATATTTATTTTCACATTTGCCTGACCAACGTTCTCAGGTTTAGGTGTTGTAGGCGCAGGGGGATTAGTAGAAATTCCTGCGTTATTTGAGTTATTTGAATTGCTAGTATGATCTGTGAGATCTGAACCGCTGCCGGTAGGCAATGGCTCCATACTAAAATCCCAATGAACTATAGCTCGGTTGACCTCAATATTAGCACTTCGATATGCCGAATAACCGGAGTGTGTTGCCGTCACGATATAATCGGTATCCGCAAAGACCATAAATGCATAATTACCTCCGCCATCTGTGCGTTGCTCATTGGCATTGTCACTTGGTACAAAGCCTGGCAAAGATGGTAAATGAACCTTTGATCCTGGAATGATTCCAGCAGCGCGATTCCGCGGAGTATCTGAATAGATTAATGTAACCTCAGTATCTGGAATAGGAAGACCTGTCTTCACATCTGTCACCACTCCAAAAGGATCAATGAGTTCCTCATTGATGTTCATTTCTCCCTTGCTTCCAACTCTAAGCTTTGGATAAGATCCATCTTTTCTTTGGTTAATCACAATGGATTGACGAACAGACTGACCATCCGAATTGATCTGGTTGTATTCATAACGAATTTCCAGCTCATAGACTTGTGTAGGATCAGCAGGCAAGCCATCTGCAACAAAGACTCCGCTATCGCTAAGCTCGTAGCCATCAGCATTCGTGTAGGTTCCATCTTCTTTAAGAAGATATGCCTTAAACGCTGGGTCAGCATCAGGTTTATCTATAGAGCTACCGATCTTATCAAACTGAATCGGTTGAAGAGAACCATTTGTCCCCCTGCTTCCAATAACTCCGGTTAGGGTCTGATTCGATGGGAAAACTTGTCCCTCACCTGTAATTTCTTCCCCTACGGTTACCTTTTGTTTATATATAATCTTTTGCGCCTGACTACCGGAACCTATCATTCTTTCGGTCTCGACCCAGTAATCCTGATTACCATTGACAATAGGTATTGAATAGCTTCCATCCGAGGCTGTTAGCGCACTTCCTAATGCAACACCACTTTCATCACGTATCGTAACTAGAGCCCCTCCGACAGGAACAATCCCCTTAACCGGATCGGTATTCGTGATCACGCCAGAGACGACCGCTGGCTCCAACCAAAGAACAATACCTGCATAACCGGTTATTCCTTTGGAAGGTTCATTTACAGTTGCACTAATTTCAATATGAATAGAGCTAACACTACTGACTTTCTCGCTCTGATAGCGAATTGATGCTTGTCCATTGACATCAGTAACAACGGACGGCACCGCCAAGTTTCCATTCTCATCAACAAATTGTCCATATGGTGAGGCATTGAAATCTACCATCACGTTCTGCACCGCATCACCATTCTTGTCTTTCACTTGGGCAAGCAGCTGCGATTGAGATATTCCATTCGCTGCAATGCTTAAAGGAGATGCAGTAAGTTCAATAGAGTATTCCATCTCATTTATCGACAAGTTTACAGTTGCTGGAGCTGAAACGGACTTTCCGTCGCTTACCGTGAACGTAAAGCTATCTGGACCTGTATATCCTGCCTCAGGGATGTATGTGTACGTCCCATCTGACTCTATCGTAACCGTACCATGCTCAGGCTGCTTATCAATAACATAGGTGAGTCGATCCCCTGGATCAGAATCTTTGGCTGTCAGATGACCTGACAGCTTACCATCAGGCTGCACAGCTGCCTGAGTATCTTGAGCAACAGGAATCTGATTAATCGTAAGGATGATTGTTGCTGGTGCTGAATCAACGGTACCATCATTCACAATAAAATCGAAACGATCCAGTCCTGTAAAATTTGCAGTCGGCGTGTATTTATATTTACCGTCTGTCTCTACCACAACCGTACCATGAGTAGGATGATTGAGAACCTTATATGTCAGAATGTCACCTGCATCCACATCAGTTCCTACTAGTTGACCTTCAAATGGCTGCCCAGTCGTTACAACGGCCTGTCCATCTTTTGCCTCAGGAGGTTGATTATCCTGATTCGTTACAGGAAAATGATCGAGCGATTTCAAACTATTATTCAAGCTACTATCTGTAATATTTTTCCGCTGGTCAGCTGTTGGCTGATAGTTTAAAGTGACCACTGCTCCAGGTGGAATTTGTTTCTGAGGTAACGTGTTCGTATTCACGGTCAGAACAAGTGTGTGTGCATCCCCCTGTTTGAGGCTTAGATTAGTAACGGGCAATGTAATTGCATTTGTCCCTGTACCAATCTTCACTTCAAATGCTCCAGTAGCATTTCCCTTAAGCGATATATCATCGGCCAAGGTTAATTCAATCTGATTACGCTTGCCACTTACAGCAGCACTTACAGGATCAAAAGGATTGTCCGCTGGTTCCGTCGTAATAGAGGATAAGATATTTCCGGGTAAATCCTTGATATCTCCATCATTCTCGTCATAATTTATCTTCACTTCCACTCCTTCAGGAATGGATGCATCCACCCTTAGGATAAGTGGATCGAGTGGTGTCCCACTACCACCAATGATCTCAGCCGGAGTAGGCTCATTATCTATAATGACTGTAAACCCACTTGGATTCTTCTGGGTATAGCGCACGGGTTCATCAAACGTAACCAGCACATGCGTACGATCCTTGCTATCAACAACAGCATCTTGTAGCAAAGGAGCAGCATTATCGTCACCAAAAGTTACAGCTTTCTCATCGAAAGCTCCACCGCCGTACTGATCACCATTATAGGTGCCACCCACAACAGCTTTAACATTGGTATCAAAACCTTCAACTTGTGTACTGTATAATTCAGTCGTCGCTATACCATTCTTATCTGTTGCAATCGTGACAAACCGTTCATGTAGCGTTGTTTGATCACTTTCGTATACTTTTTGCTCACCGTTTAAGGCAGCTCCCAGTTCGACCGTGTTCTTACGAAGCTTCTTCTTGTTTTGAGGATCACTGTCATCTATTAGAATGCGAGGATCGTTAGGGTCCTTCGTAGTTCCTACAGGTAACAGATAATCACCAATTTTGAATAAGGAGAATGTCACAGGATAGTTTGGAATTGTCTTTCCCTCTATATCCTTTACTGTAGCATGTACTGATCGTTTAGGGCCGGTTCCTGCTTCTACCTCTAATTCAACTTTCAAGGGCGACGTAGAATAAGTGTTCTTCGTAGGATCAATAAGTCCTGAATCATTATTGAAATACCATGAACTAATATCATGATTCTGATTCTGACCCCCTGTTGCAGCCGTAAAGCCCACATAAGCCTCGTCCTGATTCAGAATGCTCATTAAATCCAGATCATTGACGCTCAATATCGCTTATCCGGAACCGCTGGGACTACGCCTTCCTGAATACCTTTAGCTAAATATACTTGTAAATGCTTGGTTTTACCGTCATAGTCAATCCATGAATAATACATGCTACCATCTGTAAATCTCATTCCATCAGAATTATTAGTTACAGATGCTCCTACTGGCACATTGTATAAATTCTTTGCTGGATTTCCATGATTCATGACTCCATTTGTAACAAGAGCCACGTGATTACTGAAGTTTCCAGTGTCATTCTTGCTTCCGTCTTTGTAGACAAGCCCGGGGTCATTGTAGGATTCGGAACCTACATTGTTCTTATATGTATCAAATTCAATACCGATACTCGGTTGAAGGCCATTATAGCCAATTCCCCCACCTACAGAACCAGCCGCACTAGATTTTGTCTGCACTGTGAATACAATTCCATCCGCTGGCGTCTGTGAACCCGCACTCATCCTAAAAGCAAAATGTGTGCTAAAAGAACGGTCATCTGTCAACGAAATTCTTCGCTGGTTAGGAAAAGCAGTTCCTAACTTATCATTCACATTAGGCGTTAATCTCAGAATATCTTTGTTCCCGACTTTGACGTACTTAGCATCTTTGTTAAGCGCTAAGAACCCTTTATTAACGAGTGCATTTGCAGCTTCAAAGTTATCGTAGGCGAATGCAATATATTTAGGAGGCAACGCAGGTCCAGCTTGTGCTTTGTGCAAGAAACCTAGCTCCCCTGTGAGAATTAGAAGTATACAGAGTCCCCATATACCTCCCTTTCTTATCCATAACTTCAATTTTAATCATCCTTCCCCCTATAAACTGAATACGTTCGCCATTATACGCGAAGCTTCTGAACAGATTCTGAACAGTATTCAAACAACAAACAAGCCTGCCCTCTTACATGAGGACAAGCTTGTTTAATTCTATTTATGATAAGTGCGATAGAAATGGCGTCAAATCTACATTTAAATTTTCAGCAAGCCGTTTGCCAAGACCTGCATCCGCGCGATAAAAGTTGCAAATGACCAGCAGTACCGTCTGTTCAGATACATGCTTGAGGTCCGCCGTTAAATTCTTCACGAGAGCATCCTGTTCCTCAAGAGAGTACTTCCTATATACTGCACCCGCCTGACCGAAGTCATTAGGCTTCTCAATTTTAGCGCGAACAACTTCACTTTGTACGTGGAAAGGTACTTCTGCATATGCTGGTTCTTGCTTTGGTGTGTGTTCATAACGATTCGGTTCATAATTGATAGAGTCTGTCTGCTGCTTAAACGGCATCGCTCCATCACGCTGATTATTGCTTACTTGTGCAAATGGACAGTTAATCGGTAGTTGAAGATAGTTCGGTCCAATGCGGTGACGCTGTGTATCGGAATACGAGAACAACCGTCCTTGTAGAAGCTTATCCTCGGATGGCTCAATACCTGGTACAACAACACCTGGATTAAATCCAACCGATTCCGTTTCGGCAAATATATTATCTGGGTTACGGTTAAGCGTCATCGTACCTACGAGCTGATAAGGAATATCTTCTTCAAACCAGTCTTTGGTAGCGTCCAGCGGATAGAAATCAAACTGATCTAAATCGGCTGGATCAAGAATTTGTACAAAAAGGTCCCACTCTGGATAATCTTCACGCTCAATCGCATCATATAGATCGCGACTAGCATGGTTGAAATCCATCGCTTGAACGGCTGCTGCTTCTTCAGCAGATAGATTCTTCACTCCTTCTTTTGGAACCCAACGCAATTTAACATATACCGTATTTCCATATTGGTTAATCCACTTGTATGAATGGACACTGGAACCGCGCATGTGGCGGTAATTCGCAGGAATGCCTTCATCCGTAAATAAGTGCATCATCATATTCGTGGATTCTGGAGTCAATGACATGAAATCCCAATAACGATCTGGATCTTGAATGTTCGTTCTAGGATCTGGCTTCAATGAATGAACCATGTCGGGGAATTTCATCGCATCGCGAATGAAGAATACCGGTAGATTATTTCCGACAAAGTCATAATTGCCCTCTTCCGTATAAAACTTCACCGAGAACCCACGTGGATCACGCAATGTTTCTGGGGAATGCTGTCCATGAATAACCGTGGAAAACCGCGTAAAGATCGGTGTTTCCTGTCCCTCTTGTTGTAAAAAAGCTGCTTTCGTATACCGCTTCATACTGTTTGCTACCTTGAATACACCATGTGCACCTGCACCGCGTGCATGCACAACCCGCTCTGGCACCCGTTCCCGGTCAAAATGTGCTAGCTTCTCGAGTAACTGATAGTCTTCGAGCAGCGTTGGCCCGTTCTGTCCCGCTGTTCTGGAATGCTGATTATCACCAATGGGAACCCCTTGATTTGTTGTAAGTCTTGTCATTTATAAATCCCCTCTCTATATTCATTATTTATTTAGAATTATTATAATCTGTAATGATATGTACTCATTCTATCGCAAGCAGGGATCAAAAATCAACCCTTATTTATAATTATTATAATCTGGTAAAAAGTATGCCTATTTCGCTTCCAAAATAGAAAAGAAGCTACATTGCACTTCTGCAATTAGCTTCCATCTCATCCTTCTACATTCCAAATACATGTTAAGTCCATACAGATTCTGTCATCTTTTAAACTCATTTATAGTGACTCTCGTCGTTCCGTCTTCGGTAGCTTATTCTTACAATTGAATGATCAGGTCCAGTAGCAAACGACATAATATTTCGTCTGTACATCCCAGAATAATGAGCTGCAAATGTTTTTACATTACACGTGTACATTTTGACTGGTTAGATATCACAATGAAACTAGAGATGCCGCCCTTGGTAAGCGCACATTCATCACCGTGCCCTCTCCAAGGTTGCTCGTTACGCTTACGCTTCCTTGATGCATTTGTACAATTTTATGAATAATCGAGAGTCCGAGTCCACTTCCCCCACTGGAGCTCGTTCTTGATTTATCCACTTTATAGAATCGTTCAAAAATATGCTCCTGCTCCTCGGCAGAAATGCCAATGCCCGTGTCCTCAATTCGCACAAGCACTTCCCGTTCATCTGCCTCCAGAAGGACGCTGATAGTCCCTTTCAACGGCGTGAATTTAATTGCATTATGAAGTAGATTCACCCACACCTGACTCAGCAAATCCGGATCAGCTTCAATGGTCGTCTGCTTCAATTCCACGATCATCTCTAGATCTTTATCTATCCACTGCGGCTCGCAGGCAAGAATCAAAGTCTGAAGCTGCTTATCTAATCGCATTGGCACGGGATCAAATGGATGCTGCTCTGAATCAAGAGAGGCCAACCGGAGCATATTCTCGGATAATCGGGAGAGACGAACACTCTCATGTTCAATAATATCCAAATAATGCTCCCGTTCCTCAGCGCTCAGCCCCTTCTCTTTCAGGACTCTTGCAAAGCCACTGATCGAGGTGAGGGGAGACTGAATCTCATGTGACACATCCGAGATGAAATCTTGGCGCATCGATTCCAGCTTGTTCAGATCTGCGGCCATTTCATTAATACCACTGATTAGATTGTTCATAGGTCCTTCATCGAAGTTGCCTGGAATTTGAATGGATACATTGAAATCGCCCTTAGCAATCCTACGCAAAGCATCAATAATAGATTCGTAGAAAAGGAACTGTTTTCTTCTCACGAATAGAGAAATAATAACCATACTTACTCCAAATAAAATAAATCCAAATACGGAGTTAAGTAACTGTTGGAATAAGGGGGGGAGATGCCATCCAAACCAGGATGTCAGGTAATAAGCAACCACCCAGAATAAGGTAAGTCCTGTCATCACGGCTAACGAGCCCATGATGGGTCTGAACATAGCTCTTAACTTGGAAGAATGACGCCTCATGATTTCACCTCAAGTCGATATCCCAGACCTCGAATCGTTCGAATCTGAAAGGCATGCTCCTCAGGGTCAAATCGCTCTCGCAGCCTCCGAATATGCACATCAATCGTACGCTCGTCACCTTCATAATCGTAGCCCCAGATCAGCTCAATAAGCTGATCGCGTGGAAAGGTTTTTCCTGGGTAACTCGCTAGGAGGAAAAGTAGCTCGAACTCCTTCAGCGGCAATGTTAATGCTTCATTTCCGTCATAACATTCATACGTTTTACGGTTGAGACGCAGGTCTCCAATCTGTATTTCTTGTGAGGCAGCGATGCGATATCTCTTCAATAGAGCCTTCACCCGGACAACGAGCTCCAGTGGATCAAAGGGCTTCACCAGATAATCATCTGTTCCCAGCTCGAAGCCCCTGACCTTTTGTGCGGTCTCCCCCTTCGCTGTTAACATCAATAAAGGTAGATCCTCATAGTGCTCAGACAACTCGCGGCACAGCTCCCACCCATCCATACCTGGCATCATGATGTCCAGTATAACTAGATCAGCTTTAACCGTCTCCAGTACATGCAGTGCTTCGTGCCCGTTCGAGGCCTCCGTCGTGCTGAAGCCTTCAGACTTCAGCACGTGGCGTACCAGTTCACGGATATGTGGATCATCATCAACAATGAGAATAATAGGCATGAGGCACACTCCTTTTTTGCATCTATTTTAATTACAATTAACGATTCCGCTCCAACTTCGTAAACATAAGCGCTCCAATAATTGAAACACCAAGAAGAATCCCGCCATAACGATTAAATCAGATAATGGATTGTGTATTACGATTTTACTGCACATTGGAGTTTCCGCATAGAAGTCAGCCCATGCTAGGCCGATACAGTATGTCAAGGGCATCATTTTCGCCAAAAACATAAGAATACCTACGAAATGCTGAATCGAAATCATTGCGCCGCATAGAAACATTTGAGGCTAGATTAATTATCATCGAACCTATCTGCGCCGTCGTTCTACTTTCTTGGACAAAATCAATAAAGAAAATACCAAGTGTACCATCGATCATGCAGAATAAAGGGGACCACTAAAGATTAACTTCAATTTATGAACTGAATATGAATTGAATAGAAAGGATATAGCCTATTTCATGTAGCGCTGGCTGCGGTTACGGATTGCCTTCCGATGACGGTCCGTACCAAGATAAAGTTTTTCTTTAGATAAACTTTATCTTGAAACACTTCCATATTATTGTATGATGGATATTATTTGCACCTGGTCAATTAAATGGAATCAGCTGGGTCGCGAGACGAGATATATCAAGCTCAACAATACATAATGTCTGGTTTGGAATTGGGGGTCTTCACATGCATCAACAAACTAAAAAGCCATCCATGTCATGGCTACTCAGGTATCTGCTTCCGGTTAAGGGCCGGCTGCTCATTTTGTTACTTCTGCTCCTCGCATCAACCGCTACACAACTCGTGAATCCGCAGATTGTCCAGCGTTTTATCGACACTGCCGCGGATAACGGTATAATTTCCAGTCTATTCGTGCTTGCCTGCTTCTATCTTGTTCTTGCTGTTTTCAATCAAATCTTGACTGTGGCTATCAGCTATTTGGGAAATGACGTATCTTGGCGTGCCACCAATCAGCTTCGCGGCGATCTACTGAAGCACTGCCTTCGTCTGGATATGCGCTTCCACAATTTGAAAACGCCCGGTGAGATGATCGAGCGTATCGACGGTGACGTGACCAACATGTCGAACTTTTTCGCCATGTTTATCATTAAGGTCATCGGAAGCTTTGTCCTCCTCGCAGGTATCCTTAGCTTCATGTTTACGATTAACTGGCCGATTGCCACGGTAATGACCTTATTTACACTCGCCTCCATTGGCGCCATGGTATTCATCCGCGATTTGGGCGTCAAATCGTCCAAAGACGAGCGCGGTGCTAGCGCCGCCCTGTTCGGTTTTATTGAGGAACGTATTGCTGGCATTGAAGATGTTCAGGCGAATGGCAATGTGCCATATGTTATGAACCGTTTCCACCGTGCCATGCGCACCGTCTTTGTGAAAGGACGCAAAGCGTGGATGCTGCGAGTCATTCCGTGGAATACGACTGTAGTCCTCTTCGCTATTGCCGTAACGGTCGTACTGCTGCTTGGCGTTCACTATTATTTGGCTAATCAAATCACTTTGGGCACACTCTTCCTCATCTACCAGTACACACAAATGCTGAACGATCCAATCGAACAACTAGGTGATCAGGTACAGGAATTCCAAAAAGCCAAATCTGGCATGATGCGCTCCCAAGAGCTGCTGGCAAACCGCAGCGA
This sequence comes from Paenibacillus pini JCM 16418, assembly GCF_000576305.1. Taxonomy (GTDB): domain Bacteria; phylum Bacillota; class Bacilli; order Paenibacillales; family Paenibacillaceae; genus Paenibacillus_AQ; species Paenibacillus_AQ pini. The sequence continues at coordinate 18,248 of NZ_BAVZ01000027.1, read as the reverse complement.
AATTATTGAAGGAAGCGAATCGATGCTACCTGAAGGAGCGCTCGGTTTGGAATTTGACCATGTTCACTTCAGCTACAACCCGGATAAGCCAGTACTTCAAGACATTACCTTTACGATATGTCCCGGTGAACGACTGGGTATTATCGGCCGTACCGGCAGCGGTAAATCCAGTCTTAGCCGCGTCCTGCTAAGGTTATACAACATCAATAGCGGTGTCATCAGAGTCGGAGGTACAGATATCCAAGAACTGAAGCTTGAAGCATTATACCGCAGAGTAGGTATGGTAACGCAGGATGTGCAGCTATTTGACGGCTCTCTCCGTGATAATCTGACATTGTTTGACGGCAACATTTCAGACGCATATATTCTGGAAACAACGGATAGACTCGGACTGAAGCAATGGATTGATTCGCTGCCTGAAGGTTTGGATACTCATCTGAAAGCAGGCGGTGCTTCGCTGTCCGCCGGCGAGGCTCAGCTATTCGCCTTGACACGGGTATTCCTGACCGAGCCGAGTCTGGTTATCTTAGATGAGCCTTCCTCGCGCCTCGATGCAGCTACCGAGCCATGCTACAATCGGCCGTAGATCAGCTCATGATGAAATGCACGGGCGTTATAATCGCACACCGCCTAGCCACACTAGAGCAGGTAGATCACATTATGGTGCTTGGAGATGGAAAAATTCTTGAATTTGGCGACAGGGAGGTATTGGCTAAAGATCCTTCCTCCCATTACGCTCAGCTCCTGATTACAGGCAGAGAGGAGGATTTAGCATGACCGTATCTCAATTTGTAAAACGCCTTTTCACCTACAACATATCTCTATTTATGATTAACGGCCTGCTGTGGGGCCTGTTTCACTCCTTGCCGCTGCTCCTTGGACTAGGGATGCAGTGGTTCTTCGACCGAGCGACGAGCCAGTCGCATAACTACTTGTGGCTCGCTATCCCGCTGATTTTCATCGCACTTGTCAGAGTGGCGCGGGTAGGTCTCTTTTTCTGGGCCTTCTTTAAATGGGTCACTTACATTTACGACATTCAGGCGATTCTTCGTACGAATATGCTCAAAGGTATTATGCGTTGGCCTGGCCGCAACCTCCCTGCATCTCCGGGGGAAGCGGTAAGCAGATTCCGTGAGGACGTGGATGAGGTTGTCGAATACGTGGAATCCTGGGTTGATTTCTGGGGACGACTTGCTTTTGCAATTATCTCTCTTATTATCATGGCCAGAATCAATTGGCAAATTACTCTTGTCGCCCTTCTTCCGCTACTTGCGGTTACGTTGCTTAACAATCTCTCAGGTAATCGTGCAAGACGTTACGGACAGCAGAACCGTGAAGCGACGGGAAGAATCACCAGCTTCATCGCTGAATCCTTTGGAGCTGTGCAAGCTCTTAAACTGGGCCAGGCAGAAGAGCATGTCCATCAGCGGTTTATACAGCTGAACGAATCGCGTCGGCAAGCGGCGCTGAAGGATAATCTGTTCAAGCAGTGGATGCGCTCGCTTAATCAGCATGTGTTAAGTATATGTACAGGGATTATTCTGCTGATGTGCGCCTCTGCCATGAAAACAGGCCGCTTCACCGTTGGTGATTTTGCACTCTTCACCTCTTATTTATCAAATATTGGCTTCAGTATTTCACTGTTCGGATACATGGTGTTTCAGCATAAACGTTTAAAGGTGTCCCTCGACCGAATGAGCATACTCTTCCGTCCCGGCGAGCAGAACCGGATTATGGAATTCAGTGAAACCCATCTTTACGGTGAACCTCCAGAGCCGCCCGTCATCGAAAAGGATCCCAAAGAGAAGCTGCAAGCACTAGAAATCAAAGGACTTTCCTATTCCTATCCGAACTCCGAGAACGGCATTACAGATGTAAGCTTCGCGATAGAACGAGGAAAATTCGTCGTCATTACGGGCCGAATCGGCTCCGGAAAATCTACGCTGGTGCGATCGATGCTTGGATTACTGCCCGCAACGGGCGGTTCTGTTCACTGGAACGGTAATAAGATAGAACCGGCTGCATTTCTCGTACCGCCAAGGGCAGCTTATACGCCCCAAGTCCCAAGGCTATTCAGTGATTCACTTCGGGATAATATTATTCAGGGGAGCCCGCCTAGTGAAGATAAGCTTGCGAGTGCCATCCATTTGGCTGTTATGGAAAAGGATATTGAGGATCTGGAGAAAGGTCTGGACACCTTGGTTGGCCCAAGAGGCGTCATGCTATCGGGTGGTCAAATCCAGCGCGCTGCTACAGCAAGAATGATGATGACAGAGTCGGATCTGTTCATCTTCGACGACCTATCGAGTGCACTGGACGTTGAGACGGAGAAACAGCTCTGGGAACGTCTCTTCAAGGAGAGTGATGTCACTTGCATTGCCGTGTCCCACCGCAGGGCTGCTCTTGCGCAGGCTGACCATATCATCGTCATGAAAGATGGCCGAATTGAAGCAGAAGGCACATTATCCGATCTGCTGGCGACCAGCCCCGAAATGCAGCTACTGTGGCAGGGCGAGGCTTCAGTAGTGGAAGATACGGATGATAATCTGATTACAACCACCTAAATGTATGACAAAAAAGGCAGGAACAAGAGGAAACCTCTTGGCCTGCCTTTTAATATTTACGATTTTATTGCGATCCGCCTATATAAGCAGATGTAACCGCTCCAAGTAGGCTCTTAATACGTCCACCAGTTACCGGACATCACGATCATGGAGAACAACTTGATACTATCTTCATAGTAGCCTTCACTTGAGCTATTCGCTGTTTTTGTCCACACAGAGTTCAGCCACGTTTGGTTCGAAGAATTCGTCATTGCACTTACGCCAAAAGGAGAATAGAAAGCACCACTGCCACCCGAACCTGTTACCGTACCGTTCAGCTTATAGCCATCTTTGACGCTACTCGGATTACTGTTTACTTTACCTTTAATCCATGTATTCAGCTGAGTTAGCTGTGGCAACGCACGATTATCACCTGTCATGAGATAGTCTGTCGTAATTCTCCAAGGGATGCGGCAAGAATTATAACCATAGTAACTGTCACTCACATCTTCAAGGAAATTGGCAGGTGCAGGTTTGTACGTAGACCCATTCAAGACAACAAAGTCAGGAAGCAAACCTGTTGTTGAACTGTAACCCGTATAAATGGAATTAATAATGGTATACGTTTTGTCGATGACGTTATTCCACTTGGTATCCCCTGTTGCTTGTTGAAATGCTTTTAGATGGTTTAGCATGAAGTCTGAGGGGCGCGTAGCTGTATCAAAAGCACCATCGGTTGCCCAGTCACCAAGGCGTAGCGTCCATTTCGACTGATTCACATCATTCTGCATGATCGCATTAATAATATTCTTAGCTGCTTGCAGATAGTTAATTGTTCCTGCACTTCCCCACTGCCGATCAGCAAGTAGAAGTGAGTAGGCAATATCCATATCACCATCCGTTGCAGAGTCTGCACCTTCAACGTTCTGGAAGCTGCTATTCTGTTTCCAAGCCATCAAATACGCATTGTTGTCGCTTGGATGAGCCTGATAATATTTATAAAGTCCATCAAAATAGGTCTGTGCACTGCTGTCATATCCAGCCATGATTACCGTAGCTAACATACCATACCCATGTGCTTCAGAAACCGTGCTTCCATCAGACTGGTACTTCACATAGTATTTGCCGGTTCCAGCAGGCTTCAGATAAGCCGCCTTCCAGCTGTCCCATTTCGTTTGAACTGAATTATCCATCGTCGTTTGAGTCACATTACTTGGCTTGATTGAACCGCTGGTGTAGGTCGTATGTTGAGGAAATGATTTATTGGGTGCTGCGAACGCCAAACCGGATGGGACCATAAGAAAAGCGAGACAGCATAACATTACAGCTTTGCTGTTAAAGCTAAACTTCTTATTTCTACTCATCAACGTACGCTCCTTTAATATCAATTTTTTGAATACTAGAAACATTCATCTCCTGACCATCCATACTCACCTGTCCGCTGATCTTTATATCCCTCCTTTATTAAATTAAAGCGCTTAAACTTAAAGCGCTTACATATATACTGTATATGATTCATAAATTTTTGTAAATCAAATTTGAAAGAATGAATCTTAAGACCTGTACTTATACAAATTTCATCAAAATTTGCATAATATTCAGTGATTGATTAAAACAAAATCGCTACACTATTTGTGAATCGCTATATATTTTTTCATTTAATTAATAGGCTCATTATCAAATTAAGAGTTATCCTATTGTTAATAAGCCGCTACGGGGTCGAAGGGTTCTTGCGATCGCTGTTAAAGTCCAATTTCTTTATAAAATGATTAGCGGTTAAAATTGGACTTTAAAGGCGACCACTGACGTTTCTCCAGAATCCCTCCGACCCTCCGCTCTATCCGCATGTCAAATCAACTGCGGATAAAAACATCATTTAAAAGGATGCAAACCACACTATGTCCAGGCCCACATAAATGCATCTCGATCCCATGCAATTCGGCCGCCGTGCAGTTTACGAAATGCTTTCTTCACTTCTTTTTCGAGTGATTCATTTCCGTTCTCGTTTACAAATACAAAATCCTTACCAAAATGAGATTTCACATATTCAATGGCAACTGTTTGATACAGTGTACCTTTAAATTTAATTTCTTCGACCATCCATTCAGCTACCTGCTGTGCTGTTACTCCCATGTATGTTCTCTCCTTCTTGTTCACAAAAAAATATCCTACCTACTCATCCAAGGTATTATACCAGAGGAAGAGCGGATAGGATAATTTGAAGCTATAGTGAAGCCTTAGCTACTTTGCGTATTAACGATATTTGGCCTGCATGTAAACCACAGTGATACAGCACGCGCCCAACCGCTTGGCGAGGGGTAGATAGTCCCATTGGAGATTTAACAGGCTCATCCCATGCCTCTACAGGCAGTTCCCGCATCGCTTCTGTTAGGAATTGATCTGCTGCTTGACTAAATGCCAGATTCTCCTCAAGCGTACCGAATGAATCTCCATCCTTCTCAGGGCCATTCGTAATAAAAGTAACGTCCTCCGGTTTGCTTTTATTAAAAAACCATTCCGCGAACATATACTCTACCTCAGCATTATGGCGAACCATGAAACCAATCGAGGATGTATTGGATGAGAGCTTAAGCGTAAAATCTTCTTCTGTTAAACTCTGAGCAGATTTCTGGAAACTGTCCCGCGCCGTTCTATAGATCGGGTAAACCGATTCAAATGACATCAGACTTGCCCCTCTTCATGTTATTTTATTATTTAGACTTCTTATCAATGACAACATGCTCAAACCGGTCACCGGAAAGATTCACATCAAATGCCTGACCAAATCCAATGACATAACGGCCTTCAAATGGCGTAAGCTCGAATAATGAAAAATCGAGTCCGCGCAGCATCGTCATCATCTTCTCGCCAAATTTCACATTAAACAGCTCAAACACGTCTTCATTGCCTTCGTTGCCCAAATTGGTAGAGGAGCAAACCCAGCGAGCACGTTCACGCGCAAAGGTGTTCGGTGTTGCCGTCTCATCGGCAATCAGCATGACATTAATACGCTCATTATTCTCCACATACCGGTAATGATCAGAAATTTGGCTGATGTAGATATATAGTTTCTCATCCTTTTTCACAAATGGCGCGTAGCTGATAAAAGGAGTGCCTTGATCATCAATTGTGCTGATAATCAGCGTCTTTCGTTCTTCCATAAACTCTACATACTGCTTCTTTACCTTTTCTGTATCGATTGGTTTCAATGTAAATACCTCCAAGTGTTAGTGAGCAGCAACGAGCTGCGTAGCTTTCTTAATCGGGTGAATGCGCGGATATGTATGATTATCCACATATTGAACCTCTGCTTCCACACCGTATACATCACGAATCATACCCTCTGTTAGTACATCACTCGGTGTACCCGTGAAGGCCAAATTACCCTTTTGGATTACACAGATACTATCGCTATATGCACTCGCTTGATTGAGATCATGCAGCACCATAACGACGGTAATCCCAAGCTCCTTATTAACAGACTTCACCAGTTCGAGCACTTCTAGCTGGTGGGCAATGTCTAGGTAGGTGGTTGGTTCATCGAGTAAAAGCACCTTCGGCCGCTGGGCCAGTGCCATGGCGATCCATGCCCGCTGCGCTTCTCCTCCAGAGAGGGAAATCACCAGTCTTTTACGAAAATCATGTAGACCTGTCTTTTCTATCGCCCAATCCACGATCTCATAATCATCGGCAGTTAAACGTTCATACCACTTCTTGTGAGGGAATCGCCCGTAAGATACGAGCTCCTCTACCGTCATATCAGCTGGCGTCTGATTCGATTGACATAAAATGCACATCAACTGGGATATTTGTTTATTTTGCATGGATTGAAGCTCTTGTCCGGCAATGCATACACGACCGCTTTCACAAGGAATAAGCCTAGAGATGCCCTTCAGCAAGGTCGATTTTCCGGAGCCGTTAGGCCCGATAATGGAGACAATTTCACCCTCCCGAACGTGAAGATTAAATTCATTCACAATCTGCTTCCCGTCATAGCTAATCGTTAAGGCTTCAGCTTCCAGCATGTTAAATATCACCTTTTCTCATCAAGTATAGAAAATAGGGTCCGCCTACAATGGCCATGACAATCCCAGCGGGGATATCCAGTGGCGCAAAGAACGTTCTCCCTGCAGTATCAGCAATAAGTAGTACAATCGCACCAAGTCCAATGCTCATTGGCAGCATCTTACGATAATCAGAACCGACCATCATCCGTGCCATATGCGGAACAACAAGACCCACAAAACCAATCATACCCACCGTCGAAACGGAAACAGCTGCCAAGAAGACAGCAATAAATGACAAAATAATCCGAATTCGATTCAAATTCTGACCTAGGTTAAGTGCTGCTTGCTCCCCAAGACGCAAAATATTAGCTTGCCGGATACAGAACAGAGCTGCAATCCATCCAATAATGGAATAAGGGAGAATGACACCTACATCCCCTATGCCCTTACCGGACATACTGCCGTTTAGCCACTGCAATGCACCCGGAAGCTTATCGCTGTACAAGATCGACATCAGCCCAATGACCCCACCAAATATGGAGTTTACCGCCACACCTGATAAAATAACTCGAAGCGGAGCAATCCCTCGCCTTTTCCAAGCTAATGCATACACCATAGCTGCCGCAACGCCACCACCAATGATGGCTGCTAGCGGAATAAAGGAAGAGTAATTAGGCACAACCAGCAGAATGAACAGCACCGATACCGATGCCCCACTGGAAACCCGGTAAGTCCGGGGTCAGCCAATGGATTATGCATAACTGCTTGTAGTAATGCGCCTGATATGGCCAGATTAGCGCCTATGATGACGGCTAGTAGCACTCTCGGAATACGAATATCCCATAGGATGGTGTCTGACACTTCACCGCCCCGACCTGTCAGTGCCGTAATGATCTCAACGGGTGAAAATCGTACACTTCCGAGCCCGATGGATAATACCATGACGACGGCAAGTAGGATAAATGTAATTCCAATGGTGAATCGCTTCGTCTTCTTAGGTTCTAACACTTGCCTTCCTCCAGTTCAGTTCAACGAACATGATGTCATTTTTATTATGGATATAAAAGACCTAACATTTCTTTGTATGCATCCGATGCTTTGACAACAGACGCTACACCAAAGAGATTATAATCGAGTGCTTGCACACGCTTATTCTTAAAGGCGTTTAGCTTATCCCAAGCACCATTCTTCTTCACGTCTGCTTCAAATTGCTTGATAGCAGCATCTGGATCACCATGGGATACGAGTAAAATCACGTCTGGATTTGCTGTAACTACATTCTCCATATTAAGAGGAAGATACGTTTCTTCTGATTTCAATACATCCGTAACCACATTCGATGCACCTAGCTTCTTAGCAATACTACCAGCGAATGTATTCTCATTCATCATCATAAAGGATTCTGCAGAACCAAACAATATCATAACTTTTGGAGCCGTCTTCCCTTTCGCTTGACTCACAGCATCACTCTCTTGTTTCTCAAGCTCTGCAATGAAATCATTCGCTTTCTGTTCCTGCTTAAACACTCGGCTAAGAACAATGGTGGAAGTCTTCAATTCTTCTAATGAATCTGAAGGTACATAAGCCGTTTTCAGTGAAGCTGGTTTGAACTGTTTCTCTAAGCTATCCTTAATAGATTCAGGTCCGATGACTACGTCAGGTTGTAGCTTCGTTACTTGCTCGATATCCGGTTTAAGAGCCGATCCAATTTTAGGAATATCTTTAAAGCTCTCCGGCAAAGCAACTGTCGATGTTGGAACTCCTACAGGCTTAACATCAAGAACATCTAAAATTTCTGCAATTGCTACAGAAGCTACGGCTACTTTAGCTGGTGTTTCTTTAAACTGACCCTGAAGCTCAGCCGCCTTTGTTTCATCTATTTTAAAGGTTGTTGAGTCCGTCTTAACAGGCTCAGCTTCCTTCGTAGTTGTACTTCCTTGAGAATCTGTTGTTGATGCCGATTTAGTCTCGTTGCTGCATCCTACCGTTGCAACTAACAAAATAAGACCTACATATAAACCCCACTTGCGAGATACTGCCTTCATCATTGGTGCTCCCCCTAATGTCTAATTGAAATTGATTCTCACTATCACATGTAAACCATAGTAACATGCGCCCAGCCTGAATACAATACTAATTGAGAAATATTATCATTATCAATTATGGTTATAGTGAAAATTGAAAATCTCTCTTTCAAGCTCATACGTTTCTGCTCCAAGAGAGTAGCAAATTATGATATAAATCCCTTCAATAAGTAGTGATTTCATATTTCGCCATCTTTAATATAGAAGAAAATGATATTATTGTTATTAAATAACTCATGGGAAGGAATGAATATGTATCGAAACTCATAACAGCCTTCTTTCTATCCTCCTTAAGTGCTTCTATGCTTTGATCAGGTTCACTACCATATAACGTAAAAAATGCACCGATGTCGGTGCATTTCTCTAAGATTAAAGTGAATGTGGAGCGAGCAGAAGATTTAACTACATCTACTTTTCTACCAACCAAAATCTAATATCTTCCCCGTCTCAGCCAGCGTCTTAATATTGCTAAGGATCATCCACCAGTTCTGTTTAGTGCTTTCTATGGAAGGATGATTCTCAGACCACTGATCATTTATAAGCGTCAGCTTCGTGCAATCGCCAACGACCTCAAGCTTCATCGTAAGTCTTGACTCCAGTTCTTCATGATTCTGATGATATGAAGGACCTGGGTGTTCCAAAAAGCTCAGTAATTCTTGTTCTTTGTACTTCAGAATCTTCCCATAGACCTGAACTGTCTCGTCCCCGTCATTACCTGGCCCCACATATTGAAAAGGAGCTCCTTCTTCAAATGTCGAATCAAGAATAGATCCAAAAAATATCTGGCGTGTTCCCTCAGGTGTCACTAAGATATCCCACACTCGCTTTGGTGTTGCACCAATATAAAATTCATACTTCAGTTCCATCCATATTCGCTCCTTATCATGTTTCACTTGTCTCACTTCACTGTTTACAACGCTTTTCCTAGCGTCATATGACTTATTATATAAATCACTTTCATGCAAGTATTGTAAAAACGCGACAATAATTAAAGTATTAAGGTAAGGAGCACGAGTCAATGAATCCACATGTTCATAAACCTAGTATGGGTGTGCTAAATCTACAGCATGGTCAGAGAAAATTTGATCTTGCCCGGCACCTACCCTCTCCAGATTTGCAGCCTTTCGTGAAGCATTTCTGGATTGTAAGCTGGGATCTAGCACCAAATGAGACTTTTACTCAAGAGCTTGTTCCCAATCCTTGCATCAACCTCATTGTAGAACGAGGACGGACAGCCATTTCTGGGGTCGCTAAGCAAAAATCTGCTCATGCGCTTGAAGGCCGCGGATTCATATTTGGGGCAAAATTTAAACCAGGTGGATTTTATCCCTTTGTGCAATGGCCTGTTTCACAGATCACTAGTCAATCCATTCATCCTACAGATGTCTTGGGTATAGATGCGGAATTCTTGGAGGCAGTGATCTTCGCTCAGCCAAACGTCGACTCTATTATCAAGTATACGGAGTCTATTCTCCGATTTAAATTACCTGAACCTGATTCAATCGTAGCCCAGCTCCAGCCGTGGATGGAGCGTATTGAACATGATCGAGAAATTACCAAAGTCGAGCATATTTGCGAGTTTACAGGACTTCATCAAAGAGCATTACAGCGGCTTTTCAATCAATATATTGGTGTGCATCCCAAGTGGGTAATAAAGCTCTACCGTATCCAGAACGCAGCTGAAACACTTGATTACAATCACTATCACGACCTTGCTTCGCTATCGACAGAACTAGGGTATTATGACCAATCGCATTTCAGTCGCGACTTTAAATCGATTGTTGGTATTACACCAGAAGAGTATGTGAAGCAACAGTATTCAAAAAAAGCACCGAGCAGCAGTCAATAAACTGCCATCTCGGTGCTTTTCAATTATAGAGTGCCCTTCTTCCGCTCTAGACTATAAGCAAGAATACCAATGATGAGTGCTGCTGCGACGAGGATGGCCCCAACCCATGGAAGGGATGATAGCCCCATTTGTGTAATGACCCAGCCGCCAATGAATGCTCCGGATGCATTGCCCAAGTTCCCCGCTGAGTGACTTGAAGTAGACGCTAGTGCAGGTGCTGCTGTAGCTAAGCTCATGATCCGCACTTGCAGGCCAGGCATAACGGCAAAGGATGCGGCTCCCCATAAGAAAATAGTGATGACTGCCGCTATCGGACTGCGAACCGTGAAGGTAAAGATAGCAAGGAGAACACACACCGTCAGAAAAGCGCCCAATATGGAGGGCATAAGCTTCCAGTCTGCCAGCTTCCCGCCGACGATATTTCCTATCGTTACACCGAAGCCAAATATAACAAGAATCCAAGTGACACTATGTTCAGTAAACCCTGTAATTTGTTCAAGTAACGGAGCGATATAAGTGAAGACAGTGAACAGACTCGCATTACCCAATACGCAGATCAAAAGCATGACTAGCAGCCTTGGATGAATCAGAGCAGCGAACTGCTGTACGATACTAGCAGGTTTGGTTTTACCAATCTTCGGAATAAATATAATAATTCCTATTAATGCTACCAAGCCCATAATCATAATCGCACCAAAGGAAGCCCTCCAGCCGAAATTCTGTCCAATAAAGGTCCCCAAAGGTACACCAAGAATGTTCGCAATCGTTAAGCCAGCCATCATGATCGATACGGCGCCTGCACGTTTTTCTGGTCGTACCAGATTGGAGGCGATCACCGCTCCTACACCAAAGAACGTACCATGTGTTAAAGATGTAAGAATGCGCGCTACCATTAAAACTTCATAGGTAGGAGCAATAACGGAGAGTCCATTACCTAGAATAAATAGAACCATGAGCAGACAAAGAAGCATTTTTTGTGGAAGCTTGTGGGTTAGCACAGTGAGGATTGGAGCCCCAATAGCTACTCCCATTGCATAGCTCGTAATCAATTGCCCTGCTGTTGAGATGCTTACATGTAGATCATCTGCAACATTGGGAAGTAGACCCATAATAACAAATTCGGTCATCCCAATGGCAAAGGAGCCTACAGTCAGAGATAAGATCGATATGGGAAACGGTTCTTTAACCCTTGTTTTCTTGTGAATAGATGGTGATGAGTTCATGTGGTGTTGTTCAACCTTTCTTCTGTCAGCAAATACATAGCCTATCTATTATTCAGTAGAATCTAAACATTATCAAGCCAAAATGATAAAAAAGGATAACCTTATTGGGTCATCCTTTTCTTACCACCAGCCAAAAAGCTCATGCTACATATTATTCAAATGTCGGAAGCCATTTGCCATGCGCTTCGATCATATCATCACATAAAGCGTAAATATCTTCGATAGACAGCTCAGCTGAGGTATGCGGATCTAGCATAGCCGCGTGATAAATATGCTCTTTTTTACCCGTAATGGCCGCTTCAATCGTTAATAGCTGCGTATTGATATTCGTACGATTGAGTCCAGCTAGCTGCGGCGGAAGATCACCTACAAATGTTGGCGTTACACCCGATGAATCTACAAGACAAGGCACTTCTACGCAAGCTTCTCTAGGCAGATTCGTAATAAGACCGGTGTTCATGACATTACCGCCTATTTTGAACGGTACATTTGTCTCCATCGCCTCAATAATATACGATGCATATTCCTTAGACCGAGTGTGCTCAATGCTCTCACTTGCGAACAGCTTCTCCTTCATCTCTTTCCAGCTTTCGATCTGATGGACGCAGCGGCGCGGATACTCATCTAGCGGAATGTTATATTGCTCGATTAATTCAGGATAGTTACGTTTGATGAAATAAGGATGGTATTCCGCATTGTGCTCGGAAGACTCCGTTACATAATAACCAAAGCGAAGCATCAGCTCAAAACGCACCATATCATGATGCTTCTCTTTTTGTTTCTCGGCCGCCCGCCGCTTGATCTCCGGATACAGGTCAACTCCGTCTTTCTTCACTTCAAGCAACCACGCCATGTGATTGATCCCAGCTATCTTGGATTCCACCCCTGTCTGATCCATGTCAAGCGCATTGAACAGCTCCGAAACACAGTGCTGCACACTGTGGCAAAGTCCCACTGTTTTGATACTACCGACGGTGTTCATTACATTCGTCAGAACCGCCATTGGATTGGTATAGTTCAAGAACCATGCGTCTGGGCACACTTCCTTCATATCCTCGGCAAATTCAAGCATGACTGGAATCGTGCGCAAGTTGCGGAATATCCCGCCAATGCCGAGCGAGTCAGCAATCGTTTGACGTAATCCATATGTCTTCGGAATTTCGAAATCGGTAATCGTACAAGGATCGTACCCGCCTACTTGGATCGCGTTAATCACATATTTAGCGCCTTTTAACGCTTCTTTGCGATCGGTATAGGCTTTGATCACGCAAGTGCTACCTAGCGTTTCTTTAATACTATTTAATAGTCTTTCTGAATCAGCAAGACGCTCTGGATCAATATCGAAGAGGGCTAGTTCGAAGGATTGAAGTGCAGGCGTGGACATGACATCCCCAAGGACATTTTTGACAAAAACAGTGCTACCTGCACCGATAAATGTAATTTTAGACATAAGCGAAATCGCCTCCATTAGAATAGATTGTACGTAATCAAGATCTACCCTAACTATAATGACGAACGCCTTCCAAGAACATAGATTAAATCATGTATAACATGTCATAATCCCATATATGTAGTTGTTTATAGCTTAATTAAGACTATTTTACATGTTATAATGTTATGAATTATTAGCGATGTTGAAGAAAGGGGCTATTGCATGTCGCCTATTCAAGTGAGTTACACCATTCCAGCACTTCAGGGGGGTCATCTGGATCTACATTTGCAGTTCTTTGGTAAGGAAGAGTGTCTACCATGCCATTCCTGGGGGCCGGGACTACGCGACAGCTATATTCTTCATTTCATCCACAGTGGTAAAGGGACCTTTTTTCTAAATGGACAACCCTGCGTACGAAGTGCTGGCCAAGGATTTGTGATTTTTCCTGATACGCTTGTGCATTACGAAGCCGATGCCTCTGATCCTTGGACGTATTCATGGGTTGGTTTTCGTGGCCTGCTCGCCAAATCGCTTCTGTACCGTGCGTCGCTGTCTGCGGCTCATCCTTTATATGAGGCTAGTGATAGTGAAATAATGACGAGCTTCTTTAGGGAACTGGCAGAGAGTTATGATCAGCCTCATGCTGATGTACTCAGTCAGGGTATTCTGTACCGAACAATAGCTGAACTCATTCGATGCTCACCAGCCTCTTCAGAGAAGACAACATCCACATTCAGTAAAGAAGCGTATCTCTCACAGGCAACTGATTTTATTGAGAATAACTTTAGTCAGAAAATTTCCGTACTGGAAATTGCTCGCTCAGTTGGCCTGAACCGAACCTACCTCTCTGGTTTATTCAAGTCTCAATATGGTGTTTCCTTACAACGATTTCTGCTAGAATACCGTATGAATCGTGCAGCCTCCCTGTTAAAAGAGCCCGAGCTTTCAGTAAGCGATATCGCCCGATCCGTCGGATACACTGATCCTTTTTTATTCTCCAAAATGTTCAAAGAGGTCATGGGTGTTTCTCCACGGTTTTATAAAGAAAACCGTAAATGAATTCGCGAGGAGAGGGTGCACTATGCCTCGTTTAATCGTCTACTTCTTTCCATTCCACTACATTTGGATGCTCATCCAGAATGGAATCATATTGTTCTTTCCATCCATATCGACCTTCAGGATCCAATTGCATGTACCGGAGCTGCTTTTCCATACGGTGTACTACATTTGCCCAGCCCAAATGTTTCAGTCTCAAAGGTGAAAGTACATGTGGCAACTCAAATATATTGGCTGGTAATCGTCCGCAGTGTTGAGGTGTTTCTTTCCACTGATACTCAAAATCCTCCCTATAACGAATCAGAAATGGCCGATAATGAAGATGGGACTGCCAGAATGCATCCTCTCTATAATGGGTCCGATCCCAGAAATCATAGAGCCGGAAACAGAATACATCTACGTCAGTGCGGTTCAACATCGCATCAATATCTTCTGCAAAACGGTTCTCGAAGATTTCATCAGCATCCAAATTGAGAATCCATTCTGGTTGAACCTCCAGCGTTTCCCTCCACTGCTGCTTTCGCAGCTCTACTTCATTATGAAACCGAGACTCGCCATTGCGAATAAGCCGAACTGGAACACTTCGTAGAGCATGCAAACATACTTCTAAGGTATTATCACTACTACCATCGTCAATAATGACAGCTTGATCTATATAAGCAACATGCGCTTCAAGCGCCTCCCGTAAATAACGATCTGCTTCGTTCTTAACCACCATCGACAAGGTGAGTGAAGGGCGTTTTCTTGCAGGCCGTGGTTTCTCAGGTTGGATGATCGTGACATGTGTCTCTGGTGAAACAACCGTTAGAGGAGCCTCATTGTCGATATCCTGTGCACCCAAGGTTGATGTCAGATTACTCTTTAGGCCTGATGTATTCTGCAAAAACTGATCTGCTCCAGCAAGATCCGTAGCTCTATAAATATGGTAGGCAGGATAGTGCGTATCGACAAATAGGGGTATATCCAGCGCAGCCGCTCGAATGCAGAAATGACGATCCTCGCCCCAAAAGGATAAATTGTGCATGAATCTGAAATTGACACCTTTAAGTAGCGCCTCCCGACTGATCAATGTACACGCGCCCAGACCTCCTACTTCATACAAACCCGGCTCCCACATTCGATTAATAAACTGCTCATATCTCTCTAAAATCTGCGCATCATCCAGCTGTTCTCCAGGCCGCTGCTCCCACTGCGTATATTGATCCCTGAGCCAGACCTGGGGCTGCGGAGCTGAGTCCGGTTGCCAACGTGTCCAGAAGATTTCAGATACGATTCCTTTTTGTGCTGCCACAAGATGCTGTAGCGTTTGAGGATGTATCAATACATCCGAGTCGATAAGAAATAAGTAATCGCATTCCAGAGTCAAGGCATGTTGGATCATCATATTCTTGAACTCCGCTACCCTCCAGATCAAGGCATCGTTCCAGTAGTGAGTCGTTTCATTACGTATATATGTATCCTGCCTTCCAGCATCTTGAATAAGGGCACGTTCACCCATAGATTCTCCAAAAGCTATAAGCAACTCGCTGGCACGAGGATCATTGTTGTCATTCACAAAAAAATAGGAAAGCTCAAGCCCCTCCAGCTGTAATTGACGGAGGGAGGTTAAAAACTTCTCCAACACTTCGTAATCCTGACGAATTGGACTTCCAATTAAAATATGCTGCACTTGACCACTCATGAATGGCACCCTCCCATGGTAACCCGGATTCAAGCTATCTTTCACTATATATTCCAGCTCAGGGCGTTCCATGCATAACAAACAGTCCCCTTTTGGCAAGCTGTTAGCTGCTCTTTAAAAGGGGACTGCCTTTGTAGAACGTTCCTAAAATACTTAGCGGCCTGTCATCCGGTTAATAATATCACGGCTTTTCTCCAGATACAGTACGGATTTATCATACTCTCGACTGGCAACAGCCAGATAGAGGATGTCAATTACGTTAAGCTGAGTCATACGTGACGACATCGCGCCGCTACGAATCGCATTCTCCGTTGAGGAAGTGTATAGCGGATAATCGGCATTCGATGCCACGGAATTATTCCCATACTTGGTGATCGAGATCGTCTTTGCTCCGCAAAGCCTTGCTTCCTTAAGGCATTCAATAACATGACTTGTCTCACCAGAATAGGACACCCCAACTGCCACATCATCCCGGCTAAGCATAACAGCAGACGAAAGCTCAAGATGCGGATCTGTAAACGAATGGCTTGTCTTATTAATACGCAGAAATTTATGCTGGGCATCCTGCGCAATCAAATTGGAAGCGCCTAGACCATAGAAATAGATTCTCTTTGCCTTACTAAGCGCATCTACTGCCCGCTCTACCGTATCTGGGTCAAGAATTGTCACTGTATCTCGAATCGATTGAATATTATTTGCAGAGACTGTGTTAATAATTCTCTCAATGGAGTCGTTAGAACGAATCTCCCGGTATTCATAACGTTCTTCATTCTGATTCAAATCACCGGCAACCTTCAGTTTAAGCTCCGAATATCCCTTAATGCCCATCGACTTACATAAACGAATGATTGCGGCCTGACTACCACCACTTTCACCAGATAATTGTGCCACAGACATCTCAAGTACTCGATGCGGATAGCTAATAATATATTCAGCCACCTTACGTTCAGATGGTGTAATATCGTCGAGAATTTCACGCAATCTGACTAATCCACCATTCATATGCTCTCTCCTTTACTCGTGAATTAACATTCTCACTTATCTCAAGTTTCATATGCTTCGTTCGGATTGTCAAATATGAACTCTGGCTTCAGCCTCGGCTTTATAAGACATGACTGTTTCTCTGCTCTGCTTCGTATATGAGATACGGTTTGCGTATTTCTTCCCATAGCTGGTGTGTCTGTTCCCAATCTTGCAAAATACTATTGAGTCCACCATCTTTATGAAGTGTAAGACGCATCTTGTCACTGCCAGTGAGTGAATCAATAAAGCATAGTAAACCTTCCTTAAATGGAGGAAGCCATTCGAACTCTTCTGGATGAAGTTTTTGAATCGTCGATAATAAGTGCAATCCCGCGATGGCAGATTGGTATACCTTTCGGTCCGTAACGAAGGTCATCACACCGTGACATAGGTCTCCCTGATGTTTGGAGAAGGTTGGTGTGAACGTAACGGGATGAAACCAGGCTCCTGGCAAATGAAGGCTATTGAGCTCATTACATGTTTCCTCTGCTTTTAGCCATGGGGCTCCGACTTGTTCAAACGGTTTCGTCGTTCCCCGACCTTCTGATAGGTTCGTTCCTTCAATTAAGCAATGTCCAGCATAGATCCGTACCGTATCCATGCTTGGCATGTTTGGGGATGGAGGAAGCCAAGGAAGCTTAGTATCCGTATATTCCATATCACGGGTCCACCCTTCCATACGTACCACCTTAACTTCACAGGAAGTCTCCATCTGATCTCTAACAAGGAGGGCAAATTCACCAATGGTTAGCCCAGTGCGTGCTGGCATAATCCATGCACCTACCATGGACTGATAACCGTCTTGGAGTAAGCCACCTTCCCACTGTAACCCCCCTAGTGGATTCGGACGGTCCAGTACAATCACTCGCACCCCAAATTTGGCGCAGGCTTCCATCATATATACCAGTGTGCTCAGGTATGTATAGAACCTTACACCTAAGTCTTGAATATCAAATACGACAGCGTCCAGTCCAGTCAACATCGCCTCCGTCGGTCTCTTCGTTTCTCCATATAAACTATACACCGGGATTCCTAGATCCGGGTCTGTTTCATCACCAAAACGCACACCTGCCTGGCGCTCTCCACGTATACCGTGTTCACATGCGAATAAGGCGGTTAGCTTTGCACCCTCTAGTGAAGCACACACTTTAATCGTCGACTCAAACTGACTATTCACTCCTGTTGGATTCGTTAATAAACCAAATGTACGGCCTTGAAGTAGTTCCGTTGCCACCTCTTTAAATCGATCTGAACCCGTCTTCACCTTGATATTCATATAAATTCCCTCCTTCATTAAATCCATAATTTTATGTATATATCCTATGTATATATCCGTAACCGCGTTATGAT
>NZ_BAVZ01000028.1 GCF_000576305.1 Paenibacillus pini JCM 16418 | reverse complement strand
CCCGAAGGCATGAACCAAAACACTTCGCTTTTCGACTTTACAAGTAAAGTCGTTACTCACTCGTTGTTCAGTTTTCAAAGATCAATTTCTCTTTCGTTGTCGTTCGTTTATCTCAGCGGCAACTTTTATAATATATCATGTTCGGCAGTTTAATGCAAGCTTTTTTTAAAATTTATTTTTTCAATTCATTTTATCAAAGCTTGTCATCCTTGTTTGTTAACCGGATTAATTGGCCGGAATAAGAATATACCATGTGTATAAAATGAATGCAAGCATTTTTTATATTTTTTGATTATTTAATAAGCTACAAGATTAACTTGTCAATTATCCTCTTTATTTAAAATACCATGCTGCAGTCAGTTAACTAATGTTTGCGCTGCTTCGGCCATAATGTATAACTAAAACTGATTATAAAATCAATTACAACAATATCCTCCCCACCATATAGCAACATCCTTGAGCTTTTGAGTACGTAGCGGATCACCTACTATAAGTATCATTAAACCTAACAGTATAATTCCAATGAACCAAGCAAGCACATGGCGATACCACCCCTGACGTTCATGCTTTGCATGAGGTTCACCATACTTTGGTGAGGGCTTCGGTTTGTTACCATTAGCGAACCGATAAGCAAATCTCTCGTCTGCCCATTTTATCATGCGATGACCATACGCAACGGTTACACCAATATAGATTGCTGCTAGACCGTGAATGAATTCTGCTCTAACGCCACTCCGAAGATCAATAATTGTAAAGATGATTAACAATAAATCTACAATGGGAGTAATCAAAAGAAGCGAAGCACCTAATTTTCTCCAACCTAAGATATACCTCGAACACAAACCCGCTACAACCAGAATCCAAAAAGCAATCTCACCACCTATAATAAGCGTAGCTATCATTTTAAATCTCCCATCTTATAAATACATTTGGATATAAATAATATAATACACTCGTACTATAAAGATCAACAAGCTGTTATAATAAGTACATGCCAAAAATCGTAGATCATGAAATGCAAAAAGTAAAAGTTGCAAAAGCCACATGGAGAATCATTCGTAAATATGGAATGGAACAGGCCTCCGTTCGAAATATAGCTGATGAAGCTGGAATTTCGGTTGGTTCGATGCGCCACTACTTTTCCACACAATCTGAATTACTCGCGTATTCCATGAAACTCGTGTCTGAAAATGTAGGCCGCCGTATAAGGAACATCAATTTTTCGGGGGATCTAATTATAGACATCCCTAACTTAGTTCAAGAGATACTACCGACCAATGAGGAAAAACGACTAGAAATGGAGGTATGGTTCGCTTTTGTGGTGAAATCTATGTCGGATTCTTCCCTCCGAGGTCACCGTAATGAAGTCGACGATGATCTCCGAGCTATATTTATTAATATTATGGAGGGCTTGACTGAAAAAGGTCTTGCAAAATCGGAATTAAATATACCTATAGAGATTGAACGCTTCTATGCGCTTATTGATGGACTTGCGATTCATGCGATTCTCAGACCGGATAAGGTCAGTTCTGAAATGATTCAAAGGACCATTCAAATTCATTTGGATTCATTATGCATACCTTAAAGTGTAGCGAATGCCGTTATCAATAAAAAAAAGGAACCCTTCAGTGATATATCATCACTAAGGGCTCCTTTTTTGCTAGTACCGGTATCTATAAACTACTCCTGACGGTTTCTCATATGAGGGAACAGAAGTACGTCACGGATCGAAGCAGCGTTCGTTAGTAGCATAACCAGACGGTCTACGCCGATTCCTAAGCCACCTGTAGGCGGCATTCCGTACTCGAGTGCATTCAGGAAGTCCTCATCCATTTCATGCGCCTCATCATTACCATGCTCGCGTTCCTTCATTTGTCCTTCGAAGCGTTGACGCTGATCAATTGGATCGTTAAGTTCACTAAATGCATTAGCGTGCTCGCGAGCTACAATAAAGAGCTCAAAACGATCCGTAAAGCGTGGATCTTCGTCATTCTTCTTCGCAAGCGGAGAAATTTCAACTGGATGTCCAGTGACAAAGGTTGGCTGAATCAACGTTTCCTCTACGAACTCTTCAAAGAAGGCATTCAAAATATGACCAAACGTCATATGTGGTTCTACTTTGACATGATGTTCTTTTGCAAGGGCATGTGCTTCTTCAGTAGTCATATGTACACCAAAGTCTACGCCCTTCACTTCTTTAACGGCATCCACCATCGTCACACGACGCCAAGCTGGCGTCAAATCAACTTCTTGTCCTTGATAGTTAATGATCGTAGTTCCCAATACTTCCTGCGCAATGTGAGCAACCATACTTTCGGTCAAATTCATGATGTCCTTATAGTCAGCATAAGCTTCATACAGCTCGATCATTGTAAATTCCGGATTATGACGCGTGGAGATACCTTCATTACGGTAAACACGACCGATTTCATAGACCTTCTCAAGACCACCCACGATTAGGCGTTTCAAGTGAAGCTCGATAGCGATACGCATGTAAAGCTGCATATCTAGTGCATTGTGATGTGTAATAAATGGCTTAGCCGCTGCCCCACCTGCAATCGCATGTAGTGTAGGTGTCTCAACTTCTAAATATCCGAGAGAGTCGAGATAACGACGCATGGACTGAATAATCCGCGAACGGGCAATAAAGGTTTGTTGTACTTCTGGGTTAATAATCAAATCTACATAGCGCTGACGGTAACGAAGCTCGACATCCTTAAGTCCATGATACTTGTCTGGCAAAGGATAAAGAGATTTCGACAATACTTCAACCTCAGAAACCTTAATTGTAGTTTCACCAGTCTTTGTCTTAAACATCGTACCGGTTACGCCAATGATATCTCCTAGGTCAAGTAGACGGAATGCCGCAAAAGCCTGCTCAGACACGGAATCCTGACGAACGTAAATTTGAATCTTGCCGCTTAGGTCCTGAATATGCGAAAAGATCGCTTTACCCATTCCCCGTTTAGCCATAATCCGTCCAGCTACGCGAACCTTGATTGGATTTGCATCAAGCTCTTCATGGGTCAAACTGTCATACTTGCTGATTAGATCTCCAGCATGATGGGTCCGATCGTATTTTTTACCAAAAGGATCAATTCCGAGCGCACGGAGCTCGTCCAACTTACCCCGGCGAATTTGTAGCAACTCACTTAATTCGATTTCCTGCTCTTGGTTGTTTGTTTCTTCCGACATGGTAGGTCCTCATCTCCTTCATTTCACTGCACTAAACATCTATTTTCAGATAAAGGCAAAGTGTAGAGTACTAATTAACTGAAAAAAAAGCTTCCTAAAGGAAGCTTCTTCACAATCCTAAAGTAATCAATCTTACTTTTTGATATCGATAATTTTATATTGAATAACGCCTGCAGGTACACTAACATCAACTACCGTACCTCTTTGTTTACCAATCATAGCTTTACCCACTGGGCTTTCGTTGGATATCTTATTGTTAAGCGGATCAGATTCCGCTGTACCGACAATAGTGTATTCCATCTTATCGCCATATTCCACATCTTCTACAGTGACAGTTGTACCTACGCCTACGACATCAGTACTAATCTCATCATTGTTAATGATGCGTGCGTTACGAAGCAATTTCTCTAGGGTGATGACACGGCCTTCGATAAACGCCTGTTCATTCTTAGCGTCTTCATATTCCGAGTTTTCACTAATATCTCCGTAGCCAATAGCAACTTTAATACGTTCAGCCACTTCACGGCGCTTCACGGATTTAAGGTTCTCAAGTTCATCTTCCAGTTTCTTAAGACCTTCCTGTGTAAGAATGACTTCTTTATCGCTCATCTTAACCGAGTCTCCTGTCATGTGAATAAATTTAAAACACCATACTATATGCATAACTTGGAGGATCAGAACATCCCCCTGCTGCTGAGTTTAAACAGTAAGTCGAATTTATACTGAAAAAGTATATGGTAACCATTTCAAAAAGTCAATGACCGCCCTTGGTCCCAACTTAGAGCATTATAAAGAAGCTGCTGCCATTTGATCCAGTTCAGGTGATGTTTCCTCCTGCTGGCTCAGTCCTGCTACAAAATTCTCCAGAATATTAACCATTTCTTCCCGTTTAGTCTCTTCCATAATTTCGTCTTTGATACGGGCAGATCCTTTGAGACCCTTCAGATACCATGCCAAATGTTTACGCATTTCTTTGACAGCGACAGATTCGCCCTTCAGGGCAATCAGACGGTCCATATGCAAAATGGCGATTCTGATCTTTTCTTCACCCGTTGGATCAGGTAATAATTCACCAGTCTTGAGGTATTCAATCGTACGGTACAACATCCACGGATTGCCTAATGCTCCCCGTCCAATCATAACACCGTCACAGCCCGTTTGATCGAGCATACGTCTTGCATCCTCTGGCGTTACTACATCACCATTACCGATTACAGGAATCGATACCGCGTCTTTAACCTGCTTGATAATATTCCAATCTGCACGGCCTGTATAGAGCTGCTCACGTGTTCTGCCATGCACACTAACAGCTTTCCCACCTGCACGTTCGATGGCTTGAGCATTTTCGACAGCAAAAATATGTTCACTGTCCCAACCAATACGCATCTTGACTGTAACGGGCTTATCTACAGCATCCACAACAGCAGATACCATTTCATAAATTTTATCGGGGTCTAATAGCCAACGAGCACCCGCATCAATTTTGGTCACTTTCGGCGCTGGGCAACCCATGTTGATATCAATAATATCGGCATTGGTTTCTTTATCGACAACTTTAGCAGCTTCCACTAATGAATCACGATTACCACCGAAAATTTGCAGACTAAGCGGCTTCTCCCGTTCATCAACAAATAGCATTTCTTGCGTACGTTTGTTGCCGTGTAAGATTGCTTTACCACTGACCATTTCTGCACATACTAGGCCCGTTCCAAACTCTTTGGCGATCAGGCGAAAAGCTGGATTACACACGCCCGCCATCGGAGCAAGTACAACCTGGTTCTTCATTTCAATATCGCCAATTTTCAGCATTTGTTTATTCACTCCTTAATTCATGCATATACTGAGCATTCAATTATCAATTATTTATCCGTAAGTTCTTCGACGCTGACGTCCAAAACTTCTGCAATTTTAGCTAATACTCGATCTTCAGCTCCTCGATTGCCTCGCTCAACCGCCCCAAGTACCGCAAGAGAAATGCCAGTCTTTACCGCGAGCTCCTGCTGTGTGTATCCTTTTAATTTCCGGAAGGCGCGGATACGCTGCGCCAGGTGCATGTTTTCCATAGCTGCAATCCTTCCTTTCCGTCGTTCAGTTGCTCCAAGGCTGCTTTCATTTCGGTATATAATTGAGACGATTCATCGATAGGAACAATATCACTTAATGGCACTAGAACAAAAGCCCGCTCAAACATCCGAGGATGCGGCAGCAACAAATCTGGCGTATCCTCGCTTCTGCCTTCTATCCATAGTAAATCCAAATCAACTGTACGTGGTCCCCAATGGATATGTCGAACTCTTCCTAATTCCTTCTCAATATTCTGCATGACGTTCAGTAGCTCATGCGGCTTCAATGAGGTATGGACAGCAACCACCATATTTAGAAAATAAGGCTGATCTACATAGCCTACAGGCTCTGTTTCATATAGATTAGAGCATCGCAAAACCGTTATATCCGCATGTGCGTCAAGTTTACGTACAGCTTCCATTAAGGTGTCTTCACGATCACCCAAATTAGCCCCTAAAGCAATATAAGCCTCTGATGACTCAGAGGTAGGATGTGCATTCATGTTCGTCTCTCACTTTCTGGTTCGGCGCATCTCAATCGTGACACCCTGAAAATGAATGTCAAAAGGAGGATGCGGCTTGGTCACTTTGACCGTTATTGCATTGATACTAGTATAAGTGTCCAGTACAACGGATGCAATACGTTCACATAATGCCTCAATCAGCTGGAATGACTCGGTTTCAACGACTTTTTTAACAACTTCATGTACTTCGGCATAATTTACCGTTAAATTTAAATCGTCACTTTCCCCTGCAGCGCGTAGTTCCATTTCTAGTTCTAAGTCTATATAGTAGCGTTGACCGAGTTTACGTTCTTCGGCAAAAACACCATGATATCCGTAATATTCCATGCGACTCATAATCATTTTATCCATGAATAATCCCACCTTCTTCTATCTATGCTGAATTCGATTTAGCTCGGAAGATGCATAAAGCATCGCGTCACACATTCGTACCGTACGTTTAATAGCTGCGACATCGTGAACACGTACGATCTGACAGCCTTGGGCAATGCCAAAACCAACAGTTGCAGCTGTTCCTTCAATTACATCATCGGCTGGTAGATCCAATACTGTGCGTATAAACTTTTTACGTGAGGTTGCAAGTAAGACCGGGTAACCTAAATGGACAAGTCGATCCAGTGCCATCATAATCTGCAGATTCTCATGGTAACCTTTTGCAAAGCCGGCGCCCGGATCTAATATGATATTGGATTTAGATACTCCCGCATGAAGTGCAAGCTCGATACTCGCTTTTAGATCTGCAAGTACATCCTCCACAAAAACCCCATAGTCCATGTCATGTCTGTTGTGCATCAGAATGATTGGGCAAGACAGGTCCGCGGCAACCTTCAGCATATCTGGATCTCCTTTACCGCCCCAGATATCATTCATCATATGAGCTCCAGCTCCGATAGCCTGACGAGCTACCTCTGCTTTGTACGTATCTATTGAAATAGGGATATGCGGCGCAGCGCGATGGATAGCTTCAATGACGGGGATAACGCGTGCCAACTCTTCATCTATTGAAATAGGTGCTGATTCAGGACGTGTCGATTCACCACCAACATCAATTAAATCCGCACCATCTTCATACATCTGCAGTGCATGCCTAACCGCATTTTGAGGATCAATGTACCGACCCCCATCCGAAAATGAGTCTGGTGTCACATTCAGTATGCCCATAATCTGGGTCGATTCACCGAGGGTCAGGCTTGCTTGTCCCATTTGAAAATTGTGCTGATAGATAGTTGTTCTCATGACTCGCACCCTGCTTTCATTTCTGCGTTTGCTGACGATAGGATTGCAGCAGTTTTAAAGTGACTGGTCCGATAGAATCACTAATCATATGTGACAAGTCCTCTGTATCTAAGAATGAGGTAACTGGAATTAGTTCTTGAATCGAACTGGTCAAAAATATTTCATCCGCCTCAAGCAAAGTGGCAATATCGTAGAATCCCTCTTTGCAAGATATGCCTTGCTCTGTGGCCAGTTCGAGCACGAGTGCTCGAGTAATACCGGGTAGGATACCTGTGTCTATATGAGGCGTAAATAGACAGCCGTTCTTTACGAAGAAAATATTGCTGACAATACCTTCGGCAACATAACCTTCATGACTCATCATTAAGCCTTCTGCCTGAGATCTGATGGCAGCAGGATAGGTGGAAAGCTCTCTTTTGGCCATAATATTATTCATATAATGGAGTGATTTGAGTCGCAGCGGACCTTCTGGTGTATTCCGTTTAGTCATGAGTCGTTGCAGTGGCTTACCGTGAGCATATATATGTTCTGCTACAGGAAGCAAAGGTTTTACCATGAGAACCTGAGAAGGCTTTGTATATGCTGCAGCCGGCAGACCAAGAATATCTTCGCCCGCGCTAATCGTCAGACGCACGTACGCCTCCTGCAGTTCATTTGCCTTCATCAGTTGGCTGATCCATTCGGATATGTACCCTTCGCTCAACTCCGGTCCGACAGGGATGCCTAATATTCCGCATGCCTCAGATATCCGAAGAAGATGGCGATCCAGCAAGAATGGCTTGCCAGCATATGTACGAAAGGTTTCAAACAACCCCATGCCGTATAAAAAGCCGTGATCCATAACCGAAACCACGGCGCTTGCTGCAGGTACGATTTGTCCGTTGAGCCCAATCCATTGCATATGGCAACCCTATGCTTCCTGCTTCTGCAGGAAATTGCGAAGCATTTGATGACCATAATCGGTAATAATGGACTCTGGATGAAACTGAACGCCTACTATTTTATATTCCTTATGTTGCAGTCCCATAATCTCGCCTTCTTCCGTCTCTGCCGTAATCTCTAAGCAGTCTGGGAGGCTATCCCGCTCCACAAGTAGGGAATGGTAACGAGTCGCTGTAAACGGGGATGGAAGCCCTTCGAATACAGATGTACCTTGATGATGAATTGGTGATGTTTTGCCATGCATCAAACGCTCTGCGCGAATGACTTTACCACCAAATGCCTGTCCTATGGATTGATGGCCAAGACAGACACCAAAGATCGGAATTTTGCCTTTGAAATAATGTATGGTTTCTAGACTAATCCCTGCTTCATTCGGCGTACATGGTCCTGGGGATATTAAGATATGATCTGGTGCCAATGCTTCAATGCCTTGGATGTCGATCTCGTCATTACGGAAAACCTTGATTTCTTCACCTAATTCTCCAAGATACTGTACTAGGTTATACGTAAAAGAGTCATAATTATCGATTACTAAAATCATATCCTCATCCCTTTCGACCTACCAGATTGGCTGCTCTCATTTCTTCTTCACTGCAAATTACCGCTTTGATTATAGCTTTAGCTTTATTATGACATTCGCGATATTCGCGATATGGATTCGAGTCAATTACAATGCCCGCGCCGGATTGAATGTAGCCTTTACTGCCGGATACGGCCAATGTTCTTATAATAATATTTAATTCCATATTACCATTATAGTCAATCCAACCCATCGAACCTGTATAGGGGCCTCTTCGGACAGGTTCTAATTCTTCAATAATCTCCATCGTTCTAATTTTGGGCGCACCCGTGATCGTTCCTCCAGGGAACAAAGCAGCAATGACATCATAAGCGTCCTTTTCAGGGGCAATTCGCCCCTCAACTTGGGAGACCAGATGCATCACATGCGAGTAGTACTCAATGCTCATCAGCTCAGGTACATGCACAGACCCATAGGCAGCAATACGACCGATGTCATTACGTTCCAAGTCAACCAGCATAATATGCTCAGCACGTTCCTTTTCATTGGTCAGAAGCTCTGTTGCCATGTTTGTATCTTCCTGCTCTGTATTCCCGCGCCTTCTAGTACCTGCGATTGGACGAGCACTTACACGCTCTCCATCCAGCTTAACTAAAAGCTCAGGCGAAGCGCTAACCAGTGTAAAGCCTGGTGAGCGGAGCATTCCCATATAGGGTGATGGATTAAGCTGGCGAAGCCACTCATAAATCCGTTCCGGTGAGGAATGAATTTCGCGCTCCTGCCGTAGTGACAAGTTGACCTGAAACACATCACCTTGACGAATATATTCTTGAATGGTGAGGACGGCCTCTTCGAATGCTTCAGGTGAAAACCGGCTGCTCATTCCTGGCCAATGGCTTGATCCTCGAGTCCAATCTTGGAATTTGCGAGATCTTTATCTAAGGGTTCATATCTTTGCGCAGATATAGCATTCCATAACTTTTGCATTTCCTCTGCTCTGGCTCCCGCTTCCATGTAAAGCTGATGTAGCCTAGCATTATACTCGCTCTTCAGCACACCTTCGCCCTCGGTAGTCCAAGGAACATGAATAACACAATATACGACCTGCTCTTTTGCATCGTAAATCCACAGCTCTTCTAAACGCATCCACATATAATCAGGAAAGGCTTGGTCATCTGCTGATATCACGGGCAGTTCTTCTAACGAACGAACTACATCATATCCTAGAAAACCTATACATCCCCCTAACAATGGAGGCAGAGTATCTATCTCCACCTTTGGCGCTCGATGTTCGTACATCCATTGCTGTATTAGGTCCAAGGGTTTACCTTGTACTGGTTGCTTCTTTCCTGTAAGCAAATCAGTAATGTCTCCAGATAGACCGCTTCCCTCTAAGATAGAGGTTGGGTGCAGCCCCATATACGTATAGCGACCTTCTTTCCCACTCTCAAGTACAACCGAATATGGTGAGGCTTGTTCCCATGCTTGCATCCATTGCTGCGGTAAATTAGCCGCTTCCGGTTTAAACCGAAGTATGTAGGTAACATACCCCATTTATCTAGTGACCAATGTCTCCACTGCTCCATGGTGATTAAACGATCTGTCATTATTCTCTATCCCCCAAAACGATCCTTACTATTGCTTGTCAGTATATCGAGCTTGAGCCTATTTGCATAGTCTTTTCCAGCAAAAAACCCTACGGCTGATTATTCAGCAGTAGGGTTGTCATCTTTGACATAAGCGATTAACAGGATTAGCCTTCGAAATTATACAGCGGTGTGCTCAGGTAGCGTTCGCCGTTACTTGGAATAACAACGACAACACGCTTACCTTTACCTAGCTCTTTAGCGACTTTAATCGCAGCAAATACGGCAGCGCCTGACGAAATACCCGAAAGCACTCCTTCTTCCTTAGCCACGCGACGAGCTGTTTCAAACGCTTCTTCATTCTCTACATGGATAATTTCATCATAAATTTCACGGTTCAGGATATCTGGAATAAAGTTTGCGCCCAGTCCCTGAATTTTATGAGGTCCCGGTTTACCCCCCGATAAGATCGGAGAAGCAGCTGGTTCAACAGCCACAATTTTCACATTCGGGTATTTATTCTTTAGAACTTCACCAGCACCAGAGATTGTCCCTCCTGTACCAATCCCAGCTACAAACGCATCCAATGTTCCACCAATGGATTCAATAGCGTCTACAATTTCAGGACCTGTGGTTTCGCGGTGTACTTTAACATTGGCTGGATTCTTGAACTGTTCAGCCATGAAATATCCAGGGTTATCACGTACAATTTCTTCTGCTTTATTAACAGCACCATTCATACCCTCTGCTCCTGGTGTAAGTACCAACTCAGCCCCATACGCACGGAGCAAGTTGCGGCGCTCAATACTCATTGTTTCAGGCATTACAATAACAGATTTATAACCTCTAGCGGCAGCTACCATTGCAAGACCGATACCCGTGTTACCACTGGTTGCCTCGACAATTGTACCTCCCGGTTGTAGCGTTCCTTGTTTCTCTGCCTCATCAATAATACTAAGAGCGATACGGTCTTTTACACTTGCTCCAGGATTTTGATATTCCAGTTTAAGAAAAATTTCCGCGCCATCTTCTGGTGCAAGACGGTTCAAACGAACTAGTGGAGTACCACCAATTAATTCTGTTACATTGTTCACAACTTTAGCCATGAGTAAATCCTCCCTAAACGTATGATATAAAATGAATTGCTGCTATGTTAAGTTCCGTTAGTGAATCTTGTTGTTGATCACGTATATTTACCTTCTATATCCGAGTAAATAAGTAGGCTTTTGAATACTTTCATCTTATCAACCTTCTTACTCATTGTCAATACGGGAAAGACTAAGCATCTACGCTACTATTCTATCTTACATACAATGAGAAGAAAAAAATTTGCTATGCAAGAATAAATAACTTCTGCACAGCAAATTCATTGATATATATAGCGAGCAAAGACATCCTAGGATGTAGGAATTGCAATCATAATTTCGGAATGATATTTCTCCCTTAACTGCACTTCAAGCTGAGAGAGTGGTATCGCCTCATTAAGTGCAAGTAGCTTACGAGCATCTTCATGGATCTCCTGTTCCGTCTCAGGCTGTCCACTTACGATATTCGTCAACTGGATGATTCCATAGCCCCCATTTTCAAGTTTAACAGGGCCAGCAATATCTCCAATCTCAAGTGTCTTAGCCGTCTTTAACAATTCTTGTGGAATAAACGGATCTTCTTCATCCACCAGCCCAAGCTGGCCTCCTTGACCACGACTATATTCATCCTTTGATAGTTCTTGAGCCAGTATATTGAAGTCTTCACCCTGTTCTAAACGATCCAAGACATGATTACCTTCACGGAAGCTAGAAACTTTAATGAATCCAAGCTGGTATTTTGTTCTCGGAATCCACTGTTCCTGATGTTCCTTAACGTACTCACTTATTTCCTCATCCGTAATTTCAATATGTGATGTTGCTATTTTTTCCAGCGTTAGTTGATAAGCTATCTCCGCCTTAACCTCATTAGGGGTCAGACCGAGCTGGTTTTTCATTTCATCGTAATAGGCCTGTTCAGAATCATACCCTTTCATAAGCCTATCCAATTCCTGCGTAATCTCCTGAGGCGACACCACAATCTGTAACGCCTGTGCTTCAGCAAGAACAGCCTTATGATTCAGCATTTGTAAGAGAATTTCCTGACCATGCGCTTTCTTTAGTTCCTTGGCCCATTCTTTATCCGTAATGAAT
Source organism: Paenibacillus pini JCM 16418 (assembly GCF_000576305.1). Lineage (GTDB taxonomy): Bacteria > Bacillota > Bacilli > Paenibacillales > Paenibacillaceae > Paenibacillus_AQ > Paenibacillus_AQ pini. The sequence continues at coordinate 19,198 of NZ_BAVZ01000028.1, read as the reverse complement.
GTGCCGTTGAATACAGCGACTGGCGCTATGCCGACCTCTGCAGATGGATTCGCGTCAGATTGAGCAGGCTTAAGCCCACGTATAAGGATGAAGCTACCCATAATCAATACGCCCGCTGCCAAAATGATGACTGCGGCCCACAGAACCTTCTCCTGTCCAGTCCTTATCATCATATTTTCCTTCCGCCGCTAGTGCTGGGCCTGTTCCAAAATATGCTGGAGCTCTTCGCCTTTAAACAAATAAGCTTCATTACAGAAGTGACATACGACTTCCGCTTGTCCATCTTCAGCAATTAGCTGCTCTAGTTCGCTTTGTCCCAGACTGACTAGAGTCTGTTCCACGCGCTCTCGTGAACACTGACATTTAAATCTAATTTCCATGTCGTCCATCATTTCAAAGTCTGGCAATAAGAAACGTATCATTTCTTCGAGCTCTAAGTCTTGGTCTAACAAGGAAGTAACTGATGGAATTCCACCCACAGCTTGTTCAACTTGTGTAATTTCTTCATCACTCAGACCTGGTAATAACTGTATAATAAATCCACCCGCTACGATAACCGAGTTGTCAGCTTCTACAAGGACTCCAAGCCCTACTGCTGAAGGTGTTTGCTCTGAGGCAGCAAAATAATAGGTGAAATCTTCACCAAGTTCGCCAGAAACGATAGGTACGCTCCCACGGTAAGGTTCCTTCATACCCAAATCTTTAATTACATAAAGAGTTCCTTCTGTACCTACCGCTCCTGCGACATCAAGCTTACCTTGACTGTTACTTGGAAGATGCGTGTGTGGATTAGTAACGTAGCCCCTTACATCCCCTTGTGAGTTAGCTTCTGCAACAATTTGTCCAATAGGGCCATTGCCCTTCACTTGGATATTAAGACGCTCTTTCCCTTTAAGCATAGCACCCATCATGGAGGCAGCGGTTAATGTGCGTCCCATGGCGGCTGTAGCCGTAGGCCATGTATCATGTCTTTGACGAAGCTCCTCAACGAGCCCTGTTGTCCGAACGGCAAACGCACGAACACGCCCATTCATTGCTGTTCCCCGAATTAATCGGTCTTGTTTCTTATTCATGTCATTACAACCTCCTATGCTGATCATTTATAGATCATTCGTTGATTTATATTTCTAACAGTTACGTTCATAAATAATCCGAAGTCCCTCCAGCGTTAACAGTGGATTGACCTCATCAATCGATTTTGCTTCACTTGCAATGAGATCTGCCAGACCGCCAGTAGCTACAACCTTTAATGAAGGGGCTTGCATCTCTTCCTTTATTCGTCCAACGATACCATCAACCTGTCCAGCATAACCGAAAATAATACCCGCCTGCATCGCATGCACTGTGTTTCGACCGATTACCTTCTTTGGCTTCTCTAGTTCAATACGTGGCAACTTGGATGCCCTCTTGTATAAAGCTTCTGTTGCTATACCAATGCCAGGCACAATCGCCCCGCCGAGATAATTGCATTTACTGTCTATACAATCAAACGTCGTCGCTGTACCAAAATCCACCACAACGAGTGGTCCATGATAGATTTCTACTGCTGCCACGGCATTGACGATTCGGTCTGCACCCACTTCACGTGGATTCTCATATTTAAGGTTAAGCCCCGTTTTAATACCGGGACCGACGATCATCGGCTGCTTTCCAATATATTTGATGCACATATCCTCAACAACATGAACCATTGGTGGCACGACGGATGACATGATTACATTCTCGATGTCATGAATTCGAATACCTGACATCGTAAACAGATTATGAATCAATACCCCGTACTCATCAACAGTCGACTGGCGAGATGTACTGAGACGAAAGTGATGCAGCAATTCACGGTTTCTATATATACCAAGCACGATGTTCGTATTACCTATATCAATTACAAGAATCATGAGGTTAGCCCTCCTTCACAGCATTCAAGTCCAAACTAATATCTAAACTGTCAAAAGAGTAGGTGAGTCTTCCAACAGATATTACGTCAACACCACACTCAGCAATGCCTTTAATCGTATCGAGTGAAACATTACCGGAAGCCTCAACCGTACATGGGGTGATTTCTTTTTAATACGTTGTACTGCCTGCTTCATTAGATCGGTACTCATATTGTCGAGCATAATAATGTCTGCCTTCGCTTCAAGCGCTTCCTCAACCTGTTCCATCGATTCTGTTTCCACTTCAATCGTCATCGTATGTGGAATATTAGCTCTTGCCCGTTCGACTGCCTTACGAATACCACCTGCACCCTTGATATGATTATCCTTAATCATAACCGCATCGTACAATCCAAAGCGGTGATTAGCGCCACCACCAACACGGACAGCATATTTCTCAAGCATTCGATGCCCTGGTGTAGTCTTACGCGTATCCACGAGCCGAGTTGGTAGTCCCCCAAGAGCGTCCACGAACATACGTGTCCGAGTTGCAATACCAGAAAGCCTTTGCAACAGATTGAGTGCAATCCGTTCACCCGTCAAAATATGATGCGTACTGCCCTCTACTTCAGCTAATACCGTGCCTTTCTTTACTACTTGTCCATCCTGAACATGTGCCGTGAAATTCAGCGATGGATCGACAACCTCAAACACAAGCTCTGCTACAGGGATGCCTGCCACAATACCGTCTTCCTTCGCATGGATAATACCCTTGGAGTTATGTCCGGCTGGTATCGTATACTGCGTAGTCACGTCCCCTGAACCTACATCTTCCCTGAGCCACAAGCGAATAGATTCCACTAAGTTCTCGTTATACCCATTAAACATCATCGCTGATTTCCTCCACTATTCCATGATTACGCTGCTGAATTAGGTGCTTGCGCCAGCCCAAGTCATCACGATTAGGGTAATCCTCGCGGTAGTGAGCGCCTCGACTCTCTTCCCTTACTAGTGCTGCGCTGGTAACCAGCAAGCAGCATGTCAGCATATTGGAAAATTCAAATTCTTCTATTTTGCGAAGCATCGATTGAAAAATAGAAGTTTGACGAGTAAGCTCTTCCAGTCCTTTCTCAAGTCCAACCTTCGTTCGTCGCAATCCCACATAACGCACCATCGTTTTTTGCAACTTCAATCGCCGCTCGACGATTGCCTGTGTTGATGAGCTATCACGTAGTTCTACAGACCCTGAAACGTTGGCTACAGCATGTACATTTAAAGGTGTAAGTTCCAAAATACGATCTACAATACGACTACCATACACAATGGCTTCTGAGAGTGAATTACTTGCTAGGCGATTTGCTCCGTGGACACCTGTTGATGATACTTCACCGCAAGCGAAGAGACGCGAAATACTGCTTTCACCGTTCAGATCTGTACGAACCCCGCCCATCATATAATGTGCAGCTGGGGCAACTGGAATCCAATCTGTCGTCATATCAAGTCCAAAATGCACACATGTCTCATGTATCGTCGGAAACCGGTGTTTAATCAAATCTTCCGATTTATGTGTAATATCCAAATATACGAACGTGGACTTTGTCTCCTCCATTTCACTAACAATAGCCCTGGCTACAATATCGCGCGGTGCAAGTTCAAGTAGCTCATGATATTTAGCCATGAACCGCTCACCTTTAATATTACGAAGCACAGCTCCCTCTCCACGCACAGCTTCGGAAATTAGAAACCGGGGCGCTCCAGGATAACAAAGGGCGGTAGGATGAAATTGAATAAATTCCATATCACGAATTTCTGCTCCTGCTCTATAAGCAATTGCTACGCCATCGGCCGTCGCCACTTCAGGATTGGTCGTGTAACGATATAATTGACCTGATCCTCCAGAGCATAGAACGGTAGTTCCTCCTTGGAGAAAAATGCGCTCTCCATCAGGACGCTGTACAAGTGCACCGATGCATTCACCATGGTTTGTTATAACGTCGATCACAAAATGATGCTCCCACACTTCGATATGTTTATGCGTTCTGACTTGTTCAGCCAGTGCTCTGACAATCTCATGACCCGTCGCATCTCCATTAGCATGCAAGATACGACGATGGCTATGTGCCCCTTCTTGCGTCAACGCTAACTCCCCGTTCTCCACGTCAAAAGAGGTCCCAAGTGCTATAAGCTCCTGAACCCCCCGTGGCCCTTCGTTCACAAGTACATCCACTGCTGTAGATGAACATAATCCCGCTCCTGCCATAAGCGTATCTTGCCGATGGGAAGCCGGTGAGTCTTCCTCCGAAATTACAGCAGCTATGCCGCCCTGTGCATACCTTGTATTGCTCTCTAGCAGTGCTTTCTTGGTAATCATTATAACACGCTGATGTTTACTTGCTTGAATTGCAGTGAATAACCCTGCGATTCCCGAACCGATGACAATAACATCAGTTTCGACTTTTGGAAGGGACTGTAGATCAAAATCAATCAAGTATTGTGGAATCATGAACCCGTTCACCTGTCTTAAGAGAAAGAGTAGCGCATGCTACTATACCTGTAACATGCGCTCTAAGGAAATTCTTGCACGGTCGGCTACCACAGGGGGAACATAAATCTGCGGCTTCATTGTTTCCAAACATTTCACCAATTTTTTGAGATTATTAACCTTCATATTTGGACATACCAAAAACTTAGTAGCAAAATGGAATTCTTTATCCGGGCTATCCAAACGTAATTGGTAACCCGTACCGTCTTCAGTACCCACAATGAATTGCTTACGATCAGACTTTTTGCAGTATTCCAAAATCGCAGTTGTGCTGCCAACAAAGTCACCCATTGCAACTACCTCAGGACGACATTCTGGATGTACTACAAATTCAGCTTCAGGATACTTCGTTCTCATTTCGTAAACATCTTTAACCGTCAGCATATCATGCGTGTTACAGTACCCTTCCCAAATGATAAGCTTCTTGTCTGTATGCTGCTGTACGTAATGCCCCAAATTCTTATCCGGTACCCAGATAATTTCATCGGAGTCTACGGACTGGATAACACGTACTGCATTGGCAGAAGTACAGCAAATATCAGTCTCAGCCTTAATTTCGGCAGATGAATTAATATATGTAACTACTTTAGCGTTTGGATGCTGGGCCTTCAATTTGCGAAGCCCATCCACATTAACCATATCCGCCATTGGACATCCTGCTCGCTCGTCAGGAATTAAAACCGTTTTATTAGGTGCCAGAATCTTAGCGCTTTCACCCATGAAATGAACTCCACAAAATACAATCACTTCAGCATCCGTTTGGGCTGCTTTCTGTGCAAGCAAAAAAGAATCACCGCGGAAATCCGCTACTTCTTGAATTTCATCCCGTTGATAATAATGAGCTAAAATAATGGCATTCCGTTCTTTCTTCAGCTGCTTAAGTCGCTCCTGAAGTTCCATCTTTTGTTCTGCTTTGTGCGCTAGCGCAAGAGCCTCCATTGAGTTCACTCTCCTTCATCATATCCGGAATGAAGCTGCCTCTGCAGCAAGGAATTAGTTTGTGAAATTTCTCCCAAAGATGTCCGTTAAAATCCTTCCCGTCAACTTGTTTATCAACTAATGTACACAAGGTTCATCAAACTGTCAATTGACAAGCTCTATATTTTATGAGAGATGTTCCAGAAATTAAAAAGATTCAAAACATACAAAAACCCGGAAAACATTATATGTTTTCCGGGTTTCGTTATATTCTGGTGGGATTTAATCCACTTTACTTATTACTTTGTTTCTGGTGGCAATCCTCCGCCATTACGGTTAGGTAAGTCATTTGGAATATCACCTGAAACATCATTTAACGGTTCGCTTGGTGTACTACCAGGCTCTTCGTTTGGAATGTCTCCTGGAACGGCATTCGGCTCTTCGTTCGGATCTATACCCTGATCTTCACTAGGAAATTCATTCGGGATTTCGTTCTTCGAAAGGTCGACTTCTTCATCTTTACCTTGAATGTGTACTTTCACATCGCCTACGCTCTCGATGATCGGTGTACCATTTTCAGAGGATCCTTCACCGCCGTTTGTTTTTCCAGCGTCTTCAGCAAGGAAGCCATTTTCGATGAGTTCTCTGATTTGATCAAGCTCAAGTGTTTCTTTCTCAAGCAAGGTGTTTGCAATCAAATGAACTTCACGAGAGTGCTTAATCAATAGATCCTTACAACGCTCGTAGCAATCGTTTGTAAAGCGTTGCATTTCTTGATCAATTTCATAAGCAATCGAATCACTGTAGTTCTGCTCGTGACCAATGTCACGGCCCAAGAACACTTGCCCCTGAGAGCTACCGAACTGCATAGGTCCGAGTTTCTCACTCATACCGTATTGCATAATCATGCTGCGTACAATACTTGTAGCCTGCTGGAAGTCACTGTATGCACCTGTACCGATTTCTCCGATGAAAATTTCTTCGGATACACGGCCACCCAAGAGGCCTGTAATTCGATCAAGCAACTCTTGTTTAGTCGCAAGCATGCGATCTTCCTTCGGCATCATGATTACATATCCGCCAGCACGACCGCGAGGGATAATTGTAACTTTATGCACCTCATCAGCATGCTCCAAGAAGTAACCAACAATGGTGTGACCTGCTTCATGATAAGCAACAATGCGTTTCTCGCGATCACTAATCACGCGGCTGCGCTTCTCAGTACCGACAATAACACGGTCAATTGCTTCATCTACTTCTTTCATGGAGATATCTTTACGATTGCGACGTGCCGCAAGCAAGGCAGCTTCATTTAGCAAGTTCTCCAGGTCTGCACCTGTGAAACCCGTAGTACGCTTCGCAATGATATCCAAACGAACATCGGTAGTAAGCGGCTTGTTGCGTGCATGAACCTTAAGCACAGCCTCACGGCCTTTAACGTCAGGACGATCCACCGTGATTTGGCGGTCAAAGCGGCCTGGACGCAAGAGTGCAGGGTCAAGAATATCCGCACGGTTAGTCGCTGCTACGATAATAATACCTTCATTCCCACCGAAACCATCCATCTCAACGAGTAGTTGGTTCAGGGTTTGTTCACGTTCGTCATGTCCACCGCCGAGTCCGGCGCCACGTTGACGACCTACTGCATCAATTTCATCGATGAAAATGATACATGGAGCGTTTTTCTTTGCATTCTCAAACAAATCACGTACACGAGATGCACCGACACCTACAAACATTTCCACAAAGTCAGAACCGGAAATGCTGAAGAATGGTACGCCTGCTTCCCCTGCAACTGCACGAGCTAAGAGGGTTTTACCGGTACCCGGAGGGCCCACAAGCAGAACACCTTTAGGAATACGAGCGCCAACAGCCGCAAATTTACGTGGATCTTTTAGGAATTCAACAACTTCAACAAGTTCCTGCTTCTCCTCATCTGCTCCTGCAACGTCTTCAAAGGTAGCTCGCTTCTTCTCCTCATTATATAAGCGGGCTTTACTCTTACCGAAATTCATTACCTTGCCGCCGCCACCCTGTGACTGATTAAACAGGAAGAAGAAGAGAACGAACATAAGTACCAAAGGAATAAGAGAAGAAAGTAATGTAAGCCAAATACTTTCGCCTTCCATTCTTTTAACACTAAATTGGGTTCCATTCTTTTCACTTACGGCTACCAATTCATCAACGGCGTTATCCGTTAATGGCATATATGTCGAGAACAAGTTCGATTTAACTTTATCGTTCGCCGGCTTCACCTTATATTTACCGGTTACGAGGTAAGCATTTCCATCAAACTGAAGCGTCATCTCTTCCACATTGCCGGCATTCAATTGCTGACGAAACTGGTCGTATCTAGGGACATCAGCGGATTCATTTCCATTACTAACAAACTGGACAATGCCCACCACGACTAAAAAAAGAATCAAATAAAAACCAGAATTCCGGATGAACCGATTCATCCCCTACCTCCTCTCGAAACACATAAATTATTTTACCATAGCCTGTCTAACCATCACAACAAAGGGGAGTCTTCACGACCCTGTGATGGAGCCATGGACTGAAATATCTTAGTTAGTAGAATAAATTTCCGGTTTCAAGATCCCAATGTAAGGAAGATTCCGGTAATGTTCAGCATAGTCCAAACCATATCCGACTACAAAAGCATCCGGTAACACAAAACCAGTATAATCGGCTTCCAACTCAACTGTTCGCCGTGCTGGCTTATCAAACAATGTTACTACACAAGTGGACTTTGCATTTCGACTATGAAGAAGTTCAATTAAATGACTTAGCGTAAGTCCACTGTCTATAATATCTTCGACAATCAGAACATCGCGCCCTTCTACAGATACGTCCAAATCTTTAATGATTTTAACAACACCGGATGATTTAGTGGAGGCGCCGTAACTCGACACAGCCATAAAATCAAGCTCCAAAGGTACTGTCATATTTTTAACCAAATCGGCCATAAAAATAAATGCGCCTTTGAGTACACAAATCGCTAAAGGATTGCGTCCTTCATAAACGGTACTGAGTTTAGCTCCTAATTCTTTGATCTTCTTCTGAATTTCCTCTTCGCTGATTAAAACTTCTTGAATATCATTTTGCAAGTTAAGCGAACCTCCTACGTTATACTATGAAAGCCTTACTATGACCATTACATTTACCCGAACGATCCATCATTGAAAAATGCCATGTGGAGAACGGTCAACGTATGATCATCAATCTTGGCATGAACCGAACGCCTTAAACCGGGAATCCATACAATATTGCCCGAACCATCAACGACAATAGGAATACGAGAACGTAAGGATGGAGGTATCTTCGCATCAATGAAAATATCTTTTACCTTTTTGCTTCCGTTTAATCCCATGACTTTCATGGTATCACCAGGCAACCTAGGGCGCAGAGTCAATGGAAATTCCAATTCGTTAGCATCAAACACTGCTTGCTGACCTGCTTCAACTGTATCTTCCCAATACTCTTCTTCCGGGGACTGCTCTGTCATTCGCAAAACTTTACCAATTTCGTTCATCCTGAGTTCCAGGACAGCCGCATCCAGCCGGTATGTATAACATATTGTTTGATCCGTCTGCTTGGGCATAACTGTAATCATATCGTATTCACGTATGCAAGCCAAGCCTCCGCCTAAATCTAGGCTCCAAGTCGTACTATCATGCTGTACAATTCTTCGACGCACCATCTCAATCGTATCAAAATCGGTGTTTTCGGAACCTGCCGACAGATAATTTAATATTAGTTTAATCATCCTCCGTTGTAAAGCGGCATGTAAGCCCAAAAAGGAAGGCACCTTAAAGGCAAGCCTTCCATCACTGCGCTGCACCAACTTATGGTACGCATTCTCGGCAGCCTGCTCCATATACTCGTCTTCCGAAGCCATGATTTCAGCTAAATGATTGAGTGATTGTGCAATCTGTCCATTATATTGCCCCAAAAAAGGCAGTACATCCAACCGGATTGCATTGCGCGTATACTTATTTTGAAAGTTGGTATTATCCGTCGCATACGGATAGCCGCTTTGATGGCAGACTTGCAACAAGTCTGTTTTGTATATACGGAGAAAGGGACGAATAAGTTCCACATTTCCTTCAAATCTTTTATATTTCATTCCCGTTAGTCCACTTGGACCACTGCCTCGAAGCAGCCTCATCATAACGGTCTCAGCTTGATCGTCTGCATGATGCGCAAGGGCAATCGACCGTGCTCCATAATTAGATGCAACCTGTAAGAGAAAATCATACCTTTTATCACGTGAAGCTTCTTGAGCCCCTTTACCACTTTCCTCCATATAGGCTGGAATATTGGCATAAGTCAATTCAAATGGAATATCCATTTGTTCTGCTAAAGAACGTACAAGTTCAACTTCTGCATCGGATTCTTTACGGAAACCATGATGCACATGAGCACAAATTAACTTCAAAGGGGTGTGCGTCTTCGAAATATTATACAGAATATGCAAAAGAGCCACAGAATCCGCTCCACCGGAAACTGCGACAACGATGATATCATGAGAAGACCATAAATGATGTTCTGCCGCCACATGAAGTACATGTTCCTTCAAGATATTCAAATTCGTTGTATCATCCATAACTGCTCCCCTTTTCTGCTACCCTCACGAGATGTATGAACCTATCACAGAAAAAATGCCAAGCAAACAGCAAAACAAAGAATCACAATTGAAAAGGCAAAAGCACTTTTAAGCCAACGTGGAGTCTTGCCTGGTAATTTCCCGACAATCGCCGGAGCATAAATTTGCTCTTTCCACATCATCAAAGCTTGCTGTGAATTTGCAAACTCTCCTAGCACCGCCTTGCGCAGCCACGAGGAATAAGGCTTTAGACTTGTTTTCCTTTGGATCAACGAAAGCAGCTCAGCTGTATTCCGTGTTTGAGGAAGCTGCTGCTTCGCAGCTTCCTTCAAAGCCTGTTCATCTAAGAGCTGGATCATCAGGATTGCGAATGCAAATAAATCATAGGCCTCATCCCCAGTGCGAGAACCTGCATTCCAATACCCTCGATCATACCACTCTGTGAACTGCTTAACACTTCGACCTATCGTACTAACTCCGCCATAATCAATCAACTCGACTCTGCCGTATTCCGATACAAGCACATTCTCAGGCTTAAGATCACCGAAGACGAAGCCCATCTGATGTAGTCCACGTAACTTCTCAAGTAATCGCAGGCCAGTTAATCCAATCCATTCCGATCCACGTTTACGAATAAAAAGATGAAGTGCGCTTCCTTCGATGTACCGCATCACATAGAACGGAATGTCCTTATTTCTGTCCTTAAAATCATCTACCTCTAATAAAAAGGGGGATTTCACGTTTTCCTTCAAAAGATCTTGACTCTTGCGCTGAGACTGTAATGATGTCAACACATTAATCTCGGATTGGAGATCAAGTGTGTCATATCCCATTTTCAGAGCATACAGCCCCCTATATCCTGCCTTCTGGACAAGGTATACAATGCCATTGGCTCCTTGACCCAGCACCCGCCGAATGACAAACCGACTCTTACGCCATTTGCCTGTAATAATTGTACCGGCTGGATATGCTGGATTAGACGACGTAGTCACCAAGCATCCCTTCTCCTTCTTCGGCATTTTGCCGCCATGATTGATGTCCATCTAGTGTACCATAACGGAAGAAATCAATCACCTTCAAGATGGCAGGTCCCGTTGGCGTGGCACCTTTCATTTGAATGCGTTGGAACAAGGAGCGTAGGCTGCTTAAATCTGATGTCCAGTTCAAATCAAGCACGGCGTCTTCACTACTACCGCGGCTAGGGTAATGAAATACAGCAAGTTCACTCGTACCCATTCTAGCTTGGAGACTTAGCATTAAATCCCGAATTGCATCCTCTACCGCAGCAAGCTTAGGCTTCATACTCGCACTTGCATCGATTAAAAGAGCAACTTGTAGTGGGGTCGTCTCCGTTAACTCATCTACTACAGTAACAACCTTTGAACGCTGGGAAGGAGGTAACTCCTCCAGAGAATCATGTCCTAAAATTTCCTTCAACTCTTTATTAACCGCCTGCTGAATAGTCTGAACCACGGTCTTACGTGTCATCATCTGCATGGTCTGTGCCAGCTGCCTCGTACCTACAATTCGGCTAATTCCTCCTCCAGCTTTAGCGATTTCAGCAATTTCTAGGCCACCCAACTCCCCAATAGTTCCATAATCCACTACGCCGGCTACATTAACTGTTATTCCTTCCTGTAAAGCATGCGCTGCAGCAAGAATCGGGCTTGCTCCTACATTTGAACATCCGTCCGTTATCAAAAGGATCTGTTTCACGAATAATTCACCCTCTCTACGTGTTATGATTCTATTACTATCATTTCCACATTAGAGAGAATTCAAACTGCAAATTAACCATTTCCCGGGCAATGTCAGCTTACCGTACGCGGGCGCTCCATTCGTTCCAATCCAGGAACATGTAGGGTTGCCCATTGGGGTTGAAAATGCTCTACTTTACCGACCACTACCGTCATATCATCTATAATCTCATTACGTTGATAACGTATAACCTTCTCTAGTAGACAATCAGCTATCTGTTGAGGATCTTCACTTTCAATCTCTTGAATTAAACGCTTGATCCATAGTTCCTTGTTCACGGCATGTCCCGGCGCATCATAAATCCCGTCTGTCATCATAATGACGATATCTCCCGCCTGCAATTTTAGCGTTATAAGATCAATCTCAATATCTTGTATAATGCCAATCGGTAAGTTGCTGCCTGATACAGGGATAACCTCGTTTCCTCGTTTAATAAAACTGGGTGCAGAACCTATTTTCATAAACGTTGTTTCAGCAGTGTACTGATCAATTAACGCCATATCTACTGTAGCGAAGATTTCATCGGGTGAACGAAGCAGAAGGATGGAGTTAACCGATTTAATAGCGAGTTTCTCATCCATTCCAGATTGGAGAAGCTGTTCTAATATGTTTAACGCCGTACTACTTTCTAAACGTGCCCGTTCTCCATTGCCCATCCCATCACTCAGGGATACAGCAAACGTTCCATTCCCCATTTCTACTGTGCTGAAACTATCTCCAGATAGTAAATCTCCGCCTTTAGCAGCGCCCGCAACACCCGTCGTTATATCATAGGTTTTGGCAGATCCAAACAATACGGTGGCGAGACCATCTTTAGCTGAGATTAGCGATTCCTGAAGAACAGCAACATGCTCTTCTAAAATATCAGATAATAAAGGAGCAATGATTTTACGACATTCATCATACCCGCGTATATGCATGCACGACTTCAATTTCAACATGCCCAGAATCTAAGCTGATAATTTCAATACCATGAATAGATAGTCCTAGTTGTTCGAGTGACTCCCGAATTTGTTCTTCTTGGCGGTACATGGCTTGTCCTTCCCTTTGAATTTCTTTCGCAAGATCCTCCATAACCTGAGATACTCCAGATAATTGCTCGGCCACCAGCTGACGGCTATCGTATATTTGACGTTTCCATTGCATATCATGTTGATAGAGATGATACTGCTGCTTCATGACATCAAGAACATCGCTAGTCTTTGCACAAATTCTCTCCCATTCTTTTGGCAATTGTTCTGCCTTAATTTCAGGATTCTCCTCAACTGTAGACATCACATCTGTCATATATTTATAGGTTTGATAGAATTTCGAATCCCAGCAATGATTGCGTTTAAAACAGTTATGACACGCGCCCTCAGTCACTGCGTTCATGAAATGATCCATTTCCTCATTGCGTTTGTTCACTTCTTCAGCACCAGATATTTGACCAAAGCTTTGAGATAATTGCCGGAATACCTGTGAAAATTGAGTTACGCGATCTGCTGTTACATCCCTAACACGCTTTGCATATTCATGCTGCGTTTTACTGTAATCAGGGGTGCCAGGAACATATTTGGAAATCATGGAAATTATACTTTTAGGCGTCAATATAAAGAGTATAATTGCTGCACAAGTCTCCCATGTCGAATTCATGACATCACTTGGACCGCTAAAATAGATGGACAAAATGGATGAGCCCAGAAGCATGCCCAGTGCAACCGCTCCTTTTCGACCCTCACGAAGCATTCCAGCGAGCATGCCTGAGAAGGCAAGTAAGCTCATTTGATATATCGCTGAAATATCGGCCAAGCTAAGAATCAAACCCGTTACCACCCCAACCGATGCCCCTAGCGGGGCCCCACCAACCAAGGCAAATAGTAGAATAAGATATCGAGATAAAACATGTTCAATTGAAAGATCATATACACTCCAACCTACAGCCCCAGTCATCACAGAGGCGAGAAGAATAATTAAGCAGAGAATTTCCTCGTTTTTGAGATGATAGTTCTTTTTACGATAAGTAAAGACCGGGATGGCTTGAATAAATACAAGGGTGAGTACGAAACTAAGGACGGCATTGAGCGCAGCCATCATCAAGGCGTACCAGGTAAACGAAGTACCGATTAAAGCATTAAATAATTGAACAGCAAATGCTGACACAAACACCATGAATGGCGCGTAGGACAACTCGGCATGATCAAAAGCATTGAGACCCCTGTGTATAAAATAAAATACGAGTAGTTCAGCACAGATCATTAGAACTGCTGGGAATGGGGCAAACATACTTCCAGCGATCAACGCAATACCAACAGGCACAATATAATCACGGCGCATAAAGGCAATAACTGCGAAAAAGGCAATCGCAAAGGGGGACAGCTCGTCCAATATCATCGCTTTGCCAAGCAAGAATGCCATCACAGTTAGTAACATCATCCACTTCTTCGCTGCAAATAGCTGCAAAGGGCGCTGGAAGATAGTATTCTGACGCATCCGTCCCATCCAGTTTATACCCAAAGCCGCCTCTCCCTTAGCCGTTTTAAATACTGGAACGTCTGTCATATTCCACTTCTCCATGAATCAGGCACCACCATTCGTTTAGTTTGATGGTTCTCATTATAAAACCGTGGCAACAGGAAAGTTTGTCAGAAGAGCGGACAGACTCCTAAGAAATTTCCGACAAAAAAGCCCGCCCTGCGAAAGGTCGGGAAAGAGAGGTTTCTCTTTGTACCCCAACAGATAGAACGCACTAAAACTTAAGCTTTGTGGAAGTAAGGCATCAAACGACACCCTTGTTCCGCTAGCGATTGCGACAGAGGAAACTTGAAATCGGTTGGATGATGTCGGTAATTTTATAGAGGACGACAAAAAAACCGCAGAGGCTTTCGCCTACTGCGGTTCATCTTATTCATATCTGGATTGATGTGAATCAATCAGTTATACACGTTTGGCGCCACGGCCTCCACGTTTGGATTCCGTATTCTTCTTGATCGACGATATCCGCTCTTCACTATCTTTCAGGAAGCGTGACATTTTATCCTCGAATGTAGCTTTGTTGGCCGCAGGCTTGAAAGAAGAACGCCCGCCACGTTCACGATTGAAACCTCCACCGCCACCGCCGCCTCCAAATCGTTCCCCGCCGCCGCTACCGCCACCGGTACGTTCCGGTCTTGGAGCTCTTGGGGGCCGTGCTTCAGATGCTGGTTTATCAACGGATTGTTTGATGGATAGTCCGATCTTACCGTCCTTGTCAACGTTGATCACCTTCACGGTCACAACATCATTGATCTTCAAATGATCGTTGACATCCTTGACGTAATTATCGGCGATTTCCGAGATGTGAACGAGACCTGTGACACCTCCTGACAGATCCACAAATGCTCCAAAATGCGTTATGCCTGTCACCTTGCCTTCTAACTTGGTGCCCACTTCGATTGCCATAGAATAAAATGATCCTCCCTTAAAAATATACAACAAGATTTTTAAAATCTTGGCTGTGGTGATTTGATTATACCTAATGCGCAAACTGAGGTCAACTGAGTAATGACCTACTTATGCGTCTATATTACGGGTTTGTTGCATCTGTATGAATCGGTGTTTCACCCGGTTTATACCAACCAAAATTCTTGCGTGCCAGCTGACCAATATATTCTGGATCATGCAGGCGATTTACTTCATAACTTAATTGGTTCTCGGATTGTTTCACGGCAGCTGCAGCAGATTGGTTCTTCTCAAGCACGGCACTCTTGTCCGCCATTTGTCCAAGCTGAGCAATAAAGGTATAACCACCCCAAACCACAAATACAACCATAAAGGATAACCATATCATGAGACGTCTGCGCGCCCCGGCATTCTTACTTGTCTTCGTGTCTGCTTCATGTTGTTCCGTGACAGCATACTTCCCCATGTTCAAGTCTTCCTCCTTCACAGCTTTGGATATTGGAATAATGATCCACGTTTATTCGCGATGAAACCAACGTTTCCACTGAATAGCAACGGCTTGAACAGCCTTGTCCAGCCACCTCGGCTTCTTTAGCCGCGATGTAATCGGGCGTAGCATCCAGTTTAGCAGTTTCCAAAAAGGTAATACACATTGTATCACAATATGGAGAAGGAACATAATCAGCCGTCCTACTACTCTGATTATTCCCCTGCACATACTGTATAACACCAGAATCGGCGTCCAAATCATGAACTGAAAAATGTTCTTAAGCACCGTTACAATTCGCTTAACAATCCCTATTAACATTACCACAAAACGCTGGGTTGTAACACTTAAGATTAAAAAATATACCCACACCCCGATAAAAAGTCCTACGAACACATAGAACCTAAGTTGACCATAGTTACTGATGTATAGCATCCGGAACACAAATACAGCCGCCGCGCTCCAATAAAGTAGGTCCAGAAGATGGAGGGTCCATTTCGGGAAATGGAGCTGACCTGACAACACCCGGTAGCTATCATAAGCCATTCCCATTGCCACTCCCGAAAATAACATCCATAACAGTGTAATCCACTGAATCTGGGGGTTCATTTAAATAGTTTGCCGAACCTTCCTTTATTTTTACCGTGAGAACCGGGCTCCAAATACACAAGAGAGTGAACCACGCCCTCTATGGAGAGCAGTCCTTCCTCAAGACTTAGATTCTTAATATGTAAATTCTGTCCTTTGATTGTCAGATGGCCAAGCTCTGTTTGGAGAAGAAATTCTTCGCTGTCAAAGCTCTCCACGTTATTCACACCTGTCAGGTGCATCTGCTTACGGTTCAGCATATGTAATTCATGATGCTTTGATTTAGCTTGTTCAATCATGGCATGTACCCCTCCTTCTACAGACAGTGTATGGAGAGAACGACATGTTTAGAACTAGCTAGATATAGTAAAGCGCCCCCCGGCTAACCGAGAGGCGCTAATATGATACCTATTATCTTTCAAAATACACCCGGTTACCAGTTCAGACCATTATCTTTAGCAATCGGCTCTTCCTTCACCAAGGTGTAAAGGCTCGTAGCCTCATCCTTACGAGTACTCTCAGCTAACCGCTCCACCTTAACGGTGACCAGCTTTTGTCCGAATTGGACGGTGATATCATCGCCAATCTTGACTGTGCTGCTAGGCTTAGCTTCCCTCCCGTTAATAAGGACGCGACCTTGTTCCGATACATCTTTGGCAACGGTACGCCGCTTGATCAGCCTTGAAACTTTAAGGAATTTATCGAGACGCATTTTATTTTACAGCTTCTTTAAGTTTGTTACCTGCTTTGAATGCAGGAACGTTAGATTCAGGAATCTCAATGGTCTTACCAGTTTGCGGGTTACGGCCTGTACGTCCAGAGCGTTTGCGAGTTTCGAAAGTGCCGAAACCGATCAATTGAACTTTATCTCCGCCAGCTAAAGCATCGGTGATTTCACCAAGGAAACCATTCAATACAGATTCAACGTCTTTTTTCGTCAAGCCACTTTTTGTTGAAATGTTGTTGATCAGATCTGTCTTGTTCATAAATTATAATCCTCCCATTATACAAGAAATTAAGTATAAGCGCGGGTCAGAAAAGTATTGGCTACTCTCCATCTTCGCATGTGCATCTGAATATGGATATTCTTGATAAGATACCCAAATTCCTGCCTTAAATCGCCAATATTTTATATTAGTTGAGGAAATCCCTGTATATATAACAGGATTATTTCTCTCATATCCCCTGAATAAACCAAAACATGCAAGATGTCCGGATTTGGGGAATTCTTATCATACCTGATTTTTAGCGCTTTGCCAAATCGCTTCCATTTCCTCTACATTGCTCTCCTTCGGTGTCTTCCCACGAAGCTGAAGCTCTTCCTCAATATAGCGAAACCGCTTCAAAAATTTGTAATTCGTTCTTGTTAAAGCTTCTTCTGGGTCCGTTTGGAGAAAACGAGCTGCATTGGTTGCTGCAAATAACAAATCCCCAAGTTCAAGAACCTGTTCATCCTTATCGAATCCTTGATCTACAGCTTCACGTAACTCGTTTAGCTCTTCCTCGATCTTATCAAACACGTCGTGAATATCATCCCAGTCAAAACCTACTTTAGAAGCCTTCTTCTGTAGCTTGTAAGCCTTCATTAATGCTGGAAGATCTTTAGGAATGCCATCGAGAGCAGAAACACGCTCTGAAGCTATTCCCTTCGCTAGCTTCTCTTCTGCCTTCATCTTATCCCAATTACGCAAAGCCTCATCTGAATTTCCTGCTTCAAGTTCTCCAAAAACATGTGGATGACGGAACACCAACTTATCATTCAGTCCTTGGATAACGTCATAAATATTAAAGGAACCTACCTCTTCCTCCATTTGAGAGTGAAGCATAACTTGCAGCATCAGGTCGCCAAGCTCCTCCTGCATATGTTCCGGATCATCTTCATCAATTGTTTCCAATACTTCATACATTTCCTCGATTAAGTTTTTGCGAATCGATTGATGTGTTTGTTCTTGATCCCATGGACATCCATCTGGACTGCGAAGAATACCCACAATCTCATGCAGACGAGCAAATGTACGCTGCCGTAGTTGGTCGTCCTCGCTTCGAGGAACATAGATTAGAGACAGGTTACCATAACCCTCTACCCTGTCTAATTCATATAGAGGCACCTGTATAACCTGCTCTTGATCATCGACACCAAGTGCATGCCCTACTATAACAGGATAATCATCCGGGTACATCTCCATCAGGCAAAGTTTCACCTCTGAAGCTGTAAACCCATCATAGACTTGTCCAATCAGTGTGTGCAGTCGAGGTTGAAGCACTGAACTATGTATTCCAGAAGCATCTAGAAGCTGAAAACCCTCAATAGGGTCGAAGTTTAGCCGTGTGAAAGCCTCATCCAAAAATGACTCTCCGCCCATTACATTTATACTAATGCCTTTCTCTGGGCAGCGCGCACGTAATAACTGTACTGTAGATTCTGCCACCATTGGATGACCAGGAACGGCATATACAATTTGTGCTCCCTCTTCACTGCTTAGTGCTTTTTCAATTAGTGTGCTCGTAATTGTCTCGTATACTTCAGGAAATGAATCATGGGATTCATACATGGCATCAAATGATTGCATTGAAATCTTCATATCTTCCAATACCGACATAACCGGATGTTCTTTCGTCCGAACATATACTTGCGATGCCTGCTGCAAAGCTTTAATAATTCCAAGGGTAAGCCGATCGGGATTTCCGGATCCTAGACCTGTAATCGTTATTGATGCACTCATACCTTTATACCTCCACTTTTTCTCCATTCTTTCCGCAAAAGGATCTTAACTATACTATATCATGGAAGCTTATACCTTTAGAAATGAGGCTACACATGCAGAACGTCCTCTTTAAGAAGCTTTAACTTCTGGAGTGGTTTAATCAGTTTACTGCCAATCTTAGGCAGCATTCGCAGCTCCGCTTCGCTTAGGAGCTGTAGCCATGCGGCGCCGGCGATGAATACGGCGCCACCCATTGCGGCGCCGAGCAGGCTGCCAGCGGCGGCGCCTAGCCGCGCG
>NZ_BAVZ01000029.1 GCF_000576305.1 Paenibacillus pini JCM 16418 | reverse complement strand
CTGGAGAGTTTTTATAAATATATGGGGGTAATTCGGGGGCAATTTCTTTCCTCGCTTCAAAATACGAACACTTGCCACAAAACAAAAAAACCCTCGCACCATACGGTGCAAGGGATTCCTCGATTAGTAAAGCGTCATGTACTGGTCACGTTCCCAAGCGTGAACTTGAGTGCGATACATATCCCACTCAATTTCTTTAAGCTCGTAGAAGTGTGCAAGAGCATGCTCACCTAGTGCTTCAATGATAACTTCATCACGAACAAGTTCGTTCAAAGCTTCCTTCAAATCTGCTGGCAAGCTAGGAATGCCTTCTTCGATACGCTCTTCTTCAGACATAACGTAGATATTGCGGTCAATTGGATCAGGAAGTTTCAGCTTACGGTTGATACCATCTAGACCAGCTTTCAGCATAACTGCAAGAGCCAAGTAAGGGTTAGCCGCTGGATCTGGATTACGAACTTCGACGCGAGTACTGAGTCCACGTGAAGCCGGAATACGGATCATAGGACTACGGTTACTACCGGACCATGCAACATAACATGGAGCTTCGTAACCAGGAACTAGACGTTTGTAAGAGTTCACTGTTGGGTTAGTGATCGCTGCGAATGCACGTGCATGCTTCAGAACACCAGCCATATAATAGCGAGCAACTTCGCTCAGACCAAGTTCATCTGACTCGTCGTAGAATGCATTCTCTCCACCATTAAATAGTGATTGGTGACAGTGCATACCTGAACCATTTACACCAAACAAAGGTTTAGGCATAAATGTCGCATGTAGTCCATGCTGACGAGCGATGGTCTTAACAACCAGTTTAAAGGTTTGGATCTGATCCGCTGCCTTAATTGCATCTTCATATTTAAAATCAATCTCATGCTGTCCTGGAGCCACTTCGTGGTGAGAAGCTTCAACTTCAAAGCCCATTTCTTCCAGTGTCAACACGATTTCACGACGACAGTTTTCACCTAGATCTGTAGGAGCCAAGTCAAAATATCCACCTTGGTCGTTCAGTTCCGTAGTTGGGTTGCCCTTCTCATCAGTCTTGAACAAGAAAAATTCCGGTTCAGGTCCAACGTTCATGGACGAATAGCCCATTTCTTCAGCTTGCTTCAGGCAACGTTTCAAAATACCACGTGGATCACCAGCAAATGGTGTACCGTCTGGCATATAAATATCGCAAATTAGACGGGCAACACGGTTCTCAGATACCCATGGGAATACTACCCATGTGTCTAGATCCGGATACAGATACATATCGGATTCTTCGATACGCACATAACCTTCAATAGAAGATCCGTCGAACATCATTTTGTTGTCTACCGCTTTTTTTAACTGACTTACTGGGATCTCAACGTTCTTGATCGTTCCGAGCAAATCCGTAAACTGTAAACGGATGAACCGTACATTCTCTTCCTTGGCAATACGTAGAATATCTTCTTTAGTATAACTCACTGTATCCTCTCCCTCTCACATATATACTTATTTATTACTTACTATTTATTAAAAAACCGGGACAATTCGCCTTGAATTAATGACACTTGCCCTGGTCTCTTATCTGATACAAGTTGCTGTTTCAGCAAACGGTGTAATTGAGATTCTGACAATTCCCTACGCTTCACTTCGGTGTCCGCTGTGATAACCGTAGCTTCTTCAGATTCTTTGGTTACCGGGTTCATCACTTGTTTAATACCAGCAATATTAACACCCTTCTCAATTAAAGCTTTGATCTCTAGTAGTCTTTCAACATCGTTAAATGAAAATAACCGTTGGTTTCCAGACGTACGCGCAGGCACAATTAATTGATGTTGTTCATAATACCTAATTTGCCTAGCAGACAGATCGGTAAGCTTCATTACAATACCAATAGGGAATAAGGCCATATTTCTTCGTATCTCATCACCCATGACTCATCTCAACCTTCCAAAATAACATTTTCTAATTGCTATTGTACATTTCCTAATCTAACGTGTCAATAACATGTCAGATAAACTTACAATAAATTTCGTTCTTGCATCGTTTTCAGTGTCATCATCACGCCATACTTAACATGGGAATAGGTTAGACCCCCTTGCATGTATCCGATATATGGCTCACGGATTGGTGCATCCGCTGATAATTCCAGACTACCACCCTGTATAAAAGTCCCTGCTGCCATAATAACTGGATGTTCATAGCCAGGCATATCCCAAGGTTCTGGTACCACGTGACTGTCAACCGCTGCTGCGCGCTGTATACCTTGAACAAAGGCGATTAAGTGGTCTGGGCCAGTAAAGGAAATGGCTTGAATCAAATCTGTACGATGCTCATTCCATGCCGGCTTACTTACAAATCCCGCCTGTTCAAACATGGCTGCTGCAAAAATGCTACCTTTTACCGCTTGTCCCACCAATGTTGGAGCGAGGAATAGCCCTTGGTAAATACCACGTGTAGTTCCCAGCATTGCGCCAACTTCAGCACCAATCCCTGGCGCAGTTAGTCTATAAGCTGCTAGTTCAACATATCGCTGCTTACCACAAATATAACCACCGGTCTCAGCAATACCGCCACCTGGATTTTTAATCAGCGAGCCTGCCATCAGTCAGCACCAACGTCCGTTGGCTCGATTTCTTCTGTAAACTCTCCATAACAATTATCTACAAAGACAATAAGTTCTGGATTAATCCGCTTGATCCGAGCAATCATCTCTCCAATTTGAGATACACTAAATGAAGATCTCCAATCATACCCCCGTGAACGCTGAATACCAATGACCTTCGTCGTTTCTGAAATCCCTGCCTCAACAGCATCCCAGTCAATACCCCCATCTGAAGTAAGCGCAGCTTCGCGGTAGGTAATTCCGAAATCCTGTAAGGAGCCAGAGCCGTCGCCCTGTTTTCCAATTACCTTATGCAAGGTATCGTAAGGTCTACCCGTAATATAGAACAACTCATCTCCAGGTCGCAGAACGCCAAACAATGCTGTTGAGATTGTGTGCGTACCCGAAGCAAAATGCGGGCGTACAAGAGCAGCCTCTGCTCCAAATACGTCCGCATATACTAGATCCAGCACTTCTCTACCTCGATCGTTATAAGCATATCCCGTGGAATTTGCAAAATGAAAATCACTTACTTGGTGCTTCTGAAAAGCATCAATAACCTTCCACTGGTTATGATCTACGACAGCATCCATTTCTCTAAGCTTGCCTTCAATCCGTTGTTCAGCTATCCTCATCCATTGGTTCAACTCTTCTGTAAATCTTGCCATGTCCTACTTCTCTCTCCCTACTGTATCTGTTGTCGTATGTTCTCAAGATGTTTTTGTATACTTAATCACGTTCGATAAAATCTTTTAATGTGTGCCCATACTTCTCGTAATCAGATTGATGTAGTTGAACTGTGTACAGCATATCATCATCAACAAGCTTTTGATTAATGACATCACCTACTCGGTAGAGCACGGATACAACTTCGCCGCGATCGGAAGGAATACGAAACTTCAATGTATCTCCTGTCAGCTTCTGCTGAATTATTTGTCTTAACTTAAGCAAATCGGACTCATCATAGGCACTTAATTTCAGGTATCCATCACCCGTGGGCAGCATTTCCAGTTGCTGAGGTGTACAGAGATCTTTTTTGTTAAAAAGCACGATTTGAGGCGTGTCTGATGAACCAAGCTCCTGCAAAATAGAATCCACCACGGCCATCTGATCTTCTCTCATTTCAGAAGATGCATCAACGACATGAAGCACGAGATCAGCCTCATTGACTTCCTCAAGTGTTGCCCTAAAAGCTGCAATGAGGTCATGTGGAAGATTCTGAATAAAACCCACGGTATCCGTGATCACAACGTTATTACCGCTAGGTAGTTCCATCTCACGTGTTGTGGGATCGAGCGTAGCGAATAGCTGGTTCTCAATATAGACATCAGCCTGCGTCAACTGCTTAAGAAGTGTAGATTTTCCAGCATTGGTGTAGCCCACAAGAGCCAGTTGAATAATCCCGCTCTTCTGTCGTCGCGCCCTATATAACTTACGATGACGTGTTACTTCAGCTAAATGATTCTTGAGTTCCAAGATTCTACCCCGAATATGGCGTCTGTCGGTTTCTAGTTTACTTTCACCAGGCCCCCGAGTACCAATACCACCACCGAGACGCGATAAATTTTTACCTTGCCCGGACAATCGAGGAAGTAGGTACATAAGCTGTGCTAGCTCGACCTGAATAATACCTTCTCTTGTTTTGGCCCTCTGCGCAAATATATCAAGAATGAGCTGTGTCCGATCAATGATTTTGGCATCAAGGCTCTGCTCTAAATTACGTACTTGCGCGCCTGAAAGTTCATGATCAAATATAACCGTGTTTCCTCCATGCATCTCAAGCAACATCCGTAGTTCTTCTACCTTACCTTTACCAATAAACCATCTTGAGTCAGGTACACTCTTGTTTTGTGTTAAAACTTCTAGCACTTCAACACCCGCTGTCTCAGCGAGCTGTACGAGTTCATGTAGCGAATGTTCCGAATCCATGCCCGAGCGTTTAATCTCATCCGTAACAAGGCTGACCAGAATAGCCTTGTCACGGATTTGTGTGTGCGTATCATATGTCGAATTAGCCATATTTATTGCTCCTTTTATCTGCTGTATACAATCAAGTCAGATGCTTGCAGAAGTAGAGCCCTTTAATTCCAGCTTGAAATCCTCCGTTCGAAGTGTCATCAGCTCTACTTTCCCTGGACTTCTTTGGGCATATTGATTCAGTAGGCGCACGGCTTGATTGCGGATGGATTTCTCGATCGTATTGCGTACGTATCTTGCATTACTGAATGCATGGTACCCTCTTCTCTCTCCTGCTGCAAGTGCTGCCTAAGCTTAAGTATCGCCTGAGGCATAAGGATATAGTCGCGTTCTTTCACCATTAACTCCGAGATTTGTATAAGTTGATAATTTGCATTATGAATACATATCAATTAATGCTTGCGATGTTGAATGGCTTCATAACACACAACTTCTATAAAAAATGCATTGTCGATTTTTTCTTTTTTGATCTTCGTATTCAAGCACACTGTCCCAAATTATAACATCAACTTTATCCCCTGACCAATCCTCTAACCGATAAGCAATCCCATACCTTACGATATTATACTTTCTGTTTTAGAATCAATCTCAACCCGATTGATTAGATCCCTTGGCAAAATATCCATAAGATCTTGTCTTGATAATTTTACATGCTTACTCATTAGTCTTACTGCTTGATGGCGAATTGCTTTTTCAATAACATTGCGTACAAATCGCGCATTACTAAAACTAAACTCGTCAATTTTTTCATCAAGTATGATTTCTTTAAATTTTCGAATTGTTTCCGATGCCAGCGTATAATCTCTTTCAGACGCCATTTTAATTGCAATTAGTATTAACTCATCCGTTGTATAGTCTTGAAAATGAATTTGTATCGGAAAACGAGAAGGGAGTCCTGTATTTGTTTGCAAAAACATATCCATTTCATTGGGATAACCCGCTAAAATGATTATAAAGTCATCGTTCCGATCTTCCATTACTTTTACAAGACAATCAATTGCTTCTTTCCCAAAGTCCTTTTCTCCACCTCTAGCCAAGCTGTACGCTTCATCAATAAATAAAATTCCGCCCATCGCCTTCTTTACCAATCTCTCGTCTTTTGAGCCGTATGCCCTATGTATTCCCCCACTAAGTCTGCTCTCTCCACTTCGATTAAATGTCCTTTGCTAAGAACGCCCATGTGTTTAAGCAGTTTTGCAACAATTCTTGCCACTGTAGTTTTCCCTGTACCAGGATTCCCTTTAAATAACATATGATAAACATGAGTTCCAACTTTCAGTCCCGTGTCTTGTCTTATCTTTTCCACTTGCAGCAATGCATATATCTCATAAATAAGGTCCTTCACTTTATCTAGACCAATCATTCCATCAAGTTCTTGAAAAATATCTTTAATCGACTCTAAATGATTCGGGAGCATTGAATTTGTTTCAATAATTTCATTAACGATATGTGGTGCATCTTGATTTTTAAATGTAATGTTCATTCTAGAGTCGTTGATTGTTATTTGTCTTAGGTTTTCGCTCAACAAAATCACCTCGTACAACATTGTATGCAATTACCGAACAACAACATGCAAGTTGATAGGCAAATAATATCTATTTTCTTCTGTAATTCCCATACATTTAGCCTCTATTCCTAAAAAACTTTTGTATCCATTCATGAATAATTACATAAATAACTAGTCCAACAATTATTAGTACGATAGCAAGCCAAATCCATTCACTTAAAAAAAGAATAGACATAAATCCTACGATTGTAGCAAATAAACCGAAAAAATAAAATTATATACCAGCTCTTTAAATTATGGTAAAATTTACTCACTTTGTTAACTGGGGGAAATTAGAACTATGTATTGTATTAATTGTAATCAAAATTTACCAGATGACAGCACTTTTTGTAATAAGTGTGGTCAAAAAGTCCCAGAAATATCAATTGAAGAAATAACTAATAGTGAGACAAGTACTTCAATTGAAATTGAAAAAAAATCCTTTGATTTGCCTGTTACTAAAAAATCAAAAAAGAAACCCGTCTTAATATCTCTAATTATAGTAATTTTACTGGGTATCAGTGGTGGATATTGGTATTACAATGATACACAGAAAAAACAAGAAGCTGCTGAGATCCAAACATATCAAAATAATATATCGGAAGCAGTACTAAGGATAGTAGCTTATTCTTATATCTCTGAAAATATTACAAATCTGTACTCCAAAGTCTGGAGCAAAGCAATAAAAGCAGACTATGGTATTGAAGTAAATGGAAAAAAGCATATGATTTTAATGAGGCTATAAAATTTCAAAGAGAAGCTTAGAAGAAAAAGATATATTAAAAAATGTGAGAGACAATACAGAGACAGTAGATAAATTGATGAAGAGTTTAAATAATCCGCCAGCAGAATTCCAAAAAGCATATGATACATTGGTGGAACTATATGGGTACTACACTCAATACACTGATCAAGCGGATTCTCCTACTGGTAGTTAGATAGAATTTAACAAAAAGACAAATGAACTATCTTCGCAAATTTCAAAATATTACAATCAGTTTAAAATATTGCTACCTAATCTTGATGAAGCAAAAATGAACGACTACATAAAATCAGAAAACATATAGAATATATTTGTTGAGCTCAAGCGATAATGCTTAGGCTTTTTTTTGTTGTAGAGAGAATATAAAAGTTCTTAAACTTTAGTTGATATTTATTCTTCATCTTCAATTTTATAAACGACTTTTACTGTATTGTCAGCATTGAAAACATAAATCCTTCTACAAACAGGACATCTCCATACATCATTTGCAGGATCTGGAATAGTTAGTGGATCTATCAGGTCACCTAAATTTATAATATTATCCCATTCTCTATCACTGTAAACATAAAGCTGTACATCATTAGGAGCCTCTACGGTGGACAATTGATTGCCACATTTACATATAAATTTCGCCATTATGATTTCTCCTCACTATTTATTTTTCCTTCATTAGTCCAGATTTGCACTTTGCCCGGCAATCGTTTGTCATTATAGGTTCCTTTCGCTCGTTCTATAATCTGAGAGGCCTGCTCCATGGTTAATCCAGCGTCTCTACCATCTATTATCACTATTTCAGCATGTTGTTTAAATCCATCTTTAATTCTGCCAACGCCAGTATTCACATTAGGATTTTGTAAAGACTTGAGCTCTGTTGTCTTACCATCAATTCTAAAATCAGGTGTCTTTTCGCCATGAGCTGTAGATTCTTGTATTCTTTCAACTGTTCTTCCTTCGAAAATCAATTCTTCGGCCACTTTTCTTTCTGCAGGTTTTAGTTCCTCAATGTTACCTATGAAACGTCCTGAGTTGTATTCTTTCTGTTTATGAATATTTTCATCTACTGGAGAAGTTAAGTCGTCTTTTGTGAATGATCTTATGAAGTTTTTTTGTTCTTTCAGAAATAGTCCTGAAGAGGTGCTTCCAATAACTAAGCCTGCTGTTCCAAAAATATTAGACCAATGTTTCGAAGACCAAGAGTCATCAGGAAACATTGTTTCTCTAAGCATGCCATGTATGCCTAAAGTCATATAATTAGCGAAATCATTTGGAGAGTCTAACCATTTACCAGCACGATCAGTATATCCTTGATATACTCCTTTTGGAATACCTGAAGTTATGTAATCTAGAAAGCTGCCAACAGAATTAAATTTGTTCTCTGATCTTTTAACTGCATCATTATATATACCTACTCCAATGTCTTTAATACTATTCAAAGACTTTTCGAATGGATTCAATTCATCTGAAAATGAATTGCTTTCTTTAGTTTCATCGGCTTGTCTAAATTCTATTGACTTTCGAATTAATTCCTCTTTTATTGAATTAACAAGTGGTACAAAGATATTAATAATTTGAACAGATTCTTGATAATAGGCATAGAATTTCTGCTGAGTAACACCATCCCAATTATATTGTAGCCAAAGTATTTGTTGCTTTAATTGATTACTCATCCTATCCACTTCTTGTCGCGCGCATTCAAACTGATTTGCAACAGTAAGTAATTGATCTGGAGATACTATAATTCTAGTCATAATTCCTCCTTTGTGCGGAGTTAATTATGATGTATTACCACAATCCCAATAATAGGAAACATATGATAAATTTCATTTAATCTTGTTGTTAGCAACAAGATATTTTAAATAATATGTTTGTCTCTGTATGTAATTAATCTTTTATCAAAAAGCTAATTCTCGAATCATACAAAAAATTCTATTTTACATAATCCTCAAAAGATATTTTATATTCAGAGAATTTTTCAGGATCGCCTTTTTCAAATATTTTTAAAGTAGCTGGCTCTCGAAAATCTATATCTTCTACTTTATAGTATACATTCTTCAATTCTCCATCTGTACCATTGATAGTATCGTAGGCTTCTATAATTTTGTTATCAGCTCGATCGCAAACATGTTAGCCCAAATCGACTATTCACGGCCGCAAGACGTCCGTTCATATCTCCATCACCTCATCCACCTTAGAGATGTAATTCTCTACTCAATGTATTCTAGTGGATAAGGCTATATTAGCAGTTTCAATTGATTTCTATCCAAGCCATAACAATATCTCATTCAATTTCCATTTGGTATAGGCCAGAACCTCTCGAGTTTGATGTTTTGACATGGGAAGGACGGTTGAATCCGTTACACCAAGAGTTGGATGATTATACTTCAAAAATGTTGCGATCTCTAAGCTTCGCATTCCATGATAAGTATGAGTAATGATGATTGCAGTTCGCCAGTCTCGCTGCTCCATAATTCTCTGACTGTACAACAAATTTTGATATGTATCTCTGGCCTTATTCTCAAGTACAATGTTTGCATCAGGCACGCCATGCTGCAGTAAATAATTCCGCATTCCTTCAGCCTCAGTATACTTATAGCTCGGTTGATCCAACCCACCACTTACGATAAACGTATGGAATTTACCTTCTTTATATAGTTTAAGGCCATGATCCAATCGCTCCTTAAGACCAGGGCTAGGGGAATCTCCCCACATGGATGCACCTAGTACGATACCCACATCACTGACGGTATTCATACTTGTACTTGTAGTATCACGGATTTTCAACCAAACATATCCACACCACATGAGCCCAATTAAACCAATGACGATGATCGTCAATGCCCACTTTTTCCAGACTGAGCGTGTTCGTTCACTTCCGGAAACTAGCCTCGCTCTTGAAACACTCATGATTTCCTCCGAAAATCACCATTCTCAAATAACCTCTTTCGATGATCTAATGACATCAGGAAATAAGAGAAGTGGTGTGAATTAATATCTGCAAGCAATTGCTTTGCAGTCTTAACCGCAAGGTTGTAATCATCCTGCGTTATATCTCCACGCGACAATGCTTCTTCTAATTCATCTTCATCCAGCAAAAAAACCTCGCCATTTCGCAGAACGACAACATCCAAGTATAAATCATCGAACCAAGGAACTCCTTGCTCAGTGACACCTTGTGTTTTGCATGTATCAATATACCACTGAATAATTTCATTACGCTCATCGAACATAGCTGTAACGATATAATGACTGTTCTTCGGAAAATACTGCAACCAGGAATAACCCTTATCTGCAATACGATACGTATGAGTACCGTAATTTTTCCAGAGTGGTTCCTTAAGATTATAAATGGTATACAGTGTTATATATCCCGTAAATTTCTCACTTTCAACGTAGCGGCAAGCAAAACGGCGACGAGATATACGGCGCCAGTTTGCGCGATCTCCAAATTTTCGTTTCATGGAAAATTCCCTCTCGAATATGGTAGATACAGCTTACCACATTTAAGAAACACACTCAAAATATGTACATAAAAAAAGAAGCCCCCATGGGACTTCTTTTTCATTATGAGTACAAAATTTACATTATGGGTTATTACCTTGATCTATTGGAGTGTTAGCACCACCAGATGTGCTCTGTTGCTTAGTAGCATCGGTTCCAGTACCTGATGTCGAACCATTCGTCGTTCCCTCTACGGGAGGTGTGGTTCCTTCACCTGTACCCCCACCGTTATCTACGGGTGGATTAGTACCAGAATCGCCTCCACCAGTACCGCCGTTACCATCACCAGTGCTACCACCGCCATTATTACCATTTCCATTATTATTTCCACTACCGTTGTTCCCATTACCATTATTACCATTATTACCGTTATTACCATTATTGCCATTACCATTGTTACCGTTATTGCCATTGCCGTTATTACCGTTACCGTTATTACCATTGTTACCGTTATTTATATCTCCCGAACCATTACCATTGCTGCCATTGTCACCGTTGTTATTACCATTATCCGTGCCATCACCCTGATCTTCATTTCCATTATCATCTGGAATCTGTTCATCTGGTGGAATGACAGCTTCCTCGATTTTAATTTGGAAGGTATTAGATGGTGGCGATTCCTTCTGAGTATCCGTCGAATATGCAGTAACATAATATTCATAGGTCGAGCCAATGACAGCACCTAAATCTTCTGCTGATGTACTTGTTAGAGAATCCAGAATCATCTTGTAATCACTTTCTGATGCTTCTTTACGATATAAACGGTACTGAATATTATTTCCTTCTGCGCCATTCCAATCAAGTGTAACGGTTTGAGTTTCAGTACTATAGGAAGCACTGAGTCCACTCACATTAAGTTGTTGTTCTTGAACAGGTTCTTTTTCCTCTGGCTTAGCATTTTCAGGAACGATGAATTCCTTACTCTTATATCCTTCTAGCGCCTGTTTCATGACTTTACCCCAGAACGCGGCAGCTAGTGGACTACTATTATGAAGCATGTGGTCTTTATCCGGATTATCATAACCCATCCACACCGCTGCAGTTAACTCAGGTGTATACCCTACGAACCAAACGTCACGGTTCGAACGGTTACCTGTTATACCACTTTGCGTCGTTCCTGTTTTACCTGCAACAGGACGGTCCAATCTCGCTTTTGTCCCTGTACCACTTTCAACAACTTTCTTCATCATTTCAGTCATTTGATACGCGGTATTCTTACTCATAACCTCAACACCGTTGTTCTTATGTTCATACACCGTTTTACCATCACTATCCATAATGGACTTAATGGCAAACGCTTTGTTCTGAACGCCGCCATTGGCGAATGCACTATAAGCCTGGGCCATTTCAAGTGTATTGGTACCTTTGCTTATACCACCAAGTGCCATAGAAAGGTTCTTGTCTTCCGGCTGCAATCCAATCCCCAGCTTCTTAGCAAATTGGTAACCCGTATTGACACCAATTTCATTCAAGAGCCATACAGCAGGTATGTTCTCTGATTTCTGAATAGCGGTTGTCATGTCAATCGTGTCTGAGTATCCGTGTAAATTACCCGGACAATAATTTTTACCAAAGCATTGTTTCTTATTGCTTAAAGGCGTATTAATATTAAAATCGCCTGTCTCTAGTGCGGGTGCATAGGAAACAATGGGTTTAAACGCTGAACCAGGCTGACGACGACTATTCGTCACTCGGCTATAGCCCTTACGCTCATAATCTCGTCCGCCTAGGAGAGCAACTAATCCGCCTGTCTCTTGATTAACAATAACCATCGAACCTTGAACTAATTGATCATCTTTGCTCTTCTCAAAATTCGAAGCGTCGGCAAACTCTTTTTCGAGAACAGTCTGTGCATTGGCATCCATTGTTGTATTAATTTTAAATCCGCCGATGTTCAAATCATCCTCAGAATAATCGGTTACGGCTTCCGCTTCGCTCATCACGTAATCCATAAAGTTCTGGTAACGCTGCTGCTTCGCAGGTGGCTCATAATCGTAAACAACTGCCTTAGCCTTGTTCATCTCATCTACAGTAATATATCCTTGCTCAGCCATTAGCTGAAGCACTACTGCGCGCCGCTTCATGGATTCTTCTGGATGACGCAGCGGATTATATTTGGATGGACCTTTAGGCATGGCAGCGAGTGTTGCCATCTGCCAAACTTTCAAATCATTCAAATTTGTTACTCCAAAGTAATATTTGGAAGCTTCTTGTATTCCATAAATTTGACCACCGAAAGGAATTCGGTTCAAATACATGGTAATAATTTCATCTTTATTCTTATTACGTTCAATAGCCATGGCTATTGATACTTCTGTCGCTTTGCGGAAGAAGGTTTTATCACGTGTTAAAAATATGTTCTTCGCGAGCTGTTGGGTAATTGTACTTCCGCCCTCAACTTTAGATCTTGCAATGACGTCCTTAACAGCTGCACGTCCAATAGACCATAAATCGACCCCATTATGCTCATAGAAACGACGATCCTCAGTCGCTACGAATGCATCTTTAAGGAGTTTTGGGATTTCTTCGCTGTCAATCGGATCACTCTTCTTCAGAGACAACTCACCCATTAACTTGCCGTTTCGGTCATATACTTTCGATGTTTCATGAATAGTCATCTTACCCATATTTGCCTTGTACAGGCGTTCACCATTGATTGTAATATATAAATATCCGGCAAGCGCACAAAAAATGGCTATGGCACAAGTGAAAAACAAGGTCCAAAATACACGTTTTTTAGATATCTTCTTTTTCTTCTTAACTGACTTTGCTTTGTTCGTTGTCTTGGGCTGTTCTTTGTTTTTATCAGACCTCGACAATTTGTTATTATCCATGGTGCCTCCTGACTCCCTTTCGGTTCTTCGTATAAGAGTTGGAAATAAAAGAACAACCCGTAAAGGTTGCTCCGGTTTGGTTCCTATAACTATAGAAAGATGTTGCAGCATCAAAGCTGCCCGATCAACCTATAGACTTAAACGAAAATCATGCCAAAAAAGTTTCAAAATTATTTTACTAACCTTCGTTCTGAGTGTCCTGCATCAGGGATACATTACGTTGTGGTGTAACAGTAGATATCGCATGTTTGAACAACATTTGCTGACGTCCATCTGTGTCGACTACAACCGTAAAGTTGTCAAATGCCTTAATGGCTCCTCTGATCTGAAATCCGTTAACCAAAAAAATGGTAACTGGAATGTTCTCTTTACGCAGTTGGTTTAAGAATGTATCTTGGATATTAATGGATTTATTCATTAGCCGTACCCCCAACGATTCATTTAGATTGTTTTGAAGTATATTCAATATTCGAGAGAAACTTTCCTGCTATTATATCACGGATTTGTGTGAAATTCGCACAAAAATTTGCCGTATCCGAGACATCCACCCACGTAATCTCTTTCATATGACGAAACCACGATAGTTGGCGTTTGGCGAATCTGCGGGTATCTCTTTTCAGTGTAAATACCGCTTCTTCCAGCGTTTCCTCCCCTTGAATACATGAGATCATTTGTTTATACCCCAAACCTAGCATGGATACGAGTCCCGGCCCATAACCTCGGTTCAGTAGATCACGAACCTCATCAACCAGCCCTTGCTCCATCATCACATCAATACGGGCTTCAATACGTTTATATAGCATTTGCCTATCCATTGTCAAACCTACCAAGCACAAATCGTAGGGAGACTCCCGTTTTTGGCCTTCTAGCTGGGACGATAAGGGGGTACCTGTCAAATGATAGATTTCCAAAGCCCTTATAATTCGTCTCTGGTCATTCGGATGAAGCCGCTGGGCACTTGGCGGATCAACTACTTGTAGCCTTGCATGGAGTGCCTCTGCTCCATACTCATCTGCAAAGGCTTGCTGCTCTTGACGAAAGGCTGTATCTTCACCAACCTCTGCAAACTCAAACCCATAACAAACGGATTCAACATATAGCCCCGTCCCTCCAACAATAAATGGCATTTTGCCTCGTGCATGGATATCAAGGATCAACCGCCGGCATTCTTCTTGAAATTCAGCAACTGAATAAGGATCGTCTGGATCATGGATATCAATTAAATGATGGGGAACTCCTTCCATTTCATCTTTGGAAATTTTGGCAGTTCCAATGTCCATGTAACGATATACCTGCATCGAATCACCGGAAATAATTTCACAATTAAAATGCTTAGCGATTTCAATACTCATATGTGTCTTACCAACGCTGTCGGGCCTATAAGTACGAGTAGCTGGGGTTTTGAAATCTTCTCAGTTGTGTTTGGCACTGTCAACAGATATCACTCCATATGCAATTTTTGATTGGCGTTCATCCGAAGTAAAGCCCAAGCGTGCAAACTCAGAGCTTCCTCTTTTTTCCTTAAGAACGACTGTTTTACGTGCAACCCTAATTGCTTCTGCTATGCTTTCTTCACTCAGAGCATCTGGATTGGCGAAGCTTCTTAGAGGGCTAATTGAGGCTGACTCTAACATAGGTTCCCGGAACATCGGATCGAAATATACAATATCAAAACTTGCATCTGGCATACTGCGCAGTACATCAAGGTGATGTCCATGTCGAACTGAGATTCTTCGCATAGCCTCATTCACTTCAGCATTATCTGAACTGTATGTAGCAAGTCCTTCCATGAGAAGAACAGACAATGCCTCAGAACTTTCTATTGCTGTGACTGACCCACTTGGTCCCGCTTTTACTGCAAAAACAAGTGAATCCGTTCCAAGCCCTGCGGTGCAATCCAATACCGTATTACCCAGCGTTATGCCTGACGAATCTAGCATTGGATCGTACTCCCCTTTTAGAATCCTTTTAGCGCGAACAAAACCCATACTTGGGTGAAATTCCATTGGCAATTGACCAGATCTAAACAGTCTCGCTCCCTGCTCTAGCACAACAATTACATCTTCATTCTTATGCTTGGCTGCCAATCTTGCAAGCGATCCATTCATTCGCGGAATGTATACATTGTTTGTGCGTCTAGACAAATCCTCCGCGCGCTTAACAATCGTTGGGTCCGCTCCCCTTCCTGTCGTTATAATCATGTGAATCTCCATTCTATATCTTTGAGTACCTAACCTAGTTGCATAATTCATATCGAGCAAAGTTGAACGAACTACATCACACGTTTAAATAATTTTTCAAGATCATATATTGAAAAAGAAACGACAATCGGACGCCCATGTGGACATGTATAGGGCTGACGACAGTCTGCTAGGCGTTCAAGCAGTGTCTGTGCCTCTTGATCGGTCAATTTCTGATTGGCCTTAATTGAAGCTTTGCAAGAGCACAGAATCGATGATTTTTCTCTTAGCTTGGCTAAATCAATCACGCGTTCATTTAGAACCCATTCAGCCATTTCCTCGAGTACTTCCTTTTCCTCTCCCTTAGGGAACCAAAAAGGATGGGATCGTACAAGGAACGTTTGTCCACCAAAATGCTCCAAATAAACGCCAACTTGTTCAAACCAGTGAAGCTTCTGCGTAAGTTGCTGCGCTTCAGAAGGCGTAAATTCAAGGGTGATCGGCAGCAGTAGCTCCTGCGATGCATCTGCTGGTTGACCAAATTGTTCATAAAAATATTCATAATTAATCCGCTCATGCGCTGCATGCTGGTCGATTAAATATAGTCCCTCAGCATTCTGAGCAATTAGATATGTGCCATGATGCTGTCCAATTAGCGTAAGTTCAGGAAAAGGAGGAATTTCCGGCGCCTCTCTTCCCGAAGCAGCCAGCAGATTACGTGTCTGTGCTGGACTTAAAGGCTTCCCTGAACGAATATCTCGATCCGCTTGCGCGGGCAAAGCATATCCCGTTGCTCCCGTCTCCCGCATCGCGTAATCAGATTGAGATTGAGGCGATGTATACTTCTGCTTGTCCCATGTATTGAGCTTGGTACATTCGAATCCTGGTTATACTCCCGTGGAGGAGCAGAAGCATCTACTACACTTGCCGTCTTAGAAGATGTTCCAGAGCCTACATTCATTTCAGCGGATTCATTCGCTTGAGTATCCGATGGAAGCAGTGGCAGTGATCCTTCCGGTAACGGATTGCCATTTTTATTTTTGGAGAAATGGAACTGCTCCTGAATAAAGGAACTGCTTCCTTTACCCCCAATACTCTGCTTCACCGGTTGAGGTATAAGCACCTCTTGGCGAAGCACTTGATAAATACTTTGCTCAACAAAAGGATACAGTTCCTGCTCCTTACTGAAGCGAACCTCTAGCTTGGCTGGATGCACGTTCACATCCACAAGCGACGGGTGCATTCTTAGATCAAACACAGCTAGCGGAAAGCGATTAATAGGTAGCAGCGTATGGTACGCTCTCTGAATTGCTTGGTTTACTCCAAAATTCCGAATGTATCTGCCATTCACCATCGTTGAAATACCATTTCGGTTCGAACGTGTCCATTCTGGACGGCTAATGTAGCCGTGGAGCTGAAAATCCAGATTTTCAGCCTGTATAGGCAGCATCGCTTTGGCCGCCTGTGTTCCATAAACAGCCGCAATAACTTGCAAAAGATCCCCATTCCCAACCGTTTGAAGCAATGAATTGCTATTATGACGCAGTGAGAATGCAATTTGGGGATGCGACAATGCCATTCGGTACATGAAGTCTGAAATATGTCCGAGCTCTGTTTGAATGGTTTTCATATATTTCAGCCTAGCCGGGGTATTGTAAAATAATTCACGGATGATCAAATCTGTTCCCCGAGGTGCGGCTATTGTCTCATCAGCAATGAGCTTTCCGCCCTCAATCACAACTCGATGGCCCAATCCTTCGTCTCCACTAGAGGTAACAAGTTCAACCTTAGCAACGGCTGCAATACTCGGAAGCGCCTCTCCTCGAAACCCAAGCGTTGTAATATGGAACAAATCCCTACTGTGCTCGATCTTACTTGTGGCATGGCGGTAAAAGGCAGCCGTGCAATCATTAGGATCAATACCTGAGCCGTTATCCGTCACCCTGATACTCTGGAGGCCGCCTTCCTCAACGGTAACTTCAATCTTCGTACTACCCGCATCAATTGCGTTCTCCACCAATTCCTTCACGACGGAAGCAGGGCGCTCGACTACCTCACCGGCAGCAATCTGATTGGCGATATGCTCGTCCAAAATATGAATTTTTGCCATGCCATCATCCCCTTATTTCTTTTCTACTTGACTGCTGTCTCCTACAGCTCTCTAGCCTTCATCTTCAATTCATTCAAAAGCTGCATTGCTTGCAGCGGTGTCATATTCATCACATCAACATGCTTAACCGTATCCACAAAATCGATCAGCGCTGGATTGGTAACGGTCGCTACCACAACGGGAGCCGAACCTTGAGCTGGATCAGCATCTGGATCAGGAGCTGAGTTAGAAACCGCATGCTTATGCTTACGAATTTTAGGGGCTTCTTCTTCACCAAATATAGAAAGCTGCACCACTTCCGTTTCTTGACTTTGTTCTTTAGCTGCGCCAACTTGTTCCAATGGCTGCTCTATATGTTGTAGCAAGCTGTAAGCTCGTCCAATAATGGATGATGGAAGCCCTGCAAGGCGTGCACAATAAACGCCGTAGCTACTCCCAGCAGGTCCTGGCACAAGTTTACGTAGAAAATGTACTTTCTCCCCGCTCTCCTGCACCGCCATCGAATAGTTACTCAAGCCATCTAGACTATCCTCTAAATGGGCCAGCTCATGAAAATGCGTGGATACAAGACCTTTACAACCAATGGTGTCATGTACATACTCAATTACAGCTTGCGCAATGGCCATGCCCTCACTTGTTGACGTACCTCGACCTAGCTCATCGATGATAATCAAACTACGAGGTGTGGCCTTCTCTGTCATCACCTGAATATCTGCCATCTCGACCATAAAGGTACTCTGTCCACCTATGAGGTCATCCGCCGCACCAATTCGCGTGAAAATGCGGTCAATCATCGGAACTTCGGCCTTCGTTGCTGGAACGAAGCAACCGATTTGTGACATGATCGAGATTAAGGCTACTTGGCGCATATATGTGCTTTTCCCTGCCATATTAGGCCCAGTAATCAGTAAGATTCTTGCCTCGTCTCGGGAAAGTGTGGTCGCGTTCGCGATGAAAGAGCTTTCCTTCATGACGGCCTCGACAACTGGGTGTCTTCCTGACTCCACAACGAAATCAAAACCGTCCGTCAATACAGGTTTCACAAAACCGTGTTCAGCGCTAACCGCCGCAAGGGATTGGTATACGTCCATTTCGGCGACCTTCTCAGCAAGTTTCTGTAGTCTGGATATCTCAGCACTGAGTTTATCCCGCAGTTCGGCAAAAAGCATATACTCTAAATCGACCATCTTGTCTTGAGCTTCCAGGATGAGAGCTTCTTTCTCCTTAAGTTCAGGAGTTACATATCGCTCTGCATTCGCCAGCGTCTGCTTACGTTCATAGCGACCTTCAGGTAGCGAGGCTACATTGGCCTTCGTAATTTCAATGTAATAACCAAATACTTTGTTAAAACCAATTTTCAGTGTACGAATTCCGGTTGCTTGCCGCTCTTGTGCTTCGAGTTCTGCAATCCAACGTTTACCGTTCACACTTGCTTCGCGCAGCTCGTCCAGATGTTCGTGATAACCTTCCTTAATGAGTCCCCCATCCCTTACAGACACAGGCGGCTCATCTGTAATGGCCTGATCAATCGCTTCACATAAATCTACACATTCATCCATCTCATCTGCTAATTTACGTAGAGTTTCTGAAGAGGATGTTGCGCAGAGTTCACGCAATGCCGGAATCTGATAAAGGGACATTTTAAGCGCATTTAAATCCCTACCATTCGCATTACCATAGGCAATCCGTGCGACAAGGCGCTCTAGATCATAGATTTCTTTAAGTGAAGTTCTTAAATCCTCTCGCAAAATAAATTGATTGTAGAGCTGCTCTACTGCCTCTAGACGCTCTTCAACAGCTTTGCGGTGTAGAAGCGGTTTATCAATTCTCCGACGCAGAAGGCGTGCTCCCATAGATGTCTCTGTCCGGTCCAATAACCATAGCAAAGAACCTTTCTTCGAACGGTCACGTACGGTTTCGACGAGTTCGAGGTTACGCCGGGTAAATGGATCAAGGATCATATAATGACCTGGATCATATGGCGAAATGTGCGTGAGCTGTCCAAGCGAACGACGCTGCGTTTCATTCAGATACGAAATGAGTACAGAGACGCAGTCCTGCCGTTCTCGATCAAGCCTTGCCCAAGCGGCTTCACCGAATTGAGTGCGCACTAATTGCTCGTCTTTCTTATCACGAGGAGTATACACAACTGGCTTACCCCACTGTAATTGTTCATTCTGAATCGTCTGGAGCATAGACGCGTCACCGATCATTTCAACGGGCTCGTAAATACCGATCTCATCGCGAAGCCATTCCACTGAAGCTGGCATACTTGTCACATATAGTTCTCCTGTAGACAGATCGCATGCAGACAAAGACATCATCCGCTCTGTTTCCGTCACACAAACGAGATAATTATTGGATTTATCGGCAATGTTCTTGCCTTCCATAATCGTACCTGGAGTTACAACGCGGACGATGTCCCGTTTTACCATACCTTTGGTTACAGATGCATCTTCTAGCTGCTCGCAAATGGCTACTTTATAACCTTTTTCAATTAATCGTTGAATATAATTCTCTGCTGAATGATAGGGTACTCCGCACATTGGAATGCGTTCCTTGCCCCCGCCCTCTCGGCCGGTCAGCGTAATCTCAAGTTCTCTAGAAGCCTTAACCGCATCTTCAAAGAACATTTCATAGAAATCTCCAAGACGGAAAAAAAGAAAGGCATCTTGTGCCTGTTCCTTTACTTTCAAATATTGTTCAATCATAGGCGTATACTGGGCCATGACTTACCTCCAACCTGACTTTTACTTAGCTCTATTATACCAGAAATAAAAGAGCCAAAAGCAACGTTAGTAGGAATCTTCCATAGCGAGCGAATATCGCGTGATTCATTCCACACTTTCCCATTTAACATGTCTTTCAGCAATGGTTCAATCGAAGATGAATATTGCTCATATTCAGGAAGACTACGCAGCTCTTCAAGTAGCGGCTTAATGCACTCTCGAATCGCTTTTCGCTTCCCGCTATAATAAGCCTCGTGAATAGGTTCGTTATCTAAAGGACGTTGCAACAATTGGGCGTGATTCAATACGATGAGGTAGGACAAATAAACAATGCCTTTGGTAAGTGCTGGAGATACGAGAAAACTTGGAAGTGTGCGATATTCGAATCCACCATGGGGTTGCCTTCTGAAATCTCCTAGATATCCGTAACGGGGCCGCCGGTCTCGGCTACTCTGAGCCTCCAGCAATGAAACAGGCAGCGTCAAATAATTATCCAGCGCCCGCAGCAGCGGCGGCGTTAACAGGATTCCGCTGAAGTGCAGATGCCCGCCGAGAGGCAGCCCTGGCTTCGGCATTCCTCCTGCTTGCCATATTAATGTATGGTCTCCGATTAATCGACCCGCAAGCTTCATAGCGTGCATCAGCTCGATAAGCAGACCGCGCGGTGTGGCGCTGGGTGAAGGGCGAAGTTCAGCAACGGGATACGTTGTAATGCCGCCAGCGCTTACCGCATCGCAGCCAACTTCACCATCTCGCTCCAAGAAAAGCGATGCAGGTACAACATTGCCAGCGTTCGGATCTACAAGTATAAATTCAGGGTCCATGCCTAACAGAAGCATACTTCCTTCCAATTCGAGACCTGCTTGTTCCTTCTGTAATTGCTGCTCAGCTTGTACATATAACCTTTTCAGCTGTTGCTTATGTAATCGATGTACAGGTGTAATTTGTTCAACGCCATATTTCCGTTCACCACATGAAGCTAGAATCACTTCGCCTTGATCAAGTCCAAGCGAATACAGACTGCGTATAGCCGCTTTTTCCAGTTGTCTGTACAGACCACCTCCCTGTTCAGGAAGATTGAGTTCTGGAGCAAGCATTGGATGAATGCCTTTCACACCCATTTGCCGCTCCACTCGTTCAATATGAATTGCGCGCAGATTGTAGACCTGCACAGCATAGCGGCTTCGGTAATGAGCTCCTGCAGCCTTATCTTGAGAATGAGAATGGAGCAGAAGAGAGATGATGCCAGACCGAATTAAACGCGAATGTCTAACTTCTGTTGTCCACGAGTCAAAGCGTTGCTGCTGAACTGCATCTAACTTCATCTCTTCCGCCCCTCCTTATAAAATTAAATAAAAAAGGAGGGCAGTCGCCCTCTCATCGCCGCGTTAACGGCATATAGTACACTATACCTCTAGATCAGCCCCGAAGTTTACAACTCATCATCCAGGGAGTCCGGATCCAGATCCTCGTAATCTCCCTCATCATCACCACTAAACTCGAATTCTTTGTCCTCGTAATCTCCGTGCCCATAAGCACATACATTAACTCGAACCTTCGTTTCAGCAATTAACTCCACCGTAAATTCCCGCTCCACACGGATGATGACGTTGCCTCCTCCAGAAGAGACACTGGCTTCAACACAACTAGGTTCCTGCGTTGCCTCCGCAGAGACCTCCACTGTTGAAGCCCGATGCTTCGGATCCACATAGGAAAGTGGAACCAGTTCTACATACGACACCGTTTCTTTGCCGACATCCGTCTGAGAATTTTTGTCATAGGAATACCAGATGTTGATATCGTAAGTACCTATAACTTCTATTCCGTCGCCTGCGGCTACCGCTTCGTACTGATGGTTAATAATCCAGGCCCCGAGGATACTGGTCGGATTATGAGGCGGCGTCACGGTATGTGTTACGGTAGAGAACTTACGACCTTTGCCGCAGATCGCTTTCGTGATAATCTCTCTACATTGATGTTTACGACTTAATGACATTTTTGAACCTCCTCCATACAATCATTCAATTCAGTGTATGCAGGACATAGGCATTTGTTGATTAAACGAGCATAAATGATTAAAATATTATTCCTCTCACCCGAAAATATGGCTATCCAATAATAAAAAGAAGACCATCACATCTCTCAGTAGATTGTGTTGGTCTTCTTTTTCATGGCTTTAACCACGGGAAGGAAGCGGAACCTTAGCAGAAGTAGGTGCCTTATTCGCTTTTGCAATTTTCAAATAAAGCGAGAGTTCGCGACTTAGCTGAAGAATGGCCGAACGAACCTCAAACTCTTCTCGCGAAGTAGGCAAATCCATCTTTTTAAAAGCAAGCGCTAGCTCCTTCAATAGGTTCTCGGTTCGTCCCGTATAATGTTCATCGGTCACGTCCTGACTTAATTGCTCGAACAATTCTGCAACCAGATCAGCCTGCGGCAGCTTTTGATATACGTCGGAGACGAGCTGAAGCATATTCTGAATGGACTCAAGCTGTTCTTTTCGCATATAAAAATAGACATTCCATGCCTCATCCGAATGAAGCATTTGATTCTCAAGCGCACGATTTGCCGCAGTCGATCCATCTTGAATCGCTTTACTTGCTTCGATTATTTCTGCTCCGTCCCATATGTACGAAGGGTCATGCAATGTT
Source organism: Paenibacillus pini JCM 16418 (assembly GCF_000576305.1). GTDB lineage: Bacteria > Bacillota > Bacilli > Paenibacillales > Paenibacillaceae > Paenibacillus_AQ > Paenibacillus_AQ pini. The sequence goes on along the minus strand of NZ_BAVZ01000029.1, from coordinate 8,132 downwards.
TTAGAAATCTTTGCGAAGATGACAGAGAAGTGCTCGTCCACTCTTTTGCGAATTTGAATCATTTGCTCTGAAGTCTTAGGCATGTAGGCAAGATTCACGATCATCGCTGAACCAAGACCGATGACTAACAATTCAACTTGTGTCCACAATGTGTGAAATTCCAAATTCCCGCTTCCAAACACGCGGAACACAACAACGGAACTCGTGACGATGCCTTCCTTGAACCTAGCACGTGTAATCGTTGGAAAAGCAACGAGGATATAAAGGGGCAGTACCCAATAATGAAAACCAAATAATGCAAATAAGACACATGCAACGAGAAGCCCCAGTAACGAAGCAAAAAAACGTGCAGAAACGGTCCGCAAGCTGCGCTTGCGAGTCACATCAACACCCAATATGGCAAGTAGTCCAGCCGATAGTGGTCCACTTACTCCAACTACATCTGCAACTGTAACAGCCATAATCGTCGCGACAGCCGTCTTAATCACTCGAAAACCCATGGATAACGCCTCTTTCTCAAATTACTCTACGTTTGACGTGTATCCATGGTACTTGATTTCAGGGACAGACACAATATGATGAGTCACGCGGCGGTGTCCATTACCGAAAACATATACTCACTGTTAAATAGACTAACGATGTTTCAGTAATTTTCGTTCAAGATAGACAACGAGTTTGTACATGGCTGTAGCTACTACTGCAATAATAAGTAGACTAGATAGTACAAGTGTAAAATTAAATACCTGAAATCCATATATGATCAAGTAGCCGAGGCCCATTTTAGCGACAAGAAATTCACCGACAATGACACCCACCCAAGCCATTCCTACATTCACCTTCAGTGTAGATATAATTGCTGGAAAAGATGCAGGGAGAATGACTTTACGAAACATTTGTGACCTTGAACCGCCAAAGGTCCTCACAACTTTCACCAAATTCGGATCTACCTCATTAAAGCTGTTATACACAACAAGCGTCGTAATAATGACCGTAATGGACAAAGTCGTAACGACAATAGCCGTGAAGCCCGCGCCGAACATTACAATAAAGATGGGACCTAACGCAACCTTCGGCATACTGTTGAAGACAACGAGGTAAGGATCAAGCACCTTAGACAAAAATGGCGACCACCAGATCACTACAGCAAGTAATGTTCCAAACAATGTCCCTAGTATAAATCCAACGATCGTTTCCCCTACGGTCACACCTAAATGCCCCCACAGCTCACCGCTGATCATATCTCTCCATATCTGGGCAAATACTTTCGAGGGATAACTGAATAGCAGCACATCGATCCATTTCAGCCTGCCCGCTACTTCCCATAGGGCAAAGAATACGACAAGCAATGCCATCTGTACGCTAAAAACATGACTACGATGCTTGCGCTGACGTTTCAAATATGTGGTGTGAAGCTCCTCCAGAAGCTTGTGGCTCTGATGCTGAGAAGGAAGCAACTCATCTGATTTGTGCTGAATCATTGTACAAGCTCCCTCCTTAATCAGCATGCTCCGAGGATTCCATTTCGCGCCAAACCTCATGAAACAGTTCATTAAACCCTTCCTGTTCACGAGCTAGCAAAGGCTGTGCCTGCCTAATATGCTCGGGTATGTCAAAGGTTCGTTTGATACGCCCAGGATGGCTGGCTAGCAGAATAACTCGATCACTTACTGCAATGGCCTCAGACAAGTCATGCGTCACCAGCACGGCTGTTTTTTCTTTTTGCCGAAGTGTACCCGCGATTAGGTCTTCCAGTTGTAGCTTCGTTTGATAATCCAGTGCAGAGAATGGCTCATCCAGAAGTAGAAGATCTGGATCTGTCGCGAGTGTACGCACAAGAGCTACCCGCTGGCGCATCCCGCCTGAGAGTTGACTTGGGTATCCGTCCTGCGTGCCCTCAAGCCCCATCTCCTCCAGTAATGAAATCGTTCGTTGTCTATTGTCCTCCGTGAGCCTTTTAGTCAATTCAAGGCCAATCAAGGCATTCTGGAGTATCGTGCGCCAAGGAAACAAATAGTCCTGCTGTAGCATATAGCCTACTTCCGGTGTAGGTCCTGCAACGCTCTGTCCTTGAATCAATACCTCGCCTTGCGTCGGTGTGAGCAGGCCGGCAATCATAGACAGAATCGTTGTTTTACCACATCCGCTTGGGCCCACTAGACTCACGAATTCGCCAGGATAGATTGCTAGATCCAGTCCTTCCACAGCTAGTGATGCTTTACGATCACTTACATAGACATGAGTTAATTGTTTCAGTTCAACGACCGGCACCATACACTCACCCCCTTTGGCATGATTTCAATTTTATTTGACTGTCGCTTTGGCCTTGTCAGCAAATTGATTATCCACGATCGCCGAGAGTGGCACGGTTTTCTTCAATTCACCAGCTTGAGTCATGACGTTCAGCAGGTTATTCCATTCAGCATCATCCAGTACCGCATCTGGAGCGTAGGTGCCTTGTGCCTGATAACGTTTTACGGCAGATACGATAATATCGCGTTCTGTATTTTTAAAATAAGGAAGGATCGCATCTGCAATTTCTTCAGGCTTGTGCTGAGCTACCCAAATCTGTGCTTTTTGCAGCGCATTCGTAAATTTCTGAACCGTATCCGCATTCTTCTTGATGTAGCTTTGCTTACTCATGAACACGGTGTAAGGCAAAGGCCCGCTCTCCACACCAAATGATGCGACAACATGGCCTTTACCTTCTTTTTCAAAAATAGAGGCTTGCGGCTCAAACAATTGCACATACTGCCCAGTTCCCGATACAAAAGCAGGTGCAATATTGGCAAAATCAACATTTTGAATCAATTTGAGATCTTGCTGCGGATGAATGCCATGCTTCTTCAACGTGAATTCCCCGGCCATTTGCGGCATACCGCCCTTGCGCTGTCCTAGGAAGTCCTTGCCCTTCAACTGATTCCAGTCAAAGTTATCCGTTTTATCGCGAGCCACAAGAAATGTTCCGTCCGTTTGTGTGAGCTGCGCGAAGTTAATGACAGGATCATCCGTTCCTTGCTGATACACGTAAATGGAGGTCTCCGACCCAACCAATGCCACATCAATCGCTCCCGAAAGAAGCGCAGTCATTGTCTTGTCACCGCCAGCTATGGTTTGCAGATCTACATCCAGACCCTCTTCTTTAAAAAAGCCTTTCTCCAGCGCTACGTATTCCGGAGCGTAAAATACCGACCGTGTTACTTCGCCCACTTTGACTTTGATGTCCCCTTTGCTATCTGAGCACCCCGTAAGTGCTACCCCGAGCAAGAGAACCGTAGCTAGTGCAAACCCTAAGAAACGTTTGTTATTCCACATCCTATTGCCTCCATCCCTTGTATGCTATGTCGTATCCTATTCACCTGCCTACAAAAGGGTTAAAGAGACACCAAAAAAACTCCTGATGTATGAAAAGGAAGAATCGCTTCTTCGCTATCCACATATTCAGGAGTTTCTGGATCTATCAGTATTCATCTCTTAATAATTTACAATAATTTAGAAACTAATTTTAAATTACAACTTGTAAATTTCCGTATACTTCTCTTCCAGATAATCCGCAAGATAGTCAGGCGTTAGCTCTTCACCCGTTACTCTTAAGATCAACTCAGCAGGAGTCACGGATTTACCAAAGCGATAAATCTTATCTGTGAGCCACTCTTTAATTGGAGCCAGATTCCCTGCAGCAATATACTCATCCATTTGCGGCATCTCTTTGCGCAGCGTATGTAGAATCTGTGCAGAGTACATGTTACCGAGTGAATAGGATGCAAAATAACCGAAGTCTCCCCCAGACCAATGCACATCTTGCAGTACACCTACGCCGTCATTAGGAGGTGTCAGGCCGAGATATTCCTCGTACTTCTCATTCCATACTCTAGGTAAGTCCTTCACTTCAAGACCTTCGTTAAACAACATCTTCTCAATTTCATAACGGATGATGATGTGAAGATTATAAGTTAATTCATCAGCTTCAATACGGATCAAGGAGTTTTCAACGCGATTAATTGCGCGGTAGAAGTCCTCAAGCTCCACATTCGCAAGCTGCTGAGGAAAATGCTTCTGCAAATCAACATAATAGCGCTCCCAAAATGCGCGACTACGTCCAATCATATTTTCCCAGAGACGAGACTGTGATTCATGAATGCCCATCGAGGTACCCGTTGCAAGTGGTGTTCCCGCTAGAGAAGTGTCAATATTTTGTTCATATAGAGCATGTCCGCCTTCATGTAAAGAGCTGAATACAGCGCTTGTCACATCATCTTGCAGATAATGTGTGGTAATCCGCACATCACGTGGGTTCAGACCAATCATAAATGGATGTACGCTTTCGTCCAAGCGACCTGCTTCAAAGTCATAGCCCATTTGCTCCAAAATAAATTTGCCGAATTTCTCTTGCTGCTCTTGCTCAAATAGTTGATCCAAGAAAGCCGTTTCTGGCTTATGCTCAGACGCTTCAATTTTCTTAACCAGTGGCACAAGGCGATCTCGTAGTCTGCTGAATATCGCATCTAGCTTCGCTACGGTCATGTCGGGCTCGTACTGATCAACTAGTGTATCGTAACGAGTATCCTTCTCGCCCCAGTATCCAATAAATTCCTTTAATAAGACAATAAGTTTGCTGAGGGAAGGCTCAAAGGAAACGAAATCACTATTTTCTTTAGCTTCCTCCCAAAGCGTTTGTGCATGAGCACTTAATACTGCAAATTCTTTAAATTTATCTGCTGGAATTTTACGGTTATGGTCATATTCCTTCTTACATTCAGCCACAATAGTACGAGATACCTGATCTAACTGCTCATTAATTTCTGGTTTGCTGAATTCTTCAATGAAATTTCCCATTTCTTCAGAGATGCTGAGCTTGAACATTTCCGTAGATAACATACCGAGCGTCTCCGAACGAAGCTCTACACCTTTGCGAGGCGCCCCTGTTCTAAGATCCCAATGCATTAATGCAACCGCTTCGTTATATCCACCAATTTTACGAATCAATTCTAGAAATTGATCCCAATTACGCTTCACTTGATCTTCCATTATATGACTCACCTCACGTATAATTTTATACAACCCTCTTGATGATACTTTTTGCGTTCAGTATAATCAATAATTAATACAATAGTTACATATCTAATCTCGTAATATATCGAAGGGAGCTGTTTCAGCTTGAGTCATTTATCTGAAATTTTGGAGTACAACCAGTCATTTGTTGAGGAAAAGGAATATGAGAAGTATTTAACGAGTAAATTTCCAGAGAAGAGACTCGTTGTTATTACATGTATGGATACCCGATTAGTTGAACTGCTGCCGAAAGCAATGAATTTTAAAAATGGTGATGTGAAAATTATTAAAAATGCAGGCGCCATCATTTCACAACCTTTCGGAAGTGTTATGAGAAGTGTTCTCGTAGCGATTTATGAACTAAATGCAGACGAAGTTGTCGTCGTAGGACATTTAGACTGCGGGATGGCCGCTCTAAACGCTGACCATATGATTGGAGAAATCCGTAAACGCGGTATTTCAGAAGAGGTTCTATCTACATTAGAGCATTCCGGCATCAACCTTAACAATTGGCTTCGCGGATTTGATAATGTTAAAGAAGGCGTTATCGGAACGGTAAATCTCATTAAGAATCATCCCCTACTACCTTCTAGCATACCTGTTCACGGTTTGGTGATTGATCCTAATACAGGAGCGCTAGAATTAGCTGTTGAAGGATATGATGTGAACCATCCATCAACTTAATACTTTCCTCTTACAAGGCACGGTTCTTTAATGAACCGTGTCTTTTTTTGTGCATAATGATCTGTTTTGTTGCCAAACCATACAGTTTAAGTGTAGACTTTTTGTGTTAGCATTCCAAACGTATAGGAGATATATCGTCATGAACACGTTATCCTATGGTCTACTGGCTTTTCTAGCCAGAGAACCCTCTTCCGGTTACGATCTTATGCTCAGAATCCAGCCCTTCTGGCAGGCCAAACACAGTCAAATCTACCCTCTCTTGTCTATTATGGAAGAAAAAGAATTATTGTCATCCTATTGGATCAAACAGTTTGATAAACCCGACAAAAAAATATACACCCTAACGGAACAAGGTACACGTAAATTAAAAGAATGGATGTACAAAACACTTCCTGATCCTGTCACTCGCGACGAGTTGTCCATGAGAACGTTCTGCATGTGGATGACAGACCGAGATAACGCCATCGAAATTATTGAAACGCGAAAAGCTTATTTCGTAAGAAGACTCGAAGCATTTGAGGCATTGAAGGATAAGATACCTGATGAGAAGCGTCAGTTCGGTAATAAAGAGTTCTATGACTACATGCTCATTCAAAAAGGAATGTTTAATGCTTCGGCTGGACTTGAATGGTGTAAGTGGGTTTTGACCATGTTAAGAGAACAGGCATCCATTGAACCACCGACGTTATATTCGTCATAATGCCATTTTCATTCATTCCGTAAATAATTGAAACCTAAAGAGGTTCAATACGTAAAGTATATTATTAAAAAAAATCAACAAGAAACTTCGAGGGGGCATTTTGTACAATATGAAAAACTTCGCTAAAAAATGGATACTTGTCTTAATGGCAGTTACTTTTTTCTTTGCAGTATCCACACCACAGAATATGGATGCTAGAGGACGTGTAGGGGGCGGCGGATTTAAATCTCCAAAAAGCTCGTACACCAACACGCCAAAGAAATCGACGAACAATGATTATAAAAAGAGCACCAATACCAATACAAACAAAGTGGGCGCAAATGGTTCAACAGCTAAACGTGGATTCTTTAGCGGCGGCGGCCTCATGAGAGGTCTTATGATTGGTGGACTAGCTGGTATGCTGTTTGGTGGCTTGTTCGGCAACATGGGCTTTTTGGGTAACATCTTTGGACTATTGATTAACGTATTAGCGATCTACGTTCTCTTCTCTGTGATTCGCGCAGGATATAGAGCATACAAGAACAGACGCAAGCCATCCGATTCTCGGAATGACCGGTACTAACATATGATCATTCTCACCATGGATGAAATCATAAACGCGATTTGTCTACACATTGCCGAGCGCAAACAAATTCGCCCGACCGATGTGCAGGTAGAGCTTAGCTGGGAGGAAGACACTGGCTATAGCGCCGAAGTATGGGCTCAAGGAAGAAGCCAGTTTCTGGTGGAAGCCAACTTGATTGAAGCGATCCTCCGCTATCTGCAAAGTGAATATGAGGTTCGTGCATACCGAGAGCAAGTGACACTTGAGCTGGATGAAGAGATTACAGCACGAGTGGACGTTGAGTAGAATGTATCGTTTGTAAAAGAAAGGGAGAGCATCTGTGGATGCTCTCCTTTTTTGTTGTGTTGCTTTCAAATAATATGACGCATGTAGAATAATGTTATACCGAAGCAGGAGCAAAATTAGAATTAGCATTCACGATTACCAAGCACTATTTTTTAAGTAAGCTTAACACTCCTTGGTCGACCCACAAGCGATTGTCAATGAGAACCGTAGGAATACGGAGTGGCGTTTGCTTCCCATTGACCACAGCGTAATTTTTATTCACTGCCATTCAGATTGTTTTATTTCCCTTTCTTGATTACAGCAACCGGAAATGCCTTGTCCGCTTTGTCTACGTTATTGTTGCTCCCTATGCTCTAAGATCATGCCCGCTGCATATTGTTTTTCTGGAACCTTATCCAAAATTCAGACCTGTTATAATTTATTTATAACGGTATTTTGAATAACTCCGCTCTTAATATAATCAGTAGCTTGAGATTGTTCGGATGAACATCAACTCTACTAATGATTATCCCGAACAATTTCTTATACTGAAAACCAAGGCTCATTTAATTCCCTCATTTAATTAATTACTCTGGCCTATAACGAATAGCCCGACTTGATTCACACTGTGTCTCCGTATAGTTTAGCGAGAAAGATGTTTCTTATTATACCAAACAGTAAACTCTACCCCATACCCTTCCCAATGTATACAAACCGCTTTAATAGCTTCTTCATTGCCGTATTCTTCTCTTCACTCGTCTCTGGAAGCGCTCCACAACTCCCTAAAATCATCTACTCGTCCATATATCTGCTCTGCTTTCCTGCAAAAAATAATGTTACAAAAAAGTTGGACGGAATTTATTACACTTT
>NZ_BAVZ01000030.1 GCF_000576305.1 Paenibacillus pini JCM 16418 | reverse complement strand
CAGGCCAAGCGCAGGCAGTACCGCCTGCGCGGTATAGGCTGCGCCGCCTGCGGCGAGTGCCATGGCGCCGAGCAGCAGCGCCGGCTTGCCTACAATGGCACCGGCGCTTAGACACAGGCCGGTGTGACGTGCAAGCAGCGCGCCATTAAGCGCGGCTGCCATGAAGTGCGCAGCCACGCCAGCGATAGCTGCGCCAGTAATGCCCAGCTGCGGAACCAGCAGCAGGTTAAGCAGCGTCTTCGCCGCTGCCGCGGCCAGCAGGTGCACGGCCGGGGCACGAACGATGCCGATGCCTTGCAGCATCGCGGCAGTAATAATGCTCATTGCGCTACCCGCAGCCGTGAAAGCAACCCAGCGCATGACATTGCTGCCTGCAGCATCTTCGTATAGCATCACATTCAGCGGGACGGCTAATACAGCCAGTCCAACGGATGCGGCAAGACTAAGCAGCCAGAACCAGCGTAGTGAGACGCGGGTCCGATCTGTCACCAACTGCTTATTCCCCGTAATCCTTGCTTCGGCTAGCGCGGGTATAAATAATACCGAAAGCGAAGTTGCCAGCATTGTGATGAGTTGAACCAACGGCATTCCACGGTTATAGATACCAAACTGAATCATGGCGCCCTCTTCATTAAAGCCATCGGCTTTTAATAATCGTGGTACGGTGAAGGTATCTACCAAATTGATTAACGGTACAGCAAGCATACCTAGCAAATCGGGATCGCGTAGAGAAGCAGCCTTTTCAATATACTCCATGAGCTTTCGACATCAGCCTTCCGCTCCGTTACAGGGAGCTTATTGCGGCTAACCTCATCTCCTTCTTCTAATCCTGTTACGTCAAGCACCTTACTTGACAGATTTACTTTCTTCTTACGATGAACCGCCCAATAGCGCAGCATCACAAACAGACCCGCTGCACCTCCCGCTGCTGATCCAACCAACGCACCTGCAGCAATCGTTTCTGCTCCAGCTTCGCGATTTGTTAGATACACGAGAAGCACAATCATTACGGCCACTCGAATACTCTGTTCGATAATCTGAGACAACGCCGTCGGAACCATGTTTTGGTACCCTTGAAAATAGCCACGCAAACCTGACATCACGGGCACAAACAACAGCGCAAGCGATGAGGCTCGTATTGCAGGTACTACGCTGCTGTTATCTATCCAAACCCCAATCCAAGGTGCAGCCATAAAGACGGTTGTACCAAGAATTAAACCGAACAGAGCCAGAACAAGTGTAGAGATGCGCAGCACTCTTATCCCTTCCAGCCTTCCTCCGCGTGCAGCATCCTCCGAGACAAACTTCGATATAGCCGCTGGTAATCCAGCCACAGCCAAGGTAATCATCAATGTATAAAAGGGGTATACCGCATTGTAGATGCCGAATACGACGTCCCCACCCATATTTTGTAGCGGAATCTTCTGAAGTGTACCAATGAGCTTAGACAACAGCATCGCTATGCCTAGCACAAATGCTCCTTGCAGAATTTTTGGAGTACTTCCCTGATCTTTCATGATTGTCCCTACTTTTCCCCATACTGTAAATCATTCGTTTCTCCATTATACCTTTGATGGGTCATGCAGAAAAACAAAAAAACACCCGCTGGCTTATCCGTGTTAAGGATAGGGATCAGACAGATGTTTTCTCTGACAATCATTCATTTCATGAGTTGATGCATTTGACTGCACCCATTCATGCTTTACTGTTCCATTTGTTTACCGAGGAATGCAGCAGCTGTTTCGGCCATTTTAACTTCAAGCTGTGCCATTTTAACAGAATCATCTTTACTAAGCAGGATAACGGATCCAATGGGATCTCCACCTGAAATAATAGGAGCTACCACGAAAGAAGACAAGGTTTCCTGATGATCCTTACTGATCTCATAAGAGCCACCATTTGTCTCAAGCAGCGTCTTACGACTATCCATACAATTCTCAATCAATATTCCAACTTGCTTCTCCAAAAATTCTTTCTTGGAGCCGCCAGCTACCGTTATGAATGTATCACGGTCAGAAATAATCGTGATATGGCCTGTACCTTCATATAACGATTCCGCATATTCCTTAGCAAAATCGCCAAGTTCTCCAATAGGGGAATATTTCTTTAAGATGACTTCACCATCACGGTCCACAAAAATTTCAAGCGGATCTCCTTCACGGATTCGCAGAGTACGTCTAATTTCTTTGGGTATTACTACCCTGCCCAGATCATCAATACGGCGGACTATTCCAGTAGCTTTCATTCACATGTTGCCCCGCTTTCTAGAGAAGATTTTTCAACTACTGTTTAGATGGGAAAAGGAGAACCCAGGTATATAAGTTGTGATATCTGACCATAGTATTCATCCTTTCCCAATTCCTTATACATGTGTAGAAACTATTCATTTCTACCTTACGGACACGCTTCTTTTATGGATGCAAATAGCGCGGACTAAACCGCGCCATCGTCACAGCTAAATAAAGAACGTGCGTATTCATTCGGTTTTACCCATCATTTTGTACCTGACAGCAATATGCAATATTACTTACCGTCTGTAGAGGTTGAAGTACCCGTTGCTGGAGTTTTCCCATTCGTAGAAGCACTTTTCGGCAAATCAATTTTCTTGATGATGTCTTTAAGATCATTCTGGATAAAAGCATCAATCTTGGCCGAACCCAAATTGTTCTTAATCGCTTCCTTTTGTGCGTCGGTCAATTTATCAAAAGGCGTATCCGTTCTGGATTCCACTTTGATGATTTGGTAACCAAGATCAGACTCAACGGGATCACTAATTTTATTCAGTGGGAGCGTAAGTACCTGCTGTTTAAATTCAGCAGGCCAAGGTCCGATTGTATAATCTTTATACAGTCCTCCGTTATCTTTGGAGCCTGGATCTTCGGAGTATTTCTTAGCCATTTCCGCAAAATCAGCACCTTTGTCTAGCTGGGCTTTAACATCTTTGGCGATTTTCAGTGCTTCAGGTTTAGTGCGTTCCTTCTTATTTGCATCCTCCAGACCAATTAACACATGGCGAACATTCGCCACAGTATAGTCCTGTTTGGTTGCATCATACTGCTTCTTCACGTCATCAGCCGTAACTTTCGACTTCATATCTTCGATCGTGCTGTACACTTGAATTAAATATTGCTTTAAATCCTCTTCCTTTAGCTTCTGAGCATCGATCATTTTCTTATACTGCTCGTCCCCTACTTGCTTTTTCATTTGAGCAATTTGCTGCCCAGCCTGCTCCTCGCCTGCCTTCTTGGCGGTATCACTGGCCTTACCACTCAAATATTCAAAAGCAATTTTTTGCTTCACGAGATACGTTTTAAAATCATCCATCTCCATCAATTGTGCATACTCAGGAGAGAGAAATGTCATAATTTTTTTCTGCGTATCAAACTCATTTTCTGTGATTTCACCGTTCTTGTATGTGGCTACTACCTTACTGTTATCGCCTTGATTTGCAGCGGACTCGGTCTTTCCACAAGCACTTAGAGCAGATACTGACACTACCGCTACAATCGTAATGATTAATGTCTTCCAAGTTCTCTTCTTATTGAACAACATCTTGAAGTTCCCCTTTCGATTTAAACAGCTCGCGGATGGCTTCGAGAAATTGTTCCAGAAGATCGAGTAGCTGCGTGTCGTCAAGCCCCTTGCCTTTAATGCGGATGGTCATTTGAGTCTCCTGTTCAAATTGTACACGTCTTTCAAAGCGATTGCCAACTTGGGCAAGTTTTGCCGAATTAACCACCTTTTCCTGACCTGAATAAAATTTGATCAGGATGTCATCTCCACGACGACTCATCCCATCAATACCATACATTTTTCCATAGACTTCAAGCGCGCTACAGCCAGCAAACTAATAACAGCCGGAGGCAACTCACCGAATCGGTCAAGCAGCTCGTCCTCAAGTTCCGTAACATCGGTAAAAGAAGACACAACGGCAACTTTTTTATAGATTTCAATCTTTTGAATACTGTCATAGATATAATCCGACGGCAAATACGCATCAATTCCGAGATCTAGCGTCGTGTTCCATGCTTTGTCTGGCTCTTCCTTTTCACCAAGCATGGATACTTTACGCTTCTGTATTTCCTCAGCGAGCATTTGCGAATACAGATCAAAACCGACAGATGCAATAAAGCCATGCTGTTCGGCCCCTAGCAAATTACCCGCTCCGCGAATGGATAAATCACGCATGGCGATTTTGAAACCAGAGCCAAGCTCAGTAAATTCTTTGATCGATTGCAGACGCTTCTCAGCTACCTCCGTCAACACCTTATCCCGCTGATAAGTAAAATAGGCATAAGCAATTCGGTTGGAGCGTCCAACCCGTCCACGTAGCTGATACAGCTGGGACAAGCCCATTTTGTCAGCATCATGCACAATCAGTGTATTTACATTCGGAATATCCACACCTGTCTCAATAATGCTGGTGCTGACAAGTACATCGTACTCTCCGTCTAAGAAATCGAGGATTGTCTTTTCAAGCTCCGTTTCGGACATTTGACCATGACCAATACCTACCCGAGCATCTGGAACTAGCGCCGTAATTTGGCTCGCCATTTCCTGAATTCCCTGCACGCGATTATACAGGTAATACACCTGTCCACCTCGGGCAAGCTCGCGTTCAATCGATTCACGCACTAAAGTTTGGCTATATTCAACCACATAAGTTTGTACTGGAAAACGATTCTCTGGCGGCGTCTCAATAACAGACAAATCACGAACGCCAAGCATGGACATATGTAGCGTACGTGGAATTGGTGTTGCAGTTAGTGTCAGCACGTCCACATTTGTTTTCAGTCGTTTAAGCTTCTCCTTATGAGTTACCCCAAAACGCTGCTCCTCGTCCACGATCAACAGTCCTAGGTCTTTAAAAATCAAATCTTGAGATAAAAGCCGGTGTGTACCAATAACAATATCCACCGTTCCCTGACGAATGCCCTTAATGGTCTCATTCTGCTCCTTGCGTGAACGGAACCGGCTTAGCACCTGAATGTTAATTGGATAACCTGAGAACCGTTCCTTAAACGTTTCGTAATGCTGCTGTGCCAAAATAGTCGTTGGCACGAGCACAGCTACCTGTTTACCTTCCATGCTGACTTGAACGCTGCGCGGATTGCAACCTCCGTCTTGCCATAACCCACATCACCACAAAGTAAGCGGTCCATCGGACGGCTCTGCTCCATATCTTTCTTGATTTCCTCTATTGCACGAATTTGATCCCGCGTCTCATCATACGGAAACATCTCCTCAAATTCCTGCTGTTCAGGTGTGTCCTTCTCAAAACCAAAGCCCGTTGTAGACTGACGCTCGGCATACAGCTTGATCAAATCATCTGCAATATCTTGTACCGACGAACGGACTTTATTTTTGACTCGAGTCCATTCATTACCACCCAGTTTGTATACCTTCGGTTCCTTATCTTCAGATCCTACGTACTTCTGAATAAGATCAATTTGCTCAATGGGTACGGACAGCTTGTCGCCACCTGCATACAGAATATGCATATAATCTTTATGAATACCGTTAATTTCCAACGTTCCGATACCCATGTATTTACCAATACCATGGTTCTGATGAACGACATAATCACCAACTTTGAGCTCCGTATAACTCTTAATGCGTTCAGCATTATCAATGTTCTTACTAAGTTTACGAATTTTGCGCTGCTTCTGAGAGAACATTTCACCCTCAGTGATGACGGCAAGATGAATAGAGGGCATCTCAAATCCCGTTTGCAGGTTTCCCTGCACCATAATCGGCTCATCTATTGCATAATCTTGTAGAACCCGACGCATCCGTTCCAGACGCTCTTCACTACTAGCGAGCATCATGACTCGTACGCCTGATTTATGCCAACGCTCCATTTCCGATTTCAACACATTCATTTGTCCGTGGAAATCCTGCATACCCCGGCTAATGAAATTCAGAATGTTCTGTGGCTGTGTATGCGGAACTTGACGCAAGAAAATAGACATAAAAATAGTCTGAAATGGACGCTCATAGATTACATCTTCATTCTCTACAGATAAGTGAAGTTGCGGCAGTGTTTTGCCGTTCTGCAATAAATGTAGGTTCCACTCTGATTCATCGCGTTCAAGCTGCCTAGCTGTTTCCAATAGACGCGCAGGTTCATCAAGGATGAGTACCGTATCCTTCTGCATATAATCATACAGAGTACACTTCTCCGGATAGAGAAGTGAAATATATTTATAGATTTCCGGAAAATAGACATGCTCACGCAGTAGCTCCATCTCGCGCTCCATCTCTTCACGCAAACGTAGCTTTGCCTGTCGATCAGCCGTCTTCTCTATTTGCTCTTCTAACATTACCGCAGCAGCATCCGCAGCATAATCAAGCCTGCGCCGGTCTGCAATAATTTCCTTACAAGGTGTAATTGTGACTTCCTTCACTTTATCAATGGATCTCTGATCGGAAGGATCAAAAGTGCGGATAGAGTCAATATCATCATCAAACAGCTCCACCCGATAAGCCAATAACGACGTCATCGGATAAAAATCTATGATCCCGCCTCGAATGCTCATTTCGCCTTTACTTTCTACCCGTTCAACCCGTTCATAACCCATCTCAATCATCTGTGTTAAGAAAGCTTCAATATTCAGTGTGCCACCATCTTGAATACGAATTTGGGCATTAGCCATGACCTCCGGTGCAGGCAACAACCGCCGCAGACCAGAAAAAGGCGCAACCACAATACCCGAAAACCCTTGCGCGCATTTCATCAGCACGTCTATGCGCTGCGCAAGGGTCTCGGGGCTCGATACAGCTGATTCCGCAGCAACGAGTTCGTTCGCGGGATAGAGCAGCACTTGCTCGGGTGAGAGTGCTTCCTGTAAATCCTCAGCAATCTTTTGAGCAGAGAACATATTATGGGTCACCACAAGCATCGGCCTGCGGACTTCTTCATATAAGGCAGACAGCATGATTTGACGGGCAGAACCAGATAGTCCCGATACCAACTGTTCCTTCATACCTGCGGTAACTCCGCCAGCTATGGATTTCAAATCAGGATCCTGTGAGAACGCTTCTATAAGTGCTTGTAACAAAGGGGGCACCTCTCTTATGCTTACTTTGAACTGAACAAACATTATTTTCAATAAATTTTACCATACATACGTCGGTGGACGATAATCTACCTAATCCAGAGCTTCATAGCAATAGAGGGCAGGAATACCCAAAAGAAGCCTCAGCAACACTGCCAAGGCCCTAATATCACGGTATATAACCGATTCTGTCTAAAGACCACATCACCGTTATTGAAGTGGACTTACAAGTAAACTTAACTCTGGATTATTCTCCAGCGCCTCTGCGCAATAATCACAGGTTACTTTGACCGTCACTTCCCCACTTAAATCATACGCTATTATATCTCTACGCTCCGCAGGGGTCAAGGAATGGAAACCGAGCTGCGCATCCGTAACATGATCCGATTCAATCGTTCCAAGTACGGTGTGGCAATGCGGGCAAATATACTTTATAGCCATCATTATGCCTCCTGAAGATATTTTATACCTTCAGTATGCCCCTATGACTCCTATTTTAGCCCTCTTAATCACTCATACTCAGCCATTAAACTTCGCCATAGTCTGTTCAAAGGTATGTGTCGTGCTGAATTCTGCCGCTTCACAAGCTTGTACAATCATATCGGACAGTAGATTTTTTTCCTTCTTAGGAAATGCAGATAAAACATAGTCTACGACTGCAAATCCAGGTTCAGGACGTGAGATTCCCATACGAATTCGGTCAAAAGTTTGCGTACCCGTATGCTGAATAATGGATTTAATTCCGTTATGTCCTCCTGCACTACCTTGATATCGCAACCTTATTTTACCAATTTTCGTATCTAAATCATCGTATACGACAATTAAATTCTCCACAGCTACTTTATAATAGTCCATATAAGCACGTACGGCTTCGCCTGACAAATTCATAAATGTCATCGGTTTGATAAGTGCTACCTTCGTATTGCCTATCATACCTTCACCTATTAATGCCTTATATTTGCTAGGAGTAAATGTAATACGATGACGCTCAGCAAGCTCATCTAGCATCATAAAACCAACATTATGGCGTGTCTTTTCATATGCGGGACCGGGATTACCTAGTCCAACTATCCATTTCATCGTGATCACCTCTCTATTCAAACTGTACCCTTTTGCCCTAACAAGGTTAAGTTAGAGTAGCAGGGGCAGAATTTGTTGCAATGTAGTATTCTTAACCTAAAGGTTGTGTACAATGTACAAACCGATTATGCTTGATAAGAGAAAAGATCCGCCTCATTTCACCACAAGAAGGTGAGCTTCGCTTGATGGAATTCGGCCAAATCCTTACACTAAATGATCATTTTAATCAGCATTGCCTGCACGGTATTCCCGTTCAAGTGTTCAAACAAGGGATTCATGTCGGAATTGGATACGTATCTGCTTTCGACAAGTATTTCGTTGAAATTGAAGGCGTGCTGTACGGACGTAAACATTGCACATTTCTATCGCGCTCCGGTTATTAGCCATACACACGCACGAGAAGGGTTATGCATCCTGATTCCAGGAAGCATAACCCTTTCTTTGAGTTTCAGTGATTATTCAATTTCAAACAGCTTGCTGATCGACAATTCCTCATGCACACGGATGATAGCTTCACCCATAAGAGGAGCTACCGACAATACCTTAATTTTATTACTTGGGTTAGGATGCATAATTGGAATCGTATCCGTCACAATGACTTCACTTAATGGTGAATTCTCCAAACGCTCCATCGCTGGGCCGGAGAATACAGGGTGCGTGCAGCAAGCGAACACTTCCTTAACGCCACCTTCCATAAGTGCATTAGCGCCAAGTACAATGGTACCCGCAGTATCAATGATGTCATCAATCAAAATCGCCGTCTTACCCTCGATATTACCGATAATGTTCATGACTTCACTAACGTTTGGTTCAGGACGGCGCTTATCAATAATAGCAAGCGGAGCATTCAGGAAATCGGCCAGCTTCCTTGCACGAACAACACCACCGTGGTCAGGAGAAACTACAACCGGATTTTCAATCTGTTTAGAACGGAAGTATTGTGCCAGAATCGGTACGCCGAGTAGGTGATCCACCGGAATATCGAAGAATCCTTGAATCTGCATCGCATGCAAATCCATAGTGATTACACGATGTGCACCGGCTTTTTCAATCAGATTCGCTACTAGCTTCGCCGTAATTGGATCACGTGAGCGCGCCTTGCGGTCTTGACGAGCATAACCGTAATAAGGAATAACAACATTGATGCTCTTCGCAGAGGCACGTTTCAACGCGTCAACCATAATGAGTAGCTCCATCAGATTATCATTAACAGGACCGCAAGTAGACTGCACAATATAAACGTGACATCCGCGGACACTCTCAGACAACTTAACCTGAATTTCACCATCGCTAAAACTCGTTGTATGGGAATCCCCCATAGGAATACCGATATAATCGGCAATCTGCTGTGCAAGCTTAGGATTGGAGTTACATGTAAATATTTTTAATTTCGAGTCACAATAAGTCATAGAATAGAAACCCTCCGTGCTGGTTCATTGAAATTCATGCTTTACCCACTGCTGTTATACAAATCTATTAAAAAATATACTGAGACTTTAGAATCCTACTCTTTGTCTTTATTTGCCTTAGTGGCTTTCGCACGGGAACGAATTTTCTCCGCATAACCCGGCTTATTTTCTTGACGTTTTCTGGCAATCGCTAGATCGTTCTCAGAAACGGATTGCGTAATCGTAGAACCCGCAACGACATAAGCGCCTTTGCCAACCTTCAGTGGAGCAATCAGATTAACATTGCTCCCGATAAACGCATCGTCTTCAATTTCAGTCATAAACTTATTATACCCATCATAGTTCACAGTTATTGCACCGCAACCGACGTTCACGTTCTTACCGATTGACGCATCACCAATATAACTCAAATGGGATACTTTAGAGCCGTCATCGATCTTCGCATTTTTCACTTCAACGAAATCGCCAATTTTGACTTCCTCGCCAAGCTTAGTGCCAGGGCGCAAATAGGCAAACGGCCCTACTGTTGTACGCGAGCCTACCTCAGCATGATCCAGTACCGAATGCTTAATCGTAACGCCATCACCAATCGTCGAGTCCGTGATATCACTCTGCGGACCAATCTGACTGTTCTCACCAATGACCGTATTTCCCTTAAGTAGGTACCCGGATGAATAACCGTATCGGATCCAATGGTCACATCAGCACCAATATAGGTAGATGTTGTATCCAGAATCGTCACGCCATTTAACATATGCTTGTGGTTTATGCGCTTACGCATTAATCCTTCAGCTTCCGAAAGTGCAACGCGATCATTGATACCGATGGATTCGGCATAATCATTTGTTTGATAGCCAAGCACGACTTCACCTTGCTCTACCAAAATACCAATTACATCGGTTAAATAAAACTCCTGCTGCACATTCTTATTGGTTACTTTCTCTAGCGCAGCAAACAATTTTGCATTATCAAAGCAATACGTGCCTGTATTGATTTCGCGAACTGCATCCTCTTCAGGTGTGCAGTCTTTCTGTTCCACAATACGAAGTACGCCGCCATCTTCATGACGAATGACACGTCCATAACCCTTAGGGTTATTCATGTCTGCAGTTAGTACCGTTGCTGCCGCCTTACGACTTTCGTGGAGCTGCGTCAAACTTTCCAACGTCTCTGCAGTCACGAGCGGTGTATCACCGCAAACGACAATAGTTGAACCTTCTTCTGATCCGATCAGAGGCTTCGCTTGTTTAACCGCATGCCCAGTACCGAGCTGCTGCTCTTGCAGTACATATTCAGCGGCTTCACCCAGATAAGATTGAACAGCTTCCGCTCCATGGCCTACGACTACGATGCTTCGTTCACAGTTGACTTGTTTAACCGTATCTAGCACATGCCCTACCATCGGCTTTCCGCAGACGGGATGCAGTACTTTATAAAGTTTGGATTTCATTCGTTTACCCTGCCCTGCGGCAAGAACAATAGCCATTCTTTTCAAGGGACTTAACCTCCTGCTTATGAACTCACTACTGAATATATCGTATTCTACGTAAAAAGAAAAGAGAGCCAAGTCCTGGCTCTCTTTTCTTCAAACCCCAATTTTAAAACTTAAGCGCCTTCTTCAATCACTTCTTCTTCGCTGGCAGCGCGTTCATATTCCTCAAGAACGGCTGTTTGGATCTTCTCCCGAGTACCGGAAGAGATCGGATGAGCGATATCGCGGAATTCTCCATCTGGAGTGCGCTTGCTTGGCATTGCAACGAACATTCCGTTATTACCATCAATTACACGAATATCATGAACAACAAATTCGTTATCAATGGTAATGGATGCGATTGCTTTCATTCTCCCCTCAGAGTTAACGCGGCGGAGTCTGACATCCGTAATTTGCATGTGTGTGTTCACCACCTTTTTCCATCAGAGACTTGGTGTATAATTCCACACAGCAAAGCGAAATCCTCTTTTTTGCCGCAACAAAATGTCCTAAAATCAGGAATTTTTTTATGAGATTGAAAGATTCGACAAACTTCGGAATTATTCGTGCCTTTATTATTCAAATCGACAGATTTTGCAGGCGTTTTTATGCTTCGAAATAGTTGCCTGGGCTGACGAATATTTCTTTACTCTTCGGATCAACCGCCGTTAGCATCGCAAGCGAGACATAATCATGGAGAAGGCGTTCTTCAGACTCCACCGATCCTGATTCCACTAACACACCAACACCAGCTACTTCAGCATCGAACTCATCTAGCAAGTCGACCATGCCTTGAATCGTGCCTCCTGCTTTCATAAAGTCATCCACAATCAGAACCTTAGACTTCTCTTTCAAAGCACGGCGTGAGAGAGACATGGTGTGTATACTCTTTTGAGATCCGGAAACGTAGTTGATGCTCACTGCCGACCCCTCCGTTACCTGATGATCCCGGCGAACCAGAACAACAGGTAAGTTTAGCTGAGCTCCAGTTGCATACGCAAGTGGAATGCCTTTCGTTTCTACAGTCATTACCACATCAATATCTTTACCGGAAAATGCCGTAGCGAAAATCTTCCCCGCTTCGTTCATCAGTGAAGGTTGTCCCAAGAGATCAGACATATACAGATATCCACCGGGAAGTATCCGATCCTTTTGCTGCAGCTGAGCGCATAGGTCTTTAGCAAACACAAGCGCCTGTTCCTTCGGCATCTTCGGTATAAAATGCACCCCGCCCGCCGCTCCGGCCAGCGTCTGCAAATCGCCAATGCCTTCTTCTTCAAACACTTCCTTGATGATGACCAAGTCTTCGCTAATAGACGATTTGGCAGCCCCGTATCGATCAGCAAAAGTAGTGAGTGGAATTAATGTATGCGGTCTGGACAGTAAAAACTGTGTCATTTCTACCAGACGTGCGCTTCGCTTTAATTTTTTCACGAATGATTCCTCGCTATCGCTATATATAGATACGCTTAAGTCGAACCTATGTATTCCCTCTGTAAAATCAGCCAAGGGAATATAATTGGGCTGATATGCCCTTTTATTATTATTCTTTACAGACATACTCTGGTAAAAAACCGAATAATCTAGTATGAATATACCATTTTTGTACGTGTATGTACAACGTACAAAGGCACTAGGTCAGCATTCGTACTGCATAGACTTCTTTACAAAAGCCCCGCAGTCCATTGTATATTCGTGCGACTTTGGACTCTTTGTAGACCAGACCAAATACGGTTGGGCCACTACCTGACATTAACGCTCCATCCGCACCTAATCTCAGCATGCCTTGTTTAAGCTGCTCCACATCAGGATGAAGCTTCAACGTGACATCTTCAAGCACATTCCCAAGTCCTTCGCATACATGTTGGAAGTCACCTGCTTCAATCGCTTGAATCATTCCCTTAGCAGACGGGTGATGACTAATTTGATTAGCTCTGAATTTCCCATACACTTCGGCAGTAGATACATTAATCGGCGGCTTAGCCAAAATGACCCAGCATTGTAACGGATTCTCGATGGGCGTCAGCTTCTCACCGCGCCCTGTTGCGAGTGCTGTTCCTCCAGTAATACAGAAAGGAACATCAGATCCCAGCTCTGCTCCAAGCACTTGCAGCTCCTGCACAGGAATGTTTAGCCCCCAGAGCCGATTTAGCCCACGAAGTGTAGCAGCCGCATCGCTGCTTCCCCCTGCAAGTCCGGCGGCTACAGGTATTTTTTTATCCAGATGGATATGCACGCCCTTCTTCACATCGTAACGTTCTTTAATCAATCTCGCAGCCTGAAAAGCTAAATTTTTCTCATCAAGCGGAATATAGCCTGCCTGGCTCGTAATGATAATGGAGTCTCGCGGCATCTCAGACATCTCTAGCCTGTCCGCTAAATCCACCATTGTCATTACCATTTCAACCTCATGAAAACCATCAGGGCGTTTATGTAATACGTCCAACATTAAGTTTATTTTAGCTGGCGCTTTTTCGTAAATTTTCAAGGCGTTCACCCACCCTCAACTTTTCCCTCATAACAACTTCAAACCATTATAACAAACTGTGTCTATCAAGTCATATCGGATTGTTATCAGCCTGCCATCGGAAATGATAAAAAAACGGAGATCCTCCATCTGGAAGCTCTCCGCAGTGAACAAAAGATTGATCTAGAATGCTTAGGGATTACGTGCTGCAGCCTGCTCTGCAAGCTGAATGGCGCGTTTAACCATGTTTCCTGCATCCTTGGCCTTTATTCCGCCCCAGCCTTCTTTTTGAACGGTATCATAAAACCCCAAATCTTTGGCCAGCTCATATTTAAGCTCTTCCGACATTACACTACGTCTTCGGCTCATATTCATCCTCCTCTGATTGTATGGGGAGTACCAGTGTACTTATCACTGATACCTTATCTAATACCTTATGTATTATTTCGCTCTAAGGATGGATTCATCCATTCTTTTAATGGTTGGCAACAAAAAAACAGCCTTCCTCGTGGAAGACTGCCTCGTTTCGAAAAGTTACGCTTTCACATACTCAATCCGTGTTTGTGAATTATCATCACAAATCATAACTTCCACTGATTCAGTAAGGATATCAGCATAGCTGTATGACACACGCTTAAATGTTTGCTGTTCTTGATCCAGCTTCACAATAAAAACAGAAGGGTACGTTTCTTCCAAGACACCAGTACGCTCAACGGTCTTTCGGCGACCACCGTTAGCTCGCAGCGAAATTTTCTGACCTACATGAGCTTCGAGACTGCGTTTGATTTCCAACAGCGCATTTTTAGCCATTGTCGACGACCACCTCTTTCCTTGTCCATTATAACCTTTCCAAGTGAGGATGTCAAATCAAATTAATAATTATATCAGCATCAAAATTATGTTGTCAACGAATTTTTTTGCTGAAAAATGCAATAATTCCGCATACAACACGTAAACGACAAAAAAACTCCTAATCCGATATTGGGAATAAGAGTTTTTTGAATGTTTCCGCTCTAGATCGCGGATGGTGTTACCTTCAGCGTTGATAAATCATTAAGCTCTGGTAGACCTATTCGGTAGCTACCTCTAGTCTCAATGCCCCCGACGCCTTGAATACCACTGATCGTATGGTGCAATACATCCGTCATATTAATGGTCTCCCGTACGGATGTAAATGAAGCCTTAGCAGCCACGTAGACTGGGTCTAATGCATGGATGAGAATCCTACCCGGTGAACTAGCGAAATTCGCTCCTGCCTGTAACAGTGCTTCAAAATGAGATTGGCAAGCTCCCGCAATAACGGTCAGCATGTCGTAGTGTCGTTCATATTGGCGTGCCACATGAATCGCATTAATAAAATTTTGCGAATTCTTATAGCTGGCTAGACTGTATAAATCATGATTCTGCCTCTGCTTCAGTACACCATCATGACCAGTGATTACAACAATATCAGGCCTAACTCGTGGCAGAAGACGATAGAGGGCATCGGCCATTCCCGATTCGCTTACATATTGGCCTTCGGCGGGAACGCGTAGCTGCTCATATAAAGTGAGACTCTTTTTCAAATAACTAGCGTCTCCGTCAAGATGAAGAACTTTTCCTGGCACTTCAAAATAGGTAGGTTCTTCTGTACCCCACTGACCATTTAAGCGCTCTTGATTGCGCTGGGTCTGTTCTTGACGATTTCGCTGAATAATCGAGAGCGATTCATTCGCTCTAACTTGTGCCACTAACGTTCTCTCGCTGGCCGGAGCAAACGGTACCTTGACGAGGTCCTCCATAGGAGCATCCGCAAGCAGTCGGAATTCCGTTCCTTTTATCACAGCGAAGTCATTTCGCATATCTTCCACGCGGAAAGCTACATCTCCACCATAGGATCTGCGAACAACCAAGTCTCCTAAGTTCATCAGAACATCACCTCATACCTATATCGTATGGGCGAATCCCCTGAATGGTTCATCGCATCCGCGAAATATTAGGTAGCTTATATCCTAATTAGCTTTTAATTCCCTCTTTGAGTAACAGATTGCTGAGCGTGGCATACTCCTGTAGACTCAGTGTTTCCCCACGCCGTGATGGCTCAATTCCCGCTTCTAGCAATAATCCATCCAGACGTTCTCTTCCTTCTCCAGGGAAAAATTTACTCTTGAGGTTATTTGAAATGGTTTTGCGGCGCTGTGCGAAAGAAGCTTGTACGACTTCAAAGAAATGTTGCTCATCGTCCACTTCAACGGGAGGCTTCTCCCGTACGCTTAGACGAATAACGGCCGATTCTACGTTAGGTTGAGGAATAAAGACTGTACGAGGTACGATACATACTAGTTCTGGAGCACTGTAGTACTGCACTGCAATACTGAGACTTCCGTAATCCTTGCTACCTGGTGCGGCAGCCATTCGCTCAGCAACTTCTTTCTGAATCATAACTACAATGTTCTCTAGAGGTAATTTTTCCTCGAGGAGCTTCATCAGAATCGGAGTCGTCACATAATACGGTAAATTGGCTACCACACTGACCTTAGATACTTCAGAGAAATCGCGCTTAAATAGCTCTGCTAGGTCCAGTTTGAGAACATCTGCATGATGAATCTTTACATGAGGATGTGGAGCAAGCACCTCTGTCAAAATAGGAATGAGGCGCTGGTCAATCTCAACTGCGGTAACACAAGCTGCTTGCCTTGCCAGTCGCTCCGTCAGCGCACCGATTCCTGGACCAATTTCAAGCGCACCCTTTGTAGAATCGAGACCTGCTGCGTCAACTATTTTATTTAAAATATTCTGGTCTATTAGAAAGTTCTGGCCCAAACTTTTCTTAAAAGAAAATCCGTGCCTCTGAATAATATCCTTCGTTCGCCTTGGTGTAGCGATATCTTCAATTATGCTCATTTCAATTCCCCCTCTTCCAAACGAGCTAATGCATCAGCAAACTCTTCGCGTGTAATCTGGAAAACGGTAAGCCGTTTAAGAAACTGCTTCCCATTACAGTATCCAATCCCCAGTAAATTACCCATAAACATCCGACGAGCTGATGCTTCGGGATGTACCAGCAGACCCGCTTCCATGAGATCCTCTAGATCGATTTGGCTAGCTACCCCTTCGTATGACGTATGCACACGGGAGAGGGCTGTTCGAATCGCCTCAGGCGAAGCATTCTCTACACCAATATCTCCCTTACGTGTCGCATCAGCTTCCGGTATGAACGCGTGCTTACATCCCGGTACCTTAGAGGAGATAATTTTGCGTATACGTTCACCAGCATGGTCCGGGTCCGTTAATACAATGACGCCTCTACGTTCCTGAGCCAAAGCAATACTTTTCAAAATGCGTGCATTAATTGCCGAACCGCCAGTCTCAATTGTATCTGCTTCAACGGCCCGTTTTATGGCTACGGTATCATCGCGACCCTCCACGACAATTACTTCCTTAATCATCACCATTCGTCCCTTCCATCCCTGTCCTTGATTGTATCGTCCTGTAGGGCAGGTTAACAACAAAAAGAAGAGGAATATTCCTCTTCTTTAGCATGACATTTTTATGATCATAATACTATAACATTAGCAGAATGTTGTAAAACCGATTTAGTTCAATTGCGGCTTCACTGGACCAATGACATATACCTTAAGCCCTGATTTACGACCGAAGCTATTTGCACGTTTCAATGAATCGTAATAAATATCAATTTTATGGCCTTTGATGGCGCCGCCAGTATCTTCTGCACGACGGAAGCCCACACCCTCAATATATACCCACCATCCAAGCGGAATAACACTTGGATCAACAGCAATGGTTCGTCCCTCGGTTACCCGTGTACCCGTAGCCGTGCGCGTACCAATCCCTGGTTCCTGTGAGGAATAAGCTGTCATGGATACATTAATCATTTTCTTATAAGAAAAATCGACACCGGCCTTACTCACCCGATTGTTTGAACTTGTAGCCGCTGCAGTTTTATTACTGCTTGTTTTCCGAATTTCCGGTTTAACCGTAGCCTTCGCCACTGTAGTTTTGGCTACAACTGCAACAGGTCTCTTCTTTGTGCCGACTGCAATTATTTTGTCCATTGTCTTAGCAGATACTTCTTTACCAACCATCCGCATAGAGATGAGCTTACCATCATGGTACTCTTTCTCAATGTGTTGAGTCATAACCCTGCTTTTCCTTGTTGGGCAACTCTGACGGTTCCAGCCGTTAGGCTCGGATCTGCCGTTTTAATCACACGGAATGGAAGTTTCTCTTTGCGATCAACCGACTGTGTGTTAATACGTACAATTTTGATATCCATCTGATCCGCTACCGAAGCAGTCAGAGCAGGCTGAACTTTATCCGTTCCTTTAATCGATATACCTAAATCATGAATGACATCTCTCACGGTTTCCCGTGTTGTATATAACTGCTTGGTCTTACCGTCCACCGTCAATTGAATGGGACTTGCATGATCAATAATAACCTTATCCCCGTCTTGAATGGTTCCCGTCAGCGGTATTGATATCTGATCATGGGCTTTAAGGGTAATGGCTTGCTCATCCAACATTTCCTGAATTAATGATGTATGGGTTTCGACTGATTTGATTTGACCATCCACGATGAGGTGAACCTGTTTACGGGACTGACTGTCCACGAGCAACAAGACCATCAACGTAATTGCAATTGAACTTATAGCTGCCAAAGAGATTTGGCGCAAATACTCATGCTTCCACCGCATTCCGTAAGACATGCTGGATGATTGTGAAACATGGGACTCTTCTGGTTGAAAAATACCCACTCTCTCGATCCTCCTTCATAGCCTCGCCGTCCTAAGTTATGCATGATGTGCGTGACGCGACTATTATTTGAATTTTTACAACATCAGCCTGAAATCAGGTGTCGTTGCACCATGAACCACTCTTCCCACCATGATTTGCCACCTCCTGTTATACAACAGTATGTTGACAACGTCTCCTTTATTCAAAACAAAAGAAGCCAAAAAAGAGCTTTATGAGGAACTCTTTCGTGGCTTCATTGATGTCCGAATGACGGAATGCCATGCACGAGATTGCCTCTCTTCATACGCTTGCGAGGTTAGCTGTCGGGTTTGGGCGAAAGAGAGCCGCCCTATCTCTGGCTGAACGCTCATGGCGCTCACCGTTAAATTCACCCCTAAGACCCTTGGAAAGAAATCAAATACTAGCGGTTCGCCTCATATCGGCCCTTCGCCTTGTAATGGTTCCCCCGCTCTCCAAAACTGGAGACTCAGCGAGAATGATTCATGAAAACAGTAGGAATGATGACATTCCACCGCTTATATCACTGAAAAGATGATATCCTGTTTCTATGCATGTTGTAAAGACGGAATCAAGCACATTTAATTGAATAAATGGTTAAAAAAATGTAATATTCTTGCGTTTATAGGTTAAAAAACTTTAATACATCGTGAATGCTCACTCTTTTGACTGTTTTTCTCCTGTTTTCACAAAATGCCAAATCGTTCCATCGCATTTTTGGTGGTTATTTCAGCTATTTCCTCCACATCGACCCCTTTTATCAAGCTGCTGCTTCTGCAACTAGCCGAACATGAGCCGACTCATTTCGTTTCCCACGGAAGGGATGCGGAGTTAAATAAGGGGAGTCTGTTTCGATCAACAATCGGTCCATTGGCACCTGAGCTAGAACCTCTTTTGGTTGCTTCGCATTCTTGAAAGTAATAGGTCCACCGAAGGATAAATGAAATCCCATATCCAGACACATTTTTGCTGTCTCCCAGCTACCAGAATACGAATGCATCACGCCGCCAACTTCACTGGCTTTTTCCTCACGCAATATACGAATGACATCCTCGTGAGCATCACGATTATGAATAACAATAGGCATCTGAAGCTCGCGAGCAAGTCCAATTTGTTGACGCAGAACATGCTGTTGCACGTCTTTGGGTGAAGTGTCCCAGTAATAATCCAAGCCAATTTCGCCAATTGCCACTACTTTAGGATGTTTGCATAAGGATGCAATCCATTCTAGATCACCCTCCTGCATTGTAATCGCGTCCTGTGGGTGCCAGCCCACGGCTGCATATATAAAATCATACGTCTCAGCAAGCTTCATTGTTGACGGGATTGTCTCACGGTTAAAGCCAACATTGATCATCCGAGTTACACCCGCTTCATAAGCACGTGAAATGGTTTCTTCACGATCTTCGTCGAATTGCGGTGCATCCAGATGTGTATGGGTGTCGAATAAATTCATCAAGTAAACTCCTCTCGTGTCGAGAAAATGTTGTATTTTAGTCGTTTCTAACGCTTGAAAATCAGTGCAACAGAGGGTGACAGTAACGACATTACGGTTTCTACCTTATTGGCCGGATAATATAGATGGCATTTACCTCGATGTATACCACTAATGGAACGTACAATATCTGACACCTCAGATATCTCACGCAGTCTGTCATTTCTGTCGAGCAGCAATATTTGTTTCTGACTGGATACCTCACCGGGCCGGAATACATCGTACGGAAGATCCGTCGGAAAATCAATCTCCAGATCATAATCCAGATTCATCCCTACTCGCTCGAATTCATTTTTAATCTCATCAATGAACTCATTATCTAATGATTCCACTTCTACATATTTATACAGTCTGCGATGCATAAAACGATAGCATAGATCGCTAAGGATCGCATCTTCCTCTTCAGACCACTGCATAAAAGCAGTTTGAATAAGGGCTTCGTCCAGCTTCAAATAATCTTCCTCCGTAATCTTATCTTCAAACAGTTGCGGAAGTGGCTTTAACATAAAGGCAAATTCATAACCCGATTGATGTAGCTCCTTAGCTCTACGGAAAATCTGACGCAATAAAATATCCGAACTTCGCGTCACGGGGTGAAAATAAACTTGCCAGTACATCTGATATCGTGACATCAGATAGTCCTCTACAGCATGCATCCCCGACTCCTTGACTACTACCCTTCCTTTATACGGTCTTAATATACGGAGAATACGATCCATATCAATCGTGCCATAATTAACACCCGTATAGTACGCATCCCGCAGCAGATAATCCATCCGGTCAGCGTCTAAGGGACTCGAGACCAAATTAACTACAATGGCCTTCTCGTATGTTTTAGCAATAACGGAAGCAACCTTTTCAGGAAAGCCAGTCTCTACTTCACCTAGAATAAGATTTACTTCCGTATCTCCTGTTATAATTCGCCTCGTCCATTCCTCATGATTCATATCAAATGCTTCTTCCATGGAATGAGAGAAAGGGCCATGCCCCAAATCATGTAGCAGCGCAGCACATAATGCGAGTAGCTTCTCTTCCTTCGGCCAATCTACATATCCATTACGTTCGAATTGTGAAATGATCTGCCTAGTGATTTCATATACGCCTAGTGAATGCGAGAATCGGCTATGTTCAGCTCCATGAAACGTTAAATATGATGTGCCCAGCTGACGAATACGCCGTAAACGTTGGAACTCAGATGTATTAATCAGACGCCAAATCGTAGAGTCCTTAACATGAATGTAGTTGTGGACCGGATCCTTAAAAACCTTTTCTTCACTCAAAGGATGCATCTTTACACTCCTCCCCTACTTCTTTTCCTTAAAATTTAAAATAATTGTGAATTAATTTCGACATTATATGTCGTTTTATGTCGAAATAGGCAGAATTATAGATTTCCAAATCGACAATATTCGTTGTGAACGATATAATTAACAAAGATACATATAGCTAGCGTTTTCCCAGACATGGGGATACTTCAAACATATTAGATATGAATTTACAGGTTGACTGTTTTGGGAATCGTTGGTATTATTAATATCACAAAAGAGAGAACGTTGTCGAATTATGACACTTAAAAATGTTGGCGAGAGGAGCAATGATCAGTTATGATGAAATCAACTGGTATTGTAAGAAAAGTAGACGAACTAGGCCGAGTTGTAATTCCAATTGAATTACGTCGCACTTTAGGTATCGGTGAAAAAGACGCTTTGGAAATTTACGTAGACGGAGAGCGCATTATGCTCAAGAAATATGAGCCTGCTTGTATCTTCTGTGGCAACGCTGAAAACGTGACATATTTCAAAGGAAAAATTGTTTGTCACGAATGCATCTCAGAAATTCCTACACCTGTGACAAATTAAGTTTTTTAGTATATAATAGTATTATTAAATCTGTTAATTCTAACCTTTTTCATATCTCCTTGGTGTCTCCTCGGCTATGAACCCGGCCGTGGGAGGCATTTTTTTTGTCCCCGCCAATGATTAAGCATAGAGGGAATGCGCATAACAACGAAAATATGCTATATTACCTTCCCTCTATTTAAGTTATAGCTACTCCACTCAGTCTTTCTATTCAGATCAGCAGAATCATTGCCATTTATTTTATAAAAATATTAATTTACAGTAACGCGTTATATACATCTCGTTTGGATACGCCACGATCGGAAGCAGCCTTTCTCATCGCTTCTTTGCGATCCAATCCACTTTCTTCATAATGCGTTACATGCTCCTGTACTGATATCTCCTGCCACCACGCATCACGTTCTTTCTGCTCCTCCACTTCGCTTGCGCCTTCGATGACCACACAATACTCACCAATCGGCGGATGTTCCGCTAGCCATGCCAAACATTCTTCAACACTGCCACGTACAAATTCTTCATATCTCTTGGTTAATTCTCTTGCTAATACGACCTGACGATTACCAAGCATTTCATTTATAAACCCAAGCGTTTTTATAATCCGGTGAGGAGATTCATATAATAACAACGTGCCATGCGATGCCTGTATGGGTGATAGAACGGTCAGAATATCTTTACGTTCACGAGGTAAAAATCCAATAAAAGTGAACCGTTCTGTAGATAGGCCCGATACAATCAAAGATGATAAAGCTGCATTTGCTCCAGGTATCGGAATTACTGCAATTCCTTCAGCAATAGCTAGTTTCACTAGATCTGATCCAGGATCAGAAATAGCTGGTAAACCGGCATCGCTGACCAATGCTAAATTTTTTCCTTCTATTATATAACGTATTAGTTCAGGACCACTTGCAGCCTTATTATGCTCATGATAACTGAACAACATTGGTGGAGATATTTCAAAATGAGTTAGCAACTTACGTGTTTGCCTTGTATCCTCAGCTGCGATGATGTCGCATTCTTTAAGCGTTCGTACCGCTCTGAAAGTCATATCCTCTAAATTGCCAATCGGTGTTGCGACGAGATATAAAGCACCCTTCCCGTCTTCTTCTCTTTTTTGAAAACTACTCTGCCTGTTTAGACTCATACTTCTCCCTCTTTTGATCCAAAATAGATGTTCATCATTTCATCGCTGTATTGAGTCCCCTGAACATATACAATAATAGGTGGCAGGAGTCTTACTTCGGGTTTACCATCACGCATCGCTTCAATTAATACCATATTGGCCTCTAAATGGGCTCTTGGATGGACAAAACGAATTCGTTTAGGCTCTAACTTATAATTTCTCATCAGTGAGATGATTTCTCCTAGCCGTTGTGGTTTATGCACCATACTAACTTTTCCCCCTGGACGTACTAAACGAACGCTCGCTTGGATAACTTCCTCTAATGTACAGTTGATTTCATGACGAGCGATAGCTTGATGCGGGTTAAGCTTAAGGTCGCTCCCATTCAGCGGCATATATGGAGGGTTTACTGTGATTGCATCATAAATGCCATGACCCGTCTCTTTATATAATTCCCGTAAGTCACCTTCACGTATTTCAATTTGATTCTGTAAATCATTCATTGCCACGCTTCTACGCGCCATGTCGGCAAGTCGAGGCTGTATCTCAATGCCTTCGATAGACGCTTTTGTGCGGGTTGAAAGCAGCATCGGAATCACGCCATTTCCCGTACACATATCTAGTATACGTCCCTTGGGCGGAATCCCAGCAAACCGCGCTAATAACACGGCATCCATTGAAAAACTGAACACTTCTTCGCTTTGAATAATATGGAGCTGATGTGTTAGCAGATCATCTACCCGCTCCGATGGTAGCAATTGTACATTCTCTATATTCATTTACCCTGTTCCTTCGCATTAATATATCAATCATCATGTCAATAATTTAAAAAAAACCGTAGGAGTGACCCCCACGG
Source organism: Paenibacillus pini JCM 16418 (assembly GCF_000576305.1). Taxonomy (GTDB): domain Bacteria; phylum Bacillota; class Bacilli; order Paenibacillales; family Paenibacillaceae; genus Paenibacillus_AQ; species Paenibacillus_AQ pini. Next base: position 7,083 of record NZ_BAVZ01000030.1, on the reverse strand, counting down.
CTTCATTTATTCAAAAAAGATAGACAGAAAAGGCAATCGCCTTCCGTACGCAGATGTCCATAATATACGTTACAAATATGGAAGCCTTCATGATATAACCTGGCTAGGTTATCGTAACCCTCGCCTACTACGTCACTTGGTTGATCATTCTCCAGCAAAACATCAGGCTTCGGTAAAAGAGAACCTTCTTCAACCGGGAGAGCTTCCTTCAAAATTTTGCGTAAACGCTCATTTTCAAGCATCAGACGATTGTTCTCCTCCAAAAGCTCCTTAATCACGAGCTTCATTTCACCCAGATCACTGTGTAGTTGTCCCATTTGTGTTTCCATTTCTTGAATTTGTACAAATATATTTTTCTTTTCCAAGTTTCCACCCCGAAAGTAACCTAATGGTCTACTTGATGACAACGTCATCCATTGGAAGTTCCTTGACCTTGTTAATCTCAAATATCTGAACATGAACAGTTCGGCTTCCAGCATTAATGCCAACCACCTTACCATCCCCTAAAGATGTAACGACGAATTTACCTACTGCCGGTAATTCCTCTTTCACGCTCTCATAGTTATCATGCTCATATTTGAGACAGCACATAAGTCTTCCGCATAAACCGGATATTTTGGTCGGATTCAGTGACAGACTCTGATCTTTCGCCATCTTAATAGATACCGGTTCAAAATCACCAAGCCATGTGGAACAGCAGAGTATGCGACCGCATGGGCCAATTCCGCCCAGCATCTTAGCTTCGTCCCGCACGCCAATTTGTCTAAGCTCGATTCGTGTCCGGAAAATACCGGCCAAATCCTTTACAAGCTCACGGAAGTCAACTCTTCCTTCAGCCGTAAAATAAAAAATAATTTTGTTTCGATCAAACGTAAATTCCACATCCACTAGCTTCATTTTGAGGCCGTGATCGCGAATTTTATTTAAACAGGTGATAAATGCATCCTTAGCTGCCTGCTTATTCTCCTCCACAATGCTTGCGTCAGTGTCGCCAGCAATTCGGATTACCTTTTTCAGCGGCAGAACAACATCGGATTCTTGCACCTCTTTTTTTCCAACGACAACTTTACCATATTCAATCCCACGCGCCGTCTCAACGATAACGCTGTTATCCTTCTCAATCGGGAAATCGAGGGGATCAAAATAATAGATTTTGCCCGCTTTTTTGAAGCGAACACCCACTACACTGTACAAAAACTAACCCCCTTGTATGCCATTAAAAATGGACTGAGCTTGGAAGCTATCCTTCTAAGCCGATTAAAAATTGTTCAAGACAGAGTTGGCCATTCACATTGTAGCGCAATTTCTTTCTGCACTCTGCGGCCAAGTCCATGTAGGAGACCCATTGTGCCGTGCTGCGGGATGGTGCCTGTGTGGATAAGAACTCCAACTGATCTATGAAAAGAATACTTTCGTGCCTTCCGTATTGGACATGTATCATATCCTTGAACCACAAATGAAACAAATCAAGTAGTGTATCCAAGTGTTCGGAGAGTCCAGCTTTGAACAGTTTTTGTCCTGCGGTCACAAGACTTGAACTGCCTTTTCCAAGAGACTCCTTACCCAATTGTAACATTACGTTTCTAATTTCTGCAAACCAATTCTGATCCAATAAATCCCGGCATCCTTCAAGTCCTGAAGATAAGTGAACAGCGCAGCGCGCTAATGGTGCTGGATAGCCTTCCTCCACCAGTTTTTGTAACATCATTTCAGCTTGTAAAGGATAGAAAGGAACGAGCTGTGTTCTTGATTGTATGGTTGGCAAAAGTGCCATTCCATTCTCTGTAATCAAAATAGCCACCGCCGGTATAGGTGGTTCCTCAAGAAACTTGAGCAAGCTATTTGCTGCTTGTACAGTCATCTTATCGGCCTGGTCTATTATATATACCTTCGGATTTTTCATTTCCGAACGATAGGAAAAGACCCGCTGCAAGTCACGGATCTGGTCAATTTTGATACTAGCCCCATCCGGAGCAAGCAAATGTAGGTCCGGATGGTTGCCATGCTCGACCTTGCGACATTCCAGACACTCCCCACAGGCATCCTCATTATATGTTTCACAGAACAATGCCTGAGCAAAAGTAATGGCTGTCTTCATTTGCCCACTACCTGAAGGTCCACTAAATACATACGCATGGCTTACTGTTTGTTTACGGAGAGCTCCTTGAAGCAATTGCTTAGCTGCCTCTTGGCCCATGATATCATTAAAAGACATTATTTCTCACTTCCTGGGTCTAGCTTTACCCGCTTAACTTCATTTCAATCCAATGATTAAAATACTAAGTTAATCAGCATGCCGCGTATTTCTCCAACTTGTTGCATCAGATCAATTTTACCCTGTTCACTTTCTAGCATATCGTCTGCCATTGCAAGCAAAGCTGCATCTACCTCATCAATTAATTTGTAACGTTTACCACGTCCTCGACGATCCCAGCCACGTGCGTCCTTCATTTTCACGCCACGTCTAACCGTGTCTTCTAGAAACCGTTTTACTAACAGCTTGTAAGCTTTTAGTTCACGAATTGTCATTGATTTGGCTAACCTGTCACCCTGTGTCTGTATTTCCTTAAAGCGTCTGCCTAATTCCTCTTGAGAGGCCTGTTCTCCACGCTGCTGCATAACGTCAGAGAAAGACTTCTGCATAATCGGCTTAGCTGATCCATCCGTTATGGGTAATTCGCTCTTCATGGGTCTGAACCCCGGATTAATTTTCACGATAATTCTCCTACCTCAGGATATCCATTAAAAATGTTCAAAGCGGTCAACTGGCAATACGAATACCGTAGCTCCGCCTACCTGAACCTCCACGGGAAGCGGCAAATATGAATCTGTCGTTCCACTCATTGGTGTGACGGGCGTGACCAACTGCTCGCGTACCTTACAACTGCTGCGGATAACATTCATAACAACCTCGACCTGACTGTCATCTACCCCAATCATAAAAGTAGTATTGCCTGCACGCAAGAATCCCCCGGTACTAGCCAACTTAGTTGCTCTAAAATTTGCTTTAACTAGCGCACCGGATAAACGGTTACTGTCCTTGTCCTGTATAATTGCGACGATCAGTTTCATCCTGCATTCCCTCCCTCGCTTATTTCAGCAACTTCAATATGAATAACATAGACCATAATCTATATCGGTCTAATGCATCATATCCATCAAGCTGTATCTAACTTATTTGACAGTGATCATCAAAAATCCTTTAAAATTCCCTCTTCCAACCTGCGAATCATGTCATTTGCTACCTCTTCAATTTTCTTAGAAGCATCAATTACGACAATTCTCTCAGGGAATAATGCAGCAATTTGTTGGTATCCTTCACGCACAAGATTGTGAAAAGGTAGCCCTTCTAGATCTAGACGATTAACCTCACGCTCATGGCTTGCGGCAATACGGGCTAGACCCTCCTCTGGATCAATATCTAAATAAAAAGTAATATCCGGTAGGAGCGAATGAATTGCGAATTGATTAATATTCCATACCTCATTTATTCCTATACCCCTTGCATGGCCTTGGTAAGCTAAACTACTATCTACAAAACGATCACAGAGGACAGTTGTACCCTCTAATAATGCTGGTTCAACCTTTTCCACCAAGTGCTGCCTTCGTGCAGCAGCATAAAGTAATGCTTCCGTCCGACCATCCATCATTGTATGCGCTGGGTTTAAAATAATCTCCCTGATCTGTTCAGCAATATGGATACCACCAGGTTCACGCGTAACTAAGAAAGGTAAAGACCTTTTCTCTAGGTAAGCTGCTAGTAGTTGCGTCACGGTTGTTTTACCCGAACCCTCCCCTCCCTCTAGTGTAATAAATTTCCCCCGCTGACTCATATGTCTTCCTCCTGGCTTATATGGTTCTTAAAAACTCTAACCGTTTGCAACTGTAGATCTGCCGTTCCATGACATTTAGCCCCAGCCATAGCTAATCTCTTCAGTTGCACAGCCATCTCATTACAAATTCGTTCTCCTGCGTATATCAATGGAATGCCTGGTGGGTAAGGTATAATCATCTCTGCAGCCACCCTACCTGCACAATCTGAAATTGAGATGGCTTCTACCTCTATTTCTTTAACTGGCTGTAAATTAAAAGTTACAGGCTCAGATATCTGTAACTCGTTAAAATTGTTCCACGTGGAAAATTCGCCAGCATGCGACTTAAATGCAGTATCTATTGTTCTTCTATCACCTTTTAGTGGAGAAGAAGAAACATCTTCGTCAATGCGGCGCAGTGCATCTAGTAATCTTCTCGTATCATCCAGCGTAGATCCAAGACTAAAGAGGAGAACGACGAATTGTTCGTCACTCATTTCAGGCACGCAGCCATGAGCTTCCAACTGCTGCTGCAGTTCATACCCACTCAGGACTCCAGCGTCGTCATATATGACGACCTTAAAAGGGTCCTGCGTAGTATACGCCCCGGCTTGGTCTGGCTCAGCCGGGAACAGGTCGCGTCCTGTGGACGCGTACGCTGCTACATCGGCAGCGGTAGTTTGCTGCTGCACCACGGGCTGCAGCAGCTTGAAGCGCGGCAGCTCCGCAAGGCCGCGCTTCAGAGTATTCACGGCGGCAAGCCCCGCCGTGAATGCCTCCGCGCCCAGCACATGCAGCTGGCGCCGAGCAAGATCGAGCGAAGCCATCACAGGGTATGATGGGCTCGAGCTCTGCACCATAGCGAGACGCTGACGTAGTAGGTCACGGTTAATGCGTGACCCTTGTACATGCAGCATCGCACCCATTGTAAGCGCGGACAACATCTTATGCGTCGATTGTACGACGACGTCCGCGCCACAGCTTAGCGCATGCCCTGGCAGCTCCGGATGCTGCCCATAATGCGCGCCATGTGCTTCATCTACCAGCAGGGGTATTCCTTGCCTATGGCATATCTCCGCTATAGGCGTTAGATCTGTACCCATTCCATGATAATTGGGCATCGTAATGAACACCCCCTTAGCCTCTGGATACGCATTCAATGCCGCCTCTACACCGCTTGGAGTGGGTGCAACTGCCAGACCACTAATCGAATCAATCTGAGGCTGTAAAAAGACAGCCCGCGCTCCTGCTAACATTAAGCCATTCAAAACCGATTTATGCACATTACGTTGCACAAGCAGAATATCTCCCGGGTGGGTACATACCGTTAGAATCATGGCCAAATTGCCCACCGTACTCCCTCCAACTAGAAAAAAGCTCTCTTCTGCTCCGAAGCACGAAGCTGCAAGTACCTGTGCTTCTAAGATTACACCCTCGGGATGATGTAAATCATCTGTACCTGTTATTTCTGTTACATCAACAGACATAACTTGTGAGAGAAAACCAGCACTTTCGGTATGTTTATACGCTTGTCCATTCTTATGACCTGGAACATGAAAAGAATTTTTATTACTATTCCTATACATATTAAGTGCCTCCACCAATGGAGCACTTTCTTTACATTTATTGAGTATATCCTTTATTTGATTATCCTTGTCTTTCTTCACTATAACGATTCCTTCCGGAGTTTCAATCTCTATCCCATTTTATCGTATAATCAACCAAACAGCTAATTATAAGTTAAATACCTATAGATTACTCTCATACAAAAAAAGGGCAGCAATCGCTGTCCTTTTTCATCATTTAACCCATTACAAATGTGTCTGCATACTGATTTGTCTCATTTGATGAATAAAATAACGATATTTGGCGTCCTCTGCATTGGTATGTACCATTTCAGCTTCACAGTCCTCACAAATAAACTGAGAAACCACCCTAATACCCTCTTGTTTAACATGCCTACAGATAATACAGACGTGTTCGGTTTGATCTTCCATCAACCATCCCACCTTGTTCCTTTTACTATGAAGTATGCTCATTTTCTACTATTTTAAACCTTTTCATAGGGCTTTCATATCCCTAACCCGCTTAATCTATAGGTATTCACCTACTATTATTTCGGTGTCTGTACATAGACTTAAAATTTTTGCCTCCATCAACCGATATATGATTATAGACCACAAAGGAGGAAAGCTGATTGTATGATGGAGGAGAACAGTACCAACGCAACTTTTTATCAATATAAATTAATAAAAAAAATTCCGGTAACTCGCCTCATGTTAAGGTGTTACCTCATTCTCCCCTATATCGCCATTATTGCAGAAATGATTCTCATCTCCTGGACAAGTATTATTTATTTTGCGATTGCAGCACCACTTGTTCTTTGGATTCATTATGTAATTTCGCATTCTGTGCTCTTTATCTCTCATTCTCAATCGCATAAGCGCTGGAAGTTCTCTGCAAAGCTTCCCTGGCTCGGATATATGACAGATCAGCATCTCAGCTTTCGCATTTTTCGAAAAGTATATCTACATACCGCATGGATTGGCTTAGCTATATTTTTAATACTTATGTTCTGGTCACCGCTCTCGTTCACTGTTTCATTATTATTCTGGCATTTATGGTTCTTACTTCCCCGCTTTTATGCTTATATCCGTCTCTACAACGTACCTAAAGACGGTATGATCAAATTTAATACTCAAGACATATCTTATTATCAGCAATAATATTAAGCCCCTGCATTTACAATGTGGGGGATTTTAATTACGTCATATTTTAGGTTGTTGTTACAATCATTTGCTTCGTTCTATGTATTGTTAATAATTAGGAGCATAGAGTTCACATACCTAGTAGTTACGTTGTCTGTTACCACTACCATCATCCCAATATTCTGATATACTATAATTTCCCCTAATGCTTCCCAGCTTCTTGTTTAAAATAATATCCGTACAATATAGCTCTCCTCAAGTTTCTACCTCTTATGTCATACCTTATATAGATAGATTACTATGTTCATCAACACATAAATCAACACAAAAAAACCACCGTCGATGAGAATCAACAGTGGTTCTTCGCTTGGCAACGTCCTACTCTCCCAGGACCCTTCGGTCCAAGTACCATCGGCGCTGGAGGGCTTAACGGTCGTGTTCGGGATGGGTACGCGTGGAACCCCTCCGCTATCGCCACCAAACATGCATTTGTGAAACAAATGCGATCTGTGTGAAAATCGGTTCATCTCAGTTGAGTGAATGAATTTCATAGCAGGTGTATT
>NZ_BAVZ01000031.1 GCF_000576305.1 Paenibacillus pini JCM 16418 | reverse complement strand
TAGTGTTTATTTAAATAAATTAACTACTGCTGGACAAACCATTCTAAAGGGAAAACTGAACCAAGATGGGACAATTAACACCAATCAGAACGATAGAGGCATAGATTATTCAGTAGAAATTATCTCTATTGATTTAGGGGATAAGAAATATGATTATACACCCCATTTAAGTCCTAAATATTCGTTGACTTTGGTGATCTTAGAACATGAAGGCACTGTTCAGACTCTAACGTTACAGGCAAGTAACGAAACGATTGATTCGAATGTCCTTCAACAATTCGGTATCTTGCTTGAGCACTTTTTAACCACTACGCACAATGATTCAGATTCCAGTATGATTCAACTCTTAAATGAATTGATGACCCCGTACATTAGACGGAACAATTTGTTTATACAAGAAAATGTGCTTGATAGATTAAAAACGATAGTGCAAAGATATCCTCACAAAGTAGCTCTCTCAGACAAACAAGGAGACATCACTTATGAAGAACTGGAACAAAGAAGTGATCTCGTTGCCAGATATCTAATCCAACAAGGTTTTAAAACGGAAGACATGGCAGTTATTTCTGTAAACCAAGATAATGAACTTATATTATTAATGATAGGCGTAATCAAGGCTGGTGGTGTATACATCCCTGTTGACCCTAACTACCCTATGGATAGAATTTCATTTATCCTAAAAGACTCCGGAGCCAAATTCTTCATATCTAGTCTTAGCAACAATTTTCAAGAGGCTAATCATGTAAAGATAAACCCTACTGATTTATTACAACAAACAAATCTGGAACAAATTAATGACATTCATCTTCCTTCCTATACTTCCCAATCGGGCTATGTGATTTATACATCTGGAACATCAGGCGTGCCTAAAGGCGTTAAAGTTTCTAGCGACAATATTTTATCATTAATAGAAGCGACTCAAAAAGAGTTTGGGCTTTTACCGAATGATGTTTGGACCATGTTCCATTCTTCTTCGTTTGATTTCTCTGTTTGGGAGATGTGGGGGAGCTTATTAACTGGGGCCAAATTGGTTGTAGTTGCCAGAGAAACGGCCACCTCCTTGTACGATTTCTATGATTTGCTTATCGAGCATAAGGTCACTGTATTAAACCAGACACCATCTTCGTTTTATGCCTTACAAAATATTGAATCCGAACAAAGAATACCCCGGTTAAATTCGATCCGGTTAATTATTTTTGGCGGAGAAGCATTAGATAATACCAAGCTGAAAAAATGGTTCCAAAGGTATTCTTCCAGTAAGTGCAGACTAGTGAACATGTATGGGATCACCGAAACTACTGTTCATGTGACTTATCAAAATATTTTAAAAAGAAATTTGGACACAATTAGTCAGAGTATAGGGGTTCCTTTAAATGGGTGGAAGATATCTATCCGAGATCAATATGAAATGCCTTGCCTCTTGGGAGTTGAAGGTGAAATTTGGGTAGGGGGTTTAGGTCTTGCTAACGGTTATTTAAATCGGGAGGAGCTTACTACAGAAAAGTTTATTATCGAAAAAACATCAGGAGAACGCTGGTATAAAAGTGGCGACCTTGGAAGAATGAAATCCGATGGGAGTATCGATTACTTAGGAAGAATAGACAGCCAAGTGAAGATCAGAGGTTATCGGATTGAACTGGATGAAATTAAGAAACAGATCATTCGTATTTCTGGTGTCCATGATGTAGTTGTAACTGTCCACAACCCAAATAACAACGCTGATGAACATAAGCAAATTTTTGCCTTCTTTGAAAGTAATATAGATTATAGTTCTAACGATATTAAGGATATTTTGTTAAAAGAACTGCCTTCTTATATGATTCCTTCAAAAGCAGTGCGAGTTAAAAAGATACCACTTACTATAAATGGAAAAGTGGATTTCAAAAAGCTGATAGATGAACAAAATGAACCTTATCAGTCGGAGAGTGCTTCTAATTCAGGTGATGATCTTTTAGAAATATGGTGCAAGATTTTGGGGCAACGAATTGGTGAAGATGATAATTTCTTCGAATCTGGAGGGAATTCGCTACTGGCGGTGTCACTATTAACAGAGTTGAAACAAAAGGTCAATCCAAATATTATGCTGAAAGATTTATACCTGAATTCATCGCCAAATAGTATGCGAGCTTTCTTGAAGCAAAAGGAATTAGGAGAAGTGAAGGTATGACGGGAAAAATGCTTCCAAAAGTAGCGATTTTTTATGGTACGGGTTCTGCTACTCCACTATCCATCCAAGCTGCATCCATTGGCATATGTAAAATAGTTTTTCTATATAGAGAAGAGTGTTCTAAAGATGATTTATTGCAAATGAAGATGTTAGAGAAACATGTGACTTCTTATAACATCTCGAATTTATCTGAAGAGACCATTGAAGATATTCTACGAGATGAGAAAGTGGATGGGATCACTACCTTTAGTGAGTACAAGTTAGTAGAGACCTCTTTTTTTGTCGAAAAACTAGGGTTGACTGGTAATTCAGTGGAAACTGCAAAGATTTTAGTCAATAAATTTAGACAAAGAGAAATCCTTTCCACAAGCAAAGCTACTTCGGTCAAGTTTACTAGATTGGATAAGAATAATCTGGAACAAAGTTTATTGACAGTGGGCACTCCAGCTATTATTAAGCCGGTTGTGGGAGCTGGCAGTAAATGGACCAAGAAGTTGAATTCTTACGAGGAATTGCAGAAGGCTGTTAATGAATTCCCTACAGATCACGAATATATTCTAGAAGAGTTTTTGGTGGGCAATAAAGAAAGCGAACATTCTTTTTATGGAGATTATGTATCGGTTGAATCCATTCATCAAGAAGGACGTTCAACTCAACTCGCGATTACAGGAAAGTTACCGTTAACACAACATTTTTCAGAGAGTGGGATGTTCTTACCTCATCCTTTTTCCAAAAAAATTGAGGATGAAGTTAGATCCGTAGAGTTAGAAGCAATTAAGGCACTGAACATTACAAGTGGAACAACGCACACGGAAATAAAAATTACGGAAGAAGGTCCTAAAATAATTGAGGTCAACGGTAGAATGGGCGGGTACGTTTCAGAAATACTGAAGAGAGCTACAGGAATCGATTTAATAAGCTTAACTTTACAAATATCGTTGAATAAAGAAGTGGTAATTGAATCGGATCCAATTAAAAAAGTATATTATCAAATTTTTCTAACCCCACCTATTGTTGAAAATGGAATTTATCAAGGAATAACAGGACTGGATCAAATGAGTAATTACAAAGACGTTATCCATATAAAAATCACGAAAAAAGAGGGCGAGATCATAGATTCTCGTCTTGGAACTGAGAATAATATTGGGATTGTATATGGCGAGTCTGATAATTTCCAAGAGTTTGATACAACAATTAATCTGGTCCGTAGTCAAGTGAAACCCTTGATAGCCACTCCAAAGAGAGAGGTGCTGCAATAATATGGAGAACAACAATGCAAAGGTAAAGGTAAACCTGGGTACCTGTTTTAACGCTATAGTATCCAAGTATCCTTATCAAAAAGCGGTTGTTTATTTGAATGAAGAATTGACTTACCAAGCTTTGAATCAAAGGGCAAACAATATGGCCCACTTTTTTGTGGAATCTGGCGTAGAGTTTGGTGACAGGATCGGCATACTATTTAACAACAGTCTTGAATACGTCATATCTATCATTGCTTTAACTAAAATTGGGGCTAGTTATGTTCCATTATCGAATAAAGAAAATGAAAGCTATTTAGAAAGTCTAACTCAATCGGCCGGAATCAAATTCGTATTTTCTGACTCCGATTTGAATGTTCCTGGTATTCAGATATTGAAGACTTCCCGTGGACTTCCAACATCTAAAATTAACTATAAGGGGGATCATGTCAGTACAGGTGATATAGCTTACATCATGTTTACATCTGGTACTACGGGTACTCCAAAAGGCGTGAAAGTGACCCATGGAAACATTATCAATTTGACTACAGAAGATGCTTGTGTAAGTTTATCCAGTGAAAATGTAATTCTCCAAACAGGAGCACCTACTTTCGATGCCTCAACATTTGAAATATGGGGAACCTTTTTGAATGGAGGGAAATTGGTAATCCCGGATTTTAAGAAAGTTACGAATTTCAATTACTTAAGTGAGCTGATCAGAAAATACGAAGTGAATATGATGTGGTTAACGGCTCCTTTGTTCGCCATTGCTGTTGAAAAAAATATTGAATTGTTTGCTGGATTAAAGGAGCTCATTGTTGGTGGGGATGTTGTTCATCCCAAAGATGTAAACAAGGTGCTCTTAAGTAATCAGGACATCATTATTTACAATGGTTATGGGCCAACGGAGTGCACCACATTTTCTACTATTCATAAAATTGTTTCTGTCATTAATGAAAATTTCATTCCAATCGGTAAACCAATTAGAAATGCAAATGTCTACATTTTGGACGAAAATTTATCCATCTTAGAAATGAACAGCGTTGGGGAACTTTTCATCGGAGGCAAGGGTGTTTCAGCTGGTTATATTGGTAACGAACATTTAACTGAAGAAAAGTTCATCCAGAATCCATATGGAGTTGGGAAACTGTATAGAACTGGTGATCTAGCGGCGATAGACGATGCCGGAAACGTCATTTTTAAGGGTAGAAAAGATCGCCAAATTAAAATTCGTGGCTTTCGAATCGAAATGAACGCAGTAGAAGAGATTTTAAATGGAATTAAGGGGATTCAATCTTCTGCGGTAAGTGTGATCGAAAACGGAAACGGTGAGAAGGCATTGGCGTGCTGTATTGTTACCCAAGGTACAGTTGATATATCTGAAGAGGAAATCCGTATTCAATTCAAAAAGGTAGCGCCTGCACATATTGTATTGGCACAAGTTTGTATTGTAGAGAGTCTTCCTATGAATTCAAATGGAAAACTGGATTACAAAAAAATCCAAAATTTACTTCATGAACATCAACATCAAAGTGCTGATTTAACTAATATAGAGTTAAATCAAGTACATGATAGTGATGAACAAGTAACTAGAATTATTAATATTATCGAAAAAAGTATGAATTGTACTGTAAAAGATACTTCGATTTCATTCTTTGAAATAGGTTTGGATTCATTAACAAGTATATATATTTCTGATGAGATCAATAAGGAATTTCAAATTGATATTGAACCTATTGACCTGCTTATGAGTCCAAGTATTGATGATCTGATTCACCTTGTTTTGGATAAGGAAAAAAGTGAAAAGGCTAACCCGAGTTTCTCGACTAGTCATCATGAAAAATTGAAATTGCTGAATCAGCAAGAAGCGATTTTCATCGATTATACTATTAATCCGAATACTACACGATATAATATTCCTCTTCTGCTCAAGCTTCCAGAGGCGATCGATATAGCTCTCTTGAAGCAGGCTTTACATGGGCTTGTTGATCGGCATGATAGTTTAAGGACACGATTTGTGTTTCGTGAAGGAATGGCATTTCAGATCATTCAACAAAACTACACTGTTGAAGTAAAAGAGAGTGTGGCTGAACTTAATGTAGATCAATTAATTACCCCTTTCGACTTACAAAATGATTTCCCATATAAATTTGAGATCATCAGAAATGATGAGGGGAGTTGGCTGTTCATGGACTTCCATCATGTTGTAGTAGATGGCTTCTCCTTGAAGAATATTTTACAAGATTTAAACAGCTTGTATGATAACGAGGAGCTTAGAGATTTGCCTTTGAACTATTCGACACTGATTGAAGAATCCAGAAGTGAGTTTTATAAAAATAAGGATTCATCTGAAAAGTTTTGGGAAAATCATTTCAAAGAATATAAGGGGATGAATCCACTTCCATTCGATATTGTAGATGTGGATGGCATATCCAATAGAAATAATCATATTGATTTCTCTTTGGGGGCAGAACGAACAGCTTTATTAAAAGAATGGAGCTTCAGCAATAAAATTACGATCTTTGAAGCACTGGCTCTAGGATATTCCCAATTTCTACATCTAATCACAGGTAGCGAAGATGTAACATTCGCAACGCCTAGTCGTGAATACTCGAAAGTCTCAAGCATACCCTCCGTTTCCATGTTAACTAATACCTTATGGATTCTTTCTAAATCTGGCACGACCACAAATGAACATCTGAAATTTGTCAATCAATTGAGGGAGTCACAACGAAATCAAAGTGTACCTGTTGAATTTGTCTATAAATTAAAACGAAAAATGGGCGATACCTATCTTCATGATACTTTGATTGCATACCATGATAAAGACTCTATTCAAACACGTTTTTTAGGAGACAATATTTTGGTAAAACCTCTCATTCCACATGAAGGAATGTTTTCGTTGAATATGCAAATTTACGATATGGATGAATCTTTACAAATAGAATGGGAGTATATGGACGACCTGTTTGAATATGAAACGATGAGAAGCCTGGAGGAGCTTTTTAAAGGGGCTCTTGATTCAATGATTGCTGAAAAAGCATAATCTTTCGATTTGCTGTTTATTTAAGAAATGTTCTTAATGAAAAGGAGAATAGTATGATAACTAAAGAGAAGACTCTCGGCCAGAAAAAGCTTGCTGCATTACAGATGCCTAAGGCAGGCGAGTACTGGAAAGAATTGCTGTGGGATGCGATTCCATCTAATTTTTTACCGGATTTTCGAAAAGCAGCTTCGAACTCGTCTACACCAAGTTATACTCTTTCGTACACCGAAATAGATGCATTCGATGTTGAAAAACTTCTTAATAGACTACACTGTGATGAAAAATCTTTAAATGAAGTATTTATTTTATTCGTATTATCCTTTTTATATTCAAGTAAAAATGGGATTGAAGAAGATTTCCTGATTGGTTTTGGCGAATATAAAAGAGATCGTATATCCAAATTTCCTTTAAGAGTTAATATTCAACAAGGATATACTCATAGAGAGCTTTTGGACCAAATACAAAAAATCATATTTAATAGTAAGGAATATGCCGATTATCCAACAGACTTAATTGTTCAAACAACACCTATACAATTAAATATTATCGAGGACAAATCCGTTAATCTAACAGATTTATACCATAAAAATACGCTCTCTTTTAATTTTGAGGTAGATGATCTTGGCAACTGGAAGCTTACCATTGCTGGAGAATCCTCTCTGTATATGGCCGAAACTGTAGATGCTATCGCGGCAAAAATAGCTTATTTGATGGAATTAATCATCACTCATACAGATGAAGAAATTGAAGCTATCGATTTAGCTCAGAAAGAGGATGCTGTAAGTTATGAAGTGTTAAATACGACTACTAAAGAATTCTCGAGTTCTGAAAGTTTAGCAAGTTTATTGGAAAATGTATTCCGTAAGTTTGAGGAAGACAAATGCGTGCTAAGTAATAAGCAGCACTATACTTTCAAAAATTTGGAAACTAAAGCCAAGCAAGTTGCCGCATTTATTCAAAATCATACAGAAAAATCGGAATCGATTATTGCCGTATTATGTGAACGTTCCGTAGATTTTCTAGCGACAGTGTTTGGAGTTATACTTTCTGGCAAAGCCTATCTTCCACTTGATCCCAAAGCGCCAAAAGATCGAAATGAATTGATTCTTAAACAAGCTAACAGTCAAACGGTTTTATATTTAGACAAACATCGTGCGGGACTTGAGGAAAATGAATTGAAAAGATTCGAGATCAGTGAAGTATACAAAACTAATTTTGATTATCGTGCTGAAAACATTTCTCCTGAAGACTCAGCCTATGTCATTTTTACGTCAGGATCTACGGGGACGCCAAAAGGTGTTGAAATAAAACATAAAAGTGTCATTAACAGAATTGAATGGATGCAGAATGCTTTTAATTTAGATAGCAATGATGTGATTCTGCATAAAACACCCTCAACATTTGATGTTTCGGTTTGGGAGATTTTTTGGTGGGCTATTACTGGGACCAAAGTAGCCGTTTTGCCAGCAAACGAAGAAGCCAATCCGATCGAAATTATTAAAGCAATAGAAGCAAATAAGGTCACTACCATGCACTTTGTTCCTTCCATGCTAAACGCATTTTTAGATTATGTGAACAGTTCTTCATCGTTTAATGAGATCAAGTCTTTAAAAAGAGTTTTTTGTAGTGGTGAGGCTTTAAGTCCGAATCATGTTGAAAAGTTTCATCAATTATTGAGTGATGTAGAACTGATCAATCTGTATGGTCCAACAGAAGCCACCGTAGATGTAACATGGCATCGAACATCAAAAGTTGAGAATCCCGTACCGATCGGTAAACCCATTGACAACACGCGCATTTATATTTTTGACAAAACGAGAAGAGTAAGACCTATAGGTATGGTAGGGGAGTTGGCAATCGCTGGCATTGGTGTTGCCAAAGGTTATATTAATGATCCTTCTAAAACGGAGAGCAGCTTTATTGATATACCACATCTGGAAGAAGGAAAAGTATACCTTACAGGTGACTTAGCGAGAATTAGGCATGATGGAACGATTGAATACTTCGGCCGCAATGATCGCCAAGTTAAGGTAAGAGGCTTCAGAATAGAGCTTGGGGAAATTGAATCTGCTTTAACAAATATGCCTAGTGTTAGTGATGCGCTGGTAATATCCAATTTAGAAGCTGACCAAATGCTACATTTATATGCCTTTGTCATCCAACAGGATAAATTGCTGGATGTAAAAGCTATTAACGAAGAATTATCCAAGATACTGCCGAAATACATGATTCCAGAAAAAATCGTAATTCTCAGTGATTTTCCGTTAACTAAGAGCGGGAAAGTTGACAGAAATTCACTCTTAGAATTGGGCAAGGAAAGAGTTGTCGATGAAAAAATTTCACCGCAAACGAGAGAAGAAAAAGTTTTAAGTGAAATTTGGCAAGATGTATTGGACATTCCAGATATCGGTATCAATGAAAATTTCTTTGCGCTGGGTGGAAACTCGATAAATTTTGTGTCGGTAGTTGCGTTAGCACATGAAAAAGGACTCAATTTTACGTTCCAACAATTGTTTAAACACCCTACCATTCAGGACTTGATTAATAATGTAAATCTGAATGACACAAGTGATGAGGATTTGAATAAGTCCATATCTAATTTCCAATTAATTAAGGATGAAGATCGAATTCGAATTCCTGATGAGATTGAAGATGCCTACCCAATGTCCATGTTGCAATCAGGTCTTGTCTATCAAAGTGGTGTCATGGAAGGGGATAACAACTACCATGATATCGTGACATATACCATTGGTGGAAGAATAGACGTGCCTGTCTTTACAAAAGCCGTTCAATTGTTAGTAGATACCCAACCTATATTCAGAACAAGTTATGATCTTGAACATTACTCTCAGTATCTTCAACTTGTCCACAAACATATCGATAAACTCCCTTTAAATGTATATGATCTGCGTGGACTGCAAACCGAAAAAGAGAAGGAAGATATGTATGAAGAGTGGTTCTGGAAAGAACAACATAGAGGGTTTGAATGGGGCAAGCCAGGGTTAGTTCAACTTCATATTCATATATTGAGTGACTCAGAGTACAAATATAGTATAAGCCAGCATAATTCAGCCCTAGACGGATGGAGCATGAACAAAGTCCACACATTCCTATTCAAAACTTATTTTGACTTGGTGAATGGGCTTGCTATCGATACTGGACTGCTGGAAAGCAACAACCACAATCGAACGTTTATCTATTTAGAACAAAAGGCAATAAATTCTGAAGAACACCGTAATTTTTGGGCAAATATGCTAGAAAATGTTCCTGAAGGTTTAATTCCGCGTAGTCGAGAAGAAAATACACGGAAGGGTAACGAAGTCATTTTCCAAGACATTCAATTACCAGAGGGTCTTTCAGAAAAGTTAGTTGCTTTAGCTAAAGACCTTAGAGTGCCTGTAAAAGATATTTTATTGGCATCACATATCAAGTTTCTTTCGATACTCACACGCAAAGATGATGTTTTTATGGGATATGAAATCGGTGGCAGACCGGAACTTCTCGGTTCAGAAAATGCATTAGGAGTATTTTTAAACACAATGCCATTTCGTGTTAAGCTAGATAACCAGTCTAGTTGGAAGGACTTAATTTTGAATGTATATGATGTTGAAGCTAGTATTTTACCATTCAGACGCTATCCAATGGCACAGGTTAAACAAGATCTATCAACAAGAGATATTTTATTTGAAACCGTATTTAATTTTACACATTTTTATTCTTTAAAAGATTTACGTGGTCTTCCAGGATTTGATAATATTGATGTGAGAGCAGCGGCCATTACAGAGTTCCCTCTTAGAATTGAATATTCAAGACACTTTTTTACAGATGAAATTGAACTAAGTTTACACTATCACACATCCAAATATGACACTGAAGACATTAAGTTCTTTGGTACCATATTTATGGATATCCTCGATAGAATGGTTAACTCGACCGAAGAAAATCATCAAGTACAGATTGATGAAGAAAAGTTAAACGAGTTCAAATATTACGCTGAGAAGATGGATCAGCATTCGAAAAATGAAGAAGCTCCTGTATCTCTTGAAATAGATCAGGACTTGGAAATCGCGATCAATCGTGTTAAAGATGTTTGGTCAAATGTCCTAAAAATATCAAAAGAGGACCTCAAATTAGATGATGATTTCTTTTTAATTGGCGGAAATTCTTTAGCTGCGATGAAGGTAGCTCTGTTCTTTAAGAAGCATGTATCTTTAAAACAAATTATGCAAAAATCAATTCTGTTCGAACTTGCAAGTGAACTTGTAGATAAAGAAACTAAAGTACTTCAAGAAGCTAATCTGTTAACATGCTTGAGTAAATCGAGCACATCTGAACATAACATCATCTTTATCCCTTATGCCGGGGGCAATGCATTAAATTTCATTCCGATTGCTAAAGAATTTGAAAAGAACAACTTAGATATATCCGTTTTTGCCGCCGAATTACCAGCACATGATCCTAACCTGGAAGATAGCACCTTTGTTAATTTTGATGACACAGTGAATCTATTAGTAAAAGAAATATCTTCGGTAATGAAAGATAAAAAATTTATGGTATGGGGACATTGTGTTGGAAGTGCTCTTGCATTTAAGATTGTAAGAAAATTGGAAGAAAGGAAGCTGTATCCGAAAAAACTTTTTTTGGGCGCAAAAAATATGATCAGTAGAGAAGACTGTGAATTGCGTGTCAACAATGCTGCTAACTTACAGTTTTCAGATATCGCTGAATTGTATTCTGAGTGGAGTGGTACAAATAGTTTGTCAACGTTAGGGCATAGCTACGAATCCAAACTGGTCGAAATTTTCAAACATGATTCTATCCAAGCAAACACATTTCTAGGCAACCTATGGAATAGCAACGAGAAAATCGTAAAAACACCCACCTCAATAGTGATTGCTAAGGATGATCCTGTTACTGAGGATTATAAGCAATTCTGGAGCAATTGGAGTAAATGGATAGTTGAATTGGATTTATATGAGTTTGAAACAGGTGGGCATTATTTCTTAAGAAGCATTCCTTCCGATGTTGTGAAGTATATCCAGGGAACCATATAGTTAATGAATTTGCTGTTGTATATTAGGAGGGAATGGATGTTGTGGAGATCAAACCAGATGTTTTTCCAAAAGAGAAAATAAAGATTGCTTTAGCACAGTGCTCTTCAGTTGATGGGGATATTGAAGAAAACGTGAATAGGGCTTATGCGTTTATTGAAGAAGCTGGTAAAAAGAATGTTGATATTATCATGTTTCCAGAAAAATATTTAACGGGATATGTGCCAGAAATAGTGGCTGCAAATTTGATTGAAAATACGATTTTACTTAATGATGTGAGGATACAAAAATTGCGTCAAGCATGCAAAGAGTATGGTATTTGGTCAATCATTGGAACCCCTGTACGCAAGGGGGAAGATATTTTCATATCTTCAATCGTTATCGATTCAAATGGAGAAGAAGTAGGCTGGTATAATAAGACGCATTTATTCCAGACTGAAAAGAAAATATTTT
The DNA here is from genome assembly GCF_000576305.1 of Paenibacillus pini JCM 16418. GTDB lineage: Bacteria > Bacillota > Bacilli > Paenibacillales > Paenibacillaceae > Paenibacillus_AQ > Paenibacillus_AQ pini. Next base: position 16,922 of record NZ_BAVZ01000031.1, on the reverse strand, counting down.
CTACCAACAATGAGCAGCTCATTATTCAATTAAAGGGCTGGAATATTGGAATGAGCATTTGTTATGATGCAGGTTTCCCTGAACATTCTCGTCTTTTAGCACAAAATGGATGTCATTTATACATGGGCAGCTCTCTCTTTAGCAAAGGAATGGGGTACAAAGAGTCACGGGTATGGTTTCCTGCCCGGGCTCTAGATAATACCATATTCACAGCGATGTGTAATCACGTTGGAAAAACCGGAGTTTGGGATGCGTGTGGACATAGCGGTGTATGGAACCCATTAGGCGATAATATTATTGATGGGTCTCAAGAAAACGTCGAATTGTTGATCGCTGAATTAGATCCCGCTTTACTTAATCAAGCTAGAAAAGGTGAAAACATGCTTGCAGATTCGTTTGCTATAAAGGAAGAGCAATACTCTATCAAGATTATTGGTAATTTGGTAACTAAAAATGCAAACGATTGAAGCGAAAAAGTGGATTCGAAAGTTTAAGGATAATCCCAACTCTACAGTGAGATTAGTTGTTTTACCACACGCAGGTGGCAATGCGAATTTCTATAAAGATTTGATCCAATATTTGAGCCCAGATATTGAATGCATCATCATCCAGTATCCTGGAAGACAAGAAAGACTTATTGAGGATATGGTTGATAATATTGATGACTATGCTGATAAAGTAACAAACGTTTTAAATTTGATTGACGGGGAAAAACCAACCATTTTATTTGGCCATAGTATGGGCGCTTTAATTGCATATAATATGTTATATAGAAATGGGCATAAGCTTACATCAATAGAAAAACTAGTCGTGTCCTGTCATACTCCCCCTATCAGAAAAGGTAGTGGGGGTACAATCAACTTGATGATTACTCAGTGATTGAGTATTTAAAATCTATTGGTGGCTTAGATGATATTGTTTCTGAAAACAAAATGAGTTTAGATCTGATTATTCCTGCTGTTCGTAATGACCTTATTGCAGTTAGGAATTTCAGCTTAATCAAAGCATATAAAGTACAGGTTCCAATATACGGCATTCAAGCAACTGAAGATTATGGTGTCGATGTTCGCGACATACAAAAATGGGCCTTATTAACTGATAAGAAATTTAAGTTAGTCCAATTTTCCGGTAATCATTTTTATATGTTAGATCAATGGAAGAAATTAGCTGATTATCTGCAAAGTCTATGTAAAATTCAGATTGAATAGTAACATGTTTATATATTAACAAAACGTGGCGTCCTACGAAGGGCGTCTTTTTAATTCAAGAGCTTTCCATAGTAGCGCCTAATAGGCGTTAGTTTTTTATCCGATAGATCCACGTAGATATTGAAGCGAATCCGTTAAGGGGCCAGGTTCATTGGGGTTAATGCAAATTATATAAATTGTAACTCGACATACAGTAGTCTAGGTTTGAATGGTAGGATAAAGTTATCAATACGAACAACAATCGCATGTGAAGGAGATTAATGATGGCTGAGCCTTTGAAGGATATGTACCATGAACCATTTTTACGACAATTTGCTGAGAAAGTCCATACAGCATATATAGATTTTGATATTGAAGCATTTATTAATTCGACGCTAGCTAATAACTGGGAAGAACTTACGTTGAAAGAACGGATCCGTCGGATTTCGGTGACGCTTGGAACGTATTTGCCTCAGCAATATGATGATGCATTGAATATCTTATATGCGATCGATGAGACTTGCATTGGTTTTCCCTATTTATTTTTCCCTGATTTCGTTGAAGTCTTTGGACAAGCAGAGGAAGATTGGATGCTTTCGATGAATGCCTTGGAACGATTCACTTCGAAATCATCCGCGGAATTTGCGGTAAGATCGTTCATCCTCCGAGATCCAGAACGGATGATGAATCAGATGGAGATATGGGCTAAGCACTCGAATGAGCATGTTCGGAGGCTTGCAAGTGAAGGATGTCGTCCTCGTCTACCATGGGGACAATCGCTGCCACTTTTTAAACGTGATCCTGCTCCGATCCTACCTATACTTGAGATCCTAAAGGCAGACCACTCTCTATACGTTCGTAAAAGTGTAGCTAACAACCTGAACGATATCGCCAAGGATAACCCATCAATCGTCATCGATACGGCTCGCCGCTGGATCGGCAACGATTTAAATACGGATTGGATTATAAGACATGCCTGTCGTACATTGATTCGCAAAGCTAATCCTGATGTACTAGAACTGTTTGGGTATGCGAAGGGTGATGCAGAGGTAAGCCTAATTACACATGCCTCCTTGTCGTCGGAACCGAAGGTATTTTCCATTGGAGAAAGTAGTGAGCTACGCTATGTACTTCTTATCCGTGAAGGAGAACCAGTACGTATTCGGATTGAATACGGCATTGATTTCGTGAAAGCTAGAGGACAAACTTCTCGTAAATTATTTATGCTTACGGATAAGATTGTGCCTGGTGGCACACGTTTACATGGCGCTCGCATTCATCGATGGTCTGATCTGACAACGCGCCGACATTACGCTGGGGAGCATCAAATTGTCTTAACGGTGAATGGTGTAGAAGTTGCGTGCGATGTTATTCATCTTAAGGAAAGTAATATCGATTCATAATTGATCATTAGCGGATTATTCATTCGTTTTGCCATTAGCACAATCTCATCTCCATAACTTTCATACTATATATTATCTTCTAGCTGGAGGTGATATATATGAGCCATTTTGAAAGAGTTCGTAGATTCGCAAGACGCAATGTTGGCCGACGTGTAGAAATTGAATTATTTTCAGGTAGAGAATTCGAAGGCGTTATTGTATTTGCAGGGATTTTTTCATTGATTCTTCGTATAAGAGTACGTGGAGGATTTGTGAACCGTACAATTTTGTACAGAAACATTGATGAAATTAAACGTGATAGATTCTAATGTTGCAAAACTAGCTACGGAGTAATGAACTCTGTGGCTAGTTTTATTTTCTATGGATTGACGAGAATATAAATATTGGATACAATACCAACTAATGAGATAAGAATTGTTTAATTTAATGTTAAACGAATAATCTCTTTACATATTTATGATGAAAAAGGAGGGAAATAAAGAAACAACGTCAACTTAAAATACTTATATTATAACGTTGACCAGTCCACTGGAGACACTCATTTTATGGGTGTCTTTTTTGCATTTAATTATCTTATCAAAGGAGAATTGTTTATGAAGATTGTGAAAAGAATCATTCGAAATTACTTTTTTCAGGTAATGTTCATTGGTTTAGCGCTGTTGTACTTTAATACAGGTAAATTTGAGTCGTCCGTGTTCGCAGCAAATGGGGGAACGAACTATTATGTAGATAGTAGCCTTACGACAAATGGAGATGGGCAAGAAGCGCATCCATTCAACAATTTAGTTTCGATTAATGCTATTACATTGCAAGCAGGTGATAAAGTTCTTTTTAAGCGAGGGACTGTATATTCCGGTACATTTATACCTAAGGGATCAGGGACGAATAGTTCACCAATTCTTATTGGGGCCTATGGAGGAGGAACGAGCAGACCTATTATTAATGCAGATGGCCAGACAGATGCCGTTCTTCTGAAGAATGTACAATATATACAATTGCGAGATCTAGAGCTAACGGCATCAGGAGATAACAAAACGGTAAGGCGTGGTGTACATGTCCTAGGACAGGATGCGGGCGATTTGTATGGAATTGTCCTTCAAAATCTAGAAATTCACGATGTCCGAGGATATATGCCTTCTACAACGGGAGGAAACATCGCTGTTGGTAAATATGGAAATGCATCCGGGGGAATTGTAATTGAGGTTTTGGGTTCTGCAATAAAGACAGCATTCCATGATATAAAAGTACTCGACAACACGGTACATTCAGTGGATAGACAGGGGATTTACACATGGTCGAATTGGTGCCAGAGACCAGAGCTGGTCGGGTTTTGGTTTAACTTATGTACTGCAAAATGGAATCCATTTACGAATGTATTGATCAGTGGTAATCATTTGTCAGATATCGGTGGAGATGGAATCGTAGCGAAAACTTCTACGGATGTAATCGTCGAACACAATACACTTGAGGGTTTCAATGTTCGTTCTAACTCGCCTAATGCAGGCATGTGGACAGCAAATACGAATCATGTCCTATTCCAATATAACTCTGCATCTGGAGGCAAAACAACAAGTGATGGAATGGCATATGATGTCGATCATTCGAGTAACAATATAACCTTCCAATACAATTTATCCTATGATAATGAAGGTGGATTTTTTCTGCTTTGTCCATATGCCGGCTCAGCGGGACAGACTCAGAACTTTACGATTCGCTATAATATTTCGATAAATGATCATGCAAGATTGTTCCAAAGTTGTGGAGGCAAGCTGATAAATGGACAAATTTATAATAATACGATGTATGTTGGCCCTAATATTGCAACATCCATTTTCGATGGGGGATCAACGATTGATACGGTTACTTTTGCTAATAATATCGTTTATAGTCCTAGCGGAGGGCGTGTCAATTGGAGCACTTCGAATACAAATTTAAAAGTTGATCATAATGTTCTTTATGGTGTGCCTATTCCGAGCTGGGCAACGAATACAATCACGAGCAATCCGGGATTGACCGGTCCAAGTCTAATAGATGCGGGTGGCTACAAGCTATTAACGGGTTCATCGGCATTAGGAGCCGGAATACGTATCGCTGACAATGGGGGAAGAGATTATTTCGGAACGGCTTTACAGAACTCCACGCCTAATATTGGAGCCTATGAAGGAGCAGGAGAAGCTCAAAGTCCAGTTACTGGTGTAACGCTGAGTCCAGCAACTCTTACATTGGCACCAAATGATGATCCATTCCAACTCATCGCATCTGTGGCTCCATTAAATACTAGTAACACATCGTTGTCATGGCTTAGCAGTGATTTAAATATCGCGACCGTAGATGTAAATGGTAAGGTAACACCTAAATCCGAAGGAAGCGTTACGATTACGGTAACAACTTTAGATGGTAACTTTCAAGCTTCATCTCAAGTCACCGTAATTCCATCGAGTCCAATCGCTTTTTATAAATTTGAGGAAAAATCGGGAACCATAATCGCTGATTCTTCTGGAAGGGGATATACTGGGGGACTTGTTGGAGGTACCTTGCAGAACACTGTGGGTGTTTCCGGTCAAGGCTTAGCAATACCTGGTCAAGGAGTCTATGCGAGCCTGCCCAATTTTTTGGACCCAGGAAGAGTTGATTTTACTGCCATTGGTTGGGTCTACTTGGATGAGGCGAAAGGTGGAAATCAATACATCTTACAACAGGAAGGCTCGCAGGGACGTTCATGGTTATACCGAAGAACAGATAACGGTAAGCTAGGTTCATTTTTAGGTGGGAGTGAACTTCTTACAACCAATACAATCCCTCTTCGTCAATGGACACAAGTTGCTGTTGTGAAGAAGGGGAATGTGATCAGCCTATATCTTAATGGGTTGTTAAACGCAACATCGTCGAGAAATGTAGAGACCTCAATAGGTAATTTCCGTCTAGGTGCACATAAGAATCCAGACACAAACAATCAGAATTGGAAGGGATCTCTTGATGAATTCCGATTCTATGACAAGTCACTGAACGATATCCAGATTAGTCAATTGTATAATCAGAATATTCCCAATGTCGCCAGTAGTTTAGATGAATTAACGGAACCAGTTGAAACAGAAATATTAATATCACAATGATTGATTCATGTATATTGAATATAAATAAATAGTTGAAAATTGAGTGTAGGGAGTTAATAGCCTATGCTCTTTTTCTATGCTCTTTTTATATTAGATATCTGATATAATCTCCTTTGAGTGAAACGAATACATGACGAAGGAATAGAGTTTAAGCATATTAAGGAGGAGTAATATGATAAATTCTTTAGAAATAATGATTGATGAAGAAATACGTTCAAATGATTTTCCAGTTGGTGGGGCTGTTGTCGTTATCAAAGACGGCAATGCTGTCTATAGTAAAGGATTTGGTAAAGCCCGTATAGATGTGGAAGATAGAGCATTTACTCCGGATACCATAATTAGTATACAGAGTATTTCCAAGAGCTTTACCGTAGCTTCTCTATTGCATCTAGTGGATGAGGGTAATCTTGATCTCGATGCGCCACTGATAAAGTATCTACCTTACTTTAGAACGACGGAAAAACAAAAGAGTGATTTGATTACAGTTAAGCATTTACTATCACATACTGCAGGTTTTTCAGGTGAAATAGGTATTGGCAATTTAGCTTGTCCAAATATCGCTGAATTCAGTGTTTACACGGAACTGAAGAAACAGGTTAGAGTGACTGATGATATCCTACACAGTATACATAACAGAGAAGAAATCACCAGATTCTTTAAATCTGTGACGTTGGCTAACTCACCTGGGTTCGAATGGAATTATTGTACAGACGCTTATATTATTGCAGCTGATCTTTTTGAGAAAGTTAGCGGTTTGAATTGGAATGATTATATGGAAGAAAAAATATTCAATACTTTAAAGCTCACCAGAACAACCTTATCCGCTGAAAAAGTACAGCAAGACGAGGATCACGCTGATTATTACACAAATAATGGTCAAATTTTAGTTAATACTGAAAAATTTGATTTAAATTCCGATATGTTTAACTCTCCATTCCCAATGAACTCCCTTGGTGCACCAATGGGGTTCATTTATTCATCTGCGAACGATTTAGGCACTTATTTGTCATCATATATGGGTCAACCGACCATTTTGCCTCGTAATCTAGTGGATCAATTACAGGAGCCTATATGGCGTTTCGATGACGAAACGGGCTACTCATTAGGCTGGGGAACAAGAAGGCAGAAGAATTACAATATCATTGAACATGGCGGTGGATTTCCAGGGGTAAGTACGTATGTATGCGTGGCTACATCTGAAAAAGTAGCTGTAGCTGTAGTCTCCAATCATGATCAAACACCAACCAAAGAAATTTGTTATCGAGTAATGGATGTCTTATGTTCTGAATTTTAATCTCACTCAATCACTATCACAAACCCCGACCTATTTGGCCGGGGTTTTTAAAAAAAGACAAAGAGAAGCCTTTCGTGACAGGCTCCTCCAGTGTTCCGATGTATGTTATTATGTATTTTATACACTTTACTATGAATTCAAGCAAAGCAATGCTACTTAGAAGGGATGCTTATGATGAACACGAAAACTGAAAAAGAAAAAATGCTACTTGGAGAACTGTACAATGCAAGCGTTCCAGAATTGATTCAAGACCGAGATAACGCTCGTAAACTCACTCGTTTGTTTAATCAAACCATAGAGACTGAACAAGAAGAACGTATTAAACTTCTAAAAACATTATTCGGCTCAACAGGTGAAAACCTATATATCGAACCAAATTTCCGTTGTGATTATGGTTATAACATTTACGTTGGTAACAATTTCTTCGCTAATTTTGATTGTATTATATTAGATGTTTGTGAAGTTCGTATTGGAGACAACTGTTTCTTAGCACCAGGAGTTCATATCTATACGGCAACACATCCACTTGATCCAATCGAAAGAAGTTCCGGAGCTGAGTATGGTAAACCGGTGACTATTGGTAACAATGTATGGCTAGGTGGAGGATCAATTATCAATCCTGGTGTAACGATTGGCGATAATGTAGTCGTGGCTTCTGGCGCTGTTGTTACAAAAGATGTTCCTAACAATGTGGTTGTCGGAGGAAATCCGGCTAGAATTATCAAGACCATTGATGTGTAATAGTTCAGTATCAGTATTATTTCTCTTAGAACAGTTTGGAACGCATGAAGTGCGTTTCAGACTGTTTTTGTATTGAAAACCTGAATGAAGGTTCCTTAGCGTTTTACATTTATATAATTGTAAGGTATCATAGTATAAAGTGGACAATTATTATCTACGTTATAGCATTGGAATGTTAATCGAGGTGAAGGAAAAGAAAATGCATATGAAAACGGGCGTTGAACAATCAGTATATGCCATTTTTCTGCTTAATTTATTACCTGATAAGGCAGTTTTGCCTGGTGAAGCCATTAGTCAACAACTAGGAACCTCTGCAACGTATTTTCAGAAATTGTTAAGAAAGTTAGTTAGTGCCGATTTGATCACTTCGGTACCGGGTGTTAAAGGTGGATTTAAGTTAAAAAAGAAACCCAATGAAATTCGGATATACGATATTTATATCGCTATAGAAGGGCAGCAGACGCTATACTCCTCGAGCGGTATTCTGAACGATATGCTTGAACTTAAGGAAACAGATCAATGCTGTTTGTTGACGGAACTGATGGAGGAAGCGGAATCCTCATGGAAATCTGTATTGAAACGAGAAACCGTTGCCTCGATCTATGATGATATTCACAAAGAACGATTCAAGACAAAAATGGAATCTTTACAAATATGGATTAAAGAAAAAATGGTTGTATAACGATTAACTTTAACTTCAAGGAAAGAAGGAATTTAGATGATGATTACAAGCTTACAACGTATTAATGAGCTCGCAAAAAAGCAGCGTGAAGAAGGCTTAACCAATGCTGAACGTGTAGAACAGCAGGTACTTCGTGAAGACTATTTACGTGAAATTCGTGGACAGGTGCTCAGAACATTTTCAGGACTTACTGTCGTTGATCCAAATGGAAATGATGTTACACCAGATAAAGTTCGAAAAGTAAAGGCTGAGGAATATGTACCCAATGTTTTCGGAGAGCAGAAAGGGAATCACATACACTAAAGGAGAGATCAGATTATGCAACAAGAACAGAAGAAATTGAATGAAATCTCTTATTCGGTATTGGATTTAGCCGCGATATTAGAAGGAGGTACACCAACTCAGGCTTTTCAGAACACCTTAAGTTTGGCACAACATGCGGAACAATGGGGCTACAATCGTTACTGGCTTGCCGAGCATCATAGTATGCCAGGCATCGGTAGTTCTGCGACATCGGTTGTCATTGGTTATGTAGCGGGCGGTACAAAGACGATGCGAGTTGGATCTGGTGGAATTATGTTACCAAATCATTCTCCGCTCGTGATAGCAGAACAATTTGGGACGCTTGAGGCGATGTATCCAGGGCGCATTGATTTAGGGCTTGGCCGGGCGCCGGGGTCAGACCATTTTACAGCAGCGGCTCTTCATCGTGATCCACGAAACGGTCAGGATTTTCCACAACAAGTAGAACAACTGATGAATTATCTAGATAAAGATTCTAAGAACAATCGAGTAAGAGCGATCCCAGGTGAAGGCCAAGAAATTCCAATCTGGCTGCTCGGTTCTAGCGGTTACAGTGCGACATTAGCGGGCAAAATGGGATTGCCATTCTCATTTGCAAGTCATTTTTCAGCTGAAAACACGCTTGCCGCTCTGTCGTTGTACCGTGAAAATTTCCAGCCTTCAGACGTTTTAGACAAGCCGTATGTGATGTTAGGGGTCAATGTGTATGCTGCAGAGTCAACCATGGCAGCTGAGTTTCTAGCGACTTCGCATCAACAGCAGTTTTTAGGCTTAATTCGTAACAAACCTACTAAACTAATGCCACCCGTGGACACAATGGAAGGCATATGGACAGAACAAGAAAAACTAGCATTAACGAAAAAGTCGAAATCATCAATCACTGGAGATCCAGGCGAAGTTAAGGAAAAACTGCAAGCATTTCTGGATGACACTCAAGCGGATGAATTAATCGTTAATTCCATGATTTATGATCAAAAAGCACGTTTACGTTCATATGAAATTGTTGCTGAAGTTACAGGGATGAAGAAATAAAATTCATATCTGTTGATATAATGAAAAGGATGATCTTTGTTGTTAAAGATCATCCTTTTTTTATTTGTAATGTATTCAAATAATAGTGTTTGAGCAGATTGTAATGTAATAACCATCTAGATCACGCACAGTGAATTCATTGTGCCCAGCTAAAGGATTGATATGGGGTTCGGCTTCAATTTTAGATACAAGTTTCTTTGCTCTATCCCAGGCTTTATCGAAATCATTAAGTCGAAAAAATAGAGATAAACCGTTTCCTACCAATCCTTGATCTGGACATAATAAAGACGGATGACCATGATCTCCCCAATGATGAAGACATAGTAGTATGGTTCCATCTGCATCAACAAGCTGATCAAAGATCGCGCCATTCATATGTGTGTTTGTACAATCTAGTAATAACTGATACCACTTCGAACTAGCCACTACATTATCTACGGCAATAATGGTTTCTGTACGTATCACAACTACACACTTCCTTTATTTGGTATACGTTTATTATACCTTTAAATCGAATAAGGTCTCTAATAATGGTTAATGGTATACAGAACATGAATAATAGACCGGGATAAGGAGTGAATTTTCTAAATGGAAAATACTAAGAAGACAAATACGCCACTACAGATGAATGGTCAGGGTGCGCAGTCTTTAGGATCATTCTTGTTTGATTGCCTGAAGAAGGAGGGAATCACCGAAATCTTTGGCGTGCCTGGTGATTATAATTTTTCTTTACTTGATAGCCTTGAGAAATATGAAGGTATTCAATTTATAAATGGACGGAATGAGTTGAATTCAGGATATGCAGCGGATGCTTATGCAAGAATTAAAGGTATTTCTGCCCTTATTACAACGTTTGGTGTTGGTGAACTGAGTGCTTGTAATGCAATTGCTGGAGCGAATAGCGAAAATGTACCCATTATCCACATCGTAGGTTCACCTCCAGATATGCAGCAGAAAGAACACAAGCTAATGCATCATACCTTAATGGATGGGAATTTCGATGTGTTCCGTAAAGTATATGAGCCTATTACAGCATACACGGCTGTCCTCACTCCAGATAATGCAGAGATTGAGATTCCAAATGCAATCCGGATTGCAAAAGAAATGAAAAAACCTGTGTATTTGGTCGTAGCAGATGATTTAATAATGAAGTCCGTCCTGGCTCATCCTCAAGCTGCTACACAGCAGCCTATGACTAATCAGAAAACATTACAGGCAGCCATTGATCATGCACGTCAATTGCTGAGCCAAGCACAGAACACAGTTCTTCTAGCAGATGTAAAAACAGTTCGCTTCGGTCTTCAAGAACCTGTTCAGAAGCTAGTGGAGTCTATGAATGTGCCCGTTGCATCGACCATGTATGGAAAAGGGGCTTTCAATGAGAGTCATCCTTCGTACATTGGAGTATATGGTGGAGCGTTTGGCAGTCCAGATGTTCGCGATGTAGTCGAGAATGCAGACTGCATTATTGGTGTCGGATTGGTTCTTGCCGACACCAATACAGCGAGTTTCACAGCAAAGCTGAACCCGATGCAAATGATTGAAATTCAACCCAAAATGGTGAAGATCGGCGAAGCGGTGTATCCCCATATTTTAGCGGAAGATATGTTGGCATCGTTACAACGTATTGAATATAAGCAGCAAAAACCTGTGGCAAAAGGTGTATTTCCTTACGATCAGAGGGTCGAGAGAGCTGGCGATTTAATTTCAGCAGATGCCTACTATCCTCGTTTTCAGCAAATGCTGAAAGAAGGCGATATCGTAGTTGCAGAAACGGGTACATTTTTCTATGGGATGACTCAGGTCAAACTACCACAGGATGTAACCTTCATTACGCAAGGTGGATGGCAATCCATCGGTTATGCAACCCCATCGACTTATGGTGCATGTATCGCCGCTCCTGACCGGCGGGTTATCTTGTTTACGGGTGATGGCTCCTTACAGCTTACGGCACAGGAGATTAGTTCGATGCTCTATTATGGCTGTAAACCGATTATTTTTGTATTAAATAATAACGGATATACGATCGAGAAGTATTTAAATGTGAAGACTGAGGACCAACTATATAATCAAATTCCGAACTGGAATTATACGAAGCTTGCAGAGGCTTTTGGTGGAGAGGCTTTCACAGCAACGGTGCGAACAAACGAGGAACTGGATCAAGCCATCAAGCAGGTAGAAATGGAAAATAAGAATAAGCTTTGTTTAATCGAAATGATAGCCAGCGATCCGATGGATGCACCTGAATATATGCGTAACATGCGCAATTATTTGGAGCAACAGGAGAAGGAGCGCAGCTAATGGCAGATTGTTCTAGTAAGTGATAAATATGAGAAAAGACCGAACACCTGATGAAATATCACGTGCCGGTCTTTTTCTATATTCTTAAGCATTAGCCTGTTCATAGATATATCCGATAACACCGAATAGGGTAACAAGACAGAATAGACAGAAGAATGTGATTTTCCAGGCGCTTCTAGGGACTTTCCCACTGATGGTACCCGTTTCTCCGTTCACCATATAACGGTAAGTCTTGTCTTTATACATGTACGAGGCATTCCATAAGGGAAGCAAGATATGTTTATATGTTTTTTGAGAATAAGTCGTATTGATGTTCAAACTTCTTATTTCGTCACCGCCGATTTTACTTCGTATGTCTTGATCAAGCTGGGCGTTAATACGTGAAACTGCATCGTCCCACCCTTTTCTGAGGGGAACATTATATCTTTCTGCAATAAAACCACTTAAGTATTCTGGCTTGTATAAAGATAGGTCTTTTAAATTAAAATCGCTGAATTTGTCTATCATTTCATGATCATGTTGCATAGATGCAGGGATCAAGATATCATCAAAAAAATGTTCATTTGAACCACTGGTCCAATGCCAGATCGTGTATTGAACTTGTTCGGTATATGTCTCTTCTTTACCATCAACATAGCGAGTACGGGTTTCGGTTCGATAATGATGCACACCCACTTCAGCGGTATAATCTGAATCCGTTTGCGCATCAAATGTCCAAAAAGGTACATATATACCTGTAACAAGTGAAAGAGTTTGTTGCTTCTTAAATGCATTAGGAACGAACTTCTTTTTCTTTTTCCATTTGAGAAATAATTCATTCGCTTTATCCTTGGAAATATGGAATGGAATCAAGGATTCAGGACGAATGCTGTTATCATCACCTTGAGAAAGAACTTTGGGGGAACCACAAAATGCACACATGGCTGCTGTTTGATGTAATGGTAATAACATTTGAGCACCACAATTCTCACATAGTATGACTTGCTGTTCGGTCCCCCAGTCTTTCAAAGATTCATTTCGCTCATCCATGAAATCGAGTTCATATTCTATTGGCTCTGCATGATCTTCTGATTGTTCAATTGGAGTGATGCTACCACAATATGTGCATTTTAATTGTTGGCAATCGATATCAAATATCATCTGTCCTCCACAGCCTTTGCAAGGAAAACGAATCGGCGCTTCTGTTACAGACATGCTTTCTTCTCCTCTACGCTTTATTGCCACAGTTGGAACAGAACTTTACGTTCGGTGCTAGTGAGCTGCCACATTCGCTGCAGAACTTATTCTCTGGCCTTGGTGTACCACATTCATTACAGAATTTATCATTCGGTTTCAGATCTTGCCCGCAAGAAGCACATGGCTGAGTTTCTTCAGAAGTGGCCGATGTTTTCGGAGAAATAGGGGATGCTTGATCCATTGGTTTAGTATTCATCGCTTGATTGAACATTTGACCCATAGCCATTCCTGCTCCTATACTTGCTCCGGCACCAGCGAGTCCGCCACTTTGGTTATTTGCTGCATCCCGAAGAGACTCGGCAGCTTGAAATTTCATGTATTGATCCAAATTACCTGCGATGTTCATGGACGATTTGCGATCAATCATTCTCTCAACTTCTTCGGGTAGGGAGATATTCTCGATGAAAAATCCTGATAAAGTTAGGCCCATCTTGTTAAAACGAGGTTCTAGCTTAGATTGGACAGCTGTACTTAATTCATCGTAATGAAGAGCGATATCCATAATCGGTATTCTTGCTTCTGCAATTAAATCGCTCATACTAGAGACGATAATAGACTTAAGATAACCACCAATTTGCTCTGAGCTAAAAGAAGATTGAGTTCCGAAAATTTCCTTGAGGAAAACGGCAGGGTCTTTTACGCGAAATGCATAACTACCAAAACCTCGCATTCGAATTGCACCAAACTCAGAATCTCGCATAATAATGGGGTTGGTCGTACCCCACTTTTGATCAGTGAAATTACGTGTGTTTACAAAATAAATGTCTGATTTAAAAGGCGAATCGAATGCATATTTCCAGGACTTTAGCGCTGTGAGTAGAGGCATATTTTGCGTACTTAATGTATATTGACCAGGACTAAAGACATCTGCAATTTGCCCTTCATTCAAGAAGATAGCAGCTTGTGATTCCCGGACTGTCAGTCTCGCACCCATTTTGATCGCTTTATCATACACAGGAAATTGATGAACAATTTCATTGGTGTTATCAGTCCATTCAATCACCTCAATAAATTGACCCTTTATAAAAGAAAATAATCCCATCATTCGACCTCCGCATTCATTATCCAAGATAATCCTAGTATACGTGAATCTAATTCGTAAGTCCCATAATTATATGAAATCAGATCGAACATCTCTTAATTTCCTTGATAAGGTAGAATTTGGCTGTTGAAAGGTGTTATAGTAATCTAGTATTCTTTCAAAGTTTTACAAAATTCACTAGATTACAGGAGACTTTAACACATGAATGTATTTGGAAAAATGCTATTATGCTCAACTATTCTATTAGGCTCATTATCTGCTGTACCCATTCATCAGACAGAGGCAGCTGCCGGTAAAGTGAGTATTATGCTAGATGGATATCAACTGTCATTTCCGGTGCAGCCGACAGTTATGAAGGGGACGACGATGGTGCCATTTCGAGCGATTTCTGAGGCTCTAGGTATCAATGTACTGTGGAATCAGAAGGAACAAAAGCTAACAGCAACGAAACAAAGTGGAAATACAACAAAGAAGGTTGTCCTAAAGATGGGAAGTAAAAGTGCCCTAGTTGATGGGAGTAATGTACCGTTAGCTGCAGCTCCGCAGACGATTCAGAACAGTACGATGATTCCACTAAGCTTCTTCGGTCAACAGTTTGGAGCAGCCGTGTCTTGGGATCAATCGACACAGACGGTGTCTATTACTTCACCACAAAAACAACTGTATACCATGGGGTTTTATGCGCTATCTTCCTTTGATGAAAAAGCATTTATTCCTTCTTTCGATGCAATCGCTTTTGGTTGGAGTCGAATTGATGCAAACGGACAATTCACCGTTCAGGGTAAGGAATATAAATGGCCTCAAGCGGCTGGTATGGTTACACCTGAATCCATCATTGAAGAGTCAGCACAGCAGGGAAGTGCGCCTTACCTTATGGTATATTCAGGAGATGCGAGTCTCGAACTGACGAAGAATTTAGAAGATAAAACCCTCCAGGAAGATACGATAACAAAGATCGTAAGTACTGCTACTGAGAAGGGATTCAAGGGGATTACGCTGGATCTCGAAGGTCTTGGAATGACAGGTGATAAAAATAAAGTGAAGTCGGATTACAATGCATTTATTTCGAATCTATCGGGTAAAGCGAGACAGGCTGGTCTGAAATTAACATTAGCTCTTCATCCCATTAACAGTTCATATACAGGTTATGACTATAAGAAATTATCGAGTTTAGCTGATGATATCATTATCATGGCCTATGCATTTGAACAGGAGAAAGCTCCTGAACCTTTAAGCAAAGTGGATGAAGCGATCCGGCTTGCACTTAGAGAAACATCTAAAGATAAGCTGATGCTTGGTATTTCGATGGGCAGCGAGAACGACAAATCCGTTAATTCTAAAATTGGTTTAGCGAAGCGTTATGATCTAAAAGGTGTTGCGTTTTGGCGACTTGGCATTATTGGCCAACCAGCCTGGGCACAGATTAATCAATCAATCGATATGAAATAAAATGAATTAAAGTAGATCCTGAGAATTCTCTCAGGATCTTTTTTACGTTTCCTATTTGTTGGAATTCAATATAAATGAATAATCACATGATGTTCTAACAGTCATACCGTTATTGTTCTTAAATTCTAGTCTTAAATTATAGTCTGGGAATGACCTTCCTTGCAGCAAGGAATAGCCATGTGCACAGAACAAATGGCATCGTAAGTGCAGGTAGCCCATAAGGTAACAACCAGGTATCTACACTAGCTGTAACAGGAATGGATATCATGGCAGCAATAATTCCTGAAAAAGGCGCAAAACGGCTCTTAGCTTCAAATACAGTAGCGACTGCTAGAATGGTTAAAACTGCGTTGTAACCATAAAGCCCAAAATTTAGTAAAGAGACTTCCGCTCCAAATCCATATGCCGTTAACCATCCAACCGCAGTTCCGATCACCGCATAAAGTCCAAACTTCCAACTTGCCCAAAACACGCCGATTAAAATCAATATTCCAGACCATATTTTGTCCTGAAAATATACTTGTCCAATCCCATTAACTAACCCATGGAATAAATTTAAGGTACCTTCCGGATGCAGTTTCCAATGAGAAAGATCTTGAGGGATAAGATTCGGGCTTAATTGGATCATTCCTAATCGGTATGCAGCTAACAGTAGAAACCAAGTCAATATTATGTATGGAAATGTAAGAACGGGTATCTTAGATTTTTGCATGAGATGCATCATTGCCGCGGTAAAAAGAGTCGCTATTGTTGCTCCGGCTAAAGCTAGTAACCAACGCTGTCCACCCTCTAAATTTAAAGCTAAGGCCATTCCCGCTAATACCGAGTTATACCCTAGTAATCCTTGATTAACAATGGCTTTATCTACTCCTCCTAATCTACCAATTAAAGTAGCTATGAAGGCTGATAACAAAGCAATAATACCTATCGAAACAGAAGAGATCATGATTGCTATTAAGATTATGAGCCCAGTGACAGCATTCTCAATTAACATGACTTGAGATATGCCTTTCAAAGTAGCAGAAACCAAAGGGTAAAATGAGGCCACACGTAACGAATTTCGATTTTCCTTTAGCATAATAATCTCCTTATTTTTTATTGTGAATTAACTCTGTTAACAACTCATCTCAAGATTTATA
>NZ_BAVZ01000032.1 GCF_000576305.1 Paenibacillus pini JCM 16418 | reverse complement strand
TTTTGCTCTGCTGTTAAATCTTCATATGCAGCTTGTGCTGCAGCTACTTCCTCTTCATTCTTTAACGTGATTTCTTCTGGTAAGGCTACGATTTTCGCGGTTACTGCATCTGCTGCGGCTTGATCACGTTCAGCTGCGGCTTTGAGTTCTGCAATCTTCGCAACTGCGTCTGTTAGTTTGGTTTGATTCGCTTCGCTCACTAATGCCTGTTGTTTTATAGATAAAGCTTTAAATGCCTCGTTCGTTTTATAGACGTCATTCTCATCTGCTAAAGTTAACTTATCAATTGCTGAAAGTGCTGTTATCAGAGAACTAACTTTATTCGCCTCTTGTTGATCCACATCTGGAGTTGGAGAAGTAGTACCGCCCCCACCTGTTGATCCACCGCTAGAAGATCCACCACTTGAACTTCCAGTACTAGGCGTGCTTGGCGCTACAGGAGTACTCACAACTACTGAATCCTTTGCAGAGCCTTCAACGGTATCTGGTTTTTTCTCAAAAGTAGATCCTTTTGCACCATCATTAATTTGAGCCTTTTGAATTTGTCCTGAGCCGAGAAGTTTAGCTACTGCATCCAATACTAGATTGATAATTTTAGCTTCACTACTTAATTGAATAGATGAGTTCTGAGCAGTTCCCTCTACATGAAAACTATCAATTGAGCCTCTAGTCAACTGAACCGTGATGGAAGCTGCGAAAACGTCAACCTCATCAAATGTGCCGTTCAATACTACTTTCGCATTGGCTGGCAACTCTTTTGAAAGCTCAACGTCTGTAAATCCAACGCCTGATACATTACTTTCTTCGACTTTAGCAGCAGATTTAACCACCACCGTCTTAGCAGTTGTCGTTCCTTCAGCAACGATGCGCACAGTACCATCTTTCTTATCGATAACAATGTTCACTAGTACAGAGTCAACAAAATGTATTGAATTTTCTCCGCCGCCCTGAACGTTAGTTGTACCATGTACTTTCACGTTTTTGAGGGTAACGTCTCCACTCCCAATACCTTCAGCCAATAAAAGATCGCCTTTAATCTCTACATTTTCCAAAGAAACACCTGGAACACTAATAACTACATTTCCTTCAATGATCTTAGTTTCTTGAGTGGAACCATAAACGCCTGATTTATCATATGTAACAGTTTCCATTAATTTCTTTTTATTAAGAGCTGCATCAATCAAAACAACTGCTTCTGCACGAGTCAAAATCTTTTGAGGAGCGAAGGTACCATCTTGATAACCTTTCATAATATCCTTCTCAACAACTGCTGCAACGCTATCTTTACTCCAAGCTGAGATTTGAGACGCATCTTTATATTGATTTAGCGACTGTAAATCACCAGATTTCAAACCTACTACTTTGGAAATAATAGAAGCAGCTTCCTGACGAGTTACATTCGCATTTGGCCGAATCGTATTATTCTCATAACCTTGCAGGTAACCAGCTTTGATAGCTTTTGAAATATCTGTATATGCCCAATTTGTTTCTGGTAGATCTGCAAAATGAATTGGTGTTGTTTCCGTATTCTTAAACATACGATTTACTAGTGCAATAAATTCAGAGCGGGTAATCGATTTATTCGGCTTTACCGAACCATCAGTATATCCATTAAGATCTCCTTTCCCAATCCATTCTTGCATTTGTTTCTCAGCCCAGTGTCCTGCTAAATCACTAACAGATGCAGCCCCTACAGCACCTGCAGATCCCAATGTTAAGCTTAAACCAATTAATCCAGTGATTGTATTACGTACGTTCTTATTCATTCTTATCCTCCTAAAGTCTCTTTTCTAGTAGATTGTCAACCTAAAAAAAACAAGTATTAAGACCTAATTTACGAGCTATAATTCAATTAAATTTTGTAAAAAAAATAGGCTCTACATTCTTATTTCCGTAAAAATAGGTCTTTGAAACTAATGGCACAAAGGCGATTATACCATAATTAGACAAAGTATATATATACTTTTTTACCTTTATTCTCCTAAATGTTTTTTCTATGTAAAAAATGCAAAAAAACCATGAGATAATTCTCATAGTTTTTGCGGATTATCATTAATTTTTCTTATCCATCAATATACTATCCGGAGTGTAAACCATTTCATAAGCATGACTACGAACCTTTGCCTGACCGCGTTGCTGGAGCCAATTCGAGGCTTCGTTCTTAAGTTCTAACATTTTATCTAGAATGAGAGGATCACATTTCAAAATTTCCTGCAGACGTATGAATTGCTCTGAAGTGATTGGTTTCTCGAGTTTAAGATGATTAATATGATCAATAATACGTTGACGTTCTTCCACAAAGTTTTCCAAATCTTCAAATGAAGAATGAGAAAGACTAACCATAATGGATTGTGTAATTTCTTCTAATTGATCGATTACATTATCCATGCTGTATCTCTTGACCTTGACTTGCCAGACTGATCTTTGCCGCTTGTGCAAATGTTTCTCTTAGCTCCATCAAATAACCAATTGCCTCTTCAGCAGGTTCAGCTATCTTCTTTACATTAGCTTCAATAAGAAGATGATTAATATACTCGTACATCGAAGCAAGACCCTCGGACACAGCGTAGCTTCTATCCAAAGATGACAAAAGCTCATTAACAATGCTCTGTCCTTTACCTAAATTTAGATTGGCCTTCTGCAAATCTTGTTTCTGCAATCCGTCAATACCTGTACGAACGAAACGGATGGCTCCATCATATAACATAAGCAACAATTGGCTCGGGGTTGATGTTTGAACGGAAGACTGTCGGTATTTTTCATAAGGAGATGTTATCAATTACCTTCACCCTTTACTATTTCAGAAATGATTAAGATGAACTACCAAAAAGGCTAGACGACTGGGATTGGAGTTTGTTCATGGCTGTTTCCATGGCTGAAAATTGTTTGTAATAACGTGTTTCCGCATCATTCAAACGAGTTGTCAGCTTACTTATTTGCGAAGTATAATCTTTCAATTTCTTGCCCATCACACTCTCGCTTTTAAAGACACTGCTTAAATCACCACTATATTTGTTTGTACCTGCCCGATCTGAAAACTTCTGCATCGAATTGGTCATTGCGGCATTTAATTTACTAAATATACCATCTTTTGCATCTGAATTTCCTTGGAATAAACTCGTAGCCTCTTGAGGATTAGTCATAAGCACTGCCTTTAATTTGTCCTCGTTTAGATAGAGCTTGCCACCTTCGAAATACTCCCCACTAGTGATTCCCAAAGCAGATAACTGTCCCATTTTGCTACTAATAATTGATCTCATTGAATTAATGGCTTCTTTAAGAATATCATCATTTTTAAGTAAACCACTTTTAGCCTTGGCTTCCCAACTGGTAATCTCACTTTCCTTCATAGATGTTTTCTGCTCATCCGTTAAAGGAGTGAATTCCCTATATTTAGCCTCATCCACCTTATTATTCAAGGTGTTCAATAAATCATTATAACTTTGAATAAAGGACTTGATTGTATCCACAGCTTTGCTTGGATCTATCGTAGTTGTAATTGTAGAAGGATTAGTACTATCGGATTTCTGCAATAAAGTTATGGTAACTCCATTTACAGTAACTGCATTGTTTTTGTTCGTAGTAAATGTATTTACCACTGTGCTGCCGTCTGCAGATACCGTACTTACATTTACTACTCCTTCTTCGGCTGCATTATTATTTTCAGCAGGGTTGAGATTAAGAAGTTGCAACATTTTGGAATCTGCATATTTCTCAGCTACTACAATTTTCGGGCTACCAAACTCTTTAGCCGTAAGCGAGAACTCCCCACTCACTTCGTCAAAGGAAGCCACTACACCTGCCTTTGAACTGTTGATCGTACCAATAACAGTAGAAATGCTATCTTTGCTGGAGAACTTAAGCTCTGTGTTATTAATTGTTAAACGGAAAGTTTCGGGGTTACCGTCCGCTGGTGCGGAACCTCCATTTAATTTATCAAGAGTAGTCGTAAGAGCTGCTTTCTTTCCCGGATTAGCAACTGGATCTGCTCCAGCCGGTTCCACCATCATCGGGCCTTTGGGAGCTATATTAGCTTTTGTTCCAACCTTTAAAACGGTGACCGTCATAGGAACGCCCGTTGCTTCTCCACTGACCTCAACCTTGATGGCATCTTTATTGCCTGATACTGTTGCCTGACGGGTGGTCATTGCAATTGATTTATTAAATGTATCGGTCAGCTTATTTTGCTTGAAATCAAACATCTTACTATTCATCTCGCGATAGCTATCACGTTGCCAAGATAAATAGGTTTTCTGTTGGTTAAGCTTATCAAGCGGAATCCGTTTGGCGGTCATGAGCTTCGTGACCATGCTATCCACATCAAAGCCCGAAAAGCCATTAATTCTTATCGTCATGAATAACCCTCCCTAAACTTTCTCATCCATTATAATTCCGGCTAATTCCATCATCTTGGCTACCAAGTCCAGCGTCTTCTCTGGCGGTACCTCACGGATAACTTCCCCGGTGTCCTTATTAAGGACCTTGACCATAATTTGATGTGTTTTATCATGAATACTGATATCGAGGGTAGTTTCTGGTCCTTGAAGCGACCTCACTGCGCGGTCGATATTTCGGATAAGTTGTTCCTCACCTAAAGTAACAGACACACCCTGTTTCTCTTTTAAAGCTAAATCTTTAACATTACGAATGATCGGTGCACTGTATGCTGAAGATGCAAGCTCAGCATTAACCGCCGGTTCTGGTTTGCTCTTGGGTGTCGTACTTGCTGTTAGTGAGAATTGTACATTCATCCTAAAATAACCCCCCGAAAAAATAGATATATTCTATATATCGGCAGTAAAGATATCCTCATTAAGTAAATGATGAAATTAATTAAGTAATGACACTTGCAAATACCTGCTTCTCAGAATCTAATTAGTCAAAAAAACAGGACCCTTCCGAAGAAAGGCCCTGTCTATAAAATAGATGAGTATTATTCATTAGTCTTTAGTCAGTACTAATTTGTTATGGTAATAACCGATACCGTTTTTAAAGTTCCATTCTTTGCCGTAATTGTAACGGTACCTGCGGGCGTGCTGCTCGGAATCGTAATCAAGCCTTCCGCATTTACCACAACATAGTTTGTGTTACTGCTAGTGTATACCGTCCCCTTAGTACTGGCTGTCACATCTTTAAGACTATCGTCTTCCATAGTCGCCGTAACTATTAACTGTCGAGTACTTCCTGCTGATAATGATACAGCACTTGGCGTAATCGAAATACTTCTCATTTCTGTCGCCGGATCCTTGCTTACGGTCACAGTGACTGTGGATTTAAAAGTCCCGTTCTTTGCCGTAATTACAACCGTGCCCAGAGTAGCATTCGAAGGTATCGAAAGATTCCCCTCCGCATCTACAACTGCACGTTCTGGAATACTACTGGTATAAATAGTTCCTTTTGCACTGCCTGAAATATCTTTCAGACTACCATCGCCCATAACTGCGTTTACGACCAATAGTAGCATGCCTCCTGTTGGCAAGTTGACGGTACTTGGGGTAATAGCTATGCTTCTTACCTCAGTTGCCGGGTCCTGTCCCACGGTTACAGAGACACTTGATTGGAGGGTACCAATCTTGGCAGTAATCGTAACTGTACCTAGCGTCGCGCTTGAAGGGATTGTTATCTTACCCTCTGTATCCACGATTGCACGAGCTGTATTACTGCTTGTATACAAGGTTCCTTCGCTACTTGCTGTCATATCCTTCTTCTTACCGTCTCCCATCGTTGCAGTTACAACCAACTGTTGCGTCTTTCCTGCAGATAAGGCCACGGTGCTTGGACTAACCACTATGCTCTTGATCTCTTTTGCCGGATTGTTAACGATTGAGATGACGGATTTCGATTGGAGCGTTCCATTCTTAGCCGTGATCACCACCGTACCTGCGGTGGCAAACTTCGCAATGGTGATTTTACCTTCTGCATCTACCGTCGCCTGTGTCGTATTGCTGCTTATATAGGTCGTTCCTTTGCTGCTGCTTGTTAAATCTACTAAGCTGTCATCTCCCATAACAGCATTTACGGTTAATTGCTGTATATCTTCCGCTGACAAGGTAACTGTACTCGGGGTAACCGTAATACTCTTGATCTCTGTTGCCGGATCCTTGCCCACAGTCAAGTTAACTACAGACTGGAATGTGCCAATCTTGGCAGTAATCGTAACTGTACCTAGTGTCGCACTAGAAGGTATTGTTATTTTCCCCTCTGTATCTACGGTTGCACGTGCAGTATTACTGCTTGTATACAACGTTCCTTCGCTACTTGCTGTCATATCCTTCTTCTTCCCGTCTCCCATCGTTGCAGTTACGACCAACTGTTGCGTCTTTCCTGCGGATAAGGTGACGGTGCTTGGACTAACAGCTATGCTTTTGATCTCTTTTGCCGGATTATTGACGATTGAGATGACGGATTTCGATTGGAGCGTTCCATTCTTAGCCGTGATCACCACGGTGCCTGCGGTAGCAAACTTCGCAATGGTAATCTTACCCTCTGCATCCACCGTCGCCTGTTCCGGAATACTGCTTGTATAGGTGGTTCCTTTACTGCTGCTTGTTAAATCTACTAAGCTGTCATCTCCCATAACAGCATTCACGGTCAATTGCTGCATGTCTTCCGCTGATAGGGTCACCGTGCTCGGGCTCACAGCTAGACTCTTGATCTCTGTGGCCGGATCCTTACCTACGGTCAAGTTAACCACCGACTGGAATGTGCCGATCTTAGCGGTTATCGTAACTGTACCTAGCGTCGCACTTGAAGGAATTGTTATTAATCCTTCATTAGCCACGGTTGCACGAGCTGTATTACTGCTTGTATACACGGTTCCCTCACTACTTGCTGTCATATCCTTCTTCTTACCATCTCCCATCGTTGCAGTGACGACCAACTGCTGCGTCTTTCCTGCGGATAAGGTGACGGTGCTTGGACTAACCGCTATGCTCTTGATCTCTTTTGCCGGATTGTTAACGATTGAGATAACGGATTTCGATTGGAGCGTTCCATTCTTAGCCGTGATCACCACGGTGCCTGCGGTAGCAAACTTCGCAATGGTGATCTTACCTTCTGCATCTACCGTCGCCTGTTCCGTATTGCTGCTTGTATAAGTCGTTCCTTTGCTGCTACCTGTTAAATCTACTAAGCTGTCATCTCCCATAACAGCGTTTACGGTCAATTGCAGTGTATCCTCTGCTGACAAAGTTGGAGCGCTTGGAGTAATGGCTAAACTCTTGATCTGAGTTGCTGGATCTGGGCCGACGGTTACTATGACTGTCGACTGTAATTTTCCCGTTTTGGCTGTAATCACTACCGTACCTAGTGATGCATTAGAAGGAATGGTTATGTTACCTTCTGCATTAACAATAGCACGTTCTGGGATGCTACTTGTATAGACCGTACCCTCGCTACTTGCTGTTATATCCTTCTTTGTGCCGTCTCCCATCGTTGCAGTTACGACGATTTGTTGCGTCTTTCCTGCCGATAAGTTAACCGTGCTTGGAGTAGCAGCTATACTCTTGATCTCTTTTGCTGGATTATTGACGATCGAGATAATGGATTTCGATTGGAGTGTTCCATTCTTAGCCGTAATCACCACGGTACCTGCGGTGGACAACTTCGCAATGGTGATTTTACCTTCTGTATCTACTGTCACCTGTTCCGTACTGCTACTTATATAGGTCGTTCCTTTGCTGCTACTTGTTAAATCTACTAAGCTGTCATCTCCCATAACAGCGTTGACGGTCAATTGCTGTGTATCCTCTGCTGACAATGTTACAGCGCTTGGAGTAATGGTTAAACTCTTGATTTGAGTTGCTGGATCTGGGCCGACGGTTACGGTGACTGTCGACTGTAATTTCCCATTTTTCGCTGTAATCACTACGGTACCTAGTGATGCATTAGAAGGAATGGTTATTATACCTTCTGCATTCACAACAGCCCGTTCTGGGATGCTGCTCGTATAGACCGTACCCTCGCTACTTGCTGTTATATCCTTCTTCGTACCGTCTCCCATCGTTGCAGCCACAACTAATTGTTGCGTCTTTCCTGCCGATAAGCTAACGGTGCTTGGTGTAACTGCTATACTCTTCATTTCTTTTGCAGGATTGTTAGCAATTGTTATAACGGACTTAGATTGGAAAGTTCCATTCTTAGCCGTGATAACCACTGTTCCTTCCACAGCATCCTTAGCAATACTTATTTTACCTTCCGTATCCACAATAGCCTGTGATACAATGCTGCTCGTATAGATTGTACCTTCGCTACTTGCTGTTATATCCTTTAATCTGTTATCCCCCATAGTAGCCGTTACCTTCAACTGCTGAATATCTCCAGGCATCAGAGTTAATACATCTGGACTAACGACTATGGATTGTATATCATTCGTTATATCTTTGACTACATTTAATACTACCGTCGCTTTAAGAACATCATACTTCACTGTGACGACAGCTGTTCCCAAGTTAGCATTTGCCGGAACGGTAACCTCTCCATCCACACTTACACCTGCTTGTGCTGGAACACTACTCGTATAGACAACTCCAGAACTGCCTGCTGTTATATCCTTAGTCGTATCATTAGAGTATTTAGCAAGGACTTGGAGCTTCTTCGTCCCTCCTGGATACATCGTTAGAGATTCAGGAACAATCTGAATTCCCGTAAGCTCAGGATTACCATCAATCGTTAGAGATGTCTGAGCTATTAGATTATTATTGGTCGCTTTAATAATCACTTTACCTGTGATTGCATCTGGGGGAATACTGACCAATCCGTTAGCATCCACAGTTGCTCTCTTAGGATCAGAGGAAGTATATTTAGTCCCTTCTGAGCCGACCGTTACATCTTTTGTAGTGCCATCGGTCATGAATGCTTTTAGAACTAATTGAAGCTTATTATTGCTTAAGGAAAGCGTCTCCTGAAGAGGGGAGATAGATAATGACTTCACTGTAGGCTTCGTAATTTTAACTGTTGTCTTCGCATTTAAACCTTTGTAGTTTACATTAATATAAAATGTGCCTTGTTGATCCTCGGAGATAGCGCTAATTAGACCATCTGGAGTCACTGTAACAATGGAAGAGTCTGTACTTGTATACGTGATACCACTAGATGAATTCGTAACGTCTTTCCGAGCACCGTCATTTACTTCAACAACTTTGATTTGTTGTGATTTCCCAGAGGACATGTTGATTAAGAGTGGAGAAACCTCCAAATAAGAATCCGTATTTCCCCCATTAATTTTGATCACTACTACTTTTCGCACATTGCCGTAAGTTACCTCAACCGTCGCATACCCTGATTTTACATTCGCAGGAACTTGGATGAGGCCTTGTGTGTTAACCGTTAATAGTTCTGTATTTGACGAAGTATATTTCGTTAAAGCATCATTCGTAATATCTACAGGTTCGACTAAATCATTACTGTAAGCTAACATGGGCTTTAACTGATATGTTTGGCCCTTATTTAATTCTGTAGGGGCATCAAATGATATGTGGTTTGGTGTCCCCGGGGTTATTGTGATTTTGCCTAACACATTAAAATCAAATTCTGATAATACACTCTCCCTAGTTTAACGGGTCTGGTGTAATTTCCGACATTATCGCGGATGGATATCGTATTCAGTTCCCATTTGCCTAATACGTCATATTTATCAATGAGAATAGAAGCAGAATATTGGTTGTTACTAGTTGGAGTAAAGCTTAAATTTAACATTTTGCCATTCGGCTTTTTATATGCGCCTGTGAGTGTTCCACTTGCAATACCTGATAGGCGGTCCTCAGCTCCAATGGTAAGGATCACCTCAGCTTGTACATTAGAAATTTGCCGAACACTAATTCCTCCAGAGATAAATTCTGGACCTTCCCAATCCGGCGTCGTCCCTGTGACCTCAACTGTACAATGCTCGAATGTTTTGGTCGTATTGTTATTGTTTACATAACTCGTTACCGTCTTGTTATTACCTAATGCATCTGACATATAAACGGAAGTTAATGTACGACTACCGCGTTCTTCATACATGCCGATCGTAACCGATCCTACAAATTGACCTGTCGCATTTTTATATAAATCAATATTACTTGTACTTCCATCCGGTTTCTTATACGTTACTCGTACGCTTGCAACACCTGATTCATTGTCTGTAACGTCTGCACGCACTTCAATTTTTTCATTGGGACGTACAAGCTGTGAAGTCACGGAAATATCATGTAAAACAGGTGCTTCTTTATCAATCGTTGTCCCACTAACCGTTACAAGACAATTGTTGAAGTTCTGTGTGTTATTATCCTTATCCAGATAAGTAGTATATGTTTTGGTATTGCCTACCTTGTCTCGAGTAGCGACGGAAACCAGAGTCCAATCCCCACTCTCATCATATTTCCCAATGACATAAGTACCCACGAATTTGCCCGAAGCATACGGAGTCAAAGAGATTGACTTCGTTGCACCACTCGGTTTTCTATAGTTAGCCGTTACCGTAGATACTCCAGATTCATCATCTGTAACGTCTGCTGTTAACTGCAATTTATCATTCACCGTCAATTGCTGAGAAACGACTTGAATGGAATGAAGAACGGGCGCCTGTTTATCTGTAGGTTCGGGCGGCGTCGTTATTCCACTTACATTTAGAGTTAATAGTGTAAAGTCGATTTTCTCACCATTTGATTGAGCCGTTGAATTATTTAGTAATACGGAATTGTCTTTCTTATCTCTAAGGAAGATTCCCGTTGCTTTCCAAGTTCCTCCTACCCCATTACTAGCAACCGAGATCGTTGCTTCATATAATTTAGTAGTCGAATTTAGAACAAAAGGAAAATTTGTACTTTGATTATTAGACTTCGTGTATGTAATATAACCGTCACTATACCCTGACAGTTCATCTGTGATATCTGCGATCACCTTAACAGGTGTTGTTGGGGTGAGATCCGTGTTCGATACACTGATGGTCTTAATGATTGGAGCGAGTAAGTCCGGTGTTGGATTCTCAATCTCTACATCTGTTGCGTAAGCAATAGACTGTGTTATGAGTAGAAGGCCCACCATTAACAATGCAGTTGCCTTCGTAAACAATTTTTTTACCATGTGGTTGAACCCCTCCATTTGAACTATAAGATTTAGAAAGCCTTCAAAATTCAGTCTAAAAAAATAGACTCCAGGGCTTCCTGGAGTCTATTCTTTGATCTAAAATCAGCTAGAAATTAACGAAGTAATTGTAGAACACCTTGTGGTTGTTGATTAGCTTGAGCAAGCATAGCTTGAGCAGCTTGAGCAAGGATATTGTTCTTCGTTTGCTCCATCATTTCTTTAGCCATATCTACGTCACGAACACGGGATTCAGCAGCTGTCAGGTTCTCCGAAGAAGTTCCTAAGTTGTTGATTGTGTGTTCTAGACGGTTCTGTACAGCACCCAATTTAGAACGCTCTGCAGACACGTTCTTGATTGCATCATCCAAAGTTGAGATAGCCGCAGTTGCGCCAGCTTGTGTAGAGATATCCACTTTGTTAATATGCAAATCAGATGTTTTCATGGAATCCACACCTACACCAATCGTTTGGTTAGAGTTCGAACCAATTTGGAATTGAAGTGCATTCGTTTTACTACCTGTAGCATTTTGTTCTTTACGTGTTACTATAGTGAAGGAATCGCCCACTTTGATTTTTGTGGAATCAATTGTTACGTCTAGCCCACCCAAAGAACCTGGATTGCCTACGGTATCTGCAGCTACTGGAGGAACTGAGAAGTCCTGTTTAGCACCTTCTACACCTGTAGATTCTGGTGTAATCGTGTATGAATAAGTATTTGTCTTAGCATCATATTCAGTTACTTTAACAGTAAATGTATCATCTGCTGTTACAACGCTAGCATTCGTCGCTAATCCATCAGAAAGAGTAGCATTTGTAATTTTTACATCGAAATCACCTGTTTTGCTAGCAACAATCGCAGATTCATCTTTATACGTTTTAGCAGAAAGATCACCGTTCAAAAGCTTCTTAGTGTTGAACTCAGTGTTGTTAGCAATACGATCTACTTCGTCTTTAAGCTGTTGAACTTCTTTTTGAAGCTCTTTGCGATCTGATTCAGTGTTAGTGTCACTTGATGATTGAACAGCAAGCTCACGAACACGTTGTAGAATACTATGAGTTTCGTTAAGTGCTCCCTCAGCAGTTTGGATCAAAGAGATACCATCTTGAGCATTTTTGGAAGCCATATCCAAACCGCGGATTTGACCACGCATTTTCTCGGAAATTGCCAAACCAGCTGCATCGTCCCCAGCGCGGTTAATGCGAAGACCTGAAGATAGTTTCTCGATGTTCTTGCTTGTTGCTGCTGTGTTGGAAGACAACTGACGGTGTGTGTTAAGAGCTGTAATATTGTGGTTGATAATCATTGTGTATTTCCTCCCTGAAATTAAATTAGTTCCACATCCATGTGGTAAACACTGACCCGTTAAGGTCGGCCGCCCTGCCGAATCAGCGTCTACTACTTATATCGACAAGGACAACCCAACACTTTAGAGGTTTTTGTGATTTTTTTAATTTTTCTTTATTTTTTTTATTTTCTGCATAAAAGCTTCCAAGTTTGCAGGAGCAGGTATAGCAGATTCTCGGTTACTTTCCTGAATAGAAAGGTAGACTTCCTTGCGGAAAATATCAATATGCGCAGGAGCAGAAATCCCTACTCTCACCGTATCTCCCTCTACGCTAAGGATGGACACTTCGATCTGATCCTGAATAACGATAGACTCACCCTTCTTACGAGATAATACAAGCATGACTATTCACCTTCCTTTCCAGAAGGCTCTTTCTCTTGCAACTCTTCTATCCATAATGGATGTCTTGTCTGGTAGGACGTATTATGCAATACTACTTGTTTACCTAACTGTTTTTCTGGATTCAGTATAACTGGAGCCAACAAATTTATGGTCGATTCTTCTATAGACTCCTTCAACGTAATGATGCATCGAACAAGCACCTGCTCCTTAATTTCTAGTTCCTCCATATCGGAAGGAGATAATTCGAACTCATAGTCACTATAATAATCAAAAGGTTCTGTCAGCAGAAAGGCCAGCGCTGGTTCCTTCAAAGACTGCATATACGAGAATGTTCCTTCTTGCAAAGAGATTAGAGCAAATTCCGTCTCTTCATCAAACCCTGGTAAACCTTTATTGAAATGATAAATTTGTTCCTCAGTAATTTCGAGATTACCCCATGAAGACGTTTCTATTCTCACAGTCTATTCACTCCTTAAAAAGGTCTTAAAATCAACAAAAGCACCTCACGGTGCCTAATAAAATAGCATGCAGCTTATGCACAAAGCACCTAGCTAAACAGATCACGATAGTGAATGATATCCTTATTTAAGAATATCGATTTCTGGAGGAGTGTACTCCACGGATGCATATTGCCGCATATAAATATCAAGTTTCCCGCGATTATATTCAATCTCAGGGCGATGAGTCTCCACCTGAATATCAATTTTAGCTTTACGAAATGTAATATCAGGCGGAGTTGTTTCAATACGAACGTCTACATTATCTATAGAGGCAGGTGACCTGAACTCTGGAAAAGAAATAGGCTGCCAGTCTTGGCCATAAATCTCAGCAATCGTGTTACTAGGATTCTGGATGGCCGCTGCCCGATTTCCTTCCTCCACTCTCCTTGCAATACCCTGAAGGTAAATATTCTGAATACCGGAGTATATTCTTGTATTCATATCGAACATGCTTCCGCCTGTTAGAGCAGCATGGGCTCTTGAAGAATCAACCTGAAGCTCTGGGCGATATTGTTGAATCTCTATTTCGGACGGGGTGGTTGTTATATTCAGTTCCGCCTTCTGTTGACGAATAGAGAATTGTCCTAAATCAGCATCAATGCCAATATAGGCTGGCGTTTGATGAATTTGTAGAATAGGCTGCATGTAATGACCTCCTGTTTCTATCTCAGAAAGTCAACCAGAGTTGGTTGGATGATTTTCGAACCTGCTGATAGCGAAGCATTGTAAATATTCTCTTGAATCTTAGACTTCATAATCAACTCCGCATAATCAGCATCCTCCGTCTTAGATTGAAGATCCGTCAGGTTCGTATTCAAATCGGAGAGTCTACCCTGCATGAGTTCGATCCGGTTTGTTTTAGCACCAAGTTCAGCACGCGTAGTTAGGATCGTCTCCATTCGGCTATCAATCTTATCTAATTGCTCCGTCATCCCTTTAAAATTGCCATCCGTCAATGATTGGGTCAAAGCATCCATAATATTAAAGATATTATCAGGATCGCCACCATTACCGAATATATCCGTACCCGTAAGATTAATCGGAAGCTGTACACTTTCACCAACCGAATAGTAAATCATCCCTTTATCTGTTTCAAGGGTAGCCATACTTTTATCATTAGATGTACCGTCTGCATTTAGTCCCGTGGTATTTGTGGTACCGTCTGCATTCTTCGGGAAATCATAAGGCTTCTTGTCATAGGTTTCACCATTAAAAATATATTTGCCGTTAAGCTTACTGTTGGCTATATCCAAAAGCTGTTCTTTCAGTTGGCCTACCTCTTGCTTGATACTATCAAGCGCGGATTGTGGATTACTTCCTGTAGAGGCCTGTACAGTTAATTGACGCAAGCGTTGAACGACATCACCCGCTTGATTCAGTACGGTATCGTTAAAATCTAGCCATGACAATGCACCGTCAACATTCTTCGTATATTGCTCGTTAGAAGCCAGTTCCCCACGATAACGAAGGGAATATGTAATTCCTACCGGATCGTCCGAAGGCTTATTCAGCTTACGGCCAGTAGCCAGCTGGTTCTGAGTGTTATTCATCTGCAGTGCATTACGATTCAAATTGAGCATCAATTGTGAACTCATCATGTTTGATGTGACTCTTAGCATATGAGATTACCTCCTTTATTCGTTATCTGCCTACAACGCCTGTTGAGTTAATTAATTTATCAAGCAATTGGTCAAAGGTTGTCATGAAGCGGGCAGCTGCACTATAGGCGTGTTGGAATTTGATCAGATCGGACATCTCCTCATCGATCGACACCCCACTAACCGATTGACGCTGACTCTCCACCTGCTGAACCAAGATGCTAGAGTTATCGGTCTGACGCTGTGCTTCCTGCGACTGTACACCTAGCTGTCCTACTGTAGAGTTATAATATCCATCAATAGTCATCGATCGATCACTATCAGAAGATTTAAAATGAATTTGGTTCATATTAGCCATGAGAAGGGCAAGCGTATTGTTCCCCTTAATCACAGCCTCAGTCGTTCCTACGCCCTCTGTACGGAGGGATGTGGCAATCAGATTCTGATCTTCCGCAATCTTAGAGTTCAGACTAATGTTAGCAGCTGTTATAGTTCCACCACCCTTAGCTTCAAAGAAAGGGAGTCCGCCACCTGTAGTCCCATCAAGGTATACCCAAGCTGATGAAGTCCGTTCAGACCTTTTACAGTAACCACTGTATCCTGATCTATTACTCGCCCATTAACACCATTTATGGATACACCCTCTGGCAAGATACTGCCTTTAGGGAGTGTGATCTGAATATCACCAGTGGCCAGCGTGTTGGCCATATCGTCGAGCTGCTTCTGGTAGTCCTTGACGTAAACCTCTCGCGAGGCAATTACGCCATAGACTTCTCCCCCCTTAAGATTGCCAGAAGTATATGCATTCTCAAGGAAGTTCCCCTTGTCATCAGCCGTAGATCCATCCACATCTACTTGAACTTCACTACCTTCCACTAAAGTCTGGTTGCCCATCATGATCGTGTAGCCTTGATCGGTTTCCTGAACGTTCACATTAATAATTCTTGAGAGCTTATCTGTTAGTAAATCTCGCTGATCTCTCAAATCATTGGCATGATCGCCTAGTCCTTCAATCCGAGTAATCGATCCGTTAAGATCTGCTATCGAAGTTAAATAGTTCTGTACTTCACTGGCTTTCACGCCAACATTTGCCGTCAAATCCTGACTTAACTGGTTAAGCTGACCACTCATATAGTTCATGGCGTCTGTTAATGCAGCCGCATTTTCTTTGACTACTTTGCGAGCAGAAGCACTCTCTGGATCCTTGCTGAGATTGGACCACGAATTCCAGAAGTTATTCAGTACTTTGCTAATCCCTGTATTTGAAGGCTCGTTAAAAATACCCTCTAATTTATTTAAAGTATCCGATTTAATGCCCCAGCTTCCGTTGGCATTATTTTCATTCCGATATTGAGTATCTAAGTAACTCTCTCTGATCCGTTTAATGGACTGATATTCCACACCTGTACCTAGCTGACCTGGAGCATTGGAACGATTTAGACCATAGGCTTCAATAGGAATGGATGCCTGCATTTTAACGACTTGGCGGGTATAACCTTCTGTGTTAGCATTTGAAATATTGTGACCTGTCGTATTTAAAGCGGCTGTCTGGGTAAACAGGCTTCGCTTTGCTGTTTCTATTGAATGAAATGTAGATGTCATTAATTTTCCCCCTCAGAATTCGCGAGCTTGAAATAAATATTAAGCTCGCGAATCAAAAATACCTGCCCTGCTGCCGAGCCCACTATTGCGTTCGGACGGATGCTGATAGGTTGCCTCTTGGTTTGGCCTTCCCACCATGACTTCCAGTGAATAATCTATAAATGATAATGATTGTTCCATAAGCTTCTGATTTAAATCATTTGCTTCTTTTAATTGGGTCATTGTCTCAGATAATTGTTTCTGTATTTGTAGCAGCTTCTGTTTGTCTTCAATATCGAAAACGAGCCGCGATATTTCCGTTAGAGTAAGATTTAATTGTGATTTAATACCGCAAGCCTGTAAAAATTGCTGAGCTTCGCTAACACGCTGTTGTTCCAATAATTCGATCTGTTTCATTCCTTTAGTTTCCTGATTC
Source organism: Paenibacillus pini JCM 16418 (assembly GCF_000576305.1). Taxonomy (GTDB): domain Bacteria; phylum Bacillota; class Bacilli; order Paenibacillales; family Paenibacillaceae; genus Paenibacillus_AQ; species Paenibacillus_AQ pini. The sequence continues at coordinate 3,097 of NZ_BAVZ01000032.1, read as the reverse complement.
ATCAGTCGGATAAGGGAATCCACATTATTATCCATAACGGCCTTCTTCTTAAGAATAGCCAGATCAAGCATGTATTTATGAGCAACATCAAGCTGCTCAAGCAGGTTAACTAAAGATTGAACCGACATCTAATTTCACCTAGTTCCCTGATAACTTTTTAAAATAAGGCATGAGCTTCTCGGCGACTTTACCAGATTCTACTTGATACGTCCCAGAAGATACTTGTTGCTTTAGATCCTCAATCTTCTTCACTCTCTCAGGATCTGTGTTAACGACTTGAGCCTCCAACATTTCCATAGCCTCGGAGGATATTGATATTTCATCCTTACGGCGGGCAGGCTTCTGTACCTCTTGCCGCTGTGCTTCAATATTACGTTGGTACGGGTTCACTCCACCAATTCGTCCGGTTTCATTAATTTTCATATTTTCCACCTTCTTTTAATTTTTTAGGAGTCGTCAGTCTATGACGTTGCTACAATCTCAAATGATCTTCTATTGTAGCATAAACAAAAAAACCGATAATCTTTACTAAGTTTATCGGTCATAATTGAAACATTATGAATAGCTATATGTGTTTTTAGTCCAGTAGTCACTTATTTATGATATTTGTCCATAACACGATAGGCGCCATCGACTTTTTGCTTAGTTCCATTATCCCTATTAGACTCATCCTTCGTGATCTGACTCAGTTCTTTGGTCAGTCTCCCGCGGCAGGAATCGCACATGTGGCCATCACGAATCATCGTTCCGCAGACCTCACATGGGTACATTAGGTTTGGAGCATTTAACACAGATATACGGCCTTCACGGACAAAACGAGTAATTTGCTTAATCGAAACATCCGTTGCATCAGATAGTTGCTGAATATTTGCACCCTTCTCCTCACGCAAGTACTTTACGCATTTTTCGTATTCAATTTCCATTTCTTTGATACAACTTGGGCACATGTCTTTAAAATTTACAGCATACAATTTGCCGCAGCGAGGACAATTCCCTAGATTCACTATGCCGCCCCCTGTTCCATAACAATTCTTAAGATTGATAATGTTTATAGATTACCTTATCGCACTATCCACGTCCATCCTTAATTAGCCAAGGGATTAGATTATTTGCAATAAAGGACTAGAAGTGAACTAAGACCGGGCCCAAGTTAGACTATAGACTTCTAAGGGAATTCTCCCCATTTGAGAAAAAGACTGATGTAAAACAGAGGCACATGCATCGATAGTACTTCCTGTCGTATAAATATCATCTACCAATAGTAGGCGTACGAGCTCTGTTTGCGACTTATTTGCATGAAGCTTCTGCGCTTGTTTGCGCCTTAGAATGGAGTGAATCATCAATTCAGCCTGCGGGTGCATTTCGAATATATGCTTCATAGAGTCTATCCGCTGTTGTCGCGATTTAAAACTTTGTTTCGCCGTATTTTCGCCACGGATCAGCAGGGGCAAACTCGGCATATGCTTATGAAGTGCTATACCCGTAGCAAGAACTTCCGCCTGATTAAATCCCCTTTCAGAAAGACGCTCTTGGCTTACAGGAACAAAAGTCACAGCATCCGGTTGCCAATATGAATTACGATATATACTTTTTGGAGGTAAGCGTCTCCCCGCTATATTGCTGCTCATTTCCCAATCCATTCGATCATAGGCATTATTCATCATCGCTATGAAGAGCGCCGCATATCGTTCATGACCTCTATATTTATAAAGAGCAAGCCATTCTCTCATTTCAGCGGAATAATATACCGCACTACGATTACATACAAAAGAACGTCCAGCAGCCTCTGGCCTGATGCAGTCTGGACAGCCGATTCCTCGGCCACAATACCTACATCGCGCTTCAACGATCCAAGGAATGGCTTCTGCACAGTTTATACAAATGCCGAGTTGCCCTGGTGCCATTCTCCTTTTACTGCCACATGTCAGGCAGATCTCTCCGGGAGGTGCCAATAAACCATGAATAAAGCCTCCCATTATTTGCGGATTTATATTCATAAGAATCTCTCCTTTTCCTCTAAATATTTCATCATTATCACTTTGTTTGTATGTATCCCTTCTTCATTGCAATCCGGTTCATGCTCTTAATTTGATTGACCGCTCTTTTCTGTGAAAGAGTCCATTGTGGAGATGCAAAAATCACTTGACCTGCGGGATCTTCAGCCGATCTTCCTGCCCTTCCGGCCATTTGTACGAGGGATGCTTCGTCAAATAAACCACTATCTGCATCAGCTATAAATACATCGCTTCGGGGAACTGTGACTCCTCTTTCGAGTATGGTGGTCGTTACAAGTAAACGGATTTCCTTTTGGCGAAAAGAATTCACCTTCTCCGCCCGCTGTGGATCTACAGAAGAAGTGCCTTCCACGCGTATATCTCGAAAAATTTTACGCAGTATGTGAACTAGCGGCTCGATGTGCCGAATCCGAGCGACGAATAGAAATATTTGTGCACCCCGCTTCATAGAATGGCGAAGCTGTTCATTAAGGGGACTCAGAAGCATCGGTCGCCGTAAGCATTCCTGAATGCTTCTCAACGCAATTCGCTTGGGTACTGGCAGGGGGTGACCGTGAAATCGAACAGGAACTTTAGCATGCTCAAGTGTTCCCCGCGTGACTTCCTTCTGTAAGGGACGTGGCGGGGTAGCTGATAAGTATACAAACCTGCCTTCTGGTTTGCAGGCCTGCTGCGCAGCAAAAGCAACATCGGATCATTATGGTATGGAAAAGCATCGAGTTCATCAATAACAACCAAATCGAATGTCTGATAAAATCGAATTAACTGATGTGTTGTTGCCAACGTTATCCCTCCGCTTTGCCATCGTTCCGTACTGCCCCCATACAGAGCTACCAAAGAAGTACTTTCAAATGCTTTCGCCAATCGCGGGGCAAGCTCTAGCACGACGTCTCGTCTAGGCGTTGCTACGAGTACTCTTCCTTGGGCAGACAGCACCGAGTCTAGTAGCGGGAAAATCATTTCGGTCTTTCCCGCGCCCGTCACCGCCCATAGTAGGAAGCGGGCGGGCGTTATGCTTTGGCCATCCGCCTGCCGCCCTTCTATGCGGCGGCTGCGGGAGGCGGAGCCCTTCGGGCGCTCCG
>NZ_BAVZ01000033.1 GCF_000576305.1 Paenibacillus pini JCM 16418 | reverse complement strand
CAGACATAATAATGAGATCACGAGCAACTTTCCTGAGTTGGTCGCTAATATAAATATACCACGAGGTACAATACTTGATGGAGAATTAATTGTTACAGGGAAAGATGGAAAACCTGATTTCTATGCAATGATGGAGAGATTTAGATCCAACAAAAGTAAACACAAAATCACATACTGTGTATTTGATATTATTAAGAGTGAAAATAATGATATGCATAATTTACCATTGATTACTCGTAAGGAAACTTTGGAAACTTCCTTTTCAGATAATGACTATATAACTAAATCCAAATACATCGTTGGTAATGGTATTAACTACTTTAACCTTGTTAAAGAGCAAGGGTTAGAAGGAGTAGTATTAAAGTTGGCAAATTCCAAATATGAGATAGGTAAGAGATCTGCAAGTTGGCAAAAGGTTATTGCGTATGAGATGGATGAGTTTTATATAGCTGGATACAGAAAAAATGAGTTTGGATGGCTGCTATCAGACGGAAAAAGGATTGTAGGTGTCATGGAGCTAGGCATAGGTACAAATGAACGTAAAGCAGGATATAAGGTGTTTCAGCAGCTAAAAACTAGTGAGACAAAAGACAGTATTTATATAAAGCCTCTGATTAAATGTGTAGTTAAGCATAGAGGATATACTAAGAATAATCTTTTGAGATTACCTGTATTTGATGAGTTTGTAATCTAAAGGAGAAGATAAAAGAATATTGAGGAGGTGAGCAGGAGTCATGAATATTATTTTATTTTCAAATCAATTAGAACTTTGTCGTGCTTGGGAGACAGCTTTCAAAGGATGTGAGGATGTTAAAATTCTGCATGACGATTTTTACAATATAGCCACAAGTTATGCCATTGATTGTATAGTCAGTCCTGCTAATTCTTACGGTCTGATGGATGGAGGTTTTGACGGTGTACTAACAAAGTATTTTGGTAATCAGCTCATGGAAAGAGTTCAACGAGATATTATAAGAACGTATTGGGGGGAGCAGCCAATCGGAACATCATCTATTATTGTCACTCATAATGATAAGATTCCTTATATAGCACATTCTCCAACCATGAAATATCCAATGGTAATTAGAAATACAGATAATTGTTATCAGGCTACTAAAGCTGTTTTTAAAAGCGTAAAAGATTTTAATATGTATAATTATATGCAAAATCCAATCAAGACTTTAGCTTTTACAGGTATGGGTACAGGAACAGGTCAATTACCATTTAATGCAGCCGCCAAACAAATGAGAATGGCTTATAACGACATGAAAAAACCACCTGATCAAATTGATTGGGCTTATGTGAATGACCAAAGAGATAGAGTACATAATTCCTTATATGATTACTAAAGGATTGTGAGTGAAAGAGATATTTCGTTTAAAATGAGGAGTGATAAATATTAATAGTTATACAGTAGTTACTGGAGATAAAGATAATCGAACAATGATATTTGCAGGACAAAATGAAAAGTTAGATAGATGTGCAGAAGTCTTTAATGAGAAAACTTAGTAATGAAATACCGAAGCAGCTACAACGTTTTACATTAATCTTTGATAGCATAGAAAGCGTAGAAAGAGTACAAAAAGCACTGTCTATCATCCATGAATCTATGAGCGAAGTTAAAACGAAAGGAGATTAAAATATGAGAAGTTATGATATTTGGTCTGAAGGTTATGTGGCAACAGGCGGTAGCGGAAGAGTATATTATCATGGATATTCTTCAGGTGAGAGTTTCAAGGAAGCATGTGTAAATTTTGCTAGAGAGAATAATGAGTTTAATAAATACTTTGATGCTGAGAGAATGTCGTTCTGGGGCTGCAAGCTTTATAGTAGCTCATCTGATGCCAGTGCTTCTTACGGATGAAATGAGGGTTTTATGAACGATAAAAATAATCTGAGAAAAGAGGAAGTTCTATGAAAATAATTAAATCTGATATGATCAATACTTATTCTATTGAAGGACAACTTTACTTCTATCAAGAGCAGTTTGAATCCCAACACTGCACGTATGCTGGTTGTGGGGCAGAGATATGTAATGATTGGGTTATTTACGAACATGAAGTACTTTGTTCAGATTGCTATAAAGTAAAATTGACTGCTGATAGGAATAAAGCTGCGATTGAAGTTGTAGAGTTACAGAAAAGAATGAACGATCTAATTGTGAAATTTCAATTACAACGTGATGAGTTTGAAAATGAATAAGAGAGGAACGGAGATTGAATACTGTCCACATTGCAATGCTAATTTACGTGGTGATTCAATTCCAGATGATATCGTTCATAACTACTCAGGAACACATTGGAGTCGAAAGATAGGTCTTTATGACAAGAGTAGAGATCGGACGGTAGCATATGAATGTCCTGACTGTGGTGGACAATGGGAACGTTTGGTTTATGCGTGATAGTGAATGAAACGTCGATTTCGAACAGAGAGGAGATATATTAATGAGTAATATAGAAGAGTATTCGCTATGCTATTCAGGTTGTGAGGAGCCGATTAAAGAAGGTGATCGTTATGTTATAGAAGGGAATGGCGATACACATCATGCCAAATGTTTTGATGAGTGGGCTGACGAGGAATTCAGATACAAGTTTAACGATCATGCCTATCGCACAAAATGATAAAATAGAGGTTCAAAATGTTTTATGAATAAAAAATATTATAAACGTTGACTTTTTTAGATTTAACATGATATGTTGTTAATGTAAAATATGTTTATATTGTACAAAATAAGGATTTGTAAAAATTAGAAGTGTTGAGGGAGGGGAAAATATTAACGGTAATTATGTAATTGCAGTTGGTGAGAATAGAGTTTTGTATGGCTTACACGATAAAATATATTTCAATAAAAAACAAGCCGAAAATGCATTGAAAGTAATGCAATCAAATGGGAAATTGAGTGATAGATACAGAGTAATGGAGATAAGTGGATTTCAAGATTGTAAATAGTAAGTAAAACCTTCATTTCATGGAGAGGAGAGTTGATAGAAGATTGCTAGACCAGTAAAATGCCAAGGATGCTTAGAATTAGAATCAGATCGAGATAAGATGATAAAGAATGATAAGGGTAAATATTTTCATATTGATAAATGTTATGAAAAACATCTTGAATACAGAAAATTTCTTGATGAAGAGAATAAGAAATGGGATGAGCTCTATAAGTATGTAAAGAGCTTACATGGAATTCCCGAAGGAATAGATATTCCTTCTATGCCAGTAGCCAGATTGCAAGCACTAAGAAGTGGATACGATATTGTCAGAGGGAAAAGGGAAAAGAAATATAAGCAGGGAGCAAGTTATGAATTAATGTACTCTGCTTACAAGCTTAAAGAGGACGACATTAAGTGGTTCATACATAATGTGTTATTAGGTCAATGTGACGCTGCTTCAATTAGTAAGTGTATTACGATTATGCAAAAGAGTTTGTCAGAAGCATGGAGACTGGAACAGTTAAATAAAAAGAGAGAAGATGAAAAGTCTCAAGCTTTAACTGCAACGATAAAAGATTTGTCTCATCTAACAGACTCAAGCAAAAGTAACTACTATCGAAAAAAGGATGGCCTTGATATAAGTGACTTATTATAAAGGAGTGATATTATTAATTTTAAATATGCGGATGAATTTATTATGCCCTCTGAAGTACATGAATCTCTATTTGTAGGCAGCCTATGGAAGAATCCAAATCTGTATTCCAAATACAAATCTCATACAGTGAAAAAAGAAACATTTACAAAGGCTACATGGTATTTTTACTATGATATTGGTAAGGAAATGTATAACAGTGGAATTAGGTTGTTTGAAGACACAGCAGTATACTCCTTTCTAGTTTCTAGGCCAGATGAATTTGGTAAAGAATCTTTAATAGAAACCTATAACAAATATAAAGGTTATCAGACAATTCATGAACTTATGGAAGAATCATCTATAGAGAATGCTAATGATGATTTTCACTTTAGCGAGATTCAAAAATATGAAAGTCTACGTAATATGCAGAAAGATAATCTTTTAAATATACATAGCAAGGAATTCATTAAAAAACTTGCGGATATGAGTTTGCAACAATTGCATACATATTGCCAACACAAATTTAAAACCGCCTTCTCTCATGTGAACTCAGGAGAAGTTGTTATATACAATCTCACAGAAGATATGATCCAGATGGTAGAAGAATTGGACTTAGGAGAAGAAGTTGGTCTACCTTTATACGAGTCACCAAGATTAACGAAAAAAATAAATGGACAAAAACTTGGAAACCTGATGTATTTAGTTTTATCTTCAGGTGTCGGGAAATCAAGTATTGTTACAGAAAAATTTGTGCTTTCAATATTTGATCACAATGTTAAAGCTCTGAATCCAGATAGTGGACTTTCATTCGAAAAGGCTATGATTTTTGTGAATGAGGAAGGTAAAAAGAGATGGCAGGCACGTTTATTAGCTACCGTTGCTTCACGAATATTACATAAACCTATTCCTCGTGATGTAGTTAATAAGGGTAAGTTCTCGAAAGAAACAAAAGCAACACTCTTAGAAGCTGCTAAATGGTTAACACAAAATCAACCAGATTTTATTAAATTAGTAGTATTAAAGAAATATCGGATAGAAGATGTAATAAGTAATATAGAACTACATAGACCTTTAGGTTATAAACATATTTACTTCGATACTTTTAAGCCAGATTTATCTAAACAAAATGTAGACAGGTGGCTAGCTTTCTCAAATTCAGCACAAGATTTACATGATTGCATTAAAGAAGAAAACTATAATTGTGCAGCTCTAGCTACTGTTCAAATGAAAATCGGAAAAGAATTCCGCTATATTGATCTAGATAGTATTGGAAAATCTCCAGAAATAGTTGAGGTCGCAGCAGTAGTAATGGCAGGTAGGTTAATCTTTGCAGATGAGTATCAAGGAATGAAAAAGGCTTTATTCTGTTATAACTGGGAGAAAAATGATTTTGATGGAAAATGGCATAAGAAAGAATATGAATTAGATCCAGAGAAAAAATATCTGATACTCTTTCTTCCGAAGAACCGTGAAGGGTCTGAAGATGAGCAAATAGTATTTGAGGTGATCTCTGATTTGAATATATGGAAAGAGGTAGCATTTGTACAGGTTCCAAATAACGGCTCTGATAAGAAGTAGAAGTTACTGGAGGAGGTCATGTGGGTAACGATCTCAAAGATATAAAGAAAAAAATATATGAAGAAGATAGAGTATATGAACTTCTTGAGAAAATGGAATGCTCAAATATTAAACAAAAAACAAACAGATATGAAGCAAAACTCCCAGATAAGTTTGGAAGTACAAACACAAGATCAGTCCAAGTGTTCCTTTCAGACGATCTTCAGTGTGTTGTTTGGTCAAGAAGTATTTCAAATATTGATATTTTTGGATTAGTATCACACTTAGTATTTGATTGTGAAGATAACGAATCAGTAAAAGAGAATTTGTATAAAGCGAAGAAGTGGATATGTGAAAATCTAAACTTCACTGAATATTTAGGTAACTATACACCGCAACCAGAGGTAGAAGATCCTCTTGGATGGCTCAAGAAAGTGAAGAAGCAGAGACCTAAGCAACTACGCGATATAGACGAGAATCAAATATATGATGATTCAATTTTAAACCAGTACGTAATGATGCCACACTATAAATATTATCTTGAGGGATTATCCTATGAAATTCAGACTGAATATCAGATCGGTTTTGATCTTCTGTCTGAAAGGATTGTCTTTCCTATCTATAATCAATACGGAGATATAATATCTGTAAAAGGTAGAACAATGGATGAGAATTATAAGGAAAAGAATATTCCAAAGTTCATGTACCTATACCCATATAATAAAACCATTGAGTGGTACAACTGGAATTTGGCATTATACGAAATACTTGAAAAAAGAGAGGTTATCGTATTTGAAGCTGAAAAATCATGCTGGTACGCTGCTGAATTTGGATATAGAAACACGTTGGCAATTGGTGGTTCAGATATAACGCTTTATCAAGTAGAGCTAATAAAAAAACTCCCCTATGACACTAAAATCATACTTGCATTTGATAAGGACAAAGAAGAGAAAGATATAAGAAAAGAAGCTGATAAATTTGGCTTACTTAGACCAATCCATACGTTCTGGGATAAGAAGAATTTACTATCAAAGGATCTTAAACACTCACCAACAGATTTAGGCAAAGAAGTCTTTGATTTTCTATATCAGGACTCAATACATAGAAGAATAAACAAGTCTGAGTAAAATAAACATTTCATGTACAAAAGAGGGTGATGGAATTGATTGTTAAATGTCATTACTGCAAAAAGGATTTTAATCACTATGGAATCTGGAGTAAGTATGTATGGTGTAGAAATAAATGTAAAAAGTTAGATAATAAAAGTTGAGTTGCATAAAAGGAGATTAAGATAAGAGAGAGAGAAGAGATATGAGTAAAAGTGTGATTTTCGATGTAACGAATGGCTTAATTGACAGAGTGGCTGACGAAATGAGAAACAAAAGTGATGATAGCTTCTTACTATTTTTAGCTCCATTTGTAGGGAGTATGTCAACTCATGCACCAACTAAAAGAGGAAAGCATAAAGGGTATCATCGCTTAAAACTTGAGGTATGAATTCCAGAAGATGCAATAAGGGGAGAGGATGCACTATCAGATTTCGGAGCGTTCGCTTTAATAAGACTGCCTAAATCAAGAGTTAAAGAGCATCTTATTAACACCCAATCTGAACCAATGAGGGAAGTAGAAAAGTGAGAGATAATGAATATAAAGCTAAAAGAATTGATAGTGATGAATTGGTTTTCGGCTATTTAATTGGAGAAGATGTAATCGTTGGAAAATAGTGGAATGGGATAGCGAGTAATTTTGTACAGAATATTGGTATAAAGTAAATCCTGTAACAGTTTGTAAATACATTGATCGTCAAGATCAGAAAGGGAAAGAATTATACAGGGGTGATGTCATCGAATATTCATATGTGTACAACGAACGAATTCGTGAATTTACTGCTTACATAGATTGGAGTGACGAACTTCTAGGTTATTGTCTCAGAAATATGGATGGTACTTGGAAATCAGAAGCGTATGGTTATGACTTTGAAAAATACTCTGAAGTAAAAGGCAATATTTACACCAACCCTGAACTGTTATAAATAGTATAGGATTGTAAAATAGAATGACAGAGATAAAGAGTAAAAATTCAAAATTGGAGGTTGATATTCTTGAATAAAATAAAAGTCCAAGCTATGGAAAGTTTCAAAGTTTACGACAGTGCTAAAACAAATTTACTAGGAGAAATATTCGAAAATAAAGTTTATGAAGCCAAACCCAATAAAGAATCAGGAGAATACTTTGTAAATGATCATCAAGACAGAGGAGTCTTTGTAGGGGAGATAGATCATAATGGTGATCTTAAACTGGATGAAGATTTTAAAAGGGTAGGATGCTCCATATGTGGAGACGAAGGTACATTCTATCTCACAGATATTGCAACAATCCAGCAAAACATCATGGTGTTAGAAAGAGTTTATCATTCTTAGAGTAGGTATTGCCCCAAATAATGCATGAAAGTTAGAGTTTTATTCAGACTTTAAAATTTGAGAGGGAGTTTTAATAGTGATTAATGCAGAAGAGATTGAACTATATAATAAAACACTTGCTGGCAAACAATTCAAAGCAGTTGAATTAACAAATGAAGGATATGTAATTATCTTTGATGACAATTATGTTATTAAGATTGATGGATCTGGTCAGGATATATTTTATTCTACACTTATGATTCGTGAACCATCATATCGATACAAGGAGGTATGGAAGTGAATGCACACGAAAGATTGAATTTCATGCAGACATTATGAACTGGAGGAATGATGATTGGAGAAACTTGATTATACTGAAGCAGAAAAAGAAGTTTTAATAGACTCAATGTTAGCAGTGATTAAGTGGAAATTGATGAAATGCTATGCTGAAGATATTGCCATCGAAGGAAAGTGCGGTGTCGCAGGATTCTATATGCAGAATGGAGATCCAATTGCTCAAAAGGAAAATGGAGATTATACATATACAATTAAATATAAGTTAAGAGATGGTCAAACAGAAGGATACATAGGTCGTTAGATGACAGGGAGGTTACTAGATGAATGAGTTTGATTTTGAATTAAAAAAACTAGATTTTTTAAAAAGAGGAGAAGGTTTATATTTTGATGGTAGATATTATGTGAATGTAACAAAAGATCACTGGGTTATTAAATCGAATGAAGAGGTCATTGATGAAGGAATGATGGTTCGGTCACACATACTATTTCAAGTACTAAAACATATTAAGTCACAACAAAAGGGCTGTTTCATTTAGAAAGGGTGATAAAGAATTAATGGTTGACTTCGCCAGACTCAATACACCAGAAGGAAGAGCAGACATAAAACGAAGAATGGAAGAGCATGGCAAACAAGATCAGTTGAGAGAAGAGCTTGAACGAAAGACAATTTGTTTTACAGGTCATCGACCAAATAAACTAGGTAACTGTTACAGTCTTACTGATAAACAATCAAAACACATACATAATAAACTTGAGCCTGTGCTGATCGATTTAATTGAAGACGAGGGCATCGAGCGATTCATTTCTGGAGGAGCAATTGGTTTTGATCAGATTGCCTTCTGGACTGTTAATAGCTTAAAGAAGAAGTATTATTCAAATATTCAGAATATTGTAGCTGTTCCATTTAAGAATCAAGCAATAAAATGGAGTGATAAAGAAACACAGTTATGGTACAAGAGAATGTTAGATGTTGCAGATGATGTTTATTACGTAGATGAGCTGCCTGAATACGGAGTTGCTGGTGTAAAGATTGGTGATTATCATGTCGCCAAGATGCAGAAACGTAACGAATATATGGTAGACCAAAGCAGAATAATTGTCGCAGCATGGGATGGAACGAAAGGAGGAACTGGTAACTGTGTTCGTTATGCAAGACAAAGCGAAAAAACACTATACACGTTGAAGCCCCAATATGATTTTGAACTCGATATACTTTATGGGATGTTCGGATAAAAGGCACGTTTCATCTACTTATAATCTTATTTCATCATATGAAAAATTCAAAACAGACAACAATTTAGCACGGAAGACACTTTTTATTATTTCTTCAACAACGATTGTTGATGATTACTGCCTATTGTTAAAAAGGATTTCAGCAGACTAATATACTGATAAAATGCGTATTTTATGTGATATGGAATTGAGAGCTATATCTAAGGAATTATTAAATGTTGCTGTTAAAATTGATAAACAGAATGGAAGTGTATAAATGACACAAGAAGAATTTGAAAAGCAATATGAAGAACCAGTTGATCTCGATGGAGTACATGAAGCACTGAAACGATTTATCAATGGAAGGGGCAAGATGAGCATTCCAGCGTCTCCTGATGACGATGATATGCTAATTTGCAGATTGATGAATGAACTAAAGAAATATAGGGAATTTAGAAAGCCTGAAACACAAACTATTCATGTAGTTCAGGGAAGAAGTGGAATTGTGTTTTCTGCAACAACCAATTATGATCAGGCCGCAGAAGTAAAAGACAGTTTGAATGAGATTGAAAGTGATAGAGCTAGAATGTCATATTGGGAAAATAATAAGATTGTCTTGCAAGATTGAAAATACATATAGTAAAGAGGGTTATTAATGCTTGATGAATTGGTTATCTGGGCGAAAGATTATGGGGAACGATCAAAAGAAGTAGCAGATATACTTAAATATCATCAGATTTTACCTGAAGATAGTTATAGGGCAGAAGGCAGAATTCAAGCGATTGATGATATGTTGAACTTTATAGAGGAGAATAAAATCAGAAAAGGATGTGAATATTGCACTGGCAATCCATTATCTGATAGAAAACCTTTAATGAAAAGTCAATTAAGTGATTATAGCGTGTTTATCAATAGTGCGAATTACTTGGAGGATAGCGTGATAGGTGGAAGCGTACCACATTCGTTATACGGAGTTAAAATAGTGTTTTGCCCAGTATGTGGCAAGAAATTATAAGTTGATAAAATACACATTTCACTTAGATAAGGAGAATGATTATGAAAAGAGAATACTATGTAATTGAGTTAACTAATGGTGAATTTGCAAGTTTTCATCAAGAGACAGATACAGATTTAAACGTTACGTCTTGGTCAGTAGAAAAGATTCACAATGCAGATTTTTTAGATGAAGAGACTGCAAAAGTAATATTCGATGATTTGATTCATCGAAATAGTAGTTGGGAATATTATGGTGAATGCTTAGAACCTGAAATTATTAGAAAACTAGAGATTCAATTATTTGATAAAATGAACATTTTAACATAAGCTATCAGAAAAAAGAACGTAGCCCTATATTGAAGCTCGTTCTCTTAAATACAAAAATATTTTTTTTATGCGTCTACTTCTTCGCCTGAAGCAATATCCATTTTTGTAACTTTGCCTGTATTCTTGTTCACGTAGTACCAACCATATGTTGCAGTGTGGTCAGACATTTGTTCATATGCCCAAACAGTATATTTGTTGTTTTCCTCTCCATCAATCATAAAACGTAGTTTATACTTATCTGCATCTTTCTTAATTTTCTTATATACCAGATCAATTGCTCGGTCTTGTGTAACTTTTACCGTAGGTTGTTTCCCTATATAGAGGTTGTCACCCTGAAGACCAACTTGTTTACCAATTGAATTTCCGATAGCACGTACTGGAACATATGTTGTTCCTTTGTATGAAATAGCGTCTGTATTGATTTTCTTAGAACCATCTACATATATGTTCATTTTCTGAATGACTGCCTTAATACTTGTCCCGTTAGCTGCAAATGCTGCTGTACCAGTTAGCATAGTGCCTATTGTAATTCCTAAAACTAGACCTTTAATCTTATCTTTCATTCTTAGAATCTCCTTTTACACTTGCTTAGTTGATGTGAATATAATATTAATCAGAGAATTTAGTCTTAAATAAGCTTAATTTGTCTTAAACCACAGTCCAGCAGAACCGTTGCTCTTTCTGCCATAAACAATAAGAGGAGAAGGATCATCTGTTTTAACAAGAAAAGCTACCCAACCAGTACGAGATCCGCCAGCATAAATTTGAGTCCTAATGCCGCCATCTGGTACTACCACAGTTTCTTGTCTATAATCAACGCCATTACTTGAAACTAATGTAAAATCCATGGGGCTTACGCTAACAGCATTGTCAGTTTGAAGAGTAGAAGTGATATCAATTTTTATGTTTGCGAGTATGTATTCATATCCATTTCTTGGAGCAGAATTGAAAAAATTTTCATCGTATATTATTTTCCAAGCTTCTGCACCTCTGATTGTTGATAAGACAGTGATATTTCCACCGAACTGATCAGAAATTGCTGATGCTGTGAAAGGTACTAATACAGATAAGCTGGCTGGATTAGATCGAGTAGTAAGTTTTTGTGTGGGAATTTGAGTAGGTGCAGGTATTGAAGGTGCTGGAGAAGGTGAAGGTGCTACGCTGTCTTGATGATTTATATCTGTATTAGTTGAATTTGTTATACTTATTGTACCCTTAGTATCTAAAGATACATTTGCACCAAGTGCTTCAGAAACAGCTCTTAACGGAACATAAGTTGACCCGTTGATAATTTTTACATCGGCATAAATTTTGCTACCATTCACAAGAATTGTATATTGATTTGCGGCAAAAACGCCTGTTGCTATTGAACCACTAATAATAATAGTTCCAAGACCAACTAATAATTTCTTTTTCATCCAAAACTCTCCTTTAGATCATAATACCTATAAATATATCAGGTATGATGCTAATTGACTATATAAACACATATTTCATGTATAATAAAAATAAGGAGATGATAATAAATATTTATTTATTGTGAAACTAAAAGTGGATATTCAGATAGATACTGGTTAGAAGGCATTAACACTTTGGATGAACTGCAAGAATATCTTAAAATTAATATGCCTATTTTTGGTGAGAAGATTAAAAATAGATATAATAGTAGAATTGTTATTAAGGAAGACATGAAAAAGAACCTAATCTACTTAAATAATTATCTGAATATTTCATCTGAGTCGTTATACTTTATGACAGATAAAGAATATGATGATCTATTAGATAAAAATTGCAATACATGTTCGAATAATGATCGTGTGTTTGGTTGCACCAAATGTTTTATAGACGATGGGAACAAGCTGTGTAGTAACTTTACTGAAGTAGTATCTAACTCACTTTGGAAATGGTTTAAAGATAAAAACAATAAATTATAAGTAAGGATATTTTAAATGGAGATGTTTATATGAAGAAAATTAAACGAGACCAATTGCTACTAGGTATGGCATTAATGCAACTAAGAGAACAACACAAGTTACATCCTTCTGATATCATTAAGGACTATGATGAGGTTTCTATGAGCAAGTTATGGGATAAACACTTTTTGAGTGGTGTTCCTGATATTGAAGATTTAAAGTCATTAGCAAGAATAAGTTATCGAAATATAATAAAAGTAAAAAATACCGAATAACGTATTGACTTATCGAATTTATAAATGGTATATTAATTATGCAAGATAGATAATTGGAAAGGCAGAGTGATAAATGAAGAAATGGCGACAACGAGAACCAGCATTACCTTATGATGAAAATGATACAATAACTAAGAAGTTGGCTTGCATTTATGGAATTTCGGACATTGATGAATTTTTAAACCCCTCGGTAAGAAATATACATCATTATTCTTTATTGAAAAATTTAGAAGAAGTAGTCAATTTGATTTTGTTACATATTTCAAAAGATCATGAAATTATTATATTTGCGGATATTGATCATGATGGGGCTCTCTCAGGAGCTATCATGTATAGATATCTTAGGTATCTGTCAGCTAAAGTCAGAATTATACATAAGCAGCGCAGGGACGGTCATGGATTGAATACTGCTGAAGATGTAATAGATCCAAACACAAGACTGTTAGTTGCAATTGATTCCAGTACGAATGATGTTGATTCTTGTGAACGTATCAGGGCAAATGGAACCAATATTATCATTATCGATCATCACAAGTGGGAAGGCAAAGATAATACACATGCTTTAATAGTAAATCCTCAAATGCCTGATTGTGACTATCCTAATCATGAATTATCTGGTGGTATGGTCGCATATAAGGTCTGTCAGGCTCTCGATGATTATACAGGTGGAGATTACGCAGAAGAAATGGTTGATATGGCTGGTCTTTCATTGCTTGCCGATTCTATGTCAGCGTTAGAACCAGAAAATAGATACTATATAGATTTAGCGCTTAAAAATGTAAAAAATTTAGGTTTGAAGACATTATTAAACGAACTTAAAGTAGATACGAATACTATGGATTCAAATAAGTTCGTATACAGTGTTTCTCCGTGTGTAAGTGCAATTACACGTAAAAATGAATTTGAGAAAGCGATTGGATTATATATATCAGATGATCCCATAGAATGTTTAGAAATAGCTAAAGAATTAATTAATGCAAATAAGGAACGAAAGATAAAACAAAAACAATCCTATCAAACTAATACAACCTCAAATTAATGAAGATGATAATTGTATTGTTGTTGTTGAGCCAACTATAGGAAAGGAATATAACGGACTATGCGCTCAATTGATTACAGAGAAGTTTAATAGACCAGCAATTGTATTTGGACATAAATCAGAGGAAAGTCCTCAGTATACTGGCAGCTACAGATCACCAGATGGTTTTTCAATGTTAGAATTTTTAGAAAATGTTGAACAGGCAATATTTGCAGGAGGCCATCCTGAAGCTGGAGGAACGGGATGCTGGAAAAATAAATTAAATGACTTTAAAGATGAAGTGAACACTAAACTTGAACATTTTAAATTTAATTCTGATTTAGTATATGACTTTGAATTTAGCATTGAAGATATTAATGAACAATTAATACATAGTATCAATTCGTTTTTCAGGATCAGTGGAAAAGATTTTAAACCTGCAAAAGTTCTTGTTCGAGATGTGTTTACAATAAAAAAAGATGCTCTCGGTAGTGGCGATACTTTAAAATCTCAACTATGTTCGGTAAGTCACACTTGGTTTATAGATGAAGAAGAGTATGCAGATTTAAAGCCAGAAATGGCAGCAATGAAGTTTAGAATATTTGATGATTTTATCAATGAGTTTCCATTACATCAAACTATAGATATAGTTGGAACTCTTAGTGTGAATGAATACATGCGTTATAGACCTGTTAAAAGATTAGAAGAAAACCAACCAAATTTTTATAGAAGATTATTCTATTTCTAATTAAAAATAAAATATACTAAAGGGGATAAATATTAATGAAATTTTACGCTATTGCAACGAATAAAAGTGGGAAAAACCAAATGATCAGCTTCGATGATATGGGTGAAAAAGCACCAAGGTATCTATATCAGGCTGAACGTGATGCGAAATTGATTTGTAAGAAGGAGGGATTGAATTTTCAATCTGCTCATGTAGTTCAAGGGACTCAAAAAGGAAACTCGACTTTAACAAAATTCTATAAGTTGCGGAGAAAAACAGGAAGCAATGGTAAGGATTTTGCAAAATCACTCTAATATTTAGCAACTTCTATCCGTTTGTCTGTTTGATGGACGGATAGAATAATAAAAATAGAAAGGAGTAACGGATGAATATAGTAGAAGCAGTAAGAAAGATTAAGCCTAATCAAGTTATATACTCTAAATCAATAAATACAAGATTAATACTAGATGCCGATATACTAATTTTAATATATATTGGGCACGAAGAGAGAAAAGGAAAAGGAATATTTTTCAGTAAGGAAGAATGGATGGCTGACGATTGGGAAATTGAAATTATACATGTAGATTTCTGGGTTGCGTGGAAAGCTAGAAGTGAAAAAGGAAAACGTATCAGAAGTGAGCATTGGCATAAAGAAGTAGATTTCGATTTAGATTATGGGTTTACAGAAAGAAAGCTTTCTGAAGCTGAGATTAATGGTCAATGGGTAATTATTGATTAAAAAAACCATTGATAAATAAGGCTTTAATAAAATGGTATTGTACATAAAAGTGCTTCATGCAGAAGAAAGAGTTAATTAGTCTAAATGATACTGAGCAGCGAAAATGAGGGGTGGTAAAAAAATGAACAAAGCTGCTAAATTTGGAAGTTACGAAGCACATCAACCTTGGCTATGATCGATTCAAGGAGCTCGGATTGCTTGATGACTATATCTATCAATCTTTAGTGCATATGGGGAATGCCTCTCATCAGCTTTCATGGGGGTTGACTGTCTTGGATCACGTAAATATCCCGAAGGAAATGCAGAAAGAAATACAGATGACAGTAATAGAGGTTTCGAAATCGATCAGAGAAATGCAGGATAAGCTAAGAGAGCATAAAAGTAGCATTCAAAAATAGTTTTAATGAATTTGAATTTCATCAAGTTAATTAACCAGGGAGGGAAAGAATAATGATTCTGATCACTAAACCATTAAAGGAAGAATTAACAAGCAAGGGGTTTACCAATCGCATTAAAATATCGACAGCTCAAACGAAACAGTCCTTATTGAATTATGGATTCACAAATCATAATAAACCAACTCTCTATTATGTTGAATCGGTTGATAGAAACACTACCTTTAATTTGAGTGTATGTTTAAACACTTTAGAGATAAGGGATATCGATGTTCTTAATGAAGATTGGTTACAGTCTTACGACTATCAATCTGAGATTTTAAGTGGTAAGCCATCTGGAAAAGCTAGGAACGTATACAACAAAGTTAACAATATTCTCTTGAAATTACAAAATGATAGTATCATTACAGGATTTGATAGAGGCATGTACGTATAGCGAAATTAAGTCCAAGAAAGAAGAGTTTTATCAAGAAAAACTTGACGGAGCAAATGCATCATTTAAACGTGTAGGTGATGAAATCATATCATTTTCCCGTAAAACTCAATTAAGCATTGAAAACAACCTTCGTGGATTCTATGAATGGACAC
Organism: Paenibacillus pini JCM 16418; assembly: GCF_000576305.1. Classification (GTDB taxonomy): domain Bacteria; phylum Bacillota; class Bacilli; order Paenibacillales; family Paenibacillaceae; genus Paenibacillus_AQ; species Paenibacillus_AQ pini. The sequence goes on along the minus strand of NZ_BAVZ01000033.1, from coordinate 2,964 downwards.
AGACTCTGGATGTTAGTAAGCTGCTTGAAGGTGTAATTTATTTTGGAGAGTGGTTGGTGAAACATAAACTTGATTATGGTGAGAATATGAATCAATTTTATTTATTTGATATTTATAACGAATTTGTTTAAGAATATGCTAACTTTTCAATGGTCAAAGATGAGTCAATGCGACTAAATTTAAATCTAATCCCATTACTTTATGAAGGTGAATATGTTTCGTTTGAAAACCTTCAATCTTATATAGGAAAGTCTGTTCTTGGTAATACTGGTGAAGGAATTGTAGTAAAAAATGTTGATTACATCGATCGTTTTGGAAATCAGATTTTTGTCAAACTTGTATCTGATGAGTATGGGGAAATTCAAAAACAAAAGGCTCCGAAATATCCAAACTTTCAATCTGTAGAATCTCAATTTGTTACAGAGTGCTTAACAAACGCAAGAGTAGAGAAGCTAATCTACAAACTTGTAGATGAAGATATTTTGGAAGACTCTTTTGGGATTGAAGAATTGGGAATAATTCTAAAAAATCTTAGCACTCGTGCCTACGAGGATATAATGAAAGAAGGCTGATAGTCTGGAAGTCTTTGAAGAAAAGGATATTCGTAAAAGCATTGGTAAAAAATTGCCCCTGATTGTTAAGCAAATCATTAATAGTAAAAGTGCTTAATAGGAATAAAAGAGTAAAAAAACATAAAATTATAATACAGAAAAATGAGGTTGGAAATTGATTTAAATTCTTGAATTGTTCGGTGGTATTGGAGCTCCTCGTAAGGCACTAATTAATCTTGGTTTAGATCATAAATGTATTGATTATGTGGAATGGCAGCAGAACAGAGTTAGAGCATATAACGCACTGTATGATCATATCCACAAACCACAAGACGTTAGAGGATGGAATTTAAAGCCAGATATATTAATTCACGGTTCTCCTTGTCAAGATAATAGCAGAGGTAATAGAAAAAGAAAGGGGAATGATGAAAGTTCTCGATCACAGTTGATGCTAGAAACTTTGCGTATCATCAAAGAAATGGGTAGTTGGAAGCCTAAAGTCGTTATTTGGGAGAATGTAAAAGGTGTACTTGATAAAAATGTGATGCCTATATTTGATTTTTACATGCAAGAAATGAAGGACTTAGGATATACGAACTCATTTGACATTTTAGACGCACGAAACTTTGGAGTTCCACATGGAAGAGAAAGAGTATTTTGTATCTCATTATTAGCTGACGAAACTTTTGATTTCAGCAAATTGGTTCATATTCCAATGAAAAACATAAATGAGTTTTTGGAATTTGGTCAAGATGACGAGATCCCAGAACAGTATCTTATTAAAGTACCATCAATGCTTAGTAAAATTAAAGAATTTAATCCTTTCCCAATCGGTAGTTACAAACGACAATTAGATGTTATAGGAGATTATTGCTACACGATCACAGAAAGACAGGATAGATGCCCAAATGCAGGTATTATCAGATTGAATAGACCTGAATATAGATATTTAACAGAGCGTGAGTGTTGGCGATTGCTTGGCTTTGATGATAATGACTTCGATCTAATGATTGGCGTGTTTCCGACTAAAGCTGGTAAACGTAATGCAACACTTTACGCATTGGCTGGTAATAGTATTGTAGTACAAGTGTTAGAAGCTATATTTAAAGTAATAATAGAAGAGGATTACGGGATTGACTTGCTAGGTGAATCGAAAAACATATTAAATTAATATCATAATAAAGAATACATAGCTAGAATAGATAGAAAGTTAGTCTGTATGAAACCAATATTTTATACATATAAAAGGAGACTCAGAATGAAAACAGCTAAGGAAGTAGTAATTTATGTTAAAGAGAAAAAAATACTAAAAAGTTCTAAAGAATATATTTACTATCTAACTCATACCTATGATTATGAACCAAGAAAAGTTTGGGTTAAAGCTCCATATGATCTTGAGACATTTGAAGTTATCTGTGCCTATATACAATTTGAAAGCTGGCATATAGAGTAAAGTTTTTCTATTGATCAGAAAGACGTACTTGAAATTTTAGAGCAGTTATATGAGTGTACAGGTACTTTTACCACTGATAAAAAGTATAAGAGAAAAGCTAAAGAACTTGATTTATATTCAAACTGGGAAATTTATTGTGGGCTTGCAGGGGAAGTCGAAGGTATTGAGCTGCTGAAACGCAATGGATTGGAAGAGTTACTAGGTAAATACGTTGAAGCATTTTACGTAGCAAAACCTGAGTGGAGACCAGAGTAGAGCGAAATTTATATAATTTTAGAGGAGATGTTTAAATGTTAATTATTGTTCTTGCATTACTATTAATTCTGGTACTTAGTGTGATTAGCTTGAAAAGGACAGATGAATGTTCTGATTGGAATTTTACATGGTTGATTATAACGTTAATTTCTTCAATTTTTTTGATTATCACTCCCATTGTATGGACTAATAATTATTATTCCTATAAAGCAGATATTAATAAATACCTTATCACTAAACAAACAATTACAGACTCAAGAAACTCCAAAATTAGTGATATTGAGAGAGCTGCATTAACAAGTAAAATCATTGAAATTAATCAATATATTGCAGATGCAAAGTATTGGAATGATACGATCTTTGGGGATATGATTCCTGATGATTATGCCGAGTTAGAATACTTGAAATAGATGATTAACAGCTATCACAATCTGTATATATTGGAACATGAAATAAGAATTTTATATACATATGATTATGTGAAAAAACTGTTTTATCAAAATAAGAGGAGATGAAGTGGAGATGGGAATGTACACCCAAGTACGAGGATGGCTTAACATTGATAGTATTTCTTACGGACAGAATGAGCAATCAATAATTAATAAATTACATAAAACAAGAGAAGAATTTTTGGACTCTGATAATCATTGTAGAAAATGGGTTTCTCACGACACAATTATTCATTTTGGCGGCAATGGATCGGCG
>NZ_BAVZ01000034.1 GCF_000576305.1 Paenibacillus pini JCM 16418 | reverse complement strand
CCCCATGGCTCCACACCTTTTTAAGTTACATGATACTCATCATTATTTTGTGAGTGAACGTTTGGTAAGTATAACCGCCTTTCCCGGGGCCTTTATAGCAACAGCATAGCCCCCGTTAAAGGATGAAGATTCGGACCTATATTCAAGTTTCGTTAATAATTTGCCTTGGCGATCCATGTAACCAAATTTGCCATTAGCGGTTGTCCCGATACCCACCAAGGTAATTCCTTCTTTGAAATTGAATGCGATGGTGTATTTCTGATAACCTACGACCATGACACCTTTTTTATTGATAAAGCCTACTTGACCCTTATGATTATATACAATAGCTAATCCCTCGCTAAATTTGTGTGCATTGTCATACTGAAAGGGAATCATGATCTTCCCCGTTTTATCAATAAATCCCCATTTTCCCTTGGTATTTTGCACAGGTGCTAATCCCTCAGAAAAATCACCACCAGATTTATAATTAAACGGAATAATTACCTTTCCTGTAGTATCAATATATCCATAAGCTCCTTTGCTGTTTTGGACGGTGGCCATTCCTTCAGAAAAAGCGCTTGCATTGGTGTACTTAGAAGGGATCGTTAATCTACCTAATGTGTTGATAAAGCCTATTTTCTTACTTTTCAGATCAGTAACCATAGAAAGACCATTTGTAAAATAATAGTCTGAACTATATTTGGTGGTTAAAAGAGTAACTGTTTTTCCTATTCTATCGATAAGTGCCTCTTGATTAGCATCGGGCAATGTCACATGGGCCACGCCTTCGGAGAAATAACCAACTTCGTTATATTGACAGGAGATGGCAAGTTTACCCAGAGTATTGATATAGCCAAAGCGTTTTGTTTCTTTGTTTCTGACTATAGCCCGTTGCTCGAAAAAATCACTTATAGGCTCGATATCTTTAGGTAGAGTGAAGGCAGTATTTCCTTTGGTATTATAGTACGTAAGAGATCCATCCGATCGTTCGGCGAATAACAAACCATCATGGAAGCTTCCATCACTTTCAGGACGAACGTTATTATAATCCAATATTGTTTTAGATACTTCTATGTTTGTCGTTATTGAAGCTGCCAAGCTTGTACCCGAAAGAGTAACTGTTGTACATAAAATAAGTAGAGCTAATCCTAACTTTTTAATCATTCTCATTGTACTCCTCATGTATCGTATACTTTGAACATAATAATGAATTACTTTTTCTACCACGTACTACATGAATAAGACGTTGGGAAATGTAAATTTGTTTCTATATAACCTAAATTAGTTAGAGCGCGTATTTGAAGGAAAAAAAGCAGTTCAAAGCGAAATGTACAAGGAGGAATTGATATATAGGAGGAAATCGTAGCACACTTTCTTTAAAAAGGAGCCTATAGTTGATCGTAATTGATCCACTTACGGGAACCAAAATAGGTGAGCAGAAACTAACATTTTAGAAGCCTATGATCAATTAAATTAAATAACATTCACATAATCATTACATTCCTATTGAGGCTCGTTTAAATAGATATTACAATCCTCATGTATAATTGTGGAATGTCATATCTGTTACATCTAACCACATAAGGAGAGACATACCCATGGACATCATTCCGGTCACATTATCTGGACAAACAGTGCAATTGAAGCCACTGCATATGGACGACACCGAATCATTATTTATAGCCGCCAATTTTCCGGAAATTTGGATGTTTACTCTAATTAAAATCAACACACTGCAAGATATGAGAGCGTATACTGCTCGTGCAGTAGAGCAGCAGCTTGCGCTTCCTTTTGTTATAACAGACCGACTAACGGGTGAAGTGCTTGGGACCACACGATTATACGATATGTCTATTCAGAACCGCAGCCTTGAAATTGGACATACCTGGATTACGCCTAAAGTATGGAGAACAAAGGTTAACACCGAATGTAAGTACTTGCTCCTTAAACATAGTTTTGAAGAGTTAGGAGTGATCCGAGTCCAGTTTAAGACAGATTCAAGGAATATCATATCTCAAAACGCAATTACGAGAATTGGTGGAAAACAAGAGGGTATACTACGCAATCATATGGTTCTGAATAATGGTTATGTACGAGATTCCATTTATTACAGTATTATCGATTCAGAATGGCCATCCATAAAAGTTCGATTAGAACAATATTTAGAGCAGGAATAGTCGCTATCCCTTATATTACGCCAAGAGCTTATTTGTCTTGTTTTTTTCAGTTCTTAATAGGCTAGACACTCCGTATATTATGTATGAGAAGTCTGTCAAGTAGAAGCGTTTTAATGTTCCGAAAGTTAAAGCGATTAAACTTCACAGATCATGAAAAATAGTAAAGGAGATGCACATGAAAACAAATTGGGGTAGAAAAGGAAAGCAGCTGCTTTCAATATTTTTGGTACTCATGATCATTACTTTCCAGTTTAATGGCTTTGCTTTCGCAGAGGGTAAGACAGGTCTAAGCACACTAGGCGAATGGAAGTACAATTCTGACCCAACTGATCTTGAGGTATTTCCAGCTACAGACGGCAACTCACATGATGATTCTTCTCTTCTCCAAACGGAATTGGATAATAGTGCTGAAATTATTCTTCCAAGTGAAGTAAAAACAACAACTGAGGCAGTAGCACAGGATAAAATATTACTTGCCGAATGGATTTTTGCAAATGCAGGACAAAGTGGAGTGTTTCCGGCAACAGGAGGAGCTCTCAAAAGTACTTCAACTTTTAAAAATATCGGTGGTTATTACGAAGATTATGATAGTAGTCAGCATGCGATAAGTTATCAAGGCTGGGATAGTGGTAACGGTAAAAAGTACTGGCTTGCGACAGTTTCAACTAAAGGGTATGAGAATATAACCTTATCATCACAGCAAAACTCGTCCGGTACGGGTCCCCGTGATTTTAAGGTACAAATCAGTACTGACAATAAGACGTGGGCAGATGTAGCGAATACGAATTTAAAAATGGTAGTATCCAGTTTTGAGTGTGCGAGCAATACCTGCAAACTTGTTAATGTGCCTCTACCAGCCAGTGCAAATAATCTGGACGTATTATACATCCGCTGGATCGTCAGATCAGATACGAATACCAAAGGCACGACTGGCATTGGTAAAACCGGTTCGAGCTGGATTAAGGAAATACGTGTTTCTGGAAGTACAGTAGGTGATGGCGGTGGTCCAGTTGTTACGCCTACAACAGACCTTTCGAAGACACCGAATAATGGTGATAACAATGTAACAACTGCTGCTCCTGTAACCATTACTTTCAATAAATCCATTTCAATAAATGCGGGTTCAAACGTTATCATTGTGGACAAAAACAATACAGCTCTAGGCTCTGTTACCACTGAGATCACGAATAACAATACATTAAATATTAAACATGCCGCATTTGTAGCTGGTCAAACCTACACTGTCAAAGTTCCGAAAGCATTCATTCAAGGAAAAGACGACCAAATTGGCCTAGCCAATGATATTACATGGAGCTTTACGATTCAGAGTGCACAAACTACGCCATCTGTACCCAAGCTTATTAATATGACTTTTAACGGTGATGCGAAGACAACACGCGCTTTTGCTTGGTATACAGATGTGATGACGAGCTCTGTTGTTCAAGTTGTGGAAGCGTCCAAAGTACAAGGAACTACATTCCCAGAAAATGAAGCATTTGTGTTTAATGGTACTTCAGCGGAGATCCAGACCTTTGTCACTAAAGCCAATCGGACAGCGAATAAAAAGACGAAATTTATAAGTCATAAAGTCATCGCTTCTAATCTAACACCAGGAACGAATTATAAATTCCGCGTAGGTAGTGGAGCTTCAGATAGCTGGAGTACAATCGGTTCATTTCAGACGGATGCGTCAGGCAATCAGCCTTTTCATTTTATTGCGGGATCGGACTCACAGGCCTCTAGCAAGACTGATTTTGAACCATGGGCAGATACATTCCGTAAAGCTGTAGAGACTATTGGTAACCCAAAATTTATCATTAACGCAGGTGATCTTGTAGACAATGGTGATTTGGAGGAGCAGTGGCAATGGATGCTCGGACTTCCTCAGAATCAACTGTTGAATGTCCCAATCGTTCCGGTTGTTGGTGGTCATGAAGTTCATGACTATGATGGCGATGAAACAACGGCAAACTCAAATTTCTATAATCACTTCAACTTACCTAAGACGGTTATATCCAGTACAACGGATGGGTCAGTGTATTCTTTTGAATACGGTGATGCACTCTTTATGATTTTCAATTCGCAATATGCGGGTGAGCTGGCTAGTAACGGGAAGGATATCAAGAGCGTAGACCAACAGTTTGTGGATCAAGTGAACTGGATGAAGAATACAGTGGCAAAGAGTAGCGCGAAATGGAAGTTCGTAACCTTCCACAAAGGACCATATTCTGCTGGAGATAACGCCGGAGAATATGAGGATGACCGTGTCCAATTTTATAAAAAACAACTCATTCCTGCTTTCGACGAAATGGGAATCGATATGGTATTTGAAGCGCATGATCACATGTATATGAGATCGTTCCAAATGCTCGCAGATAAAGCAATTCCAACGAGTCAGCTGAAATTTGATGCTCAAGGAAATGCTATTAATCCGAAAGGAACCATCTATCTGATGTCTAATGCTTTTGGGGATAAATTTTATACGAAATATCCAGGATACAATGATTATTTCGCTGCAATTGATGCACAGCCATCGAAGAAGATGTTTACCGATGTGTCGGTTGAAAGCAATGTATTGCAGTTTACAGCTTATACCGCAGCTAAAAAAGATGAGAAAAACGGAGATAATGGAGTCAAGGTTTACGATCACTATGGTATCCAAAGAACGGATACAAAACCAGCTAAGGTGGAGAATGCTAAGGTCACGGTAAGTGGCACAAAAGCTACAATTACGTGGAAGGCCCCTACAGTGAGTGCGGAGCCTGTAAGAGGTTTTAGAATATATGAAAAGAATGACAAAGTGAGTTCTTATTGGAGTGTTTATGTACCTGTAGAATCGGGTAAAACGGATTACACCCTCTCTGTTAGTAATATTAACGCTGCGAATAAGTATAATTTTGTCGTAAAAGCCGTTGGCACTCGTATCAACTCTGATGCGGTAGAGGTCAGCACACCTTAGGTGATTGCTAATTTGACAAAATGACGAGGCAGCCCCAAGGGGCTGCCTTTATAATTTTACATACTTCAAAATTTTGGATTCCTTTAATGTACTATAACGGAGTCGCATGGCGTATAACTCTCCAGTGAGGTGAAAAGGCTAAAGAAACACCTCTCATCGTCCAAAAAAATGTTTGTCGATTATTTTTTTTGGTGTTATAATTTCTTGTCTTTTGCTGAAGCGAAGATGATTGGACTGGAGTTTATGATTTATATACAGAGAGGAAATTAATGTATGGTAGGTAAGTTTAAAAGGCTCTTAATCGGTAGACCGATGAAGAGTGCAGAAATTGAAGGAGAGAAGCTGACAAAGCTTAAGGCACTCGCCGTTTTGTCCTCAGATGCTCTCTCATCGGTAGCCTATGGAACAGAGCAAATATTGATTGTGCTCATGGCAGCCGGATTTGCTGCAGTATGGTATTCTATTCCCATCTCAATTGCTGTTTTGGGCCTTTTGCTGATTTTAATTTTCTCATATCGCCAAACAATTTTCGCTTATCCCACAGGCGGAGGAGCGTACATCGTTGCAAAAGATAATTTAGGCGTTCCGGTTGGACTTCTCGCTGGCGGTTCATTACTGGTCGACTATATCCTAACCGTAGCGGTAAGTTCCTCTGCAGGGACAGATGCTATCACATCCGCATTTCCATCACTTCATGATCACAGAGTATTAATCGCCCTCATTATGATTGTATTCCTAACAATAATGAATCTACGAGGGGTTACAGAAGCAGCTTCTGTACTCGCAGTCCCGGTATACTTATTCGTCATTTCCATATTCGTTTTGATTATTTCCGGAGTTATAAAATATTTGAGTGGTGGCATACATGCAGCTGTCCCTGAAATGGGCACGACTGTATCGAATATCAGTCTTTTCTTACTCCTCAAAGCCTTCAGTTCAGGTTGTTCTGCACTGACAGGAGTAGAAGCTGTATCGAATGCCATTCCTAATTTTAAAAAACCAGCTGAGAAAAATGCAGCGAAAACACTTGTGATGATGGGAACCATTCTTGGTGCAATGTTTATCGGGATCAGCTTACTTGCTTACTGGTATGGCATTGTTCCGAATCCCAAAGAAACGGTGGTTTCTCAAATTGCGAATGCCACATTTGGCAGAGGAATTATTTATTATGTCATTCAAGGAATAACGGCTTTGATTCTATTTCTTGCTGCCAACACAGCGTATTCCGCTTTTCCACTACTGGCATCAATGCTAGCAAAAGATAAGTTTATGCCTCGCATGTTCATGGTTCGCGGTGACCGACTTGGATTTTCGAATGGTATCATTAATCTAGGCATATTGTCCGCACTGCTTGTTATCCTGTTCAGCGGAAACACAGAAAATTTGATTCCTTTATATGCATTAGGTGTTTTTATTCCATTTACACTTTCACAGCTAGGTATGATGATGCGCTGGATCAAGCTCAAGCCTTCAGGCTGGAGAACGAAGCTAATCATTAATACAATCGGTATGCTTACGACACTAACCATTTCTTTGATCTTTGTCCTTACCAAATTCTCGCACATCTGGATGGTATTTATATTCCTACCCATTGTGATCTTCATTTTTTACCAAACAAATCGTCATTATCATAATACAGCAGAGCAATTACGAATTGATATCCTTAAAGACAAACCGATCATCAAAGGGAATACGATTGTTGTTCCGATTGCAGGTATCACTCAGGTTGTTAAGCAATCCATTGGTTATGCCAAATCGGTAACCGATAATGTTGTCGCTGTTTACGTCGGTTTCACGGATGAAGATATTGAACGGATGGAAAAGAAGTGGGATGAATGGAATCCTGGAGTGCGTTTAATCGTGCTTCGTTCAAGTTACCGCAGTGTCATTCGCCCATTACTGAAATTCATTAATACGGTCGAGTGGAAAAACTCTGAAACAGATCATATTACGGTGCTGATTCCTCAGTTTATTACGAAGCATTGGTGGCAGCATATCCTGCATAACCAAACAAGCTTAGTGCTCAGAACATACCTTATTAACCAAAAAAATGTGATTATTACGACAGTTCCTTATCATTTGAAACGTTAAAATAGATATTATACTTACAACAAAAAGCACCTACTATTCATCTTAGTAGGTGCTTTTTGTTGTATTTGATTTGCTTGTGTCGCTTTATATCACGATAACTGATAGAACCTATAAGAACATTCTAATTGACCGCTACTGCTGTCTGTGTTAGTTTCAAGAGAGCTTAAGATTAATTTGATAGTTTTACTAGGAATTAATATCATGGTATTCTACGCGAGGTGGAAATTTGTTGGAACTCAAAGTAACAAACAGTCCTTTTAATCAGGAGCAAGCAGAACTGCTCAATCGTATTTTACCTACACTAACGGATGTTCAAGGCGTCTGGCTTAGCGGTTATCTAACTGCTATACAGGGAACGAGTATTTCCTCCGTGACAACTTCAGGAGAAGCACAGTTAGCACCTGTGGCAGCGAATGTAATAGAAAGTTCTAAAGAGGTTACAATCCTATTCGGATCTCAAACGGGTAACTGTAACGGATTAGCACAGAAAATGGCCAAAAAACTGAAAGAGCTTGATTTTCAAATTACGTTATCCTCTATGGGCGACTTTAAACCGAACGGCTTAAAGAAGGTTCAAAACCTGCTTATTTTGGTGAGTACCCATGGTGAAGGAGAGCCACCCGATAACGCAATTCCTTTCTATGAGTTTCTACATAGCAAAAGAGCACCACAATTGGAAGACTTATCGTTTTCCGTACTTTCTTTGGGAGACACCTCCTATGAGTTCTTCTGCCAAACCGGTAAGGATTTCGACAAGCGCTTAGAAGAGTTGGGCGGTAAGCGACTTAGTCCACGTGTGGACTGTGATGTGGATTTTGACGAATCGGCTGCAGAATGGATGAACGAGGTTATTAGTTCTTTAGGTCAGGCAACGGCAAGCTCTACTATTGCTAATGTAGGTAGTGGATCTGAACTAAGCGCAACAGAGTCTGAATACTCGAGAACGAATCCTTTTCATGCTGAAGTTCTGGAGAACTTGAATTTGAATGGTCGTGGATCGGACAGGGAAACACGTCACCTGGAGATCTCCTTAGAGGGATCGAATCTACATTATGAACCAGGCGACAGCTTAGGAATTTATCCTGAGAATCATCCTCGTCTTGTAGACGAGTTAATTGAAGCGATGGGATGGAATGCAGAGGAATCGGTTGTCATTCATAAGAATGGCGATCGTAAATCGCTTCGTGAAGCGTTACTTCGTCATTTTGAGATTACAGTCCTTACGAAACCTTTACTTACGCAAATAGCAAATCTTACTTCAAGTGCTGGATTGAATGAGCTTTTAAAGACGGGACATGAAGACGCACTAAGAATCTATCTAAGCGATCGTGATTTACTGGATTTGGTACAGGATTGTTCTTTGAAAGATATCCCTGCTCAAGAGTTCGTATCTATTCTCAGAAAGATACCTGGACGTCTATACTCGATCGCGAGCAGTTCCAAATCATATCCAGATGAAGTGCATGTCACCGTCCGAACGGTTCAATATGAGCAGCAGGGACGAGATCGTTATGGGGTATGCTCCATTCAACTATCTGAACGGATACAGGCTGGAGATTCGTTACCTGTCTATATTCAGCACAATCCGAATTTCAAGCTTGCGGAGAATCCAGATGCACCGATCATTATGATTGGACCTGGAACGGGTGTTGCGCCATTTAGATCTTTCTTAGGAGAAAGAGAAGAAACGGGAGCTCAAGGGAAAACCTGGCTTTTCTATGGTGATCAACACTTCTCAACAGACTTCTTATACCAGACGGAATGGCAACGTTGGCTCAAAGAAGGCATTCTTACCAAAATGGATGTTGCATTCTCTCGAGATTCCGACCAGAAAGTTTATGTTCAACATCGAATGCTTGAGAAGAAACAAGAACTGTATCAGTGGCTGCAAGAAGGCGCATACGTATATGTCTGTGGCGATGAGAAGAAGATGGCTCATGATGTTAACGCGGCTTTGGCAACAATCCTCGAACAAGAGGCGGTCTCAGCCCCGAGGAAGCAGCGGAGTATCTAAGCCGTATGCAACAGCAGAAACGTTATCAGCGGGACGTTTATTAATTTAAATGCCCAAAGATTACGAGAGGAGATTAGCTGAATGTCAGAAAATAATTTATTGTCGCAGAACAGTGCGCCACATAGCGATGTAGAAGAAATCAAACGTAGAAGTCAATATCTACGTGGAAGTCTAACCGAGACATTACAAGATCGGATCACAGGTTCAATTCCTGAAGATGATAACCGTTTAATGAAGCATCATGGTAGTTACATGCAAGATGATCGGGATTTACGCAACGAACGGCTGAAGCAGAAGCTTGAACCGGCTTTTCAATTCATGCTACGGGTACGTGCATCTGGCGGTGTGGTTACTCCAGAGCAATGGCTGATGATGGATAATGTTGCTCAGCAATATGCGAATGGAACGATTCGCTTGACAACCCGTCAATCATTTCAGCTACATGGTGTACTCAAGTGGGACTTGAAGAATACGATTCGTGCCGTGAACGATTCATTATTGAGTACGTTAGCGGCTTGTGGCGATGTAAACCGTAATGTCATGTGTAATCCGAATCCTTACCAATCAGAGGTACATTCTGAGGTATACGATTGGGCCTGTAAAGTGAGCGACCATCTCGATCCGCGTACGAGAGCCTATCATGAAATTTGGCTAGATGGAGAGAAGGTCGTAGATAGTCAGGATAACGAAGAAGAACAAGAACCAATCTATGGAGCAGTTTATTTACCACGTAAGTTTAAAATTGGTATGGCAGTACCTCCTTCAAATGATGTAGATGTATTCTCTCAGGATCTTGGGTTAATCGCGATTGTGGAAGAAGGAAAACTTATTGGTTTCAACGTAGCTGTGGGCGGCGGAATGGGGATGTCACATGGCGATGCTAAGACATATCCTCAGGTTTCCAAAGTCATTGGCTTCTGTACTCCTGAACAAATGATCGATGTAGCAGAGAAGACGGTTACGATTCAGCGCGACTATGGTGATCGTGCAGTTCGTAAGCATGCTCGTTTCAAATATACGATTGACGACCGCGGTCTTGACTGGTTTATGAATGAGCTTAACAACCGTCTGGGTTGGAAGCTTGAGGATGCAAAGCCTTACCATTTCGACCATAACGGTGATCGATATGGCTGGGTGAAGGGGAAGAATGGTAATTCACATCTTACTCTCTTCATTCAAAGTGGCCGCGTTAAAGACGAGGATGATTATCTCCTAATGACTGGTCTGCGTGAAATAGCCAAAGTGCATACTGGAGATTTCCGACTAACGCCGAATCAGAACTTGATTATTGCCAATGTAAGCACACAAAAAAAGAAAAAAATTGAGGCATTAGTTAAACAATATGGGCTTACGGATGGAATTCATCATTCTGCTTTACGAAGAAACTCTATGGCCTGTGTTTCTTTCCCAACGTGTGGTCTCGCAATGGCAGAATCGGAACGTTACCTTCCTACTCTGATGGACAAGATTGAACCTATGCTTGAGGAATCAGGTCTGCGGGAGAAGGAAATCGTCATACGTATGACGGGTTGTCCAAACGGATGTGCTCGGCCGATGCTTGCAGAGCTCGCTTTCATTGGAAAAGCTCCAGGCAAATACAATATGTATTTGGGTGGAGGATTTACCGGAAACCGACTTAATAAGCTGTATAAAGAAAATATTGGTGAAACTGAGATCTTAGAGTCACTGAGACCGATCATAAGTCAATATGCAAAAGAACGTCAGGATGGCGAACATTTTGGTGATTTTGTGATCCGAGCTGGCTTTGTGAAGGCAGTTCATTCGGGTCAGGATTTTCATTCATAATCATTCTCAGTCCCAGCGTATCCATTATAAAATTGTTGAAGAAGCGCATCTGCAAAGGCAGTTGCGCTTTTTTTGTTCCATAAATATACAGGAAATGACAAATAAATGTCGAATGAATAACTATTAGATCGGAGGGAGATTTGCTAACCATGTTGACACGTAGAAAGACGATTATGATGGGACTGCTGTTTGCATCAATTGTAATTATTGGTGTATATATTAACTTTTTATATAGAAATGTAGAGTATAGCTTCTCTCCAGTTGCTGCTATTGAGAAGCAGAGAGGTAAGGGATACGTTTCATATATGATCCGTGAACTTCCTATTTCAAGTGGTGAGATTGCCTTCTTTATAAAAAATAAATCGAATGACCAGATTCAAATTGGCGTAGATACATCAAATTGTCTGCTAAAGGATGGTTATGGGAAGATGGTGGGAACTTCAGTGACTCTAATATTCGGAGGGGGCTTTCTGACAAGGAGGTAAAGGATAAAGGATTTTACGTTGACTATCTTTCTGGTAAAGGAAGCAGTATATACGGCTCTTCTCCCTTTCCGATGATTTACGGAATTGCTCTAAACCCTGAGATCTCCAGAATCACGGTTAAAGATTATAAGACGGACTTAGAGAAACAGGCTGAAATCGTAACCGTCGAACCGAACTTTAGATTATTCTATGTGTTTGTTGATAAAGCACAGGGAACGCAGTTTGATATTACGGGTTACACAAAAGATGGACGCACTCTACAAAGAACTAAGATTGATCTTGGACTCCAAACGCAGGCAAGTGTAATCAAGCATGAGGAGTGAAATGAGAGCTGTAATTACATAATGATATGTGTTAAAAGATGAAAGACCATCACTCAAGATTGTGATGGTCTTTCGTTAACTAACCGTAGATTTCATGAATTATGTTTTTGCATAAATACCAATAAAGATTAAAATATTGAAATATTATACATAATTACAAAATTATTTAAAATAGAACATATGTTCAGAAGGAAATGGTAAATTATTGGAGAATTATGTATTTTGATGAATAAGTGATTTAGTTTATAAAAATGAAATTCTAAAAACCTGAAATACGAAACAGATCAGGTACACACTTTAATCCGTATCTTTTGGTAAATTCTTGTTTGCCCAGTTAGTTATGTTAACGTTGGAATGACAATATTAGTAGCCGAATCTGCTGAATTTTTTCCGAGTTTGTTGATATGTCTAATCTGTTTTACAAAGCAGATCAGCCTGTATACTTTGATTTAATTTATTGACGTACAGACGAAATAACAATTTGCTAATAACAAAAAGGAGCTAAGGAACGTGAAACAAAAAATTTTAATGATAGGTTTATCGATAGTTGCTTTAAATCATTACAAAAATCGTACTGATATTGAAGTTTATATTATTGAAGAGGAAGAATTGTTTGAAAAGAATAAACTTAACGAATTTAAGAATCCGTTGGTAAAAAAGGTTTTATTCGGAAATTATATTGATTCAGAAGATTGTGTTGCCATAGCAAAAGCATTGCATGATGAAATACAATTTGATGCCGTTTTTCCATCGAAAGATTATGCAGTCAGAGCAACTGGGAAAATTGCTGATTTGTTAGGCTTACCAGGATTAAAAGAAAAAAATGCTAAGCTGTTGACGAATAAAATTCTGTTGAGAGAAGCGTGCGAGCAATATGGTATCCCGCATCCAAGATATAAAAAAGTGATTCAAATAGAAGACCTTTTCAACTTTTACGAAGGGAAGCCATTAATTTTTAAACCTGCTACACTACAGGCTAGCGTTGGTATTAGCAAGATTGAATCTATTAGTGATATTGAGAAAGCATGGGAGAATACAACGACAGCTCTTGACAATCAAAAGATTACAGTCTCGAGAAAAATCAATCGAGAACACATTGTTGAGGAATATTTGGATGGCCCAGAATTTAGCGTGGAGACACTGGTAAGAGATAACGAAATTATTTTTTCGAATATTACTGAAAAAATAACGTTTGATGATAACTTCGTGGAAGAGGGGCATATTGTCCCAGCGAAAATTCCGGCGACAGACTGGGAAGTGTTGTTGAAGGAAAAGAGCAACTTGGTTAACAAGCTGGAAATTGGATCAGGCTTATTGCACTCCGAGTGGAAAATTCAGGACCAAGGACCAGTTCTGATTGAGTGCGCGGGGAGAATGCCGGGTGACTATATCTATGATTTGATTAGCAATGCGTACGAATTTGATTTTTTGATGGAATATTCAATGATATTGATGCGACAAAATACGAATATTCATCAAGAGTCTACCAAGGTGAGTTCAGTAAGATACTTCAACTGCCCAGCAGGTAAATTGAAGGAAATCAAGGGGATTGAATGCTTATTGATTCCTGAGGTGGTTAATTGGTCAATTGATAAGAGCATAGGAGATATCATTCCGGCTGTGAAATCTTCGTGGGATCGAGTAGGCCACTTTGTGGTAGTGGGGGATTCTCATGATGAAGTGAATCGGATTTCCAATGAAATTTTAAATAGTGTTGAGTTTGAGGTCGAAGTTAAATAAAAAACATAGGAGAAGATTTATGAAAAACGGGAAGATGCTCTGGAGCTTTTTGAAGAATGCAAGGAATATAAGATTGCTAGCATTGGCCATTTTCATTTCAAATATAGGAAGTGGTATGCAGCTAATTGCTGTTAGCAAGCTTTTATATGATAAAACGAACAGTGCAACTTCGATAGGGATTGTCATTATTCTTCAATATGTTGTGATGTTTCTCGTCCAATTTATTTCCGGGAGCGTTGTTGATCGAAGTGATCAAAAGAAGATCCTAGTTATCAGTGATTTTACTAAAGGTTTGTTAATCGTCGGAGCAGGCACGATTTTTCTTGTTAATTCTGATACGAGTTTAAGCTATTTATTTATCATTCTCGTTTTAGTCAATTTTGTTGTGCCATTCTTCTCAAATGCACAATTCACACTAACCCCTGAACTTGTTAAAGATCAGGAAGAATTGTTGCAGGCTAATAGCATTATTACGACTCTTTTTCAAGCAGGTCAGCTTATAGGTAGTGCTGTTGTTGCATCGATTATTTTCTTTATGAGTCCAGCCGCTGCATTGATCATTTCTGGAAGTATGTATTTTATATCTTCATTTTATTTCGGGCTAATCAAATACAGTAAAAAGAAAAAGGAACGCATGGAACAAAAAAGTATAGGCGTCGGTTTTTTGAAGACTGGAAGCGATTATTCAAGAAAATCGGCAAAGAAAAAAGTTTATTAGCTCATTTGCTAGTTAGTTCTGGTGACTATATGGCGGTCAATATTTTTAATCTCATGCTCATTCCTCTGGTTGCGTATCATTATAATGACAACAGCTTCTATATCTCTCTATTTGATAGCGGATTTGCTATTGGTTCGATGATAATCGTAGCCTATATCGCCAATTTTTCTAAAAAGTTGGGAATGAATAACTCCGCGGTTATTGGATTATTGTTGCAATCTTTAATTCTAATAATTATTTCTTTAAATATTAATGTAATTTTTGCCTTCTTATTAATTATTGTGTACGGATCGGCAAATTCATTCTCCATTACTATTTTCAATACAAATTTACAGAAAAGAAGTACATCAGAATTTATGGGGCGTATCAATTCTGTGAAAAATTTTATTGTTTCCTTACTGACGATTACTTTAATTCCAGTACTTTCAAGAGTGTTCGATATATCCATAGAATATGGACTTCTTGCATCGGGGCTTGTTCTTTTCTCATACTCTTTAATTTCTTTTTTACTAGGAAGAAGATTTGTGTATGGGAAAGATTATTTATCTAAGGAAATAACAATTGAAAAAATTGAAAATAAAAAATTAGCATAGGAGATACAAATGAATAATGAAAATGTAATTTACCTGTTGTGTTTTCCATTTGGTGGTGGTGGAGCAAGTGTTTATAGTGAGTGGAATAACAATCTTTCTTCCAAAATTGAAGCAGTGCCTATCCAACTTCCAGGAAGAGAAAGAGAGATTGGAGAAGATCCTTTCACAGATTTGAACGAAGCAGCAGATCATTATGCGAAAATGATTGGAGATGAGTATGTAAACAGAAGGATTGCATTCTTTGGCCACTGTTTTCTAGGTTCTACATTAGCATTTGAGGTAATAAAAAGGCTTGAGAATGTACCACAAATAAAAATTGAACATCTATTTGCTTCAGCTGCATTTTGCCCAAGTAGTATCCGCGAATATGGTATCGACATAAACCAAGAGGACGAATTTATTAAAAAAGTTGAACAACTGACTGGTATGAAAAATGAGGCATTTAATATTCCTGAATTAAAAGAGCTTTTAATGCCAACGTTTAAAGCAGATTTCCAAATGGATATTGAATATCCTGTGAATAATGGAATAATTAACATCCCTATTTCAGCTATTTACGCTGATAATGATATTTTTGTAAGCAAGGATGAGGTTGAAAAATGGAAGTCACACACTAGTAAAGATTACGAGCTCTATCAAGTTGAAGGTGAACATATGTATTTGCTTCAGAAAGCAGATCGTGCACTCCAGATCGTAGAACAAAGCTTGTTAAATAATTTAGAAGGTAGTGAGTAAAATTGGATAGATTAAAGAATAAGGTCGTACTAATTACCGGTGCTGGCAGAGGAATAGGGAAAGCTTGTGCAATTAAAGCTGCTGAAGAGGGTGCGGACGTAATTATTTCAGATGTAGAGAGAAACATTGACTCTGTACCGTATGATCTCTCTAGAACAAGTCAACTGGATGACACAGAGAAAGTTTGTAAAAGGCTTGGGGTAAATGTGTTAAAAAAGCATGCTGATGTGACTAAAGTAGAAGAGGTTTCTGCTTTAGTCCAGGATGCAGTTGATCGATTTGGAAGAATTGATGTCCTGATCAATAACGCAGGAATTGGTGCTCCAGCAGGTAAACCAACACATGATTATTCTAGTGACGAATGGGATATTTTACTCAATGTTAATTTGTCTGGGCCATGGAGAGTTATAAAATGTGTAGCACCGATTATGTTAAAACAACAAGTAGGAAGTATCATTAATATCGCTTCAACAGCGGGACTCTTGGGATATAAACATTTTGCCGGATACGTTGCGTCAAAGCACGGATTAGTTGGATTAACCAAATCTGCCGCATTGGATTATGCCATGGATAACATTAGAGTTAATGCAATTTGCCCTGGCCCTGTATATGATGATGAATTTGTTGATGGAAGTATGACCAAAGTAGTAGCTGATTCTTTAGGCATTCTATTAGGGGAACAGGAAGAAATTGATTTGCAATCTGTGGCAATGAACACGGTTGTTTCGCCGACAGATGTTGCTGAAGCTACCATTTGGTTAGGAAGCGACGAATCTAGTAGAGTAACAGGTACAACTATTACGGTCGATGCTGGTTATTCTGCAAAATAGAGGAGAGAACAATATGGCAAATGTCCTTGAGTCCAAGTATGAAGTACAAACTTCAACTAACACGAACGTGTTAGTTGTGAGTGATTTAACAAAAGACGAAGTTTCAATGATTTTAGATAAATCAGCAAAGCTAGATCATGTTGATCTTTTTCTTGCGATCGAAGAAGTTGCTACTTTCGAATTGTTTGAACAATATATCGAAAGGGAGAAAAATCGCCCCATCGGATTCGGATGGAAAATCCGAATTACACTAATTCTGAATGAAAATAATGCAGCACTGGTTATAACCTCAGATATTGTTAAAGCCAATCTTTTTGGGTTACTAAAGATATATCATAATTTAATTCATAAAGAAGTACAATTTGCAGAAATGGTTGCAAATCATGTTGAAAGTCATAATAAATATCCTATAAAATGGGGAGTTCCTAGATTACGCGAGGGGAAATCCACTAAAAAGTTTAGTGAGTATTGTATTTTTGAATTAAAAGGTCAAAGTTTAGATCAGATTAATCTTCAAAAATGAAGCAGTATATGCG
>NZ_BAVZ01000035.1 GCF_000576305.1 Paenibacillus pini JCM 16418 | reverse complement strand
CGCGGCGAAGCCGCAGGCGCTCTTGGCCGCCGCTTTTCCTTGGCGGCGGCTGGTATGCTGTGGACCGCGGGCGCAGCCGCGGTCTTCTGGACCGTGCGTGAGCGGATCACCGCAAATTACAGCACGGTCTCCGCACGTGGAGCGATGTACCGTGACGCGTGGAAGCTTGTAGAGCAGGCGCCATGGTTCGGGCAAGGCGGTGATACTTGGCGCATGTCGTACCGTGCTGTTCAATCGCAGCCTTACGTAGGGAATCAGGTACATAGTGGTTACATGGATATCCTGCTGAATACCGGTGTGGTTGGTTTAATGATGATTCTTATGTTGATTATCTCAGCAGGATGGCTACTCTGGAGAAATAACCGCCTGTTACTTCCTGCTTATGGTGTAATCGTTTTGCATAGCATCGCAGATATAGACTGGAGTTTTGGCCTAATCTGGCTATTAATGTTTGTGTTAATAGGTCAGGCAGCTAGTCCACAGACCGCCAAATCAGGGCTTGCTGATTTTCAATTGAATGGACGCTCGGTAGTCCTGAGAAATGCCATCATCAGTATGGTTAGCATGGGGCTAGTGATAACGGCGGCTTTAACCGTTGTTGCCTTCCGAGGACAAATGGCTAATACACAACATGATCAGGCCTTATACGAAAGGAACAACCTCCGAGCTATTGCTCTGTTGAAATCTTCACTGCAATGGAATCCTGCCGACTACAGTACGGCCTTGGATTTGGCAAGCGTACTTCCGGCTAAGGAGGCCAAAGTCGTTCTCACAGAGAGCTTGTCCTATAATCCCGGACACGCGGCTCTGGTCTGGGAGCTGGCGAATAACGCCAGCCGTCTAGGAGATGCAGAGGAGGCCATTACCTGGATTCGTTCAGGCAGGCACTATGACCTCTTTAATGCTGAACAGTCAACGAAGAGTCTGGGAATTATCGTTCGATTAGCACGCGAAGAACTTGCCGATGGTCATCGATCAGAGGCTCGTCGCATCATTCAAATTGGGGCAAAGTTATATCTTGATTATAAGGAGAAGGCAGGGCATATCTTACGCAATCCGATTCGAAATGATAGAGAATTCCGTTTGACATCGGAGGCACAGATGTGGGCTACTCAGCTTAATAAGATGGGCCTTGCCCTTGCAGCTTCTCATTAGCATTTTACTTCGTGATGTTAACCTCCATAGGCATCTCGAAAAGCAGTGCATAGCTTAGTCTCATCTACCTGCCATAAACTAGCAAGTTCGCCGGCAACTTCTTCTTCCCACCACGTACATAACAATTTTCGATTACTATGGTTTTCATGAATCCAAAGTAATTTGCCGATGACTTTACGGTAATAAAGCTCCTCGCCTTGCTTAAGCAGATCGGAGGGGATATGAACTTTTAAACGTTTAATGGCGCGGTACAGTTCTTTGCTACAAGCTCTGCGGATACCTCTTGGAGAAGGTAGGGTTGGCCTTTTGTTTTGAGGAATTGGGGGCAATAGGACTCACTCCTTTTTTCCACACCATATGCGCAAATGCCCTACAAAGACACTTTGAGCAAGCAATTAGGCGGAGGTAGCTGTCATGCGGAACCATATGCTAGAATAGGTTAGAAGCAGGACAAACTTCTTAAGGGTAATCAGACTTTCCGAATGCAGAACACGTAGAAAGAGGGTTCAAAGTGCATCTATTATCGGACATTATTAATCAATTGTTTCATTGGATCCAAACGTTAGGTTATTTTGGAATTATGCTGGGATTAATGATTGAGGTCATTCCCAGTGAGATCGTACTTGCTTATGGAGGATTCCTAGTATCGAGTGGGCACATTAATTACTTCGGAGCCGTTGTGTTTGGTACGATCGGAGGCGTCATTGCTCAATTGTTCGTGTATTGGATTGGACGTTACGGAGGTCGGCCTGTACTGGATAAGTTCGGTAAGTACATTTTCATTAAAAAGAAACACATTGATTATGCGGAACATTGGTTCACTAAATATGGGACAGGTGTAATTTTTACAGCTCGCTTCATTCCTGTTGTTCGTCATGCCATTTCCATACCTGCGGGGATGTCCAAAATGAACTTAGGAAAGTTCACACTACTCACCACGCTCGCGGTTATTCCATGGTCTGCCTTGTTTGTATATTTGGGTTGGATGATGGGCGACCAGTGGGAGAATATTGATGAGAAGGCTGCTCCGTATATAACACCTATTCTATTAGTTGCACTTGCGTTATTAATTATATATTTCTTAATTAAATGGATGATATCCAAGGGAAAAGAGGGAAAAGTGAATGAGTAAGAACTTAGCAAATAAGCTTGATACAGGAATATCTCCAAGCCAGTTTATGGAGGGCATGCAGAAGAATCAAGAAGCTTTTATATCCGGTTATGAGCAGTTTTCTTGGACTAATGAAAGTGATCGTGAATTTTTTGAAAGCTTGAAATTTCGGGATGATCTGCGGGTTATGATTCTGGCTGCTGATTGGTGTGGCGATGTTGTGCGTAACGTCCCCGTTGTATTTCGGGCTCTTGAAACAGCGGACATTCCAACTGAAGTTTTGATCTTGGAAGAAAACTTTGATGTAATGGATCAGTTTTTGACGATGGGTGGTAGAGGTGTACCTATCGTTATTTTCCTTGATACAGGCGGATATGTGTTAGGACACTGGGGTCCTCGTCCGAAACATGTTCAAGAAGTGATGGTTAATTTTAAGAAAGAAAACCCTGATCGTGAAGCACCTGACTACCAAGATAAGATGACCGAAGTTCGTAAAGACTGATCGCAGCATATGGGGAAGGAACCGAATTCCATGAGGTTGTTATTCAAGAACTTCGTGAACTGATTTCGGGTTTATAATCACATCATGCTAAACATACAATCTTTCTGCTTAGGTCCTTTGCAGACCAATGCATATTTACTTACTGGCGAAGACCCAGAACATGTAGTTATTATTGATCCTGGTATGAACCCTGGCGCGCTTATTAAGCGGATAGAACATCTGAAGGTGGATGCCATTCTGCTCACGCACGCTCATTTCGACCATATGGGCGGAGTCGAAGAAATCCGTAAGCTTAAGGGCTGTCCTGTTTATCTGCATGACATGGAGAGCGACTGGTTGATGAATCCCAAGCTTAATGGCTCGCAGAACTGGCCTCAAGTTACTTCGCCTTTAACGACAGAGCCAGCTGAATACAGTTTAGATGAAGGTCAGAAGCTAGAACTGATCGGTCATACATTTAGCGTGTACCATACACCAGGGCACTCCCCAGGAAGCGTCAGCTTTTTGTGTGGCAATGATTTGTTCTCCGGCGATGTCCTGTTTAAAATGGGCGTTGGGCGTACGGACCTGTATGGGGGTAGGGAACGGGATCTTATGGATTCGATTCAAAATAAACTATTTACGTTTCCAGATGAAGTGAAGGTTTACCCTGGTCATGGTCAAAGAACGACGATCGGTTATGAACGTGCGAATAATCCTTATGTCCGTTGAGCTTGACAATTTTTCGACATCGCATGGGTACTTTATACTAGACAAACGTACAAGACATTGTTACAATGACAATATTGTTACTTTTAGCTCTTAATTAACCAACAAAGCATGCAAGCTGCGGAATGATCCCGGTTTGTGTGCTTTTTATTTCCATGGTCGTATGCCTGATGTACCTTGTGCAGATGATTCTTTTTTTATTTGTGAGGCCGTAGACATAGCTACTATTTTTTAGTAGACTATACAGACAATATGATAGACATCTAGGAGGTTGACGATGCTGCAATTAGGGGAAAAGATTGTTATCGTCGCGGACGCCTTTGAACAGAACCTTCCCATAGGAGATTACGGTTTTCTAATCGCCTATGACCGGAATCCGGACAATGCGTTCGATTATGTCATCCGTGTACCGAAGATTAACCGTAATTTTTTTGTGCCATCGACCGATGTAGAGCCAGAAGAATTGCTCATACAGCATGAAGTTGAGATGACCACGCGGGAAGCGCTGATCGATTACGCCCTTGCGACATATAATGAGGAGCTGTTTCATCAAGTGATGAACGGCGAGCTTGAGCAAGATGAAGAAGAGGAAGAGACTGCACCTGAGATATTGTCCCAAGCGGATTTCATTAAACAAGTGAACTTACGTGCATGGATTTAGAAATGAAAGGATCGGCTATATGCCGATTCTTTTTTTTGTTACACTGGAATCGTCAGGGCATGGATTGAATTGTCGCAGGTTCTACAATATAATTAGAAACGTTATCCTTAAGGCTTTAATCCTTTAAATGTAAGAAGGACCAAGGAGGAATTCAATTAATGAGTATTACGACAAAAGATGTACAGCATGTGGCCAAGCTGGCTCGGCTTAATTTGAGCGAAGATGAAGAGCAAATGTTCACAGAACAGTTGAATGCCATTTTACAATATGCCGACCAATTAAATGAACTGGATACCGAAGGTATCGAACCAACAACGCATGTGCTTCATTTAAGCAATGTAATGCGTAATGATGAGCAGCGCGAAAGCTTACCGATCGAAAAAGTACTATTAAACGCACCAGACGAAGAAGACAACCAATTTAAAGTACCTGCTGTATTGGAATAGAGATCATATTGAAAGGAGGAACATCAATTGAGTTTGCTGGATAATACATTACAGGAATTACATAATAAGCTGAATGCCAAGGAACTTTCCGTGCTTGAGCTTGTAAATCAGACTTTCAAAATGATTAGTGAGCGTGATGGACGTGTAGGCGCTTATTTGACGTTAAACGAGGAGGGCGCAAGAAACGCTGCCCGGAGATTAGATGATAAACTTGCTGCTGGTGAGGAGCGGGGTCTATTGTTTGGTCTGCCTGCCGGAATTAAAGATAACATTGTAACGGAAGGACTGCGTACAACTTGTGCAAGTCAGTTTCTTTCCAACTTTAATCCTGTGTATGATGCAACAGTTACCCGTAAATTGCGCGAAGCAGATGCAATTACACTTGGTAAGCTGAACATGGATGAATTCGCCATGGGCGGATCGAATGAAAATTCAAGCTTTCACCCCGTACATAATCCATGGGATTTAGACCGCGTCCCTGGTGGTTCAAGTGGTGGTTCAGCTGCAGCAGTGGCTGCTGGTGAAGCATATTTCACCCTTGGATCCGACACTGGCGGATCGATTCGCCAGCCCGCTTCTTATTGCGGAGTTGTCGGACTCAAACCAACATACGGACTCGTTTCACGTTTCGGACTTGTCGCTTTCGCATCTTCCTTGGATCAAATCGGTCCTGTAACGAAGAATGTTGAAGATTCTGCATATGTACTTCAAGCCATTGCTGGATACGACAAAATGGATTCGACATCAGCTGATGTGCAAATACCGGATTATCTAAGTTCACTTACGGGTGATATTCGAGGTCTTCGGATTGCAGTACCTAAAGAATACATGGGTGAAGGCATCGATGCATCTGTGAAAGAAAAAGTGATGTCTGCTCTTAAAGTGCTTGAGGACCTTGGAGCGGTATGGGAGGAAGTATCCCTTCCGCATACCGATTACGCAGTGGCTACTTACTATTTATTAGCTTCTTCAGAGGCATCATCGAACCTTGCTCGTTTTGATGGCGTTCGTTATGGTGTCCGGGCGGAGAATCCAAGTAACTTGCTGGATCTATATCATGAGTCACGTAGTCAGGGATTTGGTCCTGAAGTGAAACGTCGTATCATGCTAGGTACTTATGCGCTGAGCTCAGGGTATTACGATGCTTATTATTTGCAGGCTCAGAAGGTGCGTACATTAATCAAACGTGACTTCGATCAAGTATTTGAGAAGTACGATGTTATTATTGGGCCAACTGCACCAACTACAGCCTTTAAATTGGGTTCGCAGGTAGATGATCCTCTAACGATGTATCTCAATGATATCTTGACGATTCCAGTGAGCCTTGCCGGTGTTCCGGCGATCAGTATTCCGTGTGGACTTGCTGACGGATTACCTGTAGGTCTGCAAATTATCGGTAAGGCTTTTGA
The DNA here is from genome assembly GCF_000576305.1 of Paenibacillus pini JCM 16418. Lineage (GTDB taxonomy): Bacteria > Bacillota > Bacilli > Paenibacillales > Paenibacillaceae > Paenibacillus_AQ > Paenibacillus_AQ pini. The sequence goes on along the minus strand of NZ_BAVZ01000035.1, from coordinate 9,214 downwards.
TGAATCGGCTGTACTACGTGTAGCCCATGCTTATGAGCAACATACCGATCACCATAAACAGCGTCCAACGCTGTAGATTCATAGAGAAAAGGAGGGAATTCGATGTCTACATCCAAATATGAAACGGTTATCGGACTTGAGGTTCACGTTGAGCTTCATACAGAGTCCAAAATATTTTGCGGCTGCTCTACAGAATTCGGTGCTCCGCCCAATACACATACTTGTCCCATCTGTCTGGGTCATCCCGGCGTTCTGCCTGTACTCAATCGTCAGGCTTTGGAATATGCCATAAAAGCAGCGATGGCTATTAACTGTACCATCGCAGATGTCAGTAAATTCGACCGCAAGAATTACTTTTATCCAGACTCCCCTAAAGCCTATCAAATTTCACAATTTGATCAACCGATCGGTGAGAACGGCTGGATTGATATTGAAGTGAACGGTCAGAAGAAACGCATTGGCATTACCCGCCTTCATCTAGAAGAGGATGCTGGAAAGCTGACGCATGTCGACGGAGGATACGCGTCATTGGTTGACTTTAACCGTGTCGGAACACCCCTTGTTGAAATCGTATCCGAGCCGGAAATCTCTTCACCAGAAGAAGCGCGCGCTTATTTGGAAAAGATTCGGGCCATCATGCAATATTGCGGTGTTTCCGATGTGAAGATGGAAGAAGGATCTTTACGTTGTGACGCTAACATCAGTTTGCGTCCAGTGGGTCAGCAGAAGCTGGGCACGAGAGCAGAGCTTAAGAATATGAACTCATTCCGCGGTGTACAAAAAGGCTTGGAGTATGAAGAATTCCGTCAAGCTGAAATATTGGATGAGGGCGGAGTCGTTGTTCAAGAAACTCGTCGCTGGGATGAAGCGAAGGGTAAGACGCTTACGATGCGCGGTAAAGAACAGGCACATGACTACCGTTATTTCCCAGACCCAGATCTCGTGAAGATGCATATCGATCAGGACTTTAAAGATCGTGTTCGTGCATCGATCCCAGAACTTCCGGATGCACGTAAGGTGCGTTATGCAGCCGAATACGGATTGCCTGATTATGATGCACAGGTAATCACTTCATCCAAGCCGCTCGCTGACTTTTTTGAAGATAGTCTTAAATATACATCCGATGCCAAAGCTGTATCGAACTGGATTATGGGTGAACTGTTAGGATATCTGAACAGTAATAGCTTGAGTTGTCGCAAGTTAAAATTACGGGTCAAGGACTAGGCGAAATGATCGGCTTGATTGATAAGGGGACGATCAGTAACAAAATCGCTAAAACCGTCTTTAAGGAAATGCTGGAAAGCGGTAAGCTACCGCAGCAAATCGTTGAAGAAAAGGGTCTCGTTCAAATTAGTGATGAAGGTGCAATTAAGTCAATTGTAGAACAGGTTGTTGCAGCTAATCCTCAATCCGTTGAAGATTTCAAAGCTGGTAAGCAGAAGGCGATTGGCTTCCTGGTTGGTCAGGTTATGAAAGAAAGTAAGGGCAAGGCTAATCCAGCACTCGTCAATCAATTGCTGGCGGAAGTGTTGAGCCGCTAAGAAATAGACAGTTCTGTGGGCTTGTCCGATCGGGCAAGCCCTTTTTTATTTTATATTCGTTATAGGTAAACTAACGAGGGGAAGCGGAATATGATAAAACAACTGTCGTTGCAAAATGAAGACATTATCGATCAGATTTGGAATTTGCAGCAGATTGCCTACCGTTTAGAGGCGGAGATCATCGGATTCATGGATATCCCTCCATTGCTGGATACCCATGAGAGTTTGCGTGCTCTTAAAGAAATCTTCTATGGCCTATTGGATGAGGAAGGAAACTTAATTGGAGCTGTAGCTGTGGAAAGTGAATCCAAGGGCTCACTAACGCTCACCCGCATGATGGTGCACCCCAATCATTTTCGTAAAGGAATTGCTGGACAATTAATTCAATATGTATTCGATCATCATCCAGATATTGAACGATTTATCGTATCTACTGGGGCAAAGAATAGGCCCGCATTCTCTTTATATGTTAAGTATGGCTTTGTCCCCTTTGATACCTTTACAGTAGCCCCAGGGGTAGAGTTAACCACCTTCCATAAGAATATTTAGTCGGCAACGATAGGGGAGATCGGATTTTGCAAGATCCATGGTATATTGACAATGCTCATATTTTGCTTCGTTTATTATTATCCATGCTTCTGGGTGGCCTCGTAGGACTGGAGAGAGAGCGCTCTAACCATGCAGCAGGACTTCGAACACATATATTGGTTTGTATGGGCTCAACTCTTATTATTATGCTTTCTATATATGGCTTTGCGGAATTTGTAAACGAAGCGAACATTCGGATTGACCCAGCACGTTTAGCTTCTGCAGTCATTACAGGTATTGGATTTTTAGGAGCAGGCACCATTCTGTTCACCGGCAAATCTATTACAGGTTTGACAACAGCAGCTTCGGTTTGGGTTGTAGCCGCGGTGGGGTTATCCGTAGGTGCGGGATTTTATTTCGCATCGATAACGGCTACGGTTCTGATTTTGTTAACATTAGTGGTCTTTAATAAAATTGAGCAGCGTTACATTCGCAGTAGCAAGCTACACCTTATTACCATTTATGCGATATCCTCACCTCGGCTGTTAGATGACATTTCAGCTCTGCTTGATCGGGAAGGTATTACTGTCAAAAAACTGATTGTAAATGAGCGAGCTACCGTACCCTATGGTGAGCTACAGCCCCCTACAACTACGCTGGAAATTACATTACATGCTCTGAGCAAATATAATGTGAATTCCCTTCATCTGGCATCGCACATTCGAGAACTAGCGGGTGTTTCTATGGTATCCTTAGATTAATGAATAAAATAAGATCTATTGAGATCTTTGTTTAGACTCCCGGTTTCGGGAGTTTTTCTGTATGTATGGTATCCAGTTTTTTACCTGTTAATGGGATATAGGATTAGGGTACTATTTAAACAAAGGTTGCACCGGGTATTATGGACAAAAGGAGCTGAGTCAGATGCATCCCGTAGAGCGACAACTTCACTCGACAAAAGGCAAAAAAATTCGTAGTCGCCGTCTATTTTCCCGAAAACGTAAATTCACAGCGGGTTTACTCGCGGCAATTTGTCCTGGACTTGGACATATTTATTTAGGACTTTTTCGCAAAGGGATAACTTTCATTATTGCTCTCTTGCTTGATGTTTCGGCTTTGCTTTATTTTTCTTCCATCGGCATGCAGATTAATGTTCCTTTACTTATTATATTGGGGCTTACCATCCCCGTTGTTTATTTTTATAACGTATATGATGTTCTTCAAACTGCAGATTTCGTCATTATTCATCGTAAACATGATGTCTCTAAGGCTGAACAAAAGGCTACTATGCATGATCCTTTTTTACTAGAGCGAGGTCTGTTTTTCGGTGTTATGCTCATAGCAAGCGGAATAGCTTTGGTTTTATTGTATGAGAAGCCACCATGGCTTGAGTTTTTCTTTAGTCATTATGGTGAAGTGGCTTGCGCGGTCATTATGTTGTTAGTAGGTTCGGTGTGGGCTGTGCGCGAAACGTTTCTACTGTACCGTAAAAAACATGCTGTGCATCTGAATACGATAAACCGCAAACACAAGCTTCGTGTAGGCCGGTATACTGCTCTTCTTTTGCTGATCGCGGCTGGAGTGCTGTTACTACTTGATGCGCTTAATGGGACAGAGCATATGATGCTCTTGCTGAAATGGTGGCCTTGGATCGCTGTAGCATGGGGGATGGAGTACATCATAATGTATATTGTCCTTCATAAAAATGAGGGTGCGGCTTGGCGAAGTTTTCATCTTGATATCGGTGGAATGCTTCTATGCGTACTCCTTACAGCATCGGTATTTTTTGTAACACAGCAAGAGCACTATTTGCATATCTGGAATAAGGTAAGTCTGAATTTGACTGCTGCCGGAGTAGATTACAGTGAACAAGAAGGTAAAAAAGAAGATAAGCCCATGAGGGTGATTCCGGTGACAATGGAAACCAAGGATGTTACAGTGGACAACATTAATGGCGACATTACGCTCCAACGTGGCCCTGTCCAGAATATTGAAGTCCGAACTGAGGTATGGGTGGATCAAATTACGGGTCCGGAAGCGGATGAAGTGGCCAACCTTTCAAATGTCGAAGTAAGTGAAGGAACAGCAATCAGCATTCAAACGAAAGGTAAGTCTTACGGACAGTCTGGTAAAAGGCAACCACGTATGAATTTGAATATTATATTGCCAGAAGACAGACGATTTAATTTTAGTGTGAGCACGTTGAACGGAAGTATTGTACTGAATAAGGTTGAAGCGATTGATAGTATCTCTCTCGAAAGTGCGAATGGGGAGCTTCGTTTAATCAATGTGCGTGGTAATATTAAGGGAAAAACGTTAAACGGCCTTGTACAGGCAACTTCGATTACAGGCTCCATTCGTTTGAGTACGAATCGTGGGAACATGGAGATTACGGATATCACTGAGGACTCAGATATTTCCACGCAGGTAGGTAATGTATCTGTTATTCGCGCATTAGGGAATATCAAGGCGAGCACGAAGAACGGGAATATCTATGTGGATGGAGCGCATTTTGACCTGAATGCCGAATCACTTAATGGCGGCATAACTGCCAAATCAGGTGTTGTCGGCGGTAACTGGGACATCTATAGTGCTGTTGGCGAGCTAAACATTGACCTACCCGAAATTGGAAATTATGAATTAGATGGTACAATCAGTTATGGTGATATTCATAATGTATTCCCAGAATTCATTGTTGATAAGAAGAAAATATCAGGACAAATCGGACTTCCTGACTATTCCGTCCATGTTGAAGGTAACAGTGATTTAAATGTGAATAAATCTTGAAACAAGCTGTATTTTTATCGTTGGCACGAATAGACAAGTCTAGTTACATTGACAATAATCCAAGGATAAACGTAGAATATAGGTACTAATAAAATTTATTTGTTGAAGATGATAAGGTGGTGGGCTTGATGGCAACGCGTGTTCAAAGTGCATTAGAACAATTGAAAACAACCGGTGTCCGGATTACGCCCCAGCGTCATGCTATTTTGGCTTATTTGATGGATTGCATGAGCCATCCGACTGCGGATGAAATTTACCGTGCTCTGGAGCCGAAATTTCCAAGCATGAGTGTTGCGACGGTATATAATAATTTGAAAATGTTTATGGAAGCGGGTATGGTCCATGAACTAACATACGGTGATAGTTCAAGTCGTTTTGATGCTAATGTTTCTGATCATTACCATGTGATATGTGAGAAGTGCGGCAAAATTGAGGATTTCAGTTACCCCTCCTTAGCAGATGTAGAGCATACGGCTGAAGAAAGCACCGGCTTTCAGGTTAAGGGCCTCAGGATGGAGCTATATGGAATTTGCAAATCATGCAAAGTTCATTAATCATTATTGTGAAACGTGCGGATTCCTAAATAGGATTCTTCACGTTTTTATTTTTTTGAGAGATATTTTACAAATGGGAATGGTTGGAGGATTATCAATTTGAATAGAAAACGACAACGATTACGTTCGTCTGCAGGCAGGCGGTTTACGATTTGGTTTACGATATGTTTGGTATTTACACTAGCTGGATATCTGATTGTTACTCAGGTGCTTCCGAATTCTAATCATGAGACACCTAACTGGAAAGGACTAAGCAAACCAATCTTTGTAAAAGGGAAGATGCTGGAGCAACCTGCAGATGGATCGGCTGAACAATTGAAGTTACCTCTGCCTATATTGCAGGAGACGGTTGACCCTAACATTCGTTATGAAGAAGGAACGAAGTCAGTGATTCTAACAACATTACGGCAATTGATGCATCTACAGACGGGTCAGACCAACGCTGAGCTTAATAACAAGCCGATCAAGCTTCGATTTGCTCCAGAAGAGCTGCAAGGTACGTTGTATTTACCTGTTCAGCCTATTAAAGAGTTATATGGGATAGCTACTCATGAAAATGAAACAACAGGCGCTGTGCTTCTTATGAAAGCCGGGGACATCATACAAATGGGTACTGTTTCTTCAGGTGAAGATAATGACAAGATTGCTCTAAGAAAAGGTGCTTCGATTCATGAGCCCATCTTTGCAGATATGCCTAAGGGAACAAAGCTATACATCTGGGATACACAGGGCGAGTGGTATTTTGCACAAATGGATAATGGGTATGCGGGTTACGTTCAGAAGAAGGATATAACCTTGGGAGAAAAGAAGACGATCGATGCTCCACCCAATCCACAAACACCCGCTCAGCGTAGTTGGGAAGGAAAGCCTGTTAATCTAGCATGGGAGGCAGTGTATCAGCGAAAACCTGATACGTCCGTTATTGATCAGATTTCCGGTATAAATGTAGTTAGTCCGACGTGGTTCAGTGTAATTGATGGTAAAGGTAATGTGCATAGTCAGGCGGATACCGCATATGTAACAAAGGCGCACTCACGTAATATAGATGTATGGGGACTACTGAACAATAGCTTCGATCCTGACATTACGACTAATGCGATGGCTACTTATGAGACACGATTAAATATCATGGAACAGATGCTTCAGTTTGCGGAATTGTACAAGCTGGATGGAATCAATATCGATTTTGAAAATGTTAAAACGAAAGATGGCCCTAATATCTCACAATTTGTCAGAGAGATGAAGCCGCTCGCGCAAGCGCAAGGCTTAATTCTCTCAGTCGATGTTACACCTAAATCCAACAGCGAAATGTGGTCTCGTTTCTTAGATCGCCGTTCGCTGGCGGAGGCTGCAGATTACATTATGCTTATGGCATATGACGAGCATTGGGCGGCCAGTCCTAAGGCGGGTTCGGTTGCATCACTACCTTGGACAGAAGCGGCGATTCGTAAAGTACTGGATGAGGACCAAGTGCCTCCAGAGAAACTTGTTCTTGCTGTACCGTTATACACACGAATATGGTCGGAAGAGAATAAGGACGGTAAGGTGAAAGTTTCTTCCAAAGCCGTAGGGATGAAGACGGTAAGTGATATCTTAGCCACTAGGAAACTGAAGCCACAGTTTATGGACGATGTACAGCAAAACTATGTAGAATACACTGAAGATGGTGTGCTTAAGAAGATATGGATTGAGGATGCTACTTCGCTTAAGGCAAGAGTTGATTTAGCTAAATCGATGAATTTGGGCGGCATTGCGGCTTGGACCCGTAGTATGGGTACTGTCGAGGCTTGGAATGTATTAAAAGAGATTTCCGTTAAACCCTAGAACTTATTCTATTATGTAAATACAGTTTCAAATGAAATGAAAAGCCGGTCCCCTTGAGGAGACCGGCTTTTCATTTCATTTTATTGATTCAGTGTAGAACTAGCAGCTTTCGACTGCTCCTGACGTGATTCAAGTTCTTCTGCTGTAATACTAGCCTGCTGGATATCTGTTGTGAGTATGGTTCTGCAAAACATGCAACGATCAGTTTTTCCAAGCATCTTAGTTTGTTTATGGCACTCTGGACATTCGACTTGAATAGCACTTGTAGAGAGCATGCCCGCCCAGAAATAGATACCTAAGCTGCCCATCATAGCAAATAGTCCAATGACAAGTCCGATGGCTGCCACGATTCTTCCAGCGTGACCCCAGAATACGATTCCCGCTGTTCCAAGTACCATCAGTCCCATGCCGATCATCGTAAGAAGCAGTCCCCATGTGCGGAATGCGTTTATTTTTGCTGTTTTAAATCTCATGAATAATTAGCTCCAATCATTGAATTAGTTGTATTCTCAAAAAGAAGGAACTGACATGGACATGTAGAAATATATTATAACTGAATTGGTATAATTTCGCCAAGGAATGCATGGAGGGAGACTTATATTTGTCCAACTTGTCTTTTTTTTATGGAGAGTCGGTTGATGTCGATGCCATGGGTACCATTATATATCGTCAACAAGGCCATAAATTTGATGGTTCTTTGCTCCATGATTTTGATTTATTAGTTCTGATTGTGCATGAGCAGGACGAAATGGAACCGTTAGTAGAACATACGATGGCTGGAGAATTGCGGTGTCAGGTACAGCATATTAATCGAGATTCATTGCAGCGATGGTTGATTGCTAGGGAGAAGAATGATCTAGTTAAATGTTTTTTAGAGGGAGAGATCATCAAGGATTCTGATAACAGGCTTGCACAGCTGCGGCAGGAATACAGAGAATTCGTACAACCTTTGCGGGATCAGAAAATGTTTTTTGAGTTTGCGCGTTTTTTATGGATGTATGTAGATGCTAAGCGTCATATGCAGGATGGTCATATTATGGATGCTTATCATAGTGTTCTTGATTCGCTCAAGCATTGGGCTAGTATTGAGTTAATTGAGCGTGGGATATTCCCGGAGCCTGTTGTGTGGGAGCAGGTACGAAGTAGAAATACAGCAATTCACAAGTTATATGAAGAACTAACATTAAGTACAGAGACTTTGGAACAACGCGTTGAACTTGTATTATTAGCTTGTGAATTCTCCGTGATGTCCAAAATGTCTCAATGTTCTAATTCTCTTATGCAAATCATGGGCAGTCGTTCTCACCCATGGACAATAAATGAGCTTATTCATCATCCTGAACTCTCAATAGTAAGTAATGAATTGCCGTTAGTACTACGTAAGTTGGTGAATCGTTCCTTAATTAAGGAGTTACCCGTTTGGAGTGAACACGCTGGATATGGCGCTCAGGAGATCTGTTATTGCGTAGATTAGCTAATGCTTAAGTTATATAGCGGGAAGGGTGAGGCGTAAATCCTCTCCCTTATTTTTTATTTGGGTGTTCTTGATATTATAAATTTCATTGTTAAAAGCAGTGATGACTTCAATTGCTAGCTTGCATATGTTTCTCAACTTTAGGGTACTTTGTAAGAGGTCGAATTTAATTGAAAAATGTTGTTGACTCGAGTACAAGATATGTGATAAATTATATCTCGCCCCATTAAAAGACATACACTGTTGCATCAAGGGTCAAAGCGAGAAAATGAAAAATCTCGAAAAAAACACTTGACGAAATAATGGGCAACATGATATATTATAAAAGTTGCCGCTGAGATAAATGAGCGACAACGAAAGAGAAATTGATCTTTGAAAACTGAACAACGAGTGAGTAAAGATTTTGCTTGCAAAATCTAAAGCGAGACCATTTGGTCCATGCCGTCAGGCTGGATAAATGGTGGAGCGCAAATAGAGATTATTAATCTCGTCAGTTTCAAAATGAC
>NZ_BAVZ01000036.1 GCF_000576305.1 Paenibacillus pini JCM 16418 | reverse complement strand
CCGCCGCCGCAGGATGGCGGCGGTGCGCTCCGCTATGGCGCCCCATGGGAGCGCCAGGCGGCGAACAGCAATGTCCGCTACCCAGAGCAGCAAGGCCAGCACGAGCAGCAAATAGCTGAGATCATGCAGATCCTTGCCTGCGCGGGATTTTGCTGCGAAAAGCTGCTCTGGATGCTCCCAATCCAGCACCCGCCCCCAGTCATTTCGGCTAATCGCGTCAAATCATCCTCTGACTTCCCCTCACTTAAGCGATACTCCGGAGAATAAGGAACGACAATTCCACTACCCGGGGCAACATGGTTACCCCCAGCTTGATCCGTCAACGACATTAGAAATGAACCAGGTTTATCCACGTCCATCTCACCTGAATATACACCGGGTGCTTCTTGAATCAAATCCACCTTATGTTCCTTAAGATCTTCTCCCGTCAATACAGCTTGCAACTGATCCGGTGCTTCCTCCTGATCACTACCTGTAACTTGAATCTGCACCGTGTTACCTTGCACTTGTGTTTGGACATCATATGGAGATGCTGTAAATTGAGGAAATGTCCATTTAATCATTTGCGTTAAAATATTAGAAAATGATGGCCAAGCCACCCAATCCTTGGACCATTTCCCCATCAGATCACTCGTCCATGCCACGGAACGGCCAGATCCATATTGCCAACGTGCTAGCAGCGGGTCAGGCTCTGGACTCGTGAGAACGGTCTGCGCAGTCGATTTAGCCGTTGTCCCCACATAACCGTAAATTTTAGGTACACCGTCTGCAAATAATGTGCTCCAGTCTCCTCCATCTTGAGTAGCAGGAACAAAAGGCTTTTCGACAATATACGATTTGGACATCATAGCTGATTCCCTGCTGAATATCGCAGGAATGGTTGTCTCATCCTCTGCCATGTAATAGCGACCTTTTGCTTGTTCAGCAAGGTTCTGAAGCAAGTTAACATCTGCGTCCAGACCTACCGCTACCGTGGACATGGTAATTTTATTATGATTCATCTGTTCAATTAAGTCGTCATATCCACTGTTGCCTGCCGATTGACCATCTGTCATCAGGATAATATGTTTGCGCTGAGCCTTAATTAACAGCATCTCTTCAACAGCCGAGGCTGTTGCTGGATAAATATCCGTACCTCCGTTAGGCTGTATCGATTGAATCTGAGACATAACTTCCTGTTTATTCGTCAGCTTTTGCGGAGGAACAACCCACCATGGCTGGTCGTCAAAAGCCACCACCCCCACTACATCTTTAGAACGCATCAGCTCTACCGTGCGGATCGCAGCTTCCTTCGCCAGCTCAATCTTATCACCACTCATACTTCCAGAACGGTCGATCACGAGAATGAGGCCAAGCGACGGAATTTCACGTTTCCCTTGTAGCTCCATCGAAACAGGCAATGCTTTTTCAATTGGGGTCTTGAAATAGCCACCCATGCCAAAGCTATCCTCGCCCCCAGCCATCATAAAACCAATACCATAGCTTCTTACAGCCTGTTCGATCATATCCATCTGTCTTCCGCCAATTTGATCTCCGGATACATTATTAAAGACAATGGAATCATATGCGGCATATTTTGCAAGCTCTGTAGGTAACATTTCTGGAGCAATGACTTGTTGCTCGATGAGGCCAGATGATAGAGCAGATACAATGTTACCCGATGTTCCTTGGGTACCTTCCACAATAAGTACTTTAGGTGGTCCATCTACGCGAGTGAAGGCATACCCGGCATTATTCGCTGACTGCTTGTCCCCATTCATAAGGATTTCTGCACGATAGCGATGAAGTCCTGTTGATTTGGCAAGCCCTTTAATGGCATACCTGTTCTCACCAGTTGTCACGTCGATGGTCTGCTTGCCTATTTCACGACTATCCTCGTAAACTCTTAGCTCCGCTTGTCCCTTAATATTACTGCGAAGCAATACTTCAACATAAAAAGACTCTGCCTGATAGAGCTTCTCAGGTACCTTGACTTCTTCTACAGCGACATCATCCACTACCGTTTCGCTAGCCTTTAAGACATCGACTGCAATTCCACGATCCTTTAGCATCTTTCCCGCAGACAGCATGCTACCGACATTCTCATTCCCATCGGAAACGACAACGATACGAGCATCACCTGATTTGCTGTCGAGTAAGCTACCCGATAGCATAAGTCCCGTTTCTAGATTCGTATACTCTCGCTGAAGAGAGGCATCCAAACGAAGGGACTCCGGAATCTTATCCACAGGCTTCTGCTCCACTGCTGCATCAAGTCCAGCAGACACCAAGGCAATGGTGTCGTCGTTGTCTTTATGCTGTACTGACTTATTAATCCATTCCAAAGGTTCCCCATGATCTTGCATACTCGCTGAACGATCCACCAGATATACGACTTTCTTCTGATGGATCACGCTATATGATTGAAGTCCAGATAACATTAGAACAAGTAATAAAAGCACGGCGCTTCTAAGCGCAACTGCCCATTTCTTACGCCCTCCAACTAACCTATAATCCGTTTTATAAGCGTATATCGCAAAACCTGCAAGTGGCACAAGTAGGAGCAACCACCACGGATGACTAAATTGAACGCCCACGTTGGTACACCCCCCATTCTGCCAATACGACTAGCAATACAAGTAAAGCCGTAAGCCACATTAAAGAAATCGGTGTTCGTTGCGCATCCTTTGCTTCCGTATTCTGTTTTGTTGAAGATGTTACATTGGTAGTATCTAAAGAGGTAAGCACAAGCTTAGATGTTTGCGATAGCTTCCCCTCGAAAGGATCCACTGTAGATTCCACATAAGAGCTTACCTTCTCACCCTTATTATTCTCTTGCTCAAAAGCAAACAGGCCGGGTACATCAGGAACCAACTGCAAGGAAAGTATACCCTGCTTACCTTGCTCCGCAGGAATGTCTTCTACATTATTTCGCTGTGCCAGTCCATCTTTAGCTACCCAGCGTGCCTTAACCGTGTCGGGTAAGATAGGAATCTCCATCCGATTACCAGCCGTTACACGACCTAAACCGCTACCTTTACCTGAGCTGAGCCATGTCACTGCATTGTTCACCATAATCGGAAATTCAGCAGACAGTGGAAGATCGGTATTTTTTAATTCGAATTGAAAGGATAAGCGTGGCACACCGTTATCTTGACCTGCATACACAGCCGGAAAGGAGCCCACGTTAACAATGGCTTTGCCCCATGCCGGAGCCTTTGAGTTAAGAACTTGTCCAAAATATAAACCAGACAGCTTCAAATAGCTGGTTACCGGATGGAGCTCCGGTTTAGCAGACTCTCCCCCTACTTCGATTTCTTTACCACTTCCACCTATTGTCCATAGCGCTGTCTTCTGGATCAGTTGCTTCCACGAATTCTCTTGTGTAAAAGCAGGAGCCGGACCGTCCATCACGATGAGGTCGGGTGCTAAATCAGGTAGCGAAGGTGAGTCATCTGTTGAAACATCCTTATTCTTGATATCAACATCTTTCTTACCATCCGTTGAAATTTTGGTAACCTCAGCTCCAGTTAATTGAAGTGCCTTTTCCAGAAAAATATTACCTGGCGTAAATAAAAGTACGCGATTCGTTTCCTGAGTTTGACCAAACGCAAATGATTCATTGTCTGCCAAGTAAGCATCAGCTTGATCTAATTGGAGTCTGTATACTTCCGCCTTTTCAAGTGATCGAAACTTTAGCGTAAACGCTCCCGTTTTGGGTAGAGTTACGGAGCTCGTCTTAAGCAGCTTGCCGTCTCCGTATAGGTTAACCTCCAGAGGAGAGTTATTTGAACTCGTTCCGCTGATGACGGCAACAGCTTCGTTGGTACGCTCTCCCTGCTGAATGCCGAACTGTTGAATAGATGCATTAAACACAGTACCTTCTCCTATATGGACAATCCGAGTAGGCACCTGAAACGAAATCGTATCGGTCTGTCCTTTCCACTGCTCGTCAGTAAATACGACCACCTCTGCGTCTTTATCTTCCTTCGTAAGTGCAGATGCTAGAGATAAGGTTTCTTGATAGGCCGCTTTACCATAGAATGGCTTCAACCCTCTAATAGCCTCTTTCAGTCGATTCCTGTCCTTTTCCCGGGAAATAACGACATTAGGTTCAGCTGATATACTAAGTAGGGTAATCTCGCTTCCACGTGCTTCTTTGTCTATATACTGCATAATCTTGTCTTCAAGTAGCTCTAATCTGGAGGAATGCCCTTCACCACTTTGAACCGCTTGTCCAGAATCTGCACTCATGCTGCCGGACGTATCAGCGACAATAAGCACATGTCCCTTACTCCCACCGGATACCCACCAATACGGCTGCATCAACGTAAATACAAGCAGTGCTGCTGCCAGTAGCTGCAGCCAAAGCAGCCAACGGTTTTGCAGCTTTTGCCAAGGACGATTGGCCTCAATATTACGAAGCACTCTGTTCCATAACAAATGACTTGGTACCCTTGTATCTACGAACTTTCTTTTCAATATATACATTAGCAGAATCGCTGGAATACTTAGACCAAACCACAGCCCGAGCCAAGATCCTATCCCCATGAGCCCCCTCCTTTCCAGAAGAACATGATTAGCTCACCACAAGGCCTGAGCTTGCTAGGAGTCCAAATATTGCCGTATGTAGCGATGTATCCGTAGGAATCATGACATAAGAAATCCCTCGTTCAGCAGCAAACCGTGATAGATATAATTGATATTGCTCTAGCTCACGATGATAGGCCTGTAGGATTTTCCCAGTCATAGCGACATCCTTACCTGTAGCCAGCTCACTATCAACGAGACGAAGATCTCCACTGAAAGCAGGTGCTAGCTCTAAAGGTGATAGAACCTGAACCAGAACGACCTCCTGACCAGCACTGACAAGCCTTGATAAAGCATCCCCAAGCTCGCTTTCCCCTTCGTTTAGCCAAAAATCGGAGAAGACCCAAGTCATTCCTTTGAGTCTTGGCAATGCCCCTGGCTCTGCTAAAGCAGCAGCGAGACTACCTTCGGCTCCCACCGTACTATTTTGCAAAAATTGAAGTAAGCGATGAATGGCCCCCTCCCTCTTAAAACGGGAAGACGAGAGTCCAGTGACTTACTATAGCAGGCTGCTTGCACTCTCTCATAGGAACACAGCGCAATGTAGCCAATGGCCGCCGCAAGTTGCTTCGCAAAATGAAGCTTATCCGGCACATCGGATTTACCTTCAGACGACTTATCCCCACTACCAAAATCCATGGACGCGGAACAATCCACATATATACTGACCATCAGCTCCTGCTCATCCATAAACTGCCGAATGAAAGGTTTGCCCGTTCGTGAGTAAACACCCCAGTCGAAGCGCCTGATATCATCACCTGGTGCATAAGAACGATAATCAGCAAATTCTAGAGATGAACCCATTCTCTGTGATCTTCTTTTCCCTTGTAGAGTTCCAGCTACACGACGCCCAGAACCAAGACTTAATCTTTCTAATCTCGGCAATAGATCCGGCGGAAGCAAATGATCCATACTCATGCTTTTGCGCCCATCGTATCTATAATTTCTCGAACCAATTGATCCGTGGTTATCCCCATGGCTTGACCTTCAAAGTTAAGGAAGATTCGATGACGAAGGGCAGGAATAGCTACAGCATGAATATCCCCTGTGGATAGATGCATCCGACCTTGGCACACAGCTCTAACCTTCCCCGCTGTAATGATCGATTGAATGCCACGCGGACCCGATCCAAAACGAATATATTTCTTAACGCCCTCAGGCGAGGATAGCTCCTCTGGGTGCGTCATCATCAGTAAACGTGCCGCATAGTCGAGTACTTCTTCTGCTACCAGAACTTCTTTGGCTCCTTGCTGAATCTGAAGCAGATCATCTACCCCAGCTTGTTTTTGAATGGTTGGAACAAAAGATGACGTCGTGCGTCGTACAATTTCCTTTAATTCCTCACTGCTTGGATACGGCACTAGAATTTTAAGTAGGAAACGGTCCAGCTGTGCTTCGGGTAGTGGATATGTCCCCTCATTCTCTAGTGGATTCTGTGTTGCTAAGACAAAGAATGGTTTCGGGAGCACATGTGTATCATTACCGACAGTTACGGTCCTCTCTTGCATCGCTTCGAGCAGAGCGCTTTGCGTCTTTGGCGTAGCCCGGTTGATCTCATCCGCAAGAACAATACTTGCGAAGATAGGCCCTTGTTGGAAGCTCATTGCGGTCTCTCCCTGTTGTCCAAACGATATAATCTGTGTTCCTGTAATATCACTAGGCATGAGGTCAGGCGTAAACTGAACCCGTGAAAAAGATAACTCTAACGTATCTGCAATGCTGCGAACCAGCATCGTCTTACCCAGGCCAGGTATTCCTTCAAGCAATGCGTGACCGCCAGCGAAAATACACCACAGCATTTGTTCAACTACTTCCTGCTGTCCAACAATTACCTCGCCAATTTGTCGACGTACACGGTCGATCGTTTCTTTCCATACCTCTGGCTGAATTTGTGTCTCTGGCATATCGGCTCCTGTAACCGTGTATTTGTTAATCCGTTATGGATTTGGATTGATTCCGGTAAAATAGTCCTCGACCAGCCCCTGCATTTGCTGAGGTAGATCACTTCTGCCTAATGATTTCTTGGCTTCCGCCGCATAATCCTCATAAACTTCCTGATAAGGCAGGCTTGAACCTCCAGTAATTGGGGAGACGCCTCCTTGTTGAACAGTGCCTCCCTGACCATTTAAAGGACCTCCATCATTGTGCTTATTACCGGTTCCTTGATATTTGCGAGGAGTGCTAATAAGCTCGCGTCCTCCTGATCCCAAACCTGCCCCGGAACCCGCACCCGGACCAGCACCTCCGGACCCGCTTCCGCCATTGCCGTAGCCAGAACCCTTACCATTACCGGGTCCATTACCACTGCCAGAACCACTTCCGCTTTGACCCTTATTCCCTGCCTGACCTCCGTTTGCTTGTCCTGCATCAAATGAGCCGTTTCCCTCTGCGTTGTCACCATCGGCATCAGAATCTAAACTCGCAAGCATTTCTGCACTTCCCCCACTGCTCCATGTGTCTGAAACCTGGCTCCCTGATGTAGCCATTCGAGAAGATAGGGAAAGCCCCTGAGAAGCCAAAGCAGAGCTTAGCTTGGATGCAGCTGCGCTACTGGCCGCAGATGAAGCTTTTGCATCCATTAGCTTAGCAAGCTCTTTCTCTAGATCTTTAAGCGCTTGTTCCGTCTCGGCTGAATTGCTACTCTTCTGAGCTGTTTCCGCAAGCTTATTCAGTGCCTTTTCTAAATCTTTCGTGTCATTATTGCCAGCAGCCTTCTCAGCCAACTGTTTCAGTTGATTCTTAAGCTTGTTTCTCTCTTCTTCTGACATTTGCTTCAGCTTCTGTGCCAGATCCTTCATCGATTGCTGGAGAGCGGACTTGCTCGCTTGATCTATGCTTTTACTAGCCGTGGAAAGCGACGGGATATTCTTGATTTTCTGACTAAGCTCGGCTAATTCCCGCTTCTTCTCTTCCTGCTGCTTAGCAATCTTCTCCATCTTCTGCATGGCACGCTCAAGCTCATCTAGTGCTTTTGCGGGCTTACGCTCTTCGCTAAGTTGCTTCTGAAGTGCCAGCAATTCCTTCTCTAGCGGCTTCCGCACTGCAGGATCTAGCTTCTTCGCCTGAAGTTCCTTTAATAAGTCTTCTGTTTTCTTTTGCTGCTCTTTCACCAGCTCCTTATCCTGAGCTGCTTCTGCTACCTTTTGAGACATTGGATTGGGTAGCAAGCTAAGGATAAGAATCACTACTAAAAGCGCACTACATAGATTCAGTGTTTTACGTGGACGAGGAGCAGGAAGTCTATCTTTCAATTCAGCAGTAAATACTTGTGCATATTGTATCGCTTGCTTACGCTGAAATTGCGCGGAGGAGCTATCATTACCTTCAAAAGATAACGCGGTTATCATCATATCGCTGCGTTCTATTCCACCTGATGAAGCATCCATCTTCATGGCAGCCTCACGAATACTCACTCTCCATATCAGTCCGTATATTAATCCAGCAACAAGTCCCGTACCGATCAGAATTAGTGCAATCGCTATCGCATGCCTATCGGGAAGATCCTCGTGATCACTAGCCACAACGTAGCTGAAGCCATGCCTGCTGCAAGTCCGATCAAGGTGATTGTCCCTACACGCAACAATTGCAATCTCAGCCTAACTACAGATATAGCCGATATGATTTGTTCCATTCTGTGATTCCTCCCTTCTGGAAATCGCCCTTTTGCGTCTTATGCAAACGACCTAATTGCCCATTCAGGAACTTTTAGGCTGCATAACAGGTACCTCTGGATCGGAATCAGAGGATGATCCAGGTGATGTATGTGAATGTCGATCTATTTTCATCCGGTTTCTCCGACCACGAACGGGTCTAATTCTCCGGATACTAATGAGTATGGAACCAATAATAACGACCGAATACACGAGCATAAACTCAAGCCATAACTGGATTGGTGCCTGCGAGTTCAGTGTCGTTTGACGAACATTGAAGGCGCTCTTAGAAAACGTTGGCTCCAGCAAACTGATCAAGGCACCGCCTGGGTTAAGTCCTAGAATATAACCGACCCAAGAATAAGCCGGGGGAGTCGGACTGGACGAAAATGACCTCGATGTTATGCTCAAAAAGAATAAATATAAAAGTCCTGTAACGATAAAAATAAACAAACCAACACCATACGTCACAATAATAGAAATCATCGTCTTCTTGAAGATGGTGGAGAACATCACACCTAGCGAACCCAGCAGTAACATAACAAATACATAGAATAGAAAAATCGATAACAACTGGCTCAAGGAAATGCCCCCATACAAGAATACAATGCTATATATGGGCATCGTGGCGAGCATAATTAAGAACATAAAACTTAAGGAAGAGAACAGCTTGCTAAGTACAATGGTTGCTGAACTTTGCTGCGTTGTCAGCAGCATATTGAGTGTTTGCTTCTCCCTTTCCGTACTGATAACACCAGCAGTTAGTGCAGGCGCCATGAACGCAATAAGTATTAGCTGTGCAAAACTAAGCACGTAGAACATCGTGCGACCAACACTTGAATTGAAGCGCTGTGTATTTCCATTGTTTAGATACATGGTCACATAAATGAATCCCATTGCAACTAAACCAAGCACTAAAATATATAGCATCAAGGAGACTGCCGATCGCGGTGTCCGCATACGTAGCCGGAACTCCTTATCAATAACGGGATTTATCCATCTTCGGCTCCAATTCATGTTGCAACGCCTCCTTTGGTAATCTCAAGGAATACATCTTCTAGATTCGTCTGAGCCTCATGGAAGGACACAATCGGATAACCCCAGCCAATGATATGCTGAAGCAACTGTCTTTGATCTTCATCCCCACCGCTAAAGTGTACATGCACGCCCGTATTGTCCGAAAGGACTCCGGTCACGAATGGCTCATCCTGAAGCTTGAGAGCTAATTCCTCTTCTTGGCCTAACGAGCGGATATGAAGCACTTTTTTAACACGGAGGCGATTCTGGATGTCAGACACTTTCCCTTGTGCTACCATTTCCCCATGTTCAATGACACCAATCTCATCTACCATCTCAGCTAGTTCCGGCAAAATATGCGAAGAAATAATAATCGTTTTGCCCATCATCTTGAGTTCCTTCAAGATTTCGCGCATTTCAATCCTTGCTCTCGGGTCAAGTCCTGAAGCCGGTTCATCAAGGATCAGCACTTTCGGATCATGCACAAGACAACGCGCTAAGCACAGACGCTGCTTCATCCCTCTAGAAAGAGAATCCACGTACGCATCCTGCTTGTCCGTTAAGTTCACCAACTCGAGCAACTGAGGAATCAGTTTGTCGCGTTCTGGACGTGGAATATTATAACTGGCCCCGTAAAAGTGTAAATATTCCGTCGTCTTCAGTTGATCATATACACCAAAGAAATCGGGCATGTATCCAATCCGTTTACGTACTTCCTTGGGATAATCCGTTACTTCAAAGCCATCTACCTTAGCCGTACCCGATGAAGGCAACATTAGAGTAGCAAGAATAGCCATCGTCGTCGATTTACCTGCTCCATTAGGACCTACAAAGCCAAAAACAGTACCTTCAGCGATAGTCAGATTAATATTTTTGAGAGCGTGAAAACTTCCGTAGTGCTTACTGAGCTGTTCGATTTCAATCATGGCTGCTTCCCCTTTCCTTTCACGCTGATTTCTGGCAACACGAACTGGGTTTGGTTCTTAGTACTGATCATAATACGGATCCCTCCGTTTGTTAGATAAGGTTTAATACTGCCTGTTGCTGTCCATATCTTAGCTTCCCATTTCATTGGCTCATATGCCTGTTTATCGTTGTTCCAAATTTGATATGTCATCTTCTTTCCCAAGTTTGAGCTACGCAGATTAACATGACTAATATCATTTTCATTCATAGATGGAATGTTGTAATCCAAAGTCACTGATCCTGGTGACATATCTATAATACCGTTGGGATTCTCACTGTAACCTCCGGAATTTACCTGTGAGATGACTGGAACGATGAATCCGAAAGGAATAGTCATAACTCCATTGTTATTCCAGGTCACTGTTATAGGCTGTGCCCATAAATTTAGTTGATCACTTGTGATTTCCTTGCCTTTTATTGTGTAATGGAGTAGCTTATCCTTACTCCAACCAATGACATAGCTGCCTTTGCTATACCATGAACTATTGGAAACATAGTTGTTTAATATCTCTCTTTCCCTTGGAGAAGGATCTTTTTGATTATTTGAAGGATATGGGTACAATACATTACCAAGATTATTCATTCTTAATAGTTGTGGATTAGTGATTTTAGAAAGCTGCATGGATGTATTCCGTTCCATATCACCCAATTCATATACCTTCCCACCAATGACTAACGTAACTTGTGTTAGATTACTTACCGTTTCATTCGTAACTTTCCCATCCAAGTTCCCTTGATCATCGAGCATCAACTCCACATTAAACTGACCTGTTTTGCGAGTCAGGCGCTGTTCTGGCCACATCTTAACCAATGACCACTGAGGCGTATCTAATAGCATTACTTTGGTTTGCTTCGCTCCTACAGTGATAAAGGATTTACTATCATCTCCACTGCTAAAACTTCCACCATTATTCTGAATACTCATATAAGTTTGTCCAGGGAATTCAAGCTCGAACTTCCCACTACGTGGGGTGAAAAAGGCAGTAGCACTAGTCGTGCTTGCAATACCTTTACCATCCATTTCCATTATATTAATGGTATGCGCAAGCTCTTTGGTTTTGTCAGCAGAACCAATCATATAGACAGCACCACTCGCCACAATCGCAATTAGCGGTATCATCCACCATGCCCACTCCCGCTTGTCCACTCTTTTCAAAATAAAGTAAAGCAATGGAGCGACAACAATCGCATAAATAATAAGTAGCCATATCAACATTTGGAATGATGGCATTTTTAGAGAAGGGAAATAATCCAGAATATAGCCAAGGTTATATTTGAGCCCATTTGCGAAGGCATACTGCGAATTTTTTAAATTTAGATGATCACGAAGTAAAGAGGACCATACAGAAGGATGCCCACTCCATGACGCAATAGGCTCCATAGAAACATCGTAAGCAGCGTAAAGTACCGTGCCCTTTTCTTGAGGAAGCTTCACAAATATAGGTTTACCGCCTGACTTCAAGACGACTTCTGCGCCTTTAACTGGCGTTCCGTCTGAGAGCGTGATCGCTCCACCGAGTTCGAGCTTTTTCCCGCCTAGCTTAGCAAGCTCTGGTAGAGAAGTGACTTGGTATGTATTGTTGTACTCCATAGGCGATAAATCTCCAAAGGCACTAGCGGTTTTCGAATATGATGCACCTCCAGCAAGCACCAACGCTCCACCAGATTTGACCCAACCTTTGATGGCCTCGATTTGTGTCTTGCTAAGGGTGTCTGAAGCAAATCGATCAACAACTAATATGCCAATACCATCCAGCAGCATAGGATCCTCTGGAATACTAGCAGCCGTTAATGGTACAGTCGCTACATCAAAACCGCTACTACTCAATACATTCATAAAATTCATAGCGTCGGGGTCTTCTGATAGCACGCCAATCAATGTTGACATCGTGGAAAAACCAGTTAGATAAGGTGTTCCCGAACTAAAAGGGATGTTCCGTCCTTTTTCTACAGAATTTTCAAAGAATAGAATTTGATTGTTGTTTTGATTAAAACTGCCCCCCGGGATTCCTAATATAACTTCCTTAGGTGTATCTTTCGGCAGCTCTACGTGCTGTACATATGATGAAGGACTCGATCCGGAATTTCTACTACTCTGAAATACAAGATCCCCTGATACATCTCGATCACTCGTTAGCGTCACTTTTAACGGATTCCATCTGGACTCTTCAATCTTACCGTTATAACCAGCCTCTGTTTTCAATGAAATATTCGGATCATCTTTCGCATGAGCTACATTTCTTGTTATCCACGAAGGTGTCAGTAATAGGCTCATCACGAGCAGCAGTCCCACTAGGGAGCGTTTTTTGAACGAAAGCAATTTGTTTTCCCCTTTCATTTCTACTTAAAATTCAACTGTTATAGATTCCTTAAAGATATTAATAAAACTATATATATACGATAAATAATGGAAAAAAGTTGCATGAATTTGGATAATAAGAGCAAAAATTGGACTTTGTACCTTAGCTAGTGGCGTAAAATACGACCTTATTCCCAAAAAAAAATCAAGCCTGCTCATTATCCCGGAGCGGGCTTGATTTTTTTGTCTAGCTTCTTTAGGCAGAAAATTAATAAATATGAAGATCAGGCTAATGTCCAATCGAGCGGGTTGTTGCCTGCATTAAATAGTCTAGAAGTATATTTTATTAGGAGGTAATACATTATGGCATGTTGTTCTAACAGTGTAAGTGCTCTAAGTTGCTGTGCTGATAAAAATTATGTGCAAGATAAAGTATGTACGCCATGGAGTGGCACTGTAGTAGCCGCAGATGTCACTGTAATCGCATTTACGAATAATATTAACCAAAATATAGTAGGTACGGGATACTTACAATATGACGTTGGCCCAGCCGCTATAACCCTTGATTTCTTGGATAGTACCGGAACACCTATAAATGCAGCACCGATAACACTTCCACCAGGAACGAGTTTAGCTTTTACGTACCGACGCTTCAGTGTAATAGAAATCACGCTACCCGGAGCAACAGCAGGCACTTATCAAGGTGAATTCTGTATAACCACGCGTTATCCAGTCGAATAAGAAATATATTATAGGAGGGATAAATACATGTGTGATACATCACTTAGTTGCTGCTCAGAGAAAATCATTGTGCAAGATAAAGTATGCACGAATTGGCAATTAACTGCGGCAGGTACCCAAACCATTTATTCAGATAATGTAGCACAGATCATCAATGGTACAGGATATGTTAAATATGAAACAGGAATAGGAACGTTGACAGTAAACTTTTTTAGAACTGGAGTAGTAGCAGCTATTCAAACGATTGTTATTCCTGCGGGGGGAAGCACATCATTTACTGTATCCAGATTTGATACCATTTCTTTAACCTCGACAGCCGCAGCACAAGGTGAGTTCTGCATTACAGTACGATATAGTATTTAAATTATTTGCGCTAACACATGATGGTTCTTCTGTCTCATTGAAGAACCATCTTTCTTATTGTCCATTCATTAATTCAGTACGAAAACAGGGTTGCAGCGTAGTGGAAATAATATATTTCCCTTCCACGTATGTGTGCTCATTTCCGTTTGAAAATAGGTGTATTGATTGGATATCATTTCCCACAAAATTGATTGTATTTCCAGGTGGTACATACATAAGTTCATTTTTACTTCCCCTAATCTCCACTTCTAAAATATCTGTACTGTTAGAATTCGAATTTATGGAGATCTGGACTAAAAGTGTATTTAAATTGTTATCAATTTCAAATATTTGAAATACCGACTGAATGCCTTGTATTAATATATTTCCGCAACACCTCTTTTCGAGCCAAGGTTTCACCGGATCTACGGGGTCTGGTGGTCCTGGTGGTCCTGGTGGTCCTGGTGGTCCTGGTGGTCCTGGTGGATCAACTGGATTTACAGGGCAAGGTGGATCAATAGGGATTATTCGATGCCTTGTCGAGCAGGAGCACCTCCTCATATATGGCCTTGGTGGACATGGAAACACAGGAGAAAGACCTCTTTTTTTTCTTCGTAGATTTAGAGCATTTTTTTCGTACTTTGCATTTAGAGGTCTTTTTCTTTATCGTACATTTCTTTTTTCGCTTATTTTTCCGATTACACGAGGAATTCACCATAAGAATTATCATCAAAGTTAATAAAATTTCACTCCAGCTTGAATGAATGCTCTTCTCCAGCATACTCCCCTTCTTTCGGAGATATTTACTCAAACACCACCTACTTCATATTAAATGTATCTTTTAGGCACATGGTTAAACATTATAAATAATTATTTAAATTTTCATTACAATACCTAGCCAAAGGATGTCTTATGTTATTTCATGTATAGACCAAACCACTCCATTGGAAGAACTGTTACCGACATTAAGTGAAACAGTTAACCCGTTAGCATTATAGAAAAGTCCAATAACATCCCCAGCCGACAGTGTAACCTCGCCTGCTAAAGTTACTGCTCCATTGCCTAGAACTGCTCTTAATGTTAAAAGCAAAGCGATATTTACATTTAATATAGGGAGAAGCCCACTTACTAAAGAGGTCGTGGTAGGTGAAGTTCTCTGGATAACAAAATAAGGATTAATTCCAGCGCCAAGCGTTGCGGTAATAGCTGTCGTAGTCGTATAATTTATGGTTGCTAAAATAGTGTACCTTCCCGTTGTTGGAACTGTAAAATTACCAGTAACTGGATTAAAACTTGCATTACCATAATAAGGATTGGCAACTGACCAATTTGTAAATTGTGCACTAGCCGATATTGTAAGAGTAGATAAGAAAGCCGAAAATCCTTCTGAGGCAATATTGGGTCCTGTTGGGCCCGTGATTCCTACTCCCGTTGCTCCCGTTGCTCCCGTTGCTCCTGTTGCGCCTGTCGCTCCCGTGGTTCCTACTCCC
>NZ_BAVZ01000037.1 GCF_000576305.1 Paenibacillus pini JCM 16418 | reverse complement strand
TTTATAATCGAATATACTTTTCACTGTAGGGTTTAAATGAATTTTAGGTAGAGTTTTAGGCTCTCTGGTCAATTGTAGTTTAACTTGTTCAACTAAATTATTATAGATATGCACATCTCCACCTGACCATATAAATTCACCTACCTCAAGACCACATTGCTGCGCAACCATATGAGTTAATAATGCATAGCTTGCAATGTTGTACGGAAGACCCAAGAATGTATCCACAGAACGCATCGTTAACATGCAAGATAATTTACCATCTGCTACATAGAATTGAAATACAAAGTGGCATGGAGGTAATTTCATTAGATTAATCTCACCTACGTTCCAAGCACTTACAAGATGTCGTCTAGAATCTGGATTATTTTTAATAGATTCAATTACATTAGAAATCTGATCAATCTGATTACCATCAGCAGATTCCCATGTTCGCCATTGCGAACCATACACGCGTCCTAAATCGCCATTCTCATCAGCCCATTCATCCCAAATGGATACACCATTCTCCTTCAAATAGCGAATGTTCGTGTCACCACTTAAAAACCACAGTAATTCATGAATTATACTTTTCAAGTGTACTTTCTTAGTCGTCAACAAAGGGAAGCCATCTTGTAAATTAAATCTTAATTGTCGTCCAAAGACAGATATTGTTCCTGTTCCAGTTCTATCACTCTTACTAATACCATTTTCTAATATATCTTTACATAAATCTAAATATTGTTTCATAATATCCTTCTTTCTTTTGTAAATAAAAGAGCGTAAACGGATTTACGCTCCATTATATATATTTTGTATAGTCAATTAATTACTTCCAGTGCTACCCCATCCGCCTCTATCGGAGTTGTCGAGATTATCAACTTCAAAAATATTAATAGAATCCATTGTCTTTTGAATACGGAATTGGCAGATTCGATCATTCTTCACAACTATAGTATCTCTTGTAGCATAGGCAGGAAATTTCCACTGATCATTATTACCTGAGTATGAGTTATCAATCACACCAAATGAGTTAGTCTGAATTATTCCCCATGTATTGAATGTACTTGAGCGAGGCACAACATAAGCTTCATAACCTTCTGGTAATTGCATACCTACTCCTAAGTTGATTAGTTTAAATTCACCTTTTTTTATTACAACTGTCTCTGCTGCTCTAAGATCAATCCAGTCTCCTTGTTGAATCTTATAGATTTTCTCAATGTCAGAGAAATATTTTATTGAAATTTTTAATCGAGATTTTTCACCCTTATTTAACTTATGAATTTTCTTTCTCTCATCAAACTTTTCCACTCAGTTAAATATTTTGTATGCACCAGTTTAGAAATACGTTTATCTTTCCCATGAGGACAGAATGAGATTAGGATTCTATCCTCTCCGTTGTAACCTTTAACAACTGCCTTAACCTTTTTCTTAATATAAAAAACATGTTGATTAATTTCGTATTGCTCTTTAATTACGTTGGTCATATTTATATTTGTCCTCCCTATTTATATAGTTGAGTGAATCTAACGTCATATTTGACATTAGTTTATATTTAAATTATCTCTGTTGCCTATTATGCTTCACATGAAGTACACAGTTTATCTTTACTAAACTGTTGTGCTGCGTTTGTGCTATGTTGATAGTACAACGTTTTAACATTGTTCTCCCAAGCAAATAAATACAGTTCGTTGATCTGTTTTGCAGATATTTTTGGATTAATCATTAGATTAAGTGATTGACTTTGATCTAGGAATAACTGTCGAGTAGATGCTTGGTCTAAAACAATGTATTGGTCAATTTCACAAAATGTTTTAAATACTTCTCTTTCATTATCACTCAAAAATGAGAGATGCTGCACAGATCCATCATTATCTCGAATACTGTTCCATATATCTCGTGTATCCTTATCATAGGACACCAGAATTTCTTTTAAGTATGGATTTTGAATAGTTACTTTTATTTTCGCAACATCTTTTACGTAGCAGTTTGACCAAATAGGCTCAATGCTTTGCGAAACTTGACCCAAAATAAAAGCAGATGAGGTTGTTGGAGCGATAGCTGTCAATGTTGTGTTGCGACGACCATACCCCTTCAACACTTCAGGTTCACCGTATAGCTTAGCAAGTTCTTTCGAAGCTTCGTGTGCTTTGTTTTGAATAAAGCTAAATATACGTGAATTTAATTTAGAAGCTTCCAAACTTTCAAAAGGAATCATTTTAGATTGCAAGTAAGAATGCCATCCTAATCCTCCTAAGCCTAAAGCTCGATTAGTTTTTGCAAAATTATATGACTTCTCCATGAAATAAAATGCCAAGTTGTCTTCATTTTCTTCAGAGTCACGCATTCTTTCAAGTTTTTTTAAGAAATCAGTCATGACTGCATCAAGGAAGAATACTATTGTTTCAACAGCATCTGTTTCTTTCCACTCGTCGTAATGTAAAAGATTCATTGAGGACAGGTTGCAGACAAACGACCATTCATCGTTGCTTGGCAACATGACCTCTGAACATTGACCTGTTAGAACTCCATTAAACATGCCCATGTGTCTTTTAGGTTCTGTAAAGCAATATGTATCACTTAGCTCCTCTAATTCCAGAATGTTTTCAATTTGAATAAAATGACAACACTCTCGATTTGGCTCTTTAATTTCCCATTTCAATCTATTGCATCTCAACCCCATTGAATTTAACTGAAACAATGAATTACCATTGATAAGAATTCTGTGGATTGTATTTGTTTGGTATTCTCCTAGTTCTCCTGATCCGTCATTCTTAGGCAATAGATTAACCCCTTCTTCTCTAGCTAGGCTAATTTTGCTCGTCACTCCCAATGTCTGCAACATTAATTGAACTTCTTTTAAGAATTCTTTGTTAATTGATGCTGCTTGTATTGACTGCGAACCATCGTTATTCGTTACTGTGCCATCAGCATCTAAATAACCAGAAAGCCAGCTCAATCTACTTGCAACAGAGTATTCAGACATGGGAACGAAATATTTAGATTTCAAAATCTGCGTTCTTCCGATCACTCTATTATTATTTGGCTCGTGTTTCCAATTCAAGACTGATTTAATATGGGGCAATAAATTTATCTTATCGTTATACAAGTAAATAATTTGTGTATTAGGGACAGACGTTCCGTCTCCCGTAAAGAATCCATTATCATAGGCATATTCTAATTCTTTATCTCCTTCAATTACTGGAAGATTAAATTTAATCAACTTATCTCCTACTTTTAAATCACTGGCAATTACTTCTTTATATCGTGGTGGCTTCGATCTCTTTCCTGTTTCTGTGTTTTTAAGAATATAAAACTTATGATATGGAGTGCAGTCTAATTCGTATCCACTATCAGTAGTCACACGTAGCAGCTTTTGATTTACACCTGTTTTAATCACTTCTACCTCAGACCATTCTTCACCATTCCACACATCCACTTTATTATTGACTAAGTCTTGGATAGTTTCGTATCCACTATTAGTCAGTATTTTTGTACTTGGTGCAACACAAAGATTGCTCGCATAAATTTTTAAATTTTTATCCTTATAAACATCTACTGTATTTTTATTAACCGTGTCCGTAAAGAAGATGTATGGATAGCCAATCTCAACTCTTCGCTGAATGACTTTAGCCCATAGTGCACGTTTTTCAACATCACCAGCAACCATTTCATCCATCCACTTATTTGTCAATGTGACTCCGTGAGTGAGCTCTTGAATAGGATCACCCTCAGTACCAATCTTCAAGAATTCTTCAATGTCTGGATGGTCTATTGGTAAATATGGTGCAAATCTTCCACGCCGCGTACTACCTTGGCTGACAACATCCATGGTCGTCTCAAACAATTTCATAAAGTGAACAGCACCTGAAGACTGTCCATTATCTTTTATTTGTGCACCTCGATGTCGCAAGTCACCAAAATACCCAGAAGTTCCACCTCCGAATTTACTCATCATTCCAACTTCAGCCTGTGTATATAAGATACCTCCCATATCATCTGATAGGTATGATCCAAAGCAGCTAATAGGAAGACCCTTGTCTATTCCAAAGTTTGACCACACTGGCGAAGAGAGTGAATAATATCCTTTCTCCATATATCCATTAAACTTATTTGCGAATCCATCAATACCAAGAATATTTTCTGCTGTGGTTGCAATTGTTCGAATACGTTGCTCAGGTGTAACTCCCTCAGTTAAATACCCACGAGATAAAAAATTTCTACTGTTTTCATTAAGCCATTTCATATGTATAATATCCTCCTAAAATAAGTCATCACCTGTGATGCTTTGTAATCTTTTACTGTAATTAATTGAGCGCTTCACGAAAAAGTCTACGTGTTTCGTACTAATACACTCTGTATTGAACCAGTCAGTATCTTTTAAAAGTTGATCGTTAGTATTAAAGATCCGCTTATAACCTATACTTTCTAGAGAGTTGTTTAACCTGTCCTTAACAAATTCTTTAACAGTTTCTTTTGGTAAAAAGTCTAAGTCACCAGATTCGTAAATCCATTCAATAACAATTTCTTCTGACTCATAAGACTCTTTACATGCTTGAATCACCAATTGTTCTGCACGATCATCAAACCATTCAGGGTGTTCAGTGCGAATAATGTTGATAAGCTCTATCCCAAATAAACCATGAATCTGCTCTTCTTTGGATGTTGCTTCAATAACATTAGACATTCCTTTGAAAATATTCTTGTGTTTATTAAATGACATGATAATTAAAAATTGTGAGAATAGTGATACATGTTCGATAAATAGTGAAAACAAAATAATGGATAATGTATAATCTCTATTATTCTCAGTGCGTGCCAGTGCAACGCCTTTTGTTAAATAATCTACACGTTGAAAAAGTTCTGGAATTCCTTTAATTTTCTCAAACTCATCATTCAACCCTAAAATTTCGAGTAAATGGGAATAAGCGTCATGGTGACGTACTTCACTTTCTGCGAATGTGTATCCAACAGAACCGATTTCTGGTTTTGGAAGACGGTGGTATAAGTCTCCCCAAAAAGACTTAACCGCAACTTCAATTTGAGCAATAGCAAGCATTGCATTTTTAATCACATTTTTTTCTGCATCTGACACATTAACTCTGAAATCTTGAATGTCAGATGTATAGTTAAATTCTGTATGTAGCCAATAAGAGTGTTGGATGGCTTCTTTATATTGGGAAAGCTCTGGGTATTCATACGGTTTTAAATTTAAACGATGTTTGAAAATATCACGCTTTCTGGCATGACTTCGCTTTTCGCGATAGATAATATATGCCTTTGCCGTAGATAAATACTCCGACTTTAGTAGGGCTGTTTCCACTAAATCTTGCACGTTCTCAACGGTTATTTTATCGTAATTACCGCGTTCTATTAATTGTAGAACGCTTTGGGTTAATCTGATAGATTCAGAGTTATCAAATTCTCCTGTTTGTACTGCTGCTTTCTCAATAGCATGTGTGATCTTTTCTGTGTTAAATTCAACCAATGTTCCATTTCGCTTTGTAATTAACTTTGGCATTCATTTCTTCCTTTCTTTTATATACCAGTTGAAACTTGTGAATCTTTTTTAGTGTTTCATTTAGCTTATCGTGATTCGAATTCCAATCTTTATCGAGCTTTAATCCCAAATTATTTCTCCCTTGTCATTGTGCTAAATTCTCCCCATGAGTCTTTCCAATACTTCTCATCCATAGTGTTAAACTTATCAAACTCTTTTTTGCCAATAAGCTTCTTCAGCTCTTTTGTTACATATGTATCTTCATGCAATAAGTACTCTGAATCTGTTCCTAATATATTTTGAAAACAATCTACTAAAACTTCTGATAATGAGGCATATTCTTTATTCTTCATGTGAAAATTTCAACGCTAATTCCATCATCCACTAGAAAGTCTCTAAGAGCAAAATGGTAGTTTGTCGATTTGATAGAATCCCACCCTTTGCCTTCATAGCCGAACTCATCTTCACAAAATCGAATAGCATTTTGAAAATCAGCAAATGTATGTGTAGTATCATCTGAAAGAGTGAATCTTAAAAATGTCATAGCTTATCCTCCTAACCTATTTTTAATTGAACAAAAATATTACATAAACAAATGAACAATTGCTGCACTTCCCCAAATGTATAGATATAAGACAGTAGAAATAAAGTTATTTGTTAGCTTCACTTGTGTTGATTCATTTTCTATCTTTTCAGAGTCAATCATTGTATTTTGGAAGAAAAATAGTAATAGTATTAAACCAAATGATTCTACATAATTAATCTCAGTTACATTAAAAATTTGAGAAGGAAACCAGTTCCAAACTTTCATAAATACTAGTGATGCTAAAAATAGATTTCCTACTGAAATAAGAGAGTTTGTCATATTGCGTGCAATTTCTTCTACTTTTTTCTTAATATTCATTTTTTATCTCCTTAAGTTTATGTTTACATAAAATCCTATTTCATGTATAAAAATTATGTATTTTTAACCCTTATAAATTAATGTTTTACTTTTTCTTCGCCTCATATGTTTTATTATTTATCTTACCAGCCAAAACTCTCAGGCACATATACTTGTATTTGTGTTCTTAATATCTGTCTTAAGTCAATCTGAGGTTTCATATGATCAGTCTCTGTAGCACGAATGAGATATCTCCATTCATGCTTTTGAGCCTTTACGCCTCGATGAATATTCCACCAATCCCATTCAACAACTGTACATGAGGGAATAGTTATAATTGATAAATCATCAATCTGATTTTCAATTTGGTCATGTACATTTCTATATAGCTCAGTGGTTGGCTCATTAGGAACATCTAGGATAGTAGGTTGAGTTACAAAATCTGTTAAACAACCTTCTCCTGTTACAAGCAAGTGGAATCTAGATGGACTCATATTTTCCTGTGCTGTAATATTAGGATCGCCTTTAGAATCAGGCTTAAGTTCCTCCCCCCTTGGAACTCCATCAGTATGCCAAGATGGAATTGCAGGATAGAAACCTTTCATTAACATATGTATTTTTGTATCTACAATAATGTGTTTGCAATCAAACTTTAAATTCATTGCTCCAATTGCGGATTTTGTTAGTTCGCCACCATACTTTAATGCGTCTTCTAGAGAAGCATTCCATAATTGAGGCGTGTTTTTAACCAGCTCCAAGGTAGGTTGTTCGATAACATTTCCGAATTTCAGAGGATTCCTATTAAATAGAACTCTCAATTCTTATCTCCTATCTACTACGTATTATTTTTATATCAAAGATACATTTTATTGTATTTCATTCCTCTTCGTTAAACTCATCTTTCATATGTTCCAAAACAATATCTTTAATGTTTTCAGGGTAAAGGCTTGTAGATTGATTGGTTTCTACGTCTAGATATGATAATAGAATTTCCTCAAACTTTTCATAGGCGCAATCCTCATAAACTAAGTCATTCTCAGACTCAACGAATTGCAGTGCTGCTTTTAATCCAGCAATGTAAGCCTCATGCTCTTTCTTTAGCTCTGTACTTGATCCTTGGTTAATGGAATGATTGATTTCTTGATTAATATTCTCGATTACTGAATCATAAATTTTAACTATTTTAGACATTTATTTTTCTCCTCTTGTTCTATTTCTTTAATAATTTTTCATTTTATTCAAAATCCTTTTCTTCTTCTTCGATTAATGACTCAATGTATCTATCAAAAATCTCAATCCACTCACTCCATTGACCATCCTTATTGTCTTTTAGAAAATCATTTCTGATTCCAATCAAAACAGCAGTTGCCGACATACCACTTTCTCTTAATGTTTGAATCAGAGCGAATTCCTCTTGTTTATAATCACATGTAATCATATGTATGCCTCCTATACTTGATATCGTTTGACTGTTTCTTTGACAAGGGTCACTTCAAATGTATCAAATCCTGCGCGCTTCACTTGTTCTGCAATAACTTCTGGAGACGGTAATTCCTCAAGTTCTGTCATGATTGTATCTGCCTCTTCTCCATTCAATGCAACATCTTCGGCGTTCATCATTTCAAGAATGAGGTATTCATGTTTTTCTTCATCGTATGGCTTCATATGTTTCCTCCTATTCATTACGGGCAATTCCAGCATTAGCCCAGAATACAGCCTGTTCAAGATTTGTCATAGCCAATGAATTTTCACGGCTCTTTGGTGCTAGATCATTAATTAAATATGCAAGTTCTTTTGCTTTACATCTGATGTTATCATATTTTTCAGATTGACCTTCTTTTGGTGGATGATATGAGAAATTATTTTCAAGTATTGAATTAAAATGCTTGTTAATGAAGAATGCTACGTTATTTACAACATAATTTAAACTGTATGTATATCCATCATGAATCATTTCATATTCATTTTTCTTCGCCTGAACAAACCAATCCTCTGCTTCCCCAATATCTTTACCTGTGTGATAATCAACGCATCTTAACATTTACTTACTCTCCCTTTTCATTGTCTTTGGAATGTTTAGCTAATCTAACTTTAACAAGATTCTCTAAGATATTACCTATGGTGATGATTACCATCATCAATAGAATAAATGTCAGTATAGGATGCTGTATTGTCCATTCAATCAAATGTTCACTCTCCTTCACAAAAATATTTTATCCTACATTAAATTAACATTTTTCATCAATCTCACCGTGATCTCGTTTCTTTAATTCGTCATATACATTTTTAATTTTATCTCTGTACTCTTGGGGAATTAATTCTTCCGATCCTACATGTTCTCTCCATTCACTTTTAAATATCCTAATGTATGAAGGTATTACACTCCAAGTTGTGAGTCTTCTATCTAACCATTCCATACATGATCTTGCCTCAATTTGCTGCTTTGAATCTAAATGGTTTAAGTCAATATCAACCACCATCCTTTCTAAAGAAAAATCAATTATTTAAAACTCTCATACGAATCTGTGCCAAAGATTCATCGCGAACTAATTTTCCATCTACGAACACTTCTTCTAACTGATCGATGTCTGCAAAATTTGCGTTATACGTATGCTTGACTAATCCATCTACGACTGTTAATTCTCCATTAACTTTGACAACCGCTACACGTCCACGTTGACTTCGTTTAGTTCCATCGTCTGTTTTAGGGTCTTTAAACAACATCCGTTCTTCGCCATCGATTACCGCATATGTTGCTTTCATAGCAAATCCCAAAGTGTCACGAGTTACGTATTGATATGTATAGCTGCCAATACCCAATACGATATTTGTACTTGCGAATCCCTTAGCTTCTAATCTTTCAACAATTTGCTTTGCTCTCTCAAGTGTAATTGAATCTCCGTAGATAGCGCCAATATGAGTATCTAGTACTTTATAGCCTTGCTCAGTCACTGTCCCGCCGAAGATATCCCATAAACTTTCAATTAGTCCCTTGCGTTCAAGTTCGGTATCTCCTTCAGGGTTTCCTGTGATAATAAGAACTGGATCTCCACTATCAGGACGAATAACAACTCTACCATCTCGACTCATAATCTCACTTTTTAATCGTGGTAGAATATCTCCGATTACTGCCCAGAAATCGTATGTATCAGACACTACACTGAAGAATCCAGTAGGATAAACTTCAGTAATAAGACGTTTATACATTTCGAATTCATCACGACTATCTGCATCTGTACTAGCACTCATAACACTATGTTCGGTCGCTGGTATACTACTACCAATCAACTCTTTTTCAATATCTGCATTATAATAAGCTTCAAGATAAGCGATAGAAGGAACTGTATCTGTGCCTACGAATGATAGTAGATGACCAGCACCGCTAACGGCAGCACCTTCAATACCAACCATTCCACGAGCTGAGAAGTCATGTCCTTGAAATCCAACACCATCTGTGTTTCCTGTAGTTTTTAATGCATATTCATCTAATAAATTACGATACTGATAGGCTGTTGTTGCAGATGTCATTGGTTGCCAGATTTCATCAGAAACCAATGTTTCTAAATAGTTAGTCAACCAAAAGAATTTAGAATTAGTATTTTCCATTGTCAGTACTGGCACTTTAATAGGCGATTTGCTTCCTTCTTTTAGAGCCTTAATCTTAATAGGTAAGTATCCTAAATCATGTAGTTCTTCAATGTGAGAATGATCTGGGTTCTCTTCTCCTAGTGTGTATTTGAGATATCTAACGTATTCAGACACTACCTCTTCTTTCGTGCGACTGAAAAAGTGAGTGTTAAAGTATTCGATAAGGTACTTCTTGACGAATCCTTGAATTCCAAAAACAACGACTTCATCAGCTTGAGGAAAGTATCTATTGCTCCGTGGAGTGAATGTTGAGTAGATTTGTTCAGTATTTTTAGGATATTGATTTTTGTGAAATAATTTATAAAAGTCACATAGTAAACTTGCAGGATAAATAGTTTTTGTCATTTCAACAGCACCTCTTCGATTTCATATATTTTTAATTGCTCTTTAAATTTTAAGTTCTCCCAATTGTTTTGCTCTGAAATGATACTATCTGTTGTGAATACCTTATCTACGTTATCAAATAGCTCACCTTTAAAAATACTATTCTCTGCATGTGCCACTAATAAGTAAATTTTCTCAAATCCTCTTTCACGTAAAGCTTCCGCACTTTTAACAAATGTACCACCATAGGAAGACAGATCGTCAACTATAATGACTTTTTTTCCTACCCCTTGTGAATTGCTATGTAGTGTGAGACCCTTTATGTCTCCTGTTCGAAAATCTCTTTCTTTATTACCAACAATAACGTTTTTGAATTTCATTTTACTATATCGCTTACTAGCTCCTGCATCTGGAAACATAATGTAATCATGTTCAGTATCGAATTCAACTTTTTCAATAACTGACGCTAATAGTTTGAAGTTTATGTATTCGGCCTTGCAGTTTTCAAGTAAGGCTACTGATACATCTGAATGTGGTTCGATCAAGGTCACACTATTAAAGTTCAAATTATTAATAAATTCAGTTACATATTTTAGTGTGAATGGAGAATCATTTTCACTTCGATCCATTCTACTGTACGGCATATACATGATAATTAATTCAGCAGTAACTTTAGCAGAGTCTAGATACTTCTTCAAAAACATCAACTTAATAAAGTCGCCATCATTTTCATATTTAAACATGATCTCATTGAACGGATGAATCACGAGATCCGTGTTGTCAAGTTTAGTCTCTCCATTCGGGAAAATTGTATAATCTACTATACGACTGTTCAATTTAATCAAACTTACACACCTCTTTTAATTTTTATGGTATTTACTACTTTTTTTAGTATTTCATACGCAGAACTTAAACCTGCACGATCATCTAAGAGAATGTTGAAGTATATCTTCCTTCCTTCTTCAATTGGAATGAAACTAGGATTCTCATTTATTGAATGAAAAGGGATATTATTTACCTTTAAATATTCTTCAATGAAAGGATAGTTTGATACTGGTGAAGCCGTAAATACAATAAGATGTGCTCCTAATTGGTCTGCTTCTCTTAATAAGCATGTAACATCATCATATGTATATCCTTCATGGTGAAAGTCGTAGACAGTATTATCAAAGTCGTATG
This sequence comes from Paenibacillus pini JCM 16418, assembly GCF_000576305.1. Classification (GTDB taxonomy): domain Bacteria; phylum Bacillota; class Bacilli; order Paenibacillales; family Paenibacillaceae; genus Paenibacillus_AQ; species Paenibacillus_AQ pini. The sequence goes on along the minus strand of NZ_BAVZ01000037.1, from coordinate 2,165 downwards.
CGACAACAATTTTATCATATTTCAGCCACTCTTTTAACAATCGCTCTACGGCTTTATTATCATCTAAATACTGATCCATTCCTTCTTTTTTCATTCTTTGCTGCTCCTTTCTTCAATATCCTTAGAATGTCTTACAAGACTAACCCTAGTATAATTTTCTATTGCACTATCTATCGCTAATAAAACCATTGTCAATAAAATGAATGTCATTATTGGATGCTCCATAACCCATTCGAACAATCAAACTACTCCTCTCTGCTTAAAATGCGGCTTTTTATCAACGTTCACTTTCGAGAATTGCTAAAATTTCTTTGTAGGCTGTCATACGACCGAACTTCCTCCCATGACTATATCCAAGTTCATAGCAATCATCAAAATTTCCACCAGACCAATCCATAGGGTCGAAATCTTCTTCAATTTGCTCGTTAATCTCATCTATATATTCTTGTAACGCTTCAATTTTTATTCTAATACTATCGATAATATTCATTTGGATTTTTCCTTCTATTTCTATTATTATTAAGGCGATGAAGTCTCACTTTCACATACTTATTTCATATATTCCTTAATCTTCTTCATAGCATCATTGATACCATCTGCATACAAAACATCTGATATCTCATCACTTTTAATATGGACATCATATACATCTTTAAGATCATCTAATATTTCGTTGAGGTAGTCTTTAAATCGCTCAATTATTCGTTTCTCAAATTCATTAATGACTGCATTTGCATAATAATTTGTCTTACTAAGTCCAGCTACTTCCTCATATACTAGTGGTACTTGGTCTAATAAAAACGAGTAATCAGATAACTCTCGCTGAATCTGTTCAATATTCAACGTTCCATCTTCGTTCGTACAGTACTCTTTCCAATCTTTTTCCCATATCTGTTTATGATCTCTTCAACTATTTTGCTCATATGTATCTCCTATGCCCAATACTCAATAGCATCATTAAAGTTAATCCAGAATGTTTCATCAATTTCAATATCATTCTCAACATCATAAAACTGAATTAGCATATTATTTTTATGGTCTTCTTTAACAATGAACCCTTCAGGATGCAACTTCCATCCATTGGGAAAGGGGATGCCTAGTTTATTAAGTTTTTGGAATATTTCTTCTTCGGTTAAGGCAAGTCTACAAACAAATCCTGTGTAATCTTTTGTATCATTGTAACCTTCGATTCTCTCAGCCATCATCCAAATTCCCTTCTAATATGGAATATATCTTTCATCAAATACTAGAATATAAAGCATATATCCATAGTAAGTGATCCAGATCAAACCTCTAATAATACTTATTAGTGTCACATTCTTACTTCTAGACGCTTTAGCTTTAGCAACTGCTAATTCAAGATCAGTCATTTTATTAACGTTCTTTTCCATCGAACCAATAATGAGCAAACTAATCAGTAGTGCAATCATAATGAGAGTTGGAAATTTATATGTATCGTATCCAATTGCATTCACTAGATAAACAATTTCAACAATAATTAATAGCACAGCAGCAATCCATTGAATGCATCCGTCTTTTAAGAATTCCTTTCCCATTTTCTCGGAATTGATCTCTCCTTGAGCTTGTTTAATAGTTAGTAGTGTTATTTTTTTAGCAGTTTCAGAGAACAATGTCCCCCTAAACACCCCATAGAGGCTAAGTGCTAAAAATATTATTGTACAATAAATCATATTATTCACTCCTTAATTTCTATTTTGACAAAAACATTATTCTATTCGCTTCCATTCAAACCATTTTTTCTCGTTACTTTCTTTAATTAAATCCTTAATTGTAATACCAGTTCCCTCTAAGTTCTTGTTAATCGCAAATTCTACTCCACAAAACTTTTCTCCAGTAAACCCGAAGTATGGTGCGTCTATCATGGACATTTCCGTTGCAAGAACATCCATCTTAACAATTCATCTTGATTCAACTATTCAACACCACTTTCATTTAAACTTGTATTTCATTTAAATGAATTACCATATCCCTTGCACCAAGTCTTACTCCAACCTTCTTCTATGATATATCCTTCACTAATGAGCCAGTATCTACTTTTAGAGTCCTCATCAATACACTGTTCCGTCTCATATTGAAAATCAATTCTCCCTTCAGCATTTGGAAAGGAATCTAATAGATACATAATCCATGTTTCTGTATCTTCT
>NZ_BAVZ01000038.1 GCF_000576305.1 Paenibacillus pini JCM 16418 | reverse complement strand
GCCATAGAAGACAAAACACTTAAAGTTGAACTATCAACTGGACACGAAGACAAGGGTGGAAGATTTTATGGTGGACTATACAGGTGCTCTATAGTTGAAGATTATAAGGGGACTAGGATTCTTCTCACAGCCCATTTACAAGAGTAGATAAATACCTAATTTCATTATATTAATAAGGGCGGTGAACAACTTGGAAATTGATCGTGTTTCAACAAATAGGTGGATAGTAGTCATTAAGAATCCCCGAGAATACTCTAAGCTATTAAATGTAGGAGACAGAGCCGAAATCTTTATTTCCAAAGATATTAAAGGAAATAATATTGAGTGGTTTTATGACAACGAGTCTTGGATACGTGTAAATTACTATCTTAAACTTAAATTTATTAAATATGAGGACGACCAAGAGTAAATAAACGTATTATTATTACACTATCGTTTGTTGAAAGAACTACAAGTTAGGATAACTCCTTTAACGCCTTAATAGGAATTGCAAATATATTATTGAAGAGGTGGTTTCAGGATGAAAAAGTGGAAAGATGTAGCCGATTCAATTTCAAGCATTAATGATTGTGAGAAAAATTATATTGAAACTATGGCAGGTATAGTTGGAGAAGTTATTGCGCGTAGAAAAGAACTCGGCTTAACTCAACAAGACATTGCCAATAGAACAGGATTGAAACAATCAGCAATTGCCCGTTTCGAATCACAGGCAGTTAATAAAGCTCCAGCAATCGACACAGTAATAAAAATATGTAGTGCTCTTGACCTTCATGTAACAACAGTTGTTAAGATTGATAGTTGACTTAAAAAAGGTGAATATCATAAATTACGAAAGAAGGTTTGGATCAGATAAATATTTGTTTGATATTTTTATTGAACTTGGCTTCTGATGGAAAGCAAGTTTATATAAACGAGATTTTACATTCCAAAGAAAAATTTAACAGTGAGTAAAGATGTAGTTTCTTTGAGTTTCAAGAGATGAATGTGCTTGAACACGGATTTTATGCATACAAAGGTTTCTATTAACAACGAGAAAGGAATATCACCCATGAATTCGATACTATTTATTGTAGGTTGGACTATAACTGGAATTTGCATTGGAGGATTAATTGTTGTTTTAAAATATAGGTTTAAAAAGTAAGTTGGTAATTATTTAATACAGTTTTCTAGAATTTTTGCATAATGTCCGCTTAAAATATTGATTTTATGAGGAGGGGAAATGTATGACTAATCTGCAATATGTGAGGATAATGACTGATGATCCAGCAATTCAGGTTAAACTTTTAGAAGTGATGGAATCATATGGTGATGATCAATGGTGGATTACTGATAACACAGACTACTTAGCTTATAGGCAGTTTCAAGAGGATGTGATGTTAGTTGAATCACATGCTTGGCAAAAAGCTACTGAGAAGTTACTAGGAAGAGACATAACATTCATGGAATTGAAACTTGATTATAAGAATATAAAGTCTAAAGTAATATCTAAGTACGAAGAAAAATATAACATTTAAATACTAGTTTCAAGGGGAGTTGAGAAAGTGATGCTAGAAACTAGAAATACGTATGAGGGACTGTTTATTGATAGGTTTGTGACAGTGGAAGCATCAAGCGAACAAGAGGCGAAAAAAATAATTCTACAAGAATTAAGAAGAATGGTTAGTACATTATCTGATGATGATTTAATAGAAGAGTTACAACTTCATATTTATTTGAAGTAACTATGAAAAAGGAAGTTCTCAAAGCGAACAAGTAGCCAGTATAATAATGAAAAAAAAGCTGAGTTTTATGTATTTAACTAAAGGTCAAATCATTGCATTATTGAGGTGGTAAAGTGACTTGAAGAAAATAACATATCCACAATGGGAACTTCTTGCTGAAACATATTCTCTATCTTTAAAAGGAATACACCTTTGGCAAGTCTTGCAGATAAACGATCATATAACTCATGTAGAAGAAATAACTGGCTTGAGTCTTCGGGAGGTCACATTACAATTACTGATTCTGGGTTTGAAGCGGCAAAGGGAATATTAGATTTAAGAGAATGGCAAGAACGAAATAATTAATAAAGAATATAAAGTACGTAAAAGATCCATTTCATTCAGAAAAAAGGGTGTGATTTAATTTGATAAAAGATGCAAAAATAGATGCTTCAGAAAAATATCGTTACTGGTTACTGCGGAGTTGGGATAATAATTTACCTTGTATGACGTATGTTATGCTTAATCCAAGTACGGCAGATGCCTCTAATGATGACCCTACTATAAGAAGATGTATTTCTTTTGCTAAAAGTTGGGGATATGGATCTTTGGAAGTAGTAAATCTATTTGCGTTCAGAGCAACTAAACCAGTTGATTTATTGAACTGTGAAGATCCAATAGGTTTAGATAATGATAGTTACATAATGCAGTCATATAGTAAATCAGAGTTGATTGTAGCAGCTTGGGGAACTTACGGGGCACTGAATACTAGGAACGTATCAGTAGAAAATCTTATTACTAGTAAATTTGATATTCATTGTCTTAATAAGACTATAAAAGGACATCCGAGACATCCTTTATACGTAAAAGGCGATACGGAGTTATTGATTTATAAAGAATCATTTAAAGAAAAGTTTTGAAGAAAAATAATTTCGTAGGGGGTAATTCAATTGCAAAAGGCAGTTGTTGTAACTTGGTATAACGAAAAGAAAAACAATCTTGAAGATTTAAACAATCTTTTAAAAGAAGGATGGAAAGTTGTCTCTCAGAGTTCTATGAGTGGCGCAGGAGGTAGAAATGACGTAGTATCGTTAGTTATATTGGAAAAATGATTTTATGCGTGATAACTAATGAAAAGATGGTGATTTTTATGGGTTTAGGAAAGGAATACATTACAAATTTAGATAATTATATTAAGAGCAATATTAAAAATATCACTTGCAAAGAAATCTCGGAATTATATTTCGATTTTGTAGAATCTATACATATGTTTGGACTTAGTAATTTTAATGTAACAGGTCTTACAGAATATTTATTCTATAGATCTTTTATTCATATTAATAAAAGTATCATCGATCGTGATGACTTAATAATCCAACGAAAGGTGGAAGGTACGAAAAGGCAGCCTGATCTTGTTATTTACAGAGAGAAAGAGCCAATACTTTCAATAGAAGTTAAATCAAACTATGCAAATATTGATGAAGATTATGGAAGGCACCATGAGGTAGTTATACTCTATCCAAATATTGTTACATGCACAGTAGCTTTTTGTGTTAATAATAAAAATAACAAACAAAAAATCATGAACTACTCATCAACAAGCGATTTCTACAATTGTATGATACTTAATGACTCAAATGAAAGACTAGTAGATGCGATGAAAAAAGTTAATCTTGTACTATTCTAAAAAATAAAGAATGAATATGAAATTGACATTTTATGTAGAAGAAAAAAGAATATATGATATTGTTAGCACTTATGAACCAATTATGGTATAAGTGCTTTTAATGTTGTATATACTTATGATATAATGATTAATGGAATGAAAAATTGTATATAGGAGAGATGTCTATTATGGCTACAGACACAAAAAGCATCTATGAGGTATTACCAGATGTTCTTTCGAATATTGCTATAGATAAAAACATACAAAGATCAATTGAAGAATACTTAGTTGAAAATCACAAAATGGTTAGAGGTTCATTTATTGAGATCGTAGCAACACCTGAAAAAGTAAATAATCTTGAAGATCAAGAATTATTAGTGATAGTTAACGCAATTCATAAAGTAACTGAAGATGACACAGTATCACCAAAGATTTATTATACTACGAAGGATATCAGAACAATTAAAGATTATGAGTTTGAGAACCAATCAATGGATGTAAGTTTTCCGTATACTATTTCTCCAGTTATTAAAGTAACTAACGAAGATTATTTGACTGTTTTATCATATAAGGAAATTGCCGCATTATCTAATCAAGGTTTATTAACATATAATTTTGAAACTCAAAGATTAGCTAAAAAAACTGTTAACAAAAGATCCGGAAAGATCAATCGAAAAAAAGATATTAAGAACGCAAGTGTTAATGCAATAATGAAATTAATGAAAGCTGGAAAATATGATCCTTCAACACTACTGTTTAATGTATTGGTAGATGGGAAGAGTAGAATAACATTTGATGATGGTGAACTAACTATACACGAAGGCTCCACCTTTAACATTATTGATGGAGCACATAGAGAAGAGGCAATTGTTCGAATAATTGAAGAGAATCCTGATTTTGAAGGTTATATGAATATTGATCTTAAACATTATCCAATTGAAAAGGCACAAAGATTGCTTGCTACAACAAATACTGTAAATAGATTTGATAAGACACTGGTTAAATTTTATGGCGGCGATGAATATGGGCAGGAAATCACTAGATATTTAATGAATTTACCAGTCTTGCAAGATAGGATTGAAATTAAAACAGCGCTGAGTAAAGGTATTTCAATTACAAACTTCGCTATTGTTTCCGATGCAATTCAGACAATTTTTAACCCACAAGATACGAAAGATAAGTACGATGTACAAGATGTTCTAAAAAGATTTTTTGAGTACTTTATAGCATCTTACCAAGATGAGTTTATAAAGAATCGTACGGAAACATTGAAAACTAGTTGGTTGGTACATCATAATATGTTTGTTGGTTTTATTGCTATTGCCAAGAAGCTTTATGATAAATATGGTAAAGACTTCCCTGTTGATCAAATTACGAATATTGTTAATAATATTGATTTCAATAGAGAAACTTCTGGACTAACTGAAATAATGGGTGGACAAGGTAAAACAAATAGTAACAAGGTTAAGGTTCAGATTAGAGAATTTATTGAGGCACAGGTCGATAAATTATTGAAATAAGGAAGGATGAAATTAGTGGCAAATATCGTTCATGATGATAAACTTTATAACGAAGAAATAAAAAAAGAGTTTATTTCCACACATAAAACCGGAACACAAGCAATCTTTGAACGAATATTTAAGATTACTCAACCTATGGAAACAGATCTTGGGAAAGATCTCTATCAGTTTAATAGAGAAGAACTAAGGAAAACTTTTTACACATTTATGGCCTCTTCTAAAGGATCATCTAAGTCAGTGGTCGCCCATGTGATCTCTTATATTGATTGGGCTATTGATGAAGAGTACCACAACGGAATTAATCCCTTAGACTCTGTTGGTGTTGCATGGAAAGAACAATTTGTTGTGCAGCCAGATAAACTATATTTCACAGATGCGGAAATTAAAAGTAAGTTGAACGAAATAGTTAACGCTCAAGTCGCTGTAGTTTTTATGCTCCTTTTTAGGTATAAGAGGAACGGAACATGCGGAGATAGTCAATATAATGAAGAAAGACATTGATGCGGACAAATTGACTGTAAAATTAACAAATGCCAATAAAAGTACACGTACTATAACAGTTGATTCTGATTTCATAAGACTCTGTAATCAAGCAATAAAAGAACAAGAGTTTGTTAAGAGCAACGGAGAACCAGACCAAAACATTCGAGCTGAGTCAGCAAATTTAATAGATAATGACTATATAGTTCGATCCGTTGATATTAACGTCAAACATACCGCCGAAGCTGATGGATCTGTAGTATATAGAAGATTCAGAACTTTGGAAACTTTTTTTAATGACAAGAGGATTACTCCAGTGACTATATTCTATTCTGGCATGATAGCAATGGCAAAGGATTTGTATGTGGCTGGTAAATTGGATTCAGAAGGTTACCAAGCGATTGCAAAGCAGTTTAATCTTAATCAGACTACTTTAAAGAGGCATATGAAGGATTTTCTAAACGAAGATACAATTAAACAGGTTTATTCACTATCCTAGAGAAATATCTCTAGGATTTTTTAATATTTTTATTCTTCTACTTGACTTAAAAGAATAAAAAATGCTATATTGATAATAGGAAATTTAAGGAAGGGTTGTATAAATGTTTAATTCAAAAAACTTCTGAGTATATTTCTAGGGCAGTTTATAGAAACATTGATATTGATGAAGATACTGTAGAAATAAAAGTCATTGAAAGGAAATTAAGTCTACTACTATTATATATAGTATTGTTCATAACACTACTAATCATTGGATTAATTTTCGACAATTTTATACAAATCTTAATTGCTAGTGCTGCATTAATAATGGTAAGATTAGTAAGTGGAGGGAATCATTTTATTCATCCAGATGTATGCTATTTAGTTACAACATTAGTTATTATTTCTTCACCAATATTATGTCTAGTAATTCCTGAAAAATACGATTTATTTATTATTATTTTTTGCTTAATAGGATACTGTGTATATTCTCCTCATGATTGGAGTGGTAGTAAAAAATATTGGATTTATAAAACATTATTATTGATAGGGTTCATTACAGTGTTCTTTTCGAGAGAGATCTTATACATATATTTAGTTCTGATTCCTGATCAGATAATAGGAAACCATAAATACAAAATATTATAAATCCTAAGATTCTAGAATGGAGACTTAATGTGATTGCATTTCTATCATATATGCTATTTTCTGGTTTAGAGTTCCTTGCAGTATATTTATTGATATTTAGTTTTTTTAATATTGATTTAAAGTATTATGTTAAAGAAATATTAGTTAGTGTAATTATTCTAACAATAATGTCTTATACATTTGTTATCACCAATATATATAAAGTTATACCGATATCTTTAATAGCAATTTTGATAGGAATTATCTTATTCATAAGATTTTTTAAGGTAGATAAACGTATATATGCAACTGTGATTACTGTAGGCGGATTCGTTATTTATGGATTAATACAGTTTGGGGTAGCTTCTTTGGCTGTAACTATTGGTGATTTAAGTGCAAACGAACTCTCTTCAACATTTTCATTGAAAACATATATGTTGCAGCTAACTTGTACTCTTATTTCTATGGCAATAAGTTATTATATTAGAATAAGTAATGGTGGTTTTGGCTTTTCTATAAGAGGTGGAAAGTCTAAGTATTTCTTAATTACTGCAATTCTATCTACGCTTATAATTAGTCTAACATTATTAGGATTTTACTTAAATCAAACAGCATCTTACATTATAGCCACTTTCGGTATTTTCTTAACGATAGCTTCTATATACTTCTATTTCTCAAATCAAAGAGATAAAATGGAATTTATTTAAAAACATTATAACTTTTTCTGAAGGGAGGTGTTTAATATATGAAGAAAGCAATTAGCAATTTTATTTATAATAATGTCAATAATGTTTCACCACTTAAAATTTTTCTGTTTTTTAACATCAGTGGAAAGAAGTAAGTATTCTACATATTTAATCTCTGGAGTATAAAACCTCCAGAGATATTAAATGGAGGCTTAAAATAATGAAATATACAAAAAGATTAATAAATATAGTAAGGGCTAGATTTTCAGAACTTGATGATGTACAAAAGTGTCATCTTTTGAATACTACGTTTAATGATCTTCGTTTTGACCCTGAGACAATCATTATTCCTTTAGCAAATAATTCTATCAGACTGATGCATGTGAATGATATTTTATATATAAAAGAACCGAAAAAAGGTAAGGTATTTATTGTTACAATTAATGAAGAAATAGAATTTAAAAATAGTGCAACGAATCTTCTAGAATATATTGAAAAGGTCAGTCCTCCGTTTAGATTTTTAAATAATGGTTTGGTTGCCAATTTAGATAAAGCTACTCATTATAATTCATATCTCAGAAAAGTTTACTTCCATGGTAATAAAACTGTTGATGTTACAGGAGCAGCGATGACTAATATAATTCAAAAAGTATTAGGCAAGAATAGGGATGAACATAGAGTAACATTTATTGGGAATTTCGAGCATTAAGTTGCTCGGATTATACATATTAAAACATGGTTCGACCAATTATGACAAAGAATTCCATAAGAATATTATGTATAATTGAAACAAAACAACTATTTGTAATTTGTCAATTAAAACTTCCGAGTCAATTTCTATGATTTCACATTTATGGAAAATTTGTTATTATGTAGTTATCTACATGATACTTAAAAATATAGCGCAGGAGGTTTAAATATTGAAGAATGAAGATACCTTATTTGATTGGGAAGACTCAGTTGAAAATTTCTATACTTGGTGTAGAGATACATTAGAAGTAAATGAGGATATTCTTGAACTTATATATAGATTAGTAAAGACTCAAGATGATCTCGAATGTTTTATAAAACTTTTTGATGGAGATATTGATCATTTAGAGACTACATTATATAAAATGCTTTTTTGAGTGGTTCATAATAATGGGAGATAAATATACTGTCTCCCTGAAAGTATTATCAATAGGAGTTAAAAATACTTTTATAATTTAAGGAGGTGATGATATTAGCTTGAATCTTTCTAAAAGAAGCCCCCCATTATATTTATTCAGCTCCGTGAAATTTAATAGAACTAAAAAATATAATGAATAATATGGGGAGAGATTAATTTAATGAAAAATAATTTGAAAGTAACTTATGGTAACTTTGTATTAAAGGGTATTGTTGGTGGAACAAAAAGTGAGAAGTTTTATGGTGAGGGGTCGAGTAACGGAAATGATTGGAGACAATTAAATTTCTCAGTAAAAATAAATGACAACGCATCAGTTTTTGTTAAAATGATGGGATCAAAAAATGATAAAGTTAAAGTAGTCGATGCCTCAGACAAAAAAAATAAAAAGGAATACTATGTTTCTTGGGCTGATCGCTATAAAGAACGTAAAGACAAGTCAGATATCTTTATGGCTGCGAAAGTAGGGTTGGAAAAGGACGAAACAGGTAAAAAGAATAAAATACATAGTCTCACCCAATTTGATGCAGTTAAATACATTAAAGACACAGTTAAAGACGGTGATTCAGTTTATATTCGAGGATCATTAAATTACAGTGTATATGAAGGTAAAGGACAAATCAAATACTATATTCAACAGATTTATCATACAGAAGAAGATGTAGATTTTAAAGCTGACGGATTTGAGCCTGAAGCGTCTTTTAATCAAGAAATTGTTTATTTGGATTCAGATTATGATAATGAAACCAATAAAACAGCTATTAATACAATGGTTATCTATAAAGATAAGACAGGAATTCATCCTATGCCTTATGTGTTTATTGTTAACCATGAAAAATACAAAAATGATATTGTTAAGACTGCCGCTCTAAAAGAACTGACTGAAAATTTTGACCGTCTTAGTTATGGTTCTACAATCAAAGTTAATGGTAATATTAATATTTATGCTGAAAAAGTTACTATTGATGTAAATGATGACGATGTCATTCCTGATTTTGGAGGATTTCAAGCAAAGGGGCAAGAAACATTTGTAAAAGGAGCTACAGTTCGTGAGATGGAAATCACAGGCGGAGATGGTTCTAGCTTAATTGTAGAACGATACCAAGAAGAAGATTTCATCACTAGCTCTGATCCATTTAACGAGTCAGAAGGAGAACGAGAATCGTCCAAAAAGAATTCTCAAGATCCTTTTTCAGATGACTAACAGTTACAAATAAATGAGTAATTTTTTGAAACCAAAATGATATTTATCCTCACTTTGAGGAATATGATTAAAGTAATACTATAAAAAATTTAGGAGTTGTTATTATTGAGTTTTGATTTAAGCATCCTTGGAGTAGAGAAGAATATTCCTAAGGTTAATCTTCTTGAGTATACTGGTATTTTTGAAGCACCAGAAAAATTCGGTAAGACAGCATTTGCTACGTTGTACCCCAATGCGATATTGGTCGCTGCAGAAAAAGGTTATATGGCACAAGTAATCAATAAAAAAGATGTAAATAACTGGTCTGATTTTGTTAAATTTATTGATCTACTTGCAAAAAACCGAGAAGCAATTGGAACAAGTGTTCAAACAATCATTATCGATACAGTTGATGAACTCTATCCTTTGGTTGCACCTTATATTGTTAAGCGGGAATCTATTAATGACCAAGTAGCATACAAAAAAATTAAAGATATCCCTTTTGGTCAGGGATGGGGGTTAGTTGATGAAGAATTCAAAAAACAAATCAAGCGGATCATCAGTATGGGATTTACAATTCTCTATCTGACACATAGCACTGTCAAACAGATTAAGCCTAAGAACGCTGATCCCTATGACGTGTATAAGTCAACTATGTCTGATCGGTGTGCGAATATTATTTATCCAGCTTGTGATTACATTATTCATGGTGAACGTAGGAAAGTAGAAGTAAGTGAAGGTGTATCAGAACTAAAGCGTGTTTTAACGGTAAGAGGAACAGATGATGCTGTAGCAGGAAACCGTGTTTATTTTGACGATGATGTTGTTTTTGATACAGAAGAAGAAGCTATGGAGAAATTCCAAACTAAATTCAGAGAAGGTATTCAACGAAATCTTGAAAAAGCAGGAATTAAAACATCTCTTGATCAATTAGCAGCGCAACAACTTAAAGAAAAGGCAGAACAGGTTAAAACATATATGATAGAAGAGGATGTTGAGATCGCAGTTAAAGATAAAGATGAACTTAAGAAAGAAATTGCTGATGCTATTAGTAATCTGAATGAAGAAGTGAACCAAACTGATGTTGGAAATAAGTTCCAAGAAATTTTAGGAGTTAAAAATTATACAAAAGTAGAAGACATTAAAAAACTCCAAAAAGCCTTAGATTATGTTAAAACGTTACCAACTAAGTAATAGAAGATTATAAATTAATAAGGGTTTATTATAAAAAATATGCATAGAATACATATTTTATGAGTAGAAAATACATATCTATACATCTTTTTAATAGTTGTGTAGATCAGAGAGGAAGATATTAATTGAATTTAAATGGGAAACATGATCACAGTCTTTGCGGTGTTAGCAATAAACCTTATATAGGTCGTTGGAGTTATAATACTGCTGAGGTCAATACTGTGTCTAATGTACATAGTATTTTATTTAAAGAATTAAATGAAAAAGATGATGTATATATGGAGACTTTATATCAAGTTACTGTAGTAACAAAAAAGAAGGAAATTATACTAGATAAGAAACTTGTCTCAGTTGATCAGGAGAATGCTAAATTTGAAGCAGGATTATATGATGTACTCTCTACTAAAGGACTCACACCATCTGATGTCACTGTTATTGTAGCAACACTTGGAAAAGTAGCAGTTGATAAAGAACCTAAAGAAAAATAGTCTATATTAAAGTTACATAAATACTGACACGTATTACTCTACCTCACATCCATACAAGAACAGTGGGGTAGAGTCATAATTAGGAGGGCGCATGATTAAGAAGCTAATGACTCTATTTTTCGTATTCTTATTGTTGACACTATCTTCTGGTGTTCAAGAGAAATCCGTTAGTAGAGAAGCGAATACGAAATATGAAGTTGAAAACTATGTATTAAGACCCATAAACACTTTTGGAGAACGTTTTAAGCAAAAAGTTGAATTAACGAAGGGGAATCAATCAGAGGATAATAAACTTATTAAGAAAACTATGGTTAAGAAAAAAGATAAAGTTAAACATAATAACTGGATGTTATTCGAGATAACTTCATACACCAATGGTAGAGAATCTACAGGAAAACGTAAGGGTGATAAAAATTATGGTATTACTGCTTCAGGCAAGCACACAAAAGAAGGAAGAACAGTCTCAGCAGATATTAGAGTGTTACCAATGGGTACAGTCATATACATAGATGGAGTAGGTAAGAGAGTAGTTGAAGATACAGGCTCAGCTATAAAAGGGTATAAGTTGGATTTATTTATCGAGGATTTAGATAAGGCATTGGAATTTGGAAGGAAGAAGAATGTAAGAGTAAAGATTATTAAGATGGGAGATACAAAATAATGAAAACACAAGATGAGTGGATTCAGATGGTTGGTCAAGAGGTGATCGAGTTATTGAAGCGTAAAAATGCGGACTATGGTGATGCATTTGCGAAACGATATGAGAAGCACGGAATCCTATCAGCGTTTATTAGAATGGAAGATAAGTGGCTTAGACTAGACAATTTATTGTCTGGTCACAAAGCTAAAGTAACTGATGAATCTGTGTACGACACAGTTTTCGATTTTGTTGGATATGGCATTCTAACCCTTATTGAGTTGCTAAAGGAGCGCGAGAGAGAAAGTGAATAAACTTATCCTAGTCTCTGGTGCGAGTGGTAGTGGAAAGACATCTCTTTTAAGATCCTTTATGGATAATGAACTTATATCTTTTACAACAAGGCTCCCAAGAAAGGGAGAAATGAAT
>NZ_BAVZ01000039.1 GCF_000576305.1 Paenibacillus pini JCM 16418 | reverse complement strand
GGATATATTAATTCCTACTATTCATGAAGCAGAACAATACAATTTTAAGAAAAGCGAAGAAAATCAAGCGGTTTGATTCGTATTTCCGTCTTTCCCAACTTCCCAATACATCAAACAACCATAAATAAGAGCAATTTGATAACGTAATATGGGAAAGATGGATCTTTAACTTTGATCTGTCGAAAGAATCTGGTATTCCTTTAATAGTTCTATTAGCTCTTTTAACTTCTGCCTACTCACACCTGTACGTTCTAATATTCTTGATTCGTAAAATTCAAAGTGGATTTCCCATTCTGGTTTTTCATATTTCCAATTATCCCAAATGCTCATTAATACACCTCTTTTTATTTTATATTTTCTCATGAAGGGATGTGTCTTATACATGTTAACGGTAACAACTATGGGAGTTATTGTTTTAGGGATGAAATGTGGTGTCGCTATATTTTCTACCGTCGGAGTTGCTTCAGGATTCAACTGGTTTAACAAAAAGATTTTCTCAACTAAGAAAGGTGGGTCTTTACACCATGAAGGTGACTCTAACAACGAAAGATTCAACCGTAGAGACATTTAATAAGATCATCGATATGAATTTATCCTTATGGAGTAATAATAATTCTGATTTTTTCGACAAATTGAACAAGGAGGTGATTTCTCACCCAAAGCAAGCCAAGCGACTAAAGAAGGCTCTTTTCTCAATCCATACAACGTTACTATTAACATTGGCAACAAGCACAGTTTCCCACGCAAATCCAGCAACACCAGCCAATCCTGTTCCGCGAGAACTGGCAGACTCATTATTGATAGTCATGGGAGTTATAGCAGCTCTAGGAGTGGCAACAGCTATAATAACATTAATGATATCGGGAATGTGGAAAATGTTATTCGGCAAGAGCCGTTCAGACGAGTGGACAATTCAAATAATAAAGGGATTGGCACAAGTGGTTGCAGCTCCCATAGTAGTAGCTCTAATAGTGGCAGTGTTTACACTTCTCTTCTCAAATGTGTCGGCATTTCAACCAATACAAAACCCTATCACAACATTCTTCCATCATTAAATCATAAAATGATGTTGTTCGGTGTGATTCCAACAAGAGAAATCACTAAGCAAATTTTTGATAAAGAAGGAGTGATACCAAAACTTATTAATAATCAAACAGTTAAAGAAAACTTAATTAACAATCTAATACCATCTCTCCCATCTCCTAGTGACTGGCTAGGTATAAAAGACAAAGTAAACAAAATTGCGCTTGAAATGCATAAGCAAGCCTTATTAACTCCTGATCCACTAGATGATAAAATTGATTATCTACAGTACATGTACAACTATGCGGATGGTGCTCTCATAACTAAGTTTATGCCTGATTGGTTTAAGGACATCATTATATATTTACTGGCATCATTTAATCAAATAACTCATTTTTCTGTTCAATTTATCTTCAAACACATCTACAAATTTGTAACTGAAATAGTCCTCTATACGCCTGAATGGATATTCGGTAATGACTGGTTTCCTACTGCTGTTTCTAATTATTCCATGTTTAGTATTGCATGTATAATCATTATAGCTATGGTTGAAGGCATTAAACGAATGTGTAAGTTGAGTCACACAAAATTCAGAAACACGCTAAGAAAACTTCCACTCGCATTAGTTGTAACAGCAGCTACTCCATTCTTGTTTGTCAATGGAGTAAAAGTATTAAACAGATTAACGAAGTTGATTCTAAACTTGTCATCAACAACTATCGCTCTAGGTAGCCCTTCTATTTTTGCAACCTCTATTGTATTCGAGCCCTTAAATATATTAATTATGTTCATGTTTCTAATTATTACAACCATTTTATGTGTACCATTAATATTATTCCATGCTAGACGGTGGTTTAACTTTACTGTACTAGGTATGCTTACTCCATTAGCTATGAGTGCAAGTCTGTTCGAATCAACACATGACTACTTTCAACTTTGGCTAAGAAATATTAAAAACCTTTCTTTTGTTCAAATTGCCTATGCGATATTCATTTCCATTTTAGGTTTACTGATGTTTGCTACACCTAACCCAGTTACTTTTACTGGAGTATTCTCTAAAACCCTTTTAATGATTGGAGGCATACACTGTCTAGCCTTTCCGCCACAATTGATCAAACGTTTTGATAGCGGAGGCGTAGGATTTGCGAAATCCGCTAAACAAATGAAAGAATATACTAATGAAAAGATTGTTAACGCTTCAAAGTATAAAGATAACGGCAAAGAGATCTTAATTAAAACTGCATCTATTGCAGGAAAAGGAATACGTTTCTTATTTAAAAAGTGAGGACAAAAAAATGATTATCAAACAAATCATGCCGAAAGGAAAAAAGGTGCCTGAACTTAGTTTATACGAATTGAAAGGAATTAATTTAGAAACAGCAAAGTCCTATCTTTCATACCTTCCTGAAACTGATAGGACATTGGGAATTGAGGTAATTGTACAAAAAGAATCGATTGACACGAGTTTTTTCATCGAATCTCACCGAACAGATTTAGATTTAAAAAGTGTTAACCGTGATGATAGTGTGATTAATGTTGCAGTTGATTACTTCTCATGTCAACAAATGAAATCATCTATCTTCCCCTTTCGCCTACTCCAAGAACCCATCTGGAACAACATAGATACCATTCTTAAAGACGAGGAACAGATCCAAATTCAACTCTTATTTCTGAAAAAACCACAAAAACGAATACTTGATGCTTTATGGACTCAATATGAAGATTACGTTAATGGAGTTGAAATGCCTACAAACAATCCGATTATACGTTCTATACAAAATCAGATATTAGAGACTATGAGAAAAATCGAAGGTGGATATCGTAAACATGCAAGATTACAGGAAACAGAAAACAAACTAAATGAAGATTTATTCTTATTCGAATTAAGGTTCTCAATCGCTTCTGAGTCAAATAGCCGTAGAGAACATTTATTAAATAAGGTAAAAGAAATATTTCAGTATATAAATTTTATAAATTCTTGGTCAATAACAAAAGAACTGGATAAAAATTCATTTTCAGAACACATGCGACTAAGGAGATTTTCATTATTTAAAAAAATGCAATATCTATCTGTGTCAGAAATTGCTGGCTTCTTTTTAACTGAGATAGATAAAATTCAAAATCAATCAATTTCAACAAATTCAGAAACCATTGAGAAACCTGAACCGTCAATAACAGATAATAATCCCTTCTCAATTTTTCCTTACGGAGATAAAAGGGAATACGAAAATGATTTTAAAATTGCAACTCAAATTAATAAAGCTCTACGTAAATTATCTCTTACTCAAGCTGATGAGGTAATTATTCAAAAAATACAGCAAGGATCTACTGTCAAACGGATTACTTTTTCCCTTCCTGAAGGTATTAAAGCTAACCACTCTCAAAAATCATATAGCAGATATACAAACCGAACTAGCATTGAACGACATCTCTATAGTACAAGGTAATAGCGCTGGAACAGCAATACTAACTATCCCCCAAGAGGAAAGAATAGCAGTATTTGTTAGAGATTGTGTTGAGGATGCTGAGTTTAAAAAGTTCGTTAAAGAAGCTCATCTCCCCATTTTGATCGGACAAAGTGAAACTGGCGAAGTTATCTTTGTAGACCTTATTAATGTTAAACATTTGCTAACCGCAGGAAGTACAGGATCAGGTAAGAGTGTTTTTTTTAACAGTGTACTAACTATATTATTGACAATGGTTAGTCCAACAGTCTTACAGGTCATCATGATTGATCCCAAGATGGTGGAATTACAAGTCTTCGAAAGATATCCTCATGTTCAAAAAGTTTATACGGACATGGATGAAGTAGAAGACGTGCTGTCCTATCTGTGTGAAAAAATGGATGAGCGTTACGGAGTGTTAAAAGAAAAGAATTACAAAAACATTCAACAGCATAACCGAAACGAACCTGTGAAATTACCTTATATAGTCTTAGTTATTGACGAGCTAGCTGATTTAATAATGACTAACCCAGAAAATGAAGATTATATTGTTCGCTTAGCTCAAAAAGCGAGAGCTGCTGGCATACATCTTATCATGCAACACAGCGACCAATTAAAGAAGTGGTTACTGGACTGATAAAGGCGAATATATACTCAAGAGTTTGTTTTGCTTGTGATAGTGGGATCAGCTATAGGGTTGCCTTAGATGAGAACCCTTCCTTCAATCTCCTCGGTAAAGGTGATGGCGTATATAGATTTGAGGGAATACAAGGATTACACCGTTTTCAAGGTGCTTTAATTGCTAAAACTGAAGAAGAGCAAGATAAGATTATTGAAACATTATCAACACATTGGAAAGTGAAAACAAATAAGGAATTAATCGACCTAGAAGCCTCTAAACGAAATAAAAAAATAAAGGAATTAAATGGTTTTAAGAAACTCGTATTACAGACTGGCGAAACAAGAATAACTGAGTTGCAAAAGATTCTTAGCGTACGCAATGAAAAAGTTAAAGAGTTAATGAACAATCTTATTGAAATAGGATGGGTAAAACAGCATAAATCTAGGTCTAAGGGATTTGAACTTTTATTAAGTGATGAAGAAAGGAAAAAAGCTTTGGAAGGAATTGGTGAATGAGTGTGATAATAAAAATACAAGGAATACCTATCGATGAGGTTGTAAAAGAAGGAGTGAATATAGACTTTGATTTTGTTGATATATACCAACTAGTTCATGTTCCCATAAACATGGGAGTCGAAATACATGGACATCATTGGTTTGACTTAGACCTAAATTGTTTTAATGTTCCCTATCATGCTTACCATATAATTGAACCCCATATTAATACGTTTCTAGAGAAGTTGTTTTAAGGAGTCTTGAATGGCTCCTTCTTTTTTTGTGCGATAAGTACTAGTCCACACCTCATATCTTTCCCTCACAGATAAAACTAATATTTCATGAATACTTTTCACTTATTCTGGATAAAAATAAATTTAAGAGTATATGAATAGAACATATTATTGGAGGTATTTATATGGTTAGACAAGATAGTTGGACACCTGAAGATGACTTGTGCTTATCTACAACTGTACTAGATTATATTAAAAGTGGTGGCACACAATTAACTGCCTTTGAAATTGTAGGAGAAAAAACAAATCGAACTCCTGCTGCATGCGGTTTTCGCTGGAATTCTAATTTAAGAAAAATGTATGCTTCTGAAATAAAAGAGGCAAAATTAAACCGTACACTTCTTAAATCTCAGAAAAAGGTTCATTCGAAATCAACTCATAGATATATAACGAATTCGGTATCCTCTAATAGTGTAATTGGCTTAGAAGACATCATAAACTCTCTAATGCAATTTAAAGAACAATTTGAAGATATGCGAAAAACCATTATGTATCTAAATAATAAAAATGAAGAGCTAGAACAAAAAAGCAGTAAGGATCATAACGATACGACAACGGATGATATGCGCAGCTTACTTGAAATTATGAAACGAGCAGAGAAATTAGGCCTTATGAACAGAGAAAAACCTGCCATTTAAGGCAGGCTTTTTTATCTTAAACACATTAAATGAAATAAATAATAAAGAAAATATATAATGATTTCAAATAACCCTTTCAATTTCAACTCTAGTGCCTTGTACTGTAAGTATGGCTTTATCTCCGACTATAATTAAACCATACTCACTAGGTCTGACATAGACTTCCTGCCTACTATGATCATCAAATTCGCAAGTTAAATAATGATAATTACTCAGACTACTATCATTTGATCCTCCATGAGCTTCTGTGCGCTTATCCACTATCGTACAGTTTCTTTTTATAAGAGGTAACTTACCATTTTTCATATCTGCATTAGTTATTAGTAATATAACAAGAAAGATAACTAGCGCGACAACAACAACTATTCCTATTAGTACATATATTAATGTCATAACTACTCTCCAATTTCATTCTATTTCGCTTTCAGCTCCAATGTTCTAACAGCCTCGTCATATGTATCTGTAATACCGATTCTAATAGATTTGTTGCCCTTTTCATTCATACAACTATTGCAATACTTTTCAGTATCCTTTACTTCGATCATATTTTTTCACCACCTGAATTTTGATTAAAACTTGCATTTCATTTACTCGCCAGAATATATATTCTTAGTAATCGGATAATAATAGATCTCTATATTCTCGTTGATAAAGCCTCTTCGCTGCGCAGCTAAAAGCGTTTCATACATATTCTTACGCCCAACAGGATTGTCAGTATGTATGTAAATCTTATTTACTTTCAGACCATGTTCACAAAAATACTTAACCAGATCATACCCATTGGGAAGCTCTTTCCCTTCCTCATCTTCACCTAAATCATGATCTAGAGTTAGAATGTTAACCTCTTTATTTTTGAGTATCTTGATAGCTTCTTTGTAGGTTCTAGCAACAACAAATCCATCTGGCAGTCTCGAAGATCGTCCACATAAAGATTAATATGTTCAGTCATAGATTACCTCATTCCGTATACAAAACATGTCTTCGATCAATTTCATTTCTCTAAAGATTGAAACAAGGAGTTTATTTCCTCTATAATTTGAATAACAGTGTCATAGGCAGCCAATCCCCGTTGTGATTGCATGGATGGATGAAACGATATATTTCTTAGTTCTCTAATTGCGTCATATTGAACTTTCTTCTCATGTGGAATATTCCCACTATTTATAAGTTTTTGAATCATGTCAGAAAGCTGAAGTCTTTTATTTCCTTTTGAGCTAAAGTTAGTTTCGTAAATTTTTTCATGAACTCTAGCTATTGCTGCTTCTAATGCTTTATAAGATTGCTCTTGTGCAAGAGTAAAAAAAGTCCAATATAAATACCCATATGCATATAATGCCTTAGATACCTCAATCAAATCTTTAATGTCATCAGGAACCAATTCATCAACTGTAATTTTATCAACAAAATTAAGAATATCGACTTCTGTTATTGCCCATTGTTCTCCTGTCTCAAAATTCACTGCTCCGAAGTTTTTAATTATATCATCCGGTTTAAAGTAATTTTCAGCGGTTATGTTCTTCATATGCTTACCTCTATCCTCTTACGAGATAATAAAATAGCCATTTTATTCGCTTATTTATACTTAAGATTATTGCTTATATTCGAAACTTTCGATACTTTACCATCAACAATATAAACTGTTGAGAAATCATATCCAAGACCTTGTGAGTTATATGAATCGGGAGTTCCCATAACTGCAACTACGTCTTCAATAGTAGAACCAATAGAAAAAGGCATCGCTCCTTCGACTTTCTCTCCCAACTTCACATTAAAATGATCATTACCTATAATTGACCACCCTTTGATCCTTCCATTATCATCAAAATATACTGAAGAAAAACCGTAACTAAATGAATTTCTTTGATATGTAGTCGGTGTACCTGCTGCATTAATAACTTGTTTTCTTGAAGAGCCAAGAGTGAATGATTTTGTGTTATCCACCTTATCACCTATAAACACTTTTAAAGTGTTTCCTATATTTGACCACCCTGATACTTTGTTATTTGAAAAATATACGCTTGAAAAATCATAATTAAAAATTGTAATTGTTTTGCTTTCAGGTTCACCCATAATAAATATCACTTCATCCATAGTGGAACCAATTCCAAAGAAACCATCTTTAGCTTCAAATACTTCAGGTTGTGATTTAGGATTAATTTTAGCATCAACATCTTTTGTTGAAATAGGATTATGTGTCACTGAATTTGTAGAGACATTACTAATGCTCTTATTCGATGGTATCTTTATTGAATTTCCACCAATAGAACTTGTTGCATTTTGCTGAGAAGAACTAGATGAATCTTGACCACTCTTCCCACCATTCCCAAAGCCAGATTGAGCCGAACCATCCTCAACTTGATCTTGGTCAGATACAGATTTAAGTATTGAATTCCCTCTATAAATGCCACCTTGACCAAAAGTGTTATTATGTCCTGATGTCGATACTGTCAGATGGTTTGGTTTGTTTTCACTTAGATAATTAGCCCAAACAAGAAAGACTATCAAAAAGACCCACCAAATGCTAAATGCACCAGCTATGATTATTCCAATTGTATTCCCGATTTTTTCAATCATGACACTGAATCTTGGCTTTTCAGGCAACTCTTGATCAAGCAAGTGAATCTGCCTCTTATAATCAACATGAGTATAATCCCCATACAAACTTCGCTCAGCATTTCTTTTAATCTCAAGAGGATACCTTTTCGCTCCGACCTTGAGCATCAGATTTTTGAAATCTTCACTCACAGGAACATAGTCAAGAAGATTTTCTGGTTTTTGTTCAGATAACTCAAGAAAATGTTTTATTGAATTGTTACGTGCCATAGCATAAAACACTGATTCTTTTATTTCTCGCGGCGATCTTCTATTGATAACTGTTAATCGTATCAGTTCTTCATTTCTTATCATTTCTTGTTCCATCGCTTTAAACATGTCATATCTTGCAAGTTCTTTTAGGTCGTAATCCAAATTAATCACCTTCCAAGAAGCGCATATATAATAAAACAGTCATTTCATCCAATAACCCAAAAGGTTGATCTTGTGTTATTTACGCTTACCTGATTATTAATATTATGATAATTTTTTAAGTAGTCATTTAAAATTTCGTAAAATTCATCAGTTACATAAGGTGTACAGTTTTCTCCATTAAATTTATCCGCAATAAACTTAACATAGCCACAACTCCCCTTAAACTCAACGGTTAAGATACTATTATGTTCGGCTAATACTTTATTGAAGCCAGTTGTCATTTCTTCATTTAATAAATGCTCCGCCATTCTTTTCATACTCATTTTCTCCTTTTATATCAAATAGTTATTTTAAAGTAATTTCTTCTATTCTTTTTGTCAGCAGTTCTTTGTAATAGATAAGTTCAGAAACTTCACCTGTAAACTTAGGATAGATGACATCTATTTTTTCTTGAGTAATATTCATCTCGTTTTTAAGAACCTGTACATCATTGCAATTTTTAATATCAATCATTGTTATCGCTCCTCTAATGATAATTTATTGTTAATTTCGCTATTCTTATGATATGTACTCTACTTATACGAAAGTCCATTTTGTCAATTTATCCCCGAACAGTCTCTTCTAAGACCCTATATGCCTCTGTTAGTTGTTTGCCGATTTCTTCTAATACAAATTCATCCCTTGTCGGTCTTTTAGCTACTTTCAATTCTGCCATAACAAAAAACCCCTGATGTCAACTAATTATGATATTAACTATATATGAAATCGTTGTTTTACGCACTCTCAACTTTATGCTGATTGCTTATCTACAACCAAGATACCTTGTAGTATTTCAATCCCCTTCTTTACACTGCTTGCTGAAGCACTCTTGTTGCTTGTTGTAGCCTTATAAAGAGATCCAGAAGGCTGCGAAGCTATATAGGATGAAATTATATGTCCAAATACTTCAGGTCTATCTGTGGCCTCTACAGACGCTCCAGTAATGCGTACTACATCAGCTTTCTTTAGTGATTTCTTGACAACCTTATCTTCTACTTCTTCATAAGCAGCAGACAGAAAATTAAATACTGATTCAATTAATGATTTTTCCCCATCTGTTAATCCATTCACTCTTAAATCTAAAGCTAAACTAAGTAATGATTTACCACCGACCTCATAGCTTCTTCCTGTTATAACTGAAATCATTTGTAGGATCAATTCTTGATCTTTAAACCCTTCCTTTTGTTTTTCTGTGAATTCTACTTTTTTCATGAACGCTGTTTCTAAAAGATTGTTGATGTAATCAAGTATATCTGTTCCCAATACAGAGCGAATAATTTCAATTGGCGATAATGGAACTCCGCTGTTAAGTCGTTTGAACAATTGATCTCTTTGGTCTACTGTTAAGTTTTCAAATTGATATGCATTAATATATTGCATTTCAATCAACTCTCTAAATTCTTCCGGTAATTCTAAGAATTCCATGCCTGTTATATCTACGCCGTATACAACACATTTAGTGAGTTTCCATCCATTCTGGATGAAAGAAACCAGTCTATTAATTCGCTGTTTTCCATCCAAAAGCCACAACGATTTATCAGCAGACTTCATAACGTAAACAGGAGGGATAGGATATCCCAATAGAATTGACTCAATCAATAAGTTCCTTGCATATCGTCCCATTTAAAATTACGTTGAATAACAAGATCAAAACGAAGTTTCATTCGTGAAAGTTGTTTGACGCTAAACGGCTGCGAAGGTTGTTTTGCAATTCTGTCACGCTCAATTAACTCAGCTAGAGTAAGTCCCACCTCATTATCATTTATCTCTTCAATTTCTTTAACTTCATCAATAACCAATTCCATTTGCACCATTTTGTATCCCTCCTTATATTGTTTAAATTCAGATATTTTATTGGTATCTTGCCATTTCCCTTAATGGTACGAATTCGCCCATTATAGTTATGATATATGGCACTCTATCTATTACAACGCCTTTCATATTAATAGCGTTTTTATGAGCCTTACAATCATCTAGGATCGATTGGAATGTGTTCCTGTCAGTGTTGTCTATCTCTTTATGTAGAGTCTGTAAATAGGGCTTAGAATCGCTGTAATCGGATAGTTTCGGATATGATGAAAAAAACATGTTTTATTCCTCCTTATATAAGTGTAAACTAAACAATTATTTCATTTGCCTTTTAAGTAAATTTTTTATGTATTCAATTCTCATATAATGTGCAGGATGAGCATGGCTAGGAAGTTCCTTTATGCAGATATCTAATGTAAACAGTAGCTCTTCGAGTGTAGGGTGATTTTCCATTGTGTTCTTACCTCCTCATAGGATAGTTCATTACCTTATCTCTTTTACATCATTGCGATATACTGTGACACGCCTGTTATTACCAAGTGTAAGAAAGTACGACTCATTTTCCACTAAAAATTCTTCAACCGATTCTAGGGTATGAAGATTTCCACCACGATTGGGATAGTTTTTATAAATTTTACCGTTATTAAGTTCTATTTCAAAAACCTTCAAACCAAATTTTTCAAAGATAAATTTATTCTTTCTCATAGCAATTTTCACCCCTTTGAAATGGTCATATTATTTACTTAAGAAAACGAATACGTTACGACATTATTTTTCTGATAGCACTCTTTTATAGCTTCATGCAGTCTAATATTGAAATATCCATATCCAAGTAGTGGCATTTTTTCTTTTACTCCAATAGCCAATTTAACATCGTGTCTTGCTTTTTCGATAATATGATTCATAACATCATTACCGTCTCCCATTTCAAAACAATCATCGAACGCTCTGGAGAAGCTGCAGTTGTTTTTGAGCATATTTACAGCTATAGTTGCACGTTGTTTTGCGTTCTTTGCTCTAATCGCCATTGACATAATAATCACCCCATATTTTTTAATTTTCAAATTTGGTTAAAAGTATTATATTAATCGTATGTTAGACATCAATAAATGATATAACACCAGTTTCTTTACATTCTTTTTCAAACTCTTCTTTTATATAGTCCTCATTAAATTCACTGGAGCAAACACCATTTTCGTAGAGCCAGTCTGTATACAATTTTTCCATTTTCATCACTTCCATTTTTATATTTTACTTCTGCTTAATAAACAATTATTCTCTATTTGCTTTACTTATTTTTGATTTACAATTTATCGGAA
>NZ_BAVZ01000040.1 GCF_000576305.1 Paenibacillus pini JCM 16418 | reverse complement strand
AACCTCAATAACTTCGTTGATCATTTCCTCAAGATCCATAACATGCTTCTCATTAACTGTTATCTGATTTTTATAAACTTCAATTGTGCAATTTTCAGTAAGTACAGTTGCTGTTGGCGCAATTGCAAAAGTGGTTTTATCTCCAGTAACCTCATGTTCATAACCATATGTATTCAACTTTTCGCTGATTGAATTGACCAATTTTTCTATGTTCTTCATAAATATCACTCCAATATTTAAATTTTTAATGAACCAATCTTCCTTATCAATTGTACTTAGTAAACTTACCACACCATACAGAATCTTGGTAAATTGAAAATCTTTCCTTCACTTGTCCGCTACATTCCCATCCTTCAGATTCCATTAACTTAACATGATCATCTCGTTCTTCTTTGGAACTATAATGGTAAGTAACATTTGTATATTCTGATATCTTTCTCATTTGATCCGCTCCTTTAGTTTGAATGAAATCACTCTTAAAAATGCTACAGCTTTCTCTTCGGAAAATCATACTTATCTATGTGTTCGCGGAATCCTTTATAGTTTGTTACCCATGTTGCATTATCCTTTGTGTTTCTGAATAGATACTGTCTGCAATTTTTTATGTAAGCTGAACCCTCATATATATATCCACCGAAATCATAACCAATCATATTAGAATATCGTTGGCGCTTTACAGCTTCCCTGTATCTTCACTTTGTGTATAAAACACACCATTTTCAATGTCGCATTTCATTATTTTCACCCCTTATTAAAGATTTATTTTTTTAACGAGTTAGTAAATGGAGGGGTTAAATATTCAATATCATTATTTTTATATGCTATTTCCAATTTAGAATGCATGTGAAAGTATCTCTTCTCATTATTTATTATTATGTAACTTCCCGTTTTACTAGAATATATCTTGCGTTGTGCCACTGGGTTTATTGTGACTTTATTGGTGACTTCTGTTAATGCGCAAAGTTTACCTTGTTTTCGTATAAACACATCAATGTTGACCCAATTAACCATAATTTTTTACTGCCTCCATTTCTACATAAAATGAGTATTTTACGAATAATTTTAGTATCTATTCCATCCGCTATAGTCAAATATGTTTAGACTTCCATTCGTAATAAACTCTCCGTATTCATCCCTCATTAAAATTGGGTTGTGTTTATGCTGGCGTTCAAGGATTACTTCAAGTGATTGTTTTTTTGTGAGTTTACTGTGATATCCACCTACAAGCTTTGTCAGTCTTTTAAGCTCTTCTGCTTTCAAATTAAACGCCTCCTTTGTATTAATTAACTAAGGTCATTGTATCACAAGTTATTTACAATTGTAAAGTGATTTATTTAATTAAAAAATATTTTTTATCCTTAATTTTATAAATATTTTTTAATGTCAATGATATCTTCAAGGTCGCATAATCGACTGCTTAGAGCATCCTCCATTTCCCAGATAGACATACTTCGCTTCATTTCTATTAGTGAGTAGAGAATATCATTTTTAATAGATTCTTGCATTAATTGTGGTAGTTGATTAACATAAATTGTTCTCTTATTACTTATCATTCTAAAACCTCCTATACATTGTGTGTTGCTCTTTTTAACTAAATTCATTGTAACATGTTTATTTTACAATTGTAAATCTTTTAATTATATTTTTTATTCTTTTTTTTAGTTAATTTCTTGTTTTCCCCAACTTAATCTGGTGTATCCATTATGGTCTGTCTCTTTGGTCATTAACATGCTGAGTATGTCAAAATCTACACCGAACCTTTTAAATAATTCATCATCATTAACGTTATCATTTTTCATAAAAAGATTTAACTTTTCTTTATTTAGTATTAATTTTAACAAATTACTCTCTATACTGTTTTCATAGGTAACATAATGTATCTCTTTGTTATCTGACTCAGAATCAAAACGAATAAATCTTGCTGTGAATTGATGAAGACTCGCACCGTTCCAAGCAAGTTCGGTTACTATAATTTTGTTCACATAATTTATGCTTATACTACTGGGTAATGATTGCTGAGTACATACCATAATTGAATTCTTTTCTTTCTTCATCTCTGCAATCATTTCTTTGCGTTGTTTCAAATTCATATCCTCACCTGTAACGATAAAAAGTCTACGATCAGGAAATAGCTCTCTAATATATTTTGCATAACTATAAACAGTCTTTTTGTAGCGACAACCAATAACTACAGGCTCATTATTCCATTTCTTAAGCATTGAAAACACTTTTCCAAATTTAGAGGAATATCCTTTCCCACTATACTCTCTAAATAAATGTGGTGCGCTGCAACTCCTAATTAGCATATTAAGTTGCTGTATTATTTCTAGCATTCTGTCTTTTCTGCTATTACCAGTTCGATTTATATTTCTAGCCATCTCATAAAACTCATTTATAATTTTTTTATATAACTCTTTCTCATTACTGTTAAATGTGCATGTATCTTGTAGTATGTTTGCAAATGATCTGCCTGTAATTTCTTCAAGTGTTCGTGTAATAATTGTTGAGTCTATAAGTTTCTTTAATGTCCCAGAATTGTATATATGTTGTGTGGCCTGTGAGACACCAAATACAGTTATTTTCTCAGGTATATGACTTTCTCGAAACAATTTCTGTCCTTTGTGATATTGTGGATATGGCTTTAAGTAAAATTTATTTTGCTCTGTTTTCAACTCATTTGTTTTCTTATCTTGAACATATATATCTTTGCAACAATTAATAAAGTTAACCGAAGAATTAAACAACAAATTAAATTGAGGATATGCTTCTCCTATTGAATTCCTCACGCTTGTACCAGTGGTTAATAATTTATATTTTACTTTCTTAAATACATTCAATGTTGCTTTTGTTCTTTTGCTTGTCATAGATGCTATGCTGTCGCTTTCATCTAACACTAGACCAATTTTACGCCCATTTAAGCGTATAAATTTCTTAATATGTCTTTGATACTTTATCAACATGTTGAACGTAACAAGGATGATATCATAGGGTCTTATACTCGCCATACTTTTAATAGAGTCTATTTTTACATATGGGATACCATAGCTAGTCAATGCTGATTCAAATGTTCCGACAATTGCAATTGCAGGTGCAACAATAAACATATTCCTAACATTTTTATGTTGTAAATGATATTGAGAGTATGTAATAGCTGCTAATGACTTACCGCCTCCACAGTCCCATTGTAGTAAGCCGTAATTCTTTTGGAGGATCTTTCCTATATCTTCCCTTTGGATCTTATTTAATTTGATCAAACATTCATTTAAAGAGTCATTTAATGAGTAGTTATTTAACCAATTAGAGTTATATTCATTTTGCTGAATCTCATTAAATGGTTTACTTTGTTGTTTATATGAATTTATCTTTTCTTTAACCAATTTATTATACTTTGTATTTGTAAATGGATATTCATTGTTAATAACCATATCTACAAATGAAGCTTCTTTTACTCCACTATATTTTGATAAATATATCTTATTTTTTTGTGAATAGCCTTTTAATCTTAGACCGTAATTTGTTTTAACTAGCTCAATTTTATCTATCTCTTTTACATGTTGATTTTTTAACATTCGTTTAAGATATGATATTACTTTGTTTTTAGTTAATCTAACCTTTTCCCACTCAGGGAATGACATACCCTCAGGTTTGACTTGATTATAATATTTATTTACATAGTCTTGTGCTTTTGTGAAATGCTGCTTAATATTCTTGTTCCTTTTAATATCAAACAAATACTTTTTAATCTTAGACTGAAATTCTAAATCTTCATTCTTTCCCTGCATTTGCTCAAAGAATAGTTTGTGTTTAATTTTCTCTTTTTGCTCAGTCACTGGTTTAATATATGTATTAAAGATATGACTACTGGAAACGACTGATAATTCATTGAGTTTTAGAATGTTTGAATTATATGGAGTCACAGTTGAAATATATTCACTTTGCTTTTGAAAGTACATAATCTTAGTCCTAAACGAATTAACCCCTACAGATTTAAAACTATTAGAGGGTAACTCAACTTGATAAATAAAATTGTACAAAGAATTAATTTGTTTAATCATTCCACCGTCTGAAAATTCATCGTTTAAAAAACTTAAAGGAACAATGATAGCAATTAATCCTGAAGGCTTCAGGACTTCGTGTGCTTTGATCATGTAATATAACTGGCTAAGATACTCATTTCTGTCTACATTCCATTTAAGGTTGAATGGAGGATTTCCGAGGACTATATCAAATTTAACACCTTTACTATCATAATTCCTAATATCATCATTAGTTATATTTATATCGGGATACAAGAACCTGGCAACTTTAACAGCTTTCATATCTAGTTCATTACCGTATGTATTTAATTGGTTTGGTAGCCAATTAAAGAAACTTCCGTGACCACATGTAAGATCTGCTATTAAATCGTTCATAGATGGATTTACGGTGTCTACAATAAATTTTGATACTGCTGATGGTGTAAAAAACTGACCAACTTCTTCGAGTTTCTTTGCCTCTGTGTAAGAGTGGAACGAATCATAATCATAGAATGATAACCCATGTAATCCACCATCACCCGTATAGGAGGAATAAACGTCTTGAGGTGAGATTCCATATTTCTCACATTCACTATTCTGAATGAGATGTAGTATTTTTTCGTTGATTCCTTTTCGTTTGTCTTGTGGAATGGTTACGTTCTGTATTTCATAGGTCATTAGCTATATCCCCCTTTCCGTTATAGAATTATCCTCCGTTCATGATTAATTCTATGAATTACTATGTATTCTTAATTATGCGGATTGCTTTTTGTAACCACAATATTCACTAGCAAACTTTACTGCAAGTTCATGTGATAAAAATTCAATCTCCATTTTTCCATTTTTCATAAATTTTATTGATCTAACTTTGTTTAGTGTTTTTGGTTCAAACTTTGTATATTTAGTTTGATCTTTTTCATTATTATATCCACAGTAAGTATCTACTAATTCTTGATTAATTGTAACACTCCCATTATCAAAGTTTGAAATACCAGCTAACACACAATCTTTTCTATCTTTGAGTTTGTAATATTTCCATATTGAATCGAGATAGGTGAATCCACCATTTAGTATCAACTTATTATTACGAACAATAACCCTATTACTGTCGCTATATTTGTATAAGATTTCTTTCATTTTTTCTTTAATCTCATGCACTGCCTTTTCTGTAAAGTTAAATCCGCCTAATTGTTCATTAATTTTCTCAACAATATTAGCATAGATAATATTTACATCTTGCATGTATACCTTTTGTATCAATTCAATATCAATGGTGATACTATATTTTCTTTGAAAATAACTACAAACCTTTTGTATGAATTCATTTTTTATTTTATTTATAGTCTCGTCAATATCTCTAGGCGTATAACTACCGTGAGTGTACGCAGTACCTGACTGTCTTCCAAACTTTTTACCATGGGCAACACTGATATCCGAAATATCTTGCAATTGAATTTTAAAAGCATTGTATGCCATTAAAAGTTGATTGTATATTTCTTCTTGTTCTTTACAAAACTCTAGATCATCGGGTGCAATTTTAGAATCCGTTGTTACTTCAACATTATCAAACTTGTTTAGTAAATCATTAAATATGTTTGTCATTGGTTTATCCTCTTTATGATCATTTTCATTGAAATCGTCATTTTTAAAATCGTGATAAATAACGTTATTCTCTTCCGTTATTACTGGTTCATTTTCTATATTGTTTGATTTTACTTTGTCTATTGCTGAAGTCTCGCTATCGTTCATTTGAGCTTTTACTTCAGTAATGATGCAATGACCCTCTTTTGATCTTGTTATAAGTTCAGACGCTTTTATTTTACTAATTTTCATTTCTCTAGTATCTAGCTTAGTAGCACAGTGTAATGCCCATAATTGGCGTTGTGTTGCTGGTTCTACTACTTCATTTTCTTTATTCATATTACTAACTGTTTCTTTAACTTCTTCTTTTGTTTCAATTGTTGGAACATTAGAAACTGTCTGTTTACGAGATGTCTTCTTGAACACAATCTTTTCTTGATATTCTGTCACTTCTACAAACTCAATTACTGCAATATGGCCTTTACCAAGCAGTTCATTGATTCGTTCAACGGATAAACTCCATGATTTATCAAAACTCTTTGAGGGCTTATTGTTTTTTCCCAGTTTATAAAATGTGTGGTATTTATTAAATTTTTCATCCTTATAAACTAATGAGTATTTATTACCTTTATTTTTACCATGAGTATAGGCAGCTTTCATGATAATAGTAAAACCATCTTTAATATCATTATTAGTAATTGAAGTTACATCTTTTTCAACTGCTTGAATTATTTTTACTGGTACTTTGATTACTTCAGCTTTCAAAGCATCAGATTCCTTCAAAACTTTTTCTATCCGTTCTACAAAAGCATTTAATTTTTCGGCCTTTTGTTGTTGTGGTGTTTTCTCTTCGTTTTCCCAATCATAATCATTTACTGCAAAAACTCCATTTCCTTTAGCAATGATTTGACCATCACGTTCAATATGCCAGCTTGTTCCCCTTGGATTAGCATGTAAGAATGTCGGATACACTTCCTTAACTTTATAAGTAGGTTCTACGTTTGCTTTATCCATTTCTTTTTCAATTAATACAGCGCAAGCTGCCTTTTCATTTTCTGTTGATGCTGCATCATTCATCATAGCTGTTAATTTTTGAATTCTATCATGAGAAACAGTTTTTTTATTGCTATAATCATATTTACGGATCTCCTTACCAGAATCAGACAAATTATATTTACAGATATCAATCAATAACACATAGTCGTTTTTACTAGCAATACCAGACCAAGAAGCAGGGTGGAAATAATCTGTCATGGAATCAGATTGATCAGGATCAAAACCGAATACTTTCCATCCACCCTCAACTAATTTCCCCATAATTTTTACTTTTGCTTCTTGCTTATCTAAGTAATGCATACTTAAAACCTCCTATGTATTATTTGTTTTAATATCTTAAATACATTGTAGCATATCAGGTTTACAATTGTAAAGTATATAATAGTATTTTTTATTCTTGTTTAATTATGATATTTTATAATTTTCTTTATAATCCTGTTCTACATTATTTACTCTATCTATGACAACTATAACTGTATTCACGCCTGTTCCTGACTCTTTAAATGATACATCTGGAAGCTTTTCATAGTATCCCTTGTCATCTATCCAATTACGGAAGTAAACGCTTTTAGAGTCATTTGCAAACGTCCAGTGAGGAGACATAATGGCAACTATATTCCAACCATCTTGTAGACATTCAAAAGCTTTTAATACATGTTCAATATCTTGTTTTTTTTCGAATGGTGGATTCATAATAATCTTATCGTATTTTTTTTAAGGATTAAATTCTGTAAAGTCGTTTCCAATAATCTTATACTGCTTCAATTCAAGGATCTGTGATAGTGTACTATTCCATTCTATAGCTTCTAAATTGACCCTTATGGCATTTTCTACTGAATGTTCGGTTATACCATCTAAAATATTACCGTTACCATCTGAAGGCTCTAGAACCGTTTCGTTGTCTTGTATATCCTATTAGTTCCTCATTATTTGCTGTTATATTGTCTCATTTGCTTCATTAACGTATTTTTGGACTTGTCCAAACTCCTCTACCGTATCTTTTAATGGTTCAATGATTTCAGCTATATTCCTAATTGCTTCAATAGTAGATTGGAAACGATCCAACCTTTCTTCTTGCTCATCATTCAAATGTCCCTTATTTTCTAATTTCTCGATTTCTGTCTCCATTTTGTCTCTAAGCGACTCTGCTGAATTATATACTTTTTCTATAAGATCGAATGGAATTCTTTCATTAAGTTGTTGTATAAGAGTTTCAAGTTTATTAAATGCATCATTTGCCTGCTTAGTGTTCAATTAATTTGCTCTCCTTTAATCTAGTTTATGAAGGTATGGTTTTATATACACTTCTGTTCTCTTGATTCTAAGTTGTATTTTATCTAAGAACATCTTACCATACAACATTTGTTGCCGTGATACGTTTCAATATTGAATATTTTAACAACTACATCACTTTTTTTCATGAACGGAATCATTTATAATCAATAACCCATGTTGTATTATCCTTGTTGTTAGTGAATAAATGCTGTCTGTAATTTTCCGTATCATATACATTTCACTGATTTACCAGTCATTTTGAAATTGTATATCTTAATCCATTTTCTGCGTTATATTTCATGTTATTCATTTCCAAAACCTTTAACGAAATCATTCTTCATTAAATTGATCAATTCATTGAAATTGCTTAAACTCTTCGGTGAATACTGCGGGAATATTCCAATAACTTATATAATTTTTCTTTTGGTCATTTGCAGCTTCTTCAATGGTATTATATTCGTTAAACCAATCTGACTCGGGATTCCAAGTGATGATTTTTCCAGTCAAGCTTTCAGCAATCATTGTTGCTTCGTATTCTCTTTCAGTGAAGAATAGGCGAACACTGGAAGGATTTAATTCATAAGAAGTTACAAGGGGAGCACCAGTATTTGAATTATACAATGTCATTGATATGCCAATGACCTTCCAATCATTATTACGGAAAATGTTTAAGCCCTCCATACTATCGCCTCCTATGTATTAATTAACTAAGGTCATTGTATCATATTTTATTTACAATTGTAAAGTATTTTATATTAATTTTTAAAATATTTAACTCCTATATTTCGATTCATTTTTATTCAATCCAAGTATCAATAATTTCTATTTCTTCGTCAGTTTGTTGGTCGCCAATATAAACAATATGAACTGTTTTACCAATGTACATATTCTTCAATTGATTTGTAAGTATCTTGTTCTCTTTTTTTGTAGATATTCTCACGAGATCCAGAACCCATGAGTTTCCTTTACTATTCTTTTTGGTATGTACAACATAATAACCAGATTCCGATTGATAATATAATTTTGAAATAACTCCAGTTACTTCGTATTTTACTGGCGCAGCATTAACGGATGAAGAAAGAAAAGAGAGAACAATAAGGATAATCATAAATAAAGAAATAGATTTTTTCATAGTAAGGAATCTCCTTTTAATTAATTAATTTTTTAATATTAAGCGTTAGCATAATCACGTATTAAAATTCTAGCAATTTCACGGTCGCTCATTTCTGAAATATGCACATCCTCAAAGTATCCATTCCCTTCATACTCTGACCATGCTCCATCCTCCGCTAGATCAAATAGAACACGTCTCAGCTCTTTTGATGAGTGATCACAATGTGATATGTCAGTTGCTAATTCCACCCCATCTAAAGCCCTCTCGATTAATTGTTCTGTAGTTTTTAACATTATAATCCATCTCCTATATTTAGTATTTAATATGCTTTTAAATATATGTATGCTGTATTTCCTTGGTATTCTAAACGTTCATGTCTCAAGTATGTTGTAAGCTCTAAGATATCTAAATCTGTTCCCTCCTTGCTTAATAGAGTTGATCCATCTTGTTTAACCACTTTAATACTTTTCATTCCTATCACCTCTATTAGTTTAATTTAATAAGTGGTTGACCAAGAATTGCAATGATGTCGCTAAAATAACTACGGTCGAAGCATAGATATTTAGATTGTGTCATTTTGCATAATTCGTTTTCTCGAATGGTTACTTTTGTAATCTCATCCAGATCAGTATTCAACCATCTGTCATATACGAGCAGCTCATCTGTAGGTAGGATAATGTTTGACCATAAAGATCTTTTCTTTTTAGGTTTATGAATGATCTTCAAGGAGTCTTTGTGTTGTGCGTATGGTTTAATTTCTGTACTCTTTATTACTGTGTTAATTAGAACAGGGAAACCAAACTCACTAAATTTGATTAGTGTTACCTTACGTTCTGGCTGTAACTCCTTTACTACCTCAGCAAAAACAGAGTGAGTGGCTTTGTATTGTCTTAGTAATGAAGCCATTGGAGAGTTAGTAAAATTGTCTTCGACTGCTTGAATAAGTTCGTCTGTTACAATGGCGTTATCGTCCTCAAGATATGCATAGAAGCCACGTTTAACCTGCTGTTGCTCTTCTTCTGTGAACTCCTTATACTGAACACACGAACGTACTTTATCCATTGCTGACACAAGGTAATCAGAAAGCATATCCATTTGTTCTACTTGATTTAATTGGTAGAAAGTCGACATTAAAATTACCACCTTTAAAATTGTATTTTTAACTCTTATATCATCTAACAATTAAAGTTCCAATCACGGTGAAGTTCTTCAAAGCAGCTTTACGTTTAATGCGAGACATTGCAACAATTAGTTGTGTGCGTGACATTTGTGTTCCCTCCTCTCTGTTTACAATTGTAAAGTTGAGTTAGTAGTTAACCTGTTAGATATATAATAAACGAATATGGGATATAATTGCAATAGTTATTTTAGTATTATTTACTTTTAAATAATCAATAGCAATATTACAACACTTTCACTGTATCTATTGTATTTATAATGGATCTAAAGACTTTATACATTGTCAGGTGTATTTGTATAGTTAGAGTGTGATAACGCGTTAGGATGGATTGTGGT
>NZ_BAVZ01000041.1 GCF_000576305.1 Paenibacillus pini JCM 16418 | reverse complement strand
TGGGATTGTGACTCTTAAAAATTTAGAACCAGTTGAGATTGAATATGAACTTAAACCAGTGCTTGAGCAAACATAATCAGACATTCAGCATGAATCGCATATAAGCGAGTCCTCTGCATCCCATAAGATATAGGAGGAAAATAGTTTGACAGAAGACGAATATTGGGCAAACGAGCCAAACGATGATAATGAGATATTGTATGAATTCTTAATCGATGAAGATTCTGATCTTACACTACTAATGTTGCCAAAATATGAGTTTGATCTAGAAAATACGCTTGATAGTTACTATAAAGAAATTAAAAAATGTAGAAACAAAGATCAAATAATTCAAGCGCTTAGAACATTCTACTCCCATATCGCAGGTGTTGTCTCGCTACAAGATAACATACAGTATCTTCAAGATAGAGCTAAAGAGTTAGAGTTTAATGTTCAGATAATGCAGGAAAAGTATAGATAAGCATGAAATGATAATTTCATGCAATTATATAGGAAAGGTTTGTTCGTATGGAAACAGATACTAATCAGATTGTAAAAGAAGATTATATTAAGATTAATTTTGATATGTGGAAAGAAAGATACCAATTTGAAGACTATTATGATTTCCAAATAAAACTACTCTTTCAATTACAATGGGAGCTGCTGTATTCATCAGAAATTTATTCTCAGAATCGAAGAGAACAATTAGAAATGATTCTTAGAATTCATGGAAGCCTACCTCAGGATTTTTTCAATAAAAAATGATAATAAAATCAAAAATCAAGAAGCTGATAATAGAAAAATCGGCTTTTTTCTTTTGAATTTATCTGGCAGAAAAGTTTGTCTTAGAGCAAATTTCGTAAGTGACTACTCCCTAGTCGTCTGCCAGATTTTAATCTTTCAGGGAGTCAAAAGGATGGTGAAAGGATTGACAGGGAGAAAAAAAATCACAATTGATAGATCAGATAAAGAAATTTCCAGTAAAAAAATTTGTTCCCATTGTGGTGAAACAAGAAATTTGTCAAAAGATTATTACTCTTCGGACAATCCTCTAGATTCTGATGGAAGAATTAAAATGTGCAAGTTCTGTATCAAAGAGTATATAAATTATAATGACATTGAAACAATTAAAAACATATTACACCAAATTAATAAACCATTTATTCAAATAAAATGGGATTCAGCCACTGAATCGTCTAAGAACACAAAGGCTATAAATAGAGACCCATTTGGTATTTATATGAAGATTCTTTATTTGAACTACAATGGTCAAGGATTAACTTGGAAAGATAGCGACGAAAAAACATTAATCAAGGAAGTTACAATAGAAAAACAAATTATTAATACTCATGAGAATGAAGAAAACTCTTTCTTAAAAAATGAATACTCTGATTCAGACTTAAAAAACAAAGATGATGTTCTAAAAATGATTGGTTATGATCCTTTTTATTCAGAACCTGAAATAGATAAGAAGAACCTTTATAATAAATTAGTTGACTTTCTTGACGAAAGTACCCTTGAAGATAATTTTAAGTTGCCAGCAGTAATTGAAATAGTTAAAAGCTACAGTCAAATTGATAAGATAAATAGCACCATATCTAACATCCTTGCTGACGTAGATAAATTTGCGTCAAATGTTGGAGGGATAACATCTCTTGTAAACGCAAAAGAAAAAATGCTCAAATCAATTCTTGCACTCGCTAAAGATAATGGTATATCCGTTAATCACAATAATAATAAAAGTAAAGGCTCAGGGACTCTCTCTGGTATCATTAAACAGTTGAGCGAAAAAGGGATAGAGTCCTCAGAGATTAATATTTATGATATCGAGACTTGTGAAGGAATGAAGCAAGTAGCAGATATAAGTAATCGAAGTATATTGGAACAGCTAATGCTGAATGAAAATGATTATACTGAGATGATCAAAGATCAGAAAGAACTAATTGATGTATTAAGAAATAAGAATAATGAATTAGAGGAAGAAAATAGAAAAGTTAAAATAGCACTTAAATCTTATGAACAATAAACTATTATTGGAGGTGGTATCCCCACTTGAATTACTACATGAAAGAAAATGAAAAAGCTATTTCACAAAGAAAGCTAGAAAGTTATTATAAACTTTCTCAAATAATTCAGTGGGGACGATAGTAAATCTCCAGTAAAGTTTTGTGAAAGATTCTATGGTATTGATTTCTTAGATAATCAGAAATATGTATTTATGAAAAGTTGGGTTACTCCTTTCAACGTTTGGTGCCAGAGTCGTGGCAGTGGTAAAACAACGATGCTTGCTCCTTTTATAATGGCTAAAACAAATTTAATTCCAAATTTTCAAGCTTACATAATGAGTGGTGTTGGATCTCAAGCGCAAGAAGCATTTCTGAAGATTGAAAAAATTGCAAAAAAGGAAATAGCCTCATTTACTGGTCTAACCGATATATTTTACAACGAAACTGTTAAAAGTACAGCCAACACAGATGGATTCACTCATAATCCAGCATCCTTTCAATATAAACTCTATAATGGTAGCGCATTAAACTCTTTGAACGGTGCCTTTGATAATAACAGAAGTAAAAGATCTAATTTAAATGTTTATGACGAAAGTGGATTTGCTCCTGAAGAACTTTTTGTTACCTCTCTTCCCTTTATAACACAGGATAGTAACTTTAAATTAGGTGGAGATATCGATATAAGCTTAGAGCCTAAACAATTTCCGAATCAAGCCATATTTGCCTCTTCTGCTTCGGGGACTGATACTTATTTTTACAAGGTGTACAAGGACTACGCAAAGAAAATGTTTCTTGGTGATGATAGATATTTTGTAGCAGACATAAATGCTGAGATAGTTATTAATGCAACCTTTAATGGAAAAAAATATCCAGTTGGATTGTTAAAACAAGAAGTGATTGATGATGCTATGAGGAAGAACAAAGAAAAAGCTCTTCGTGAGTATTATAACAAGTTTAGTACTGAAGGTGGCGAAAACCAAGCGATAAGAAGAGCAACTATCATTAGAAATAGTGAAGTTCGTATTCCCACTCTCTACAATGAAAACGGTAATAAATTCGCATTGGCCTATGACCCTGCTCGTTCTTATGATAATTCAGTGTGTATGGTCGGTGAAATTTATTTAGATGAGATTGTTGGTTATAAAATGAGGATTTGTAACGGAGTTAGTTTTGTGGACATCTCAAAAAAGAAAAAAACTCCAATGAGAACACCCGAACAAATAGCTCATGTAAAACAAATGATTATAGATTATAACGGAAAGCAAGCTGCCGACTATGAGAATATATCTGCGTTACTCATCGATTCAGGAGCAGGTGGCGGTGGCGTTAATATAGCTGATGACTTTATGGAAGAATGGATTGATTCTCAGGGTGTAAGACGTAAAGGTATGATTGATAAGAAAGAGTCAAGTGACTATGTTACAAAATTTCCTACGGCAACAGACAAAATAAAGCTACTTAGCCCTAAGAAATATAAGACTGAAATGTTTGATGCTCTTGTTGAAATGACAGGATTGGATCTTATTTCTTTCACGGATGAATATGACATGAAAGGACATCTGACGCTCTTTGAAGATGCAGAATTGACATACGAGGATGATGATAATAATAAGAAAACAGAGATTACAAGTAATACAAAAATACATAAATTATCTTTTGATGAAGAGATGGCACTTAAGAACATTGACTTAGCAAAAGAAGAAGTTATAAATATCTTTCGTTATGATAACCCAAATGGTGGTCGAAGATATGCCCTTTCACCAGAAAAA
Organism: Paenibacillus pini JCM 16418; assembly: GCF_000576305.1. GTDB lineage: Bacteria > Bacillota > Bacilli > Paenibacillales > Paenibacillaceae > Paenibacillus_AQ > Paenibacillus_AQ pini. The sequence continues at coordinate 6,314 of NZ_BAVZ01000041.1, read as the reverse complement.
GAATCAAAAATGCATGATGACAGAGCTTACTGCTTGGCAATGTTAGCTTGGCACTTACAACAACTAAGACGTGAAAACATAACCAAAAAACAAAACAATATTGTAGACTGGAAAAATGCACCTAAGAGTTATAGTTCAATATCGTTTCAATAATTTATCCCATTAATGTCAGGTGGTGAAAAAATGTCAGATAAAATAGTTGGAAGTGAAGATTTTAAAGTGATTATTGCATCAAAAGCTGATGCAGACACTTTGTTGTTTACGGCAAAAGAACAAGGTGAACAATGGCTGGAACAAGCTATGTTTAATTTTAATAATAATTATCATCAGTACTCAACCTATCTCAACGAGTCATCTTTTAATAATGATGTTATAAATAATAATGATATTGATATATTAGCTCAGAACACTCAAAGCGACTTACAAAAGATATTAAAAGTCAATTCAATAGCACGTTACTATATTAACAAAGATGACTTGATTGGAAAGATCTTTGAAACAATAGAAAGTAATATTAATACTGATTTCAAAACTTCATATAAAGACTTTTCAGGTAACAAAAGTAAACAAAAAATCCTTGAGAAAACTAAAGAAATAATAAATGATTTCAATAAACAAATTAATCTTAAGTCATTGTTAAGGAAATCAATTCCAGTTGCATACTGTGAAGGAAATTATCCTCTTTATCTGAGAAGAAATAAAGCAGGAAATTATATTGTTGATAGTTTTCCTTTGGGTGTAGTCGAGGTTAGTGATTATGAAATAGATGGTGAACCATGTCTATTAATAAACATCAATGAACTTAAATCTAGACTTCAAAAAACAAAAAAGAAAACAAGAGATGGAAAGAGCTTATTCTTTGATAACATTGAACAAGAATTAATAAATAACTATCCGTCAGAAGTATTCGAAGCTTACAAAAATAAAGATACATATGCAAAATTAGATATAAAATATAGTGGGATTTTAAGAGTTAATAATCTTAATAGAAAATATGGATTGACTCCTGTTTTCAGAACATTGAAGTCAGCTATTATGCTAGAAACATTTGAAAAAACTGATAGAACTAATGCTAAAGCTAAGGGGAAAAAAGTAATTTTTCAAAAATTACGTTCAGAAATTCTTGGAATAGATGGAGATAAACAAGGATTCGAACAAATGGCTTACGCTCATGAATCCTTTATGGGTGCTTGGAAAAATGATACAGTTATTTACACTGGAGCTGCTTTCGTAGAGGATATAAAGTACATCGAGCCTACCACAGATAATATAAACATAAACAATGTTAATTATTATAGAAGTAAAATCATGACTGCGTTAGGAATTGGCTTCTTAAATCAAGATGCAAAACAGACAGTTGCTGTTGCAAATATATCAATATCCGAGCTAATGAAGACAATCAACAAAATTACGGAACAATTAGAAGACATCTTAGAAAAATGGTACAAAATCATTCTTCAATTAAACCACATTCCAATTGAATACTGTCCTACAATTCGAGTAATTGATAGTGAATTGCTTTCAAGTGATATGAGGTTACAGCTATTGGAAACATTGTTCAGTAAGATGAATTTGAGTTATGAAACCACACTTGGCCTATTCGATATATCTGTTGAAGATGAAAAACAAAAGAGAATTAAAGAAAATGAACAACATTATGACAAGATATTCTCTCCTCGCACGAATGCATTTACCAACTCAGGTAAAACAGATAATAACAAACCTTTGCCTACTGTTAATAATGAGCCTAATAAAACAACTATTGGTTTAGTTCAGGAGGAATAGTGAATGAAACATGAAACATATTGCCCACACTGTGAGTGTCCTATTATTTTAGATATAGAAAATGATTTAGTTGGTGAAGTCGTTATAGATTCAATTAATGATACATCTCAACTTGAAGTTGCAGACTTGTTAAGCTTAAAAGGGATTGAATTGAGTTAACATGTACTACTCATGCTAGAAAGGGGGTGAATTGGACTGGATAAAGATATTGTAACGATACATAGTAACTACAATTTTATACTTAGTGAATCAAATAGCGATAATGACACATTAGACTCTAAGTTTATTATATGTGACTTCAATCCTAATGGTAATGATGTAGCTCTGAACCCCAACACAATAAACGAGTGGATCAGTACCATTGTCATGAAACCCTTAGTTGGAAAAGTTATAAGTAGGTACGATGGTGAGACTGATTTTACTGGTCACAATGCTAGGATTGTAAGTAAAACAAATGAAGATGGTAATGAGTATAAAGATATTGAATTCGACACATCTGCCTTCGGAACTTTCTATAGTGCATCAATTGAAACCATTGAAGGTGTTAATTACATTGTTGCAAATGCTAAAATATGGAAGCGTTTCTCTCAAGCTTACGAAGTTATTAAACGTAGAGTAAATGCAAATATAGGAATAAAAACCTCTTGGGAAGTTCAAGTGTTAGAGGCGCATTATGAAATGGTAAATGGTAAAAATACAAAGATAATTGATAATGGAATATTTATAGGACATGCTCTGTTAGGAGAATCAGTTTCTCCAGCATATCCATGCAGTGGTTTGCTTCAAGTATCATCTTTAGAAACAACTGATGTAGAACTTGCCAATGCGCTTGTAAATGACTTAGATATTTCATTTGATAATGTTAAAAAGGAGGAATTAGAAGTGACTAAGAAAGAGTTAGAATCATCGTCTCTGACAACTAGAGACCTACATCAAAAAATTCTTGAAACTATTAACCCAAAAGGATGGAATAGTAATCCCTATTATTGTATTTGGGAAGTATATCCTGAAGAACGCAAAGTACTTGCTTACGATATAGACAGAGATTCTGAAGACAACTATCTTGTTTTTACATATAGCGTATCTAATGAAAGTGTTACTGTAGATGAACCATCTACGACAAAGCTTAGTAAACTTATTTCGGAAAAATCAAATGTTAATATTAATATCGATCTCAATAAAACTGCTGAGATTTTAAGTCAAAAAGAGATGGATATTAAGAATCTTATTTCCGAAAAGGAAAAATTAATTTCTGATTTAGCTGAAAACGTAGATGCATTGATCCAAGCAGGAACTCAAATAGAACAACTTCAATATTCTGTTCAGGAATTGATTCCTTACAGGGAACAAGTTGAAGAAAACAATCGTATCGAAACAGAAAAAGAAATTGCTAATAAGAAACTTCTGTTAAAGCAAATCGCAATTAAAGGTGGATTTATTACTTCCGAGGAACTTGAAACGTCTGAGGAGCTTTCAGCTTTAATTGAAAGTCTTGACGAGAAGTCTATTAAAGCAATTATTGCTGAGAGACTTATTGCGAAATTAGACATTGATAAAGCGAATGTAGAAACATCTGAATCTAAAAAAGTTACTGTTATTGCTAAACAAAATATTGAATCTGACGACGATAACTTGATAGATCATAAATCAGTTATGTCATCATTTTTAAAAAATAATTAATTATAATTAGGAGGAAAAAATTTTATGCTAAGACACCTACAAGGTATTTCAAATAAAAATGTTGATGCCATGCTTTCTGCTTCTTCAACATTGGTTCGGGGTCAACTGGTTCAGAAGGATTACACAAATGGAGGTGTTATTAAACCTCTGTCTCAAGAAGGTTTATATTTTGTAGATAAAGCACAAATTCCTACTGGTCTAATGAGTCTTGAAGGTGATTTGAGTGACTATGATGTACGATTTGAGAATATTGCCAAAGGTACACTTGTTACACTGGAAAAACCTATTAGTGGTGAAAGATATGCTACGAGTGAATTTGTTGCTACTGGTTTAGTTGCAGGTGATTATTTGATTGCTTCTACTACTGTTGATGCAGATCAAGGAAAGCTTAAGAAAAATGCGAGCGCGACTCCGTTTATATACCGAGGAACAAAAATCGAAAATGGACATACTTTAGCAATCGTTGAAATTTTATAATCGTATTCACACAAATTAGAAATATTTTAGGAGGAATTATTAAATGATTAAAACAGAAATTGCAAGTCTAATGAACGAGCAAGGAAAAGTTTTCGAATGGGCACAAAAAGTTGAACGCAAAATGGAAATGAATTCAGAAGATAAAGACATTTCTTCTGTAATTGATGCTTGGGCAAAAGATATTGGTACTAAGGGTATTGACAATGATCTTGAAATCTCTAACTTTCTTGTAAAAGTTGTAAATCCAGAAGTGTATGATGTTCCAGATGAATTGCTTGAATCGTTATTTGATCGCGGTTCAATTGGTGAATTTGATGATTTCAAGACCACGGAGAATCCAAAGAATACTCTGGTTGCTTATGATGCTGCTAAAGGCGGTACGGTTGATAAATCGTATATCGACAATATTGCATCTAATCCTATTTGGAAACATAAACAAGTTGAAACTGAAGTATCTTATGCAGATTTGCGTCGCAATGGTTTTAAGAGTATTGCTAATTTAACTGTCTTCGCAGAAGAAGCATTGAAGAATAAAATGTTCTTCGATATTTTCAGTATTATTGATACTGCTATTGCTGGAGGAGAACAATTAATTAATGCTGGTGGAGCAATGCCTACTGCCGCTGCACTAGATCAACTTGCTTTATATCTAATTGATCGTGGTGAAAATCCTATGACAGTATCATTGTCTAAATATGCACAAAGTATCGCTAAAATGTCTGGTCAAGCATCCCTTATGAGTGATGCAATGAAGGATAAATACAACAGGTACGGTCTTGTTGATTTCTATAACGGAGTTCGCATTGGTACAATTTCTGGAGCTAAACGCACAGGCGATAATCAACTATTGCTTCCAGACAAGAGAATCTTTGGTGTGGCAGGTAAGATTGGTACCCTAGATATGCGTGGAGCTGTTCGTGTGTACGAAACGATGGACAACAAACGCGAGGTTGTAGAGCTGAAAATCACTGGCTTTGAATACGGTGTTGCTATTAACAAGATAGATAAAATTGCTAAAATTGTTTTAACCTAATAGAATAAAAAATACAAGTGTGTTGTTATATTTCCTAATAGTATTTCAACACACTTTAAAGGAGAGTGTTTTTGTGTCTGTTGTAGATAGCACTATAATCGAAGTACTTAATTATTCAGATAGTTATGCTTCTATTCAAACCCAAATTAAACCAGATGGTTATTTATTTGAGCCATCTATTGATGGCCTTCCATACGCCATTCCGTTAAGTTTTGCGGAAATCAGAGTAGTTAATAGTCAATCTGGGGTATTTAGAGAGGGAATTTTAAGATTTGATCCAGAACATGAGGAAGATGTCTATACAAAACTAGGTATACGCGATTGGGAAGAAATTCTTAGTGACTCTCAAATTCACAATATAATTTTAAAACCTACAAAAAAAGGATTAGAAAGTTTAATTAAAATCACGAGTACATCAATGTTCGAAAGAGTTCGAGGAATTATGGTTCAACTACTCAACACAGGAATGTACGACATCTCAACAAGAGTTAAAGATGTGATTAATGAGCGATATCGTGAGCTTTATTCTAATAAACGTATTTCTGAAATCATTGTCGTCCCAACTTTAGATGAATCGGAAGCTAAGCCATTAGTTTCTGAAAATGAAATGGCAAAATTAAAAGATGAACTGACTAAACAGATCCTTGCAGAACTAAAGGAACAACAACAGATAGCAGTAGATAATGAAGTAATAACGACTGAAGGTTCGAAAACATCAGTGAAGAAGACAAGTCGCACTACGAATCAAACTAAATAGTGAAAGGAGTCAGTATTAGTGTCAACTTTATGGTCTGCTGTTTACAAAGTTTTCTTTGATAAAATTCAAAAAGATACAGAATTTTTTGCATACAACAATATTCCTAATCAGGAAGCTTTTGAAATTGCCTTGGAGAGATCAAAGGGATATCTTAAGGAAGCAGTGTCTCAATTGACCCTATGCTGTTCTCCAGACATTAATTTTAATGATTATGATGATGTTGCAGAAGTATTCAATTTTGAATTGACTAATGTAGAAATTGATTTATTGGCCGAACTAATGAGAGAAAGATACTTTGACAAGGATTTATCTTTATTAAAAGCATTTCAGGTACGCTTCTCTCCCAAGGATTTGAACGTCTTCTCTCCTGCTGCTGAAAGAAACACATTCACGAGTATGTTAAAAGATATTAAAAAGGATAATGAACTTTCAATTTCTCGTTATATCTCAAGGGATAGAACTACAGGTAAACTAAAAATTATTAATTTCTCTCAATACTATAATGATTAAGGGTGTGTTTTATGATGGATAAAAATATCATGGATTACTATCGTAAAATTAACAACTCTATGTATACAAATA
>NZ_BAVZ01000042.1 GCF_000576305.1 Paenibacillus pini JCM 16418 | reverse complement strand
TCAATTCTAAATTGATCAAAAATAAATCTTTCCAATCTCATATTTATATCTCCTCTTTTGAGTTAAATGGTCATTTTATATTCTTATCTCATGTTTTCTTTTGATATAATTATTTCACCTTCATTAACTAATTGTGCTTGTATCTCTGTATATAGACTCATATTGTAGTCTTTATGTGTAATAACAACTCTGTAACTTCCGATTCTCAATATGTCTCCAGTAGATAAAAATTCATGATAAAAATAATAGTCCTGTTTATTTTCTGTAATAGTCAAATGATAATTAGTTTTTTTCATGTGTGTTACCTTCCATTAATTTTTTAAGAAACTGTTCTGCGTTGTATCTAAATCCTCGACCTTGAGAATATTCATAATCCTCTATCTTCTGCATAGCGTCTCCATATGCTGCTATTCCTGTTTTCTTTTCAGGTAATCTCCTTTGTAACTGATTCAATGCTCTGCGTTGTAGAATGTCTTCTGGTGTATCTGGAAGACAAGCAACCCAGACCTTACATTTAATGTCTTCACCAAGATTGATTACTACCCATTTACCATACATGCCATCATCTCCTATCATTCTGGTTAAAAGCATTATTTCATGCTCAGTTATGCATATCTTGGCGACAATTCACCTTGAGCTACCTTTTCCGCAATTTGATTTAGTAGCCATTCATAATTACGATCAATTAATTTCTCGGCTTGGGTTACTGCATCTTCTTTCAATCTATAATTTTTTACAACTGCCATTCCAGATTTTGCTTCAGTAACATTCCAAGTTTTATCATCATTTCTGTGAGTAAAACATTCAATATCTTTAATCATAACTTTACGTCCCTCAACTTCTTTGAAAGTGTTCCCTTTAACAATAATAAAATATGTATCATCCATTTAAATCACTCCACTTATCATATTTTTAATGCTGTTTAAAATTCTGATTTTTTGTATTATCATCTGTTTTTGCTAAGTAACTTTTCATTAGCTTTTAGTTGTAAATGAAGCGTGTCATTAACAAAAACAGATAAATCAATTGTTTTTCTTATCTTCCAAAACCATTTAATATTAATTTTTTATCACTCCATTTCATATATTTAACTCTTGAATACATATTATCACGTCAATTTACAATTGTAAAGTATATTTATAATATTTTTCATTTTTATTTATTGTTTTGATCACTTTTCATAATCGCTAGATGAACAAAGTAACCCATTTCTATTATTAATTTTAATCATATATGCAACAGGTGGAAGTCCTTCTTGTTTATCCATCAATCTATTCCAAGCAGGATTAGCTCTGAATCCTTTTTGTTTACCTCCTTCATAACTGCCACGAACTAATAAATTCTCCATATCTGATCCCGTGCAAACAAATTTTCTAACTTCTCCGCTTTTTAGATATACAGCGTAAATTTTTCCCACTTCAAAAAATTCATTATTATGTTTCATTGCAAGCAGCCTCCTAATGTATTAATGTTTGATTTTCTCTTTCGTTGTCATTCTCTCCTTTTATATTCATGTACGAAAGTAACATTTTATAACTCTTCTACAAAGAGATTTGGATAAATATTATTCAAAATCCTCCAACTCTATGATCCAAACGCCATGCTCATATTTCGCCTTGAGCTTACCTGATTCACACATACGCTGAACTGTTCGAATGCCTTTTCCGGTTTTTAGGGCGTATCCTTTTACAGTTGTAACACAGTCCAGCGGTGTTACTTTCCCAATAATAAGAAATCCCAAACCCCAGTTTTCTGGTATATTTCGATTACTTTATTAATTCTATTTAAAACATAATCCTTCAATAAATTATCACCAAAATCATTCAATTCGTTCTCAATAATTTCAAGTTTTGTTTTATAATCACTCTTAAGTTTTCCGTCATTCATTAGCTTTTTAATTAGTTTGGACGCTAAATCTTTTGCTAAAGGTTTGTTAAAGCTTTCGGTTTGTTTTTGATTTAAGAAATAGAGTGTTAATTTTTCAGAGAAAGGTTTAAATTCAGGGATTTCAATGTCCAATCCATTTTTAAGTATTTGAGTTATCATCATTTTCCACAACCACTTCAGGTCTCAATACGGATTCAGGGGTTATTACTTGCTCTTCTTGCTCATTCCACGCAATGTATATGTATGGCTTTCCTAATTCGTCTTCTTCAAGTCTGATCTTTTTTATAACGCTGTCCATTTTTAATCATCCCTCTCAATTATTTTGTCGTATGTACGACCGTTATACTTATCTTATCCTATTGTCGTATGTGCGTCAATGCTTATTTGAAATTTATAGATTTAAACTTAAAGCAGCAATTTCATGTTACATTTACATACTCATGGAACGACATCATAATAAAAAAAATAAGCAGATAAACCACCGCTTATTCAACAAATAATTCATAAGACTATTTCAGTTCAGTTTTTCTTTAATATCTAGAAATACTCTTTGTTTAAACTTATCTTCTGTACCGATTATAGACCCCTGCTTTTCACAGCAAACGGCAATAGCTTCTTTTTGTTTAATGACACCTAGTGGTTCAATATTAGTTGTCTTTTGATAAACGACATCTCCGTCCATACTGAGGTACGCCCAATGATAGACTTCTGTTTCAGATCGATTTGCTGCCAATTCGTAGACTCTACTAATTATTTTATGGGTATTAGCTTCATTCTGTGTTAAAACTATATCTAAAGCCTTTTTAAAGGTCTTACGGTCAAATTCTTCAAATCTTTCATTTACACCAAGATATGCAAGATGACTATTAGCTTGATTCAAACTATAGCAGTTTATTGAGTTTTGCATAACTCATTCACGCACTGAATCAATAATTTTACTGGAATATTCTTTTTCAGCTTCAATATAATCCTCAAAATCAAACATCAATGTTTCTACTCGTTCTTCCCATAGGACTACACAAGGAACTAAATAAATAGGGTGCTGAAAACTGATTTTCATAAGATCCTCCTTGAAAATATAATTGTCACAGGATATTAAGAATCGTTTCTATGGTTATCATATCTTAATCCATCACTAGCTCGCTTTAATTGTCTCAATAATCTCTATGGTCATCCTTCTTATGGCTTCAATAGTTCTTTCATGTTCCCCTCTAGTAATATCTTCAGGTACATCTTGTTCAAATAAAACAACTTGCTGTTCTATCAATTTAACTGCATTTTGTCTACCATCATTATAGTTCATGAACAATAATTTTATCAATTCAATAGCTTCTTCCTCGCTCTGAAATGGAATGCCAAACCCCGAAATCGTTACATTATCGCTATTGACTAACTCTACGTAATACTGTTCAAATTCGTGGTATATCTTATATATAAGTCCGTCACTTCTTTGTTTGCTATACATCCGTTTATCCCATCCTTTATTATAAATAATGGGTACACACTTCGACATAATATGCAGTAAATCCTCTAATGTTATAAAAACATAATCCAATTAAATGAAAAGAGAGGTTAAAAGTGATAAATCAAAGCTTAAGTATTCATTATAATATTGAAATAAACATTTTTAAGCCCCTTATTACCCTTGTGTTAACTTAATGCTGCTTTGTATTTATCTAAGATCAATTTATACAGTTCCAATATTTAAATTTATTATAAAGTATTCATCATCTTTATTTAATAACCACATCATATTCAAAAATAGTGATTATATAACTTTAATCTCCATACTCTAATAACCTCCAGCCTTTCCATTGTTGAAGTGAGTTCTTGCGCTTACCTTGCATGGAGTATTTTATTTTACTTATGCCATCCAAGCTTGCCTTACCGTACCATCTAACATATCCTCATGTTCTCGTAACCAATTCTTAAGGTTACGACATTTGTATATTTGACCGTCTGGTGTTTGTATGACCCACTCTTTGGCATGCATATGTGTCTCAAATCTACCAGTCAAAGGACTTTTGGATGCCATTTCGTTTGCCTTTTTCATGGCGGCGGTGTTTACTCCATCGGCAGCAAGTCGTTTCCTGTTTTCTACGGAACATAACGAACTGCACGTTTTATTAAGATTGCTTGGTGAATCTTGGAACTTCTCTCCACAAATAATACATAATTTATAATGAGATTTAAGTTTTGCATAGCATTTCATTGAGCAAGCGTTTTTGTTTCTTCCGAGTGGTTTATTACATATTGGACAAGTACTATTTAATAATGGTCTATTAGTGTCAATCATTTAACCATCACCCTATCAGGATTATCAATTAATATAATGTCTTATATCTCTAGCTCACTTTTAGCAAAAATTTTGTAAACAGGAACAAAAGGATAGTATTTTTTGTCTAATGCGACTGGATCACTACATATATCTCCGTTTATGTTTTCGTATACAAAAATACCGTCCTGCCAAATTCTTAATCTATTTAAACCTACATCGTATAGCACCTTTTTATCAAGAAGTAATTCTTCAGGAAAGTCAGCAACTTCATTTCCTTCAGTTTTTGAATAAATATCAACATAAATATCAAGAATTTTAGGTTCGATTTTATAATGTTCTTTTAACTTTTGAGTAATCTCTTGACAATGTTCTATTGTTACGATGTTATCTACTATTTTTGTTTTCACAACAGTTTTATTACCATCACTATCCTTCAGTTTATGTAAATTGCTATCAACTATTACCGATACTAAGCGCTCTCCTTGACCATGAAATTTCATCTCAAAACCTCCTGAATTTTTTAATGCACATGAAATCCAGTTTTCATGAGTAGTATTAAATGAATTTTTTAACTAGATCGATGTCAACTTTATATTGATTCTGTAGCTCTCTTAGTTTATAGATAAGCTCATGAACTAATTCCACAACTTCAAACGTAACATTATCTTCATCCCCTTCAATGAAACTGCACTCGTCTCTTTCATCATCGATGATATGAATAATATTATTACCATTGAGTATCTTATATCCCTCTTCGTCATGGCTACCCCATGTATAAATGGTTTCTTTAACTACCTTGTAAATTTCACCTTCTGTAACGTCTGGGTTGATTGAACTCACTATCTTTATATATTTTTCCATATTAATTATCTCTCCTTTAAAGTATGGTTGAAATGCCGTTTTTATTGATTCAGAAGACGGAATAAGTCTGTATTGATTCCCATTGTAGTAAAAGTAAGTTTCACTTCATTAAGTTGCTCAATCGTAAAATCAGAATAGTGTTTACCTCCGACTGTGACTTTATTACTTAATAAAAAGCATAATCGCGTTCAGTCTTTTCATTCCATCCACAATTGTATAATTGTTTTTAGTAATTGTGAAGGTAAAATCTTTAGGAGCCTCTAACCCATAAATTAAACTTCCTACATACACCGCTTGGTCGTTATCTGATCCAAATTCCTCTATAATTTGAAGACTATTGGTGTAATCTATTTTCATCATTTCTAGTTCCTTTACTATATCTGGTAAATTTATAGTCTTTATATTTTTCAATTCCATTGCTCTCATTCTCCTCATAAAATACTTGTTTTAAGCACTACTTAAAATATATCTCGCTGATATTAAGACCAATTGAACCTATATGCATATTTGCTGCCTATAGTCCTCCAATAACCCTACTTGAAGAACTCATACACCATTCTAGTGTGTTCCATTCTGTTTCATCTGTTTCATAATTCAGTCGGAATCTCAGCTCTTTAAGAGTTGGAAAGAAACTCCTTTTACGGGCTTTCCAGTAGTTGGACAATCAAACGAAATTGTTTCATATATTTCTTTAGCCTCATTCGTTATTATTGTCTGATTTATTTCCATCTACAGAGAACATTTTCATTACGTTCTTTTGCGCTTCTCTTTTTATTTTTCTGATTTTTTTACTCGTTGGATCTTCTCCAGATTCTAGAATTTTTATCATTTCCTCTACACCTTTTCGACTAATCTTTGGTTTATCCATTATATATTATCCTCTCAAGTTTGGTTGAAACGCCGCTTTTCTTGACCTGTTATTTGAACGTAATTACGATCTCAATTCCTGATTTAAGTTCCAATGTAATAACATCGCTATATTCATCGCGAGACCTTGTTATATTCAGAATTTTTTTAATTGGAATTAACAAATGTTGGCACAACGGATCTTCTGGGTTCTCAATAGAAACATAATCCTCTCTTTCTTCAACAACAATGTTTTCTACAACTGTATTCATATGAATACCATTACTTGTAAGCATTGAAAACAAAAGTGACTTCCCTTTAACTTCTTCAACTACGTCTTTAAAATTCATTTATACTACCCCTTTCTGTTATGAGATTAAATACTTGGTTCATCGTGTCATTCTTTGATAGGCCAATTAATTCGTGTTACTTCCATATATAATACATTCGCTTTAACAATTAGATCCCCTACTGCAATCTCGTAATACTGTTCATCCTTTTCTTTTTCTGAATCAATCACCTTCAATGTACCCATTATTCCTCTTTCGCCAAGATTCACTTTTAATAATCCAATAATATCACGCTGCAACGGCTTATCCTCAGTAATCAAGTGAATTATTTCTTCATTAATCATAAAATTCGTAAGCCATACTTTTTTCATGGTTAAACCACCGTTTCTTTAAATTGATAAAATGTTTCATACATTTCTTCCATCTCTATCACGATGAAAGACTGGTTTTGTTTACAATTCTTTTGTCTTGCAGCTATCTTCATAGTTGAAGTTGAAATCTGTTATAAGGAAACGGTCATTTAATTGCTATTATGTCTCTGCTTGCTGGCAGCTTCTATATAACTCTATCGGCATTCTGTTGCATTACTTAACTCCACTCAAAATTACCGTTATTAATTTCCTCAATACCCTCAATCATTTTTCGTGCAAATACTTTGATCATTTGTTCTCTGATGATCTTATTAATTTCATTGTAAGATTCATCCATGTTGTTCCAGCACTCCAAATTCTATCTTCATATAATCCGAAGTCGTTGATTATTTCTTTAAAACAGTCTGACTTATCAATTTGTAGTCCCTTTATTGGTTCAAACCAATCACCAGAATCATTTACTTGAAATTCAACATCTTCAAAAAGTGATGCTCCATCTTCAGGGAATTTTATTTGCAAGTATTCTTCAATTATAGCCTTATCGTATTCATGAAATAAAATCATCTCATCATCATTGTAACGGAATTTTTCGTGCCCTTTTTTAAGCAGGTTATGTATTTCTTCATACTTCTCTTCATTGTCACCAAAACCCAAATCATGTCCAAGTATATTGACCACTCTTAACATTTAAATCATCTCCCCTGTTATATTTTCTTGATCACCGTTTTGTAGTTTTCTGATATGAAGTATTTTATCTTAAACCATCTTGCCACACAAACCTTACAATTGTAAAGTGTTTTTATTATACAAAGTATTTTTTATTCTTGTTTATAAATTAATATTAGCTTCTTTTACTGCTTCTAACAATTTCATATCTATTACTCCAAAAGTGCTATTATCAAAGTATCGTAGACCTGAAACAATCGAAACAACTTTTCCAGCAATATCAATTATAGGCGATCCACTATTTCCTTGATATGTTTCAATATTAAATATTTTCACAACCGTTTCTCCTTCCCATGACCATCTTTCGCTATATTTTTTATCTATTAAAGTATCACTTATTGCCACACCCTCTCTAACTCTCCATAGTACCTGTTTTTTGTTGTTTGAAAAATATAATTCACTTATGCTTTCGTTGCTTAATACATCGTTAGAGTCTACGATAGGGTTGCCTATAACCTTATATTGTTCACCGTCTTGAATTTCATTGCTCAACTCGAAATAACAGTGATCTGTTTGATTAGTCTTTAATATAGCTATGTCGCTTTCTGGGTTCTCATAAATTACTTTCGATATTTTAGAATCAGATACGATCCCATCATAAATTGTTCTATAGAAAACTGTTTCTAGTGTCTTTTGATGACTATTAACGAGATGGTCATTTGTAACGATGTAGCCACCCTTGATAAAAAAACCAGTACCAACAATAAAATAGTTATCATTTTCAAACTTCGCAATAATATAAACCACTTTCTCCTTTTGCTTCTCCAATTCGGATTTTAAAACAATACCAGTAGTGTAATAAACCTTTTTTGATTCTTCAGCGTTTACAATAGTTGATGCGAATAATAACACTGAAATAGTTGTTATAATAATTACTAAAATGTTTTTATACATTAATAAATCACCTCTATTTATTATTTATAAAATTATTTATTGCCAATACCATTCTCTACAGATGTACCATAAAACATCATAACAACGCCTAAATTTATACCTAACCAAATTAATAGCCAGATCACACTGAACCCCCTCTTTTTATTAATAAAAATAGTAATATCAATAATTTTCATCCCTTTAATACTCCAACAAACTGACTATCTACAATAGTGGTCTTTGTTCTCTATCTTAACTCTTTCAAAAACTCTTCGCCATCTACCTTCATTTCTCCGTGTAAATTTGAATGAAAATAAACATTTATACCTGTTAAATCATCTTTTCTAGTTACGCGTTGTATTTGACCATCACCTAAAGTTTTGGTAAAGAGATGTCTTTTTCTCAGTAGCAAAATACATTCAAGCAAATCTTTTTCAATATTGGTAAGCTTCGGATTCATGTTCAGAATAATACCCCCTTCTTCTCTCTTAGATATATTATAATTGATTACTTTACAATTGTAAAGTAATAAAATAATTAATGTCATATTTTTATTCTATATTATTAAAAATGGAAACAAACTTTCGATTATCATCAATCT
>NZ_BAVZ01000043.1 GCF_000576305.1 Paenibacillus pini JCM 16418 | reverse complement strand
TTTAAAAAATATCTTTTCTCTCCTTTATTATTTCAAGCCTTTTCTTCAGCATATTTTTTCATGTTTCTTAAGGAAAGGCTCTACTTCGGCATCACTCTCTTCTGGATCTGGTTCAGTTGTAAGCTCATCCCTTACTTGTTGCAGCTTAGTAATATTTTCTGGTGATAGTGCCATTTCACAACCTCCGTACCATAACGGTTAATCAGTTTACCTATCTGTATAAAACCAGCATTCCTGAGTGTTTTAGACTCTATTTTTCCCTGCATATTTACCATAGTATTTCTTTCTCATTCTTTCTGCGAATTTACCTGCCTCATGTACATCATCAAAATATCCTAATCTAGTGTTCTCTCCATCTATTTGTAACTGAACCATCCACATTTCAACATTCTTATTCCAACAAACATTGCGATAGCCAGATGTATTATTTTTATTCTGTCCATTCCTATCCTTAGAATTATTTTCATTTGTTGTTACCTCTAGGTTACTTATTCGATTATCAAGTGTATTGTGGTTCTTATGATGAACATATTGATTTTGACTTGCATCGGCTTCTAACACTATTTTATGTAAGTATGGAGTTCTTGTTTTATATTGTTCAATTAATTTCTGATTGTGCAAAATAGTTTGTGCATAATAACTGTCCGTTTTCTTTCTATAGGTAGCTCTCCAATGATGATTTATTTTTATCAAATAATCTAGTACTGCCATATCCACCAGAATTTCTAACTCTTCCCTTTTCTTATTTATAAAATGTAGTGCAGCATAATCCCCTTTGATACTATAATCATTAAGCGGATAATAATCTCCCTTTCTTGCCAACCTGTTTATTACTCCTTTCCTTAGCCTTGATCAAAGTAAACTTTTATAAATTTTTTGTCGCTTCGATATGAACATTAACAAAGCAATAATCCTGATCTTTTAGGGCATCCAACATCTCTTTTATAGTTGTTGATTTGTATCCAAGCTGAACACTTCCATTGTTCATACAAAGCAAATAATAGTAATCGTTCATTTCGATAATTTGGTGTAGATATTCGCCCATCTTTATGTACAGCGGAAGCATATACTCCTTAACTGTTTCTTTGTGAAATTTAATAGTCAGATTAGTCATTTTAACACTCCTTATATGTTATTGGTCTGCATCCTTATGTTTCCTCATTTTATCATGAGTGATATTAACCGAAAAATTTAGTATTGCAAAACCAATGATCAATAACGCGATTAAATTCCATGCCAAAGCGAGATTAGGACGATAAAGAGTAAAAGATGTGCTGACATCAAACATTATATGAGTAATAACTACACACCATATTCTTCTAGTCAATAACAATATGAGTCCAAGACAAAATCCAAATCCCGACAATAGAATTGTAAATATCAAAATCAAACCAACCTTCTGAGTAGCTGAATGTATGTAACCATCCAAAAATAAGAGAGCTTATCAATAAAGCGATAGCTAAGATAATATTTTGATATATGATTTTATTTTTATTGATAATCTTACATACTAATTTATGTAATAACATTGAAATAACAAGTATTGTTGAATATCTCCATATTTCTTCTGCTCCCGCAATCAAGGCTGAAAATAAACTCGCTGCAAACTTTTCGAACGTTGTGTACTGTGTTAGATTTTGTGGATTCTCTCCAGTAGAGAAAAGCTTTGAAAAATATTTTATAAAAATTGCAATTAAAAAGGGGGCTGCCATAGGAAAAACAATATAATATTTAATGTTGCTACTCATTTTTGAAGATTTATCGAGAGGTAATAATTCACGATTCTGAATAAACACAAAGCAATAAATCAGTAGTGCGAATATATTATAATATAGAATTGGAATTTCTATGAATCTATTCCTAACTATTGTAAATAATGGTAACAAAATAAATACAGCAGCATTTAAATAAAAGAACAACTTGCTACTTTTAAAGAAAATTGAAGGAATTCTTGTCATAAGATTATTGTTTTCCAAAAAAGATTCTCCTTATTACAATAAGATATTTTTATGAGATCATCTATACTTTTTTTCTGCTTAAAATGTACGTTCATTCAAACTTTTATCATTCCCAATATAAAGAGTCTTCTTCATTCTCAATAAAATCAATTAAATGATTAATTCTTTCGACGCATTCAGCGTACTCTTTAACGCTTTTGTATTTTTCCTTCAAATTATCTTGCTTTAGTCTTAACTTTCCAATTTCATTCTTAAATTTAATGATCTCAGATGAATCGTACTCTTTGATTTCATATAGTCCACCATATGTTTTATTAATGTTATATCACCACTACTTTCATATAATATTTGTATCATTAGATTTGCTTAACAGACAAATCATTCATTCTTATAAACTTTCCAAGGCCAATATCCCAATCATATCCAAAGCTATTTTTTAGTTTACAAGCTAAATCGCATTCTTCTTTAGTTTCATAAATATCCCATGGAAAATATGTTCTATAATTTTTATCAGTGTAATAAGCAGTAATATTGTTATTAACCTTAGAGTTTCTTAAATGTTCTTCATATGAGTAAATCCCATCCGAAATTGGAGTCCATGACCACTCAGAAACCCAGTAAGTTTTATCTAATTCTACTGTTTTAGAGAGTTTAGAAAGAGTTTCTAAAACATCTAGTGCTGCACCTTCGTCTTTTACAGTCAATCCTACTACTAACCTTTTGAATTCTTTTAACATTTACACTCTCCTTTTTAATGAAATATTTGTTTTAAACAAACTTGACTACTTCACAGTTTTCTTCAGTTGTGTAAACATCTCCGTCATCATTCATATAATAGATTGTTTCTAGTTTTCTTTCTCTAGTTACTTTAAGACCTTGAGATTCGTATATCTTTACAGTATCTTCGATATTCAATTCATTTCCATCATGATCATAAATTCCATGACTTAAAACTTTGTACAGTTCGATCACCTCATATATTTGTTTTACTTAATTCTAACCATATCGCAATATATCAATCTTTGATCTTTTGGCAGCTCACAATCATGATGAAAGTGTCCGAAAAACCATTTTTTATAGCTTAGTTTCTCTTCAATATTATAAAAGTACAAATGCATTTTATCTAACTCCATATGAATACCATATCGTTCAGAAATATACTCTAAGGCAGTTGTCGAGCATGTATGAGTTAAAATATAGTCAGCTCTCCAATCATGCTTATTAAGGATATCTAGCCCTTCTTCATATTCCCCTTTTGAGGGCATCTCTCTGCTCCACCACGTCTTACCTTCTTTTCTATATTCCTTATCATGTGATGCAGCCCCACCGAATGTAAAGAACTTTTGTCCTTCTATATCAAACATTTGTCCACGCGTCAAATGAATAACACTATGATTAATTCTATGCACTTTTCCACCATTCCATTGTTCTACTGGATACGCTTCAAGTAGATCAAAGTTCTCATGATTACCATCAATAAACAGTGTAGTGAATGGTTTTTCTTTATCTAGCCATTTCAACCAATATTGATCTTCCTTGCTTCCGTCCCAGATTAGTCCGAAATCACCAACAATAATTACATAATCATCTTTAGTTAACTTCTTTTGCTCTGGAAAATTCTTTGTGTTCAATCTACGTCCAACACTTATAGTGCCATGAATATCTCCTGTTACATAGATCACTTATAGCATCATCCTTTCTTCGTCGTAAAAGTCATATTTTATTCAAATAATTGTTAACTATTTCTAATACTCTATCGTGTATTATTTTGTACGTGGTTTGATTGTGGTGAACACTATTCCCATAAGTTTCAATTTCAACACCATCTATCCATACTGTAATTTCAGAGTGATTTGATTCTATATTTTTGTTAATTGCTCTTTCCAAGTCTGTTGTAACTAATATATTCTCATAATCATGAACGTAGTTGAGCGATACCACATAAATAACTTCCTCCAATTCTTTTCACCTCATTCCATTTTTGATAAAACTCACATTTCGATAGGACTTTTTAACTTTAAGCTTATTGAAGAATTTTTTATAAATTTCTAACTGCAACTTTATTTTTGTCGAATTGACCACTTATATTTCGCGACTGAATCCTTTTTATGTAACCGTTGGACTCTAACTCGTTTATAATATTAGCTGTTGAATCGCGACCATTTTTACTAATCGTTTTTAAAACATTTAAATTAAAAGTGGCATTTTCGGATACTGATAATAAGTATGTATACATACCTTTTGCTTGCCATGTTATTTTATCGTCTATCAAATAATTCTTTTTTATCACTATGTAATCACAGCTACCCGTTAAGGATATTTTTGACATAGGCTCCTCCATTGTTGAGAAAATTTTCTAAAGTCGTTTTAGAACGTTATTTAATTTCATTAAAACGTTTATAACACAAGAAGAATACAAATAATGTTCCTTATTAAAACTTCCAGTCTCCTCAATATTAACCCTGATATCTCTTATTCCTCATGAAAGGCAAGTTTTATTCTCTAAAGTCGTTTCCTTCTTCGTCTATTTGCTTACTACCCCACCAAATCCCCATCCATTAGCCTCTATGAACTCAATAAACTTATCAAGAAACTCATCATGATCAATATTTCCCTCATTAGCGAAAATTGCTCCACTAATCTCAATACCTTTTTTCATCCTAATCTACTCTCCTCTATTAACTAAAAAGAAAGGTCATTTATATTATTATAATATCAGCAAGGCAAGTACTGGCAGATAAACTTCTCATTTTTTAGCGCTTATTTTTTTCCATACTTATTCCAAACTTTATCTCCTAGTATACTAAAAAACTTTAAAAGCCACTCATGAATAATTACATAAATTATAATTGCAACAATTAAGATGATTATTGCAGGCCAATTCCACTCACTCATAGGTGGTAACTCTACGTCTCTATCAAAAATATTAATACTAAAAACCACCTATTCTGAAATTTACAATCACTGTGTAAGTTTTTAACTTGTATAAAAGACTCATTACAAAAGATCTATTTGTTTGTTTAACCACTTATTAAACGTTTCATCATTCAAATCTTCTGAAGATTTATTCCATGTGCGTTGATCCATGGCTTGCTTAAAATTAAAGTTTTGAAGTGTTGTGCTATTCTCAACTTTTTCAATTTCCTCGTTGACCCTAGCTCTTATTTCTCTTTTGGCTTCCTCAACATAAAAATCAATTATCTCTTCTTTAGTAGCTTGGTACACTAAAAGTCCTCTGCAATTGTAGACCATATGCAATATGTACCGTCTGGTGCTTTTACAATCTTCTTCACCACATCACACTCCCATATAAAATAAAAGAATTGTTTTATGTACACTTCAAACCGTATATAGCATCTAAGTTGATAATGTTTTTAATTTATTATTCTGAAGCTTTATCAAATACTCAAAGTGTTTTTTCTATTCTCATTTTTTTAAAGTCCACATCAAAACCAAATTTATTGTAATAATGTTCTAATCGATCATAATGCGCAGCATCAACATGAGAAATTATTCCACTAATTTTCCTGATTCGATGATCCTTTACATATTTCAATAAATACTCCATAGCAAGAGAGCCATAGCCTTTATTGCTATTTTCTTCAGAAGATTCAATATTCGCAATGAAAATACTATTATTGTCTTCGTTTATCTCAACATATACAACTAAATAATGACGGCTCTTCGATGGATGTTTAACATAAATATCTATACCGTTACGGTTACCTGATGAGTAAACTATTACAGTTTCATTCATATTATATATTGATTTTGTTAATGAAACTGAGATTAATTTATAATTTTGCTTCATTAATTCTTCAAGACTCGATAGTAATCTATTATTCTTTTTCAGCTCAGATTTTGTGTTAGATATATCTTGCCTGAGATCTATATTTCTTTTGATTAGTATCTGATTTTCCATAAAAACTCCAGGGCAAATTCTTTGGGCTATTCTCTTTCTGATATTCAAATCACTCATTCCTCCTGCTGTTAGTCAATATACAAAAGAATATGCCATACTTTTCCTATTTCTAAGTTAAGTTTAGCATATTCTACGTTAATCAGTCAATTATTAAATTGTATAATATAGTATTTTTTACTTGTTTAATTTCCAATCATATTCGACTCCACGTTCAATCAGTTGTACTGGAACTCTAGATCCATTCTCATCAACATAAATCAGTTCTGTGCCTACAATAACTTCCTTACCAGCATCATCTAGTTCGACTATATTAATACTCTTCTGTTGTAGTGATTTCTTATAATCCCCCCAAGACAATTTAGCTTCACGTTTGATATAAGAAGACTCGGCCTTACTAATGAGATCAATTAATTCGTTAATTGAAACTTGTGACTCTTCATTCTTTTCTTTTGATTTAAGAATGCTTTTCAACTCATCTAGCGAGATGGTATCTGAGTAATTATCTACAACCCAATCAGTGAGCAAACTATCATCTTTAATGATTTCTGGCTGCTTCACTTTACTGGTCAAATCACGATATGTAAGTTTAATTGATTTGCTAATTTTCAATGGTTTTTTGCCTTCTGATACTCGCTTTTCATTTTCCAACTCTTCGGCAGCAATCAGGCGTTGATGATACAAATGCATATGAACTTTAAGGCTCTCAATATTGGCTTTACGGGATTTAGTACTACGTTCTAACCATTCGTCAATCTTAGCCTTTCCTTCTTCTAACTTATCAATTTTAGCTTGTAATGGAGCCTTCTGTGCTTTAGATATTTCCTCATCTTCAGCATTCTTCTCTTCCAGTTTATTTAGCAAGTAATCTACCTTCATTGCCATTTCTTTATTATCAATTGTCCATCCCTCTGTATTGAATCCTGCAAGCTCTAGTTCAACATTATCCTCTGTTTCTTCAAGATACTGATTTGTGATTGATTCTAACTCATCATTTAAAATACCCATTAATTATCAAGCTCCTTATATTTTTTTATTCTTAAAAGATTCCCTAGAACATTTATCGAATGGAATGAATTTTTTACTATAGACTTGTATGTATAAAATATTGCATTTAAAAGTTTCCCATAAGTATTGCAAATACTGCATTAATTAGACCTCCATCTGTGCATAAAAACTATCTTTCATGAACGATTAAAAATCGTAAATTGGTAGTTCGGCAATCTCTATACTGCATAGCTGTGTCTTAGGTAAATTGTCTTCATAATATTGTTCAAATAACTCCGAAGCAATCCTTGATTTACAAGGAAAAACTTTAATTTTAGAATCACTGAAGGAATCTCCGCCATCTTCGAGATAACGTACAAGTACAACGTGAAGTTTTTCTTTACTTTCCTTCATTATTTATCCTTTCAATGTGAAACGTGGATTTTATTCACTCTCTTTATATTGCTTAATTAGCTCTTTACGACTCATCTTCAATTCTTTTAAAAGAAACTCTAGAAGAGTTTCACTATCAAAGTCTTCTTTCCTACAATATTTACAACTTGTGTCCTGCGACCATTCTGA
>NZ_BAVZ01000044.1 GCF_000576305.1 Paenibacillus pini JCM 16418 | reverse complement strand
TATTGGTGTAAATCCATCTTCTTCATTTTGAAATTTATCTTCTTCTGCGCACTCATCAGAACACCATGATTCCCCACATTCACAGCTTACATAATCTCCTGCGTCACAATATGCATCATTACATTTACTACATGCGTACCAATCTACACCCATTTTTATAATCTCCTTTTTTATACTTCAAATGATATTTTATGTATATTATTGCTTATACTCGTAGGAATATATAACTCGTCCGTATTTTCGTCCTAGTTCATTAACAATCTCTGATACTTGGTTCCAATCTCCACCTGCATTGTAACATCCCATCTTATATGGAATCCCAATTTTTATTCGAAAGCCTTTTTTCTCTAATATGTCTACACCATTTAGCATTTCTTCAATTGCTGAAGCTAGTTTTTCATAATCGGTATATCGTTTATCTCTTCCATATCTGAACTGACCATATAAGTTTACAATCACTTTAGATCTATCTATTGTATATGTACTTGAGCATCTGCCAAATTTCAAATGGGCTTTTTCATAAACATTCATATTTAGAAACAATTTATTTTCAACTAGTTTTTTTACATAGTTCTTGTCTGCTTCAAAAGCTTCTGGATATTTTCTCTTAATTAATTTTGCAATTCCAGCGCCCATTGTCTCAAAGCAATTAGCTTGATGACAAATAATAGTACAATCACTTAACAACAAATCCTCTTTTATATGAATTAGATTATCTATGTTTTCACCATCCCTTCGATCAATAGATAGAGTGAATTTCATATATTATGCGCTATTCAATTTCTTGTTTAATAAGCAATTTCATTGTTGATTCATTCTTTAAATACAATGTTAATTCAGTGCAGTAGTCATCTGTCGTTTTACTCTCTTTTACTGATACAATCGATGCACCTTCAAGATTAGGAACACCAAAATATAAATCACGTCCACCAATTGAAGTTCTTGCGATTAGAGTATTCAATTAATACCACCCTTTCTATTTGTTTAAAACGACAATTTCACACACTATGTATACTACAAAATCCTTCTACAAAAATCTTGAAATTAATATACAGTTCTTCAATACTGTCAGCGGAATTCTCTACTGAAGCAGAACCAAAGAATATGGACTTATTAAACGTTTTTGAAAGATCGTTATTCTCCATATACTCTGTGAAACATTGAAGCATTTCCCTTAAATATTCACACTCGCCTTTTCGACCACCAAACATATAAGCAGTTTCAACACTTAGAAAATATTCTTTTTTATCTCTATCATATGTAATATCAATACTATTCGCAGTGTAAAGTGAATTATTGTTGCCAGATGTATCATTTAAGCCATATGTTCCCCATATATGTTTAAGCGATCCGCAGTTGTATTCATTATCTTCATAGTCTCCATAAAGTTTCTTATATTTTTGTATTTGTAGTTTATGCTTAATGTTCTCAACTCTAACATGAATCCACCATTTTAATTTATTGAATGTTGTCAGAATAGTCATCCCTTCTTTCCTAAAAGTAAGTCTTACTTTAAAATCACAAATATTAATAATGCTAATATCAAAGCAATTACGTTATCAATAGCTCTTGGCATGATATGACCATAGATGATTTTTTCAGCAATCATCCACAAAATACCGATTACTAGATATAGTATTAACACAAAAACTATATCAAATAATAATTGATTCATATTAAACCCTCCTTATGAGGTTCTTCACTACTATTGCTCATAGCAGCTTAAACAAAGATGATAATGATAAAATACCCCACCTGACATACCTGTATGATACGCACTACCATCACCAACAGGTATTGTTTCATTGCAACTAATACAAAACCACTCTTTTTTATTCTTAATCTGTAATCTAACTCGTAAAACTCGATCTTCTGCATATGTATTGTATTGATATAACTTCTGTAAATTTTCATCGTTATTTAAAAATACTGTCATTGTTGTCTCATTAATTTAATTTTATTTATCATCTCTTTTGCTCGTGTATCAATAATTGGACTAAGTGGTCTTAATGATTTAATAATAGATTCCTGAATCACTTCAGATGCACCACATAAAGATCCATAATCGAAGGCAGCCTCAAATACTTGAATCGCCAATTCTGTAGATTCCTTATCTAGTCTCATATCCTCAATGTATTCCCTGAATGCATGTGTACACTTTACTTTAAAGGCATATCATATTGCCTCCATTTCTAATGATTAAAAAGAACTTGAAAAGATTGAGTTTATTAATCATCATATATGCATGAAATCATGGTTTTAAGTATTATCGAAAATAACTGTCCAGCTCAATTAATAGCTTCTCTGCATCTTCATTTGAGATATTGTCCATTTCATTCAATCTTCCCATGACTCTTTCACTCTGCTGATTTTAAAATTATCATTATCTTTGATGTCGAAACCCAGTTTGGTGCATTTTTCAATTTCAAAATAATCCTGCTCAAACTCATACTTAGTATCGCAGCATGGACAATTCAGCCAAATGGTTTGTCCTCCACTATCTGCATCGATTGCACGTAATGTTCCATCGTCATTTATTTTATATTGTGTCGTTTCACCCTCTTCAACATATAAAATAAGCTCTATATCTTCGTGCTCACTTTTATAGAGTTCGATGCATTCAGGGTCTTTACATTTTAATTTTTTCATTCACTTCCCCTTTTCTGCGTAAAATGCTGATTTCATTAAAATACTCTCCGAAGTCTATTATGCTGCCATTGCTCACATAGACCTTCTTCTTCCATACGATTAATGATGTAGCATGCTCCATACCAATTGACAGGGAAATGATGTGACACCCAAGACAAGCTTATTGATCCATTAAGTTTTGCTTTTTTGGCCACATCATCATAAATGCTTTTACCTTTCTCAATTGATTCATCGATAAATTCTTGAGTTACTTCTTGCACAAACCCACTCCATTCTTTTTAAAAAATCCATATCACTAAACTAAATAGCAAATCTTTTTAGTGTGTTCACCAGAATAGCTATAAATATCACATTTAAGAATATTGTCTCTGTATACAATATTTTCGATAGAGGCACTTTGAGGGATCGTTGTCCCAAACATACCGCCTATACAAGCTTTTCGTGGAACTGAAACATTGTTTATAAATTCATTTTTGAAATCTTCCCAGCTAGACACTTCAATCACTCTAGATTGAAAATCGTGTATATGATTATCTACCATTGATAAGTTAGTTTTTATTACTTTCACCATTATAAGACCCTACCTCCTTTTACTCACTCTTGTTCAAGGAATCAAAGTTAAACGCACTCAATATCTTCAACAACCTTTCAACCTTTGGAGCTCGCCATGCTGTCATTGCATATGTATGTACTTCATCAGTGTAATGGTAATGGTTTAACTCAATGTGTTCTTTGGCCTCTTCTTTTGTGAGGAACATAGTATTTTTACGTATAAAATGTTCTTTTCTAGTTGGTACAAGATATGCATCCTCGTCACGATAGGTCTGAATCCAATCTAATGCGCTGTCAGGGCAACCAATCTCTTTAAACTCCTCCAGCTCATCCTCAGTCAAATCTTCATCTTCTTCAACATTTTTTAAATAAGAATCAATTTCGTAGGATTCTGCCGCACTCGGAAGATACACATAATACCGTTCTGCATTGCCTTCCATACAGTCAACCCATTTATAATCACCAACAACCCAAAATCGCGGTGCTGCTTGACAGTCATTTGTCTGGCTATTGAGTTCATTCTGTAGTTCCTTTAGGAACTGAATGTTATCGTTCAAACTAAAACTCCTTTCTCCAAGAAAGATCGATTTCATTTAGACATCACTTTTCAAATAATGAATGTAACTATTGGAGTCTG
This sequence comes from Paenibacillus pini JCM 16418, assembly GCF_000576305.1. GTDB lineage: Bacteria > Bacillota > Bacilli > Paenibacillales > Paenibacillaceae > Paenibacillus_AQ > Paenibacillus_AQ pini. Next base: position 2,622 of record NZ_BAVZ01000044.1, on the reverse strand, counting down.
ACGCAAACTCTGTTAGAGCCTCAACAAACCTATCTGCATTCTTAATCCCTTGATCTTCTGCAAAACACACAAGTCTCCATAAATCAATCGCATCTACTAGCGACATTGTTAGAGTAAATCTTGGATCGTTTGGTTTTGGTTTAATTTCAGTGAAATCCAATTTTGATTCTCCCTTTTTAATAAAAATCAATTTAATTTAATTTACTATCACGTTTTACTTATATACTTCAGTTATCATTGATTCAGGAAGCAGATGTCCTCCATATTGGACACCTATCAAAGTCGATAAGCCGTACCCTTTAGTGTTCATGAATTTAAACACTCCAAACTCTTCTATACACTGATAGATACTCGTTTTCCCTTTCTGAATGAAATATCAATTTCAAACTCTTGTATTTATTTTGAGTTATACGTAATGTAAAATTATGAGTAACTGGGAACATTTGTTTTCTTTTTAGTTTACAAACACAACATATTGGGGTACACTAAATAATATATTACAATATATAGTGAAAGGAGGTTTATATCATGGCTAAATCTAGTACAAGCAAAGTATCCTCATCAAAGATGTCTACAAAAGCTTCTAAAGTACTGAGAAGTAGTTCAGCAAGTAAAACTGCTAAATCGCTTGCTGGCTCTGTTCTATCTCAATCTCGCGTTGGACGAAGATAATTTATCTTAAATTCTATGAAAGGAGTCGTTGAAAATATGGCAAAGAAAATCAAAATTAATCTATCTACCAGCATGTCTAAATCTCAAATGAACCGAGAAATCAACAAAGCATCCAGAAAGTTGCAGCAAGTAATTGAACGTGACATCAAGCGTATACTTAAGTAGCATTATCTTCTTCATAACCTTTTTTCTCCTCCAGTTGACGGATAAACAACTGGAGGATTTTTTAGATACATTTCCTTATCTATCTGTGTAAAATTCACAGTTTCATGTTCATTTACTTGTGTATGGTGCGTCACCAAAATATTCTTTTTCGATTTCTACTAATGCCAATTGCTCCTCTATTGGTAACATAGCAATAGTCTCAAGCACCGTTTCATATTTATGAATCGTTTTAATTCGGTTTACACATTCTTCTTCTTGGCATGCAACAGAATTATGTATGTAAAGGTTGTGGTACATATGATGCTTCTGTTCAGCTAAATAAAGCAAGAACCGCTCTATACTATTCAAATAATTTCACTCCTTTAACTGTGCTTGAAAGTCAAGTTTCATGTGTTGTCATTTGATTTCTACTGAAATACTAAAATAATTTTGCTTGATTAGCTCAACCCTTTCGACTTCCCCACCTCGAATGTAGTTAACCAAATCAACTTCAGTACTATCCTTTGCAAGTGTTTCATTCGTCCATATGTTACCATCCTCCAGACTAATGAGTCTTATATCACCATATCCATGCCATGCCACACTGCCAGATAAGGTTCATCCTCAATCAATACCATATCACCACGCTCAACAGTCCTAAGAAATTGTGAGCCATTTTTTCTTTTGATAGTTACTTTTGACATAACAAATCCCTCCTCCTTTTAATATTAGCAATCTGTATAAAAAACTAATTTCAAAATCGATATGTTTATTTCACTGGATCATAGCGATACGAAGGGACTCTATGAAATAATTCCGCATCAAACATATCGTAACCCTGTGTGGAAAATTTCATTACAAAATCACCCTCAAAAACTATTGTTATACCATCTTCATTTTTCTCAATACGGTTAAATTTCTTACCACTAAGATGCTGACTATATAGTTCAATTTCTTTGTCATCTAACAATTCTTATTCCTCCCTTTTGACATATCAATTCCAATGTAATACTTGATTCTGTTGCCACGGATATTACGAACAGCGCGAATAAGAGCTATTGTACTTCCATTTTCAAAAGTAATTATTTTTTTTATTCATATCTTCATCTCCTATAATTTGAGTGTGCGTAAAAGAACAGTTTCATTGCCTATTTAATAAAATACCGCTTCAAATAGTCATACACACTGTAGTCATCTGGAAGACGCGCCATATGAATCAATGCATCCTCTAAATCATGTGTAAGCTCTATAATCGTTGAGTTTTTCAATTTCTGTATTTCTTCAACTGTGAATTGATCAGTCATAGATATAGTCCTCCGCTCTTCTTAGAATTTGAATTTCATTTACAGTTTTCATTAAGTAGATCACAGATCATTTTCCCATAATACTCATCGTGGACTTCAGCTATGAGTAAATCAATTTCACTATGGTTTTTAAAATCACCATTTTTCTCATATAAATATATCCCCTGTTTATCATTATCAATAAAAATTCTTTTTTTCATTTATTCCTCCAAGATGTCTTTAATTATTTGCGCAGTATCTTCCATTTCATTTTGTCTATTGACAACTACTTCATCGTAATAAGCCATGTTTAAAATCTCTGCATCATATGTATTTAGTCTATTATTAATCATTTCTTCGCTATCTCCACGAGAAGTCATTCTACTGTGTACGTCTTCTTTATTCGCATATATAAATATTGATACACAGTTATCATAAAGTTTTTTCATTTGACTCATTCCATTGTAATCACATATAAAGAAAGCATTTCCTATGTTAATTTTATCTTCAAATTCTTTTCTTG
>NZ_BAVZ01000045.1 GCF_000576305.1 Paenibacillus pini JCM 16418 | reverse complement strand
ATCCTATCTTGTTGTATAACCGTTTCATGATATCATGTATCGCAATACTATTAGACTAATACTGGTGGCCTAAGATTGATACGGATCAAGCCAGAAACTAAGGAATACAAGGCAACAAAGGATACTAAGATGATTGACCATGTATTCGGCATTAAACAAGCCAAGGTAAACATAACAACAGATATAGAGAGCCTTGTGTACCCTTCAGCTTTACGTTTCATTGTTACATTCCTCCTTAATAGTGTTGACTATAAACAATGCATTGTTATAAAATGTAAGGGAGATCAGGACGGTTCTAGTATCCATCCTGAAAGGATATTATTTAGTGTTTGGGTTTGGCGTTACTGCCTTTGCGAGAGGCTTTAGCGCCTTTTCTTATGCTCTTCTTTGTCCTCTGTCGCTTGTCTATGTATTCCAGTGTGTCCTTGATGATTAAGCGTATAAAGGTTAGAAGTGCAATGATGACAGCAGTCTTTTGCCACCCTTCCATGGTATTTCACCTCCTCCCTTACAAGTAATATTATACCATGCGATTTTTACATTTGTAAAGTAAATAATAGTATTTTTCACTCTTAATTGATAATAAATAATTGTTGTGAATGAAGCAATTGTGGCATTGGTCGTTGAATGGTTTGTTGTGTGTGGATAGTGAGAGATGGATATAGTATATATGGCTATATAGTGTTGATATATAGGTGGATATAATAGTGGTTATAGTTATAAAATAGTAATGATTATAGTAATGGTTATAGTAATGGTTAAGTGTTAAATCGTCAAATTTTTGTTATGTAACGAATTTACAAAAAGATTTTTTATTATGAAATAAAAATTCAAAAAATTACTGTTTACAACTTTTCGAAAAAAATAAAATTATGAAACTTTGTTTCCTCTCTCTGCTTATTTCCCGAAATCAGATAGCAAATTGCAAATATCTCAACCAGCCATAGAATCCGTGCATAACTGTTATTATACACGGTTTTTTAGCGTATTTTTACTTACTAATAGTGGGGGGTACATTAAAAGTAAGTAACTAACAATTTTTAGGAGGTGGCCTACTAGCACTTCAACACCGATACTCAACTTATAAATTTTACTTGAACATTTTAAAATACCACTCAATTGTCATTCGATTTCTATTCGTAGAACCCTTATTTATCAACGTATTATTTTTTCATTTTCATCACTTTTTTACCCAAATATCCGATTAACCCTTATTATATATAGCCTCTACGATTACGACTACACTTTTACGTCAATAAAAACACTTTTCTTCGATTAAAATCTCCTTAGTTTTCAACCTAAAAACCATATTACCTTTCACTCTTTTTACTCAAATATCATCATTTACGATTGACGTTTTTTGCTCTCACGATATCCCTTTACTGTGAAACAAAAAAGCAACCACAAAGGCTGCTCATAAACTTACTTAGTTTAATACTTCATGATCAATCTCAATTCCAACATCAATCATATCCCTTTTATACATCTCTTCATATCCCTCAAATCTCTCGTCATAATCAACAGAATCCCTATAAGATTGAATCCTTCTTCTGCATTCTTCAACGAACCTTATATCAATTCTCTCTCTCTCACATATCTTGAACAACTGGTAATCATCATACTGTATTGTTCGTGTGGTTCCTTTTTTCCACTGGCTATCCTGAATATGCTTCTTGAGTTCCATAACGGTTATTTCACCTGAGCTGAGACTAAAAACAATATCACTATTCTTTCTAGATCCCTTTTTCTTAGGATTTTTAACATTACCATCCTTATCGTAAAAGTTATTATACAATCTAAGTTTTTCACTGTCCAAGGATGCATAGTACAAATTCTCCTCTTGCTTCTTACTACCATCGACATAGGAACCAGAAAATTTATAAAATTCTAGGATTACTATCTGATCTGTTCAAATCTTTAATAATTAGTCTCATCTTCTCATCACTAATATTTAACCTATTTGCAAATTCGGTATAAGATATTTTTCTGCCATATATCTCACCAGCCAAGATAAAACAATATGCATTTAATTTTTCTACTTCTACAAACTGTTCAAAATCAGAATATAATAATTTAGCAAACTTCTTATCTTTATTTAAAATAGTATCAAATGATATTATCAACAGATCCTTCCTCTTTGTCTCAGGACTAATATCACAATTAACATAACCTTTTGCTACTAAACAAAGAATGCTTTTCCTTATTTCTTTAATTTTATCTCTAGATTTTCCTTTTAACTTGAACCGAATTGTAGATGTTATTATTTCTAAATTAGAAGTAAACGAAGCATTCTTTTTACTATTAACCTGTCTCATCATGTATAAATGAGAATATATAGCTAGATCTTGAGGGGATAATCCTTTATCTCCAGACTCAAACATACATTTTAAAAATTTTAATAAAATTATTATCAGTCATATATCATACAACGACTCCTATACTCAAATTATATAACAAACAAAAATTCAAATTTTCTCTAAATCATGCGCCAGCATAGTCTCTCTTTAAATATGTCTCTCTTTAATAATGTCTCTCTCTTGTTTACTTCCAATTTTGGGACATAATTTATGTCACTGTGTGGTATAGGTATCCAAAAAAAGGACATAAAAAGTGTCCCAAAATTGGATACCCCTCCAAGAAAAGGACACAAAACATGTCCCTTTTTTGGATACACCTTGAGGTATACCAGAATGGGACATAAAACATGTCCCTTTTTTGGATACCTACACATATTTTAACCAATAATTTCAACGCTTTTTCATTCTCATTATTTTTAAATATATTGATTTTCAACTTTCGCTATTCCTTGATTTATAAGGGTTTTATAAAAGTAGATACTCAGAACACATATATGTAAAATCCCTTTGTTTTCAATGATTCTCATTTTTCTATTCTTGAAGTTTGATATATAAATTTCTTGCTTAACATTCCTGATATAGTCCCTGAAGCAAAGTATGTAGATACATCCCACTTATTCTTTCCCCAAGCACAAAACTTGAGCTGCGACTCGGACGGTCTCTCCTTTTTCCATAAACTCTTAGGATCTGAATATGTATTCTTACCAGCCTTCTTTTCTACCCAATCAATAGCATCGTTTACATTCGTTAATTCTATTATCTCTACAATAGATTTTTTATCTTTATTAGTTTCAGTGTCAAACACTGTGAACTTATCGTTAATGTTCTCCACAACATAGTAATTAGTAAATCCATAGCTTAGAGCGTATGCTGTGCCTCCTACTCTAAACCAATCTAACTTCCCACCTTCAAATCCCTTCTTCATGTCTCTATTTATGAGTTTGATACGTTCAGCAACAATTTCCAGCTCTTTTTGTTTTAGTAGTTCTTTTTCAACCCTTATTCGTTCTTCGTTTTGTCTTTTTATTTCTTCATCAATCTTCTCTTTCTTAACTCTTTCTTTTGCATCCTTCAATCTTTCACCATGCTTTATATTAGTTAAAAACAACTCACCCATATTCATCAGATCGTGTCTTTTGGTTACATCTTGGATGTCTATGATCATACAATCATGCTTATTCTGGGCTAACCGTAGACCTCGACCTACTATCTGCTCAAATAAGATCTTTGATTTGGTAGGCCTACATATGATTATTGTGTCAGTTTCAGGTACATCAAAACCAGTAGTTAGGGTCATTACATTAATTAATACTTTAACAGTTTTATTCTTGAACTGTTCTAATATATCTTTTCTATCTTGCTTAGGTGTTTCTCCATCTATGTATGCTGCTTTTATACCTTCTTCGATAAAATCCTTAAGCAACTCTTTCCCATGGTCACATCCAGCAGCAAATACAAGAGTGAGCTCTCTATCTATTGCGTACTTTTTATATGATTCTAATATAAGCTTTTTACGTTCTGCATTATTGACTATCTTTTCTAGTTCGCCTTGAGCAAAATCGCCATTTGTAATCTTTACATTGTTAATATTAGTTTTCGATTGGATGAGAATTGCATAGGGCTCAACTAGGAACTCATTATCAATCATATCTAGAATAGTTCTTTTGAAGATCGGTTGTCCAAATATTTCAATACATGCCTTTGTGTATGGCGTAGCAGTAAAACCAATTATTTTAGCATCACCATTTACTTGTTTAAGTACCTTATGTATTTGCTTGGGAGCCATATGACACTCATCAAAGATAATATACTCAAATATACCATAATTAATCATATCTTTTATTCGTTTACTGTTCCCATGAGTCAATGATTGTCTTGTTGATATAACTACCTTGTTAGATACCTCGTTTAAGCTTCCTTGTACATGACCAATATCAATAAGGGGATCAATCATTCTTAATTTTTCTTCTGTTTGTTCCCTGAGTTCAGTAGAAGGTACAACTATAAGCACTCTTCCGATAGCATCTGCTGCTATCTTTGCCATCACAACGGTTTTACCAGAACCTGTA
>NZ_BAVZ01000046.1 GCF_000576305.1 Paenibacillus pini JCM 16418 | reverse complement strand
GTCATAAGCTGCCCCCTTAAACATTTCTATTTTGATCCGCAATTAGTTTAGGCTCATCTGGATAAGCTTCTATGAACGCTTTATATCGTTCAACTTTATCTGCTGCCATATGATGTTTCTCATTTTCGTGCATTGATATTGCAGCGTGAGTAACTCCAACATATTTTGCAAGATCTCCCGATAATTTGATTTTCTTTTGAATACGCTTAAGCTTCCATGCTGTATTGTCGTCGTTGTTCAAGTGCTCAAATGTTAAATCCATGCGTTCATCTCCTCTTTATATTGCTAATATTACCATATTTACAATTGTAAAGTCAAAGTAATTAAATGCTATATAAACATTTTTTATTACTATTATTATATTTTTTATATTATACGAACATGTGTTTGCTAATTGTTAAATACCATGTTATCATGACTCTATTAATAATTATCCATCTTTTTCTAATAATCAACAGGAGATGAAACTATGTCAAAAAAGTTGTATGCTGCTGGTTTACTTGTAATACCGATTTATTTTCCTGTCTTAGATGAAAACAAATCAATACATTGTATTAAAAATATGTTGAATAGCAATACAATTTCAGTAATACATGGAGATATTCATACTTGGAATGGATCTTCTTATCCTTTAATTGCTAGAAGATGCAGTATTGAATGGACTGAGATTGTTTATGAAGAGGAATTAGTATAAAAAGAAAGGGGACATGTATCCTATATCATGTTCCCTTTAGTCTGTATCAAATGTGGATTTCACACACTTTCAACAAATTTGATTGCTTCTACTACTTCATCAGATGTGAGTTCAAAGTCTTCCATAATTTCTTTGATTGTTCCATATCTACAAATGTTTTCTGGTCTAATTCTTGTTCCTACGATGGTTGGTTCTCCTCCACAAACATCAATATTTATACCAATGTGATTATATCCGTCCACTAACTTCCACACACTAATGCGATCTTTTAAATGATCCATGTCATCAATATGCACAATACATGCTCTCCTTTATATACATAGAATACGAATTTTAAGCAGCTCTACAATCTTAATTGAGCAACATAATAACTATAGTCTGCATCTACATTAAGCTGCCTTTTCTTCTCTTCTGCCATGTTAAAATCATCAAACGTAGATTTTCCTTTTGCATCAGAATATATATAAGGAGTTCCATAGTGACTTACTCCAATAACCACGTATCTAAGCATCAGTGCACCTCTCTTCGAAATAGTGATTTTATTTACTGCTTACTAAGTGCCTATTATATATCTCTATGACTGCTAATATCTCATTACTAGGCTTCTTGGGTAGAACCTCTGACAAATATCCTGACGGCATTCGAAATAACATAGATAGTAAATCCTGTTGATAACAATTTATTTTTTCTTTCGATAAATTATATTTCATATTTTTCACCCCTATATTATTTTATATTTTAAATTGCTTGTTTATTTGACAACATTTCTTTAATGTATTCAAGAATATCTTGATCCTTTAGTTGTCTCATCATATCGTGGTAAAAATGCTTTGCGTTAGCATTGAGATCTGCCAATGCAACATCACACTCAGTATTATTATCTGTAATATTAACAATAATTCCGTACTTTCTAATATCAAAATGAAAAGTTAAGTCACACCATGTATGCTCATCAAGAATAGCATGTATATCTGCATCTGATAAATACTCAGTTGATTTTCTGACTCTATTAAAAACTGCATCTCTTTCTATGTAATTATATATTCTTCGATTCACATTAAACACATCCTCATCATATATTTTATTCGTAAATTTGTCTTTTATGAACTCGTTAACTCATCAATACATTCCTTTTGTAGTCTTACTTGTCTCACTAACAATTTAATCTTCTCGCGCAATTTATTATTTAGCTTTATCTGATGATAAAAAGCCAGCAACCAAGCTTCGTTGCAGCCATTTCAACAATTATATTCACTCCATTCTATTTATTCTATTTGAAAGATTATTTCATTTACTCTTCCATTAAATAAAAATTAAAATCGTAACTGTATTCACCATGACCAGTTACTGCTGCAATACTATACTCATCCCCTTCATTATCGATAATGATTAAGAATGGAACTCCATCTTCGTTAGTTTCTTCTCTGGCTACCGAATAAATATTGCTAACAGTAAAGTACGGTTCATGAGGAGCATGGCAGATTAGTTTTTTGCTCATAGGTTCTCCTTTCTTTATAAAGGGCTTATTTTACTAACTTTCAATTTACTACGAGATAAATAGATACCTAACTTCTTTTGATTCCATCAGATCACATAGCTTATTTAGGTCATTCACTAGTTGATCATGTGAAATGTTATCTATATATCCAGCCATGCGTTTATGATCTAAACTATACTTTTTGTCCGCAAACTTGCTTATTCCATTTCTAAATTCCTCTATTTCTCTCATGGTTACTCTACCTTCAAACTTAGTGATTTCTTTTCCAAAACACTCTCTAAAGATTGGTTGATATGCATACATGCAAGAGGTATAGAAAATGTGATTCTTCATCCTTTTTGAATTTTTGTCCGATAAACCCATAGCCCACTTTTTTTCACACTCCTTATGAAATACTTCTTTCATCTTATGATTTTTGATTCTCCGTACCAGCTCTCTTCTCTTTCTAACTCCTTCATTTCATAAGCATGCTTCATTTCTAAGTATTTTCTCCTATTGTGTTTAAGTAATTTAGAATGCTTATTCTTTAACTCTCGCTCTTCATTTTGATGTTTCGATTTTAATTCATCTAATTCCCTTCTAAGTAGTTTTTCACTTTCT
>NZ_BAVZ01000047.1 GCF_000576305.1 Paenibacillus pini JCM 16418 | reverse complement strand
TTCTTGCTCCTATAATTATTTATGATAAAATAAGCATTTCATGCAGACCTTTCACAACTTATTCATTTTTCATTTAAACTGATTTATTCGTTAAGACTATAGACATAAACCCATTTAGGAAAACCTGATGGTAGGCTACTCAAAGTCAAACCAACAGCCGTACGCTTTAACATATATCTCTTATTCATATCTGATAGTAGTGTACTCAGCTCTGGTCATTTATTAGCCCCATAATTTGTTACTTTAAAATTAGCGTTGAAATGTTCTATGTATGCATCAACAAAAACTGAATTAAGAATATCAACTGCGCCATTATCGCTAATATAGTTGATTATCCATGAGTACTTATTATCCATATTTGCACGTCCTTCTCCATTATAAAAGCTTTATCCTAGAATCAAACGCATCTCTCTGTTCTCCAGACGTATTTTCCACTGTAACGCCTGCTTCAACCTTGCCTGAATCTTTACTAGTTGCTGTAAAATGATCCACTACAACCCCATCAAAGCCTTTAAATCTCCCGCTATTGATAACTACTTCTAGACCTTTATCGAATTTACTTTTAGCAGTCAAAATATAATCCTCCTTATGAAAGAGAGGCTATTCAGCCTCCTTTTTCTTATTTAATCAATGTTCTATGATGCAATTGTTGAACTGCCCCACCAGCAACAATTGTTTGAATATGAACAGTTCTCTTTGTCCCTGTAATTTCTCCATCATACCCACCATTGTTATTCTTTTCAACAGTACAAGTGATAACCTCACCCGTTTTATCTTTAATTTGACTAATTAATTTTGTTAATCTTAATTTTGCATCTAACGTTACTCTCTTTACGATCTCTTCTATTCCTGATTCTATCATGTGAATTTCTTGTGGTGTGCAATCTGAGTAATCATTCGATTCCATTTTATTCTTAAACCACTCAATATCATTCTGCTTTTGTGATTCAATCATACTACGTAATGATTCAAACTTCGGTAGCTGCGATTCTATTTCATTTGAATTTTTCTCGTTCTTGTTCCTTTAAAACTTCGATGTGTTTTTGTATTTCGTGTAGGTTTTTAGCTTCATCTGCTTGTTCTTTGATAAGTTTTGCTAATTTTCTATAATCTATGGTTTCAACTTGAGATGATAACTTGAGTAGGTTGTCAGATAATCTTTTCTGAAATGATAAGTAATTTCTATTAAGATTTTCAAGTTGTTCTTGAATGTCTTGCAAAGTTCTTTCTGTCATTGTTATCAACTCCATTTTATAAAAAGAAGAGAAGAATAAACTCTCCTCATCTTGTGATTTTATCATTCTTATTTACGAATCCCCACATATTATTATTGCTTATTAACCAGTTAGGAACATAAACTTTACTGTCCTCTTCTATAACCTGACTAGTGGGAATCCAACTGACATATTCCTTGTAATTTGTCCCACTCAAGTTATTTGACCCAGTTATAATTCCGTATGCTTTTTCAGTAACTTCGTCTATAGGCGCTTCAAGTTTGCAATATGTTTTTTTGGATGAATTCTTGCGGGATGACTTTATTTTATATTCATGAATTGCCGATCTTATGTTTGTGAAATTTGAACATTGAGAGAAAGCTTCTTCAGGCATTAAATCGAATTTTTTATAAAGGTAGGAAAAGATCTCCGTCCACTCTTCATCGTCTCCAACAACCCTTTCAAACTTTGCATCTAATGCTGCCTTAACTTCAAATTTCATCATCTAGATCGTCACTCCCTTATGTATTATTTCTTATCTTCATTATAAACATAAATTATAATAAAATCAACGTATATTTTTAGTTTATTATATTTTTTATTGTTAAATTTATATGAATTCACTTCACCGATTTTTCAAAAACCTCACAGATTGGCAAATAGCTCATTTCATTATAAACATCTCACCATTATTATTAAGATCCGAATTCAATATTTAGTTCAATTATTCTTATTGTTGGGTTCCACAATCTTTTATCAATACTTCCTGTATAAGCTTTTTTATTATGTATTAAAAATTTGTTTGTAGAGCATATTCCATGTGCCTCTAATTCTCTTAAGAAGTCGGTTTCTTTGTTCAATCCCTTTTTATAACAATACCATCGTGTAAGCATTCTAACTAACAAATCATCTAAACAAAATTCCAGTTTTGGATCGGCTAACTCTCTTTTGAATCTTATGCTTGGCACACTACCCCAGAATACTATTTCTGCTTCTCTTCTTTGACCTTTAGAGAATTCCACTTCGCCAGTATAACTAATTCCCCATATTTTACGAGTGTAGAAATCGGCTTTCTTCTTCAAATTATCGTTCAGTCGATTGTAATCTATGGGGCTCTCACTCATTATCATTCTCTCCTATTCTTCGTCTATATAATTGCCTTCATCATCTATGTTAGTGTTATGCATTATGTCGATAACAACTTGCTTGAAGAACTGAATATCATCTTTGCTGTTTACTACCATTAAAGACTCTTCACCTAATTTAACGAATAAAGGAGCTAAATCAATACTAAAATCGTACCCTGCTATTGATTCAAAGTCTTTCAACGTTTCATTCGAAGCCCGCAAAATTAGTTCTTCTGGTGTCCAATGGAAGACTAAGCTTTCAAGGTTGTCGATTGGGTCGTAATGGTTATCTAGATAACTAATTTGTTTTGACGTTAGTTTAACTCCATTTGTTTTAAGTGTATTTAATTTCTCTTCGGCTATTTTAATGTTCATAGTTAACACCTCTCTCCAGATATCTAAGA
>NZ_BAVZ01000048.1 GCF_000576305.1 Paenibacillus pini JCM 16418 | reverse complement strand
TATTATTTATTATTTAGAAAGAACCTCTAACATATAAAATTCTAATATCATTATCACATATTAATTTTCCTTTATTCATGACTAGAGCAATAGTTGTTTTAGGATCAATAATTCCCCATTCTTCTAACTTTTGAATCAATAAATCTTTAGAAAAAATTCCTTTGCCTACTACTTTAAACATAAACTCACTCTCCTAACAGAATTTTTCTTAATTAAAACTTAAATGGATACTCAGAGCTCTTTGTACACGCTGCATAGCATCATCATCTAGTTCTGTGATCTTATACATTAAGTTTAACTTATCTACAGTAGTAATCTGTTCAGTACCCAAGAAACTATCTCTATCTAGTCCGTATTTTTCAGCCTTAAGATATACATGCATTGGCAATGGTTTTTTTGATGTAGATGCTGACATTGGAATTATCGTAACTGTTGGAGCAAACATATTTCCTTTATTCGACTGAAGAATCAAACAAGGTCGAATGCCTCCTTGTTCGCTGCCCACACTTAAATCTAGATCTACCATCCAGATGTCTCCTCTAAGTATTGCTTCATTATTAAAACAAGGTTTCTCAAGTAACAAACTCATGTTTATCCTCCTTTTTAAAATAATATTATTAGTAGAAATTTCATAATACCAACCAAACGAATCATTTACTATTTCTTTCATTATAGATAATTTTTATTCTCTTTACAACAGAACAAACGTTCTAATTTTGAGAATGTCAACCACATTCGATGTTAAAAATTAACAAAATTTGGTGCATTCAATTTGTTATTGACTTTTTTTTACAAATATGATTTGTTACCAAAAATCATTCACGTCAATATACTCATCTAATTCTTTTCTTAGTACTTTAATAATTTTTATTTTCGTGTTCTCATACGGACTGTAACTCTTGTCCCCACAAAGTTTAACCATAGTTGGATTACTAATTCCTGTCTTTTGCTCAAGCCATGATTGAGTTAATCCATTATTATCTAAAAACTTACCTAATCTGGTTCTTGGTTTTCCAATTCCTAAACCACGAATACTCATATCTACGCCTTCCTTCTATTAAAAAGCATTAATAGAAGTTTGGACAAGTAGACTTAAAAATATACAAGTTAAAAAAAATGTGTCTAACTATTAGTAATATGGACAATTTGTACCTTCATAACATTTATCATCAAGGCGAAAACAACACGAAGTAATATCAAACAAGAGCATAAATGAACCTAGAACATTTAGAAGGAGGTGCGCTTATTATGGATGATTACTTTGAGTATGTAGCAAGTCATCTTACAATTGATGATATGAAAGTACTAGGATATCTTTTAGACAATGACGCAACGGCTGGATTTAAAGCAATTAAAAACTCTGAAGTAATGTCTTCCACAGGGTTAACAGAAGGAACGTTCCGTCGCATCATTTATCGTCTTAGCGCCAATAAATTTATTGAAATTGTTACACTTCAAAAAATGCACACTTTGTACATTTCAGATTTCGGGAGTGTAGCAATAAAAACAGCAGTAAAAGGAGTTGGTGCTTAGTGCTAGCTGTGATTGGATCAGGTCAGGCAGGATCAAATATAGCTGCTGAAGCAGAAAGACTTGGATTATTAGCTGGAGCAATAAACTATTCTCAGAAAGATTTGGATGCTGTAAATGTAAAACACAAATTACGTTTACTTGGATCAGAAGGAGTTGGTAAAAATAGAGATGACGCTATCAAGTTATTTCAAGATCAGTGGGAAACAGCAATATCATTCATAAAAGACAATTTCGCAAATGAAAAAATAATAGCTTTTGCTTTCTCTTCATCAGGCGGCTCTGGAAGTGGTATCAGCCCCATTCTGTTAGATATGGCTATAAATTTACTTCCTGATAAAACTTTTATTGCTTTAGTAATTTTACCTGATCTCACTGAATCTGAAACAGCTCAAATTAATTGTTTAGCTACTTTTGAAGAGTTATCTCAATTAGATTTAGCAGTTTTCCCGATAGATAATCAACAGATACGCAATCAAAATCCTTCAATTGGTAAGAATAAGTTATTCGAGATATCCAATAAAAACGCAACATCTCTTATTTATAACCTCTCAAGTTATACAAATAAACATTCTAAAAATGGAAACTTTGATGAGAAAGATCTTATAACTGTATTAAAAACAAGAGGAATAGCAACTATTTCAGAAACACCTCTCTCTGCTTCATTACAAACTATCGACCTTACCATTGAAGGATTAATTGATAAGATTACAGAGTCTTGGCAAAAATCTATATTTGCTCCTCTGTCTTCCGATAAGGCTATTAGTGCAGCCATCGTTTTTGATGGTCAAGAAAATCTCATGGACTTCATAAGATTAGATTCATTATTCAGCTCATTCCATCTACCTCCAATTGAGGTTTTTGAAGGGTATTACCATGAACATAGCGGTAAGATAATTACTCTGTTAAGTGGCCTTAGATGGTCATTCAATCGCTTAAAAGATATTGAGCTAACTTTCAACAACAAACAGGATCAAAACGAAAAACTAGTTGATAAGAGCTATAAAATGAACTTAAATATCTCAAGAACGCCTTTTGAGAAAAAGCAAGAAGAGAAAGTGTCTGTTTTAGATATTTTAAGTAAATACAATCGATAATACCAAATATAAAGGAGAGTGTTTGCAATGACAGTTGCACAGATATGGAGTCAATTTATAGAAATGGATAAAAATGGAGTTAAAATA
>NZ_BAVZ01000049.1 GCF_000576305.1 Paenibacillus pini JCM 16418 | reverse complement strand
TTCTGTCTTAGGCGGGAATATATACTGCACATCTCTGTCTCTTTTCTTAGCCATCTCTTCCTCCTTATTTTATGTATACTTAAGCCCCGCTATAATTTAGTCAACAGGGCTTAGAACTATTAATGAATTCTAGCTCTAACTACCTCTTCAAAGTCTACCCATTCATAACCACTATCGTTATCAAACTCTACTTTAAATTTCTTCTGATGTGGTACAACATTAGTAACAACACCTATTACAATTCTATCACTGTAGGTATCGAACAAAGTTACTTCAACGACTTCTTTCTCACTTAGAGATATACCTAAATTATAAAGAATGTTTTCCCATTCATCGTCATGAATAACTGGTCGAGTTTTTATCTTATGTTCCTTTTGATTTTGATTAATTCGCTCCTTATGTTCCGGCAACATCATTCGAGAGGATTCCCATAGGCCGTTTCCGCTCAGTTTTTTTGTCATTTGTAATGTCCTCCGATTTTTGCATTTCTGTCCATTGCTTGCCCTGCTGATGTCAGAGAACTTGCTCTTAATATAGATACTTCCCCGAATCGATCCTTTATGTCGTCCATCACTTTATCAATAGCCCTCTTCTTCTCATTATCTTCAAAAAGGATAATTGATATGTGTCAGCACTGGATAGATCAGACAAAGCGACGCTCAATCTTCGAACAGGTAACCCATCCCAATAAGTGTGGAACAGCTTCTTTACCGCTGCATAAATATCAACTGTTACATTTGTAGGATCAACTAATTTAAGTTGCCTACTGAAGCCAGTTGCCCTATCCCAATCAGCTCCAGAACACCCAACAGACACTACTGATCCCATTAAACCGAATCCTCTTGTCCTCCTACAAATTTGAGAACATAGATCAAGTAGCACAACTTCTATCTCCCACCCCTCTCTATAGTCTCTTGGGAGTGTCATACCATTGCCAATTATCTTTTGGTTACTGTGAGAGCTAGGTGTTACAGGTGAGTCATCTAGCCCATTTGCAACTCTCCAGATGACCTCGCCATTCACTCCCCATCTCTTTCTAAGTTTTGATAACGGGGTATTGGCTAATTGTCCTATATTTCGAATCCCCATATTCCAAAGATGCTTTTCCATCCTAGAGCCAATTCCCCATAAGTCTCTTATTGGATTACGCCAAACGTGTTTATATAGTTCATCTTTCCGTAAATAAAATATACCTCCTTCGATTTTCTTTGCGATCATGTCACAGCAAATTTTCGCAATTACCTTGTTTTCACCAATTCCTGCTCTTGCATATACTCCAGTTTCAATAAGTATTCTCTGTTGTATTTGTCGTGCCATTTCAATTATAGAATTACCGAATAAATGTAATGAGCCTGAACAGTCAATAAATAACTCATCAATACTATAGCTCTCAACTAAATCGCTAAAAGATTCAAGAATCTTGGTGATTTGCATTGAAACCTCGATATATTGCTGCATATGAGGACGTACAATAACTAAATCAGGACACTTTTTTAAAGCTTGCCATATGGCTTCAGCAGTAGTTACTCCATAGCTCTTAGCTATCGGACATGCTGCTAGTATTATTCCCGATCTTCTTTCTGGATCTCCAGCTACAACTAAAGGTTTGTTTTTGTATTCTGGGTGGTTCGTTTTTTCAACACTGGCATAAAAACTTTGCATATCAATTAACATCACTGAGCGTTTTGCTATATGAGTCAATTTAATCCCTCCGAATGAGAACATTTGTTTGTATTTATTATACTACAAACATGTGTTCGTTATGCAAGAGGAATTAATGGAAAATAAATTATTTATAAATCTGTTAATTAATTTTGATGTTTTATGTATAGAGCTTATTAAACATGCTTTACTTTAACCTTATAATCCCCTTAGATAGAACCAGTTGCTTTATATTCGTATATTACCTCTTCAATAAAAGACTCTAATCTAATGCAGCTTCATGTAAAGCATCGGCAGTTCGCAGTGTTCTCAGGTAGCTCTTTGTAATCAATTTTGATAATAAATGTCTATTTCATTAAAATTATCCCCTGTCTTTTAATTCATAGTTAGTGTCTTATTTAGCGTTTCATTTTCGAACTGTTCAGCAGCCTATTTTTATTCGCAAATCATAAATGAATGACTCGATTTTCGGTTTGTTGAATTGATATAACGTATCTATCGACCAATACGGTGCAACAACCAAAATTCCATTCTCTTTTATTGATAAATTGCCATTATCATCATATTTCCGATCATAGTATTCAGCATAATCCGACCCCATGCTGATTGCTTCTTTCGGCACTATACTTGACCATGCTTCATTAGCTATCTCTTCGATGTATGTGGTAAAATCTTCGAAGCCCTCTTTTGTAAATTCATAAGAAAAACGATCATCCCTCTCTTTTTTACCATCGAAATTTTCGAAGATAATTGCAGATTTACGATGTTTGACAACTAAGCCGTTGTCGAATGTTTTAATTTTCAATTCACACTTCTCCTTGCTTCACAATATATATCTACTTTTTAATTAACTCAATTTCATGAAAATGATATTTTATGAATG
>NZ_BAVZ01000050.1 GCF_000576305.1 Paenibacillus pini JCM 16418 | reverse complement strand
GGGTGATGGCGTGCCTTTTGTAGAATGAACCGGCGAGTTACGTTCCCATGCAAGGTTAAGCTGAGAAGGCGGAGCCGCAGCGAAAGCGAGTCTGAATAGGGCGAATAAGTATGTGGACGTAGACCCGAAACCGTGTGATCTACCCCTGTCCAGGGTGAAGGTGCGGTAACACGCACTGGAGGCCCGAACCCACGCATGTTGAAAAATGCGGGGATGAGGTGGGGGTAGCGGAGAAATTCCAATCGAACTCGGAGATAGCTGGTTCTCCCCGAAATAGCTTTAGGGCTAGCCTCGGAAATAAGTCGTGGAGGTAGAGCACTGATTGGGTGCGGGGCCCGCAAGGGTTACCAAGCTCAGTCAAACTCCGAATGCCATAGACTCGAATTCCGGGAGTCAGACAGTGAGTGCTAAGATCCATTGTCAAAAGGGAAACAGCCCAGACCATCAGCTAAGGTCCCCAAGTGTGTGTTAAGTGGGAAAGGATGTGGAGTTGCACAGACAACCAGGATGTTGGCTTAGAAGCAGCCACCATTGAAAGAGTGCGTAATAGCTCACTGGTCGAGTGACTCTGCGCCGAAAATGTAACGGGGCTAAACACGCCACCGAAGCTATGGCTTGATGCGTATGCATCAGGGGTAGGGGAGCGTTGTATGTGGGTTGAAGGTGTACCGTAAGGAGCGCTGGACAGCATACAAGTGAGAATGCCGGTATAAGTAACGAAAAGATCAGTGAGAATCTGATCCGCCGAAAGCCCAAGGTTTCCTGAGGAAGGCTCGTCCGCTCAGGGTAAGTCGGGACCTAAGGCGAGGCCGAAAGGCGTAGTCGAAGGACAACAGGTTGAAATTCCTGTACCACCGTAAACCGTTATGAGTAATGGGGTGACGCAGCAGGGTAGTGACGCGGACTGATGGATGTCCGTCTAAGCAGTGAGGCTGGTGTGTAGGCAAATCCGCACATCGTAAGGCTGGGCTGTGATGGGGAGCGAAAATTATAGTAGCGAAGGTCATGATCTCACACTGCCAAGAAAAGCCTCTAACCAGGTGAAGGTGCCCGTACCGCAAACCGACACAGGTAGGCGAGAAGAGTATTCTAAGGCGCGCGGAAGAACTCTCGTTAAGGAACTCGGCAAAATGACCCCGTAACTTCGGGAGAAGGGGTGCCCCGGTAGTGTGAATAGCACGAGGGGGCCGCAGTGAAAAGGCCCAAGCGACTGTTTAGCAAAAACACAGGTCTGTGCGAAGCCGTAAGGCGAAGTATACGGCTGACGCCTGCCCGGTGCTGGAAGGTTAAGGGGAGTGGTTAGGGGTAACCCGAAGCTATGAACCGAAGCCCCAGTAAACGGCGGCCGTAACTATAACGGTCCTAAGGTAGCGAAATTCCTTGTCAGGTAAATTCTGACCCGCACGAATGGCGTAACGACTTGGGCGCTGTCTCAACGAGAGATCCGGTGAAATTTTAATACCTGTGAAGATGCAGGTTACCCGCGACAAGACGGAAAGACCCCATGGAGCTTTACTGTAGCTTGATATTGGATTTGGGTACGATCTGTACAGGATAGGTGGGAGCCTGAGAAGTAGGAGCGCCAGCTTCTATGGAGGCATCGTTGGGATACCACCCTGATCGTATCTAGGTTCTAACCTAGGACCGTTAGCCGGTTCGGGGACAGTGTCAGGTGGACAGTTTGACTGGGGCGGTCGCCTCCTAAAGAGTAACGGAGGCGCCCCAAGGTTCCCTCAGAATGGTTGGAAATCATTCGAAGAGTGCAAAGGCAGAAGGGAGCTTGACTGCGAGACCTACAAGTCGAGCAGGGACGAAAGTCGGGCTTAGTGATCCGGTGGTACCGCATGGAAGGGCCATCGCTCAACGGATAAAAGCTACCCTGGGGATAACAGGCTTATCTCCCCCAAGAGTCCACATCGACGGGAGGTTTGGCACCTCGATGTCGGCTCATCGCATCCTGGGGCTGAAGTAGGTCCCAAGGGTTGGGCTGTTCGCCCATTAAAGCGGTACGCGAGCTGGGTTCAGAACGTCGTGAGACAGTTCGGTCCCTATCTGTCGTGGGCGTAGGAAATTTGAGAGGAGCTGTCCTTAGTACGAGAGGACCGGGATGGACGTACCACTGGTGCACCAGTTGTTCCGCCAGGAGCATGGCTGGGTAGCTACGTACGGACGGGATAAGCGCTGAAAGCATCTAAGCGTGAAGCCCCCCTCAAGATGAGATTTCCCAGTATGTAAGACCCCTTGAAGACCACGAGGTAGATAGGTTGGAGGTGGAAGTGCAGCAATGCATGGAGCTGACCAATACTAATCGGTC
>NZ_BAVZ01000051.1 GCF_000576305.1 Paenibacillus pini JCM 16418 | reverse complement strand
AGTGCAATCTCTCTCACCGTCATAATCTCTATAAGCTCCACTTCTTAATCCGGCTTGAATAGGATACGCCTGAGAGCAGCAGTACACACAATATTTATCCGATATCCAAAAGAGAATATCTCTGTAGGCTCAAGTTCAGGATCGCCAGAGTTCCATATAATTTCATACCCGTTATTTTCCTTGCAACCTGTATAGTATTGCTTATTATATTTGGGAGTCACGTTACAACATCTCCTTTTTGATTTTTCACTATAAAAGAATCCTTTCATCACTTTATATACTGCCTGTATTTTTCGATTTCTTCTTTTCCTATTGTCTCAATTACTCCCCAACTGTCATCTTCCTTGTTTATAAGTTCGCTGATAAACTCCATTTGCTTCTCAGCCGATAAGTTATCGAATATGTGAACTAAAAACAAATCTCTGTCTTCTTCAGATAAAGCATTCCAGCATCTATCTAGAATGAATGATAACCATGTTTTGTTATGCATAATAACACTCCTTGTAAAATAATCTTTTTATCAACCTTTTTATCAGTATTTTCGAAGTAAGCTCTAATAAATGATGTAACATACAAGTACATCTGAGAATGAAAGCCTGTATGCACTCATTTTGAGCATTAACCAATCAATATCTTTATCTGAAGTATGAAGTTTCAGAAAACCCTTAAAATCTTCATCTGACAACTCTAAACTGTACTTATTCGCAGATTCTTTCACTCTTTTAAAATGCCACTGTGTCTCTTCGTTGGTTACTAATTCATCTATGAGATGTTCATATTCGATCTCATATTTCAAATTTTTAGCTCCTTTCTCATTTCTGCACAATATATATCTAATGAGCTTTTTAATAAATATTATTTTTGTTTAACTACATACCGCTCTTCTTTAACCATTTGCCTTCCTTGAAGTCTAAATAACGCCTTTCCCCTGTTCTTTTATCAAACGACTCAACTAATATTCGATCATCGACTCCTTGCTGAAGATCTAAAATTGATTTAGCAATTTCGCCTTCTATAAAATAAACTTTCCTTTTGCTGGTCACATTAAATTCCACTTTCTTCAAATTCATCATAACTGTCTTACTCCCCATAAAATATTCATTTCATCTTGATTCCGTTTAATCGTTCTTTATTTAGTTCATCATAAATTTCAAGAAGCCTTCTATCAACAATTAACTTTCTACCAAGTTGGTAAGCTCTATACTCAAATTCATATTTCTTTTCTTGATAAAGATCACAATCGAACTTTTCAAACAGTTCTGGATTTTCTTTGAAATCTATGTAATGACCTAACTCATGGAAAGCAATGCACATAAATACATCCTTTAAAAGATAGCCAAACCTTCCACTAATTCCAAGTACTTGACCAGTGTTAAAGTGGACTGCGTTAGATTTTGGTCTATATGACATCGGTTTATAAAGCTTATCATCCTTAACAACATTGCAATCAAAACCATAACTCACGATTATCTCTTTTAATAACTCTTCCCACATTGTTCTCACTTCCTTATTGAAAGGATTAATTCATTTTGATTTCTTTACAATATCAATTCTCAAGAAATCATTTTCTGGATTTCTCCTCTTTTCAACGAATACCCAATCCGCGCTGATCAGTGTTCTTAAGTATTCTAAACTCTCCTCATAAATCCCAAGCATAGAAATGTGATCATCCTTTAAAGTGTAGTCGTGAATAGCGCTAAACCAGAATGGTCTTCCTCCTAATATCTCAACAACTTTGGGTAAATCCATTATGTATCCACTCCTATTTTGATTTGTATAAAAGGATCATTTCACATTAAATTCACATATATTTATATTTACTCTTAAATACTTAATAAACATTATTCTTCCTTCAACTTTTGTTGGATTAATTTAATTCACTTTAAGAGGAATTTTTACTTGCTTGTTTTGTTTGGTTTGTAGTTACTT
>NZ_BAVZ01000052.1 GCF_000576305.1 Paenibacillus pini JCM 16418 | reverse complement strand
TTAACCCAAGGCATTCTAATCATAAAGTTTTTCTTACTTAATCTCGGTAAGATCATCCCACAGCCATCTGTGTGGTTGATCTCAATTTCTTTGATACATCTAGTAATCTCAAATGTATTATCATTGATATAGTCTACTTCACTCGAAAATGATAACTCCATGTCATCCACTACAATAGACTTATTGATATTGAAATTCCATGTATCAGTAGCACTATTACACAAGGCCAAATAAGCGAGGTATTTGTTTATGTTTACTCCACCCAGTTCATTAATTTTATTTGGAGTGAGCCCACATAATAAACTTTCTTTATGTTTATCGAATAATTCTTCTTTTATGAATACGGTTTTCTTCGTTCTGATCTGTCCTGCTGAAGCTGTAAAGCATATGTACTTATTGTTATTAAAATAAAAACCACTATCAATGATACTTTTAAAAACATCAAAATAATAAGTTTGAACCACTATGATCTCGTCG
Source organism: Paenibacillus pini JCM 16418 (assembly GCF_000576305.1). Classification (GTDB taxonomy): domain Bacteria; phylum Bacillota; class Bacilli; order Paenibacillales; family Paenibacillaceae; genus Paenibacillus_AQ; species Paenibacillus_AQ pini. Next base: position 1,025 of record NZ_BAVZ01000052.1, on the reverse strand, counting down.
TTGATATAATTTATATTTTCTTTATTGCTTAATTTCATTTTCAATGTTCTAGTTAGAACAGAGTCAAATACAGATATCTCCTTGTTTTTATTCAAAAGAATAGGGTTAAGTGTTCTTGTGATGCCTTCATTCTTTTTAAATTCCTTATAAAGTTCTTTCTTTAAGATACTGAGTCGTCTATTAACTGAACTGATTCTTTTGCTGGTGTGGTCATTTTTTTTAAGTTTTGCTTTAATCTTTTTACGCAAATAATAGCCGCGATTCATGACTTTATTTATTTTAATTTCTCTACCAGTATAGAAATCATTCGTATCAACACTGTATATTTGTACCTGCTTATCCAAACTTATTAATAACACCCCGATTCCTCGACCAGTTTTATAAAATCCTTTTAATCTTTCCGCTCTTCATAGCTAATGTATAATCGTCATTCACTACTATGTATTCACTATCATATCTTTCATTCCAATCATTAACCAAATCTACAATTTTATGTGTATATTCATCATATGTCTGTCCGATACTAATTTCTCCATCAAAATACTTATCATCCCATGTACTATGGTATGAAAACCTTTTTTTCATTTCTCTCATTACTTAAATTCTCCTCTTTAGTTTTTATAATTACCGACTCCTCTTCAGTGTTATAGATATTACAGATAACATAATGTATAATTAGATTTTTAACTCTTAAATTATAAAAATCAACTCCTAATCAATATAATATTTAAATCACAATTACTTTTTTCAAAATTAATATATCATTTAAAAATCCAGAAAGTCAATGACTTTAAAAATAAAAGATATAATTTTTATACAATATTGCAATTGTTATTTATTTCCTTTATAATTAAATGAAACACAATATTAATAAAGGAGATGGTGAAATTGAATCAAATGAAGGGCTCTCTAAACAATGTTGGTATCTTAAATACAGGTACAGTTTATAATGATATAAAATCATTTATAAACAATAAGTCTAATCGAAGTAATAACACATCCAAGTCCTATGAAAAGGCATATCG
>NZ_BAVZ01000053.1 GCF_000576305.1 Paenibacillus pini JCM 16418 | reverse complement strand
GGAAAGTTGCTCGTGATCTCATTATTATGTCTGGTAAATAGTCTAACTCTATCAATATTACTAACGATCAATCTAATACCATCTAATTTAAGTTCAGTTATATAATTATTATTATCAAATGGCTTGTTATCCGCAGCATGTTCTAATAGCATTGGAGATATAAACATTTTCATCACCCTGATTAAATTATATCAAAGTGATAATTGTTATTTTAGCGGTAAGTTATGTATACTAACACTATTTTTATTTATTTACTTTTTTGAGTAGCGCATAAACCACTTTTTCCTGTTCTTTTCATTTAATTGCAATAATGCCTTGTTTATCGAATCATCTGTCTGTTTCTTATCGTTTTCAATAATTTCCTCCATCCTCTTTTCAACCTTTAATCTTGATTCAGTGTTTTCTATCTCCTCTGTAATATAGTTAGTCCAGTATACGTATCCCCCATCTAGATTTCTTGCAGTTTTTATTACTTTCACTGATTGATTCAAAGACGGTATAAAAACATTGTCATCAACTACGAATGGAGGATCTTCAATTTCCCCCTCGAAAATCCCAATCCATTCTAAATGTTTTTTGTCATAGAGAGTAATCGAATCGGAACTCCAATAACTAAAGTAATATACCTTCTCAATTTTCTCTCCATAAATTATTATTTTCTGTTTCATCTTCTATCTCCTTTTTATTTTATAGTCAATTATCACTCTTGATTTCTTTTATTAAATAATTCAATAGTTCTACTTAAGTTCCACCTTCTACATGAATGCTCAACCCATATCCATTCCAAACCGTAAGTGTGTAACCATAAGAATTCACTAATTTTTCAAGAATATATGCATCATATTCATTTAAGATATCTAGCATTATTTAAATTCTCCTCTCTTATAAAATGAAGGCGCTGTACGGTATTTTTGAGCTTATTCTTTTAACTCATCCAGATTAATCACTCCTCCAAAACGACACTTTAAATCAAATATACCTTTCTTACGTGTCTTCTTCATCACATATAAATCATTCCCATCGTAAAATGCTTTACCATCTAGCTCATCATCTGTTTTACCTTTCTTAAGTTGATCATTAATCCATCCGCTAATAATCTCCATATTGTTCATTTAGATTCCTCCTTATTTTTTGGGTTTCTGAAACTAATTGCTTATCTTTTATGTTCATGAAATCGATGTTTTATGTTTAGACGAAATATGTATAATTCTATCCTTCAATTTATTCATATCTCAATACACCTTTATCAGCGCTAATTAATCTTCTTTTACCCAAATACACACCATCTACATATAATTCAAATTCTTTATCCCTATATTCCTCTAAAGTTTCAAATCTTGGAATGTTACCATAATTTCTAACTGCTTGCTCTCCACTTGGATACTCAAAACACATAATAATTCTATTACCCTGTCCGTTTGTTTTCATATGTATTCTAAATTCATAGTCTGTCGTTAGGCGGAATATATA
>NZ_BAVZ01000054.1 GCF_000576305.1 Paenibacillus pini JCM 16418 | reverse complement strand
CCACTCCATGCCAGCTTACCAAGATGTAAATCTGCAATTGAAACTTCTAACATTTTTCCATCTTCACTAAATCTCGTAGGTTGATGAATTGGGCTAGTGTAATCATTGCTCATCTCAGCGAAAAATTTCTTTATAGTTTCAAATGTAAGCTCTTCTTTGCGTGGTTTCACTGAAATCTTACTAGAATATAGGGTGCTAATTCCGTCTGTTTTACTGTACACGTTCCATACATTGCTCTTAGCAGAAATTAATTCCCAAGCCTCAGTGTCATATCCATGTGACTTAAGAAGAAAATTCACATCTTTAGACTCTTCGATAGACATTCTCACAAGTTTGCTGCTACTTTGTGTTCCATCTCTATGTATTTCCATTGATTCTTTGAAGTCTATAACATCTTCTTCAGATTCTTTAATTGTTGTATCCGCATTACCAGATGATTTAGATCTCAACCGATTTTTTACCCACAGACGAAAGGACTCTCCATCGTTGAAGAGTCCCTCGCTATGTTTGTCGGCTAAATATGCCCAACTATCTGAGATTTCTTTCTTACGTTTTTTCATACCGATTTCAAGCAGCTTGTTATGATCCATAGATTAATCGCCAAGTGCGACAGGATCAATCTCATATTTCTCTGTTGGAACTACCGTCACTTTGTCGCCTTCGAATGTGATTTGAAGCTTTACTGCATTTGGGTATAACGCGAATGAAGCTTCTTTAATTTCATTAAGGTTGCGAATTTTATCCATCGACATATATATAACATCTCCCTAGTATTTTTTTGTTTTTTAATTCTTTTATAATTCAGCAAAAACCTTACTTGCTGCTGATCGCACATCTTCATCAAGAATGACTACACCAACAAGAGGATTTCCTTTTAATTTCTCTATAGCTAATAGAAGCCCATTATTATTCAAGTATTCATTCTCTGCTTGGTTATAGTCACCTGAGAATACTACAGCAGAATCGTCCCCAAGCCTCGTACCAATTAACTTAATCAATTTTGCATCAAGGTCTTCAGCTTCGTCACAGAGCACAAGAGTTTCATCAATACTCAAACCTTTCATAAAGTAGGGGATTTCGCGTAATAATACTCCTCGTTGCTCAAGTGCCCACGCTTCTTGTTCTCCACCATCAAGATGTTGAATGAATGGTTTAAAGAAGCATTCGGTTTTTTCATCTTTAGTTCCCTTTAAAAATCCAATCTCCTTACCAGATCCAATGGGATTTCTAACCATCATGATTTTAGAATAATTTCCTTTTGAAAGAACGTTGTGTATAGCTGTTTTGACGCTGAGTATTGTTTTTCCTGATCCATAAGTACCAGCAATAATCTTAATCGGAATAGAAGTATCCATTAATAGATCAATAGCGCATTCCTGAAGAGGGTTTTTTGCT
>NZ_BAVZ01000056.1 GCF_000576305.1 Paenibacillus pini JCM 16418 | reverse complement strand
CCCAGTTTTACAGTCTTTACTCCTCTTACAGCATTTTCTTGATCTAATAGTGTGTAATATTCGGAAATCTTCGTGATTGCTTCGGTGTTAGGATTACTCATTAACATCTTGTAATCGAATGGCTCTACATTTATTTTTCTGAAATTCATTCGCTTATTCACTATTGACTTCGAGATTCTATTCATAGTACTGCCATTTACATTCTCAACCTTATCTCTTTCCTTATCCTTAGCGTATAAGAAGAAATGAGGAACTTTATTCTTCACGTATGAAGAAATGGTTTTTTTATGCTCTTTGGGAATAGTCGGTTTATATAGGGTCTTAGCATAATCAATCGTAAAATTATTAAGCATACATTCCCATTTGATTACGTCCAGATTGATGTTTTCACTATTCCACACCTTAGTAATATCGTTACTTATAACTCCAATATTCCCGCCAGTATAAGCCGACACTAATCCATCGTATATCATATTTGAATCAATCTTATGATTGTCTGCTTTTTTCATTTCATAATATAATGGTACAATTCCTTTCATGTTACGTTTAGCAGCTTGAACAATTGTTTGATCTCTTACAACTAACAATGTATCTCCATCATTATCGAACATCAGAATCTTGCTTATGGGATCATGTATACTAGTGTAAATTCCTTTAGTAACAAACCACTCTTTTGTTTTTTGATTATGAAAATTTTTTCTTATAGCATGTTCCCTGTATAAATGCGGACTTCTTAAGCAATCGAGTTCTATGCCATCTTCATATTCTGTAAATGAAACTTCTCCGCTATTAAGCAGTCCACTTGGGCTTTTATTATCTAAGAAAAGGTACTCACAAAAAGCGTATAAATCAGGGCAAACAAAAGAGTATTTGCAATCAATGTCCAACTTACCAGCTTTTCCTTCTTTAGTGGCTTTTTTTTTGATTTGCTTTAGAGAATGTTTTGTGTATGTGTCTTCGAGAAGTTCAGGGTAGATACTTAGTGATTTCTGAAAGTTATTCATTGTTTTTCTACCTTTGCGAACCCCAAACATATCTAACATAGTGACTCTATCACTACTCATGAGCTTTATTTTTTGATTAGTTTGTATTGGTAACTTTCTCAACTTCCTACATTTGTAAAATCAGTTAATGTTTGGAGCATTTGATAATTTATTCTTTTATCAACAAAATTGTCTTCTTCTTCGTTACATCTTCCTATTTGGCAATTATTTTTTTTAAACAGTTCTATGTAATTATCCCAGTCTCTATAATATTTCCACATTTTGAATTGACTCTTGGTAAATATGACTTGTATATCTTCTTCAATAATATCATGAACATTGCCGTATATATCTTTTACTTTTGTATTCCCGTGATTCTCTCGAATAAATTTATCAAATGG
>NZ_BAVZ01000057.1 GCF_000576305.1 Paenibacillus pini JCM 16418 | reverse complement strand
GATGTTACAATAGCAAAGAGTCGAGAAAATAAATTTTTACTTAGATACAAAATATTAATTATATTGTAGAAGGGAAAGATAATAATTAAACTTCAGAGGAATATAAAACACATATGAAAAATAAGACACGTTACAGAAATGAAACTACTGTATTGTGTCTTATTTATTCCATTAAATTAGCTACTCCATAGAATTCCTATTTATTATTAATTAATTCTATTATTTCTTTTTTGTATTAAGTAGAGTATTCCACCAATTATGAACCCGCAAATTATTCCAGCTAATAATGATTTAATAGCAGCGAGAGTAATTTCTTCAGTCGATGAATCAGTTACTGCAATATTAACAATAAATATTAAGCTGAATAGAATCGAGGACACAAGGAAAGATTTTGATTTCAGAAAATTAATCATTTTTTCTCCTCTCTTGTTTTAGTTGACAGTCCTATCCCAAAGTACTCCTCCATTTTTATCGCCTTCTTGGAATACATTATAAAATTTATCCTGAACAGTTAGTCCATAACCCGCGATTTCGAGTCCGAAATGAAATTTACCTTTTCCGTAAATTCTCACTTTACCAGTCATTTCATAGGTAACTCCTTCTTCCCAATCGTCAACCTGCCAAATTGATAATGTACCTCTATTATACCAAGCATCAACTAGATGAGGATTAACTGCGGTGCCATTATAGGTGAAGTACCCTTGTACACTAATTGAGAAAATTGTGTTGCCAATTATACTTTTAACATCGAGTGTATACGTTTTTGTTGGTGTTGCTTGACTTGCTGCTAATTTCGCCATATAGCTCGATTGTGCAGAAGCGTTATCAATAACTTGTTCATCACTAGTTATTGTTTCGACAATAAAGAATGGGGAATTAGTTAATGTAATTTTAACATTATCTGAGATAATATGTTGTTCGAAATTTCCATTCTCAATGTTAGTTCTTAAATAACTTTTGAGATCCAAATTGCTATCAGATGCAGTTTCTGGAAGAACAGTTTTTTGATTTGTATTAACAAAGTAATCTGTTAATAAGGTTCCATCTACAGGATTATTTCGAAAATATGAATCGATCGCTTGATTTGCTTCTTTCGTATTGTTAACATCAGCCTGCTCCAAATTCTTAATAAGATTATCTTGAATGATTTTTATTTCTTCAAGATAATGAGTCTGCACTGGTGTAGCACCGACGGTTGCTGAAAATAAACTGAACATTAGTAAACAAGAGAATAAAAGCATAAAACATTTCTTCATAATATGATCTCCTTTTGGGATTATTTGGAATAATATGGAGTTTATTGATTGTAACACAAAAAACT
>NZ_BAVZ01000058.1 GCF_000576305.1 Paenibacillus pini JCM 16418 | reverse complement strand
GGGACTGACCCCTATTAATGAGACAGGGATCAAAACACCTTGCAAGTTTAAGCAGCCAGTTGCCGAAAATGAATCGGTGACTGGTTGTTTAGTTTTGTTTGAATGCGAATTGAGTTATAGTAAGTAATGTAGTCTCGAACGGTCTTTTCGACGATTGCCGTCGTCGTACAGGTCAAACCTTCGAGGTAGAACGTTTCAGACTTTAGTGTGGAATGAAACGATTCGATGGGGGCATTATCAGCGGGCGTACCCTTACGGGACATGCTCATGGTAATGCCTTTTCCCTTTACTGCTTCCTGATAAGCCTGGGAAGTGTACACGCTGCTTGATCGCTATGGAGTATGGCGCCCGGCAGAGATGGTAATTGATTAAGCGTTTCTAGTACAAATGCGGTGTCTTGCTTGTCAGCTATACTGTATGCCACAATCTCTCCATTAAACAAGTCCAAGATACTCGACAGGTACAACATTCTTCCGCCAAAAGGCAGATACGTAATATCTGTAACGAGTTTTTGCATGGGTGCATTAGCTTTAAATTCACGCTTCAGCAAATGTTCTGCTATATAGGCTGGCTGTCCTGTAGTCTTGCGTTTCTTCACTTTGACACGACACTGCAGACCCTCACACTGCATAATCCGCTGTACGCGTTTGTGATTAATCTTATACTCTCTTCGAAGCAACGCTGTGATCTTTCGGTATCCATAGCGAAATCTATGTTGTTTACTGAGTTCATGAATTTGCTTTACCAAATCGTCCTCGTATTTACTCTCTAAGTTAGCTTTCCAGCGATAGTAGGTGGCTCGTGGAACCCCAATCCATTTGCACGCTTGTGCCACACTAACCTCTTCTCGGATCGATTCAATCCATTCCACTAGGACTTTTGGAGATACCTCCTTTCCATTTCCTTGAACTTTTTTAGCAGATCTACCTGTTGTCTCAAGAACCTGTTTTCTGCATTCACTTTCTCTAACTCTGAGACGTATTCTGGTCCTTTACCGTAACTGTACTGTTTACCGACAGGTTGCTCCAACCGTTTCAGCTCACCACTGCGGTACCATTTCATCCAGGTCTCCACTTGTGTCTTATTGCGTATATTCAGTTGATCCATGACTTCTTTCACTGGAATGCCAGCCAATCTCATTTCAATGGCTTTCATCTTCACTTCTAGTGGATAGCTAACTCTTGTTGCCAACGCAAAAACACCTCCAAGGTTGTCTCCATATCTTACGACATGGTTGAATTTTCTTGAAGGTGTTTTAATTTGTCTCACATTATGGGGTCAGT
>NZ_BAVZ01000059.1 GCF_000576305.1 Paenibacillus pini JCM 16418 | reverse complement strand
GGACCGTCTGGGCTTGGGGACAGAATGACGAAGGCCAGTTAGGAGACGGGACGACAACGAATAAATCGAAGTCCGTTCAGATCTCAGGGTTAAGCGATATTCGTTCAGTAGCTGTAGGTGACAAGCATAGCCTAGCAGTTAAAGCGAATGGAAGTGTGTGGGCCTGGGGAAATAATGGAGCAGGCCAACTGGGGACTGGAAATACAGTGAATTCTACTGTACCAGTAGAAGTAAATGGACTCAGTAATGTGATTGCTATAGCCGCTAATAAAAGTAATAGCTACGCCCTAAAGAATGATGGAACGGTTTGGTCTTGGGGAGCGATGCGTACAGCACCAGTACAAATGAAGGAGCTTAGTGGAGTCAGTGCACTGGTAGCAGCTGGAGAATCAGCCTTTGCGCTAAAGAGTGATGGGACCGTCTGGAGTTGGGGGGATAACTCGAAAAAGCAACTGGGAGATGGTACAACCAATTCTAGAACAGTAGCTCAGCCGATAAATGGCCTGAATGGAATTACTCAAATTGCAGTGAGTAAAGTACATGGTATGGCATTAAAGAGTGATGGAACCGTATGGAAATGGGGGGAGGCTGGATCACTTACACCAGCCATACCCGTACAAAATACTAAAATTAATAATGTGAGGGCCATTGGAGCAGCAGATAATAAGAGCTTGGCTGTGAAAAAGGATGGCACCGTTTGGGTGTGGGATTACTATTATGCGCCTGAATATCCGGGTACTTCAGTTAGATATACGGATACACCTATTTCAATAGGCGGATTAACCGGAGTAGAGATTATAGCAGCGAGTAGTGCTATGCAAATAGCAGCAAAAGACGGGAGTATCTGGGATGGGGCATAACTTTAACGGAGAGTTAGGAAATGGAACGATTATAGGAAGTGGAGTGCCTGTGAAGATGCAAGAGGATCAGGCACCAGTTGTTACACTTGCCTACCCACTGGGCACGCAAGCATCGCCAGCAACAACCAATGTGAGTCAACCTTCAATTTTATGGAATCAAGTAGATGCTGCATTAACGAAGTTCACGGCTTACCAGGTACAGGTTATGGATGAGTCAGGTGCATTGTTAGTTGATTCACAGATCGTGGAGCAGTCAAGTACCGTTTCAAGTGGATCGTGGACGGTA
>NZ_BAVZ01000060.1 GCF_000576305.1 Paenibacillus pini JCM 16418 | reverse complement strand
TAATTTTCTTGTTATTAGAATGAATTAATTTGATATGTTTACTTCCGTTCCATCTGTATGTATCTATATGTCTTCCTTTTAAATCATTGATAACAATGTACTGATTTACATACAAGTCATATGTATTATTTGTCTGATTTTCATAAAACTCTGCTAGTTGTGATTCATTTAGTTTTACTTGAATAACACCCTTGTATCCATTATCATTATGTATTCGACCGCTAGAAATAATCTCAATGCCATAAGCCATACCTTTTTGTTTCAAAAGAAAATCATTAGTCATAAGATTGTATCCATTATCCAAACATGCTTGAATGATCTTATTATCTGTAAAACAATTATCGAATCCATCAGCGAATGATACATTATAGTCTTTAATATCAAACTCAAATGAATCTAGATTGTCCTCAATAAATCTTACAGCACGACGCGTCTTAAATTTTAATTCATTATCACCATGAACTTTATGTTTATCTAATTCACGGTTAACGTGCGATAGTAAAATATACTTTGTTTCACTATTAAGTTCAAATCCATCAAGAAGACAATTTGTGTCAACAAGAACCTTTTTCATAAATTACCTCAATTCTAAGGTAGAGTGGGGGAGAGGTGAGTTAACACCTCTCATATATATTTGAATCAACTCTATGGTCTATTTCTATTGTTTATTGTGTAAGCTTTTCTCTATATGCTTTAGCAGGTTTAAATGATGGTTTGTGTCCAGCGAGAATTTCAATTTCTTCACCAGTTTGCGGATTTCGGCCTTTACGTGCTTTTGTTTCTCTTTTTTCAAATTTCCCAAAGCCAGCAATGTTAACAGGATCACCTGATGCATTGGTATCGCCGATAATTTCAAATACTGCTTCAACTAATTGCTCTGCATCACCTTTTTGAATCCCTGTTTTTACTGCGACAACCTTAGCCAATTCTGTTTTATTCATAATAATTAATCTCCCTTTTTTTAATTTTGAAATGGATAGGAGGACTAGGCACCTCTGTTTTCGATCTTGTTAGGATATGTAGTCCCTCCATAGTAGGCACTTAACTTTTTATTATTTTTATA
>NZ_BAVZ01000061.1 GCF_000576305.1 Paenibacillus pini JCM 16418 | reverse complement strand
CTTCTACAGTCACATGTGGACGGATGTTACATCCACAGAGAATGGTGGATTGGGTCAAGCAGCCACAGGCTCAGGAAATACGCCAACGTATAACGATATTCTCGTGAAGTATAACGCAGCGAACGGATACAAGCGCTATTGGGATGATGCAGCGAAAGCGCCATATCGTTTCAATGGCAGTACGTTCATATCGTATGATGATCCACAATCTTTACATGAAAAAGCGAAGTATGTACTCGATAAGAAGCTAGGCGGAGCGATGTTCTGGGAATACAGTAACGACAGTACAGGTACACTACTAAATGCGTTAGCTGATGGAATTCAAGGTCTTCCATATGTGCCGGGCCCTGAAGAGCCAAACCCAGATAACACCGTACCAGCTGTACCAACTATTTCCGGTGTTGCCGAAGGCCAAACATACACATCCGGTGTTCTTCCAAATTGGACGGATGCTGCTAGTACGACGAGTACAGCAACGTTGAACGGAGCCGCTTATACTAAGGGCCAAGGAATCACGGAGGCGGGTGAATATACGCTTGTTGTTACCGCCCTGCACAGTGTAAGTGGGAAGACGTCGAAGGCGACCGTTAAATTCACCGTTGATCCTGCGGTTAAGTTGATTGGGTATGTAAATGGTGAGAATCAATGGTCTGATGCGAAAGCGATCGACGCTACGAAGCTCACGCATATTGACTACGCTTTTACTCATATTTCAAATAATAAGCTTGTGCCAGTTGAAGGTAATTTCTATGAGGCAAACTATGCTTATATGCAAAATCTGAAGAAACAGAATCCAAATCTCAAGATACTGAATTCGGTAGGTGGATGGGCAGCCGATGGTTTCTCAGATGCGGCATTAACGGCTGAATCTCGCGAAACCTTTACGAAGAGTATCATCGATTATATTGTTCAATATGATCTGGACGGCATCGATCTGGACTGGGAATATCCTACGCAGACTGCTGGAGATACATTGGGAAGACCAGA
>NZ_BAVZ01000062.1 GCF_000576305.1 Paenibacillus pini JCM 16418 | reverse complement strand
TACATACAACTGGAAAATCGCTCGCGAAAGATTTTTTATATTATTAATGACGTACTTAATCGTACTAAAGATTACAAACTAGAGAAGATACTCTTCATTTGGAGTCACGATTTTTTTCACTATGATAACGGAAATGTAACTACTACAGCAGGAACAAGACAAGATACGGATTTGAAATTAGCTCAAATGTATAAGATTGGAACTAAGATGCTTGTCGAAGCAATTGATTTATTATCTCAACATGCACCAGTTTATACATTTTATGTAGGAGCAAATCATGATAAATTACTAAGTTATTATGCCACAGAACATTTGGGAGCATGGTTTAGAAATGATCCCAACGTTAGCGTAGACACTAATCCTAAAATTAGGAAATATGTTGAGTTCGGATTAAACTTAATTCAATTCTCTCATGGGCATGCTGAAGGAAAGCGCATTGGAGAATTAATGCCTGTTGAAGCAAGAGAAGCTTGGGGTAGAACTACTTATCACGAGGTTCATGCAGGGCACTTCCACTCAGAAAGAACAATTACAAAAGACAATGGAGTAATTGTTAGATTCATGGGCTCTCCTTCTGGATCAGACACATGGCACTATGAGTCAGGCTATGTTGGTGCTGTTAAAAAAGGTCAATCTTTCCTATGGGACAAGCAAAATGGTCTAGAGCTAGTCATTAATACAACAGTAAAATAATCATACATACTCTATCCCCTACTGTCGTGAGACATAAGTGGGTTGTTTGTGTTTTGTAGATTAATTAATCAGAAA
>NZ_BAVZ01000063.1 GCF_000576305.1 Paenibacillus pini JCM 16418 | reverse complement strand
CTATTGGTATATTAACCGGAGACGAATCATTACATCTTGCGGAACTTGCTTTGACTGAGCAGAGAAATAGGCCTAATGAAGAAAGCAATCATACTAATTGCTGTAACTACTAGTATTCGTAAAAGCGCGATCTTTGAACTTAAACCAAAACACATTAATCCAGATAGAGACAGAGAGCATGTGTATATTATAAGCAGCGATGATTTATTCGATAAGGGCAATATAGTTGATTTTAAGGAAATACACAAAGATGTATACGACATACTAACATTAATTCATGGTAACAAGAGCGAAAATACACCATACTTCTATATTGGAATGACAACATTTGATGATACTTTAAAAAGATTGTGTGTGAAAGCCAATATAGATTATAAAAAACGTAGAATAAGTGTTCACTCTTTGAGAAAAGCAGGGACGCAATTTGCTTATGAAATCGGTGGTCTTAGAGCTGCACAAATGCAAGCTGGTCATTCATCTCCAACTATTACTTCGCTGTCGTATATTAAAAAAGAGGCGAATTTAACTGGTATCGGCTTAATAGAAAAACAAAATAACATTGTTTTTGACGAGCTTACAAAGGAAGAAGCCATTGCATTACTTAAAAGTATTGGTAATGGTACTGGAGAAAAATTAAAAAAAGAAGCCAAAAAAATTATAGAATCGAGGCACATATAGAGATTGAGAAGAGTTATACTTGTTTTATTTGATTTAACATGTTACTCAAAAGCAAAATTTATATTAATATTAAATATTATAAA
>NZ_BAVZ01000064.1 GCF_000576305.1 Paenibacillus pini JCM 16418 | reverse complement strand
GACCTTCGGGTTATGAGCCCGACGAGCTACCGGGCTGCTCCACCCCGCGTCATTAAGCAATACTCATTATATTAAATTGGTTGCGGGGGCAGGATTTGAACCTGCGGCCTTCGGGTTATGAGCCCGACGAGCTACCGGGCTGCTCCACCCCGCGTCATAAGTTTGTAATTATAGATGGTGGAGGCTGAGGGGATCGAACCCCCGACCCTCTGCTTGTAAGGCAGATGCTCTCCCAGCTGAGCTAAGCCTCCGAAAAACTAAATATAAATTGGTGACCCGTATGGGATTCGAACCCATGTTACCTCCGTGAAAGGGAGGTGTCTTAACCCCTTGACCAACGGGCCATAATGGCTCCCCGAACAGGACTCGAACCTGTGACAACTCGATTAACAGTCGAGTGCTCTACCAACTGAGCTATCAGGGAATATAAGCGTTTGCAATGCAAACGCAGGTTGTAAGATGATCAATACATAGTACATATGATCACCTTACAGTTTTGCTTGGCAACGTCCTACTCTCCCAGGACCCTTCGGTCCAAGTACCATCGGCGCTGGAGGCTTAACGGTCGTGTTCGGGATGGGTACGTGTGGAACCCCTCCGCTATCGCCACCAAACATGCATTTGTGAAACAAATGCGATCGTGAGAAATTTGGTTCATCACATAAGTGTGAATAAATTTCTTCAACGGTTATCGCTACAAGAAAATATCCATCCTTACAAAGGACTTGCAGCTTATT
>NZ_BAVZ01000065.1 GCF_000576305.1 Paenibacillus pini JCM 16418 | reverse complement strand
ATTCTACAGCCACATGTGGACGGATGTTACATCCAAGGAGAATGGTGGATTAGGCCAACCTGCTACAGGTTCCGGGAATACGCCAACGTATAATGATATTCTCGTGAAGTATAATGCGGCAAATGGATACAAGCGCTATTGGGATGATGCAGCGAAAGCACCATATCTATTCAATGGCAGTACGTTCATATCGTATGATGATCCTCAATCTTTATACGAAAAAGCGAAGTATGTACTCGACAAGAAGCTAGGCGGAGCAATGTTCTGGGAATACAGTAACGACAGTACAGGTACACTGCTGAATGCGTTAGCTGATGGCCTTAAGGGTAATTCTTATGAGCCGGAAATCCAAGCTCTCGAAGCACCTGATGCATCTAATGAACCACAAACAAATGAGGATTTAGAAACACCTGAAGCAGTAGAAGTACCGGTACAATAATAATTGTAACAAATGTAGTTCGTTAAAATAGCAAACCCGGGGTCTTCTAGACTCCGGGTTTTTCCGTGTATGGGGATTCTGCTGTTCCGTAGTCAAACTGTGTATAGCTTCCTATATAATTACCTCTGGTATCTTCTATAAATTGCCAATACTATCTTCATCATAGCGTAAAAACAAAAATAGTAAAAAAATAATAAATTATAAATAA
>NZ_BAVZ01000066.1 GCF_000576305.1 Paenibacillus pini JCM 16418 | reverse complement strand
GGCCTTCGGGTTATGAGCCCGACGAGCTACCGGGCTGCTCCACCCCGCGTCATTAAGAAAGCATATATGGTGGAGGCTGAGGGGATCGAACCCCCGACCCTCTGCTTGTAAGGCAGATGCTCTCCCAGCTGAGCTAAGCCTCCATGGGAAAGACTTTTAATATCATATCAGATATTTGCTTCTAAAGCAAAGTTTTCTTTAAATATAATGGTGACCCGTATGGGATTCGAACCCATGTTACCTCCGTGAAAGGGAGGTGTCTTAACCCCTTGACCAACGGGCCTAAACATTTGACGAAGTGAAATTCGCTTCGCAAGCAAATAATATTAATGGCGGAGAGAGAGGGATTCGAACCCTCGAGACGCTTTTGGCGCCTACACGATTTCCAATCGTGCTCCTTCGGCCAACTCGGACACCTCTCCGTAATGGCTCCCCGAACAGGACTCGAACCTGTGACAACTCGATTAACAGTCGAGTGCTCTACCAACTGAGCTATCAGGGAACATTATGTAATTCAAGGATTGAACCTTGAAAACTAGATACGAAACGAATCGTGTTTGTTGAAATGGTTGCCTTGAAAGTGTATCTTTCAAAGCTATAGGATAAGCCCTT
>NZ_BAVZ01000067.1 GCF_000576305.1 Paenibacillus pini JCM 16418 | reverse complement strand
CATAGGCTCTGACTTTTTGTAAGCACACGGTTTCAGGTTCTATTTCACTCCCCTTCCGGGGTGCTTTTCACCTTTCCCTCACGGTACTGTTTCACTATCGGTCACTAGGGAGTATTTAGCCTTAGCAGATGGTCCTGCTGGATTCATACGGGGTTTCACGTGCCCCGCACTACTCGGGATCCGTCTCGGAGGGAATACACTTTCAGCTACAGGGCTTTTACCTTCTATGCCGGGCCTTTCCAGACCTCTTCACCTAATGTATTCCTTTGTAACTCCATGTGAGACGTCCCACAACCCCAAGGAGCAAGCTCCTTGGTTTGGGCTAATCCGCGTTCGCTCGCCGCTACTGACGGAATCACTATTGTTTTCTCTTCCTCAGGGTACTTAGATGTTTCAGTTCCCCTGGTCTGTCTCTACACACCCTATGTATTCAGATGTGAGTGACTGCGAATTACCACAGCCGGGTTTCCCCATTCGGACACCCCCGGATCAAAGCTTGCTTACAGCTCCCCGAGGCAGTTTCGTTGTTCGCCACGTCCTTCATCGACTCCTAGTGCCTAGGCATCCTCCGTGTGCTCTTAGTAGCTTAACC
>NZ_BAVZ01000068.1 GCF_000576305.1 Paenibacillus pini JCM 16418 | reverse complement strand
ATAATAATTTATAATTTCCTTGTATAATCCGTATGGATCGTATGAGGTTTTTTATTTAAAGTAAAAGATATCAAAAGATTAAAATAATTGTTGACTTTACATTTGTAAATGATATAATGAAATCAGATCAAAGGAAATACATACCAAATTGAACATAAAATTATATTTTATGCATATAAAAAAGAGGTGATGACAATGTATAAAGTTTCAGTCGTTGAGAAGCTACATGGTAAAGTTGTAATAAATACATATGCTTTTTCCGAAACATGAAATGATGATTATGTTCAAAGCGATTTGTGAAGAAGATGGAGATATAGTACTAATTCACGAAACAGCAGCCTAAATGCAACAAAATAATTTCACTAGTATTTAACTTATGGTAAAATAGGTTGATTCTAAGGAGGGTAAGCATGGTGGAATGGGAGTTTTCAAAAACCTCAGTTGTTGGATATGGAAGACTATTAGATACTAAAGGTAAATTATATAATGTTCAATTTGATAATGAGGGAA